>CAVTHZ010000006.1:0-408016 GCA_963734675.1 uncultured Acidobacteriaceae bacterium
GTAGTGCAATTGATTGTGAACGACGGATACCTGAGCAGCAATCCGGCGACGGTTCTCATCACCACAAATTACATTCCGCCGGTTGCAAACCCTGGATCGAGCCAGACGGTCACAGTTGGCGCAACGGTACAACTATCGGGATCTGCATCGACCGATAGCAACGGAAACCCTCTCACCTATAGCTGGGCCATTCTGTCACAGCCCGCCGGTGGAACTGCGACTCTATCGAGCGCGACCGTGGTCAATCCAACTTTCGTGGCAAACGCTCCGGGCATGTACGTCGTGCAATTGATCGTCAACGATGGAACGTCCAACAGCCAGCCAGTCACGACCAGCGTTACCGCCAATGCGCCGCTGCCGGTTGTGAATGCCGGGCCGAATCAGACCATTACTTTGCCGGTCAATTCCGTGACGCTGAATGGAAGCGCCACCGACAACGGGGTTCCGCTTACCTTCGCCTGGTCCGTCGTCAGCGGGCCAGGTTCGGTCACTTTCAGCAACCCCAGCAGTGCGGTGACGACTGCGATGTTTGTGTCGGCCGGCAGTTATGTTCTGCAACTGACGGCGAGTAATTCGCAAAACTCTGCCAGCGCAACCACGATGGTGACAGTAAATTCCCAGGTCAACGTACAGCCCGTGGTAAACGCCGGCCCGAATCAGACGATCACGCTGCCCACGAATACGGTCACTCTGAATGGCAGCGCCAGCGACAATGGCGTGCCGATGACGTTTGTCTGGAGCGTGGTCAGCGGACCGGGAGCCGTTACCTTCAGCAGCCCGAATTCAACGACAACGCAGGCAACGTTCCCGTCGACGCCCGGGGCCTATGTGCTGCAGTTGAGTGCCAGCAATAGCCAATACACCCGCACCTCGCAGGTCACGATCACGGTGAACGCGGCTACGAATCAGCCGCCTGTGGTCAGTGCAGGACCCAGTCAGACGATCACGCTGCCGAGCAATACTGTCACTTTGAACGGAAGCGCAAGCGACAACGGCGTGCCGATGACTCTTATCTGGACGCAGATCAGCGGACCCACAGCCGTCACATTCAGCAGCCCAAATACAGCAGTCACGCAGGCAAGCTTCACTGTTCAGGGCGCTTATATTTTGCAGTTAAACGCAAGCAACGCACAATACACCACCACCGCGCAGACTACCGTTTATGTATATGCGCAGGGCAACGGGGTCAATCAACCACCTTATGTAAACGCTGGCCCAGATCAAACGATCACTCTGCCGGCACCAGTGCTAATTGAACGGCATCGCGATAGATGACGGCCTGCCGAATGGAACCCTGGCCGTTTCGTGGAGCACGGTCAGCGGGCCGGGCACGGTGACATTCTCGAGCCCAACCGCAGCCGTGACCACGGCGTCATTTAGTACCGGCGGCACTTATGTCTTACAGCTTTCCGCCAACGATTCGCAGTACCTCAGCACATCGAACGTCACGATCACGGTTTGCGAGTTGTACGGACACGGAGGGTACAAAGGTACTGATTTCTGGCTGATGTTCCCGCAGAATTATGACGACTGCGTGAACTGCACCAGCAGTTCGCCCTACCAGTTCGTGCCACAACTGCTGATTTCCTCGGATGTGGCTAATAGCGGCACGGTCACGATTCCGGGCCTGGGTTTCTCTTCCAATTTCACGTTGGCGGCGGGACAGGGAACCTACGTGGACATACCGATTGCCGTTGCAATGTTGACGGTGGATGGCGTCGAGAACACCGGAATTCATGTCACCGCTCAAAGCGAAGTAACGGTGGTTGGGCTGAGTTACTACCAGGCTTCGAGCGACGGATACCTTGGGCTTCCCACGCCTACCCTGGGGACCAACTACATAGTTATGTCGTGGCAAGATCCTTACGGCAACGGGCTGAATGGCAGTGAATTTGGAATTGTTGCGCCTTATGACGGGACGACCGTGACGATTACTCCCACGGCCAACGCCGGAGGGCGCGTTGCGGGTCAACCGTACACGGTGGTTCTGAATCAAGGCAGAACGTATCAGCTCCAAACCAGTACGCCCAATGTTGACCTGACGGGAACGGCGATCGCCTCCGACAAGCCGATCGCAGTCTTCAGCGGTATGCAGGATGGTTTTGTGCCCGCTCTGGCAGGCATCGACTATTGTTGCGGCAACAGTTTCGTAGAGGAAATGCTCTCCACCGACCTCTGGGGGCAGACCTTCTATACAGTGCCCATTGCCGGCCACGTAAAGGGAGATTATTTCCGCATCCTGGCGGCGCAGAACAATACCAACGTCAGCATCGACGGTGTCCCGACCGCTACGATCAATCAGGGAGAGTTCTATCAAACGGTTTTGACCACACCTTCTTCGATTATTGCAAGTGGTCCGGTGATGGTGGCGCAGTACGAAACCAGCCACTGGGTGGAAGATCCGAACCTCTTTGACACCTCTTTTAACGGCGATCCGTCCATGTTCACGGTGGTGCCTTATCAGCAGTACGGCGGCCACTATACGGTTTTGAATCCAGATACGGGGTTCCCGGCGAATTACGCCAACCTTACGGTGCCGACCAACGCGGCCAGCAGCGTCACGTTGGATGGCGCACCAATTACAGCTGCCTTTACGCCCATTCCGGGCAGCACATATTCGGGCGCGCAAGTGACCGTGACGCCGGGCGTAGTACACCATTTCGATGGCACGGCGCCGTTTGGTTTGACGATCTATGGAGCTGCCCCGTATGACGCATACAGCTATCCGGGTGGTCTGATTTTCGATACAGCAAGATCGGGGATGACACTGAATTTGACCCCCACGACCCTCACACAGCAAACGGGAACAATGTTGTGTTGGACGGCGAGCTTGCTCGACGTGTACGGCAATCCGGCCGGCGGAATCGGAGTTGGATTCACGATTATGGGTGCGAATGCATCGAGCCAGTCGGTGGATTCGAACTCTTCAGGGCAGGCGGCCTACTGCTACGTGGGAGCAAACTCCGGAACGGATACGGTATCGGCTTCGATTGGAAGCGTGACTGGCACGGGCACCGTCACATGGGTAGCAAACTCGCCGAACCGTGCGCCGATTGTTTACGCGGGTAGCAACAGCGCGATCACGCTCCCGAGCGCGGCGAATCTGTTGGGTGTGGTGAGCGACGACGGGCTGCCAATTGGCGGAACACTAACTACTACGTGGACGATGGTCAGCGGCGCGGGGTCCGTGACCTTTGGAAATGCCGGACAACCGGTCACTACGGCTAGTTTCAGCGCCGCAGGAACTTACGACCTTCGCCTGACGGCTAACGAATCGCAGCTGAATTCTTATGCGGACGTTATTGTGACGGTGGCTGCGGCGCCGCAGATTCAGCCACCGGTAGTGAATCCCGGGCCAAACCTCACTGTCCAGTTGCCACTTTTGGCGACGCTGTATGGCGTGGTCACGGACCAGGGGTTGCCCACGGGCGCCCAACTGGCGATACAGTGGGCGGAAGTAAGCGGGCCGAGTGCCTCCGCTCCTGTCGTGTTCTCCAGCCCAACCACCGGGTACACGCAGGCCACTTTCGTTCAACCTGGCACCTATGTTCTGAGTCTCACCGGTGACAATTCCCAATCGCAAACAACCGCGGACGTGACGGTCACAGTGATTGCACAGGATCAACCTCCAGTAATTTCATGTACCAACGGTGGATCATTCGCGACCCAACTTCCTAATACCACGATCAATTTGACTTGTACGGTCACCGAGAATAATCCGCCGCAAGGCGCGACCGTGACCCAACTGTGGAGTCAGGTCAGCGGACCGGCTCCCGTCACTTTTGCGAATCCGACGCAAGCCACTACGCAGGCGACTCCGTTCGGAACTCTTTCGTACACTTACGACGCGGCCAGTAATCTGCTAACCATGAAGTCATCGAACAGCGGAGGAGCGTCGGACACGTACACCTACGACCAACTGAACCGGCTGAGCACGGTGACGGACTCGTCGGGAGCGACGACGTATGCTTACGACGCAGTGGGGAACCTGCAAAACTTCACATATCCGAACGGGGTGACGCACGCCTACAGCTACGACACGCTGAACCGGCTGACACAGGTCGGGGCTTCAAAGAATGCGGTTGGAATTTCCAACTATGCATACACCCTCGGTCTGGCTGGAAACCGGCTGACGGTGGCGGAGTTGAGCGGACGCACAGTCAACTACGGCTACGACTCGCTGTATCGCCTTACGAGTGAAGCCGTGACTTCCGACCCGCACGCCCATGACTTTACGAATGGCTTTACCTACGATACCGTCGGGAATCGTCAGCAATGGCTGGTGAACGGCTCTGTCTCAAACTCGTACAGCTATGACGCTGATGATCGCCTTGGCTCAGACGCCTACGACGCAAACGGAAACACGATCGACTCTTTGGGTACCCCAAATGTCTACGATTTTGAGAATCACATGATCACCCACGGGGCTGTTGCAATCGTCTACGACGGCGACGGGAATCGCGTGAGCGAGACGGCAAATGGCGTGACGACAAATTACTTGGTAGATACGGTTAATCCGACTGGCTACGCGCAAGTAGTTGATGAGTTGCAAAGCGGCACTGTTAGCCGAACCTATTCGTACGGGTCAGAGCGCATCAGCGAAACGCAAGCGATCAACGGCACCTCAGCCACTAGCTTCTATGGCTATGACGGCCACGGCTCAGTTCGCCAACTCACGAATTCTACAGGGGCAGTTACGGACACCTTTGATTACGATGCGTTTGGCAATCTGATCAACTCAACAGGAAGCACGCCGAACAACTACTTGTTCGCCGGGGAACAGTACGACCTAGCGCTGAATCTCTACTACAACCGCGCCAGATACCTCAATACGACGACGGGACGCTTTTGGACCCCCGACCAGGAGGGCTACGACAGCGACGAAGAGCCCCTGACGCTAAATAAGTACCTATTCGCCGTGGGCGACCCGGTGGATTTCTCCGATCCCAGCGGGAATGAAATCGATGCAGTCGCCGCGCTCAGCATCTCCAGTACGTTCGATAGCCTCGCTGTCCTTAACTTCGCTGTTACTGTCAAGGACGCCAGCCGCCAAGCCACCACACTAAGCGACAGAGGACTGCAGTTCATAGCCATCGAGGAAGGCTTCGTCAACCACCTCTACAACGACTCTGCACATCACTGCACAATCGGATATGGGCATCTGGTGAGCTTGGCGCCATGCAATAAGACTCAGGGCGGAGAGTATCAGAATGGAATCACGAAGCCAGGAGCGCAAGATCTCTTATGGCAAGACTCTCAGAACGCGATAGCTGGCGTGAATCGTCTGACGTCCGTGGGGCTTGCACAAAATGAGTTTGATGCAATCACCGATTTCGTTTTCAATGAAGGAGCGGGCGCGTATTCAGGCTCTGACCTGAGACAGACGCTTAATCAGGGGGAGTATTCGCTTGTTCCGCCTCTCTTCTTCCACTTTACGCTGGGCGGGCACAAATCGTAATGCGCTAAGGGGCAGGAGGCAGGACGAAGCTAACCTTTTCCAAACGGGAATATACGTTGCGCGTGGAAAGACAATTCAGTAGCCAATTTACCGATAAGGGGGGTTTCGTGCGAGGTAGATACGTTCTTTTCTTTGGTCTGTGTGTTGGCCTATTGTTTTGGCCGTGCGCTGCTCGGGGCCAAGCGGGGGATTGGGCGAAGCTGCATGCTCGAGACGATGCGACATGGGCAGCACGGTCGGGCCTGAGCGAGACCGAGATCCGCAAGCTCCGAGCCACCGTAGGGGCCGATGATGATTCCTCCGATTTCATTGACAACATCGACGCCCGAACGCTGGCCCAGTATGGGCTCGTGCTATTCGCCACATATAGCGGCTCTGCTAGATGCGTGAGTTTCTGGCTGCTATCAAAAGCAGGGGATGGTTATAAGGAATTCTGGAAATCGCAAGACCACGGTGAAGAGCTAAACTTTTGCGCCGATCCCAAGTGCGACACGCCCTTAGTAAAGGCGATGTCGGACCGTGATATAGAGGTCGAAATTCCGGCCCGCCATAAGGGTAAGTGCGTCTCTGGATCGTACGGATTTCTGAAATGGACAGGCACGAGCTACTCGTATAAAGGCATCCTGACCGGCGGCGGCTCGCATGACGCCACGCCGAAGTTACGGTAATGAGTCGGGGCACGGGACTTTGCACAACCGCACAAAGCTTTTAGGGGACAAACAGAACATTTTCCCAGGAGGAAAGCGAAAATGACATACAAGACCATCCGTCGGGCTGCAACAACGGTCCTGTTATTCATCGCTACGATGCCTGCATTCGCTAAACCCGGCGCGCCTGCGACCGCTGCCAATCAGTCTCAAACTGCTGCCCAGGGCACGTCCACCAAGAGCGGCGGCGCTAAGGCCGCATCGAAGAACGCGACAGCGCAATCGAATTCATCCACCAATCCGCAATCGGTGAACCAAGAAAATAATTCTCCGAACACGGGGTCGAATAATCCGGGAATCGCCCCGGCGGGGTGGGTTCCTCAAACCCAGACCCAGCAGATGAGGGCTAGCAACAGAACCACCGTCCCAAACCAGAAAGGCTTGAAACCCGCAGCCAAGCCGGACTTGAAAGAGAACAAGCCCGCGAACGACGGTATTCGCTAGCTCTTTGCCAGGAAACCCACCTTGGTACCCGTTCTCCGCGCAAGTCTGAGTGCGATTTTGGCGAAAGCGATCGGTTCGTCTGGAATCGATCTCAGTCGCTTATCGGCAGGGTCATTTGAGTAAGCTTCAGAACTTGTTGAATCCTTTTCATGAACGCGCGAGCAAATTGGCTTACGAGTTTGGAACGATTGTCGGGGACAATATGGGGACAGACGGGACGTTCACCCAATTTCCCCGCCAAGAAATTGGGGTCACTCCCGTCTGTCCCCATGTTTCCGGGACCTTGAATGCTGTGGTCTACTGACAGGGTGCGGGGAAATATGAACTGCGATTTACACAGGGTTTTCGCGGAAATGCGCTCCTCGCTGCCCAAGGACGCGCGATCTAGGACCGTATTCTCGGCGAGCAGCTTTGCGGCCTGCCCTGAACGCATCGAGACGGATCGACTAGTTCTTACGAAATCAGCGCATGAATATGGCGGAGGGTACAGGGCCGACCTGATCAAGTTCCGGGCAACGAAAGAAACGTTCCAGGAACTAGCTCTCCTAATCCTTGCCGTTGTGTTTCGGCCCGGGGGCTATCGAGCCCACATCGTACTGAATCACTCCCGCTGCGTCATCAAGAATCTGGTGGTTAGCTACAGCGGGCTAACCGCCCGCTCCTCGGGGCACAAAACCAAGCCGGACCACTTCTCCTTCTCGCCGAGCAAAGTAGAAAAACATCCGTGGATGACATGGGGAAGCTGCTATTGGCCGCTGTCCAGCTTTCCGAGCTTTACCTTAACCGACATGAAAGAGTTCGTCGCTAGCGAAGCAGATTGGGCCGCCCGCGACACTGTAATGGGATTCGGAAATGACGACGCCAATATTCGGCTAGCGGATATGTTGCTTAACTTGGGCTACTCAGATCAGAGAGAAATCGTTCTCGAAGGAGAGGGCGGAAATCGGGGGGTTGGAATTAACAGTGCCGAAGCCGTCTTTGAGATAGCCGAGAACGAGTCGTTCTGAGCTTTTTTTCGCTAAGTCGCAGGCTGGGATCAATTGGCGGCCATAAGCTTACGACGCCGTACCGACAAAACGGGACGTTTCCCCAGGAGGAAATCGAAATGAAATACAAGACCATCCGTCGGTCTGCAACAACGGTTCTGCTATTCAGCACTGTGATGCCCGCATTCGCTAAACCCGGCGCGCCTGCGACCCCCGCCGGTCAGGCCCAGACTGTTTCCCAGGGCACGTCCATCAAGAGCGGCGGTAAGGCGGCATCAAAGAACGCCACAACGCAATCGAATACATCCACCAACCCGCAATCGGCGAACCAGGAAAATAATTCTCCGAACACGGGGTCGAATAATCCGGGAATTGCGCCAGCAGGATGGGTTCCTCAAACCCAAAACCAGGCGAGGGCGGGCGGCAACAGAATCACTATCCCAAGCCAGAAAAGCTCGAAACCAGCAACCAAGCCGGATTCGAAAGAGAACAAGCCCGCGAAACACGGCATTCGCTGAGCGATGCGGTGAGCAACGATCCGAATAACCACGACGGCACGACTTCGTATATTTACGACAGCGTTGGAAACCGCAAGCAGTTGCTCGTGAACGGAACGACTGCGAACACTTACACGTACGATCCAGACGACCGTCTGGCCTCAGATCAGTACGATGCTGACGGGAACACAACGAATTCCGGCGGGACAGCCAACGCGTACGACTTCGAAAACCACATGACGCAGCACGGACTCGTCACGCTGGTTTACGACGGCGACGGCAATCGTGTGTCGGAGACGGTTGGCGGAGTGACGACGAATTATCTGGTCGACACGCAGAACCCGACCGGCTACGCGCAGGTCGTTGACGAACTGCAAGGCGGCACGGTGGCGCGAACGTACTCGTTCGGCCTTGAGCGCATCAGCGAAACGCAAACGTTGAACTCGGTGCTGGCCACAAGCTTCTACGGCTACGACGGCCACGGATCAGTCCGGCAGTTGACAAGCTCGACCGGTGCGATCACGGACACTTACGATTACGACGCTTTCGGCAACATGGTCGATCAAACGGGACCAACTCCGAATAATTATCTGTTTGCAGGAGAGCAGTACGACCCGGCCCTCCGGCTTTACTACAACCGCGCGCGCTATTTGAACACCACCAGCAGCAGGTTCTGGTCAATGGACACCTACGAGGGCGATTCGGAAGCGCCGATTTCGCTCCACAGGTATCTTTATGCTAGCGATGATCCCGTGAATCGCTTGGATCCCACAGGAGCCGATGATCTCGCTAGCATCACTGTCGCGGCAAGCATCAGCGCTTCTTTGGGAGGCTTCTATACGGGAACGGTGAGAGGGGCAATCCTTGGGCTCGGAGCGGGCGCTGGCTTGGGCTTCGCGTGCCTGACCGGCGCATTGTGCGGTCAGTCTGCAGTGACTGGCGCTGTCAATGTGCTCTTCCAGTACGCGGCTAATAAATTCAGCGAATATTACGCTCGGCAGCTACACCTCCCCCCGCCAAATCCCCAAACAGAAAAGGTGGCACTCGTGTCTGCTTTTACCTCCGGGGTCGCAAGCGTTGTCGTTGGCGGTTTCCTTGTCGAGAAGCTCGGCTTCGATCCGAATAATACAGCTGGCTTGGCAGCGATACAGTCGGGCATTAACATCGGCCTCAACGACTTGGGGCAGGGCGGAACGTTGAAACAGGCATTTTTCGAGGGGCTGGAGGCGGCGCTTGTTGGCTATATCGTAGACGTAGGTGTGCAAAGCGACGTAGGACCGCAGTTCTTCTCCGGCAAGGAAGCCGAAAGATTGGTCGACCAGATGGTTAACAGTATACAGACGACACTTTCAACCGCGATTACTCCGACGCAGAAGGCACTGTTCCAAACCATCGCGCCCGATGCCTACAGATTCATTTATGGAGACTGAGAAGACAGGGGTCCGGATCTATAGTGATCGGGCGAGTTCGGCGCCCGGCAGCCTCGGCAGGGAAATTTTCGTCCTTGGGCTCGTAATAGTGCTTTGTGCGGTGTATGTACATCGCCTTCCCCGCGAAATCGCGCACGATTTCGCAACCTTTCCTGCATCCTATAAATCCTTTCCGCTCCTAACGATTATTCTCTCCGTGTTTGTCGCTTGTGCATACATTATCGGGGGCTGCCTCTGCGCGGTGATGACATACATTCCGGTGCGAGACCTATTCCTACCGAAGAGAATCAACGGGCGACTTCTCTCGGTGGCCCAGCGGGATATCGAGGAGGGTGAGGTGATCCTGACAGTTCGGGTCGGGACACAGGATGTTTATGTCCACGACCGCGGACGCCTCCAGTTCCGACACCAGCATCTCCAAGTTCGAGATCTGGATACTTTGCGTGCTGCCCTGAGCGACGCGGCTTCGCAGGACTGCGACGTCAACTTCACGGTGGGAGCGTTCAACCGTGTTCTAAGCGTCGACCGAGCGTGAGTCGGGCCGGGATGGGTGGCACGGACTCTAGATCGTCGACACAAAGTTAAAAGAGTACGCGTTTCCTTCGCGTACTGTGCGAAGGGCCGGTACCACGGATGCCTGATGCAGCTGGGCGGACCGAAGAAGCCAGTAGGAGCCGACCCACTCGGAATGAAACTAAGGAGACAAGCGTAATGAATCTATCGCGCGGTACAAAACGAGCCCTCCGTCCCACGGCATTCGCTATCCTGCTAGCCATCGCAAGGATGCCAGTCTTCGCTCAAGCCAGCGCGCCTGCGACGGCTGCCAGTCCGTCTCAAGCGGCTGCGGAGAGTACGACCACCAAGGGCGGCGCCGCGAAAGCTGCATCGAAGAACGCGACAGCGCAATCGAATTCATCCACCAACCCGCAATCGGCGAACCCAGAAAATAATTCTCCGAACACTGGGTCGAATAATCCTGGAATCGCCCCTGCGGGATGGGTTCCGCAGACCCACAACCGGCAGATGAAGGCGGGCAGCAACAGAACCACCATCCCAAACCAGAAAGGCGCGAAAGCGGCATCCACGCCAAGTTCGAAAGAGAAGAAGCCAGCGAACGACGATACTCGCTAAGCACTGCCACTCGAAACGTAGCGTGCTCGTCCGTGGTACCCACCCTTGCAAAGTGCGCAAGGATGGGGCACCCTCAGTCGTAGTGATTCCAGCAAAAAACAAAGGGTGGGCCACCTGTGATCTATCAAGACGTTGTACCCACCGGAGCGCGGCTGATAGGTGGAGCGTAACCGAGACTACCATGCGGGCGGTGGAGGTTGTAGTGCTCCAGCCAGGGTAAGAGTTGCTGATCGCGTTCTTCTGAGTTGCGGTAGTGGCGAACGTAAGCCCACTCGCGCAAGGCGGTTTGGATGAAGCGTTCGGCCTTGCCGTTGGTGCGCGGAGTGTAGGGACGTGTGAAGCGGTGCTGGATGCCGAGTTCAAGGCAAGCAGCGCGAAAGTGGCGGGAGCGATAGCAGGAACCGTTGTCGGTGAGCAGGCGGCGAATGGGGATGCCGAGCTGGGCATAGAAGGCGACGGCGGCCTGCAGAAAGGCGATGGCGGTTTGGTTTTGCTGGTTGGGCAGCATGCGGGAGAAGGCGAGGCGGGAGTGATCGTCGATGGCGACGTGCAGCGCCTGCCAGCCGGCGAACTGAGGGCGGCCGCGACGGCGGCCGTCGCCGCGAATAGAGACCTGCTGATAACGAGTCATGCCCTTGATATCGAGGTGGAGCAGATCGCCGGGAGCGGGATGTTCGTAACGCACGACGGGCGGAGCGGGATGGAGATGACGCCAGCGGTTGAGATGAGCGCGCCGAAGAATGCGGCTGACGGTGGCGGCGCTGAGGTGAGTGGATTGGGCGATCTGATAGGCGGGCTGCAACTGGCGGCGCAGTGCGATGACCTGCGCCGTCAACTCCGAGGAGGTTTGGCGCGGGCAACGGAGAGGCCGCGAAGAACGATCGCGCAATCCAGGCAAGCCCAAGGTGCGGTAGCGGCGAAACCACTTCGCAGCGGTTTTTCGGCTGACCTGGAAGGCGGCTGCAGCCGCCTTCAATGTCAGCCTCTCCATCATGATCTTATGGGCTAAAGCCTCTCGACAGCGAAAACTAAGTCGGGCATTCTGGTGAAGGTCCATCCGATCGACTCCTGGGAAGCGGATTGGTCAGCACCATCAGCTTCTCCGGTCTTGCTCGAATGGACTATTCACTTCTTGGGAACAACGTGTTGAAAGACCACAGCCACCCGCCCCGACATTGACGTGAATTTAAATGTATCGATACAGGAAAAGGGGGGACAGGTTTGTTACGACGGAAAGCTCTCTGGCACCACGTTCCCAGACTTTGAGGTTTTTGCGGAGAATCAGGCCACCATGTTGGATACGTACGCCACCAGCGGCGGCCAAACGACCGGTCCCCTGCGCTTGTTCTTGCCCGGTATCGTGCCGATGGGAAGCTTCTCGAAGTGCACTGCGGAATGAGAGGGGGGCTAGCGAACTTGGATGCACATCTACACGTCACATACATTTTTCTTGGGGAGTTGCTACCTCAGGGTCTGGCAATCGCCGCTAGCGCGGCCTACTTGATTGCCATCAGTGGAGCGGCGCCCAAAGAGGTCCTGACCCGCCCGCTGCGAGTGCGAATATTGGCTTGTGTGGGCCTTCTCTCTTGCATTCTGTCAGGCATAGGGACGCTCGAGCAAGTGATGGCGACCTACTTGATTGTTGCTGAGCCATTTGAGCTCGTTGCGGCTGCCTTGTTCGTATTTCTGATTTTTAGGCCTAACTTAGACTCAAGACCCAAGCTGAGGATATACCTCGCCATAACGGTTGCCATCTCGGGTCTCTACGCCGCGTTTTTTATGTCAAATACCCTGTTGTGGTTAGCGCGCAGGGCACGCTGAGCGTAACCGATGCCAACGGGCGGGTGGCCGGGTCTTTAAATCCTTGACGCAAAGAGAAAAGTGGGCGCCCTGTCCTTCGCGTACTGTGGGAAGTGCGAGCACCACGAACGCTTGATGCGGGTTGGGCGTCGAAGAAGTCAGTGGACCGACCCACTCGGAATGAAGCTAAGGAAAGGAGATGAGCATAATGAGTCCATCGCGCGGAACAAACCGAGCCTTCTGCCCCATAGCAATGGCTATCCTGCTAGCCGTTGCAACGATGCCAGCATTCGCTCAAGCCGGCGCGCCTGCGACGGCTGCCAATCATTCGCAAACTGCTGCCCAGGGCACGTCCACCAAGAGCGGCCGCGCGAAAACTGCATCGAAGAACGCGACAGCGCAATCGAATGCATCCACCAGCCCGCAATCGGCGAACCAGGAAAATAATTCTCCGAACACGGGATCGAATAATCCAGGAATTGCGCCAGCCGGATGGGTTCCTCAAACCCAAAACCAGCAGATGCGGGCTGGCGGCAGCAGAACCACCATCCCCAACCCGAAAGGCTCGAAACCCGCAGCCAAGCCCGATTCGAAAGAGAAGCCAGCAAACGACGGTATTCGCTGAGCGATGCGTGAGCAATGATCCGAACAATCACGATGGGACAACGAGCTATCTGTACGATGCGGTCGGCAATCGCCAGCAATTGCTGGTGAACGGCACGATGGCGAATACGTATAGCTATGACGCCGACGACCGTCTTGGGTCCGATTCCTACGATGCTGACGGGAACACGATCAACTCGCTAGGCATTGGGAACGTCTACGATTTTGAGAATCACATGATCACTCACGGGACCGTCGCAATGGTTTACGACGGCGACGGCAACCGCGTAAGCGAAACCGTCGGCGGCGTGACGACGAGTTATCTGGTCGACACGCAGAACCCGACCGGGTACGCGCAAGTCGTCGATGAGCTGCAAAGCGGCACGGTAACGCGCACGTATTCGTTCGGTCTGGAGCGAATCAGCGAAACGCAAACGCTGAACTCAGTCTTGACCACGAGCTTCTATGGCTATGACGGGCACGGCTCGGTGCGGCAGTTGACCAACTCTGCCGGCACCGTAACTGATACCTACGACTACGATGCGTTCGGCAACCTTATCAACCAAACAGGCTCGACGCCGAACAATTATCTGTTCGCGGGCGAACAGTACGACCCGGCCCTCGGCCTCTATTACAACCGCGCACGGTATCTGAGTCAGACAACCGGAAGGTTTTGGAGCATGGACCCCGCGAGTGGAGACGCGATGTCCCCGATGTCTCTGCACCGGTACCTCTATGCCGACGCCGATCCTGTGGATGGGAACGACCCAACCGGTCTGCAGGCAAATCTGGGTGAGTTAAGCGTCGCCATGGCGGTGGGCTCAACTATTTCCGCCATGAGCAACGTTGCCGTCACCGGCGTCTACTCGGCGCTATTTAACGGGCTACCCGACGCCTTGGGCTTCGGAGTTTTCTTCTCTCGGCACCTCTTAGGTTTCCCCGCTATCTTGGGCTGGGAAGTTGTTTTCTCGACGCGCTTCCAGGCAGCAATCACGTACGCTTTTGGGGGCGCTGAGCCTTCGATTCCATGGGGACATCACGGAATTGAGATTGGGGTGTTCGCGGCCTGGTATTGGAATCTAGATCAACTCAGTGCTGTTGACGTTTTTAAGTTGGCGGGAGCCTCCTACGGAGGTGGTTTCATAGCTCCTGAAACGGCAGGGAATACGACCTCCTTGTTGTTCGGAATGTCCAATGACCTCGATCCGAGCCTCTTTGGGATAGCGGGCGTTTCCGGCCCCGTTCCTTACAGCCAGGTCTCCCTTTCAGAGAGCGCAATGATTTCAGAAGCCTCGGCCGCCGAAGCTGCTTTTACTGCAGGCGGCCTAATTTACGGTGGCTTCGGGGTTACAAACGTTGGGGGGCTAGCTGCCGTCGTCATCAATGCCGGCGCAGTTGCAACTTGGGTCCACTACAACTACGGCAAGGAGAACTAGACGTGGGCAGACAAGTTAACAACGGTGGCTCTCTGCCAGTTTTGATTTTGACGGTGTCGATTGTGGCCATAATAGCGGCAACTTTGTGTTTCGCTTGGTCCTTCATCCAGCCGGGCATCGATGTAAAGCTTCTGTATCGACTTTCGCACCTAGCAATGAGGACTGCGTTAGCTGGGATAGCAGTTTCGTTTGCCGTAGCGGTTGGCCTTCAGTTCCTCGCGCGCCATGTGGAGGCTGCGGCCAGGCTCCACAGCCTTGCCGTCGATCGCCGCCGCCGCTGGGCAAAAGCCGGCGGAATTCTGCTCACGATCTTGCTCATCAGCTGTTTCGTTCCGGATTTCAGATTGGTGCAATTTTCCGGGGGGGGGATGGTTTAGCACAGGGTGGAGCGGAATGCACGCAATTTCCGAGTTGGTGGCGAGGCAATATCTGTGGGGGGCAATCCGCCTCTGGTCAGTCTTCCTACTCGCGGCCGCCGTTAATATATCTGCGATCCCGCTCGCCGCGTGGGACGCATCTCGGCCGGATAAGATAGCACCGATGCGGCGTTAGGCGGGTGGACCGGACTTTAGATCGCCGACCGCAAGGTGAAAAGCGGCTGCCCGTCCTAACGCTCTGCTGTGAGAAGGGTGGGTACCGCGGACGCCCGACGCAGGTGGCATCTAAGAAGTCAGTGGGGAACGACCCACCCTGAATGAAACTGAGGAGACAAGCGTAATGAATCCATCGCGCGGCACAAAACGAGCCCTCCGTCCCACCGCATTCGCTATCCTGCTCGCCATCGCAACGATGCCAGTCTTCGCTCAAGGCTGCGCGCCTGCGACGGCTGCCAATCACTCGCAAACTGCTGCCCAGGGCACGTCCACCAAGAGCGGCCGCGCGAAAACTGCATCGAAGAACGCGACAGCGCAATCGAATGCATCCACCAGCCCGCAATCGACGAACCAGGAAAATAATTCTCCGAATACGGGATCGAACAATCCGGGAATTGCGCCAGCAGGATGGGTTCCTCAAACCCAGAACCAGCAGATGCGGGCGGGCGGCAACAGAACCACCATCCCAAACCAGAAGGGCGCGAAAGCGGCATCCACGCCGAATTCGAAGGAGAAGAAGCCTGCGAACGACGATACTCGCTAAGCACTGCCACTCGAAACGTAGCGTGCTCGTCCGTGGTACCCACCCTTGCAAAGTGCGCAAGGATGGGGCACCCTCAGTCGTAGTGATTCCAGCAAAAAACAAAGGGTGGGCCACCTGTGGTCTTTCAACACGTTGTTCCCAAGAAGTGAATAGTCCATTCGAGCAAGACCGGAGAAGCTGATGGTGCTGACCAATCCGCTTCCCAGGAGTCGATCGGATGGACCTTCACCAGAATGCCCGACTTAGTTTTCGCTGTCGAGAGGCTTTAGCCCATAAGATCATGATGGAGAGGCTGACATTGAAGGCGGCTGCAGCCGCCTTCCAGGTCAGCCGAAAAACCGCTGCGAAGTGGTTTCGCCGCTACCGCACCTTGGGCTTGCCTGGATTGCGCGATCGTTCTTCGCGGCCTCTCCGTTGCCCGCGCCAAACCTCCTCGGAGTTGACGGCGCAGGTCATCGCACTGCGCCGCCAGTTGCAGCCCGCCTATCAGATCGCCCAATCCACTCACCTCAGCGCCGCCACCGTCAGCCGCATTCTTCGGCGCGCTCATCTCAACCGCTGGCGTCATCTCCATCCCGCTCCGCCCGTCGTGCGTTACGAACATCCCGCTCCCGGCGATCTGCTCCACCTCGATATCAAGGGCATGACTCGTTATCAGCAGGTCTCTATTCGCGGCGACGGCCGCCGTCGCGGCCGCCCTCAGTTCGCCGGCTGGCAGGCGCTGCACGTCGCCATCGACGATCACTCCCGCCTCGCCTTCTCCCGCATGCTGCCCAACCAGCAAAACCAAACCGCCATCGCCTTTCTGCAGGCCGCCGTCGCCTTCTATGCCCAGCTCGGCATCCCCATTCGCCGCCTGCTCACCGACAACGGTTCCTGCTATCGCTCCCGCCACTTTCGCGCTGCTTGCCTTGAACTCGGCATCCAGCACCGCTTCACACGTCCCTACACTCCGCGCACCAACGGCAAGGCCGAACGCTTCATCCAAACCGCCTTGCGCGAGTGGGCTTACGTTCGCCACTACCGCAACTCAGAAGAACGCGATCAGCAACTCTTACCCTGGCTGGAGCACTACAACCTCCACCGCCCGCATGGTAGTCTCGGTTACGCTCCACCTATCAGCCGCGCTCCGGTGGGTACAACGTCTTGATAGATCACAGCCACCCGCCGTATCAGTAAAAAGCAGCACACTGTCTGGAACGGTACAAGGTACGGCGGGGGCGGTTTGGGGCTGCCCGGATTCGCAGTCCTACACTAGGAGATCTATCACCATTTCTCTACCCTATGCTGCGCTTCCTTCCGATATACAGGCAACAGTTACTAGCCAAATTGACGCCTTGACCGTTGCCGCCGCCTCGTCCTACAACAGAATTCTAGGCAACTTATCCGGCCTCGGACTTCCGGTTTTAGGCCTGCTAAACAAATCGAGCGTCAATATATTCTTCGACCCGTCGGGCGGTGGCATGGTAGGAGCTTCCTTCGGATACAACACTTCAACCCAAAACGCCACTAGTAATGTGTCAATTAGCTATTCGTACTACTTTCAAAGGTTCCCGGAGGGGGATGCGTCATTCGAGTGAAGGAGGTCCGCCATCCCATGCAGCGCGCTAAGGAGATCCGGGTAATTTCGGTTTACGGAGCGATCCTCTGTTTCCAGCTTCTGTGGCATTGGCTGCTCTCACTCCATTACGCTGCGGCTGTGATGTTGTTGGGTGTCTATGAATATCGTGGTCACCAGGACGTGTCGGGCTTCGTTGATCTAGTCCTGCCCGCCGCGCTCGCCGGCATTGCAATCGGGCGAATCGGGTGGCGATGGTCCAGGAAGAAGCTGGCGCTTTTTACATTCCTTGCGGGCTTAGGAGTGGTCGCGATAACACCGGCGTATATGGCTCTCCTTAAAGACCATCCCCTCTGGTGGTGGCCGAACACCGACAGCGAAGCGGCTCGAGTGTTCTCCATTCAGCTGCTGAAATCATGGGCGTTGGTCGGGTTCTTCACTTACGCAGGCCATACTTTCGCCATCCACGCGAATTCCCGACGAACTCTGCCAGGCGGTCCGGTCCGGAAATAAGTTGAGGCTGGTGGCCCGGCCTCTAGATCGTTGAAAAAGTGGAAAGTGAGTGCCCCGTCCCTCGCGTACTCTGCGGCGGGCGGGTACTGACGCCCGAAGCAGGTGGGCCTTCGAAGAAGTCAGTGGGAATCGACCCACTTCAAATGAAACTGAGGAGACAAGCATAATGAGTTCATCGCGCGGAATAAACCGAGCCTTCTGTCCCCTGGCAATCGCTACCCTGCTAGCCATCGCCACGATGCCAGTCTTCGCTCAAGCCAGCGCGCCTGCGACGGCTGCCAATCAGACTCAAACTGCTGCCCAGGGCACGTCCACCAAGAGCGGCGGCACCAAGGCTGCAGCGAAGAGCGCGACAGCGCAATCGAGTGCATCCACCAGTCCGCAATCGGCAAACCCAGAAAATGATTCTCCGAACACGGGGTCGAATAATCCGGGAATTGCGCCAGCAGGATGGGTTCCCCAGACCCAGAACCAGCAGATGAAAGCGGGCGGCAACAGAACCACCATCTCAAACCAGAAAGGCGCGAAACCCGCAGCCGCGCCGAGTTCGAAAGAGAAGAAGCCAGCGAACGACGGTGCTCACTAACGCTGCGATAGGAAGCCGTGGCGTCGTCGTGCTTGGATCCACCCTTCGAAAAGGATGACGGATTGGGCGTCATTTCTGGCCATTGTGCCTGCGGAGTTCTTTCCGGTTTGATCCTCGAGTAGCTGCTCCTTCTTATGCCGTTTTGGCGTGTGGCTTTCTTGGCTCCGGACATCGGAAGCAATATGGGTTCACAACGATCACACCTCAATAAGCTCGAAAGAATTCGCTGCTACGGAAAATATATTCCCTGTTATGCTCCTGTTAATTCCCTGTTCCTATTTGGAACTGTCTTCAGTTTCCACCCGCGGAATGTGCAAGTTAGAGAAAGAAGAGCGCAATTTCAGGAGCAAAATTTCGCAAATTCCCTGTAATTTTCCCCTGTTAGCAGGGAATTTAGGCGGAGAGGGGTTAGCGCCAGACTGGGCGTCCGCCAGTCCTTTATTTCAATGATTTAAGCGTCATCGATACCGTCGTCCATACTGCAAAACCCATTCCAGGGCGGATGTTCGCTCCTTTGACCGGGCGAACTATCCTATGACCGGGGGCTAACTGTCCAGTTTGATGGGAGCCGGCCTACCGTTTGGCATCGTGCTCGCTAAGAATAACGTGGATCTGGAAGATGCGTTCTTTTCGGAGGTCGAAGGCGCTAATTTCCTGCGGGGTCATGCGAACGTAACCTTCGG
Organism: uncultured Acidobacteriaceae bacterium; assembly: GCA_963734675.1. Taxonomy (GTDB): domain Bacteria; phylum Acidobacteriota; class Terriglobia; order Terriglobales; family Acidobacteriaceae; genus Sulfotelmatobacter. The sequence goes on from CAVTHZ010000006.1 coordinate 18,970, forward strand.
TCAGGCGAGAATCATACTGCTGCTTCATAATGGCGGACAGTTCATCGCTCAGGGCTTTTAGTTCCTTGAACTGAGCCGAGCTTGCCGCCCCACGAATCGTTCTCCTAAAGCAAATGCGCTGCTACAACAACTCTCGCCCTTCGATAACCGAGGTTCGGTAGCAGTCCTTGTGAACGGCTTGGCCCTTCGCGTCCGTTACGCAATCCTCAAGCGAGCAAGGTTTGTTGCAGATTGGGCAGATTGGGCTGACGGGCAAACTTGCCGATACTATGTCGATTAGGTTGCCGGCTTCCCGACGGCAGGACTGCAAGGCTACAAGGAGGGGGGCGAAAACAATAGCGCCAAAGTGCGCCAGCGCGGATAAATGGAGATCTTGGGGGTTTTCAAAGCCCCCGAACGAATCCCGGTCTAGCGCTTTGAACGCCTTCTCCTCTTAGGGAGCAGTTGGATTTCCACGCACTTCATGCACGGGCACCTGAAGGCAGTATCGTTGGGAAAAACGATGTGCCCGCAATATTCGCAAATCATCCGGCCATTCGGGAGAATCTTCATTGCGCGGAATGCCTCGCCGAGGATGCAATAAGGACAGCGGGGTATTTTGGCCGAACTCAAGAGTTTCCTTTCAAGCGTGAGAATGGAAACCTTATCAGGAACAGGATTCGTCTTTTGGTTCGATGGCGAACACTTGCTTGTTCTCTCGATTCTTTCTATTACCTCTTCGCCTCGCCAGTCGCACTTCGTCCCTGCCTTCTGATTTTCCAGGGGAACTTCCGGACCTTCCGATTTGTCCGGTTTGCCGGAATCCGGCCCAGTTGAAGGTTGCGTTACAAGGCGCGAACGGTGGTCGCAATGCACAGAGGACGCTATCGCTGCCTAGGCGTGCCCTTTGATTTCGAATGCAGCCGCGGCATCGTGGAGGCGGTCGAAAAACTGCGCCGGGCCGATGACTTGAGTTAAACGATGCCGGTCCAGGTCTGCCTTCAGAGAGAGAGGCGCGCGAGCGAATACCAACACAACGTCACGGTCGACCAATTCCTTGTGAAGCTGTCGCACCATCTGGGCCGCGGTGTAGTCCACGTTTGTAATCGCTTCCGCATCGACGACCAGCCAGCGCGCGGGTGAGGGAATTCGCTCGACCAGGCCGCGAATCTCTTTTGCAAACAGGCTGGCATTCGCATAGAAGAGCGCTGCTCCGAAACTATAGATGATCAAGCCCGGCTTCGTGACCGTGCCCGGAACGGCTGGCGCCAATTGCCATGCATCACGCTGGCTTGTGACCAGGACCCCAGTGTGGGGACGATAGCTGTGCCGCACAATGCGCAACAGCGACAACACCATGGCTAATAAAATGCCCTGCTCAACTCCCACCAGCACAACAACGGCCGCGGTAAACACGGCCAGCGCGTATTCCCCCGGGCTCTCGCGGCGAATCTCGCGCAAGCCGTGCACGTCGATGAGACGGACTGCAATGAAAAATACGATGGCTCCCAATACGCAGCGTGGCAGGTATTGCAGTGGCTTGGTCATCAAAAGCAGAACCAACGCAACCGCGATTGCGGTAGCAACCTGAGCCAGCTGGCTCTGACCGCCGGAGCTTTCGACCATTGCGGTTTGAGTGGGGCTGCCGTCCACTACAAACGTCCCGCTCAATCCTGCCGCGGCATTGGCTGCAGACAAACCGATCAAGTCTGCGCTTTCGTCGAGATACTGATGATGCCGCCCCGCGTAGAAACGCGCGGTAGCCGCGCTTTGCGCAAGAATCATTACGAAGCAGGACGCGGAAACGCCGAGCAGCGGTACGGTGTCCCTCCACCGCACATCCGGCAAACCGAAATGCGGAAGCCCCCCAACGACCGGGCCGATGATGGCGATGCCGTGACCCGCGAAATTCCAAGTTGCGCTCGCGGCAATTGCGCCGGCCACCGCGAGCAGAGAACCTGGAACTTTCGGGGCAAACCGGCTCAGAGCAAAGACAGCTATCACGACCACCGCCGAAAGAGCCACAGTGGGAAAGTGAATGCTGGATCGGTTTCGGAAAATATTAAAGATCTGTTCGATCGTCCGATTGGAGTGCACGTCGAGTCCGACCATTTCGCCCAGCACGGCGATACCGACCTGAAATCCAACTCCCGTGAGGAACCCGGTCAGTACGGTTTGCGATAAGAAATCGGCCAGAAAACCGAGCTTGAGAATTCGCGCCAACAGCAGAAATCCGGCGGTGAGCAGAGCGACCGTCGATGCCAGTGCAACATATCTCGCACTTGCGACGGGAGCCATCGTCGCCAGCTTCCCGGCAAGAATAGATGCGGTTGCCGAATCGGCAGCGACCACCAGGTAGCGCGATGAGCCGAACACGGCAAATACCAGCAGCGGAAGCAGCAGGGTGTAGAACCCCGTGATTACCGGCATGCCGGCAATCTTTGTATAACCCAGCGCCTGCGGGATGTTCATCGCCGCCAGTTGGAACCCGGCCAGGGCATCCCGCGCCGCTCCCGGCCAGTTCACAGGCTTTATACCTTGAAACAGACGAAGCCAACCACCGCTTCCGGCCTGCTGCTGGCTGGATTGCAGCCGATCTGGTTCGGGCGAAGGAGTGGCTTGTATGTTCGCAGTCATCCCACGATCGTCCTTACCGTTCCGAAGGGTTCACACATTAGAGGCCGAACTGATTTCAAGTCGCGGCATTATAGGACAATACAGCAAGGCGAGCCGAGCATATCCGCTGTTGGAACAATCATCGAGGAAAAAGTTGGTGAACAGCACGTGCAGTCTGCGGGGCTCGCAGAGGCCCACAGCCACGACCAGATTCCGCTTTTAATATGCCTGTAACTTGCTTTGCGTAGTATTCCTTCTCAGCCGGTGGGGTATTCCTTCACTCCAGTCTGGAAAGGATAAAAATCTATGCGTCAATTGATGTCTTGGTGTCTCATTGCCGTCATCGTCTTCGGGCCGGTAACAATGCCAGTAGCTGCCGCCTCCGATACGAAAACCGCCACGCCGATCAAGCACATTGTGATCATCTTTGGAGAGAATGAGTCTTTCGATCATTATTTCGGAACCTATCCGAACGCGCTCAATCCGAGTGGAGAACCGCCTTTCAACCCACTTCCCAACACGCCCAGCGTTAACGGCTTAAGCAACGCCCTGCTGTACAACAACCCCAACCTGAATCCGGCCAACGGCGCTGGCGCGGCCAATCCCTTCCGGCTCGATCGCTCGCAGGCTTTTACGCAAGATATGAGTCACGACTACATGCCGGAGCAGCAAGCCTTCGATGGCGGTGCGATGGATCTGTTCCCGGAGTTCACAGGCTATCCAGGCCCTCCACCCACAGAGCGCGGCAAACAACCCGTTCTGACCACCGGTCTGGTGATGGGCTATTACGACGGCAATACGACTACGGCCCTGTGGAATTATGCCCAACAGTTCGCCATGAGCGACAATTCTTATAGCACCGACTTTGGTCCTTCCACGGTGGGCGCGATCAATCTGATTTCAGGCCAGACCAATGGCGTTGCGAATTACACCGGCGGTACTGGTGCATTTATTGGGGATGGAAACGGTGGATACACGGTAATCGGCGATCCCGATCCCTACGGCGACGTGTGCTCGGGCTCTGAAACCACGCAGATGGCCGGCAAAAATATTGGAGATCTTCTCAACGCCGCCGGTATCACCTGGGGATGGTTTGCCGGCGGATTTAATCTCAACCTCGTAAATCCGAACGGCACAACCGGATGCAACCGCTCCTCGAGTTCATCTATTGTTGTTGCCGGACCGCAGGCGGATTATGTTCCCCACCACACACCGTTTCAGTATTATGCTTCCACCGCGAATCTCACCCATGCCCGCCCTAAATCGCTGCAGACCGTTGGTTACTCGGGCGACCCTGCGAATCACGACTATGACATCAATGATTTCTTTAGCGCGGTCGCTGCCGGCAATTTCCCGGCCGTAAGTTTCCTCAAGGCCATCGCCATTCAAGACGCCCATCCGGGGAATTCCGATCCTTTGGATGAGCAGCAATTCGTGGTTAAAGTCGCCAATTTCCTGCAACAACAACCCGACTGGTCCAGCACGGCTTTAGTCGTGCTCTATGACGATTCTGATGGTTGGTACGATCACCAACTTGGCACGATCGTAAATGGATCCAACACCTCCGCCGATGCTCTCAGCGGTCCGGGAAACTGCGGCAGTGGCGCCAATGCGCTGCCCGGCGTCAACCCCGCCACCGTGCACGCTCAGGGCCGCTGCGGATACGGCCCGCGGCAACCGCTCCTGGTTATCTCGCCTTGGGCACAGCACAACTACGTGGATCACTCAATTACAGATCAAACCTCGGTCATCCGCTTCATCGAGGACAACTGGCTTGGCGGTCAGCGCATCGGTCAAGGTTCGTATGATGCAATCGCCAATTCGATCAGTTCCTTGTTCAATTTCAACCAGACAATAAGCACGACGCCGTACATCCTCAACGAATGGTCAGGCGAACCCGCTAAGTAAGACCACTTTGAGGAGTCCGGAATATCTACTAAGGGAAACGGAAACGGCAACGGCAAGGCAGGTGGGGAGCTTCCACCGCCTTGCCGTTGTTGTATGCTCGGTACGCGAAAAGGTGCGTGGTGATTACACGGCGAAGGTTTCTGCAACGGTCGGGCCTGCTGGCCGCAACGTTATCCGCGGCGAAAGTTGGTCTGGTGAATGCTGCAACGCATCAGGCGGCCATCATGCCTGCGGCGCTCGACGTCAACACTCTGGCCCAATTTGTAGATCCGCTTCCCATCCCGCAAATCGCGCGGCGCGATGGATTTCGTCCCAGTCCAACCGACCCCAAGAGGAACGTCCCGTTCTACCGCATCAAGGCGCAGGCCATTGTCAGCAAGGTTCACCGCGATCTGAAGCCGACAAGGTTCTGGAGCTTCGGGCCGTCAGCCCCCGGCCCCACATTCGAGACAGCCGCTGGTGAACCCTTGCTTGTGGAATGGGTGAATGCGCTCCCCAAAGAACATTTCCTGCCGGTTGACCGAAACATTCATGGAGCCGAGTCCGACAAACCTGCGGTCCGCACCGTCGTGCATTTACATGGCGCGAAAACCGCCCCCGATAGCGACGGATATCCGGAAGACTGGATCGTGCCCGGAAAATCTTCGCTCTACTATTATCCTAACGAACAAGATGCAGCCATGCTCTGGTATCACGATCACGCCCTGGGCATCAATCGCCTGAACGTTTATGCAGGGCTGTTGGGAGCGTTCTTCATACGAGACAGCGCGGAGAATGCGCTGAATTTGCCGAAGGATAAATATGAGTTGCCACTCATTCTGTATGACCGCCTGTTGACCCGAGACGCCCAGCTTCTTTATCCCGTTTCGACAGATCCGCAGGCCCCTTGGGTTCCAGAAGTCTTTGGCAATGCAATTCTAGTCAACGGAAAACTTTTCCCTTATCTTGATGTCGAGCCGCGAAAATATCGCTTGCGCGTGCTCAATGGCTCCAATGCCCGCACCTACCACTTGTCGTTTGGCAACAATGTGCCGTTTCATCAAATCGGAACAGACCAGGGATTATTGCCTGCGCCGGTTCCGTTGACGGCACTTGAAATTTCGCCGGGTGAACGCGCAGATCTGGTCGTCGATTTCACCGAGCATCGGGGCGCACAACTCGTTCTAAAGAGCGACGCTTTTGTCGTGATGCAGTTCCGCGTAACCTCGGCGAAAGTGGCCGATACCAGTTCGTTGCCCCCCGCCCTCCGCCCAGTTCCCAGGATTCCGGAATCGCAAGCCGCGCAGACCCGCCTGCTCACACTCGATGAATATGTAAACAAAGCGGGCAATTCCGCCATGCTGTTGCTGAACGCTTCCCACTGGAAAGAGCCGGTCACAGAGAAGCCGGTACTGGGATCGACTGAAATCTGGACGCTGATCAATCCCACCAACGACACCCATCCAATTCATTTGCACCTGGTGCGCTTTCAAATCCTCGACCGGCAACCCTATGAGCCCTGGCTCTTCCAAACCAAGCGTCAGTTGCATTTCATGGGGCCGCCCCAACCTCCCGGTCCAAACGAGGCGGGCTGGAAAGATACAGTCCGGGCTTATTCTCGAATGGTTACGCGCATCATTGTCCCGTTCGCTGGCTTTACTGGTCGCTATGTGTGGCACTGCCATATCCTCGAACACGAGGATAATGAAATGATGCGTCCTTATGATGTCATTGCTGCCGGATGACCATGGGACGTTTTATGACGAAAAAGTCTGTTCACCAGCTATCGCCGTCGGCGCATCGTTTGAGAACTTTCGGATGATGCAGACAAGACCCGCGGACCGTCCTGAGATGCATCGGCAGTCGTGTTGTCGCTGGCAAACCGGGACGGGCGAGGACGGTACCCGTTGCGGGTGCGGATTTTGTATTTCTTCAGATGTTCGCCAACCAGTTTTACCGTGATCGCACGCCAGCCCGAGTTGGGATTCGACTTGGGATAATAGCTCAGCGAATACAGATGAGCCAGGTCGTCCCCGATCGATGAAAACGCTCGCTTTTCATCCCTCCAGTTCTTGGCGAAGTACGCCTTGCCGCCCGTAGCTGCGGTCATCCGGTCAAACACCGCAGTCGAGACCGGCTCCAATTTGGCGTCTTGCGTACTGATCATATATATGGAAACGCCCGCCGACTGCGCGAATTCCGCCACATCCTCGGGCGGCACTACGCTGGAGTTGTCCGGGCCGTTGGAAAAAACTACCACGACTTTTCTGCCCTGGCACTGTGCCGCATCTTTCAGAGTGAGCAATAGAGTGTTGTAGAGCGCTGCTTCGTCTCCCGCCACCGTTGAGCGCACGGCGCGCAAAACTTGCCCTCTATCGGAGGTTAAACGGGCCGGCCGCGAGAGATCCCGGCTGTAAGAATAGAACGCGATTTTGTCCGCGGTTCCCAGCGAACGAACAAACTCGGTGATTGCATCCTGCGCGAAGACAAAGCCGCGATACATGTAGTTGCTGGTATCGAACAGAATGAAGACGTTGGCGCCGGCTATCTGCGCGTTGAAAGTTTGAAGCGAACCTGCGGCAGAATTATCGGTCGAGCCTCCGCCTGAGGTTGCAGGTCCTTCGGCCTCTGCAGGCTCCACTACCCTTACAGCCGGTCCATTGCCTTCCGCAAAGGTGGCGACCTTCTCCGTGATGCCATCTTCAACCACGGCAAAATCTTTTGGATGCAGGCCGGTAATGTATTTTCCGCCCTTGTCGGTCACCGCGACATTAAGCTGTACGAGGTTGACGACCACATGTAGATCGGGGCTCTCCTGAGCTTCGACTCCCGATCCATAGCTCGCGAATAGACCCAGAAACAAACCTGGAAACAACGAAACATAACGAAGGAATTTCATCGCCATAACTCCAAGTGCTTGCTGTGCGACCCGTTTACTCGGCCGCTGCGTTCTCGTCCTCAATCAAATAATCAATAGTCAGTAATCAATGAGAAATACCCGCCGAACCCGGCGCGTTTGCGCTGGTCAGCGGAGCTAACCTGCCCTTCTGAAAGTCTTCGCCGGTTTCATGTATCGCGCGTAGCAGCGCCGGCCAGTCTTCAAAGTCCGTGGCAAAAATCTTTTCCACCATGTGCCGGGTCAACTGCGGCACCAGATAGTTCAAGTCCACTGCCGTTTGCCCGGTTTCGTCAGCCAGGCGAGCCCAGTACAGATTCGGCGAATCCCACGACTCAGCCAGAAGACGGCTGGCGTATCCCTGGAATGCAGGGAAAAGGCTGAGATTCAGGAGTTCGCAGCCATAAGTTTCAGCCAGGTTCGGATGCGGCACGCCAAAATCGTGCGACAAGCGCGCCCAGTTCACCTGTTCGGGATGCTGACGGGAAAGATCCTGCAGTTCACGCATCGCAGGTCCCCGGGAGCGCGTTTCTCCGGGGTACAAGCGCTCATACTCTGCCGTCAGGTAGAAAGTATCCGCGGGCGTTATTTGAGTGAGGACGTCCGACATGTTGCCAGAGCTAAGAGCCTGCTCAACCTGCTCGGATCGCCGGGGATTCACTCGATCCCATAGGATCGTCATGACCTGGCTGCGCAGTTCCTCGTCCTTCTCGGAGGCGGCCAGCAGTTCTTCCCCGCCGCGCTGATATAGCGCAACCGCGTGAAGCTCGTTTTGGCTGATATTCCACCAGCGCGGCAGGATCGCACTGGTCATCAATCCCGGCGTCAATTCTCTCCAGATCAGAGCCTGAACATTTTCCGGCGAAATAAAGTCCTGTTCGAGTTCGGCGAGAACGTATGGCAGATCGGCAAGCGAGCCCACAAAATGAGCGCCGCCACCCGCCGGCGAGCCTTGCCCAAGTAGTTCCGGAGCCTGCCAGACTGTCGTGATCCCGCTCACCGTTTCGGCGGCAAAATCATGGGAGCGGACGAGCAGGGGATTGTTGAGCAGAGTCTGGGCGCCGGGCGGTTCATAGTACGCATAATTCAAGCCCACCAGAGTGTCGCGCAAAAAAGAAGCGAGTTGACCGCGCGCTTCTTCCAGTTGTGCGCGTGAAGGCGCGGAAGACTTGAGCACCTTTTGCACGTCGGTCCGCATCTGCAAGTCGGTGTGATGATTGTTGATGTAGACCCCTGCTGCCCACTCCGTACGCTCGCTATTCGTGAAGATCGGTCGCGGCATTTCGAATTCGCGTAGTTCACCTGCCCGGTGGATCGCGAACTCGCTTACCGTTTTCCCTTGGCCCTTTTCGCTCAAGGCATCACCCATGGCGAGTAGTGTGTCGAGAGAAACCAGTCGTTGGCCGTCTAATACGGAACGGATTCCGGCCGCGATCTCCCGGTGGATCTTTCTTCCTTCTGCCGTGGTCTGCTGAGGTCCCGCCAGCAGGTCAATGATTTCGTCCTGAGAAAGTTTTGCCTCACCGGTGGTAAACCGCATCATTTCGCCAAGGGATGCTCGTCCCGCGTCGTACAACTGCGCCGCCGATCGGATCTTGGAGAATGGCTTGATCGTCTGCAACCACGAATCGTTCAGCCGCTCGCTCGGGATTTGTCCCTGCCGCGCCAGGATCTGCCAGATTCCGACATTCGCCTGAAACGTCCCGAGAGCATTGCCGCGAACAGGATTGGGAAGGCTTCCCAGTATTTCTGCGGTTTCCAGGAACTCAGCAATGGATGCGTCATTCAACTCCTGAAACTCGGAGAAAATCCGGTACTGATCGCGAAACTCCTCGAACTTGCGCGCCAACAGGCGCACCGTCTCGGGAGCCAGGCGGCGTTCGGGAGATCGATTGCTCTCGAGTTCGATAATGGCCAGGTAGATCTGCAGCGGTTCCCGATGTGTTTCCGATCGCGAGAGCGTGAACATTGCCTGGACGAGTTGATCCGCGTTGCCAATTCCATTGCTGCGCTTCCCCAATTCATGAGCTACATTCTTTTGGCGAAGAATCTCTTTCCACACCTCAAGATTTCCCGGGACAAGTGGTTCGCCATTGGGCTCCCACTGAAGCCGAGTAACCAAAAGCAGCAGTTCAGGGTTTGGCCTGAAAATACCCACCGTCGCGCTCGCGGAAGGATACAGACTTCGCAGGCCATCGTAAAAGAGCCGCAACCGGTGCGATTCGGTGAAGTGGACTTGTTGACTTCTACTAACCCGGGAAAGGACATCAAAATAAGCGATCAGCCAGCCTTTGTCCCTGGCCAGCAATTTTTGAATAAAGGCCGCGGGCGATTCCGGGCTCGCCCCCACCAAATCTTTCCATGCAGATTCTGCACCCGATCCTCCCGGAACTACGACCCGGTCCGCCCGGATGCAGAGACGGCTCCCGTAAAAATCAAGCACGCCGGCGTAAGGCAACAGCTTCCTGATCCCGATCGATCGCTGCAAGAACGCACTGGTTTCAGGATCAAGCCTGGAAAAGGCCCAATAGAGCCGCGCGACCGCCGGATCGCTCAGAATCGTGTCCACTAAATCCTTGCTGCTTTCCTTGTAATTTTTCTTGCTGGCCATGGTCCACTCGCCCGCGGCAAACAAAACCGGCACTGCAGAGCCAGCATACGGATACTCGAAAGCTTTACCGCCCTGCAAAGTCTGCTCCAGATCGGGCAGAGGAAATCCCGAATCGATAGTCAAGAACGCCCGCTCGGGATCCGCTGTCTGCAAGGTTGCGTCACTGCCGCCACAGTCGGGTCGCGTCCGGTAACCGAGGATGCTGAGCAGCGGCTTCGCGTCATTGCAATTCGAAACGCGGATGATGCCATCGGCTCCCGCAAGGTTCGATAATTCTCTCGCTTGCACAACATAGCGGCTCAACAGGATGAGAAATTCCGTCTGCCTTTTCGAGCCTTCATAGCCTTGCAGGAACACGTTTCGGCTGAGCAGGGGCAACACTTCTTCGGGCGGAACCTTTTGACTGATGCCGGCCATGCGCAGAAAGGAGCGCAGTGGACCAGGGATGATGAACTCCGTCGCAGCGGCAACGGATGGATTCGAAGCAGTTGATTCAGCCGGTCCGGCGTTGGCAGACAGGCAATAGCCCGCTGAAGCGACGATAAGAACGAAGAGGCCAAGAAGGAATTTCATGGCTGGATTCCTCCCGGAGCCGGTAACAACGAGCACAACGAGGAACGCGGCGCGGAGAGCAGGGGTTTTTGTTCATCCGCAAAACTCAGTCTTGCACCACCTTCGAGTTATGTTTCCTTGCCCCGATTCCAAATTCCAGTGTCGGCCAAAATACCCCATTTCTCGGGATTATCCAAGCAATTTCGTCAGCGCCCTGGGAGGCCCAGGGCAATTGCGGGAAACCACACATGGACTCGGGCATAAACTGACCTCTTGGGTCGCGCCACGCTGCCCATTGGAAGCAGGCGAGCGAAAACCCACGTTTATTTTGCGATTCCTCTCCAACTCCAAACGGCTTGCCGGCATCGAATTCGTGGGCTTCGGAGGAGCTAACTGTGAGCAATTCGTCCGACCGTATGTTGCTGCTCCTGCAAGAGCTGGCGACGTTGAAAGGCGGAGAACTGAACCTTGCCGAGAGCCAGAGGCGGCGAGAGGAAATATCCCGTGAAATGCAAGAACTCGCAGACCACAAACACGACAGCGAAGCCGCCTGAAGCAATTACCTTCTGTTTAAGGTCGCAAGGAATAACCCAGATTCCGTAGGCCAGATTCCGAAGACAATGACCCGAAAATTGCTCGAAGCCGCTGCTCTTCGCCGAGGGCGTGTGAATCCTCAACTACCCGGATCCCAAAGTTTTCAAGGGCGAACAGGGTTTTGCAGCAGACGGTTCGCCACAAAAATCCCGCATGCCGCATTCCGCCGAGTCTTTTAGAACGACGTTACAAGGCGGAACGTTAATTGCCGCGCCGGGCCCAGAGCGTTACCCGAGAACAATCCTCCAAAGTCGATTAATTCAAGCGTGTTGCTCAGGTTCGCGACATCGCCCTGGAAGCGTACCGAACGTTTTTCGTGCTGGTAAAGATCGATGCCCACCGAAGCGTCTTGCGCAAAATACGGACTGATGCGGTCACGGTCAAAATTGAGGTGATTGATCACAATCTGACCGTATTCCGCGGCATATTGCTGTCGCGTCAGGTCCGGTTGAAACGGCAACCCGCTGTTGTAATCGCATCCCAATGCGATCCATAGGTGTGGCAGGACTTGATAGCGGACGCGCGCTCGCACGCTGTTTCGCTGATCTTGCGAGTCCGGAAAATGTCCGGTTAACTGCGTGGTCGCTCCCGTGGCATCATCCCCAAGAAACAGGCCGCCGGTCACCGGGTTCCACACATTCCCGACGATATATGAATAGCTGGCGAAGCCCGAGAATCGTCCCCACTTTAAAACCTCGAGCTTGGCCTCCGCCCCGTAAATAATGCCTTGCCTGAATGCGATAGGAAAACTGATCCCCGTACTCAGCACCTGAGAGTCGTCGGCGTAATTGTTCATGTTACGGCGGAACACGTTCGTATCCAGCCGTACCATCCCGAAGAATGCTTTCGTCACTCCCAATTCATAATAGTTCCCATGAGAAGGCTGCACCGGCAGCTGCACTGCGGCAACGCTGGTGTCTATGGCCTCCGCAGCCGGAGAACTCGATAAAAGTATGTTTTCGAAGGATGGCGTCTGGAATATCCGGTCATAAGCGCCATGAATATTTATGCCCATCGCGGGAAAGTAGCGCGAGACCGCGATACGCGGGCTCACCGCGTTCTGGTTCACCAATAATTGATAATGATCCCACCGCAGGCCCGTGTCGATCGACCAGATGCCCAGCCGGATCGCATCCTGAACATAAGCCGATTGTTCAAGATCCGGTCGGCTGCCGGTAAACGCAAAAGTCGTCGCACCCGCATCCAGAATGCCCAGATTGATCGCGCACCGAGGGTCCGAAACGTCGGCGCAGTAGGGCATCGCGTAGCTGAAGTTTTCGTGCAGAAATGTCGCATCGGATTCGATGCCCGCCTTCCATTCTTGCCTGCCGTGATGAACCGACACGCTGCCGTTGAAATATATTTCCTTGAAGTCGTTATGCTGGGTGGCAATGAGCGGCCATGAGGATGGATTGGAATAAAAGTCGTTGGAATTATCGCGAGACATTCCCCGCAACACACCGATCGCATCGGAAGAAAAAATGTGCTGATAGGAGACGCTTCCCATGGTTTCAAAGTTGTCGCCCGTCTGCAGTTGCCCTCCGGGAATGAACACGCAGTCGACTGGTGGCTCTCCGGCGGGACCGCTGGGACAACCGAGAGTGTTGTCCGCATTCGGTACAAAAGCTCCATTCTGCTGCACCAGTTCGTTGGGGATCTGGTGCCGGTCAAGTTCGTGGCGGACAATCATCGTCAAGCGATCTTTCAGCGTGAGCTCCCGTTCATAGCTCAAGGAAAAATTGGCGACGGTGCCATTGTTGGTGTAATTCTCAGGAATCACCGGATTGAGGTAGTGCCCCGTCATGTTTCCCGCGGCACTCACTCCAAACGTGTTCTTACCCCACATGTATTGGTCCTGGGTATCGATTCCGGCCGTGTCATAGCTGCCACCGAACATGGTGAGCTGGCCATGAAATCCTGGGTTTTGGTTCTTGAGAGTATTGACCTCAACCACGCCGCCCATCTTCCTGCCAAACTCCGCCGGAATGCCTGCCGTATAAATTTTGATGGATTCGATGTCGTCGGCTTCAGCCGGCTCCGGTCCAAAGCTCGGTGAACGGTTGTCGGTGAGTGGTATGCCATCCACCACAAATTGGGTCTGGTATTCCGACCCGCGCGGGTGAAGAACCGCATCGCCTTCGTACAGCCATCCCGGCTCGGAGTTCACCAGATCCTGCATGGAGCGGCCGGGCAACGCAGTCGGGCGGTTTTGAATTGTCTCCAGGCCAATCTCGTTAACCGAACCAGCCCGGTAAGGATCGATCAAGGTAGCAGGTACGGTCACCTTCGCGGATTCGGAAACCGGAGCTAACCTCAACCGGATGGTGCGCTCCACCGGGAGCGCGGAACGTATTTCCACCGGCTCGGAAACCCGAGCGAAAGTCGGCGCCTCAATCTGGACCTGGTAGATTCCGTAAGGCAATCGCTTGGCGTCGAGGTTGCCTTGATCGTCGGTCGTGAATGTGTAGCTATACTGGTTGGCCTCGCTGACCAGTTCAACCGTGCTCTTCACGCCCGACCCATTCGGGTCGGTGACAGTCAAACGCAATTCTCCCGTGAAGCTCTGCGCCGATATTGGAAAAGCCCACAAGAGCATGGCTAGAAGCACGGCCAGAGGCTCAACCATGAGAGGCTTAACAACGATCAGCTTCCTTTTCAATTTTGAGCATTCAACCAATTGAATCGGTCCCGGGTTGCAACTTCACAGTCGCAATAACTACATTTTCCTTCCAAACGGCTAATTTGGCGAGATAACCGCAGTTTTCCGTAGCTTTTTTACTTCCCGAGGATTCAAAAAGTGGTAGGCAGAGAAACGCGAAAACAGAAATAGCTGAGTCCATCAATTTCAGATGTCTTCCGCAACGCGCCTTTTACAAAAAAAGCCGTGACGGAAGATCCGCCACGGCTTGCAGACGCCACTAGGTTGTTAGAAGCGAATGTTCAGACCAAATTCAAACTGTCGTGGCGCGCCCAGGGCGTAAGTTCCAGACTGAAAACTGGCGCGATACGGAACCAGGTTGCTGCCGGGCGTGACCCCGCCTACGGAGTTCGAAGCCAGGACGGTTGCCGCGCAATTTCCGGCCGCGACGCAGCCCGGATCGGAAGGAGCGAGCGTACCCGGAATATTGCCGGGAAGGTTGCCCGGCAAGAATTCATTGGCGAAGTTGAAAATGTTGAAGACGCTGGCGCTCGGCTCGATCGTCAATCGCTCCTTAATCTTGATCGGCCACGCTGCCTTGAAATCGAGCGACTTCAGCCAGGGGAAACCGACCGCTCCGGGAGCAACCGACGCAAGCTGTGGCATCACCCACGCGAGTGCGGACATGTCGGCGGAGGTCATAACCCCTGAGTTCACCAACTGCTGGCCCGCGGGCGTGAGCGTTCCTGCCGAGCGCGCGTTATAGTTCCCAATCAGACCTTGCAAATTGTCGATATTCGTTCCGCGCTGGAACTGGCCGAGATTGGTGCCCGGAACTGGAGGCCCGGGGGCGCCCGAGCCGATGCCAGAGCCGAGCCAGTCGGTAGCAAAGATTTCACCACCGCTGGTTAACTGGGGCAGTGCGAGATTCTGTGGCAGCGGGCTGTAGAAGTGGCCGATCAGGCTGAGTCGAACGAATGCAGGCAAGTCGAACGTGCCTCCGAACGAAATCTGGTGCGTGCGGTCGAGCGCGTTCGGCCCGGTGAACTGAGTTGCATTGTCGTTGTTGATGGCCAGATTTACGAAATCTCCATCCTGCACCTGGCTGACATATTTCGAGAGCGAGTACGAGACTTGAAAGTCCGCGCGCTTCACGCCGCGAAAGGGATCCTTCACCTGCTGCACCAGCTTTAACTGAAGCCCATTGTAGGTGGCCCTTCCGACCGGCATGAGCATGTCAAGCACGCCCAACGCGCCATCGTTCACTCCGGTGTAGCCATCGGTTCCGGGGAATGCGCAGAAGGAACAGGGTCCGCCGCCTCTGGTGGCAACGTTTGAGTCGAGCCCTGAAGCGGAATACGCGGCTTGAGCCCCGGCCAATCCGCCTGCGCCCCCGCCGAATGCCGCGACCATGCAGGCTGCCTGTCCCGGTCCGGCCAGGCAGTTGTTGGCCGCGCCGAAAGCGACTGCGCCGGTCTGTGCAGCATCGCGGGCGGCGATCGCATTGCCCTGGTTGAAGGAACGCGCCGCTCCGCTGTGGTTCACATCGATTACCAGCAACGAATGCAAGTCCACGTTGCGGATGAAGTCGGCGCTCAGCACTGTGCCGGGATGGAATTGGTGCTGGATGCCGATGTTCATCTGCCAGGAGCGTGGCGTCTGGTAATTGGGCGCGAACAAATCAAAGCCGTTGATGTTGGAAGCGTTGAGTGCAGATCCTACAAAATTGGGATTTGGTATCTGGCCAACGGTGGCTGCTGCCGCCTTGAATGCGCTGCTCAAAGCCAGAATCTGCGGGGCAACCGTCGCAATCGTTCCACCGCAGAAAGTCGGCGAGACCTGGCCCGCAGCGACTACCGTACCGGCTCCTCCTGCGACGGAACTCCCCACGGGGCCTGGATTCGAGGGCCAGGGAAACGGGCTGGCTCCTCCGCCGGCGCATACGAGCGGTGTGGCGGAAAAAATGCCCTGCGGAATGCGCGCTGGACTATCAAACAAGACATTGTTCCAAATGGAATTCTCGTAGAACAGTCCGCCACCGGCGCGAAGCACAGTCTTTCCACTGCCGGTGACGTCCCACGCCACTCCAACCTGCGGTGCAAGATCATCGTTGGGAGTGCGCACCTGGTCACCCAGGCCCGCGCCCCAGGCGTTTAAAGCGGGCAAGGGACCGAGGTCGCTATCGACGCGTCCGCTGTCTCGGACGTAACGGAGACCCAAGGACAACGTCAGGCGTGGTTGTACTTTCCAGACATCGCCGACATACCATTCCACCCGATTGTCTGGACCCAATCCTCCGGCTGGAAAGTTGAACGCTTTCTTTGCGGTAGGGAAGCCGATGCCATTTCCCAGAAAAACATAATCGGCGGGATAAGAAGTCGGATCGGACGACGTTCCGACGTTGGTTGTTCCAACCTGTGGGAAGGTGAAGAAAGCTGCCAGACCGCCGCCTTGAATGTGATTGAAGGTAGCGCCAAAACGAATAATGTGGCGGCCAAAAACCTTGCTGGCATCGTACTTGATTTCATGATCGCTCTGAATGGTCTGCTGTGGGGCGAGCAGATTCGGATCCGCCGCAATACGCCGCCGCCTCTGCTGATCACGCAGCTTCCCGCGATCGGCGCGCCGATGTTGATTCCGAGTCCGGGAATCGGATTATCCGGTCCCGGAGAGATGATCGAGGTTCCGTCGCCGATGCCATTGCGAAATTTCAAGTATTCAAAACGCACGCTGTGGGATAACGCTCCAGTATTGAAATCGAGGCCCGCCACGTGCGTGGCTGTGTGATCCGCGTTGCGAAAGCCCTGCAGCGAACTGGCCGAGCCGAAGGGCCGAATGTCGCTGTTCTGATCAAAATTGAAACGATAGAAAGCCCGCGCATTCCCCTTGACGTTCCAGTCGATGCGCCCATCCGTGTTGAATTCCCGGTAAGGCTCGACCAGCGTCGTGTTCAGAGAGCTGAATGGCGCGCTGAATGGCTCTGCAGCGGTCAGATCCTGCTTGGTGCGTTCGCCGTCGAGGAACCAGAAAAGTTTGTCTTTGATGATCGCGCCGCCCAGGTTGCCGCCAAACTGTGCCCGTTGGAATGGAGGAGCCGTGGGGCCCGGCAATGCAGCCGCCGTCTGGTTTCCCCGGAAAAAGCCGAAGGCCTCTCCATGCACACTGTTGCTGCCGGACCGTGTAGTCACATTTACTGCGCCGGATGAAGTCAGTTCGGTCGAGAGATCGAGTGAAGATTGCGACAGCTGGAACTCCTGGATGGCGCTGGCGGGAATGTTCTGCGTCGTCGTGCCGACGGTTTCGTCGCTCACGTCCACACCATCCACTTCAATGCGAGCGGTGCGGCCAAACCGTCCTTCGAACGAAATCGACGAAAATCCGTTCTTGGTGGGATCGAACGTGCTCCCCTCCTGAATCTGGACGCCGGGCTCAAGCTGCGCGAGGTCGAGGAAGTTGCGGCCGTTCACCGGAAGATTTTCGATCTGCTGAACATTAATCGTGCCCTGTACCGTCGCCTGCTCGGTATTCACCGCGACCGAACTGCCCTGCACCTCGACAATCTGGCTCTCTTGTCCTAATTGCATTTGCAGGTTCGCAGTTGCTGTGTTGCCTACCTGCACCGTTACCGGCAGGCTCATCGTCTTGAAGCCTTTGGCTTCGACGCGCACCACATAATCACCGGGTTGAATCGGCCCGGAAGAATAACTGCCGGTGGTCGACGCAGTCACGCGGATCACGGCGTCGGTTGCGCCATTTTTAATCGCAACCTTGGCTCCGGGCAGCACTGCACCGGTCTGATCCGTCACCGTGCCCTGGATGCTTCCCGCTGCCACCGTGGATTGTGCCCAGGCGCAGCAGCCAAGCAGCACAATCATCAACGCCACGGTGCACGCCCGCCTCAGGCCGCGCAAACTTGCAAATGACGCTCGCCAACACAGGATGCTGAACATTCTCGTTCTCCTTCCGCCTGAGCGCTCGTAGCAGGCAGGTGGACGGACGAGGTGCAGATAATGCGCCAGTGAGGAACAAGATTCAGGGCTGGGGACGAGCGCACAAGCTGGGCTGACGAAAAGCGAGAAGATGGTTACGAGCCGCAGTGCAAGAGAACTCCGCACCTCACCATGTTCAGAAGTGAAATGTGATTATTGGTAGGAAAGTAACCATTCAATTTGAAAATCGGTAGGGAGGTGAAATCAAGTGGCCAAGCAAATCTGCTGCGGGATCGTCTTCCGAATCGGTTGCTATCCGGTTCTTTGCAAAGCCGGCTCTGGTTCACGATCTCCAGATGTTGGCTGAAGCCGCAAAGGAATGCTGATCAAAATCCTCACGCGATTGTCGGAAGTTCGGAAGTCGAGCGACTGGAACTCTCCATAAAGTGATTGCAATCGCTCGCGCGTCACCTTCAATCCCACTCCAGTGCCCATTGGCTTTGGAGAGCCCGTGATGCCGTCGTTCTCCACCGTAAGCAGCAGCCGGTTCGCCCCTTCTTTGGCAGAGATGAAAATCCCGCCGCCTCCGGGAATCTTCGAAATTCCGTGCTTGACCGCGTTGTCGACAAGCGGCTGCAGCAGGAGATGCGGAACCTGGGCATCGAGCATCTCGGGCGCGATGGCATAGTGGATTTGTAAACGGTCTTCGAAGCGCACTTTCTCGATATCGAGATAGCAGGTCACAAATTCGAGTTCGTGCCGCAACGTAGTAATCTGGGTTCCCACCGAATCGAGACTGATCCTCAGCAGATCGCCGAGACGGCAAATCATCTGATCGGCGGCCTGGACGTTGGTGAGCATGAGAGCCGAGATCGAGTGCATCGTATTGAAGAGAAAATGCGGCTGCAGTTGGCTCTTGAGACTCTGCAAACGGGCTTTCGCGAGCTGGGCCTCGAGCTGTGCGGCGCGCAGCTCCGCCTTGCCGCGATTTCCGGTAATAGGAGAGCGCGTGCGCCACTAAAGCGATCGATGCGTATGCCCCGCTCAGATCGTCAACCACGCTGGAAAGGAACATGCTCTGTAGGACGGGCCAGAGCGGCCGGAAGCTGTGAGTGTGAGAGTCCCAGATTGCGAACGTCCACTCCCGGTTCACGCGATCCCAATATCCGTACGGCGTTGCGGCTTTGAGCAGGATGTGGCCGAGGGTGAATGCGAGGCCGAATAGCAGGTGTAGCAGAGAACGCCGACGCCAATTCTCTCTCTGAATCGGAAAGCGCAACGCCAGCATAAAGAAGAAAGGAGTCAGGGGAGCGTAGGTAAGAATCTGGCTGAACTCCATGCCCGCGACTTCTTTAAGGTTGAAACTGTTGTGTAGAGGCCGGTAAAGCTCGTAGATGGTCACGGTGGCGGCTAGCGATACGAACGTCCAGACGGCAAAGCTCGCCAGCCAGATTTTCCGTTTGATTTTCCTGTCCGGTATGAGTTCTTCGCCTTCCGGTTCGGGGCTTACCCACTGCCTCAAGAGCTCGCCTCCACAATGAGGACAGATGCCCGCGTTTTCCCGCGCGCACTCATCGCAGAACGTGCACCCATGCGAGCAGCGATGGACTTCCAAATGCGCCGCAAGTGATCTTTTGCATCCTTCGCAGTCAACTTCCATGGCAGCCCTCGTGACGGTCGATAACTCAAGAAGACAAATCACATTGAAACATCGGAATGCTCTAATTTTTCTTAAATCCGCATTTCCGTGGGACGAATCGACACGATTCCGGGAC
This sequence comes from uncultured Acidobacteriaceae bacterium, assembly GCA_963734675.1. Taxonomy (GTDB): domain Bacteria; phylum Acidobacteriota; class Terriglobia; order Terriglobales; family Acidobacteriaceae; genus Sulfotelmatobacter. The sequence continues at coordinate 38,447 of CAVTHZ010000006.1, forward strand.
GAATCGCCGATCATCTAGTATGGCTTGCTCGTAGCTGCAGTATGCGCTACCAGAGGGCAGACGGGCGACTGTTGTGTTTTGTGAACCGCGGGAACAATCGAGCATCGACCCAATTACGAAAAGGGGTTTACGAATTGCAATCTTGTTCGTCTAACAAGGAACCTTCCGGGCGCCGGGATTCGAGGTGACGCTCCATGAGCATGGACCTTGCAATCGCGACAGATGCAGAACCGATTCATGATGCTGTGCTGCGGACGATTGTTGCCGATGATGAACGGTTGGCACGGGAAAAATTGCGCAGGTTGCTCGCGTCCGAACCCGGAATCCGCATCGTTGCAGAGTGCAGCGATGGCCAGCAGACCCTGCTCGCACTGCGGGAGTTCGGCGCGGATCTCCTCATCCTCGACGTACAGATGCCTTCCATGGACGGATTCGAAGTCTTGCGCCACCTCACGCCGGAAGAAATGCCGGCGATCATTTTCGCGACGGCTTATGACAAGTACGCGCTTCGCGCTTTTGAAGCTCACGCGCTGGATTATCTGCTGAAGCCGTTCGATCAGGAGCGGCTGCACAGCGCACTGGAGCGGGCGCGGATGGATCTTGGCAGGTCGCGCGACAGCGAACTCACGCGGCGCATTCTCAATCTGCTGGCGCGAGTCAAAAACGGAACGGCGCAACCGCTGGCATCGGTTCGGCGGCTGGTCATCCGGGAGAAAGGCCGGATCGTCTTTCTCAATCTCGACGAAGTTGAATGGATCGAAGCATCCGCAAACTACGTTCGCCTGCACGCGGGGAAAGAATCGCATCTTTTCCGGGAGACGATTAGCCGCATCGCAGAACGCCTGGACCCAGATCATTTCATCCGCATTCACCGCTCCACGATCGTGGATGTACGCAAAATTAAAGAACTAATTCCGGTGAACAGCGGAGAATACATCGTGGTTCTGAAAAACGGAAAAGAGCTTTCCTGCAGCCGCGGATACCGCGCGGCACTGCAGGATGTGATCCAGAAGCATTCCTGAATCGCAGACCGCGACCGGCCTACTTGTGCTCTCTGAACATCGCGGCAAGATTTCGGATCGTCCGCTGGGCGAGTTCTATCTGGGATTGCACCTGCTGGTACTCGCGCAGGAGCGAAAAAAATTCGTTTTCGCTTACTGGCTGGCGGCCCATCTTCGAGATTGAGCAAGACGGCTGGAATGAAATCGCGGATGCAGAAGAGTTGAAAGAACTCTCGCTCCCCATTCTTGTGGCCGTCGTCGTTGAATCCATTCCGAGACGCTATGCGACTTTCGTTGTTTATGAAAGATCTCTGGGACAACCAGCCGTGTACCCTTCACGGAAACACTCCCCGCGAGGATTAAAGGATGAGATGAATTGAGCGCAAACTGGCGGCGAAGCGCACTCATCGAAGTCATCCCCTAGCTCTAAGGATTCAGAGCGAACATAGTATCAACCATCCCTACCCAGAGTTCACATGGCTAGAACTGTGCCATATTGGCGGAGTGTTTCGTGATCGCCCAGAGCAAAAAATTGCGGCCTCGCCCAGGATAGGTGTGGCCGTGGAAGCAACAATTCGAGAAGCCGAAGTGCGCCTTCTGGCTCTGCAGCAGAAACGAGATTATTTGCGAAGCCGCATCCTTGAACTCCGCGACTCGGGGCGGGGACTCAAAGAGAGCAAAAGGCTCAAAGTTGCTTTGCTTACAACCTTCGCCGAGGAAAACCAGTTTCCGCCAGCGCAAATTGTGCGCCCGTGCGTCATCTGGCGAAGCACAAGACTGAGGCGAGCCTGCCGCATTGCTCTTATCGAAACGGAGGCGCCTGAAACTGCGGCTCAGATTCTCGCGCGCATCGACGCGAGGAGGTCGTATTCATTTCCAGAAGGAATCGATGCCGTATCCGCAATCGTGCCAGAGCTGAGAAGGCTTGTTCTTCAAGGCCAGGCCTACTTCACTTCAAAAGAGGGAACGCGGACTTGGGGCTGGCAGCGAAGCTAAGTCAGTGCACCGGTGGCCGCATTTACGCAAAGCACGGATTTCGTCGACGCGCTTGCCATCGTGATCGATGAAAGGACTGCCCGCCATTTTGGGATTATCACCGCATTCCTATGGAGCTCAGGGTTGTTGATGTAGGACTCCATGATCTTCGAGTCTGCTCGGTAATATTGCGTGCGGCTGTCGCTGGAGGAATGAGATGAGGCCAGGCCTACCACTGATCGATCAGGGGTTCCACTCGGACATTTTTGTCGAAGAAGATACAACCTGTCATTATTCATTGCGGACTGTTTCCCTGTTTATAACGGTGCGGGATTGCAATTAATCCGCACCCTCAGGTCATGAATATAATGACCGCTCCCCTTCAGAACCGCCCCGGACAAGGAGTTTCTGCAGAATGGAATTCCTGATTGTGGATTAGAATGATTCCGTCGAGCTTCAATCGCAGTTTAAGCAGGAGGATGACCCGGACAAGGGAGCTTAGTGTTCGATAGCTTCGAGCCCCAGTTCGAGATCTTGCGCTGTAGTGGTGCGCTTTGATCTCAGCCTTTATGTTATCCAGGTACTTTCGGATGTTCACCGCGGCTGCGATGTTTTCCCTGCTGCTAGTGGGGCAGGCGGGTGGGCAAAATACGACGCTGATCAGTCTCGACCGCGCCATTGAATTAGGCCTGGCCCATAACCATTCAATTAAAGCCACGCGCACCATGATTCTTCAGAATCAGGCCCAGGAAATCACCGCGGATTTGCGGCCCAATCCGACGCTCGGTGCAGACAGCCAGTTCATCCCCTTTTTCAGCCCGCAGGATTTTTCCAGCGACAATCTGAACGAGACGCAGCAATTTGATGTTGGAATCGGCTACTTGTTTGAACGCGGTCACAAGCGGCAGCGGCGCTTACAGGCCGCCCGCGATCAGACCGCGGTCACTCGTGCCCAGGTCACCGATGCCGAACGAACCCTGGCTTTCAACGTGGGCCAGCAGTTCGTTAGCGTATTACTGGCGGAGTCAACGCTGCAGTTCGCTCTGCAGGATCTGAAAAGCTTCCAACAGACGGTGGATATTGGCGAGGCTCAATTCAAGGCGGGCGCGATCAGTGAAGGCGATTATCTTAAGATTAAGCTCCAGCTCCTGCAGTTTCAGACTGATGTCTCCTCTGCCCGGCTGGCCAGAGTGCAGGCCCTCGTCGGATTGCGTGAGTTCCTGGGCTACGACGCGGTGCCCGCCGATTTTGACGTGGTCGGGGATCTGGCCTACGAGCCGCTCCATGCGAAAGTGCAAGACTTGCAGATGAGGGCCCTCCGCGACCGCCCGGACTTCCGGGCCGCGGAACTGGGAATTACGGCGGCTCGAAGCCAGATCCTGCTGGCCAAAGCCAATGCCAAGGTCGACGTAAATGGAACTTACGACTTTACTCACGTTTCCGGCGAAAACACGGCTTCGATCTTTGTGAATTTCGAGCTGCCCGTCTTCAATCGCAATCAAGGCGAAATCGCGCGCACCGGTTACGCTCTCACGCAGGCGCAGGAGCAGGAATTGTCGGCCAGCGATACCGTTCTCTCCGATGTCTCCAATGCCTATGAGGCGGTACGCAGCAACGACGAAGTGGTGCAACTTTACACTTCCGGATATCTCAAGCAGGCTCAGGATTCGCGCGACATCAGTGAATATGCTTATCGCCGGGGGGCTGCCAGCCTGTTGGATTTTCTTGACGCCGAGCGTAGTTACCGGTCGGTTCAGCTGGCTTACCGCCAGGCGCTTGCATCTTATATGACAGCACTGGAACAACTGAGGGAAGCGGTGGGAACGAGGAATCTGCCATGAACGTCCGCCGTTCGCCGCAATGGGTTGCGGTGGCTGCAACCTCGGCGATCATGATGCTACTCGCCGGTTGCGGGAGGGTGGGGGAACGGGCCAGCAATATGACTTCGTTCTCGGTGGCGGAAAATCCCAAGTCCAAGGCCGAGCTGTTCTCGCTGCCCTCCGACCAGATGTCTCACATTCAGGTCGTGAGCGTCGAGCAGGGGCCGTTGGCGCGCACGCTGCGCCTGACCGGAGCCGTCGAGTACGACGATTTCAAAACCACGCCGGTGATCACACAGGTGGGCGGACCGGTCAGCCGCGTCATGGTGGTGCAGGGTGAACACGTGCATGCCGGCCAAACGCTGCTTTACATTGCCAGCCCCGACTACTCCGTGCTGCGCTCGGCTTATCTAAAAGCGCGCGACGCCTTCCAGCTCGCCGACAAATTCTACCTGCGCGCGCAAGACCTTTATGCGCATCATGCCATTGCCGAGGCCGATCTCGAACAGGCGAAATCGACCCGCACCCAGGCGCAGGCAGATCTCGAGTCCAGCGCCGACGCCATCCGCATCCTCGGCATCGCCGACCCGGAAACGATTGTCACCAAGCCGCCGTCGCCTGAGATTCCACTGTATTCGCCGGTGGCGGGAGAAGTCGTCGACCGCCAATGCTCCCCTGGACAATTGCTGGCGCCCGGCGCCACCCAGTGCTTCACATTGTCGGACATGAGTTCGGTGTGGATTCTGGTGAACATCTATCAGAACGACGTGGCCTATGTGCACGTCGGGGACCCGGTGACCATTCAGAATGAATCCTATCCCGGCGTGGTGCGCGGCAAGATTGAATACATTTCGCCTGCGCTCGATCCCAACACACGCACGCTGCAGGCTCGCATCGAAGCCCCAAATCCGGGCGAGCGCTTGAAAAAGGAAATGTACGTGACCGCGCAAGTCCAGGCCGGCGTGATTCCCAACGCCCTTTTTATTCCGAACACCGCACTACTTCGCGACGACCAGAACATGCCCTACGTCTATTTGCAAACCGGATCAACACAGTTCGCCAGGCGCGACGTTACACTCGGCGAAAGTGAGTCCGGGAAAACTCAAGTCCTGACCGGCTTGCAAGTCCGCGATCGCGTGGTCGGCGACGGCAGCCTTTTTCTGCAATTCCAGAATTCGCTCCAGCACTGATCGACCCAGGGGATGATTCATCACATCGTTCAATTCGCACTGCGCCAGCGCTTCCTGATTCTGATGCTGGCGGTGCTTGTGCTCGTGGCTGGCGCGCTCTCATTTCAGCAGATGCCGGTTGACGCCTACCCCGACCTTTCTCCTCCGCTCGTCGAAGTTATCACCCAGTGGCCCGGTCATGCAGCCGAAGAGGTCGAGAGGCTGGTTACGCTGCCCATCGAGTTGCAGATGAACGGCGTGCCCCACATGGTGTTTATGCGCTCGATCTCGCTGTATGGCTTGTCTGACGTCATCATGACGTTCGAAGACAGCACGGACAATTATTTCGCCCGGCAAGTCGTGTTTGAGCGGCTCTCAACCGCCAACCTGCCGCCGGGAGTAACCGGTAGCCTGGCGCCGCTATCGAGTCCGTCCAACCTCGTTTACCGATATGTGATCGAGAGCCCGGACCGGACGCCGCAAGAGTTGAAGACCTATGAAGACTGGGTGATTGAGCGCGCCTATAAGTCGGTGCCGGGAGTAGCCGACGATTCCGGCTTCGGCGGCACGGTCATGCAATATCAGGTGCTGCTTGATCCAGCCAAAATTTACAGCTATCACATCCCGCTGCCGCAAGTGCTGAACGCGCTCGCCGCCAACAATGCCAACGCCGGCGGCGGCTTCTATTCGCAAGGTTCGCAATTTTTCTATGTGCGCGGGCTTGGCCTGGTAAACAAGACCGAAGACATCGGCGACATCGTTGTCGGAAACAACAACGGAGTTCCGGTGCGTATTCGCGACATCGGCGAAGTCGCTATCGGACATGCTCCCCGTCTGGGAGAATTCGGGTTTCAGAACGATGACGACCGCGTCGAAGGCGTCATTCTCATGCTCACGGGCGAGCAGACGCAGAATGTCCTGAAGCGAGTCGAGGAGAAGACCAAGGAGATCAACCGCGACCTGCTTCCGCCCGACGTGAAAGTCCGGCCTTATTATGACCGCAGCGATCTGGTGCAGGTGACCATCGACACCGTCGAGCACAACCTGCTGCTCGGCATGGGACTGGTCTTGATCGTCCTGATTTTTTTCCTGGTCAGCGTGCGCGCGGCGATCATCGTCGCTCTGACCATTCCGCTGAGCCTGCTCTTTTCATTCATTTTTCTGCACGCCCGCGGCATTCCGGCCAACCTGCTTTCGATCGGGGCCATCGATTTCGGAATCATCATCGACGGCACCGTCGTAATGATGGAAAACATTTATCGGGAACTCTCCGCGCGCGAGGGCCAGGAGTACAAACTTCACGAAGTCATCATCGCGGCCGCGCACGATGTCGACCGGCCCATTTTCTATTCCATTGCTGTCATCCTCGCCGGCTACATTCCCATCTACGCCCTCAGCGGCCCTTCGGGCAAGCTCTTTCACCCCATGGCCGAAACTATGTCGTGGGCGCTGCTGGGATCGCTGATTTTCACGCTTACTCTGGTTCCGGTGCTCGCTTCCTACTGGTTCACCAAGGGCGTGAAAGAAAAAACCAACCGCGCCTACGAATGGCTAAGGGATGAGTACGCGACGGAGCTTCGCTGGTGCCTCGATCGACCGAATCTCACCATGGTGATTGCGACCATAGTCTTCGCCGCCTCGCTGCTTCTGGTTCCTTTCATCGGCGGCGAGTTCATGCCTCACCTCGACGAAGGCGCGATGTGGGTTCGGGCCACCATGCCCTACACCATCTCCTTTGAGGAAGCTGCCAAATTCGCGCCTCAGATCCGCAAAATTTTAATGGCCTATCCCATGGTCACAGAGGTCGGCTCGGAGTTGGCGCGCCCCGATGATGGCACCGACCCCACCGGATTTTTCAACTGCGAATTTTACGTCGGACTAAGACCTTATAAGGACGCAACCTGGAAGCGAGGATCGATCCATAACAAGGCCGAGCTGACCAAGGACCTTCAGAAAAAAGTCGAGCAATATCCGGGCGTGATTTTCAACTTCACGCAGCCTGCCGAAGATGCCGTCGATGAAGCGCTCACGGGACTGAAAAGCGCGCTAGCCGTGAAGATCTTCGGTCCCGATCTGCAGGTCCTCGAGAACAAAGCGGTCGAGATCAAGCGTGTGCTGCAGCAGGTGCCCGGCTTCAGCGAGCTCACCGTGGTGCGCGAACTAGGGCAGCCCAGCGTGCAGATCGATGTGAACCGCGACAAAATCGCGCGTTACGGCATCAATGTCTCCGATGTCGAAGGCGTGATCCAGGCCGCAGTTGGCGGCCAGGCGGCCACGCAGGTCATTCAGGGCGAGCAGTTATTCGACCTGGTGGTGCGCATGAAGCCCGAGTACCGCTCGAGCGAGCACGCCATCGGCAATTTGCTCGTGCCCACTCCCTCCGGTCAACAGATTCCGATCTCGGAGCTGGCAACGATTCGTCAGGGCAATGGCGCATCGTTCATCTATCGCGAGAATAATTCGCGCTACATCGGAGTCCAGTTCAGCATTGAGGATCGCGACCTGGCGCGCGCCGTGGATGAAGCGCAGAAGGCAGTGGCATCGTCGGTAAGACTGCCGCGGGGCTACCGGCTGGACTGGGGTGGCGAATACAGCGAATATCTTGCCGCGCGGGAACAGTTCGCGGTGATCGGACCGCTCGCTGTTCTCCTTATCTTTATTATCCTTTTCGCGCTTTACGGCAACTTCAAGTTTCCGGTCACGGTGGTCATCGGCGTGGTCATGACCGAGCCGGTCGGGGCGCTGCTGGCGCTCAAGCTCACGCACACGACTTTCAGCGTGTCGTCGGTTCTGGGCCTGCTCGTGCTCATGGGCGTCTCGGCGGAAACTGCGATCATCGACGTTTCCTATATCAACAAGCTTCGTCTCGAAGGGCAGGGCATCCACCAGGCTACGCTGGAGGGCTCGCTGATCCGCCTCCGGCCCATCATGATGACCGCGCTGGTTGCCTGCCTGGGACTACTGCCCGCGGCGCTTTCTACGGGGGTCGGTTCGGATTCGCAGAAGCCGTTCGCCATCGTCATCGTTGCGGGACTCGTTTCCCGCCTGTTCCTGGGACGCATCGTGAGCCCGGTGCTCTACCAGATGGTGGCTCGCGACGGCGATGTGCTGCAGGTTTAGAAGGAACCCGCCAATTAGGCTGCAACACCTTGTGACTTTCGCGGAGCGAATTTTCTACAACGGAGAACAAAGCCGACGCTACCGTGTTATCCAAGCAGCGTTTTCCGCGACACCTGAGCCGAAATCACACTCCGCAATAAGCTGTGTAGATTCGCGGAGCGCAGTCACTTCCTGTTCCAATCCTTCCAAGCGATTCAATTCCGCCTGAACCGCAGACTCGCCATCTTCCTTTACTTTTCGGGCGCGGACCAGGGCCTGTTCCGCAATCCTACTCACCTCATGAAGCAGTCTACGAATCTCAGCTTCTAACTTCCCTCGGCTCTCCTGAATCCGGTTGAGAACGTCGCTCTGCACGCGAGTGCTGTTGGTTTCGAGCAGCCTGGTGAGAAACTCTCGGGCCTCGTTTCTGATAATCCACCGCGCGCCCACCAAGCCAAGAACCAGGTCGGCTAGCCAACGCACCGGTGAGGCTGGCTGTGCCACGTCTCTGAACTCATAAAAAGTGAATTCAGAGCGTACGCGAAATCCGCGTTCTGGATCGAGAGCGTGGGGCATCCGCGCCAGTTCGGGAATGCCGGCATTGGCAAGTTTCTTTAGGAACTCATTGGCCATCTCTACGAACCGCAATGCTACACGCCGGTATTCATTCTCCGCTTTTTCCTGCTCGGGCTTTAGCCATGGCATGACATGAGCGTCGTGCCAGTTCTTGGGCTTCGTGGAAAGTGCGCCGGCGATACGATGGACCTAGCCAGCCAGATATCGATTGCAGTGAAACATCGAACTCTTCGTGCGCCTGCGGCATGCACGCGCGCGAGAAATGTCTTATGACGATCGACAAACATGTCTGAAATATGCTGCTGTTCGGCCATGAAGAGATATCCGTAGCTCCCTCATCGAACGCTCTGCATCGCCAATGGTCTGTTTCATTGCGGCGATGCGGGTCTCTGACTCCTCGATCGGCCGTTGCAGCGCCTCGCGCTCTTCCGAGATGATCACAAGAAGCTGCTCGCTGATCCGCTCTAGTCCACGTTCGCAGGCAGCCTGGATCAAACGACGGCCCGATCCTTCGATCAAATGGTTCAGCGAGGCGACCAGCTTCTCCCAGTCCCGACCCGTTCCGCGATGCTCGAGCTGTTCCGCTGCGCTGACCTCAAACAAAGGTCCGACAGAATGTTGCGGGAGTCGCTTTTCGAGCTGGCGTCGCGCGAAGGCCACCGCTTCAGCTCGTTCTGCGTCCGTGGTGCGATCCGCCTTGTTTACGGTGATGATGAGATCCTGAACATGCCGCGCGACTGCCTCAACCAGTACAAGTTCTTCACCCGCTAGCGGAGGATCCGCCCCGATCACGACCAGTGCCGCATCAATATGGGGAATGAAAGCCTGTGTTGCTGCCGTATTGCCGGTGAACACCGATCCCAAGCCTGGCGTGTCCACGAAACACATGCCGGTTGCGAGCAGCGGACTAGGCACAAAGATTTCCAATGCCGCGACATGCTTCGCGTTCTCCGGGTTCTTCTCTTCGGAGACATACTCATCGACGCTCTTAACCGGAATACTCTGTCCAGCCGCCAGCGGCTTCAAAGCGCACGCGAGCGGCCAGCGTGGCTTCCGTAGCGCACGATCGTCGGTACCGTGGTGACCGGCACAACTCCAGTTGGCAGTACGCTGTTACCCACCAATGCATTCAGGATTGACGATTTGCCGCGCTTGAACTGACCGATACAAGCAACGTAGAAGAGTCCCTCCGAAACCCGTTCTGCGAGGGATCGCGCATCGGCCGCGACTTGCTCGGCGTCAAACTGGTCAGCTAACTCCGCCAACCGCATGAGTAGCTGATTCTCCGTGGGGGTGCTCAGAGGAGGCCTCAGGATCTTCGGCGGTATGACGATAGCAACCGCCGCGACGTCCGCTTCTCAGGCACCGAGCTTTCGTTCGAGTCTCTCTTCATAGCTCATGGGTCAATGGTCTCATCCCATTTTGTGCCTGGCTACGAAGCTGGGGAGCGAATTCCTTCCTGGTGTACGTATCGGATTACTTCCACCTCTGACATAGCGATCAGGCCTTCGTCCACCATCTCATCGAGAGCTGGGAGCAATTTCTTAAGGTTCTCTTCCGTGTCGATCACAGACACCATAATGGGTCGATCTGAGGACCGCAGCAGATGCGCTTTGTGAATACGCGAACTGGCTCCATAACCCTCGATGCCACGAAACACCGAGGCGCCGGCGATATCGAGTTCACGGCACTTGATTACAATGGCCTCGTATAGTGGCTTGCCCTGCCACTTGTCATCTTCGCCAAAGTGAATGCGCAATAATTTGGCCTTTCCTTCGAGCTTCATAATCGCGCCTCCTGCCGTCTTTCGGCTTTCTCATAGTTATGTGCGTACTTGATGACGTCCGCGTCAGACAGCACGACTAAACCCTGCTAGCACCATTTGATCGAGAATGGGCATAAACGCCTTCAGCTTTTCTTCCGTATCAATCACAGAGAGCAGGATAGGCCGATCATGAGAAAGGCTCAGTGCAGCATCTTTGTGGATTCTGCGGTTCGCGCCATAGCCGAGAATCCCGCGATAAACCGTGACCCCGGCAATGTCGTTCGATCGCAGACCATTGACGATTGCTTCATACAGTGGTTTGCCATTCCATTTGTCGTTTTCGCCGATGTAGATCCGCATTATCTTGGCTTTGCCCTCCTGCTTCAATGCGGGCCTCTCAGGGCTAATGTTCGGTTCCTTTTTTTCGGCAGGCTTTACGATCGTAGTGTCCTGCATCTCGATCAGTCCGGCTCCTGCCAGGGCTTGCAATTTGGGTAGCAACTCTTCGACCTTCTGCGCAGTTTCGATGAACTCGATCTTGACAGGGAGATGGACGGCCAGGTCCACGAGGCTGGTCGTTTGCATACGATGATCTGCCCCAAATCCAGCAATGCTGCGGGTCACGGTTGCGCCCGATACGCCACGGAAAAAGAGAAAATCAAGAATAGCTGCATAGGCAACAGTTCCGTGGTACTGCTGATCCTCAGCTACGTAAATGCCGACTTTCTTACCCGGCCCTGGTGTCAGCACACATTCCTCCTGTTGTTAGAGCCCTCATTGAGCCGCGCCAAAATTCGGTGGCGCGACTTAAAAATGCTTGCGTCCTTATGAATTCGTTGTGGGAGCTGTTCAAAAACTGTTTCGAGTTCCCGCGTGAACCTGATTTCGTCGATCAGCGTTCCCTAAACGCGATCTGCTTTTCATGGGATGGCCCTTCCCGCCACAACGCCACCCCAGACTGCAACGAACCCAACTATCACGCTCAGTGCCACATAAAAAAGACCCAAGCCGATCTGCCCATCCTGGATCGTGCGTAATGTCTCGAATTCGAAACTGGAGAAGGTCGTGTATCCCCCGATGAAACCAATTGGGATCAAATACCGCCAATTCGGGCTCCAATGAGTCCTGGCTGTTAGTACGGCAAAGACCACGCCGATCAGGAACGAACCCGTTATGTTGACTACGAACGTCCCATAGGGAAACCGCGTTCCCATTCGGCTGCCGATATAACTGCCCACCCAGAACCGCAAGATCGAACCCAGACAACCTCCCACGCCCACCATCACGTATTTCAGCAAGTCGCCCCGTTCCTTTCCCACCCCCGATATTGTGCCTTAGCCGGCCCGTTCATCGATCGTAAGTGGCTCCCTGCGCTAAATATCGATTTAACTTCCGTATCAGGTCCCGCAGTTCCCCGGAAACACTATTCAGTTCAGCAGCCGCGCCCGGTGGAATCTCGCCGTAGCCCCGCATATATTGCGGTTTCAATTCTTCCACTGCGATTTCTACGAAGGTAACGAAAGTGTGCAACGAACGGGAGACGGGAATGTCGGCTTTAGGCCGCGCGATTCCTTGTCTCTCAAGCACGCGAACCATGTGCGCACGAATACGACCGATGTATTCTTCGATCACAGCTCTCCGCTCGGGGTCCACGTCTTGGAGGTATTGCGGAAATGCCATTTTGGATGTGGATATGTGGAGGATGCTTTCCATGTCCCCAAGTATTTTATCGATGTGGCGGAAGGTCACGCTAACGCGCCGTTCATGGTTCGGGCTGAGCGAATTACCCAAGCCGGTCACCTTGCAACTCCCCCGTTCATGCGGAAGTCGATGTACAGCGGCGAAATCTTGATGTGTTCCTCGAAGCGGTACTTTGGACGAGCTGCCATATCGATCAATGCGATGATCGCCCGCGGATTTCCCTCGCTGAATTCCAGAACTTTATCGAGGAATTCGCCGATGTTCGAGCCTGACAGGCCGGAGCGCTTGATCCGTTCACGGGCAAATTGCTCGGCGGTTGAGTCATCGAAATTGCGAATTTCAAACTTTTGTGAACGATCACTATAAAGTGGCTGGAGAAAACCAGTGTCTTCCATGTGGCTGGAACCCGCCACCGCACTTACGGGGGTTAAGCCCGGTCCCATGATTTCGCGAACTGCGGATGCAAAGGAGTACGAAGGTCGCTTCAGATGGTCGAGCACAATCGAGTACTCGCTTTCTCTCAATGCGTCCATCACAATCCCTTTCAACGAAACCGCGGATTTCGCCGCAATCCCGTCTTCGTTGCGAAACGCTTTCAAGGCGCGCGGACTCCGTAATCGCAGCAGGCTACGGGCGAGGCTGCGAAACATCACGTTAGTTGTCGCTGAGTCTTCGCAGTAGAGAACAGACCGAAACTCTGGCAGCACATTACGGAGAAGGAGTGTTTTGCCAACCCCCGATGGTCCGTAGAAAAGAAACGGGCGCCGTTTCGCCAGGAGTTCGTCAATTCGCGGGCGTTCCTCATCACGATCGAAAATGAAATCTGCCATCATACGTTCCGTTTGCCGTGGGCACCGAATTACAAGGCCAGGCCCGTGCAGATTGAGGCCATAACTACAAAAGGTCTCTTATTTTGTGGAATCGTTGCCGGGACATGACTCCGCGACAAGGATTCGCCCTCTTGTCAGGAGTCATCAGCTGTGCCCGGCTATATGGTGGGAACAGCGGTTGCGGTGAACTCCTTCACCGTTTGATAACAACTTAAGTACAGCAAAGACGAGAGGCGAAGTCAACGGGATTTAGTTTGGAAGTTGCCTTACTTCAGTTTTCATAGATCGGTAAACTTACAAAAAAGTTTGGTTCTGCGAGCGTAGCTGGCCTGCACTTCGATTCATGAAGAAAATCATGGCCGCTTGGCGTTGTGCTCTTCGGGCTGCTTATGTTGTCTTCGCAAATATGGGAGACACCACAAATTCAAAAAAAACTTGCGGCCGTCCAGAGTGAATCCCACAACACCCTGCAACATTCATGCGAAGCCTCTTGTACCGGTTCCTATCCGCTACACTATAGTGCTGACCGATGTTGCTTCGACCGATATTGCACTGACTCATATTGCTCTGACCCATATTGCTCTGATCCATGAAAATACTTTCTCTGCGCATTTCGAATCTGCCGATCCTTGTGGCATTACTTTTCAGTGTGACCTCAATCCTTGCAGCCGCTCAGTCTGTCCCGCCTGAACTTTTTAGCGGCCTCAAATACCGGCTTATCGGCCCATTTCGCGGAGGACGCGCTGTGGCCGTCGCTGGAGTTCCCGGCGATGGAACCACTTTTTATTTCGGAGGCGTTGACGGGGGAATCTGGAAGACAACCGACGCCGGCATGGTCTGGAATCCCATCTTCGACAACGAGCCAGTCGCTTCCATCGGAGCCTTGGCGGTCTCGGCCTCAGATCCAAAAGTAATTTATGCCGGCACTGGCGAGTCGGATATCCGCTCTGACCTTGCAACCGGTAATGGCGTTTATAAGTCTACGGACGCTGGACGGAGCTGGCAGAATGTTGGCCTCGCCGATTCGCGGCAAATCAGCCGCATCGTGATCGATCCTCGTGATCCGAATGTGGTTTATGTTGGCGCGCTCGGCCACGCCTACGGACCGAACGCCGAACGCGGGGTATTCAAATCGACGGACGGAGGAGCAAACTGGACCAAAATTCTCGACCAGGGTCCAGAAGTTGGAATCGCCGATTTAGCTATCGCGGCGGAATCGCCTAACGTCCTGTTTGCGTGCACGTGGCATGCGCACCGTCCGCCGTGGAGCACCTACGCTCCCATCGACGGCCCGGGCGGCGGAATTTACCGCTCCAGCGACGAAGGCCATTCCTGGTCGCACCTGACCGGCTCCGGACTTCCCGATGGAGATTGGGGACGGGCTGCAGTCGCTGTCTCGCCAAACGGCAAACGTGTCTATGCGCTTATCGACGCTGCCCAGAAATCCGGTCTTTACCGCTCCGACGATGGCGGCGACACCTGGACTCTCGCCAACTCCGACAAGCGCCTTACAAGCAGGGCATGGTATTTCGGCAACATCACAGTCGATCCCAGCAATCCCGATGTGTTCTACGTTCCCAACGTTGCGCTGTATCGCTCCGAAGACGGCGGCAAGACAATCGCGATCGTTCGCGGCGCTCCGGGCGGCGACGACTACCACCAGATTTGGGTCGATCCTAGAAATTCGTCTCGCATGGTTCTCGGCACGGACCAGGGAACGAGCATCAGCATCGACTACGGCAAAACCTGGAGTTCGTGGTACAACCAGCCGACGGCGCAGCTCTATCACGTTATTACTGATAACCGTTTTCCTTATGTCGTCTACGGCGCGCAACAGGATAGTGGCAGCGTCGCAGTTCTGAGCCGCACCGATCACGGTCAGATCACGCCCCGGGATTGGTTCCCGGCCGGAGGCAGCGAAAGCGGCTACATGGCGCCCGATCCCAACAATCCCGAGATCCTTTATATAAGCGGGGTCTATGGAAGCGTCGAGCGCTTTGATCTGCGTACCTCGTTCGCTCAAGACATCACTCCCTGGCCTGCGCTCAGCTTCGGCACGGATATTGCCGGGCGGAAGTATCGCGATCCGTGGACGCCAGTCCTTTTATTCTCGCCTTTCGATAAGAAAACACTGTACCTGGGCACGCAATACGTGATGAAGACAACCGATGGGGGACTGCATTGGCAAACCATCAGCCCCGACCTTACGGGAGCTCAGCCGGAACAGAAAACTGAAGGCAATCCGACCGTTGAAGACGCGATGCAACGCGGGTACGGAGTCGTTTACACCATTGCGCCCTCAAGTCTGGATGCGAACCTGATCTGGGCGGGCAGCGATACAGGCCTGATTCACATGACGCGTGACGGCGGGAAGATGTGGAAGAACGTAACCCCGCGCGGCATTAGCCCCTGGAGCAAGATTTCGTTGATCGAGGCCTCGCATTTTAATGAGGGAGAAGCTTATGCCGCAGTCGATCGACATCGCCTCGATGACCGCACTCCTTTGATCTACCGCACGCGCGACTTCGGAGAATCCTGGCAGCTCATCGCCAGCGGAATTTCTTCACCCGCGTTCGTGCGCGCCATCCGGGAGGATCCAGCACGTCAAGGCCTCCTCTTCGCCGGCACTGAATTCGGTATCTACGTGTCTTTCGACGACGGCTCGCACTGGCAATCGCTGCAGCTGAATCTCCCGATGTCGTCTGTGCGGGATGTTTGCATCCACGGCGACGACCTAGTCGTCGCCACACACGGCCGATCGTTCTGGATTCTGGACGACATAACGCCGCTGCGCCAGGCGGCCGATGCGCTGAAAACAGCAGGAACATTTTTGTATCGTCCAGCAACCGCTGTGCGTGTAGACAACGACTCCTTTGCCGGCAGTCCCATTCCGCCCGAGGAACCGACCGCGGAGAATCCACCGAACGGTGCCATCGTCGATTACTACCTCGCGTCGCGGGCGGAAAATGTGAAACTGGAAATCATCGATGCGAAGCGTAATCTCACGCGCGGCTTTTCATCTACAGATCAGAAGGATGCGAAGCACCCACCGGTCGCAATCGCGGAGCGCTGGTTCCCCAAGCCGCAGCGCCTGGAAAAATCTCCCGGCATGCATCGTTTCGTATGGGATCTGGCCTGGGGCGGCAGCGAAGGTGTAGATGATGAAAGCGATTATCGAAGACCTCGAGGACCTCGCGCAGTGCCGGGCGACTACGAAATCCGGCTCACTGTCGACGGTAAGACCTGGACGCAACCTCTTACGGTCAAAATGGACCCGCGATCGTCTGCCACTCAACAGGAGTTGGAGCAACAACTGAAGCTGGGTCAACAGATATTCGCTGACGCGATGTCAGGACGTCAGATCCTTGCGGAGATCAATTTCGTGCAAAAGCAGTTGGCCGACCTGCAGCCGAAAATCAACGGCCACGCCGAACTGGAAGCGTACTTGATCGACGTGAAGCAGAAGGTCAAAGAAATTCTCTCCGGAAGCGACAAAGGCCACGCTCCGGGATTGGAAACCGCCAACGCAGGTCTGGCCGCCGCGCTTAGAGTTGTGGAAAGCAGCGATCGCGCCATCCCATCACAGGCTCTGGAGGTCTTCCAATCTTCGAGCGCTACTCTTAAATCCGCCAGTCACAGTTGGAATGTTTTCAAAACATCTGCTCTGCCACGGTTTAATCAGCAATTGGAGAAGGAGAATCTCCCGCCGCTCTCGTCGGCGAAAACAGCAGATTGAAATTTTTGTCCGAGCATGCCTCAGTCGTAAGTGTCCGACTTGTCAAAAAAAGTTCTTCCTTTCTGTTGCGAGCGCGGTCCAACTCATTCGAGAAGTTGATGTAAGAAAAATTAGAGGGATGCTAGGCTGATAGGGTGAACCGGCGAAGACTTAGCCTTGGCGAAGGGTGTGCCGCGCTGCTGTTCTGCTCAATCTGGTTTTGCATGGCAGCACCTCCAGTTCTTGCGGCGAACTGGGCAGTGCGTGCGCTGCCGGCGAAGTTGGTTAACGGATCGCCCGTGCTGTTTCGGGTGAAGCCGCCTCGCCGAGTGGAATCTTTGAGCGGATCGTGGCTCGGGCACGACATTCCTTTCAGCTATGACGCAGTGAGCAAAACCTGGTTCGCTCTGGCAGGAGTGGGTTTTGAAATGGCGCCGGGGAAGTATTCGCTTACGCTGACAGGTGAGAGAGCCGACGCCGAGAAGAGTAAGGTAACGTTTTCCCGCGAGTTCGCCGTGGGCGCTGGGAAGCATCCCAAGATCAAAGTTGAACTGGGCGTCGAACGTAAATTCACCGAGCCGACACCGGAACAACAAAAAGAAATCGCAGAGGGAGTGGAAATTAAAAAAGACGTTTTGAACCGTGTGACCCTCGGCAAAGAATGGTCAGGCTCGTTTACTCCGGCGGCAGAGGCGGCGGTTTCGGATGTTTTTGGTTCGGAAAGAATCTTCAACGGGAAGACGTCGAGTCCGCACCTTGGGCTGGATTTTCGCGTGCCGAGCGGAACCCCGGTTCATGCGATGAATGACGGAACGGTTCTGCTGGCGCGTCCGCTCTATTTTGAGGGGAACTTTGTTGTGCTGGATCATGGGCAGGGGTTTCTGACGCTCTATCTGCATCTTTCCGAATTCAAGGTCAAAGAAGGCGAGCGGGTTAAGCGCGGACAGGTTGTCGGTTTGAGCGGTGGAACAGGACGAGCGACGGGTCCGCATCTGCATGTAGCAGTGCGCTGGCAGGGAATGTATCTCGATCCGGCGAAGTTGACGGAGTTGGCGCTGCCTTAGTGAGCGGTTTTGCGGACAGGTATATGACTTCCGAACTCACGCGTTTCCCCCGGGAACGCTAG
Source organism: uncultured Acidobacteriaceae bacterium (assembly GCA_963734675.1). Classification (GTDB taxonomy): domain Bacteria; phylum Acidobacteriota; class Terriglobia; order Terriglobales; family Acidobacteriaceae; genus Sulfotelmatobacter. The sequence continues at coordinate 56,224 of CAVTHZ010000006.1, forward strand.
ACAGCATGCGAGGATCCCGCCAGTTATCTTTCAGTGTTTCTTTTAATTCGAGATTGCGGATCAGCCGGTGCAGGTAGTTGGGATGTACGCCCAGCAGCCGGGCGGCATCTGCGTAGCTGCCTTGCGTCTGTTCAACCGCGTCAAGAATCAGTTGCTTCTTCAGTTCCTTTATCGCTACATGGTATTTCGCTTCCGTCATTTCCGGTGGCGGGGTGCGTTCCAGCAGCGATTCCGGCAAGTCTTCGGGCAAGATCATTTCTGAAGATCCCAGCACGAGGGCGCGCTCGATGGCATTCTCCAACTCGCGCACGTTACCCGGCCAGTCGTAGTTGACCAGGCAAGAGAGAGCTTCGCGGGAGATCGGGCGCGGTTTGGCTTTGCAGCGCTTCGCGTGCTTCTGAACAAAATGGCGGGCGAGCATGGGAATATCTTCGCGGCGTTCGCGAAGAGAGGGCATCCTTATTTTCAGTACGGCGAGGCGGTAATAGAGATCTTTGCGGAACGTGCCGTTACGCACGGCCTCCTCGAGATTGCAGTTGGTGGCGGCAATGATGCGGATATCGACCTTGATGGGGTGATTTCCACCGACACGCTCGAACTCGCGCTCCTGCAAGACGCGCAGCAATTTCACTTGAAGAGAGGGAGCCAGCTCACCGATTTCGTCGAGGAAGACTACGCCCGAGTCGGCGAACTCGAGCCTGCCCTTTTTCAGGCCGATGGCACCGGTGAAGGCTCCGCGCTCGTGCCCAAAAAGGTCGGCTTCGAGAAGCGTTTCGGGGATGGCCGCGCAATTGATGGCGACGAAAGGCTTATTGGCGCGAGGACTGTTGCGATGCAGCGCTCGCGCGGCCAATTCCTTGCCGGTTCCACTCTCGCCCTCGATCAGAACCGTTGAATCCGTGGGCGCTACACGCTTCAGAAACTGGTAGACATCTTTAATTCTTGGGCTCTCGCCGACCAGACTGCGCTCCTGGCTGATTTCGACGGTGAGGCGCTCGTTTTCCTGCTCCAGCCATTGCAAGCGGCGCGCATTTTCAAGAGCCATGGCGGAAATTCCGGCAATGGCTGTCACCAGCTGCAGATGGTCCTCATTCAGGCGGTTGCCGAGGGCGGCGCTGTTGTCCAGATAAATGCAGCCGATCACGCGCTGGAAGACTGTCAGCGGAACGCATAATAGAGAATGGACCTGAGATTCCGCGAGGCTTTCGACCTGGCCCAGATCTTCGTGGCTGGGGACGTCCGTGCCCAGAATGGCGATGCCTTGTTCTAATACCTGGCGAGCGACGGTACGGCTTACTTTCACCAGCGGCGCCTGCCCCGGCTGCCGCATGCGGGCGAATAATGAATTAAATTGCTGACCTTCGCGATCGGCCAGCAGAATTGCGCCCCGTCCCACGGGAACGACTTCAAAAGTCAGTTCGAGGAGTTTGCCCTGCAGTTCATCGAGGTCGCGAATGGAATGCACGATGCGGCTGATCTTTAGCAGCGCGTTCAGATTGGCCGCAACTTGTGAAGTTGGCGGCAGCTCGCGAAGCAGCCGCTCCGGTTGGAGGTAAACAACATCACGCGGATGAATAACGGTGGTTTCCGCGGTGTGCTGCGAGTCTTCGAACTCGACGCGGCCCTGGGAAGGAACAATCTCGTTTTCGTGGATAAGAAAAAGAAACGACGAGTCGCCGGCGGCGATTACATCGCCATGGCTCAACAGTTGCTCTTGTATGGGCTCACCGTTGACCAGCGTGCCGTTGCGGCTGCCGAGATCGCCGACTTCGAATGTGCCCTGCTGCTGGCGGAGCAGGAAATGGCGGCGGGAGACGGAAGGGTCGGCAACGGAAATTCCGTTGGAAGTATCGCGCCCAATCGTGATTTCAGCGGCCGCGAGAGGTACGGTTGAATCCTTCAGGGGTCCGGAAAGGACCACCAGCCTGGGGTGCACGCAAGTCTCCTCGATGCTTGTCTTATCACACTTTTGGGTCGAATTCATTTCTAGATTGAAACTGTTCCAATATCCGAACAGATAGGGAGGACTATCCGATTGGATAGTGAATCAGATGACAGTGAACTTGTTTGGCGGCCGGGGCGTCCTGCGGATTTGCTTGTAACATCATCCTTATCAATTAGTTCCGCCCGACACTCGGTTAGCTTGGAGGCCGAAAAGCCGGTGGCATCCGACTTGCATTCTGTGAAAGTGCGCCACTGCTCGGCAAAAAGCGATGGGGGAAGCGCTTTTCAAGTAAAGTTTCGGCTGAGCTAGGCTATCAGGGATCCGAAGGGCCCCCTCATCGGATCCCTGATTTTTTGCTTCGCCGCGGGACAGCTAAAGCAAAGCCTCCATATTGAGCCGCGTCTTACCAATCCACCGTTTCCGCTCTGTTACCATTCGAAGGCTATAAGTCTGCGCCGAGTCAGAACTCATCAAGATCTTCGTGCATTGGCGAGCATGTCCCCGAAGAAAGCGAGTCTAAGAGTTTCGAAGTGGCTGGGAGATATTCCGGTGGAGGCATGCTGCGCTTTGTGTCCGAGTGCCATCTTTCGGGCTCACGGTTCCGGTCATCGGCCGAATGGAGAAGAGTATCGCGCGTCTCTGCAGGCACAGTTCGAAGCGCATTGCGCTGAGGTGCATTCTCCCGGCGAAATGCCACGCGACTAAACTGAGTTGCCTTCTATCGCGATTCCATTTCGCACGTCATACATGATCGCATCGTTCCTTACTTCATATTGTCCAGAATCGATCCTACAATTCCACCGACTACACCGCCCTCCACGGTTTGCCTGCGGGCTTCGTGCGGCAGATATCTTTCGATAACATGCGCCAGTCGAGCAATCGGCAGGGTTTGCAGCCAGATGCGCCCGGGACCGGTGAGCGATGCGAGAAAAATGCCGTCGCCGCCGAAGATCATATTCTTAATGCCAGGAACAGTTGTGATTTGAAATGACACGCTGGATTGAAATGCGCCGACGTGGCCGGGATGAACGCGCAGAGTTTCGCCGGGTTGAAGATCGCGGATGACGAGTTCGCCGGAGAGTTCGAGCCACGCTGTGCCTTGTCCGCCAAGATGCTGGAGCAGAAAGCCGTCGCCGCCGAAGATGCCTGCGCCGAGCGATTGCTGAAACGCCACGCTGATTTGAATTTGTGATGTGGCGCAAAGGAAACCGTGGCGGTGAATCATGTATTCATGTCCCGGCGAGACTTCGACTGGAACGATGTGGCCGGGAAGTTTGGTGGCAAAGGCGAGTTCGCCGACTGCGCCGAAGGCGCGGTATTCGGTCATAAAGATGGAGCCGCCACCGGCAACGCGTTTGATCACGCCGAAAAGACCGCCGCCACCAGCGAATTGCGTGTGCGTCGTCATCTGGATGGAGCTGCCCATCCAGGAAAGTTCTCCGGCCTCGGAGATGATCGAGTCGTTGGGATCGAGAAGAAATTCGAGGACCGGCATGGTGGTTCCGGTGATGCGGCTCTGCATGAGTGCGCTCCTATCGATGAATGACCAGTTAATGATACGGCGGATATTGAGACTTGGTTCCGGCAAGAACGGGTTGATCCGTAAAAAATGGAGGCGCGGCTGAGCCGCGCCCTCTCAAACCCTCCAATTGCTGGCTTCTGGTTCAGCTCGTTATGGCGTAACCTCGAATACCACGCCGACTTGCTGCGAACCGCCTTCTAGGGTGCCGCCATAGATGTTTCCGGCTTTGTCGAGAACAATCCCGCCGTCGGGATTACCGCCGTCGGATCTGCCAGTGAACTGATAGACGATGGTTTCTTTTGTGCCGGTTTTGGGAATCAATTCATACACCAAGCCAGCTCCGCTTTGTCCGTTATATCTGACTGTGCCGTACAATACGCCGCCGCTACCGAGAACCAGGGATTCAGGCTCGAATCCGTTCTGGCCGTTGAAGCTGTGAAGATCGGTTTCGCTCCATTGGCCGTTCGACTGGGTCAGCTTGAATACCAGACCTTCGCCTTTCTTCCCGCCGAGGTCGCAGGTTCCATAAATATCTCCGGCCGAGTCGAAAGCCAAAGTTTGCGGATATCCGCCGTCAGTGCCAGCGTCAAAACTATATATCTCGGTTTCCTGCCACGCACCGCCGGACTGGGGCGTGAGCTGGAAAACGACTCCACCGGGTGTAGCGCAGGCGGCAGCGCCTCCGTACCAGGCGGTGCCATAGAGATTGCCTTTTTGATCGAAGGCTACTTCAATGGGGTACCCTCCGTCCTGGCAGCCAGTGAAATCGTGAATGACGGTCTCATTCCACGGCCCCGACGTGGTAGGCGTGAGCTGAAACACGAAGCCCTGGTTCGCGCTTCCTCCATTGGGGGTCGTGCCGTAAACGTTGCCGGAGGCATCAATGGCGATGGAATTCGGTTCCTGGCCTCCGCTGCCGCCGGTGAAGGTATAGAGGAGGGTGAAGTTCCAGGGGCCGCTGGGGTTGGGCGATAGCTTAAAAACTGTTCCGTAGCTCTTGGCAGCGGTCGGATCACCCGATGCATCATTCCTGCTGCCATAGGTCGCACCGTAGAGATTGCCAGCGGCATCGAACACCAGGTTCGTATCGGGATGTAAGCCGTCGCTGGCTCCCGTGAATTTATAAATCTCGGTGTATGCCCAACTGCCGTTTTTCTGCCGGGAAAGTTCGAAGATTACGCCACAACCTCCCTGCCCGTTGCTACACGCCTGGCTTGCCCCATTAAAGGCGCTGCCGTACAGATTGCCGGCGGAGTCGAAAATCAGGCCGTTGCTTGGCGGGTATCCGGCTGGCTCGGCGTCGTTGAAGAGCACCTTCTCGGTTCCGGCAAAAAGAGTTGAGGCAAATAGAAGTACTGCAGCGGATATAAAAACGAATCTGGATATCGATTGCATTGGACCCCCTGGCTGGAAAGCGGTACGGAGCGCAGCTTCTGAGACGAAGCATAGCACGAAAAAAAACTGTTTACGCGAGAGATGTCGAGGATTGGATGGGATTCTTCAACCTGAATGCTCGCTCATTCTTGTGAGTTTTCTGAAGGTGACAGATTTTTGCAACATTCGCTCTTCTGATTCAGAAGGAGCAGCTTAGAAGGAGGGATCCATTTTTGCGATATCGATTCGATGGCTGACAGTGTTCGACGCCAGGAATGTTGAAGGAACTTTCTGCGTGACTTTGCCAGTCGCAGCCCATTCTGTTCCACGCTGAAACGTTGTGATGAAACCGAACCATGCGGAACAGAAGAAATGAAAGTGAGCAAAATATGCTCGCCAGCAAAGGTACGAGGGTTTTTACTCGCTACGGACTTTAATGTAGCGGGCAGGCGCAGATCCTGCTATCAAACCGACTGTCTTCCTTCGCTCTGGAGCTAAGTCTCGCCGTTTGAGTGCGACGATCTGGTCTTCCCTTAAGGGGTTGGAGTGCGCTCGTTTGGCAACTGGTTTGCGAGAAGCAGCCAGAAGAACTTACGTCCCGGAGGCATTATGAAACGAATTCAGTGTGCTGCGGTTCTCGGTACTTTCGCCTTGCTCCTCAGTCTTTGCTTGTCGCTGAGTGCGCAACAGAACACGCCATCCCAACCCTCAGATCCGACCGCTCAGCAACCGGCGCAACCGCCGCAAGGTTCGGCAACTCAAGCGCCGGACTCGCGCCAAACGCCCGGCTCGGCATCGCAAGCGACTCCGACTGACAGCCAGACCTTCACGGGTACGATCACTAAAGCGGGCGACAAATATGTGCTGCAAGATACGGCCTCGGGTACAACTTACGACATCGATCATCAGGATCAGGTGAAGCAGTATGAAGGGAAGAAAGTGCGGGTGCATGGCACTCTGGACCCGAGCGGGAAAATGATTCATCTGCAGTAAAGTTGGTAAGCGCAAGAAAGCCGCGACTCGGTCGCGGCTTTTTATACTCATGATCTTTAGGTTGGATAATCCGCGAGATCTGTGGTCGCGCCCGCTAGTCATTACGAGGCTCAGGCGAACTTGACGCGAGCTGCAAGAAGTCAAAAACCGAAAACTGAACAGTTCACCGAGTTGAGTTTGGCAGACCCATGTGAGCCCGGAGTTCCTGCCAATGCTCGGTGACCTGAGAATTGTGCGCCAGATCGGAAGCGCGGTGCAGGGATTCTTCTGCATTCGGCAGATTGTTCATTTGGAAGTAGCAATCACCCTGGCCCGCCCAGGCGAACCAATCATCGGGGAAATCGCTAATCACTTGATCGAATATCGGCAGTGCTTCGGCGCACCGACCCTCCTCGCCTAGCTGGAGAGCGGCCTGCACGTGAGTGTCGGCGAGATGGCGCGCAACCGGCACATTACGCGGTGCCAGTTGATGCGCGATCGTGAAGACGGTCGTGTCGTCCCTCCACTCCTTTTCTTGTGCGACGGTCAACACCGCGAAACCGACCGCCAGAGCGCCGGCGCTTGTTAGCATCAGGAGATGCGCACGATTTATCACGCGCCAGGCGGTAGACAGCAAGAGCATCAGCCCGGCAACAGATAAATATGTGTAGCGGCCGTGCAAGAAGTCGCCGGGATTCAGGGCATTCACATTTAGAGCTGGGAGGAGCGGCAGGACGAGCAGAAGTGTTCCTATGATCAGCGCGTTGTCGACTCCGCGAGCGGCCTGGTCCGGTAATTCTCTTTGCGCCTTCCTTCGAATCCATACTAAGAATGCGATTAGGATTGTCGCGAAGCATCCCAGTCCCGCCAATGGCAGCAACACCTCACGGGTTGAAAAACTCTCGACCTGGATTGGATTGGCGAACGCGTACGACCTGGTTGGCCAGAGAAGGACTTTCAGATAGAACCACAGAATAGCGGGCCAGGAAAGGACTACCGTGCTCCGGGGTAAATGCTGAGTGGGCGCCCCGAACATGTTGCCAAGCGCTGCCATGCGGAGAAGAAAATAGATTCCGGTGATTACAAGAAAGGGCGCAGTTTGCCGCAGCGCGTGAGGCCAGCGGCTGGGATTGTCGGCCTTGGCCTTTGATCGAGCCTGGGGCAGGACAGGGCTCGCTGTCGGAACCAGATTCATGGCGAAAATCACGAGCGGAAAAACAATCGCTGTCTCCTTTCCTAACAGCGCGAACAAATACGCGACGACGGACGCAGCAAACCACCCCCAGTAGTGCGCGACTGCGTTTGAGCTGGCCGTCTTGCGCGATTTCTTTGCGCGCGAGGGATATTTAGAGATCTCGCCAGTCAAAGAGCCTTCCGAATATTTGAGGTAGCACAGCAGCCCTGCCAGTACTCCAGCAGTCATCAGAGGATCGGGAACCGTTACCCAGCTGACCGATTCCGTTTGCGCGGGATGCAGCGCGAACAAAGTTGCGGCGATTAGAGCGGCGGTCGAATCGCGCAGCAGCTTCCAAGTCAGCATTCCGAGCAGCAATGCGGCGAACAAGTGTTTCAGGATGCTGAGCAAGTGCCATCCCCAGGTCGACAGGCCGCTCAGGGCGAAATTGATTCGCAACCAGAGCAAGAATGCGGGACGATAGAAGCTCGCTGGTCCGCCGGTGAATTGCGCCCAGGAGGATTTCGTGAAGTACTCCCAGATATGGCCGGACTCCTGAATTGTGGGATGAGTGAGGAAAGAGTGGTCATCGAGAACGAACTGGAATTTCAATGACGGAGTGTACACCGCGAAAATAATCGCGGCGCAACCCGAGGCCAGCAGGGAGAACACACGAGGAGATGGCAACCACACATCCCGATCGCTTCGCGTCCCTTCTTTGCCTGCTTCTGATGGCACTTAGGAATAATAACTGCCGGGGTTCAAAGTGGGGAGGCTGCGACCATAGCGGTGGTCCCTTTGCCGCTGAAGTTCTGGTGAAGGACTAAGGCCACAATCCTCTCGAGCAGCTTCTCTGACCGGCATGGGCGATTGCGCGCTGATGCGAATCTAACTGAACTTCAGCGTCGGGGTAGAGATGTGTTCGTCTTCGGCAGCATCTGCAATTTTCCTGAGCTCCGGATATTTCTCGATTAGCGTGAAGGGCGCGGGCACGCGCTTGCCGCCGATCATGGCCTTCAGTTCCAGAGCATTTACTCCTGCTTTGCTTTCGAAGTGATTGTTGGTGATCACGTAGGTGGTTTGGGCTTTTTCTGCGATGCTCGTGATGCGTTCTTTCCAGTGTTCCAGCTCGCTCTCCTTATAGAGGTAGTTGTAGCGGTCGTTGCGGTTGTCGCTATCGAACCACTGTTCATAGTTGCGCCCGTGCAGCCGAACATACCCGATGGCGCCGGTGACGTGTTCCGTGGGCGCGAGCGATCGCCCGAGAAGCGGCTGATCGATATTGCAGAAGCCGACATTTCTCTGCGCGAATTCGGCCAGGGTTGCGGAATCATTCCAACTGGAGTGCCGTACTTCGACGACGCGTGGATACTCGATGAACTGGCGAAGCAGGCGGTCGAGATATTCACGGTTGAGCGATGTGTTCTTGAACGAAACCGGAAACTGGATCAAGAGCGCGCCGAGAAGGCCGTGGCCTGCAATCGCGTCGAGGCCTTCGCGGGTGCGTTTCTCGTCGTCGTCGCTGGGGCGGATGGTGGCAGCGGAAGTTGGCTCCATCACAGCGATCGGAGAATGCGTGAAGGCTCGATACAGCTTGGCAGTGAAGAGAAAGGTTTTGTTGACTGCCGAAACTCTGCGGCACCAAAGCTTGGCCAGTTCAGGCTTCACCGGGCCGTAGAACGACGTGTTTATCTCCGCGGTATCGAAAAAGCGCGCGAGATATTCGAGCGGGTGCAGCTTGCGGCCTTGCATTCCCGGAGGATAGAAAATGCCGTCCCAATCTTTGTATGACCAGCCGGCAGTGCCGATGCGAATCAGCGGTGCGCGATGGGGCGCGCTTCCTGGCGGAGGTTGAGATGGCTGCGAGGCGTCCATAGAAGTCGCACAGGAAATCGCAGACGGAGGGCAAGGCAAGGTTAGCATAATGAGCCCCATCAGCCGCCGCAAGCGGCGCTCAATTGATGTTTAGATGACCCGACCCGGTACTTAGGAAAATTACTGCTATCAGTTGATTGAGGTCTCACGAGAGCCGGTGGTAAAAGGTCGAGTCATGCTTCGGACTGCTCCGCTGGCAGCGACAGTTGAAGTGGTGCTTTCTCCATTTTGTTGAGGCAGCCAACCTATGCAGTAGAATAGGCCAACCTCAAATTCAATAAATCGGAGTCCAGAAGATGGCGTGTCCCTTTTTCATGCCAATCGCGAAGTTCGAGAGCGGAATCTGGCTCCATGTGCAGCGGCTCCCTCTGGGATGCGGGTGGAGTGGGCTGTGCACAGCTCCCGGACATGAGGATGAGAGTCCTACGCAGGAAGAACTGCAGGAGTTTTGCAACTTGGGTTATGCGAATTCGTGTCCACGGCTGCCGCAAGATCGTGCCTGGGACTCCGTGCGTTTCGGCGTGAAGACGGTCTTTTCGGAAGAGCAGGCAAAGCGGGAGGGCCTCAAGCTTCGTTATGTATGCGAACGCGACCACCGTCCTGTAGAGAGTGGTTTTCTTGAATTCGACGTTGCTTCGGGTGAATGGCGGGCACGTCATGTAGACGCCCGCGTGCAGCGAATGGCGGAGTGCTATCTCGCAACGTATTTTGAGAGAAAGAAAAATCAGGCAGAGCGGTTGGCAAGTTAGAAGAAGCCGGACCGAATTTTGCTGGTAATGTTCTTCACAAAGACGATTTGCCGAACAGAAATCAGAGAGGGAAGATCGAAATGCACGATGACATATTGACCGCGCGCCCTGTGCGCGATTCGCAATCGGAAATGGCAGAGCTCGTTCTCCCGAACGATGCGAATCCGCTTGGCGCATTGCTGGGCGGGCGACTGATGCACTGGATCGACCTCGCGGGCGCAATGGCTGCGCATCGGCACTCGCGCAGTTACGCCGTCACCGCTTCGGTGGATCACATCGACTTTCTCGTTCCCGTGCGCGTGGGAGACCTTGTGATCCTGCGCTCATCCGTCAATCGTGTATTTCACACCTCGATGGAAGTAGGCGTAAAGGTCTTCGTCGAGAACTACATCGCCGATACCTCGCAGCACGTGGCCTCCGCGCACCTGACATTTGTTGCCGTGGACGCGAAAGGGAATCGGGTGAAAGTTGCGCCTGTGATTCCCGAGACTGAAGAGCAGCGACGGCGCTACGACGATGCCGGGCGGCGGCGGGAGATTCGCCGCACTGAACTTGAGCGCCGTCGCAAAGCGAAGGCATAAATAAAAAGGGCACGGCTGCGGCCATGCCCTTTAACCTTCAGCGATCATTCTGACTCGCTAACTCATTGCGGTTTTTCTTTGTCCTTCTCCTTGTTATTGGCCGGTTTCTTCGCCGGAGGCGGAGTTTTGGGCCTCAGCTTCGCCTCTGCCGGATGCGGCTGCTCCTTCGGCGCGGCGGGATGTGGTTTCGCCTCGGGCTTGGGCGCAGGCTTATTTGGCGCGGGACGGCTTGGCGCAGACCTCGTCGGCTGAGCACGCGTCGAAGGATTCGGCTTCGCCGCGGACTTATTTGGAGCGGCCCTTTCCGGTTGTGGATGTGCCGCGGGCGCGGGTCGTGTCCTGGCAGGTGCGGCAGCTCTCCCTGCTGGATTAGGTCTTGCTGCAGGTGCGGCGGCTCTTTCAGCAGGTTGTGCGGTTCGCGCTGGTGAGGGTGCCCCGGCGCGCGTTGGCGCAGCCGCAGGACGTGCAGGAGCGGGACGCGCGGCAATGGTTGGCGCGACCGGCTTACTGGCCGCAACTGGGTGGGCAGCGGCCATCATTGCAGGGCGTCCGTGATTCACCGCGGCGAGTTGCTGACGGTTCTGTGACGCCTGCTGACGCACCTGGACCTGAGTCGTCATCGGCGGAATACGTTGTTCGTGGACCGCGGCTACTTCCGTAGGCAGGGGTGCGCGCGTGACGCCGCCCGGGCCGTTATAGCTGACACGCGTATTCGTAATGTTCACCGTTTTGTTGTTGACGATGACAGTGTTTGTGACCGTGCGGTTATAGACTTGAACGTTTGAAACATTCGTGACGTTATTGACCGAGCGGTTGTAATCGAATCGATTTCCATTCCAATATCCGCCCTGATAGCCTACCCCGACGTAGCCGAAGCCGTAATTGATGCCGCCGTAGTAACCGATGTGCCGGCCCCAATATCCGTAATGGTAGCGGTATTTGCCTTGCCAGTAGCCCCAGTAGCCCGGGGTCCACAAATATCCGGTTTCGGGCGGTTGCGTCCACGCGCCCGGCACCCAGTAGTAGCCGCTAGCGCCGTAGCTCCAATAGCCGGGAGTCCAGATGTAACCATTGCCGGGACATTCCGGCTGCGAATATTCCGGCAGCGGCGGCGGAGGCTGGGATGCGTCCATAGCCTGCTCACCGTAGTCAGAATCCTGATAATCGTCGTCGTAATTATCGGAATAGTTGTTGCCTGAATTACCGGAATTCGAATAATTGGAGTTGCTGGAAGAAGGCTCGGACGCGGCAGGAGCAGGGGGCGCGTAGTTTTGCGCCTCGCTTGCAGGAGCCAGGTTTGCCGAGGCCGCGGGATCCTGCTGAGTCTGATCAGGCGCTTGCGTTTGGTCGGTTGCAGGTTGAGTCTGAGCAGTGTTATCTGCCGGCTGATTCTTGTTGCAGCCTGCGGCTCCGATTGTCAGCGAAATCGATGCAATCGCGAGTAGGGTGAGAAGCGGATTTGTTTTAACGGTTTTCATAATGAATTTTTTCCTGACGGTTGGATGCAGAATTGGGTTCTTGTGTGACGTGGAATATACGACGTGAAATCGTGAAAATATATGTGCGGCAGCCGCGGGGCGGTTTCTTTCCTGCAATTCCGTATAATCGAAGAAGGCCCAGCCTGATTCCATTTCACGGAGTGTGATCCTTGAACGCACATATGCCTTCCCATCCCGGTCAACCCGCACCGGGACCGCAGCCGCTGCCCGGAGTCAATGCCATCATCGCGGTTGGTTCGGGGAAAGGCGGAGTGGGGAAAACGACGTTAGCGGTAAATCTCGCCGTTGCTCTTGCGAACATGGGCCACACAGTGGGGCTGCTCGATGCCGATGTTTATGGTCCGAATGTGCCGCTGATGCTGGGCGTGAACGGCCAGCCAAGAATGTCCGGTGCGGACAAGATCGAGCCGCTGCAGGCGTTCGGCGTGAAAGTGATTTCTGTCGGATTTCTCAATCCCGGAGATAAGCCAATCATTTGGCGCGGTCCCATGCTGCACCAGATCGTGCGACAGTTTCTGGGGCAGGTGGATTGGGGACAGCTCGATTACATGGTGGTCGATCTGCCGCCGGGAACGGGTGATATCGCGCTCTCGCTGGTGCAGAACGTACCACTCACCGGAGCAGTCGTGGTTTCCACGCCCTCCGATGTTTCCCTACAGGATGCCCGGAAAGCCATCGAGATGTTCCGGCAGATGAAGGTGGATTTAATCGGCGTGGTTGAGAACATGAGCTATTTTGTTTGCCCGCATTGCAATCATGAAGTCGATATTTTTTCGCGAGGCGGAGCAGCGAAGATGGCGGAGCACTACAGCGTGCCGTTCCTGGGCAATATCGCGCTCGACCCTGAAGTTCGCAAAGCCGGCGACGGAGGTAAGCCCGTGGTACTCGAAGGCCAGAATTCGCCACATGCGAAGTCGATCTTCGAGTTTGCACAGCGCGTGGCCGCGCGGGTGAGCGAGATTAAGGCCGGCGAAGGCGCCGGCGTAATTTCGATTCAGTAGGCCAAAGCGCGTGGACCGATAGTCAAGGCTCGATCCCGCACCCTGTCGAATAGCGTCGTTATTATTCCGGTTTCCATCCCTGTTCGAGGCTACTGAATCGCTCGCGTATTGCGATTAGCGACGATTGACTGTCGCTTCCGGTTTGCCCCGTACTGATCCTTAGTATTATGCTGGCGCTCAGTTGTCCAGATTAGAACTCTGAATGAATCAAGGGGGAATCATGTTCAAAGCTAGTGCGCTTGCTTTTGGAGTTTTCGTAGTTGGCCTTTTATGCTGTGCGCCTGTGGCGCGAGCCCAGGTTTCCGTCGGAGTAGACATCGGGCCGGCTCCGGTGTGCCCGTACGGGTACTTCGACTATGCTCCGTACGACTGCGCTCCATACGGTTATTACGGGCCCGATTGGTTTATTGGCGGGGTGTTTATTGGAGCTGGCCCCTGGTTTCACGGACCACACGGCTTTTACGGCCATGTCGATAACCGCTTTGATCCTCATCATGGTTATAGCGGACCGTTGCCGGAGCGCGGAGCCCAGCGCTTCAACCACTTCCAGGCGAACGAGGCGCGAGATGGACGAGGCCACGTAGGCGACGCTGGCCATGAAGGGAAGGCTGAACACGCCCTCCCCGGATATCGTGGTGCTACGCACGGCGGTGCGCATGGTGGGGGGCACCACTAGAGCGCGATCCGGTTTAAACGAGAAGCGAGATAAGACGCCCCAGACTCACAAGATGAGTCTGGGCGTTTTCCTTGCCCGCTTGTGCGAGTCATCGAGGTCAAAGAGCGTAATGAACTCGCGGTCAGCGCGACCTCTCAGCGGCGCGAATTGTCTTTTGCGGGCCCTCGGCGAATAGTTGCGAATAGAGGACGCCACCCAGGGCGGCGCCAATGATTGGAGCTAGCCAGAACAGCCACAACTGATCCGTAGCCCATCCCCGCACGAAAATCGCAGGGCCGGTGCTCCTTGCCGGGTTAACGGAAGTATTTGTGACGGGGATTGAAATCAGGTGGATCAGGGTAAGGCACAGACCTATGGCTATCGGAGCGAAACCCTTGGGAGCGCGATCGTCCGTGGAACCCAATATCACCAGCAGAAAGAACAACGTCAGCACAACCTCTGCGACGAAACAGGCCAGCAGCGAGTACCCTCCGGGCGAGTGAGCGCCGTAACCATTCGAGGCAAATCCCCCGGCCAAGCTGAATCCCTCTTTGCCGCTGGCAATGAGGTACAACGTACCGGACGCGACAATTCCCCCCAAAACCTGCGCTACGACATACGGCAGCAGTTCAGAGACGGGGAAGCGCTTTCCAACGACCAGGCCCACCGATACCGCGGGGTTGATGTGGCATCCCGAAATAGGGCCGATGGCAAAGGCCATGGTGAGCAAGGTTAGCCCAAACGCCATGGCAACCCCTGCAAATCCAATGCCCAGATTCGGAAATGCAGACTGCTAAAACCGCGCTTCCGCAACCGCCGAACACCAGCCAGAACGTTCCTAAAAACTCTGCGAAACAACGTTTGCTAAGAGTCATAAAAACCCTTCCGTCTGAGACTATCTCGAGATACGACGGAATATTACAGCAGGCTCAGCGAGACGTTCCTCAGGCTTTCTTCAGTAACCGCGTAATCCCGACCAAAATTACAGCGCCAATAAATGCCACGATGATAGACCCGATCATTCCACCGCCCGGCCAGATTCCCAACTGCCCGAAGACCCAGCCCCCAACGATACCGCCCAGGATGCCGAGAATGATGTCGACAAGGACGCCGTAGCCACCGCCCTTCATCACTTGGCCAGCGAGCCAACCTGCGATCAGTCCAACCACGATCCACGCAAGAATTCCCATGATCGATCTCCTTGGGTCCGCCGTAAGCGGGCAGTCCGGAATTTACACCCGGCCCGATCAACGAACAAGCTCAATCGGAGTCTCGAATACGTCGCGGCGAGAGAGCCTGCGATGTCGGGTTCAGAGTATTGAACGTGAACACAAGAAAAGCAGAAGGGACCGGGATAATTTCTATACACCCTCAGTGTTTATTTCGAGAACCGATCCAGCTTCCATGCCTTATCCGGTTCTCGATCTCTCAGGATTGCTTCGGCCATCGCTTCTCCCAGCGCAGGCCCATGCTTAAACCCGTGCCCCGACCCTCCGCCGAGAAGCCAGACGTTTTCACTGCGCGGATGGCGGTCCACAACGAAATTACTGTCGGCAGTTTGCTCATACTGGCAGACGCGGGATTCGAGTAGAGGAGCATCCCTCAGCGCTGGAAAGCGAAGGCTCACGTATTCGCGCACTCGCCGCAGCGCCGCTGGACCGACGATTCGCTCGCCATCCGTTGGATCGAAGGCAGGCCCGCGAGTGTCGTCGGCGACTTTGAATCCGCGGCGGTCATTCCCCGGAATGCCGTAGAAGAAGCGCTTGCTATGATCGCCCCAGACGGGCAGATTCGCATCCGAAAATCGCGAATCTCCCGCGGGCGCGCCGAAGAAAAAAATGTCCTGCTTGGTCGGCACGATAATCTTGCCGAGTGTTGCAGGAAACAGTTTGGCCATCCACGGACCAGAGGCAAAGACGTAAATGTCGGCTTTGAACAGCGCCCCGTCCGCAAGCCTCAAGCTGCGCAACGGTGAATCCTCCAAGCCGTCGGCCGATACTGCCACCTGTCGATAAACTCCGCCCGCCGCAACGAACGCTTCAAGCACCAACCGGCAGCTTTCGCGCGCCTCCAGATAGCCGCAAGCCGGCTCGAAGATTCCCCAACGCACATCGGAAAGCTGAATCTGCGGCCAGCGCGTTCTCATCTGCGCCGTGGAAAGCTGCTCGAATTTGATGCCCTCCTCGCGCAACAGGGGCAACGAGCCGCGCTCGTAGGCATCGTCGCTGCTGCTGACCATCCAGAGCACGCCGCTCGGGTGCAAGACTCGCCGTTTCCAGCGCTTCTGATATTTCTGCCACAGTTTGAGCGCGCGAGCGGCCAGTGCGGTGTAAGGCTGGCCGGGACCATAAGTGCAGCGCATGATGCGCGTCTCACCTCCCGAAGAAGCTCGCGAATTGCCCGGCCCCCATGCGTCCAGCAAAGTCACGCGCGCGCCGCGCTCAAGCAGATGAAGCGCCGTCCATCCTCCGAATGCTCCTGCGCCGACCACTGCAACATGCGGTTTGGATTTCATCGACAATAGTGTCGCATTTGAGGAGCTGCAACCTTCCGGTCTGCGAACTCTCAGAGTAACAGCGGAGTTCGGTCCGCGCCTCTGGTCTGTTCTTGACAGGACCCCAACTCGTTCCTAGAATCCAGACAGCCGTAGCAGTGTGCGTCGTTTACCTAAACGTCTGCATCTAAATTAGTTAGCCAGTGAGGGGCAAAGCGGCATCTGGTCTTGAAGCGAAGCATAGGATGACCCAGGAATCTCAAATCGGAAAGCGCGAGCGCGAGGTTCTGACCGCAATCGTGGAAACTTTTATTTCCACGGGTGAGCCGGTCGGTTCGCGCACGTTATCGCGGTCGAATCGCGAAGGGCTGAGTCCTGCCAGCATCCGCAACGTCATGGCAGATCTCTCTGACGCCGGCTTTCTCGAGCAGCCACATACATCTTCCGGGCGCGTTCCGACCCCCGAGGCCTATCGCTACTACGTCGAGCAAATTTCCGGCACGGCGAAGCTTGCGCCGCAGGAAGAGGGAATGATTTCCGATGCGTTGTCAGGCGTGGCGACGTTCAGGAATTCATGGAGCGAACCTCGCACGTGCTTTCGCTGATTTCGCGCAATGTGGGGGTCACCGTAGCCAGTAGCGGAACAAGCAATGCGCTGGAGCATGTTTATTTTTCGCGGCTTGGCGATCAGAAGGTTCTGGCAGTGCTGGTTACGCGCTCCGGACTGGTCCGTGACCGCGTACTTCGGCTCGATCTGGCGCAGTCGGATCTCGATCTGGCGGCGCGCTACATCAACGAGAATTTCCGCGGCTGGACCATCGAAAACATGCGCTCCGAACTGCAACGCCGGATCGAACAGGAACGCAGCGAATACGACCGCCTGATGAACTCGATCGAGCAGCTCTATAAACAGGGTGCGCTGGCCGCCGAAGAAGACCGCAAGGGTTTTCGTTGAAGGCGCGGCGAATCTGGTCACTGGCGAGGAAGATCGCCAGCGATCTGCAGGAGATGCTGAAGACCCTCGAAGAGAAAGAAAAAGTCGCCAAGCTTCTCAGTGCTTATCTCGACGTAAAGCAGGAAGCAGTACGTGTGGTGATCGGGTTGGACGAGGCGGTGCCCTCGATGCGGAACTTCGTGCTGATTGGCGCGCCGGCGCGGGTCCGGGACGGACATGTCGGATCGCTGGCGGTGATTGGCCCGACGCGCATCGATTATCAGCACACCATGACGGCAGTTTCCTACATCGCGCGGCTGTTTGACAAAGTCCTCAACGAATGCGGAGTAGTTAGATTCAGAGAAGCAGGATTGGGAGTAATTACGATCAGTTATGGGAAAAAGTAACAGTAGACCTGAAATAGACGATGTAAGCCTTGATGTCGAACACGAGTTACCGCCTCGAACGATGGCGGTGAAAACGCAGCGGCAGCCGCGGTCCCGGGCCCCCTTGCGCAGGCATCGGAAGTGCAGAAACTGAAGGCCGAACGCGACACACTGCTCGACCGACTGGCTCGCATGCAGGCGGAGTTCGACAACGCCCGCAAACGCACACTCGAGAGCAGCAGGAGTATCGCGACTATGCGGCCGCCGACGCGATCAAGTCGTTGTTGCCGGTTCTCGACAGCTTCGAGCGCGCGCTAAAGGTGAAGTCGGAAGCTGCCGAGTTCCGCAATGGCGTGGAACTGATTCACCGGCAACTGCAAACTGCGCTGGAGAAACTTGCGCTGCAGCCGATTAAGGCGACGGGAGAGCAATTCAATCCGCACGTTCACGAAGCCATCGAAATGGTGGACACGGCCGATGTGCCGGACCATCAGGTGATTGAAGAGTTGCAGCGCGGCTACAAGATGAAAGATCGCCTGCTGCGACCAGCGATGGTGAAGGTGGCGAGGAACCCTGGGAAGATAACGGAGTAAGTTTCCAGCCTGGTAGTACCTTTTCAAGTGAAGGGAAGGTTTTTATTCTGACCACAAACGCGAAACGCGATTATTACGAAGTGCTCGGCGTGAGCCGCACAGTCACTGAAGTCGAGATGAAAAGCGCTTACCGCAAGCTCGCCATGCAATGGCATCCTGACCGCAATCCGAATAATCCCGATGCGGAAGAAAAATTCAAGGAAGTCACCGAAGCCTACGCCAGTTCTCGCCGACACTGAAAAGCGCTCGCTCTACGATCGTTATGGCCACGCGGGAGTTGGCACGGCGGCCGGGTCCGGCATGGGCTTCGACGGCACGGCCTTCCAGGATTTCGGCGAAATCTTCGGCGAATTTTTCGGCTTCGGCGATGCCTTCGGCGGTGGCCGCCACCGTAGCCGTGCGCAACGCGGCGCCGATTTGCGTGAAGACATCACGCTCGAATTTGAAGAAGCGGTTTTCGGTACGGAAACGCAGGTGATGGTTCGGCGTCATGAAGCCTGCGACTCATGCCACGGATCCGGGGCGGCCGCCGGGAAGGGCCCGACTACGTGCCGTACCTGCAGATGGCCGTGGCCAGGTGCGATATCAGCAGGGATTTTTCAGCATCGCCCGAACCTGCTCAACCTGCCAGGGAGCTGGCAGCGTGATCACGGATCCGTGTCCCAAGTGCAAGGGCGAGGGCGCTTGCTGCATCAGCGCACGGTGGAGGCTAAAATTCCCGCCGGCGTTGAGGATGGCACACGCATTCGCTTTTCCGGTGGCGGCGAAGTGGGACCGTTCGGTGGGCCTGCCGGGGATTTGTATGTGGTCCTGCATGTAAAAGAGCATCCATTCTTTGTCCGCGAAGGCAACGACCTGCACTGTGTGGTTCCAATTTCGTTAGCGCAAGCAGCTATAGGAGCCGAAATTCGCGTGCCGACTCTCGAAGGCGAGCACATGCTCAAAGTTCCCGATGGCACCCAACCCGGCACGATGTTTCGCGTGCGCAACAAAGGCGTGCCGGTGCTGAACGGACACGGCAAGGGTGATCTCTACGTTGAAGTGCGCGTGCAGATTCCGACCAAGCTGAACAAGCGCCAGAAAGAACTTCTGCAGGAATTGGAATCTACCGCGAAGATTGACAATCAGCCTGTGATGCGCTCGTTGCTGGGCAAAGTCAAGGATATGTTCGGCTAGCTGACCACGACAAGATTTGGGTGGAGGAGGGCTTCGGCGCTGCGAAGAGTCTGCCCTCTTCCCGCCGGCCTTTAGCCGCTAAGGTGCCTGAAGCAAAGTGGCTCTTACTTCCCATCGATGACCCGCCGCCGCTGGATTGCCGACGAAATCTCCGGAGATAAGGCGGCCCTACTGGCTGACCATGCGGATCATCTGGTACGTGTTCTCCGCGCCCGCATTGGGCAGGAGTTCGATATAGCCACCGGCACAACCGTGCGCCGCGGGCGTATTACCTCTCTCAGCAACCAGCGAGTTGAATTCGAACTGGGAGGAGAGATTTCCGGCGCTATTCTGCCCCAGATCACCCTGCTTCTCTCCATTTTCAAGTTCGATGCTATGGAGTGGGCGATTGAAAAATGTACGGAGCTCGGCGTATCACAGTTCGTGCCGGTGATCGCCCGCCGCACCGATGTGCATCTGGCGAACGCCTCAGTAAAACGCTCCGAGCGTTGGCGGCGCATCGCCCTGCAGGCGTCCGAACAATCGCGCCGCCCGTGGCCCCCCGAAATCGCCATGCCGATTAAACTCTCGAATGCGTTGAATGCAACCGCTGGCCTGCGAATCGTGCTGGCGGAAAATGAAGATCGAACGATGCTCCGCGATGTGGTTGAGCGCGATGCATCTTCCGGGATCGTGCTGGCCATCGGCCCCGAAGGCGGCTGGACCGATAGCGAGCTGCAATTATTTCAGCAAAGCGACTGGATTCCAGCGTCGCTCGGTCAAACCACTCTTCGCGCGGAGACGGCCGCCATCGCTGCCACAGCGATCGCAAGTGCAGCATTGGCGCGGCTCTAATCCCGCGGCTTCTCTGTTGTCATCCCAAGCCGGACAGAAACAAACTTCTTGTTGCAGCGCAGGTGATATTCTGGCCGCAGATGTCTCTTCCCAAAACAAAATCTCAGCCATTTGTTGCGGACGACCGCCAGCGCGAAGCCATCGAGCATGTTCACGGCCCCATGCTGGTAATTGCCGGCGCCGGAACGGGCAAGACATCGGTACTCATCCGCCGCATCGCCAATCTAGTACAAGAACAGCACGCCAAGCCGGAAGAGATCCTCGCGCTTACTTACACCATCGCCGCCGCAAAAGAGATGCAAGAAAAGACCACGGCTCTACTCGGCCAACAAGTTCGTGCCTGCACCTTCCACGATTACTGCTTCGGGCTGATGAAGCGCGCTGGGAAAGATTTCGGCGTGCTCGATGAAAAGGATCTATGGATTTATCTCCGGAAGCGAATTCATGAGCTTCATCTCGAGCACTACGTTCGCGCCGCGAACGTCAGCCAGTTCCTGAACGACCTGCTCAATTTTCTCAGTCGCTGCCATGATGAGCTTGTTCCTTCAGAAAAATACGCCGAGTATGTCGCGCGGCTGGAGAAAGGCGAATGCACGGTGCCGCGCGTCTCGAAAGCGAAAGATGAACTGAGCGAAGAGGAGATTCTCGCTCGCTGCAAGGAAATCGCCCGCGTTTTCGAAACGGTAGAGCGCTGGCTGCGCGAGGAAAATCTGGGAACGTTCGGTCACATGATTACCGGCGCGCACAGGTTGCTCACGACGGATGCAAAATGCCTGGCTGAGGAGCAACGCCTTGCGCGCTTCATTCTGGTCGACGAATTTCAAGACGCGAACTTTGCGCAGATAAAGATCCTCGCGGCTCTCGCCGGCGAACGCGCCGACGTGTTCGCTGTCGGCGATCCCGACCAGGCTATCTACCGTTTCCGTGGGGCATCCAGCGCTGCGTTTCAATTGTTTCGCCGCCACTTCCCGCGAACGAAACTGGTCGTGCTGGGCAAAAATCGCCGGTCAACCACGCCCATCCTGCGCACCGCCTTTGCCTTGATCGACAAGAACCCTGCTGTGTTCCCATCCGGTTCGGTTACCTACAAGCGGGCGCCGCTCGACTCGGCACGCGACGAAGAAGCACGCAGCGCAAAAGAAACGCCGCAACGTGTTCCCGTGGAAGCAGTGGCTTTCGCCGGTAAGGCGGCTGAAGCTCCGGACGTAGTTCGTTACATCGAGGATATCCGCCGCGGCGCACGCTGCCAGTGGAAAGATTTCGGAATTCTCTACCGCGTCCATACGCATCGCGATGAAGTTGTCCAGGAGCTTGCGGATCGCAAAATTCCATTCACCATCGAAAATATGGACGTGAGCGATACGCCGGAGGTGCGCGATCTGTTCGCGTGTGTAGCCGCTGTGGTCGATCTCAGTTCGGATGCGAATTTGTTTCGCGTTGCTGCCTTGCCGCAGTTCGAAGTCGATCCCGAGCAATTGCGGACGGCATTGCGTGCCCTCGCCCGGCAATCGAAGGAGAGAGAAGACGTGGTTCCACTCGCAACCGTGCTCGTTGGAGTCGCCGGTGGAGCAGCCGTGTTGGAATGCGTCCACCGTGTCCGCGATGAAGTAACTCAGAAACATTCCAAAACGCGTGCGGCGATGGAAATCATCGGCAGGAAGTTTGGCCTGCGGATGAACGCCCCTGTCATCCAGGCTGCTCTGAACTTTGCCGCAGAATGGGAAAAGAAGAAAACCACAAAGACTGGCGAACTCGCCGAGTGGATTGAGTATCTCGAATACTTCCGCGAGGCTGGCGGAGCGATTTCACTGCCTACCGACGAAAACGAAGACGCCGTTCGCCTGATGACTGCCCATGGCGCCAAAGGTCTGGAGTTCGATCATGTGTTCATTCTGCGCGCGAACAGCGGATCGTTTCCGCTTTTTTATCGTGAAACTCTCGTGGAGTTTCCGCGGGAGCTGCGCGATCCAGATTCGGCCTCAGCCGCCGATGACAAAACTCTGAACGAGCAGGAAGAACGGCGACTATTCTACGTTGCGATGACTCGCGCCAAAGATTCTCTGCACATTTACGGCAAGCAGGGAATTGGCCGCGATAAGACGCCTGCGGGACTCATGCGTGAATTGATCACGAATGCCGCTTTGCAGCCCTGGTTGCGCTACCGGCCAGCCGTGCCTTCTCAGCCGGAGTTGCTTGAGATCGCCGCGGCCGCCGAAGAAAACCAGGCGGCCGGTTCTAATCTACCGGCATGGCTCGCTTTGCCCCCGGTTGAAGGACTCGACTCGCGCTTAAGCGCCACTGCAGTGGAAACCTATGAGCTCTGTCCTCTCCAATTCAAATTCGAGCGCGAATGGAAACTATCGAAGCAGGTACACGCGGCCATGCAATACGGCGCTACCATGCACAATGTTCTGCGCACCTATTACGACTCCCAACGCCTGAACCGGATGAAAACCGATGATGAGTTGCTGCAACTTTTTCGCGATGGCCTGGCCGCGGCCGGCATTCACGATGATTATCAGCGCGACCTCTATTTGCAGCAGGGGCTGAAACAACTTCAGGAATTCCTGGTGAGCGCTCGCTCATCAGCAAAAAAAGACGTGCTGCACACCGAGGAGTGGTTCGACATTGAAGTTGCGGGAGTCCGACTCGCGGGCCGTGTTGATCGAATCGATCGCGAGGCCGACGGCGTTGCGGTCATCGACTACAAGACCGGCAAGGCGCGTTCGCAGGAAGACGCTGACGAGAGCCTGCAGCTTTCCATCTACGCCATGGCCGCGCAGCAGAAGTGGGGATACCGTGTAGCCCAGTTGGTGTTTCACAATCTGCAAGGAAACGTCGCAGTCGTTTCAAGGCGAGATGACTTTCAGTTGGAGCGTGCGAAAGAGCGCGTGCGAACGGTGGCGGATGGAATTGCGAGTGGAAACTTTGGCGCCAAGACCGGTTTCCATTGTTCGTTCTGCGCCTTCCGCGGCTTATGCCCGGCGCGAGAGAAACGCGCACCAAAAACTTAGGGGACGCTATGCGCGCCCCCTCAGGTAACTTCGTACTGACCGCTTAGTGCTTCTTTTTCTTCTTTGCCTTTTTCTTGGTTGCCATTGGTTTCTATTCTCCCTTCCATTCATCATGGAAAATTCTGCAACGATGTTTTGTTGCAACTATTTGATTGTATAGAGTTAATGAAAAATGAAGTCAAGAAAAAAATGAACGTGGTGTAGCGAGTGATGCTGTACCAAAGTCACACGAGTTCGACACCATGAACATCGCCAGCGACATTGCGACAACAAAATGAGCCGATCACCCGCTCGCGCGAAAGATTTTTGGCTGCGGAAAAGCTCGTGTGCGAGACAAGCTGAAGCGCAGCCGCGAGCACGCGGGCAAGAACAACTTGATCTGCGTCGAAGCGAGGCGCAATCGTTTTGCATCTGCGCTGCATCTATAATGTGATTGCGAAATATTCGCGGGAGCATGATTTATGGCGGGTTTCGACGATGTCGTCATCATTTCCGGGTGCAGGACCGCGGTAGGGAAATTTCAGGGAGCTCTCAGTGATTTGAGCGCACCGCAACTCGGCGCAATCGTGGTTCGCGAAGCGGTTAAGCGAGCTGGATTGAATCCGGATCAAATCGACGAATGCATCATGGGTAACGTGCTGCCCGCAGGCCTCGGACAAAATCCTGCGAGGCAGGCTGCAATCTTCGGCGGATTGTCTCCCGCCACAGGTGCCATGACAATCAACAAAGTTTGCGGTTCAGGATTGAAAGCGGTCGCTCTCGCAGCGCAAGCCGTGCAAACCGGAAACAGTTCCGTCGTCGTCGCGGGCGGAATGGAGTCGATGACCAACGCGCCATATCTTCTCCCGCAAGCGCGCAAAGGCTATCGCCTCGGCAACGGGCAGGTGATCGATTCCATGGTGCACGACGGGCTTTGGGATATTTACAACGACTACCACATGGGCATCACGGGCGAGAATGTCGCCGAGAAATACGGCATCACACGGGAAGAGCAGGACGAGTATGCGCTGAATTCGCACCGCAAGGCAGTCGCAGCGATGAAGGAGTGCCGCTTCAAATCGCAAATCGTACCGGTGGAAATACCGGCGAAGAAGAAAGGGGCAGCTCCGATTTTCTTCGATCGCGATGAATCCCCGCGAGAAGATGCTTCCGTTGAATCCTTGCGCGCTCTGAAGCCGGCGTTCAAGAAAGATGGAACTGTGACCGCCGGCAACGCTCCGGGAGTAAACGACGGCGCGGCAGCCGTGGTCGTGACCAGCGCCGTGCGAGCGAAAGAACTCGGTGCTCAACCTATCGTCCGCATCGTGGCGCAGGCAACAAGCGGGGTCGAACCCAAATGGGTCATGATGGCTCCCGTGGATGCGGTGAAGAAAATTTACGCGAAGACCGGGTGGACGAAAGACGATGTCGATCTATTCGAACTGAATGAAGCGTTCTCCGTTCAGGCGCTGGGAGTGACGCGTGAGCTCGGGCTCGATCTCAATAAAGTGAACGTCAATGGCGGAGCTGTCGCGATCGGACATCCCATCGGTGCCAGCGGCGCGCGTGTGCTCGTCAGTCTGATTTACGAGATGACTCGCCGCAATGTAAGCCGCGGCATCGCTGCGCTTTGCCTGGGAGGCGGGAATGCGGTTGCAATGGCGGTAGAAAGAAGCTAGCGCGAGGCCGCCCCGCTGAGTGCCGTGGCCGCCGGCAAAGTGACGGTGAAAACCGCTCCGCCGCCCGGCGAGTTGGCGGCTTCAATTGCGCCGTCGTGTTCCTTCATCACCGACTTGCAGATGCTCAAACCCAGGCCCGTTCCGCGCCCGGGCCGCTTCGTGGTGTAGAACGGGTCGAAGATATTAGGTAAAATCTGCGGCTGAATTCCCGCCCCGTCATCGAGGAAACTCACCCACACGGAGCCGCCGTTATTTCCCATGCGGATCCGCAGAGTTCCACGGTCGCGCGCCTCGCGAATCGCCTGCTCGGCATTCAAAATGAGATTCAGGAACACCTGCATCAACTGATGCGGATCGCCCTGCACAAAGGGCATGCCCGTCTCGCGCACGAAATCGACCGTGATGTTGTTCTTGCGCAGCGAGTATGCGTGTATGTTGAGCGTGCGTTCGACCACATCGGCGATATTCACCCGGGTTTTCCCCGGCGTGGGCGGCGTGGAGAAGTACGTGAGGTTGCGAACGATCTCCGCCGCGCGTTTTGCTTGCTGCTGCAGTATGGCAATTTGCTTCTGGGCCGCCTCGGTTGTCTGGCTATCCTGCAGCAATTCGCCGATACCGAGAATGCTGGTCAGAGGATTGTTCAGCTCGTGAGCTACGCCGCCGATCATTGCCCCCATTGCCGCCAGGCGTTCGCTCTGCACCAATTGATGCTCAAACTTCTTTTCGGTAGTGATGTCGCGCACGCAGATGATCACTCCGCCAGCCGGGAATCGGCGTCGAAGAATTGGCTGGCGGAGGCGCGCATGGTTCGTCCGGCGCCATCGCGGTGCCACGAGCTGTACTCGGTGGAAGCCACTGCCTGGGTGCCACTCACCACGCCTCGATACAGTGCGAGCCAGCTCCGGCGAATAGGCCTGCGTTTCAGACATTTTCTTGCCCAATACATCTTCGGATGGGCAGCCCAGAACTTCGCGCACACGAGAACTTACGAATGTATAACGCTCGTCGAGATCGACTACGAGAATAAGATCGGGGAAGCTCTCGAGCAGGCGTCGCCGGAACTCTTCCTGCTGCGCGACCTGGCGCTCCAGTTTTCGTCGCTCGGTGACATCGACCAGCGTGCCCTGATAGCGAACCAGATTACCGGCCTCGTCCCAGACTGCCCGCGAGGAATCGAGGAAAATAGCGGGGCTGCCATCTTTTTTTCGCAGCGTGATTTCTCTCGTTTCCGAACTCCTCCGCGGTCGTCAGGGCCTCGGCCCAGCACTGCTGGTTGCCCGGGATGGAGATTGAGCTGGCTCGCCTCGATGTTGAGCAGTTCTTCTTTCGAGGAATAACCAAGAATGCTTACCAGCGCGGGGTTGGCATCAAGCAGCTTGCCTTCCGGCGTGCTGAAGTACGCGCCTTCCTGCAGCGTCTCGAAAAGTTCAGTGAAGCGCAACTCTTTTTCATGTTGTCCGGTCACATCGCGGCCGAGCGCGCTCACCCCCACCACCTCGTCGCCCTTTACGATGGCATTGAGCACGCAATCGAAGTATCGCGGCCGGCCGTTGTTTTTAAGACGCAAGCGGATGGTGCCGGCCCAATGGCGTTTCTCCAGAAAGCGGGCTAATCCCGCTTCCAAACTTGCGCGGCTGGGCTCGTCGATGAACTCAAAATATTTGTGGCCGACGATCGCGGTATAGGGCTGGCCGATGAGCTCGCTGACGCTCTTGTTGACTGTGCGCAGAGTTCCATCGAGCGACACGGCGCAAGCGGCTTCGTCAATCGAATCGATCAGCTCCTTGAAACTGCGCTGCGAACGCGCAATCATTTCGTTCAACTGATCGAGTTGCTCTTCCGAAGGCGCGGCCCCAACGTGTTCCTGCAAGCCTTGCAACAAAGTCTTCAACTCGAGGACTTCCCGGCGTCGCCCGTAGGCATAGACGGCCAATAGCACCGACAAAATCAGCACACCGATTGCCAGCGGGCCAAGGTGATATGGAAGGCCTTGCAGTCTTTCCCATGCGAGGGCGGCAAAACCGGCGGCCAGCAGCACCATGAACAGCAGAATCCACCGCCAGAGCTGCGATTCTTCGCGCTCAAGATTCTGCGGCGGGCGGGATGTGCGCGGAGTTCCGGCGGAAGGTTGTGTCATACTAAGCGCCCGTTTCTCCGTACAGGGACGGAGAGGTCCTGCTTTGTTTAGATCATCGTAATTGCGGGGGCGAAGCCGAACAACCGAAGATGTTGGAGAAATAGGTACGTTGGTGACTTGCTTTTGACGCGCTTTTTCCCCGTCAATAGGATAAGGCGCGAAGGAACGGCGTCAGGGCTGGACAGGGATGCCTTTGACGCCGTCCCTCTTGAAAAAGCGCTTTTAGTCTTTTTTCTCCGCTTGTGGCGGAATTCCTTTTTGAAGTGGCTTGCGGGGCAGCATCTGGTCGCGCATAGCGGCATCGTAAACGAAGCTGGCCACGATAACCGCGGCCTGTTTCAGATCGTCCGGTTGCAGGCGGTCGTACACGTCCATATTCGAGTGGTGCGTGCGGGTTTCGTACTCTAACGGGTCCTGGATGAACTGGAATCCCGGGATTCCGACGGCATCGAAAGAGAGATGGTCAGTGCCGCCAGTGTCGCGCACGGTGAGAGTGTTCATGCCGAGATCTTTGAAGGGTTCCATCCATGCTTTAAAAATGGGCTCGACGGCTTCGTTTTCCTGCAAATAAACTCCGCGAATCTTGCCTGTGCCGTTGTCCACGTTAAAGTAGGCGGAAACCTTGGCCTGCTCGGGTTTCACAGTCACATCTCCCGCCTCGCGGCGCAGCAGGGTGGGCATGTCTTTGAGAAGGGGATCTTCCACCGGAGGACGCGAGCCGAAGTGATGCTCGACGTAGAACTGCGAACCCAGCAACCCTTCTTCTTCGCCGCTCCACAAGCCGATGCGAATCGTGCGGCGGGGATGAATGTCGAGCGCTTTCAGGATGCGGACGGCTTCCATCATTACAATCGTCCCGGCGCCATTGTCGGTGGCTCCCGTTCCTGCGTGCCATGAGTCGAGGTGCGCGCCCAGCATCACGACTTCGTCTTTCTTGTCGGTTCCGGGAATTTCGGCAATCGTGTCGTACTGATTGGGATCGTCATCGTAAAAAGTGTTTTGCACGTTGAGTTCGAGCGAGACATCTTTTTTCTCGCCCAATAGCCGTGCAATGCGCGTCCAGTGTTCGAGTGCCATGGTCATCTGCGGCACGGTTGTGGTCTGGCCAGGTTTGTACGAGCCGCCGGATTGCACAAAGACAGTGCCTCCGCCTGCGGTGCCGCGGCTGTGGTCTATGACCGCCAGAACTTTTTCATCGGCAAAAAACTGGTTTTCATCCTTGATGAACTGCAGGCGCTTTAAATAATCGGCAAAAGTAAAATTGTGCTCCATCGTCGGATTGAATTCGGCGAGTTTGGCCAGGTCGTCTTCGCTATAGCGCTTGTACTCAGCTTCGGTTATCGGCTTGGCCTCCGTGTCTGCGCCCAGGATCACGATCATCCCGCCAAGCTTGCCCTTGTACTTCTCGAAGTCTTCCTTCTTGTCGAGGATGACGCGCACGCAGTTGCCCTTCACCACGCCATTGGTGCCGGGCGTCCAGGCCTTGGGATAGGCCAGGAGCGTGACGATATCCGGCGAAGTCATGCGCACGTTCGTATACTGATTCGCCCATCCCCGGCCAAACGGGCCCCAGGCTTCCAGATGCGAATTGGAAAGCCCCATCGCGGTGAGCTGGTCGCGCGTCCATTCATTGGCGCGCTTCATGTTCGGCGACCCGGTGAGGCGCTCGCCGATCGAATCCATCAACCCGCTGGCGTAGTCCATGACTTTGGAGTTGTGAAAGCCTTCATAACGAATGCGGCTGATGGTTTCAAGGTCGACCTTCTCTCGCTCCTGCGGCCACACGCACGCGGCGGAATTCACGACGAACAGCAGGCATACCACGCGGATGAATTTCTTCATGGACGAAGCTCCTGGGATGAGGATTCAACGCAAGAATGCAAACTGGCGATTATACAGCGCGGCGGGAGTTAGCGAGCCGGAGCAGATTGTAAAGTTCTTTCAAGGCGGTAAGCGCAAAATGTCTTTGCGCGACCGGCGAGATCTGCAGCTCCCAGCTTTTTAGCGAAGTTAAATGCCTGCGGCCCTATGGCTTAACGCCGCTGCTCTCGTCTTTTGCGTTCTCATCGCCCGCCTTCGGCAGGTACTGCACGATCAGGGTAATGCGCCGGTTCGAGGGATCGAATGGATCGTTCGGCTTGCGCGGGTTCTGGTCGGCAAAGCCGCGCACCTGCGTAATCTGGTTCTCTCCTATTCCGTGGGCCTGCATCAGGCGGCGCGCGGCGTTGGCGCGATCCGCTGAGAGTTCCCAGTTGGAGTAGGTTCCGCTGCTCGCGTAGGGCTTGGAATCGGTGTGGCCTTCGATCGAGAGTTTGTTCGGCAGCTTTCCCAGTTCCTGAGCCAGCGTGATCAGCATATCTTGCCCGTCCTTGTTGAGCTTGGCGCTGCCGCTGTCGAAGAATGTTCCGGAAGCGGATTCCATGAGTTCGATGCGCAGGCCCTCGCTGGTCACCGTAATTTCGATGTGATCTTTCAGCTTGTCGAAATCGTTCATCTTGCGAATCTTCTGCTCCAACTGATCCTTGAGCAGGGGCATGTTGTCCTTCGTCAGAACAAAATTCTCTCCCGCCCCCGCCGAGCCTTTCTTTGAGGCAGTCCCGCTGGGATCGCGGAAGTATCCGGCCACCGCATCCTGCACAGGCTTGCTGGAACTCATCAGCCAGAGCACGATGAACAGAGACATCATCGCGGTGACGAAGTCGGCGTAGGCGACCTTCCATGCGCCGCCGTGGTGGCCGCCGTGGCCGCCTTTTTTCTTGAGGATGATGATGGGGCGAGATTTTTCCATGAGTAAAAGCTCGAAGCAATCAGGCAGAAGCTGCCGCGGCCGCGGCGGCGACCGCTCCGCCGCCGCGGCAAGTCGCTTCCACTTCCTTGAAAGAGGGCCGCACATGGCCGGGCACGGCGCGCCGCGCCACTTCGACCGCCATGATGGGCGCTGTGCCCTTTAGAAAAGAAACCATCAAGACGCGCAACACGTAGAGATAGGCGTGCTCGTCGTCGGCGATTTTAGCCATGTTGGCGGCGATCGGGCCGACCAGTCCGTAACAGAGAAGAATTCCCAGGAATGTGCCGACCAGCGCCGCCGCGACCTTTTTCCCGATTTCCTCCGGCGGTCCGCCGAGCGCCCCCATGGTGATCACGATGCCGAGCACGGCGGCGACAATGCCGAGGCCGGGCAGGGAATCGGCCATCGAGTTAAGCGCGCCGGTGGGAATTCCCGCCTGGTGATGGTGAACCTCGAGATCGAGGTCCAGCATCTGGTCCAGATCAAAGGGATCGACCCCGGTGATGGCCATGCGCAGGGAATCGCACACAAAATCCTGCGCGTGATGATCCTTGAGTACCTTCGGAGCTTTCGAAAGGATCGGACTCTTTTCTGGCTCTTCCACGTCATTCTCCAATGACATCAAGCCATCTTTCCGTGCTTTGTTCAGGAGGTCGTAAAGAATCTTGAGAGTGTCCAGATATGCCTGCTTGGTGAATTTGGAGCCTCCGAAAACTCCGCCAATGCCGCCCCCGATTTTAGTGAGGATGTGCAGCGGGTTCGCAATCAGCACGGTCCCAACTGCCGCGCCGCCAATCGTCACGAGTTCGGCAGGCTGAATGAGCACATGCAGATTGCCATGCTCCATCAGAAATCCGCCAATCACGCAACCGAAGACTACGATGATGCCGATAATCGCGAACATAAGTTACTCGTCGACATGCTGGCTGTTCGGCTCGCCCATTTTGTCGGGTCGCCTAAGCTCGACCGCGACTCGGGCCAAAATCAACGGTGCCAAACCAATCGCACAAACATCAACTCTTCGGTGCGGCGGCAGCCCGCTGTTCCGCTTGAGAGCCGCCGCCTCTAAAGCCTTGTTGCGCCCGTTGCACTAGCGATTCCACGCTGTCGCCAGCAATTGCATTCGTGGAACTCATTGAAACTTTCACCGAGAACTCTTCTCCCCACCATTGGATGGTGAGCCTCGCCGCGATTTTCTCCACACGGGTGGTTACGGCTTTCAAGGCCTCCTCATCGCAGCCGCTGAGGATTACCATGAACTGTTCGCCGCTCCATCGGCCTACGAAATCCGTTGGCCACACCGAGTTTCGCAGAGTTCGCGCCAACACTCGCACCACGGTGATAGCAGCCTCTTGCCCATAACGCGCGCGAAGTTTGTCCAGGTCTCTGATTTCGAGACTCAGCACGCCTAAAGGAATCCCGAGTTCGGTGAAGGTGGCAAGCGATTCCCGCAAATGGGATTGCATCATCGTCTGATTCGGCAATTCCGTTACGTGATCAAGACAGCCTCGCTCCTTCATGCTGCGCTCGTTCGGGTCCGGTCCGTTGACCGTGAACTCGTTTTCGAAGGTTTGAATGAGCCCGATAACCGAGCCATGCCCGTCGCGAAGCGGGATGGCCCAGATGCGCACCGGAGTCCAAGAACCCGACTTGTGGTGGACCGAGCCGATCAACTCGACCGGCCTCGAGTCGCGCAGAGCTGCGGCCAAGGGGCAATGCTCTACGCACATCTCGCAACTGACGTGATTGCAGTGCAGCAGAATGTTCCCTGTGCAGGGATGGCCGAGCACGTCAATGCGCGCGTAGCCGGTGAGCTTTTCTGCGCCTTTACTCCAGAAGACAATCTTGCCCCGCAAATCGAGCACGCTCACCCCGATCTGCAGTTCATCGAGGATGTCGCGATAAATCTCTGGATCGGCGAAGTGCGGCATGACTACTCGTTGGTCCATCGGCTAGGACACTGCCGGACTTAAACGCGAGACAGGTAACTTAGGGATCCCGCATTGCACAGGGGATTGTGCAGTTCAGGCGGAGCGCTGCGTAGGATGCGTGGAGCTTTGGCCAAAAACGACGTGGCACATTGGAGCTGTTGCATGGCACGCTGGTGCCATTTGCAAGGCGAAGTGCCAGAGTTAATTTCCTAGGTGAGCAGTTCTGGGGGAGGGCTGCCCGGGCGCCCTGATCTCGAAAGAGATTGGGGCGTTCGTTATTTGGAGTGAATGGGGACGAGCGGGCGCACGCTAGTGAAGGTCTTGGGTGATAGATTTCAGCTTTGATTTGCGCGGATGATTCTCCGCTCCAGGCTTGGCGTTGGTCAGCTAAGACTCGCGCCTAATTGGTCGAAATCGTAAAGTTCACCGTGATCTTGGCCTGCGTTTCCACAGCTTCCTTTCCCTCGACATGTGGCTTGAAGTGCCACTGCCGCACCGCGTCTTCCGCTGCGGAGGCCAGAATCGGAGGTCCGCTTACTACGTTAAGACGCTGAATGATCCCATCTTTTCCGATCAGCGCCAGCAGAATTACCCTGCCTTGTACCTTCATCTGCCGCGCCAGGAGCGGATAGTTCGGCCGAACCTCGCTGGCCACTATGCCGGAGGTTGCCGGCATCTCGATGCGCTCCGCGGCACTGCTGGTGACGCTAGTGGCAGTTTCGCTCTCGGGAATTTCTACGGTGGCTTGTGCCGGTAGAGCAGGTTGCAGATCCACATGCAGCGCGTTGTTCGCCGGTTGGATCAGGCGACGCGTGCCCCCGGCCACGACTTCCACGTTCAGTGGCGGCAGGACCGTCCGGCTGGTGACCGTGATCCCAGATCCTTCGTCCGGAGCTGGTGCGGAAGGCGGGCTCGGGACGAGGCCTTTCGTGTGGCGGCGGACATTCTTATGGGTTGTCGTCGCAGGCCGAGTGATGACCAGAGGAACGGACTTCGATGGCGCCGTCTTGGCCGCGGGGACAGTTTCGGCAGCGGGTTGGTCGACATCAGCGTCGTCTGGTGGGATCCAGAAATCACGGTCGTGCCACAGCAGAATGCCCAGGGCCAGCAGCAAGATACACAGCGACCCCACCATCAATTCGCGCTGCCGCCGGTCTTCGCGGCTTTTTGCGCGAAATTGTGCCTGGAGAACGGGGCCGGGTTTAGGCACGACGGTCTTCAACGTCGACATGGCAGCAACCTGACTTCCGCTGGCTGGGGCGGTGGTTCGGAGCTGCTGAACCGGGACCGTTTCCCCGGGGGAGAAGAGCGGGTAACAGTATGCCTCGAAAATAGGCGAAAAACCAGCAAAACTTGCATCCCCCTCCCGATTCTTTCTTCGGGGTTTATCATTCCAAAACCAGGCCAAATTGAAACTTCCCGAGCACCTCAGGAATCCCATTTGTGCCGGGGGAAGGCTGCGGCATTCATCGATGAAAGATAGAGGCAAAAAGCTGGACGTCCGGCAGTTTCGCCACGTTAGCCGGCGTGAGCTGCTTAAGCTGACTCCGATGCTGGCCCTGGGAGCTTTTGCGGTTCCCAAATGGCAGGACGGGCTGCTGAAAAGGGGGCTAGGCTTCAGCGACTGGGCTTCGGCGCGTCTATTCCGCCCCGGCCATTTATCGGGCACATTTCCTGACAGCGAACTGACTCCTTTCGACAGGTTCCCCCTGAATACGTACGACGTGGATGATCCCGGAGTGATCTTTGAGAACTGGACCTTGACTGTCGGTGGCGCGGTGCAAAAGCCCGGAGATTACACGCTCGCGCAAATCCAGACCCTGCCTCGGTATCGCCAGAACACGCGCCACGTCTGCGTGGAAGGCTGGGACGTAATTGGCCGCTTCGGAGGCGCGCGGCTGTCAGACTTTCTGCGCTTAATCGGCGCTGATCCGACGGCAAAATTCATCACAGTCAATTGCGCGGACGATTATTACGAATCGCTGGACATGCCAACTGCGCTGCACCCACAGACGCTGCTCTGTTATGAAATGTATGATCAGCCGCTGACGCGAGAGCACGGTGCACCGCTGAGGCTGACGATTCCGACGAAAATCGGCTACAAGCAGGCAAAATATTTGACGGAGTTAAAAGTAACCCACGTGCTGGACAAAGTCGGATACTGGGAAGATCAGGGCTATTCGTGGTTTTACGGACTGTAGCGAAGGCCGCAAAAATAGCGCCGGCGCCTCTTCGGCTTTTTGCAAAAAGCAGCTAGAGGCCCCGATGGAGACAACAGAATGAGCGGTGCCGTAATCGAAATTATTCACCAAAAAAAAGAAGATGAAGAACCCGAGGTCGTGGCCCGCGCAGTCTACGAACATCCCTTCATCGTTCGCCTGTGCCATTGGGTCAATACCGTAGCCCTGTTCGTGATGGTGGGCAGCGGCCTACAGATCTTTCGGGCTTTTCCCAGCTTCGGCGCCAAAATCCCCGAAAAAGATCTATTGCATTGGCCCAAAGAATTCGCCGTAGGCGGCTGGCTGGGCGGCGGTCTGCAGTGGCACCTCACGTTCATGTGGATTTACATGGGCACGGGCCTGCTCTACATCGGCTATCAACTTTTCAGCGGCAATTATCGCCAGGTTTTGTTCGTGCCGCGCGACATCTCCGGCGTCTGGCCGATGGTGAAGCATTACTTCTTTTTCGGTCCCAAGCCGCCCGTCCGTGAGGCATACAACCCACTGCAGAAACAGGCTTACACCACTGTGGTCGTGCTTGGAGTTCTTTCCGTCCTTACCGGCCTCGTCGTCTGGAAGCCGATTCAATTCTCCTGGCTCGGCTGGTTGATGGGTGGATTCCATTACGCCCGCATCTGGCACTTCGCCATTATGTGGGCAATTCTTTTTTTCGTGCTGGGCCATCTGATCATGGTGATTCTCCACGGATGGAACAATTTTGTCTCGATGTTGACCGGTTGGAAAAAAGATCCGGAGTACTGAGGTGTTCCTCCACAAGCGAAAGATCGGTCGAGCGGGATCGGGGAAGACACGACCTTAGTTGTCCGGTGAGACGCGGGCTACAAGCGGCTTCCAGCCGTTGCGTTTAGCTTTTTGTCCGCGCGGGCGTGTCGTACAGGGATCAACGATGCCGGAAGCAGGAGCGGAACTGAACACCGCCGACAATCCGCTGCAGCCTTTCGACAGGCGCGAGCACGATCTGATTGCGGCGGTGCAGCGCGGGCAACACGAATTGTTCTATGAACTGGTGAAGCCTTACGAAAAGCGCGTCTATGCTGCCGCTTTCGCCATCCTGCGAAACGAGCCGGATGCCGAGGACACTTCGCAGGAAGCCATGCTCAAGGCGCTGGCGAATATTCGCCAATTCCGCGCGGAGGCCCGCTTTAGCACGTGGCTCATCCAGATCACGGTGAACGAGGCTCTGATGCGCCGCCGCAGGGGACGGACAATAGTCATGGAAGGCATCGACGATCATCGTTCAAGCCGGGCCGGCGAAGAGGGCGATTACGCGCCGCGCGATTTTGCCGACTGGCGCGAGATTCCCTCCGAAGTACTGGAACGCAAAGAAGTGCGGCAACGGCTTGCGCAGGCCCTGGACTCGCTCGACCTCAAGTATCGCGAAGTCTTCGTGCTCCGCGATATGGAGCACATGAATATTCAGGAGACGGCCGAAGCGCTGGGCATTTCGGTGGCTTCCGTGAAAACGCGCTTGCTGCGCGCGCGCCTGATGTTGCGCGATCTGCTGGCCGCCGGATGGGAGCAGGGCTGGTTCAGCCGCCTTCCTTTCGAGAAGGGTAACAAGCCATGGTAAGCGGGGAAAATGTGAATTGCGAACAGGTCTGGCGCGAGATTTCGAATTACGTCGATGGAGATCTGGATCCCTCCTCGCGCGCCGCTATGGACGAGCACATCCGCACTTGCGCGCGCTGCGCTTCGGTCGTGTCTGGTATGCAAAACGTAGTAAAGCTCTATGGCGATGAGCGCATGTTGGAAGTGCCTGCAGGTTTCGGCATAAGGCTCGAGAAACGCCTGGCGCGAACAGCGCAGAAAACGTCACGCTGGCTGACGTGGGAAGCGTGGCTGATTCCCGTGGCAGCGATGGTTCTACTGATCGGCGCATTCAAGCTGACCGATCGCGTTCTGTTTCATCCACCGGCGAAGTCGATTCTGGCTGTGCCCGGGCACGACATTCCTCCCGACATGCAGGTCGTGATCTCGGATGGATCCAAGGTATTTCACGTCGCAGGATGTCCGTTTATTCACGACAAGTCGACGGAAAGGACCATCACCGCAAAAGAGGCGATGCAGCAGGGGTATGTTCCTTGTTCGCGTTGTTTGCGGAAATATCTGACCGCGGGAATTACGGGACACTTAAAGGTGATGGCTAACGATGACGATGACGATAACGATAACGGCGAGACCCTAAGCGTTGGATCGGTCACACGGTAAGCCGACAATTCCCACGTCTCGCAAAAGAAACGAGACGTGGGCATCGAGCCGGCGAACTAGTTCTGTTTCATCTGATCGTTCTTCATCGTGTCGTCGTGCTTCATATTGTCGTCCTTCTTCATGTTGTCTTTCTTCGTCTTGGCCTTCTTGCTGGTTTTCTTGCTGTTGCTCTTCTGCATGGAATCGTTCTTCATCGTGTCGTTCGAGTTGTCTTTCTTCATCGTGTCCTGCTGCGAGCTCTCTTGCTTCATTGCGTCCTGAGCAAAGGCCGACATGGAAGCGGTCAAGATGCATGCAAGCGCGAAACTGCCGATAATCTTCTTCATAGATTTCTCCTCGGAGATGAGTTAGGTCGTCCCGGCAGGCTCGCGCCTGCTGGCTGCAAAATGGGATGGATCAAGAAGAGGAAAGTTACAAAGGAAAGCACTCAGCAGCGGTATTCAGAATAAGCACAACACATTGTGGCTGAGGCCAATTCCGATTCCTACGCCCTCAGCAGTCTAACTGTCCGCGCGAAATCTTCAACCCGTTCAGATTTCCCAATGCGGTGATCGCAATCGACTCCGTCTTAAAGAAATCCTGGGCGATCGCCTGCAAGTCTTCTGCAGTCACCGCCTCAATCTTTTCAATCAGTTCATCAAGATCCTGAAAGCGGTCGAAATACATTTCCTGCCGCCCCAGGTTCGACATGCGCGCCGCGCTGGACTCCAGGCGAGAGCATCAAGCTGCCCTTCAATTGCTGCTTGGCGCGGTTCAACTCCTCCGGGCCGGCACAGGTTGGTCTTCAAGTCGCGAAATTCGTTCAGGATCGAGTGCACCACTTTCGGCGCGGTCTCGCGCGAGAGTGCCGGCATAAACGGAAAGGCACCCGGTATCGCGGTAGGGATTCAGTTCGCTGTAGATCGCATAAGCCAGCCCCTGGCGTTCGCGAATATTCTGAAAGAGCCGCGAACTCATGCCGCCGCCCAAGCAGCGTATTCAGGATGTAGGAGGCGTAGCGCTTTTCATGCGTGATCGGATGCGAGCCGGCACGCCGAGACAAATCTGTACCTGCTCCAGCGCCTTCTTGTTGCGCATGACGATGCGCGCCCGAGAGCGGTAGGCGGGGCCTCGTGAATGCCGTTGGTTAATCTGGCTCAGTTGCTCGAAATGCCGGCAGACCTGCTCGTACAAAGGCATCATGGTCCAGGTGCCCGGCGCCGCAGACGATCAGGTTTGCGGGATTGAACCGCCGCAACCAGTAGTCGGAGACCGCCGTCTGCTCGAAGCGCCGTACGGTTTCCTTCGTCCCCAATATGGGTTTGCCCAGCGGATGGTCCTTCCAGAAATTCTGCGTGAAGATCTCGTGGACAAGGTAGTCCGGGATTGTCCTCGTCCATTTTGATCTCTTCCAGGATCACTCCGCGCTCCCGCGACGATATCTCCGGGATCAAATGTGGGGTTAAGCACGAGGTCGCTTAAAATCTCAAGCGCTAGTGGAACATGTTCGTCTATACTTTGACGTTAAAGCAGATGCACTCCTTGGAGGTAAAGGCATCCATGTTGCCGCCAATGCAGTCGATCTGCCGGGCAATATCCTGGGCGCGAGCGGGTTCGGGTCCCTTTGAATACCATGTGCTCGATGAAGTGGGTGATGCCGTTGACCTCGGCTTCCTCATGCCGTGAACCGGTCTTTACCCAGATTCCGAGGCAAACCGAGCGGATATGCTCCATCTGCTCGGTAATTACGGTCAGCCCATGAGGCAAAACTTTACGGCGAATATTGCGGACTTCCTTTACCATTTCTATCGTCTCTTTGATCTGATGCTGCGCAGTATCGGGTTGGAGCGCGGGGAAAACCACTGCGCATCGTCGTCAGAAGTACCCTATTATTGTGACATATCCACGTGGGAGCCGACGAATTGCGGGTCCGTCATAATTACTTCTTTAGAATCATAAACTTGACCTGATT
The DNA here is from genome assembly GCA_963734675.1 of uncultured Acidobacteriaceae bacterium. Lineage (GTDB taxonomy): Bacteria > Acidobacteriota > Terriglobia > Terriglobales > Acidobacteriaceae > Sulfotelmatobacter. The sequence goes on from CAVTHZ010000006.1 coordinate 93,915, forward strand.
TCAAGGGCGTCATGAGAGACTCGCCGGCAAAATGGAAGCACCAAAAATGAGGCAATCTGAAAAACTGTCACTGCTCGGAATGGATCGGCAAGAACTCACCGAATTAGTGCGTCAAGCCGGCCAGCCAGCCTATCGAGCCAAACAGGTGATGGACGCAGTCTACCGGCAGCGGCTGGAGTCTATGGAAGAGATTTCCACATTGCCGCAAGAGTTCCAGAGTTGGCTGGCGGCGAAAGAAATCAGGATCGGTTCCTCACGGATTGAAAAGAAGTTTGTCTCTCGCGATGGAACGGTTAGGTATCTGATCGGCTTTGACGATGGCCAGAGTGTCGAGACAGTCTGGATGCCCGGAGGCGACGGCGGAGAGGCGGGAGATGGAAGCGAAGCCGGAGATGAGATCGAAAAAGCTGCGAAAAATTCAGGTACAAAACAACAATCCTTAAAGTCATTCTCCGGCCGTTCGACCATCTGCATTTCCAGCCAGGTCGGCTGCGCAGTCGATTGCCAGTTCTGCCTGACCGCGTTGCTCGGCGTGAAACGCAATCTGACCGCAGGCGAGATCGCAGGTCAAGTCTGCGCCGTTCTTAATGACCAAAACGTATCTCCGCCAAAAGACCGCATCAACCTGGTCTTCATGGGAATGGGCGAGCCATTCTTGAACTACGATAACTTCATCAAGGCCGCGCGGATTCTGGTGCAGGAGGTGGGCATCGCCGAGCGCCGGATGACGGTTTCAACGGCTGGAATCGTTCCTCGTATTTACGACTTTGCGAAAGAGAACATTCGCCCGAAGCTCGCGATTTCCTTGAATGCTTCCAATGACGATCTGCGCACGCGGCTCATGCCTCTGAATAAAAAATGGAATCTTGAGGCGCTGCTGGCTGCCGCAAAGGATTTCCCTCTGCGCACGCGCGAATGGGTCACATTTGAATACGTTCTGCTTGGCGGCGTGAACGATACGCCGGAGAACGCCCATGAGGTAGCCGATTTGCTCCGTGGCCTGCGCTGCAAAGTGAATCTGATTGCGCTCAACCCGGGGCCGGGAATCGACTTCACGACTCCGAGCGAAGCGAGTGTCGCAACTTTTCAGAACACTCTTCGCGAAGCCGGAATTCCCGCCTATGTGCGGCGCCCGCGAGGCCGCGATATTTATGCCGCCTGCGGCCAGCTTAAGCGGACGGTTGAGGTTGCCACATCGCCGCCGCTCCCTTTGCAGATGATCGCTCCTGGGGAATGACCGGAAGCTCGACCTTGATGGTCAGGCCAGAATCATTTTCCGTGCACAAAATTTTCCCACGATGTTGCAGCAGAATACTTTGGCAGGCAGTGAGCCCCAGGCTCGAAAACAGTTCGCTCGACGACTTATTCTCGTCGGGGTCGGCGACGCTCTCTGTTGCTCGGCCTTCGTCGAGTGACGAGCCAATCTGGCAAATACTGATGGTCACGAGGCCTGACGAATGTTCCACCGTGAGATTCAGTTCTCGGGCTCCGCGAACCGCGGCCGTGGTGGCCGCGCTGTTCAGCACCTGCACGCACATCTGTAGCAACTGGTTCGAGTCAGCCAGCATGGCTGGTATCTCAGCCTGAAGGCCGATACGCAATTCAACGTTCAGACTCTGGCACAGCGGCTCAGAAATTTTTGCCGCGGTGCGTAGAACGGTTTTGAGATCCAACGGCGCCATGCTTGCTGGCCCTTGCTTCGCAAAGCTAAGCAGGGTGGCGACTAGCAACCGCGCCCGCCGCACGTGCTGCCCAATTCTCACCGCCAAGCCTTGTTGTTCTTCGCTCAAGGAACTTGTCAGCAATAGATCGGAATAACCCATCATTGCGGTAATCGGATTATTCAATTCGTGAGCGGCGCCGCCCACGAGTTGTCCCACGGAAGCGTGTTTCTCCGACTCTGTAATCTGCGCCTGCAACCGCTTTAAATTCGCAAGGGAGTCACGCGATTGCGCCAGCAGCCGGAGCAGTTCGCGGTCCAAGCGCCGTTGCCGCGCAAAAACCATAACGCCCATGCACAATGCGGCGCCCAGAGTGAAGATCAGCCGGAAGGAGCGGATGCGCGATGGAATTCCACCTTCCAGCAACGCCCACGCGCCCAGCAGCGGCAGAGAAAAGACTGCAATCATGCCCACTCTCGCCAGCCACACGCCATGCGACGAGGCGTCCGCCTTTTTTCTCGCCTCGGTTTCACATCTGCCCGACCATAACCCGATCACCGTAACCCACGCCATCGAAGCGGCCAGTGGAATGTCGTAGAGGCTGCCGCTGTAATAGGCGTGGCGGCTGATCGCCCAATTTGCCAGATAGGAACTCGAGGCGTAAGTCAGGCTCGCTCCGAACAGGTTCGCGTAAAATGTTTTCCAGGCGCCTTTGCTGTGCAGCCACGCCACAAACAATCCGCCAAGGAACGCCACCTTCTCGATCAGATACAGAAGGTTCAAATTGTCATCATAGGCATCGATGTTGGGAACAACATACTGCCAGGCCATGACGGCAAAGATGTACAAGTACATCCACCAGACCATCATCAAAGCAAAATCGAACTGCCGCAAACGGGGGGCGTACTCATCCTGCGGCGCATCTGGCCGCAGAGCTAGTGCGGCCATGAAGGGCACGATGTGGAGAAAGAGAATAATGTCGCCCGCGCATAAGTCCGGAACATCGGTGCGAAGGATCACTTCGAAATAGGTCCACATGAGCTGGTAGCAAAACCAGAACGCCATGCCCATGGCCAGCAGGGTCCAGAAGGCCCGCAGCCGCCCCTCCGACTTAAAAGCCCGCGGCAGAAACGACAGTGTCCCCGAGAGCAAAAGGAAGCATTGCACCCAGTCGCTGATTGCGGTGAGCTGGAAGGAGCGCGGCATAAACAGCGCTGTTCCCACCAGTATCAGCGTAGATATGGCGAGCGCCGCAGTCCAGATTTTGGAATATGCGCGCAGAAGAATCCTCAGCGGCAATTTTAGAGGGGAATTAGATAAGCGGGCGGTTACTACAGTAACCTATCGAGATAGTGCGCTTACGTCGAGATCAAGATCTTGTTCGCTATTTTTCTCCGGAAACTTTCACTTGCTACTTATCTTTGTTATCAATAATATGCGAGACAAATCATTGCATGGGTGCGGAAGCGCGCTTTTGCGGGAAGCGAATCATTGCGCACAAGGTTTCAAAACCAGTTCCTAGGCAGATCAGAAGACACCAGCGATCCTGGTGAGATCCGGCGTACCGAACGTTGGCTGGCCACAGCCCGCGTGTTTCTAGCGGTTTCGGCCCTGGTCGCGATCCGCATGGATCCCACCCAATTGGGGAATTCGCCTGCTGCGTATGGCCTGCTTGGCTTCTACATGGGCAATTCGATTCTGGTGCTCATGCTGTTGCGCCGGCGAAAAGTGTCCACTCCCGCTTTTCGCATTATGGTGCACACCGCCGATATCGTATGGCCTGCTTTTATTTCCGTTTTCGGCGACGGACCCAGAAGTCCTTTCATCCTGTTTTTCGTTTTCGTTCTTACCGCCGCCGCTTATCGCTGGGGTTTATGGGAAACTCTGAGCACTGCCGCCGCGGAGGTTGTATTACTCTGGGCCGAAAGCTTTCTAATCTTCCGCGTTTGGGCGCCGCCGGGTACAGGCCTGCCATGGCATCTTTTCGCCGGCCTGCGGATGAACACGACCGAGTTCGAACCGAAGCGCCTATTCATGCTGTCGGTTTACCTGCTCGTAATGGGACTTCTGCTCGGCTACCTCGCGCGCCAACAAAAACATTTGCGCGCCGAAAAGGCCGCTATCACCCGCATGTTGGCCAAAGTGCGCGTGGAAGCGGGACTCACCGGTACTCTCCAGCAGATGTGCAGGGAAGTTCTGAGCATGTACGGTGCGACCCGCATGGTGATCGCCTCCGAGGAGATTCACAGCCGCCGTCCGTTTCTCGGAGAATTGCATAACGTCAACGGCGAATTTTCCGATTTTACCTGGCTCGACTCACGGCCGCGCGAAGCCAAGATCTATCTCAACGATTTTCCCGGCGACGTTAGTTATGCCAGGAAGGAGGACGACCGCTGGGTCGTAATCGCGCTCGATGGAGATGGCAATCCAGTGCCTTCTCCTCCGTCCGATGCGTTTGCCGCATTAAAGGAGCAGCAGCCCTACCGTACCGTGATGTCGATTTCATTCGTTTTCGGCTCCGAATGGACCGGCCGCGCCTTTCTCTTCGAGCCTTCCCTGCATGGAGATCTCCAAGAGCAATTGCGCTTCCTGCTCGACGTGCTTCATCAGGTCGGCCCCGCGGTTTATAACGTCTATTTGCTGCACCGCCTGCGCCGCCGGGCGGGCGCGGCTGAGCGTGCGCGCTTCGCCAGGGAACTGCATGACGGCGCCGTGCAGTCGCTGATCGCAGTGGAGATGCAAGTCGATGTTCTAAAACGCCAGGCCGAAACCAAGCCGGCAAGCGTGATCGGCGAACTCGGTCGAATCCAGGGCCTGCTGCGCGAAGAAGTTCTGAAATTGCGCGAGCTCATGCAGCAGATGAAGTCGATCGATGTCGATGCCAGAAAATTCCTGAGCGTCGTCACTGACAGTGTGGAGCGCTTCGAACGCGAAACCGGAATCTCGGCGCGGTTCGTAACCGATATCGAGAAGTTGAAAATGCCCGACCGGGTTTGCCGCGAATTGCTCCGCATCGTGCAGGAGAGCCTCGTGAACGTCCGCAAGCACAGTCGCGCCCGCCACGTTTTGGTCCGCCTTGCCTCCAATCCCGAGCAATGGAGTCTCATCATGGAGGATGACGGGAAAGGGTTTTCTTTCGCAGGGCGTCTCACTCAGGAGGAATTAGACAACCTGGGGAAGGGTCCGATGATCATTAAGGAACGGGTTCGTTTAATTGGGGGGGCGCTCACGGTAGAATCAACTCCGGGTTCGGGGTCACGGTTGGAGGTTAAAGTTCCGAAAGATGGAGAAGTCTCCGATGAATTTTAAGAAGTCGCAACAGGTCCGTATCGTGATTGCCGATGACCATCCGATTTTCCGCGATGGCCTGCGCCGTCTCCTCGAAGCCGAACCGAATTTGAAGGTTCTGGGCGAGGCATCCGATGGCGCCGAAGCAGTGAAGTTGGCTCGCCAGCTCAAGCCGGATATTCTGCTGCTCGATCTCGCCATGCCGAAGCATCCTGGTCTCGAGGCATTGCGCGATCTTGGTTCGGGAACGAATTCCGCTCCCGTACGCGTGATTCTACTGACCGCTGCGGCAGAGAAAAGCCAGATCGTCGAAGCGCTGCAGCTCGGCGCTCGTGGCGTGGTCTTGAAAGATTCCGCGACCCAGTTGCTATTAAAAGCGATCGATACTGTGATGTCCGGCGAATATTGGGTGGGCCGCGAAAGCGTTTCGAATCTGGTTCAGTACTTACGAACGTTGGTGCAATCCTCGACCGACGAGGCCCGCCAGAAGAAATTTGGTCTGACTCCACGGGAACTCGAAATTGTAGCCGCGGTGGTGGCCGGATACTCCAACAAAGAAATTGCGGAATACTTCAAGATCAGTGAAGACACCGTCAAGCACCATCTCAGCAACATTTTCGACAAGCTGGGCGTCTCCACTCGTCTGGAATTGGCTTTATTTGCTGTGAACCAGTCGCTTCCTTTGAAAAGTATTGTCTAGTAAGGACTTAGAGGATCGGTGGCCGGTCTCGGCATGTAGCACTATAGTGCCATTGGCCGAAGCTCCGCCTCCTTCTATCATTTATCCAAACCAGCCTCACGACTGTAAACCGATTCGGGTCACCAGCTGACCATTTTGATGTAGTGTTCGCGGTTCGTGGCCGTAGGTAAAAATCCAATAATGGATAGAGAGAAGGATCCGGTGGCAAGAATGCTTAAGAACGTTTGGCAACAACTAGCGAGGGACGAGAGCGGTCAGGATATCGCCGAATACGCCGTGATGCTGGCGGTTATTCTGGTCATCGTCGTGGGCACGATCCGGCTGATCGGTTCGAATGCCAACAACGTGTTCTCTAACGTAGCCAGTTCCATCCAGTAATCGCTTTTCTGCGATTTCGCGACGAGGCGGGATTCTGTCCGCCCGCGTTCCGCCTGCCCACTTTGACTTCGCTGCGCTATTATTTGTTGACCCCGGGCGCGCTGGAGGCCACTTTTTCACTACTTGGTAACGAGAGCCGCGTGAGATAAGGAAAGAACGGCGTAATCTCAAACGGTATCTTTTCCCGCGCTGAAACCAACGCCACCGGTTTCGCCTTCTCCAGTTCCACTTGATCGGTCCAAGGATCAAGCTTGATTCTTCCGCCCAGCGGCAATGCCGCGATCTGATCTGTGCTGGCCGGTTCCAACTGCGGCGCCGAAGCAAGCAACGCCGACATGCGGATGCTCTTGCTACTCGCCACGCCATTGCCCAGGTGCGGACGGATCAGGTTCGGCAAATCCGGAGCGCTCTGCTGCAACGCTTTCAAGAACAATCCAGCACTCCCCAGTTTGTCCTTGTAGGGGGAATTTTTTAACAATTCCAAAGCCTTAGCATCCGCGGCTTCTTCGTCCGCCGCAGGCCGCTTAAAATCTAACCGCTGGAAAGAATCCTGATCCGGGAAGAACATGCGATCGTTGAATGCCAACTTTGTGTCGGTAGGATGCCCCAGCACAATGTGACTCAGTTCGTGAGCCAGCACCATGGCAAGCGAAGCTTCGTCAGGAAGCACATCCAGCAAGCCGCGGCTCACCACAATCGTGTGGCCGATGGTAAACGATTCGAGCGGCGAAGTCAGCAGCACGCGGCATCGAATATCCGATTGCAAGTCGATATTGTTGGTGACCAGCAAATTGTTGACCACGGTCAGCAGAATCTTATCCACATCGCCCGGCGGTGCCAGCAACCCAATCTTCTGCAATCGCTCCAAAGCGTTGTCTTCCGCCTGCCGCTCCCACATGCGTTCCGCAACCACCGGAGCAGCATCCGCCGTGGCGTCACTCTGGTCCTTCACCCCATCCGGCGAGTCCACCAGGATCTGCGCAAACTCCGAGTTCTTATTCAGGGCTTTCAGGTCGTACGCCCAAAGCCGCGTCTGCGCCCGGAAGTGCAATGTGTGGCCGAAGTTTGTCTTCAAGTCGGATTCTTCACTGTAAATGTAAGCCGGCAGCCACGCCCCGGTCCGCATGTTCAGGCGCCAGCTGTCGAAGTGCAGGTAATAGCTCATTTTAGGGTGCGGGTAATACGTGCCATTGAAGCGGACGACGTTGTAATCCTGGTCCTCGACCCAGACGCGACCCTGAAATCGTCCCGGCGGAGCATTCTCCTTCGGCTGAGCATCAATTACCAGGCAGCGCACTTCACCTAGAAACTCGCGCCGCACAAAAGTAAAGTCGTAATACTTTTTCTGGAAATCGGTGTCGAGAACCACCATCTGCGCAAAGCCCAGCGGCAGGAAATGCATGGCATATACGCCGGTAAGGTGGTTGACCATGCGCCGCCCGAAGCCCGGTTGCCCCATAAATGAGGTATCCTCCGGCCCTTCGCTCATATCCAGGCGTCCAAGAAAATATTGATCCTTGACTGGCTCAGTTTTCCCGCTGCTGTCAGTTTTGTAGTCCTGAATATAGGTTTCAACCATTGGCCGCATGTGCCGCATCTGCGCCAGGAAAAGATGCTCCCGCTGAATGACGCGATCCATGACATCGCTGAATGATGCCGGCTGGGAAGTGGTTTGCAGAGTGGAGCGCTCTGTGCGATCGCCCGCCGCAAGAGAAGACGCAGACTCCTGCGCCCGCGCGGCAAAACATAAAATCGCTGTCAGCAACAGCGGCAATAAACTCAGTTTAAGAATTCGCATAAGAAGATCGCACCCAATTAAGCCAGCTGAAAAACCGCGCTACGCGAGCTGAAAAATAATGTGCAATAACACTGTGGAGTCCGCCGGTTGCCCATTTCGCAGCGCCGGCTTAAAACGAATCTGTTCTGCCGCCCTCACCGCGTTATCGTCAAGGCCGTGGCCCAGCCCCTGTACCACCCGCACCACATGCAGATTGCCCGAAGCTTCCAGCACCACTTCCAGCAAAACCTCGCCCTGAATTTTCAGGCTTCGAGCTTCCGCCGTATAAGAAGGAGTCGGTTTCGAAATAATCTCCGCCGGCAGCACGGTAACAGACGATACTTCCGCACGACTCTTCGTGGAGGGTGGCGCAGGAACATCAGCATCACCGAATCCGCTCGCTTCCAACGCCGCCCGTGCAACCGGACGCGAATGGTTCCCCGCCGCAGTTTCATTTCCAAATCCCGCGCTCACGACTACTCCGCGCGCTTCCCGATCCCCGCCGATGCCATTTCCGTACCCTGCGCCTGAAGGCAAGTCAAACGATCCAGCGGCCGCGATGTTGACCGCCTTGCCCGTAGTTGCTTTCGTGGGCACACCATTCGGATCGCCGAATCCGCCAGTCTGCACCTGCCCCGGCGGCCGCACGATGGTAGGGGCAGCCGAACTCCCGCTCGAGAACATATTCATTGCCACAATCTTCGGTATGACGGGCGGCGAATTGGCCGGCGCCGTCTCAAGATTCTTCGGCGAAATCTTGACTGCCGGAGCAGGCGCGTCTGCGATTTTCGCAACTTTGGATTGCGGCGCGGGGAGCCGCAATGCGTTGGCCGCGGGGTCAGCCTCCGCTGTGAACACGGGCTCTGGCAATTGCCGCAAAGACTGCGGCTGATGATTCACCGGAGCGGGAGTGCTGACCAGTTCTACCGATCTGAACATGCGCTCCGGCGAAGCGATAATCGCGGGATGCAACAGGCGCAGCCATAACAGAAGTGCAACCGCACAAGCCTGCGTCCCGCTGCTGAAGACGAACTCTCTCCATGGCGTCCTGGTGCTGGGGAGCAACGAAAACGGAGTCTGCTGCGAAGCGGCGTATCGCATGACAACACCGGACCTATCCTGAAATACCTTTGCAGGTGAAAAAGTTTCTGGCGCATGCGATCGTCGTACACGCGCCGCGCTGGCTAAAGCTCTAAAACCTCAAGCCGCATAAGTTTACTACCAATACTTTGAACCATGCACAAGAATATGTGCAGCATGTCCTTCCAGCTACCCGATATGAAACCAAACCTAACCTTTTATGATTCAATCATTTGCATGGCAATCAGGGAAACCCTGTAGCGCCTCGCGAACCAATAGTTGCAGCCCGAGATCAAGCGGAACGTAGCTCGTCCGGCGTAGCCAAACCCCGCCCCTAGGATCCGACGCGGAGGCTTCCCAAATGACGCTGCGAGCAACCGGGCTACTAGAAAAGCGCATTTCAGAATTTCGCAGGCCGCCGAAACAACCCATCACCTTTCGGGTTTAGCACCGTAGGCGGCAAGTACCGCATCGAATAATTAACCATTTGGTTAATTTGTGAAGTTTTGTAAAAAGGGTCGGAGGTGACCCCCATGAAGGCACAGAAACAGAACGTTGAAAAGAAAATAAAAGCAGGAAAGAAAAGCTTGGCAAAGCTGGCAGGGTTGCTCCTAATAGCGGGAGTACTTAGTGGAACGCTTTTGGCCGAGCCGCTAACGGCAGCGCGCTACGATAATCAAATCCAAACATCCGTTACGCAGAGACTCTCTGCGAAAAGTCAGTTCCGCGGCGTGCAATCGACCGTGGAAGATGGCATCGTGACGCTGACCGGCTCCGTTGATCTTTATCAGCGCAAGCTCGATGCGGCGAAGCTGGTTCGCAAGGCGGCGCATGTGCAAGGCGTGCGCAACCTGATTAATGTCGCCGGACCCACCATTTCGGATGCCGATCTGGAACAGAAATTGGCGCAGAAGTTGCGTTATGTCCGCTCCGGCTACGACATCACGTTCGATTACTTCGCCTTGAACGTGAAAGATGGCGTAGTGACGGTTGTCGGCCAGGATCGAACCGGCGTCGGCCGCGACGAAGCTCTTGCCGACATTCAGAACATGCCCGGCGTAAGAGATGTGATCGATCAGATTACGCTCGAGCCGGTTTCTCTCATGGATGACGGCCTGCGTCTGCGCGCCGCCCGCGCTATCTATCGCGACTCTGTGCTGAGCAAGTACGCCATCGATCCCGCACAGCCGATTCGCATCATCGTAGATAACGGCCACATCACGCTGTACGGTTCAGTCGACAACGAGATGGACAAGAACGTCGCTGGAATCCGAGCCAATCAGCTCTTCGGCGCGTTCAGCGTGGAGAATAAGCTGGTGGTTGGAAACGGCTCCGACTCGAGCAAGCAAGGAATGTAAAAGGTCTTCTCCGGGGAGGAGATGGGCGCGGCGAAAGCCGCGCCCTTTTTTACAGCCGGTTAATCAGCGACGCCACGTACCCCGCCCCAAATCCATTATCGATATTTACCACGCTAACATTCGACGCACACGAATTCAGCATTCCTAGCAGCGCTGTCAGCCCCTCAAACGATGCTCCATAACCGATGCTGGTAGGCACCGCAATCACCGGAACGCCGACCAAGCCGCCAACTACGCTCGGCAAAGCACCTTCCATCCCCGCGCAAACAATCACCACCAGTGCTCTCGTCAAGGCCTCCCGATTAGCCAGTAGCCGGTGAATTCCCGCAACGCCGACATCATAAAAATGCTGCACCGGATTGCCCATCAACTCGGCCGTCACCAGCGCTTCTTCAGCGACGGGGATATCGCTGGTCCCCGCTGAAACCACCGCAATTATGCCTTTGCCATAGGCCTGCGCATCGCGTTTCAGCACAATCGCCCGAGCCAGTTCACGATACTCTGCCCCGCGCACTTTCCTCTTCACCGCGGCAAATTGTTTGCGATCAGCGCGCGTGGCCAAAACATTCCCCCCATGTTTCGCCAGTCGGGAAAAAATTTCCGCAAGCTGCGCCGGAGTTTTTCCTTGCCCAAAAATTACCTCAGGCATGCCCGCGCGCAGCGCCCGATGATGATCGACCTTGGCGAATCCGAGATCTTCAAAGGGAAGGTGCCGGAGACGATTCACGGCTTCGTCAGGCGACAGTCCGCCTCTGCGAACCTGCTCAAATAATTTGCGAATGGATTCGGCGTTCAAACCTGGGCGACCGTTAGCGTCCTCAGGATAGCATCCGAGTCAGCACACCCTATCCTTGACGCCCTTCTGGCGCCAAGGTAGGGGCTTCAGTCAGTTTCACTTCGGCAGGACAATCAGATTTTCTGCACCAGGAATGCTGTACGGCGAGCCCGGCGCCTGTATGACTTCAGTGGGAGTCACCGTAAACACCCACAGTTCCCCCGCAGCGCGCCCAATGGCGTACAGATGATTGGCATTGTCCCAGAACACCTGGTCCACGTCATCTTTCGTCAGTAGTCCCGTATATTTTGTGATTGGATTGGCTCCGTTGAAGTGAAAAACCTGCAATCCTGACGAGCCCGCGACCGCGAGCAGGTTCCCCGCCGGAGACATCCAATAATCATTGAGGTAGCTGTTATAGGTCCCGGCTTTCCCCCCGGCTTCCGTAAAAGGCATATTCGAGTAGGTGCTGGTCGTGGTCAGATTCCCGGAACTATCCGCTATGTAGGTCGCCAGTTGGTATGGGCCAGTTGGAACCCAGTTGCTGTTTAATGGCTGCATTGCAATCGCAAGATGGTTCGTCGGATCGGCAGCCGCCAGCCAGGGGCAGAAGAATCCGGCATTTTTTGTGGTAGGAAACGGCGCGTTGAAGTTGCTGATGAATGAGAGCGACCCATCGCGAGCTCTATGCACGCCAATCACTTCTGGCGTGAATTGGTAGCAGCTCGATGAATACGCAAACACATTGTTTCCGATGAAACTCACCGGGCTATTATTGGCCGGACCTCCGGCCAAATCTCCCAGATAGTTAAGCTCCCCGTTCGACTGGTCAATGGTGTACTGGAGGTAGTCGTTGTTGGTGGTGTAGTAGTCCGCGTACAGAGTTGATCCGGTGTGATCAAGTAGATGCTTATCACCCCCGGCATGCTCTCCAAGAGTTTGGTTTCTCTCAATGTCAGGGCCCCATTGGACGCAATCGAAAACGAGTTGACTTGGCTCGCGTTCTGGTTGTTTTCGTTCGCGAAAAGGTATGCGCCATTTACAGCCATGTGCTGTCGTTGTGCTGGAAGGGCGATCCGGGAATCGGCGTGAGCGCACCGTTCGCGGCGGCCGTGTAACCATTGATCTGGCCCGTGCCGCTGCTGGGAGAGTTGGAGACGTAAACAAACGCGACGGGCGAAGAATTGCCTTGAGTGGAGTTCTCAGTTGGTGACGACGTGGCCTGAGCGGATGCCAGAACTGTGCTGGCGCAGGCCCCTGCAAGAGCAAGAAGGCACACAGCGATAGAGCGGGACATACGACTTACGAAGCTCCATTGAAAAATTGGAAATCAGCGGATGGCAGATCTGATGCCGCGCTTCGCGGGTTAGTTGGCGCGGGTAATCGTGTAGGCGCATCACGGTTTTTCCGCTGTGGCCGGGTGTTGAGAATGTTTAACTGGACTTCCTATCGCTTTGTGGGGCAGCCGGACGTCCGAACTCTCGCGATCACCGCGATGCAGACCTTGCGCGCCAGGCCAGGTTCGTCCAGATGTGCGAGGAACAGGCGGCGCACGCCACTTGGCTTCACGCGCCCGGCAAGGTAGGTAGCGTAAATTGCGCTGCCCAGTTGGTAGCCCCATTGGCGCGCGCTCGAGTCGAATGCGTCAGCATCCGAGCGAATGGCCTCCTGCGCGGCGCGCTCGCAAGCCGCTCGGGAAAGAATTGGCGAATCTTCCGCGGCCGGAGCTTCGCGCGCGGGATGCAGCACCCGCGATCCGAAATATGCGACGGCATGTTCGACAACGCGCCGGTAAAAAGTCTCGAGATCGCGCCCGCTGCCGCTCAGTCCGTGCCCATTCAGGCGCTGCGGCAATCCCCGGCAGGCATGATGCAAGAACCGCGTGGCATCTTCGGCCGCATGCGCCATCTGCAACTCGCGAAAATAGAATGCATTCACTTCCGGCACATAAGCGCTACCGGTCTCGTCCACGCGTGTCAGCATGGCTTCCAGTTGGGCTGAGCTTACGCCCTTGCGCGAAAGCAGTCGGCGCAGCATCGCCTCCGACGAACCCCCATGCACTTCCGGCAGCATGTCGACCAGGAATTTCGGCTGCGTGCCATTATGCGGCGAGTAGCGGTTGATTTCGAGAAAGCTGGCGAGGCTGTCGATCAGGTTATAAATCGTTGGCGCAAAATCCGGCATGCGGTCGCACCGGCTCCACTGATCGAGAAACAGCCGGTAGCTCTCATATTTTTCGAGCGGCGTGGCATTGAACGCGCAAATCACGTCGTCAGCCACTCGCACCGCATCTACTTTTTCCACGCGTTCGCCAGCAGCATGCCAGTACAGCGCATCGACATTCTGCAGCACGGTCAGAACCTGATCGTTCGGCAATTCTTCCCTTATGGTGCGAGGCAGGTGGGCAGGTGCAAGGTGCGACTCGCCGAACAGCACAAATATCGCCGCATTGGGATGCCGCTGGCGGATCTCCGCGACCTTCGCCGCGGCATGGCGGTCCCGCGCCCCGATCTTGCGCAGATTATCGCGCGGCATGCAATCGAGCCCGTAAACCGCTTCGCCATGGTCGCGGGCCGCGACTAAGAGTTCATAGAACGGCGCCCAATCATAGCCCCAATCGATATCAAAGCGGATGCGCTGCCGAAGTTCGGCTTCCTCGATCTCGCGCCGCCACCACTCGTCGAGAATGTGCTGGTCGCGCGCAAAGATCGTCTCCAGTCCCAAAACCACAGGCCGGTCTCCAGTAAGCGCGCGCTGCTCGAATAAAGCCGCGGCATAACGCTGCGCGGCTGGCAAGGCGTGGTAGTCGCCAACCAGAACAATGTCCGCAGCCTGGACGGAATCGTGAACCTGTTGCGTCGAAAGAACGCATTCGTAACTGCGAAACGCCTCCGAAAACTCGCGCAGATATTTCCGCCGCCCATGCGAATCCTGCGCATGAATCTCCCGCTCCACCCCAGCCAGCGCGCGCAGTTGCGCCACGCTGCGGCGGGAACGAAGATTGGCAGTAGAAGCCATAACTATTTTCGAGTTTCGAGTTTCGAGTTGCGAGTGCACGGCCCTGGTTCACAACTCCGTGCCCGCGACGCAGCACTCGTATCTTTCAGCTTTCTTGACTTCTCACTCCGCAACTTTCTATGCTCCTGATTCACCACAACGTTCACGGAGATTTCTTGCCCAACCCTCCACGAAACCTGATCCTCGCCACAGCCGGCGCCAGCGGATCGATCTTTCTCCGCCACTTTCTTCTCGCTGCCACTCGTGACTCCCGCGTGCGCTCGATCAACTTCATACCTTCCGACAGCGCTCTCCGCGTGCTCGCCGAAGAGTTGGGACTCAAAGGCCGTTCGAATCTCGTCGGGCAAATCATCGGTGTTTCCGGAGGGCGCTCCGTCCGCAAGGTGCAAGTGCAATCGAACGCCGATATCGGCGCTAACGTCGCCAGCGGCTCTTATCCCGCCGACGCCATGGTCGTCATCCCCTGTAGCGTGGGCACGCTTGGCCGCATCGCCAACGGCATTGCATCCCGACTCATCGAGCGTGCGGCCGACGTTTGCCTCAAAGAAAAGCGGCCCTTGATCCTCTGTTTGCGCGAAACTCCCCTGAACAAGATTCATATCCGCAACATGTACCGGGCTGCCGACGCTGGCGCGACCATCTTTCCTTTAATCCCGGCTTTCTATTACCAACCCGCGAGCTTAGATGACATGGCTCGCGAATTTGCCTATCGCGTGCTCGCCCATCTCGGCCTGCCGCAACCCGACGCCTTCCGCTGGAAGGGCTGATTCATCAGCGGTTTACCTGCCTACAGGAAAAACGTCTTTGGCCTAGGGAAAAAATCGGCCGAAAGCGGGGGGAGCTTCAGTCTAAGCACCCTTTGGTGCAAGTCACAGATACCCGGCGGTCATGTACGGCGGGAGCATCAACACGCAGCCGAGACAACTTCTCCAATAAAAAACAATCCTTTGACCGCAAGATGACAAGCGCACATTGCGCGACCCTTACTCTCCTTTTACACCGCGATCCGAAGCAAGCAGTGGACCGCGAGTACAGAGAGGAAATCATGAAAGAAATAACGGACGTTATGGAGCGGCATTCCAACCGGCGGTCGTTTCTTAAGAAAAGTCTGGTGGCTGGAGCTACCGCAACTGTGGGCGCGAGTGTTTTGGGCAGAGGTTTGCCCCTGCTCGCTCAAGAGGTGAGTAATGCCAGCATCACCAGCGGGGATGTCGCGATTCTTCGTTTCTTGGCAGCCGCTGAACTTATCGAAACCGATCTGTGGCAACAATACGCGGAGCTAGGCGGAGTGACCAGCGGAACTCAGAACCCTTATCAGTTGGCGCTGCAGCAACTCGATGGCGATGGCTCGCAATACATCACCAGCAACACTCTCGACGAATTGAGCCATGCGACCTTCCTCAACGCCTACCTGCAGGCCAAGGGAGCGCCTCCGGTCAACCTCGATAAATTCCGCAAACTGCCGGGCAGCCAGGCGACTGGCGCGAAGCAGATTGGGCGTCTCACCAATCTCATGGACTTGACCGTGGACACCAGTTGGTACATTCGTTATCGCAGCGCGAAGAATCCGGATTTCGGTGCCACATTTCCGCAGGCCGTGAACATCAGCGGCAAGCCTGCGATTCCCCGAACCAACGCCGATTTCGGCCCGCAAGCGCATATCCAGGCCATCGCGGATACCGCGGCGTTTCACTTCGGAACCATCGAACAGGGCGGAAGCAGCCTCTATTCTGCGATGGTGCAGAAAGCAACCAATGTCGAAGTCTTGCAAATCGTCGTTAGCATCGGCGGAGACGAGGTCGCCCACTTCCTCGAGTGGGTCGATTTCGCCGGCAATGGCGCCTCCGCGCCGTTGGCTCCGCTGACTGACCCGGTCACGGGATTGCACATCCCCGATCTCAACGCATCCGGTTCGCCGCTGACGCAAACCAACCTGATCTTCCCCGTTCCGACCCAATTCATCGATCCATCGCTGCCTCGCTGCTCCGTGATTCGTCCAACGGATCCGACGGGAATCGCGGCGGGAGTGGTGAAGTTCTTAACCGATATGAACCTGTTCAGTGGGCAGTCGGTGGAATTTTTCGACACGCTGAACGCGCTCGCTGCGGCGGCCGACGCGGCGCAGCGCGGCATGTAGTTTCTCTTTGTGCTATCTGCTGGTGGTTCGGCAGAGCAGGCGTCGCAAACTACTCCTGATTTTGCGGCGCCTGTCGTTTTCAATGCAGCACTTTCAACCCGCCGTCTAGATTTTTGTGGAGGAACTTATGCTGGAAGGAATTTTTCAACCGATGCACCTGATGGTGATTGCAGGTATTGCCCTGCTGATCTTCGGCCCCAAGAAGTTGCCCGAGTTTGGCAAGGGCCTGGGCGAAGGCATCCGCGGCTTCAAAGCCGCGATGCAGGGGAAGGAAGAGACGTCGTCGCCGTCTGGCACCGACCCCCGCGATAAAGGTCAAACTATCCCGTGATCCTGTATGTCCCTGTTTAAAAGTGCTCGTGTTTCAGCGTTCACTCCGGCGGAAGCTCAGGATCGACTGTCTGGTCCAGATAGATCCATAGAACGCGGGCAAAGAAAGTAAGAGTCGGTGCCAACGGCAGAAAAATCAACACAGCCACAATGGTGTCAGTAGTAATCCACCAGCCGGTCAAATACCATACGACTGCCGCAAACGCCGCCACGGTAACAATGCCAAGGCCGTAACTGATGTACATAGCGCCCAGGAAATAACCCGGCTCGCGTTCGAACTTCAGATCGCAAACCGGGCAGCGCTCGTGCATCTTTGGAAACCCACGAAAGATCGAGTAACGAAAAATTTGCCCGCTGCGGCACCGTGGGCAGCGCTGCTGGAAAATGTCTCGCACCGTTCGCGAAGCCATGTGGCGTTGCATTCCGATTTCCGCTGCGGCCTAGCCTAGCAGATGAACTATCAAGATTCCTGAACCGATTCCGAACGGTTGACTGTCGCGGCTTTCCGTACTACTGTGGAATTACACCGGAGAGGAGGTGGTCGAATGACAAGTTCAGATGGTAGTAGTAGATGTGGGAGTCTAAGACCAGGTGAGGTGGCTGAGACTTAGAGCTGGTTGCTCTAAGCGGGGCCTTCGGGGGCACTTCTGTTCGCCAACGAAAGCTACAGCCCGCACACTACCGGTGAGTAAGGATTGAATTCCGCCTGGCTCAGGTCGGCCAGGTCGTCGAAAGACGAAGCCCGGAGTCGCCGTGAGAGGCCACGTAGAGTGACCACCTCTTGGTCAATCCCAAACAGTCCACCGGACGGCCCGTAGCAAATGCTGCGGGCCGTTTGATTTTTCATGAAAAGCGTAGAGCCCGCGCCCGCTGTGTGGAACGGTACTCCTGCCCGCAAGGCTGCTTGGAGTAGCGGTCTCGTCCGCAGCCGTACCCAGCTTCAATTAAGCTGCTCGAACGTGCATGACTTCGGCTTCTTTTCCGCACGCCAGCGCAAGAATTTTGTCCCATGACGAAATCGCCCGCCGGAAAAATGATCGTATTGAACTTCCACTACAAGCTCCGGCTTTAAATGCACCCACTCTGCCGAGCGCTCTGTGCTCCAGCGGCTCGGGCCGCCCGGAGCTTTCCCGGTAAATCCTTCGCCGCCGATTTTCGGCTCAACAATTTTCTTCAACTCCTGCCGCTGCTCGCGATTGAAGCTGGAAGTGAACCCGACATGATCGAGTAAGCCTTGCTTGTCGTAGAGGCCAAGCAGCAGCGATGCTATTCCGCCGCCCTTTTCCGCATAGCGAAAACCTCCAACCACCGCATCCACGGTGCGAATCCGCTTGATCTTGACCATGCCCTCACGCTCGTCGGAGCGACACGGCTCATCGAGTCGCTTGGCCACAACTCCATCCAACCCAACTTTGCCCAATTCACTCATCCACTTCTTTGCCTGTTTCAAATCGGATGATGCGGGCGACAGTCGCACCGAGCCACCACGCGGCAAGTTCTTGAAAAAGTGTTCGAGATATTTCCAGCGTTCCGAAAGCGGCCTCTCTACCAGCTTTTCGCCCTGGTCACTGACCAGCAAATCAAAACAGATATAAGTTGCGGGAGTTTCCGCTGAAAGCTTTCGAATGCGGGAGGCAGCGGGGTGAATTCGCATCAGTAAACTGTCGAACGACAGCCGCGAGCCCTCGTAAATCACAATTTCCCCATCAAGAACAAATTGCTCCGAGCGCAATTTGCCGAGCGCCTCCACAAGTTCGGGGAAATAACGGTGCAGCGGCTGCCCCGCCTTCGATTGCAATTGAATATTTTTCCCTCGCCTAAATGCCAGGCAGCGAAATCCATCCCATTTCGGCTGGTAGAGCCATCCTTCGCCCTCTGGAATTCTTTCCACCGACCGCGCCTCCATCGGCGGATATGGAGGATGGATCGGCAGGCGGATCGGAGAAAAAGGTTGCGCAAGCTGCTTTGCCGGAATCGCACCGGCTCGGACGGGATCACGTTTTTTACTGCCAGCCCGCTGCTTCGCAGATTTCTTTTCTTTCGGCATATCAGTTCGTAGCAAGCGCAGGTCACCAGGTTGACGAAAAGAATTAAGCCCGTACGAATGTTACAGCGCGACCGCCTGGTGCAGGCGACGTCCAGAGTGCCGCTCAACCCTCAGAAACCTTGAAACACTGAAACTTTGAAACCTTGCCCCATCCGCAGTATCCTTGGCAAGTGTCGTACTCCGGAGAATCATTCCTGGAACAGCAGCGCGAGAGGCGGCGACTGGCGGCCAATTACGCCACCATGACCGATGGCGAACTGCAACGCCTCGCCCACAATGCCGAATCGCTAACCGAGTTAGCCTGGGACGCGCTGGAAGATGAACTCGACCGCCGCAATATCGAGCCCGTCGAGGACGATCCCGCGCCTCAGCCGCATCCGACTTTAGAAATGCAGGAGCTCGTCACCATCCGCCAGTTTCGCGACCTGCCCGAGGCACTGCTGGCCAAGGGAAGTCTCGAATCGGCGGGGATCGAATGTTTTCTGGCCGATGAAAATCTCGTGCGCCTCGATTGGTTCATTTCCAATTTCGTCGGTGGCATCAAGTTGAATGTCCGCATCGAGGACGTTGTGAACGCCCGCAAGTTGCTCGACGAGCCCATCCTCGAAGGCCTCTACGTACAAGGGGTTGGTCTCTACGAGCAGCCGCGCTGCCCGAAGTGCGAATCGCTCGACGTGAACTTCCAGGAACTCGACAAGCCGATCGCCTACGTGAGCGCGTTTCTGAACGTTCCGATTCCGATGCAACGGCCAGCCTGGCATTGCCACGCGTGCGGGGCTGAGTGGGAAGAGGACGAGTGAGATCGAGGCGGAGTCGGTCGCAAAAACAGCATTCTGATAATCACAAAAGGGCGTAGCCTATTCTTGGAGAGCCACAAGAATCGGTTCTCCGCGTTCAGTCGGAGGAAAGTATGAGAATCCTTCTCGTGCTGATGGTCGCGGCCGTTTCTACGTTTGCCCAGGAACAACCGGCTGTGATGACGGCAGCCTGCGGTCCGAAGGAAAGTTTCGAGGTGAAGTTGGACCAATCCCAGCACACCCTCGCGCAGGCCGATCCCGGGAAAGCTCGAATCTATTTCGTCCAGGACACCGGTGCAGTCAATTGCCTAGGAAGCTGCGGAGCGAAAATCGGCCTGGATGGAGCCTGGGCGGGCGCTAACAAAGGGAACTCCTATTTTTCTGTCTCCGTGGAGCCGGGAGAGCACCACCTGTGTGCAAGGATGGGCCCACAATTGTCGCCGCATACCGTGGCGCTTGCGCATTTCACCGCTGAGGCGGGAAAAGTATATTACTTCCGCGTTCGGCCCTTCGCCGCGAAAGACCATCTCTTGAATATTGAACCGATCGACAGCGACGAGGCGAAATTTCTGATCGCATCGTACCCTCTGAGCGAATCGCACTCGAAGCCATAAAAAACAACCTGATTCTCGATTACGGTTAATATATGCGGGCGCTGGCCCTATAGGAGCAGCCGCGCTGCCCATGGTGCGGATCGCTCGACGTAAGCTTTCAGGAACTCGACAAGCCGATTCGCCTACATTGAGCGCATTTCTGCACACGCCCCCTGAGTACCGATCCCAAGGACAGTCGCCTTACATTGAATGTGGCCCACTGCCCTCCAGACCCTGCGGTTGACGTTCATCGGATCGGACATCTAAGATTCGCATCACATGGCAGACGACCAATTCCCCATCGGCCGCACAGTTTCGCATTACCGTGTCCTCGAAAAACTCGGCGGCGGAGGCATGGGCGTCGTCTTCCGCGCCGAAGATACTAAGCTGCGGCGATTTGTCGCGCTGAAATTCCTGCCCGATGGTATTGCTAAAGATGAGGCTGTGTTAGAACGCTTCCGACGCGAAGCCCAGGCCGCCTCCGCGCTGAACCATCCCAACATCTGCACGATCTATGACATCGACGAATCCGACGGCCATCCGTTCATTGCGATGGAGTTGCTGAAAGGCGTGACGCTCAAGCACAAAATCAATGGAATCCCCGTCGCTCTCGAAACCATTCTTTCGGTTGGCAGCGAAGTTGCCGACGCGCTCGATGCCGCGCAATCCCAGGGCATCATCCATCGCGACATCAAGCCCGCAAACATTTTCGTGACCGAGCGCGGCCAGGCCAAAATACTGGATTTCGGCCTCGCCAAGGTGATTACTCGCGAAGGCGGCGAAACGATAGGCGGAACGATAGCCACGCAAAACGACGTCAACCTCACCAGTCCCGGCACCACTCTGGGCACCGTGGCCTACATGTCGCCCGAGCAGGCCCGTGGACGGGAAGTCGATGCCCGCAGCGACATTTTTTCCTTCGGCCTCGTACTCTATGAAATGGCCACGGGACGCCAGGCCTTTCCCGGGAATTCTTCCGCCGAATTATTCGATGGAATCCTGAATCGCGCGCCACTCCCGTTATCGCGGCTGAATCCCGAAGCTCCATCCGAACTCGAACGGATCATCGATAAATGCATCGAGAAAGATCCAGGCCTGCGCTATCAACACGCCGCCGATCTCCGCTCCGACCTGAAGCGGCTGAAGCGCGACACCGAATCCGGCCGCCGCATTACCTCTGTTGCCGAGTCCGTCGCCGCAAGCCCTGCAGTCACTCCCATTTCAAGCGCCAGCCTTCACACAAGCCCTGCGGCGGCAAGCAGCGCGGCACATCCGGCCCATTCCGGCAGTTCCGCCGTGGTCACCGCGGCGAAGCAGCATAAATTCGGAACCGTAAGCCTCGCCGTGATCGTTCTCGTACTGGTAGCCGCTGCGAGCTACGGCGCATATACGCTGCTCCATCATGCCGCCGCTGCCCCATTTCAGAATTTCACGGTGACGCAGATTACGACTTCCGGCAAAGCTCAGTCCACTGCGATCTCACCGGATGGAAAATACCTGCTCAGCGTGCTGAACGATAATGGACAACGGAGTTTGTGGCTGCGCAACGTTGCAACCGCCAGCGACACGCAGGTGATTCCGCCGGAAGCGGCCACCTATGCCAGCCTCGCATTTTCGCCCGACGGCAACTACATCTATTTCCGCAAGGCGCAAAATGCTGTGAACACTGATTACAATCTCTACCGCGCCCCCGTGCTCGGAGGCACACCGCAAATCATCGTTCACGATATCGACAGCAACATCGCATTTTCCCCTGACGGAAAACTTATCGCGTACATGCGAGCCAACGATCCCGAGGTCGGCAAGTACCGCATCCTGAGCGCCGACATCAGCGGCAATGACGAAAAAGTTTTGGAAATCGCGCCGCTCACCTCGGGCAATCCCACGAATATAGCCTGGTCCCCCGACGGTCAACGGCTGGCTCTGGTCTTGGTCCAACCCGATGAGCACGCTCTTGGCGCCATTGATCTCTTCGAACTGAACAGCAGAAAGTCCACCCGCCTCGCCTCCTTCAAAGACGAACTTCCCAACGAATTGCAGTGGCTGCCCGGCGGATTATTGGCCGTCTATCAACAGGCGGGAGCGCAATTTAACCGTCCCCAGATCGGTTTCATTTCGAGTGACAAGGGCCAGTTCAGCCATGTGACACGTGACACCAACAGTTACCGGACGCTTACGGTTTCCGCCGACGGCAAGACGGTGGCGACCGTACAGCAGAAATCCACCCGGAATCTCTACATCCTTGCGGGCGCGGGCAGCCAGAATGCTGACATCAAGCCCTTATCGCTAGGCGGGGATATTGGCGGTTTCAGTTGGACGCCTGACGGCGCCTTGCTGGTGAACGACGGCCCGCGCCTGCTGCGGGCCTCGGCTGACGGCTCCGAACCGACGCAATTGGTCAATGACCCCTCAGCCGCTGTGTTCGATTTCTCCGGTTGCGGCCGCGACCACATTATTTTCTCCTGGGCCTTCAAAGGCGGAGCCAACAAGGCCAACCTTTGGCGCACGCACGCCGATGGTTCCGGCGCCATCGAGGTCACGGACGGGAAACTAGACGTAAGTCCGGTCTGCACGCCGGATGGAAAATGGGTCTACTACGTGGACCGCGCCATCGGCCGCGTTTCGCGCGCCCCCCTCGATGGCTCGGGTAAACCTGAAGTCGTTGCTGCCAGCGCCGTGCCCAACAGCTTTATCACCGGAGGAGTAACGCTCTCGGACGATGGCAAGACGCTGGCTTACGTTGTGGAGGTGATCGACGCGGAAACACAGCGTGGGCAGGAAAAGTTAGCGCTTCTGGATCTGGGTGCCTCAGCGCCACGCCTGGTCGATGTCGATCCGCACATCACCAACGGCGGCGTGCATTTCACGCCCGATGGAAAAGGCGTCGCATATCCCGTCAGCAACAATGGCGTCCACAACATCTGGATTCAGCCGCTCGATGGCTCGCCCCGCAAACAGATTACAAATTTCACTTCCGAACAAATCACATCCTTCCATTGGTCGCCGGACGGAAAAAGCCTGGGTGTGCTGCGAAGCCATTCAGAGTCGGATGTGGTGCTGCTGCAGGAAGGGAAGTAGGGAAGTCTAAAACTACTTCGCGGATTTAACGTTGGGCTGAGACAACCGATCCGCCAGCCAAAGTTTGATCAGCGACTGCCGCGTCACGCCAATCCGCTGTGCCTCGCGATCCAGCGAGTGGACCATCCACGCCGGAAAGTCGACATTTACGCGCTTAGGATCATTACCGACACGGCGCGCGTGCTTAAGATCAAGTTGACCGATGAGATCTTCTCCGTTCTCAAACTTGCGGTCAAACGCCTTCGCGCTCAATATCTTGGTTTTCATAAATATTCTTCTCCGTCTCTCGCGAGCGCCTCGCCGATATCAGCCGAATGCTTTCTTCGCGCCTCGTAATGACTGCAGACCAATGCTTCTCGCCAATCTTTCCGATGACCACCCATCGAGGTTCGTCGCTGGTGAAAACCGGCACCTCAACGAGCGAGGTATCGAGCCAAAGCAGTTGCGCCTCTTCAAAGTCAATGCCGTGTTTGAGCTTGTTCGATTTGCTTTTTGTCGAATCATATTCAAACGGCATCGCCCGTCTGCTCTTTCCTATGGATAGAAAAGGTATAGAAAGTATACCATATTTGAAAGTATGCTGGGCCTCAAAAACTCAACCGATGCGATTACTAAATCTGGCAAATGCGCGGGGAACCTTTGAAGTGAGATCGCCAGCCCTTTTCGCCCCAAGTGAATTCCAGAGACGATAACGGCGACGATGGCCATCGCTGTGAGAAATAGCTTCAGCAGATCGTGCCTCGGTCGCAAGTCCGCAAGCCGAAGCCTCCGAAAAGTAGAGCATCTTGCGCTCGATTTCGGACAAAGGCGTGCCCTCGCGCTGCGCCTCCTCGGCGATCTGCGACGCAAGAAACTCCTTGGCTTCGCGAACACTCCTCATAGCGTCTCGGTTTTCCGGCTGCGAGTCTAGGTCCGCTGGGCACCCATAGAAAACCCCTTCCCAATCACATCCAACGTATCCTCCGCCAGCTTTAACCCAGGCAATTCCTCCCGTGTAACCCAGCGCACCTCCGCCGCGTCGCTCGCGGCCGCAAGTTCTCCCGCAACCCGGCGGCACAAAAAATCAATCAAAACGTAGTGATATTGCACACGCTTTTCGGGGTTGCGCAGAACCCGGTCGTAGACGCCGAGCAGTTCCACAGCTTCGACGGTCAGTCCGGTTTCCTCCCGAGCCTCGCGTACGGCGGCTTCGCGCACCAGTTCTCCGACTTCGAGAACGCCTCCGGGGATCGACCATTCCGCCTGCAGCGGCGGATGCGCGCGCTTCACCAGCACCACACGCGGCCCTTCGATGATGATTGCGCCCACTCCGATCAGCGGCACTTCGGGAAACTCGCGTTGCATGGTCGCATTGTAAAACGAGAGCTGAATCGGGTTACAAGCGGACTGTCCCTAGTGGCTCAAGATTTTAGTGTTTTCTCCGCGTCTCTGCGTCTCCGTGGTTAAAATGGATTTGAAGATGCCCCTGGAAGAATACAAACGGAAACGGCGCTTCGAGGAAACGCCAGAGCCTCCGCCAAGGTCGAAAAAAAATCGACGCACCGGTTCGTCGTGCAGAAGCACGACGCCACGCGCCTGCACTACGATTTCCGCCTGGAGATGGAAGGGGTGCTGAAGTCGTGGGCCGTGCCCAAAGGGCCGTCGCTCGATCCTGCGGACAAACGGCTCGCCATGCAGGTGGAAGATCATCCTGTTTCATATTTCGATTTCGAAGGCATCATTCCGGAAAATAATTACGGCGCGGGAACTGTCATGGTTTGGGATGTCGGCACATGGCAGCCGCTCTCGCCGGTCGCCGGTCGATGGGAAATACTTCGCCGGGCACCGATGCCGAAGCCGTGGCCATGCTCGCCAAGGGCGACCTGAAATTTCGACTCAAAGGTAAAAGGCTGAACGGCGATTTCGCTCTGATCAAGATGAAAGGCCGCCGCCCGGGAAGCAAGGGAACGGAATGGCTGCTGATCAAGAAGCACGACGATGATGTGGTCGAAGGCTACGACATCGACGAATACGACGAATCGGTTTTAACCAAACGCAGCCTCGCCGAAATCGCCGGTGATGCCGGCGCACGCGGAATGGACGAGCCGTCCAGCCGGAGGCCGCGGCAAGTTAAAAGCTGCATGGCTAGCCGATGCCGTCGCCAAACTCGATAAGAAACGCGCGGAAGAAAAAAATCTCGAAGAGCGAAAGAATGGTAAGAAGCCGGCTAAAAAACACAAAAGAAATAGCCGCCGAGTCCGCGGAGAACGCCGAACAAAAGACAGATGACGAACCTTCAAAGATCTCCCACCCCGGGCCTTCGCAGGCCAAGCCAAAAACCTCGGCCCTCTCTGCGTCGTCGGCGGTAAAGAGCTTGCCTGGCTGCCCACCAAGCGCCCCATGCCTACTACCATTCATCCCATGCTGGCCACGGCCATCGAAAAGCCGTTCGACGGCCCAGACTGGCTCTTCGAAATCAAATGGGACGGCTACCGTGCCGTAGCCTTCATCGAAAACGGCACGGTCCGTTTAGTCTCGCGCAACCAGAACGACCTTACCGCCGCGCTATCCCGAATTGAAAGGCCTGCCGCAGTCCGTAATGGCAAAAACTGCAATCCTCGATGGCGAGGTGGTCGCGCTCGATGACCAAGGCCGTCCTTCCTTCGGCCTGATGCAGCAGCGCACCGGATTCCGCCCCGGCGGAAAGCGCGGACCTGCAAATGCCGAGGTTCCCGTACTCTATTTCGCCTTTGATCTGCTCTATCTCGATGGCTACGATCTGGCGCAAGGTCCCCCTCGAAGAGCGCAAGAAAAAATTGGCGTCGATCATCGTGCCGGGAGACGTTCTCCGCTTTTCCGATCATTACGAGCGCGAAGGCAAAGCCCTTTTCGAACTCGCGAAACAAAGAGGACTGGAAGGAATCCTCGCCAAGAAACGTGACTGCCCATACGAGGAACGCCGCTCCACCGACTGGCTCAAAATAAAAATCACCCACCAGGTGGAATGCGTGATCGGCGGTTACACCGAGCCGGAAGGCAGCCGCGCCCATTTCGGCTCGATCGTGCTTGGGCTCTACGACAAGCAAGGACGCCTCATACATGTCGGCCAGGCCGGCAGCGGCTTCAATCAAAGATCTCTTGCGGAAATCTGGCAGATGTTAAGAAGCCGCGAAACCAAACAGAATCCGTTCTACGGCGAAGTGGAAGCGTTGCGAAAAGTGTACTGGGTAAAACCGGAGTTGGTCGCGGAAATTGAATTCGGCGAGTGGACCGGCAGCGAAAGCTCGGGAAAGATTGCCGGCACCGGACCCAAACTTCGCGCCCCCGTTTTCCAAGGCCTCCGCGACGATAAAGATCCGAAGGAATGCCTGCTGGACGAAGCCCTGAAAATTCAAAACTCACCCGCCAACTAAGAACTCGGAACCACCGATTCACAACTCACTTAATATCCTTCATGGCCAGCAGCGTGCCGTAATCATGCCCGCCGGGATCGACCGCTCGCGCCACAATCCCGGCAAAGGCATCGCGCAGTTCCGGATACTTCGCCACCAATGCTTTCATTACGGCAATGTTGCTTGAGTAAGTCTGATTCGTATCGGCGATACTCGCGACCTTGTACTTCACAACCAGGTCCAGATCATTGCCTACGATGTCCGGAAATAATTCAGTGAGTTTATATGTTCCAGTCCCGGCGGCCAGGTCAACGGTCTTTCCATCCGCCGGAAAATCCGAGGGCAGCGCCTTCTGCGATTCGTCGTAAAGTTTATCGGTGACGGCTGTACTCATGAAGGGCAGTGGTGAAACCAGCGAACGCGCTTCCAGGTAATAGAGCCACGCGTCATGCGTCTGCCCCTTGCTTTCATATTCGCGCGCATGATTCAAAAACCAATCGAGATCGTGGCCGCCCGTGTGCGCCGGCTTGATGTAAAGTCCACCCAACTTCCAGTCGCTGCCCATCTGCTGCAGGATGAAGGAAACCGTATACGCGCCCTTGGCGCCGCCGCTCACGTCAAGAATCACGACTCCATACTTGCCGGGAGGAAGATTTGCCAGCGTGAAAATAGCGCTATCTTTCGTTTGTCCGTTACTGCCAAAAACTCCGCAGAAAAATTCCGCCCGCGCGAGTGGCGCGGTCCCCGTTGCTTCCAGCAAAAATGCCGGGCGCGGAGTCGCTTTCGCTCCAGTCAATGCCGGCAGATTGTCTTTAACCGTCGACTCAATTCCCGAAAAATCCGCTGCTAAACTCGGAATCGATGCCTGCCGAAGCCCATTTGCATCGCCTCGGGTCAATAAGTCGAAATAATGTTGCGCCGCCGAAACCATCGCCGTTTTGGTGGCTGCGTCCATGTCGTTTGATGTAGTGCAATTCTCAGCAGCTACAAAGGATGAAAGCCCTAACAGAATTACTGCGAGCCAGGCTGGCGCCAAATTGCGCATTGGAAAACACACCCCTTTCATCGCGTCCTCCACGCTGAAAAAATTGTACGCCCACGCGAATGATTCAGAAGTGCAAGGTATTGCACAGTGGCATGGCGCGCTATTAGAAAACTTCGCGCTGCAAGAATTTAAAGTCAATACATTCTATAAGGTAGGCACGTGGTTACCGTTGGGCAATGGCGAAGTTTTCAGGCGCAAGCGGTGTTAAAATTGCTCTTAAATTCTTACCGTCTCCAAAAAGCAAAGGGCGCAGTTAAGGAGTTGTAATGAGCGCGCGTTTAAGAATCATCGGATTATTGATGGCGGGCACGTTCTTTTTGCCGAGTGTGGCCAAAGCTGATACGCAATCCACGCATCGCACTCACTCCAAGAAAAAGGAGCCGCCTCCGCCGTTGCCTTCCGGGACGCAGGGACCTGTGCCTCAAGTACCGCTGGACTCTCTTCCCGCCGTCGCTCCGCAGGTGACATACGAAGACGGCATGTTGACCATCGTGGCGCCGAACTCCACCTTGGGCGATATTCTTCGCAGCGTTAAAAAGCATACATCCGCCGATATCGACGTGCCGCCCACAGCCAATGAACGTGTCGTAACCCGCCTTGGCCCGGCACCCGCGCGCGAAGTCATCGCCGATCTGCTAAATGGCTCAAAGTTCAATTACATTCTGCTTGGTTCCCCGCAGGATGCCAATGCTCTCACGCGAGTTGTGCTGGTCGCAAAAACCGGACCGGACAATCCTCCTTCTCCTGCGACCGCACAAGCTGAAAACAGTCCCAGCGCAATCACCGAGCCGCCTCCTACGCCTCAACCGGTGGCCGAAGGACAGGAACCCGAGACTCCCGACGATACTCCGGACGATAACAGCAACGTCGAGCAGAATTCCGCCGAGACCGACCAGCCAGCCGATCAGCCCGGCGTGAAAACGCCACAGCAGCTTCTGCAGGAAATGCAGCAGCGGCAATTACTGATGCAGCAGCAACAGCAGGGTGGGCAGCCGGGCTATCCGCCTGTTCCCGGCATGCCAATTCCGCATCAGCCACAGCCGCCGCAAAATCAGTAGATCGATTTACCATAGAGGCATAGAGGACAGCGAAAGCGGCATTGGGAAAGCGTTCCGCTGGACTCTGTGTATCTGCAGTGAATTGTCTTACTGGCAGGATTGGCCCTTCAGGGTCGATTGACGCTATTTCCCCAATGAGCTTGGGTAGCCGCAGGCATCGGCCGGGTGGTTCCGCTCGCCACTTGCTCGTCAGCGGTCTTCAAGCTTTTCTGCAGCAGATTCCAGTCCCGCTCCACATCGCTTTCGGAAACTTTGGCCGGATTTCCCTTGCGTAACTCTTCGTGCAACCGCGCTTCGAGTAATTCCTGCACAAACCGTGCTGAGCCTGATTCCGGAGTCAGTAGATTGGCACGGGTGATCCCGAAATTTCCGGCCTCATCGCCAGAAAAGAAGCGCAACGTCGGCCGTCCGTCGGCATCGAAACCCGGCGTGCTTGTACTTAGCGTTCGGGAGAGAACTTTCGCCACGCGGCTCTGCCCAATCCTGGTCCACTCCGCCGCCATCAGATGATTCAACTCGATGTCATAAGAGCGCCGGTCTTCTTCGTCGATTCGCGACTCCAGCCCGCGCAATGGACTGTAGACCAGTTCCTGCCGCGCGGGATCGAACCGTCCAGTGCCCGTTCCCTCATACACCGCGACCACGCAGCCCGCAAAAATGGGGCTGGCGACAGCGCTCGGAACGATGTACTTCTTCGACTTCAAAAACGATTCCACCACTCCGTGCACCGGAGTGCTGCGCGCCTCACTCCCCGGCACCTGCGGAATCACGTAACGCGTAAATTCCAGATCCGGATGCCGCGAACTAAACTTCACCAGCGTCTTCGCCGTCTGCTTCGGCGTCGTAATCCCCACATCTGCAATCACGCTGCGATGCAGGGCCTTCGGATAATAGAAATTGATCACATCCTTGGCAAAGTCGGCGCAGTTGTGCGAGACCGTGCGGAAGTGCGATACGTTCGGTCCCGCATTGTAGGCTTCAATAAAATCTGCATCACGCTCCGGCGAGGTTTCGATCTCGAACGCATACGATGTCCGGTCATACGCCGTTCCCACAAGCTCATACCAGTTCCCGCCTGGAGCCTCGCCATTCGGCATGTCCGGCGCAACCATTTCCAGATGCTGCTTTCGATATTGATTCCGTAAAAAGCTCGCCACTTTTCCGTTCACGAACAGAGGGACCTGATCCGGCGCTTCCACAGCATACAAATAAGGAATCAATGGAATCGCGACCCAGTCAAAGTGGCCGATTCCGTCATAACGGCTGATGACCGCACCCAATTCACCGGTCCGGCACGGGCGCAGTTTCACCGGCGTCTCGGCGCAAACTCCCGACAGGTACACGGCAGCATGTCCAGTAGCTGTGAAGAATCCGAGTTTGCCGTAAGGTTCTTCCAACAGCAAGGTGGCCGAGGCGTGGGCCAATGGTAATGTCGCGGAGATCGACGCCAGCGCGATCAACGCGCAAACCCCGCGCCGTATTTGCCTCCAAGAAAACATACTTGTCCTACTATGACTTACCCGTTTACAAACCCGCTATCGAAAGATTAGTTGCTTGAAATCAGGGATGCGAGTTACCGAAGTCAACTAGTCAATGAGAGATTTGAAACGTAGCCCCTAGTCTGCAGAAAAGTAATGGCTTATTGAGCTGTGAAAATTCGATGAATTCTCCCAGGTCATGCCCTTCTCGTTCGCAGGAGCGCTGCAAAAATCGGTTGAAAACAAGTCTGAAGTCCTCACCTTACCCAGGGCAAAACTCTGCTGTATCCATAATCCCATCGAGCGCAGCTGCGCATCTGATTTTTTGCGCAACCGCCGAGTGCGAACCTGCCTCGGCCTTGCGCACGAGATCTTCGCCGCCAAAATGCGGCTTTCAAATTTTTCGGCAACGTCCAATACTCTTCCTGAGAGCAAGCGATCCTAGGCGAGAGTACGGTTGGGCTTTTACCCGGTTGTCTTCACAGTTCCAAGTTCGGCGGTTTCCCGCAACCCCAATCTTCGCGCGCGCATCTGATCCCCGGCTGCCAAGATTGCCATTTTCAGACAGTGAGGGCTCAGTTGTCTTATGCGCCGCTATTTCCGGGTTCTTTCGCTGTTCGCACTCGCGACCATGGCCAGTTCAGTTCTGGCCGCTCAGGTCCTGTCTTCACCAACTGACGCGGCTTTGGAAAATCCAGCCGCTTCTCCGATAGCTTTCGCCTACGTCTCCAGCAGTCCGAGCAGCGGGGCTTTCGAGATCGATGCCTATGCCGTCACATCAAACGGCAAACTAACCACAGTCCCTGGCTCGCCTTTTCCCACCGAAGTATCGGGCCTCGCCTCCAGCTCGAAATATTTGTTTGGCACGAATGGAGTTGAAATCGATTCCTTCTCTATTGCCAACGACGGCGCCATCGCCCAGGTTTCCTCCATCAACGCTCAGCAATTAAATCAGGACGATTGCGGCGGCCCCTTCGATATGTTTCTCGATCGCACCGGCGCCACTCTCTATGACATGGATTACATCGGCAACATCTGCGCGAATAATCCGTACCAGGCGTTCAGCGTCGGGGGCGACAGCGGCGACTTGAACTACATCGGCGTTACTAACGCCGCGAGTCCTGCTTTCGCGACCTCGCTCAGCTTTCTCGCCAATAACAGATACGCGTACGGCTCAAGCTGCCTGTTCATGACGGGGCCGGAGATTTACGGCTTCCAGCGCGCGGCTGATAATTCCCTGACGCATTTAAGTATCAATCCAGCCATGCCTGTGGCTCCTTCCGGAGATTACTATTGCCCAGGCGGTGCGGCCGCCCCGGACGCAGCCAACCACCTCGTATTCGTGGTTACGCCGATGAATGGAAACACTCAGCAACCGACCGGAGGACCGGCGCAGATCGCGGTTTACACGGCCGATGGATCAGGAAATCTGACCACAAATAGCACATATAAAAACATGACCTCGACGCCCATTGTCAGCGTGTACTCCTACACGGCGTCGCCCTCGGGAAAATACCTTGCGCTGGGAGGCGATGCAGGATTGCAACTGTTTCACTTCAATGGCGCCGAGCCTGTAACCCACTTCACCGGTCTACTTACCAGCGACCAAATCAATCAAACGTTTTGGGATAACAACGATCACCTCTACGCCATCAGTCAGCCTGCCGGGAAACTATTCGTCTTCACGGTGACCCCGACGAAAGTCACCGAAGCGCCTGGCTCACCCTACTCGATCACGAACCCGCAGAACATTGCCGTTGTGCCAAGGTAGTGGGCCAAAGAAATCCTTCGGGTGCCCGATCCTTACTCTCGCCTTCTTTTGGCGAGAGTAAGGGAGATTTTGACTTTCCATCACCGCTCCCTAATCCGCAGAGCTGCCCAAGCGGCGCTCTCGCGGAGCGTCTCGTCCTCGTCGACGGCTAATCTTTCAAGCGCCGGCAAAAACCTCGCATCCCCACTATTGCCCATCGCAATCACGACATTTCTTCGAATCCCAGCATGTTTCGCCCGGCTCACCGGCGTGCCGCGAAAGCGTTCCCGGAAGTCCTCCGCGCTAATCTCAGCCAACCACTCCAAGGCAGGATTTAGCAGTTCCTCCCGCGGCTGAAACTCCTCGAGTTCATTCGCGGGCGCCTTCCGGTTCCAAGGACAAACGTCCTGGCAAATGTCACACCCGAAAATATGCCGTCCAATTCCTGCCCGCATCTCCTCTGGAATCGCGCCGCGCTTCTCAATCGTGAGATATGCAATGCACTTATTCGAATCAAGCCGATAAGGCGCGACAATAGCGTCCGTAGGGCAGGCGTCGATGCATCGCGTGCAACTCCCGCAGCGGTCAGGAGCAGGCAGACTCGCGGCAAGCTCCACCGAAGTAAGAATCACGCCCAGAAACAGCCACGATCCTTTTTTCTGGTTAATGATGCACGTATTTTTGCCGATCCATCCGATTCCCGCATACTTCGCCGCAACTCGCTCGACAATCGGCCCGGTATCGACGTAGCAGTGCGTGGTGATGTCGCCTGCCACATCTCTTAAGGCAGCCTCTACCCGTCGCAACCGCTGCATCACCGAGTCGTGATAATCCATGCCACTCCACGCATATCGCGAGATCCACCCGCGATCCCGATCTGTGAACTCAGTCGAATACGGCTGCGCCGTGTTGTAGTTGATGGCGCACACCACCACGCTTCGCGCCCAGGGAGCGATATGGGTGAGCGAGGCACGCTTGAGCCGACCCTGCTCGTCGCGCGCCTCCAGATACTTCATCTCGCCGGCGCGGCCTTCGGCAATCCATTGGGGAAAATATTCCAGCTCCGGCGAATGACCCACCGCGGCAATTCCCGAAAGATCAAAGCCCACTTCCGTCGCGACTTTTGTTATCGCTGTCGAGATTGTATTGCATTCGATCAAGGTTGTTTGGGCGGCCTCAGCGCTCCTTTGTGGAAGAGGCTCGTATTAGGCCCTTCAGCGATGCGGCTAGCTGACGCGTGAGCAAGCAGCTTTAGCCCCAGCGACTGAAGCCATATTTTAAAGACATCTCCTTGGCGCGCCTGAAGCCCTATTGTTTACAGAATCAATTGCGCCCAAAACGAAACCTGAGCTCCTACCAAAACGGCCCAACGCCGTTCCAATTCCGAATTCTCCTCAGGCTTTTGTCCACCCGTCACAGACCCCACTCCGATTCAGCCTATAGCCTTTCCGTCACAGAGTCACGCAAGCCGAAATCTGCGAGCTCCGAATTCATTTCTCAGGAGATAAGCCATGCCGCAATCCGCCAACCTGCAAAATCCCACCATTCAAATTTCCGTCATCAATGAAAGCACGGTTTTATCTGACACGGAGATTTCCCCGGTCGTGGCCGCGCTTCAGAAACAGGTCACCAACGATTTCCGCTGTATCTGGGGCGTCGATGCCGAACTCAAAGTCGTTCCGAAAGGCACGCAGCCGCCCGCGGGAAGCTGGTGGCTCGTCCTGCTCGACGACTCCGATCAGGCCAGCGCCCTCGGCTACCACGATCTCACCACCGAAGGCCTTCCCATCGGCAAAGTATTTGCCGGAAGCGATCTGAAAGCCGGAACGTCCTGGACGGTTACCGCCAGCCACGAGCTTCTCGAAATGCTGGCGGATCCAAATGTGAATCTTACCGTCTTTGTGCAGAACAGCAACAGCGCAGGCATCCTCTACGCATACGAGGTCTGCGATGCCTGTGAAGACGACAGTTACAGCTACGCGATCGACAACGTCCGCGTCTCCGATTTCGTCTACCCCGCGTGGTTTGAAAATTTTCATGCGGAGGGCTCCACGCAATTCGACCGCATGAACAAGATCCAGAGTCCGCTTCAATTGTTAACGGGTGGATACGTCGGTGTTTTCAACGTAGCCTCGGGCAGCGGTTGGCAGCAAATTACGGCCGAGAAGCGGCCGACTAACCTGCGCAGCCGCGGAACCGTCGGCACGCGCCGCGAGCGCCGGGGCACGCCGCCCGATCTTTGGGTAACCAGCCTGCCGCCACGCAAAATCGTGACCAACGCCAAAACATATCGGGAGCACCTGGAAACCATCCAACAACGCAGGGAAGCCGCCTGACTTCGATTGGATCCTCCTGGCCCCTGGCCCCGCGCGCAACGCGCGGGGCTATTCTTATTGCTGGAGTGAAGGCACGAGCCACGCCAAATGGAGTGAGCAGTGCAAAAATTCAGCGCCGTGGCCGCTCAGAAGCTTGAGGTCTTCTGCCCTGTGGGCACGGTTGCACTAACCCGTTACGGTTCGACTGACAAAATCGGCGCCGCCAAATATTGCTCCTCAGGAACCTGCTCCTTTTCCGGCGATCCCAGATAATCTTTCCATCCCAAAAATTCCTTCTGTTTGCTTTCAATCTCCTCCCGGCTCGCTTGTTGCGGCAAGGTCAGAAACGCAAGAAACTTCTCCTGCATGCGCACCGTCGGGCTGAACTCATCCAGCCACAAAAACTGTCCTTCTTCATTAATCTCCAAAAACCACCACCGGCCTTCCCGATCCACGGCGAAGTCCAAACTGCCAAACTCAATCCGCGCTTCGTGTGCAAATCGCAACACCGCTCGTTCCACTTCCTCCGGCGTCGCGATTTCTTCAATCGCCACATTGCCCTGCCCAACCTCCTGCCGCCAGTCGAGAGCCTCATTCGGAGTGCGAAGCGAAAACGAACAAACTGTCTCTCCCAGCAAAACCATCCGCACGTCAAACGCTTTCTCGATCATCTCCTGGTAAATTGCTGGAGCGTACGTCAGCACCTCATCGTCAGGAAGTGCGTCAGCAGCAATCTCAAATGTTTCTGTCACGGCAAGCGCCTCGCTGCCTTCTTTTTTCCAGATGTGCGGGAAAAACGCCTTGCAGATTTTCCTCTGCCCAGAGTCGCTCAGCACATCTCTCACCGCCGAGGGAGAATTCGTCATAACCGTAGAGGGAATTCTCAATCCATTCCGCGCCGCCAGGCAAAGTTGCACGGCCTTGTTGTTGATAACTCGCGAAGCGGAATACGGATTCACGCATCGCACCGGTAGCTGCTCCAGCAAATACATAACGGAAAGCGAAAACCATCGATACTCTTCATCCGCAAAAGCCTTGTCCGCAGCCGTCACCTGGGGATTCGTCATCGGCGGATTCGGACGCCGGATCCACACCACATCGCCCGCCTCAATGCTGTGCGGCCCAAGGCAAATCCGCACGTCGCCGTTGCAGGAAATCGTCGCCTGCCGTTTTTCAGTCCAGCCCACTCCGCCCCAGCACACGACCGTGTATCCCGCCTGCTCCAGCGCCCATTTCAACGGCGCAGTGTGATTGTCGTTAGCCAACGCCACGATTACGATTTTCACAGCGTGCCTCTTGAATATTTCGTCTTAAACTGAAGAAAGGCGGCGCGCATTGCGCCGCCTGGCCGTTCATCCGCACTCGCCGACGTCGCCGTCGGGTTGTTTGGTGATTGGGTCGAAGCTGCACATTGTTTCCGTATGTGCTCCTCCGACCATATTCTGAACCTCTTCCTCGGTAAGTTCGCGCGCGCCAGTGCGGCCCAGCACACGCTTGGTTTTCTTCTGCATGGGATCCTCCTCTAGCCGTCACCGTCCCTCTGGCCGGTTTTCGGGTTGAATGTAATGACGTTGGTGATGAGAGGCCCGCCGGCACTGATGCGAGCCAGTTCCTCCGGGGTTAATTCGCGGGCGCCGGTCCGGCTCAGCACCCGGTTTTCGTTGCGTTTCATTGCTTCCTCCTTTGCGGTTACAACATCTCACCGGTTCGCAAAAGAAAGAACCGGTGCACAAGAGCTTGCTTGAAGTGGCTTGTGGGCGGATCGTTGAAAGCGGAGGTTGCTGGCGCAAAGCAGCCATTTCAAAATCCGCAGCCGCATTTGGGGCTTACGATACTGCAAAACTCAGTCTCAGAATCGGAAGATCGATTTCAGTTCGTTTTTCGTAACAAGCCTAATTCGTCTGAACGCGAAGAAAGTTTTACGCGGCGCACCTCTGTGCCTTCTATGTTCAAGCTTTTCCGATCGTAGCTACAATGAGCGGGCGAACTTCATTCTCTGAACCATAACGCCGCAAGGCTCGCGTCTGAATACCATGAATCCCGTACTACTGGTTCTGGCCATCGTTTTTGTCGCCACGCTGATTCGGTCGATCTTCGGCTTTGGCGAAGGACTCTTCGCCGTTCCCCTTCTCGCTTTCTGCATTCCGGTGACACAGGCCGCGCCGCTGGTAGCGCTCCTCTCAATCACGATCGCCGCCATTGTTGTGGTCCAGGACTGGAACAAGATTCATCTGCACGTCACCGGCTGGCTGGTGTTTCCCACCTTCCTCGGAATTCCTCTCGGCATCCTTCTCCTCGGCAGCCGCCATCCCAAAGCCGTCAAAGCCGCGCTTGCGACTGTCATCATCGCTTTCTCCGCCTACTCGCTCATTGGCCGAAACCCGCCAGAGCTTCGCCACGACAATCGGCTATGGATGCTGATTTGCGGCTTCATCGCGGGTATCCTCGGCGGCGCATACGGCATGAACGGCCCGCCACTCGCGATTTACGGCGCAATGCGCCGCTGGTCCGCCCAGCATTTTCGCGCCACACTGCAAGGTTATTTTCTGCCTGCAAGCCTCGCCGGCGCGGTCGGTTACTGGCTCGCCGGTTTGTGGACGCCCATCGTCACCCGCTACTATCTGCTCTCGCTGCCGCTCGCCGTGATCGCGATTCTCGCCGGACGCGCCATCAATCGCCGCCTGCAAGGGCGGGCCTTTGTGAAATATGTATACGCAGGCTTATTGTGTATCGGTACGCTATTGTTTGTTCAGGCTATGTCAGGAAGGTTCTGAAGAGGAAGATGAAATCCGGGGTCAATCTAGTCGACCAATACATCTCCCGGCAACCAGAATCCGCGCGCGCTACGCTCGAGCGCGTACGAGGTGCAATTCGCAAGGCGCTTCCCACCGCGGAAGAGACAATCTTGTACAAGATCCCCGCATATCGATTGCAGGGCGAGACATTTCTCTATTTCGCCGGATGGAAAAATCATTACTCGCTCTATCCCATCACCGCGCCGGTGATTGCTGCATTCAAAAACGAACTCGCTGCGTACCAAGTCAATAACAAAGGCACACTCCGCTTGCCGCTCTCCGAGCCGGTTCCGGTTGAACTGATTGGAAGAATTGCGAAATTTTGCAGCAAAGAACTTGGCGGCGATAAGAAGAAACCGGGAAGGAAGAAATCGGCTTCGAAGCGGCCCTAGCCGGACAGACTCCGTTACACGCCGAGCTTCTTCACTTCCTCGTTGTAATACTTGCGGTAGAGAATATCCCACTCCTGCGAGCCTTCAAGAATAGTCCGCTTCTGGCTCTCGATCTTCAGCCGCGCACTCTGGTCGATTCTGGCCTCGTTGTTCAGCAAATCTTCCAGAATCTTGCGCGTCTCCTGCCGGATCGTATTCGGATCTTCGATGAAATCGACTTCATCCATCTGCTTCAAGGCGTCGGCCACGGCGCGGGCCAGCACGTTCACTTTGTCCCGGCTCAGTCTCACAGCACCGCCTTGTACTTGCGCACCAGTTCCGTCTTCACCTTACGGAACATCTCCTGGTAATTTGCTCCGGTCTTGTTCATTTCTTCGGAATAAGCCTCGAGGATGACGCGTACCTCGTCATTGATCCGATCTTCGAGGGTCAGCTCTTCGAGCAGAGCGGCATGAACACGCTCGGTCACCTTGGGCACGGCCGAGGTTTCAATGGCCTTGGCGGCAATCAGTTTCTTGGTGACTTCGCGGGCGAGATAGCCCACATATTCTTTGGACAAAAGCATGAGCGGCTAGCGAGTCCTGTATGAGCGCGGTTCTGTTTTGAAACATAAAGTGTAACATGATGTTCGCCGAGGGGACGAGATGAGCTAGGCAGGATGCATTAGTCCGATTTCCCTTTCGCCACACATAGGGCGTCGGCAAGTTCGTCGAGATACGTCGCCATGCCCCGCTCATCTGATGCCCCCGCTCTCATGCCTATCTGCAAATCGGCCTCCGCTTCACCGTTCTGAGCTCGCAGTGAGTCAGCAGTCTTCGGCGGCAATCTCTCGAATAGCAGATCGCGCAGATACTTGGCGTCGGACAGAAACTTGTTTCTAAATTGCGCCTCGTGATTTTGATATGCCGCGAATTCGCGCTTGGCCATCTCCGACCATATAGCATCCCGACTCGCTTGGGGCGCCTGCGAGTAACGAGCCATATAGCTTTCCTGATCCGATCGGGAGCTAGAATCGTACTGGTCCCGGAAGTCCCTAATTGCCTGGGCCTGAGCGTGGGCGCGCTTACACGCCTCTGAGTTCGATGCTTTAAGATCCGCAACATCCTGCGCCTTCGCTTGAGCCATTTGTCGAATTGCGGCTGCGAGTTCGGAATTGTTAGAATTCGGCTGGCCCATTTTCCCGACCATCAACGCAAGGCTGTCCAACTGCCCCTTTGTGTACTGCTGGGTCAGAAGACTTTGATCCAATCGATCCCTTAACTCCTTCTGCTCGCGTCCGTGAGTCTGGTCGGCACGGGACATCTGTAGCCAAGTGAGAGACTCGTGACGATCCCAAACACTAGAACCGCAACGCGCCACAACCTGCGCTCTCTCAAATCCTTGCTGACTACCTCTATGCCTACAGCGAAAAGAGTTGGGAGCAGCACGACCACCACCTCAAGAATGCGATCCGACACTTGAGCGCCTCGCCAGTCCTAAACAGGACTCGCGACAAGGATACATCGACGAGGACAGCGGCCACCCGCTCGCACTCCGCTGGCACCCTCCTGCCAAACGGCATACAATGCCCTTTGAAACAGTTTTTTCCTAT
Source organism: uncultured Acidobacteriaceae bacterium (assembly GCA_963734675.1). Taxonomy (GTDB): domain Bacteria; phylum Acidobacteriota; class Terriglobia; order Terriglobales; family Acidobacteriaceae; genus Sulfotelmatobacter. Next base: position 132,727 of record CAVTHZ010000006.1, read on the forward strand.
GTCGTCCGCACCAGAAGATCTAACCACCACAAAAGATGACATGATCGCCTTCATCGAAGGCCACGGCATGGGCCGCTTCCACGGCTATGTCGACTTCGAAGAAGTCCAATGCATCATGTGGGAGATGGGCGACAATCCCGACGGCTGGAAGGACTTTGTCGAACTGGCCAAGAGCTCCGGCGCAACGTTCTTAACCATGCACTCCTGGAAGCTCGACCGTGAAGAACTCGACGAACTGGTCGAGCGCCTCACGCAATCCGAATTCAGCGACAGCGACGACGTGGAAGACGCCCGTTGGCTCCGCACCCACATCGGCAAAGTCGGCTTCCTGCAACTAGGCTGGGCCTATCAGGGCTCGATGTTCCTCTGCGAAGTAGCTACCGAATGGTACGAGCGCTACCAGCGCCTCCTCGATCTCTCCGAAGATTTCGGCGGCATCCCCATCGACGAACCGGACCAGGACGACGAGAACTAACCGTGCGCTGGGAACTGGCCGCGGCAGATGCAGCGCAAGTGCATCAACTCGCGCTCGGACTGCAAGATTTTCCCAACCTCCAGTTTCGCAACAACGGCAAACCCGCCCTCGATCACGCCGCACTCCATACGCTGGCGCAACTGCTTCTCCGCCGCGGCGTGACTGATCCCGAATCCGCCGCCCGCTATCTCGATCCCTCGCTCGATCACCTCCACGCACCCAAGCAGATGACGGGCCTCCGCGCCGCCGTCGACCGAATTGAAGCCGCCATCGAACGCAAAGAGCCGATGCTCATCTACGGCGACTACGACGTAGACGGCACCATGGCGATCATCATCCTGAAAACCGCCATCGAACTCTGCGGAGGCGCCGCCGATTTCCACGTTCCGCACCGCATTCGCGAAGGCTACGACATGCGCGACGACGTAATCGAGCGCGCGGCCGAGGCAGGCATTCGCCTCATCATCAGCGTCGATATGGGCATCCGCGCCTTCGCCCCCGCCGAGACCGCGCATCGTCTCGGCGTGGATCTAATCGTCACGGATCACCACCTGCCCGGTCCGGACGGCGTACCAAGAGCCAATGCCGTCATCAATCCCAATCAATCAGGATGCGCGTATCCGTACAAGCAACTCTGCGGCGCAGGAGTAGCCTTCAAACTTGCGCAAGGACTGATGCAGCGCCGCCTTACCAGTAGGGACCAGACACCTCTGATGCTTTCGTTCATGAAAGTAGTAGCGATAGCGACCATAGCCGACGCCGTTCCGCTCACCGGCGAAAATCGAATCTTCGCCAAACTCGGCCTCGAAGCGCTGCGCCGAGCGGTGAATCCCGGATTGAAAGCCTTGCTGGAAGTCGCCCAAGTCTCCACCAAGCGCCCGCCAAACTCAACCGAAGTCGCCTTCCGCATCGCCCCGCGCATCAACGCCGCCGGCCGCATGGACATCGCTCGAGATGTAATCGAACTGTTCAGCGTCAAAGATGCAGACCGTGCCCGACTTCTAGCGGGGAAGCTCGACCGGCTGAACGCCGAACGCCAGGAAGAAGAACGCCGCATCATTCAAGCGATCGAAGAACGCATCGCCGTCGATCCGTCGCTGTGCCAAGCCTACTGTATCGTCGTCGATGGCGACGGATGGCATCGCGGTGTCATTGGCATCGCCGCCACGCGCGTGGTCGAGCGCTACCACCGACCCGCGATAGTAATCACTCGCGAAGGAGAAGACGCTTTCGGATCCGGCCGATCCATCCGTCCGTTCCATCTGCTCGAAGCAGTAGAAGCTAGCAACACTCTTTTCACGCGTTTCGGAGGCCACTCCCACGCCTGCGGTTTCTCCATGCCCGCTGCGAATGTCGCACAACTACGCACCGAGCTCGACGCCTTCGCCCGCACACGCCTAACCAAAGCCGACTTCGATCCCGTCCTCGATATCGAAGCCGAACTGCATCTCGATGAAGTCACCCCTGATTTGTATCGAATGCTTGCCCTGCTGGAACCCTACGGAACCGGGAACCACGAACCCGCGTTTTCCGCCCGTAACGTGCGCCTGCTCGCCCCCCCAAGAATCCTCAAAGACAAACACATCAAGCTCAAATTGAAAGCAAACCCAAACGGAACCAGTCGCAAGCTAAGCCCGGTCTTCGACTCGCTAGGCTGGCACATGGCCGAGCGTCTGGAAAAATCTCCACTCTTGGCCGGAGACGCCATCGACATCGCTTTCACCATCACCCATAACGATCATTCCGAATTCGGCGGCATCGAACTTGAGTTACGTGATTTCAAAACCGCCTGCGTCAATGTTCCTGCCGTAAACTGTTCGTAGATGACCCTTCCCGTCTACCGCCTGCGCCGCCTGCTGGCCGTAATCACGGTCCTGTTCTCCGCTGTGATTGCGGGAATGTATCTCTACGCCCGCATGCGCCAGCACAGCGTGCTCAAGGAGGTCCCTAACAAAATCGGCTTCGAAATCAAGCAGACCGCCAGCGGCTTTCAGTTTTCCAAATCCGAAGCGGGACGCACACTTTTTACCATCCGCGCCAAAGATGTAAAGGAGTTCAAACTCAACGGCCGCGCCGATCTGCACGGTGTGAACGTCATTGTTTACGGCAGCGACACCTCTCGCTTCGATCAGATTTACGGCGACGACTTTACCTTCGACCCCAAATCCGGCGACGTAATCGCCAAAGGCGAGGTCCAGATCGACCTGCAAGCCAACCCTGCCGGCGGCACGGCCCCCGATCAAGCTGCTCCAAAACAATTGAAGGATCCCATCCACCTGAAAACCCGCGATCTTGTTTTCAATCGCAATAGCGGAGACGCTTACACCGACGCTCGCGTCGACTTCAGCACTCCGCAAGCTTCAGGCTGGGCGGTAGGCATTCAATATTCGGCCAAGCCGGGCAAACTCACGCTGGTCTCGCAGGTTCACGTCACTCTGACTGACGAGAATGACGCCAAGCTTTTCGCCGCTCACGGAGTCATTACCCGCGATCCGCGCGAAATCATTCTTGACCACCCCCGCATGGACCGCGAAACCGGAACCCTGCAATCCGATCAGGCAACATTTTTCCTCGGCCTCGAAAACGAAGTGCAGCGCATCGAAGCCACAGGCGACGTGAACGCGGAGACCTCAGATAAGGCAACCGAAAAAATGCGCGCCCGCGCCGATGACGCGGAACTCCTGCTGGCGAGCAAGCAAAACCTATTACGCACTGCAACGCTCACCGGCAATGTTCATATCGAGCGCGAAGGTGATCAGCCCATGCAAGGCGATGCCGGCCGAGTTGTGCTCTTCTTCCTCGGACAAAATGTCCTGCAGAAAGCTTTCGCCTCCGATGGAGTGCGGCTCGCGCAACGCACGACTGCCGCGAAAAAATTCTCCACCGAGAACTCGGCTCCGCAGGATTTCGACATCACTGCCTCGGCGATAAATTTCCACGTAGCCGAAGGGCGCCGTCTTGATCGCGCGCAAACCTCCGGCGCCGCGCAAATCACAATTTTCCCAGCGCAGGAACAGAAGACGCAGGAAGAGAGCCGGAACTCAACCGCGAGCTTGCCCCAGCGCACCGTGGTCACGGCGGGCCGCTTCGACGCGAAATTCGCAGCCGCTCCCCGAGGTGCAAGCCGCCTCGCTTCAGTTCACGGCGCACCCGACGCAAAAATCGTTAGCATCTCCCCCGAAGAACCCGATCGCATCAGCACCAGCCAAACCCTCGACGCCGTCTTTCTTCCTGAAGGCGGTATGTCGTCCATCATCCAGCAGGGAAGCGTCACCTACACCGACGGCCAGCCGCCGGAGAAGCGGACTCAAGCCTGGGCTGAGAAAGCCGTCTACACCCCTTCCGACCAGATCCTTCAGCTCACCGGAAGCCCAAGAATCTCCGATGGCGGTATGGTCACCACCGCAAAAAATGTCCGCATCAACCGCTCTACCAATGATGTCTTCGCCAACGACTTCGTGAAAAGCACTTACAACGAAGTGAAAGAGCAACCGAACGGTGCGCTGCTCGCCTCCTCGTCGCCCATCCACGTGACCTCAACTAGAATGGTGGTCCACAACTCGCCCGCCGTCGCTCTCTACGAAGGCAATGCCCGCCTTTGGCAGGACGCAAACCTCATCGAAGCCCCATCCATTCAATTCGACCGCGATACCCGCTCATTGGTCGCCCAAGGCACTCGCGCACAGCCGGTTTCAACGGTCTTGGTTCAAGCGAAATTGACTGCCGGGCAAACGAAGGATCCAAAACCGGCCAACCGAAAAGCGAGCGACCACATATCGAAAAGGAAGCCGCAGGAGAACCTCGGAGAGGCCAGTCCGGTTACCATCACTGCCTTGCGCCTCACCTACTCCGATCCCGCCCGCAAAGCTCACTACTCCGAAGGTGTAACCGCACGCGGCCCTGATTTCGACGCCCATGCCGATCAAATGGACGTCTATCTCTTGCCCCGAAGTCAGTCCTCGCTTGGCCAATCCCCAACAGGACCCGGCAAACTCGATCGCATGGTCGCGCAAGGCAACGTCATTCTTCAGGAACCCGGTCGCCGGGCGAAAGGTCAGAACCTTGTTTACACCGCGTCAGACGACAAGTTCGTCCTCACCGGCGGTCCGCCTAGCATTTTTGATGCCGAACATGGCAAGATTACCGGCGATTCGTTGACTTTCTTTAGGTCCGATGATAGGGTGCTCGTAGAAGGTGAAGTAAATACTCCTGTGGTAACGCAAACGCGAGCAAAAAAATAGTGGCAAGATAAATGCGTACCCTGGCCACAGATGAGATCGGCAAGTCATACCGTGGCCGTCGCGTTGTAAACGGTGTCAGCCTGCGCCTGGAGCAGGGCGAAGTTGTTGGTTTATTAGGTCCTAATGGTGCCGGCAAGACCACTACTTTCTACGCCATTGTTGGCCTGATTCCCCCCGACACTGGCCGCGTGCTGTATGACGGCCAGGAAATCACTGACGTTCCCATGTACCTCCGGGCCCGCCAGTATGGCATCAGCTATCTCCCACAAGAACCTTCAGTTTTTCGCAAACTTACGGTGGAGGAGAACATCCTCGCGGTGTTGGAAGCGCAGCCGATGTCCTGGCACGAACGCCGCGAGAAGATGGAAAAATTGATTGATGAAATTGGCCTGGATCACATACGGCAAAACCGTGGTCACGCGCTTTCTGGCGGCGAACGCCGCCGCGTGGAAATCGCCCGCTGCCTGTGCATCAATCCCACTTTCATCCTTCTCGACGAACCTTTTTCCGGCATCGACCCCATCGCCGTCCTCGATTTGCAGAAAATTATCAGCGGGCTGCGTTCGAGCGGCATAGGAGTGTTGATCACCGATCACAACGTTCGCGAAACACTGTCGGTAACAGATCGCGCCTACATCATCAATGACGGCAGAATCTTCCGTCACGGGCCGCCGGAGCAGTTGGCGGGGACCCGGAAGTAAGAAGGGTGTATCTGGGGGAGAGCTTTTCTCTCGTCTGAGGACCTCAAAGTTTCAAGATCGCAAAGTTTCAAAACCAGAGAGCCTTGAGAGAGTGCGGCTTTAGCCGTTCCGACAGCAGATCTACTAAGGAGTAATTGTGGTGCCTTGTACGCGCCGTGTTGGATGTTATTTGGCAAGAGCCAAACACCGACAGATGTCCTTAATCGGATGCTGAAACCTTGAAACGCTGAGTCATGGTCTTACTCCAGCACAAACTAGTCAAACTCGCAGCGGCAGATCCTCACTCCTGGCCTCGTCCAGATGGTCTCCGTTCTCGCGCTCAACAAGCTTGAGCTCAAGGACATGATCAACTCCGAAATGGTCGAGAATCCGGTTCTGGAGGAACTCGAAGATTCCGTTCCTCTGATCGATGAAGTAGGCCGCAAGGAAGAAGACCGGGACCGCGCCGCCTCCGCCACGCTGAAGAGAACCCGATTACTGCAGTAGAAAAGAAAGATCCCTTCGAAGAGATCGACTTCGGTTCATTCTTTCAGGAATATCTCGACCCCGGCTATCGCAGCCGCGGGGAGATCAGAAGAGATCGAGCGGCCTTCGTTCGAGAATTTTCTCTCCAAGCCATCCAACTTAACCGATCACCTGATGTGGCAGGTCGGCGGTTGAGCCTGCGTCCGGAAGTTCGCGAGGCCGCCGATCGAGATCATCGGCAATCTGAATGAAGACGGATACTTGATCGCCAGCGACGAGGAAATGTTGGGCATAGCTCCCCCTGCGCCGCCCGAAGCCGACACGGTGGCAGACAGCGCCTAGTTAGCGAAGCTGCGGCGCTGGGACTCGGAACCGATGAAGTGTGGAGAGATCCCGCCCCGAAGACACGTCCGCCAGGGGATCTGAAGAACTTATCGAGGCGGAATCGACCACGCCGGACTGCGCGGCCTTCCGAGTGGACTGAGAATAATCGCCAGCGAAACGCCGTGGCTTGCCGGCGACCGAAGTGTCTTTCGGTTCGCGCAATGGAGATTCTGCCGCAGCCCTGCTCCCGCCCTCGAGGCCGCTGCCGCGCCTCGCAAGTCGTTCAATACCCAATTTCACTCCCGCCGATCTCCAGGAGGCTCTCGAGGTAGTCCGGCAACTTGATCCTCCCGGCGTAGGTTGCCGCGACCTGCGCGAATGCCTGCTTCGCCAACTCCGATACCACCAGCAACAGCTCAGGCAAAACAAAAAGGTGACAAGCCTCGCTACGGCACGTGCATCCTGCAGGATACGATCGCCATCGTCGATCAGCACCTGCGCGGAGTTCAGAACAAGCAGTACAAGGAAATCGCGAAAGCCATCGGCCGCCCGGTAGAAGCCGTGCAGCCAGCGCTCGACTACATCCGTACCCTCGACCCTCGCCCCGGCTTGCAGTACAACAAAAGCCAGGCGCGTCTCATCGAGCCTGATGTAGCCTTCATTAAGCATGGCGACGAATGGCTCGTCATGATGAATGACGACGACCTCCCGCAGCTTCGTCTGAATCCCGCCTACAAGCGTCTGATGACCCGCGACACCAACGACAAGAACACCCGCAACTACGTGAAAGAGCGCTATAAAAGCGCCATCCAGCTCATCAAGAATATCGAGCAGCGCAAGCAGACCATCATCAAAGTTTGCTACACGATCGTCGCCCGCCAGCAGGAGTTTCTTGAAAAAGGCATCGATCACCTCAAGCCGATGATGATTAAGGAAGTCGCCGAAGAAATCGGCGTGCATCCTTCGACCGTCAGCCGCGCCGTAGCCAATAAATATGCTCATACCCCTCAAGGAGTTTTCGAATTGCGCTATTTCTTTAGTGAGAGCGTGCAGGGACCTGAAGGCGGCAACACATCGCCTTCTCATCCTGAAGCGCCGCGTAAAAAAGCTGATCGACGAAGAGGATTCCGCCCGCCCGTTAACCGACGAACAACTTACACGAATTTTGCAGTCGCAAGGCATCCAGGTTACACGCCGAACCGTTGCGAAATATCGTGAAGATATGCGCATCCCCAGCACGCATCAACGCAGGGTGCGCCAATAGCGCCGGGAGAAAGAAAGACTCAACGCTGACCGCCCCGAGACATTCGTGCTACAGCGCAAGGAGAGCGTCACTTCATGAACGTGGAATTTACCGGTCGTCACTACGAAGTCACTCCAGCCATTCGCAAAGAAATAGAAACCGGCCTTAGCAAAATCCGCAGAATTCTCGGCGACAGATTTGAAACCCACGTCATCCTCGCCGTCGAGAAACACCGCAACAAAGCCGAAATCACGATCACCCCACGCAACGGTCCGCTGGTCGGCTTGGCCCAGGCCAATGACATGTCTATCGCGATGAGCGAAGCTCTGGACCATCTCGAGAAGCAGGCAGTGAAGTACAAAAGCGCTGGCAGTCGAAAAGACTCTCAGTCTGCAAAAGCGAAGAAGCAAGAAAGTGGAACGGCCAATCCGCCCCGCTCGCCGATACGAACGAAGTGCCGCAAACCAAAGTCGGCCTTACGGAAAGGACCGCGATTCCCGTAGCCGTACACCGCTATCCCGCTGTGGCCAGCACCACCGAGGTTCACCTCGTCCGCTCCGACGAGGCCGTCGCCATGCGTCCCATGACGCTAGAAGAAGCCATCAAAGAAGCCCACTTCCGCGACCGCGATGTCTTTGTCTTCCGTGATCCCAAAGGGAAAGTCCTGATCCTGCACCGCACCCGCGACGGCAGGATGGAACTGATCGAGGCTCCATAGCGCCGTGCCGCCCCAGGCGCCGGCGTATCAAACTGGTTTACAAACTGGTCTGTTGTTGAGATAATAAATGCATGAAAACTGTCGGGGCCTTTGAAGCCAAGACTCATCTGAACGAACTTCTCCGAAGGGCCTCCGAAGGAGAGATAATCGAGATAACAAGGCGCGGCATCCCCGTGGCCAAGCTGACGCCTCCCGGCAACGGATCGAAGCAGGATCTCCGCAAACTGGCGGATGATTTGCGTCAGTTGAGAAGAGGTGCAAAGCTCAAAGAGATCTCTATCCGCGAGTTAATCGATGAAGGCCGCCGCTACTAGGAAGTTCGTACTCGATGCGTCAGTAGCTGTGGCATGGTGCTTCGAGGACGAGAGCACAAAGTTTACGGAAGGCGTGCTCGACTCCTTGTCGAGGGGATCGGAAGCGCTGGTTCCTTCTCTTTGGCCGCTCGAAGTCGCAAATGCCTTGCTGGTCGCAGAGCGCCGCAAGCGCATTAGCCTCGCTCAGGTGACGGCCATTCTTCGCCGCATCGCCGGATTTCCCATCCTCGTCATACCCATTGATGCCAAACAGGCCTTCGAGCAAATTCTGCCTCGCGCGCGCCAACAAAGCCTTTCCCAATACGATGCGGCCTATTTAGAGCTGGCGCTCCGCGAGGACGTTCCGCTCGCAACCTTGGATGCCGGTCTCCGCCGCGGCGCGAACGTCACCGGAGTTCCGCTTCTGTCTGTGTAGCCACCATTTCTTCTCTTTCGATTTTTCGAACGCTCCTCCAAGAGCGTATGATGCCCACGCCCGAAAAACTCACTTCAATTCAGGAGATGACTGTGAAAAAGCTGTGCGGTCTAGTCGTTTTTCTGCTGTTATGCGTGCCCGCGCTTTTCGCCCAAGAGCATTACAACGAAGGCCCGGTATGGCGCGTATCACTGATTCGCGTTAAACCCACCCACATGGACGAGTATCTCGCCACGTTGCAAAAATCCAGCAAGCCATTCTTCGACGAGGAGAAGCGCCAGGGAACGATCATGGATTACAAAATTTTCCTCAAAGAAACCAAGGCGAATCCGGATGATTGGGATATCTGTGTGGCGATCGAATACAAGAACCACGCCGCCATGGATGGCCTCGCGGCCAAGGGTGAAGAAGTCCGCGACAAAATCCTGGGAGGCAAAGCTCCGGCACAACAACTCGCCGAAAAGCGCCAGGAGATTCGAGAAACGGTCACCTCGGACTTGCTGCAGGAAATTTTCCTGAAGTAGCCGAGCATTCACGTCAGGCGGGCACTTCTGCCCGCCTCTCTTAATTCTGGCGGAAGTTTCATTGATTACGGAAAGTGCCTGAACGTTCCGTGCGCCTTCCGTCTGTTAGAATTCGCGCCGGGAGAATTAGTAATGCGGCCTCGTTTACTGAGTGCGATTTTTTCAATCTTGTCCCTGTTCTTGTTCATTATTCCGAACGCTGAAAATTTGGCGTCCGCTCAAACTTCTCCTCAACCAAAGCCTTCTGTCCACTGGGAAGAACTCACCGCCGCCGATTTCCGCGAAGGCATTCATCGCTCGCAGGGAACCTGCCTTTTGCCCTTCGGCATTCTCGAAAAACACGGCCCGCATCTGCCGATCGGTACCGACTTGCTGGATGCACGTTATGCCGAATCTGCATGCCGCCGAACAGGAATATGCCGTCGTCTTTCCGGAATATTATTTCGGCCAGATCGCCGAAGCCCGCCACGAGCCCGGCACCGTCGCCTACAGCCGCGATCTGCAATTCGCGTTACTTCAAGAAACCACCGACGAAATGGCGCGCAACGGCTGCAAGAAAATTCTCATCGTTAACGGCCATGGCGGCAACGAACATCTGCTGCCTTATTTCGCGCAAACTCAACTCGATAAACCGCACGATTACGTCGTCTACATCTTCGATCAGCGCTCGCCCGAGTCCGGCGGTCCAAAGAAAAAAACTTCCATCGACATGCACGCCGGCGAAAGCGAAACTTCCAAAATGCTCATTGCTCGTCCCGATCTCGTGCATCAAGACCGCGCCAATCAAGAATCTGGCGCAGACCAGCACCGCCTCGAATCTTCCCGACGATGTCTACACCGGCATCTGGTGGTACGCGCGCTTTCCTAATCACTATTCCGGTGTCGGCTCGGCCGCGACCGTCGAGTTAGGCAAATTTCAAATGGATTGGTGGATCAACGAAATCGTGAAGAGTATCCGCGCCGTCAAAGCCGACGACGAAAGCCTGAAATTGCAGAATGAATTCTACGAGAAGAGCAAACACCCGCTGGATACACAGCAATGAGACGCAGCCGTGACATCGGCAATTAGAAGTTAGCACTTTGTATTTAGGCGAACCGGTTAACCGCCACCTGCCAAAATGCTGCACTTTACGAACTCCCAATCAGCACCCCAGTAATAAATACCAGCGCTCCGCCCAGCCCAACCTGCAGAGCGGCCGAAACCCACGGACTATCCATATACCGCCGCCGAATCCAGGTAATCACCGCAAACTCGGCGATGACCACCGCGCCCGCAGCCCACAGCGCCAGTCGAAAGTCGCTGAATCAAAAACGGCAAGGTGTGCCCGATGCCGCCGAACCCCGTCATCGCCCCGCAAATCAATCCCCGTACCCACGGATGTCCGCGCCCCGTGAGACTGCCATCATCGGAAAGCGCCTCGGCAAATCCCATGCTGATGCCGGCCCCAGCCGATGCGGCCAGCCCCACCAGAAAAGCGTCCTGCGTATTCTTGGTGGCGAACGCGGCGGCAAAAACTGGCGCCAGCGTCGAAACCGATCCATCCATCAGCCCGGCCAGGCCGGGCTGAACGATCTGCAAAACAAACAACCGCCGCTGCGCCAACTCTTCGTCTTGCTTTACACTTGTCGGAAGTTTCTCTTTGTCGAGTTCCTGCGCGCGCTCTTCGTGTTCGCGCTCTTCGTTGATCAGATCGTCGAGCAATTGCCGGATGCTGGCATCCTGGGTGCGCGCCGCTGCTTTTTCGTAAAATCGCCGCGTCTCCACTTCCATCGTGCTGGCTTCTTTGCGCACGGCTTCAATGCGCAGCGGCCGCATCAGCCACAGCGCCGGGCGCTCCACAAACCCGCGCACATCCTGCCGCCGGATCAGCGGAATGTGTTCGCCAAATTTCTTCCGGAAGAGTTCGATCAACCGCCGCCGGTGCGCCGACTCCTCCTCGCGCATGCCCTCAAACATCGCTGCCGACGCGGGATAATCCTGCCGCAGGCCTTCGGCAAAATCGGCATACACGCGCTCGTCTTCTTCTTCCAGCGAAATGGCCAAGCGCCAGCACTTCCCGCTCGGTCAGATCGTGAAACTTCTTCATGGCGAATTAGCTTACCTGCCTGGGCCTGCTGAGACAAATCGAAAATTCGACCTGGCAGTGGCAGAGACGCTGTCCGGCTCGAGCAAGCGAGGCGGAACTGCACGGAATAGCATCGCTCGGTAGCCCTCTACGGAATGTGTGCCCTCGTGTTCAAGCCAATCTGCGGGCATCACGGCATGGCCTTCGATGCTACTATCCATAGATGGCTCCCCGGAAATCGTCAAGCCGGAAAGTAATCACTCGCCAAGCGCAAGCCAAGAAAGCTTCCCGCTCGCAAGACGCGCAGCATGCGCCCGAACTGGTCATCATCACCGGCATGAGCGGCTCGGGGAAAGCCTCCGTGCTCAAGGCTTTCGAAGATCTCGGCTACTACTGCGTCGACAATCTTCCGGTCGAATTGATCCCGCGCTTCGCCGAACTGGCGCTGCAATCGGGCGAAATTCGCCGCACGGCGCTGGTCGTCGATGTGCGCGAAGGATCGAAGCTCGAACAACTTCCCGGCATTCTGAAGTCAGTCCGGCGACATGATTCCGACGAAGGTCGTGTTTCTCGAAGCTTCGGACGCGGTGCTGCTGCGCCGCTTCAGCGAGACCCGCCGGCCGCATCCGCTGGGTACCGACGCGCCGGTGAATCGCGCTCGAAGACGGAGCGCCGCCATCTGGCGCACATTCGCGCGCTGGCCGACTTCGTCATCGACACCTCGAAGTTCAACGTCCACGAATTGCGCGCCCACATCACCGAGCGCTTCCGCGAACAATCATCGGAGAAGAAATATTCTGGTGTCGTGCGTGAGCTTCGGCTTCCGCCACGGCGTTCCCGAAGATGCGGACCTGGTCTTCGACGTGCGCTTCCTGCCCAACCCGCATTTCGTGCCCGAATTTCGTCCGCTCACCGGACGCGATCCCCGCGTGGCCAAATACATTCGTTCGTTTCCGCAGACCAAGGAATTCATCCAGCGCATCTCCGACCTGCTGATTTACCTGCTGCCGCATTACATTCACGAAGGCAAGAGCTATCTCACGATCGCCTTCGGCTGCACCGGCGGGCAGCACCGCTCGGTGATGATCGCCGAAGAAGTCGGCAAACGCCTGCGCAAGGCCGGATACCGGGTGAAGGTCGTGCACCGGGACAGCCCGAAGTAAGCCGGAAGTAGGTAATCATTGACACTCCTACGCCGCGAATACCTTGCACCTCATGCCTATGCCGCCGCAGCAAGCGATTGCAGCCTGCCTGCCTGGGAGCCCTATGCGCCAACTGACGCGCCTGGTACGCTACGTGCTTCCCTACTGGTTGCAGATTTGTCTCGGTGCTGCTGCTGGCCGCAGTCGGAGTTCTCGACGCTTTCAGTATCTTCTGGTCCGGCCCGTCCTCGATCGCGTGCTGAATCCCGCCTCCGGATCGAGAAACATTCTGCTCTTCACCATTCCCGGCACCCATCACGCCGTCTACTTGCAGCAGTTCGTTCCCGTCGCATTTCACAATGCCTGGACCATTGTGGCCTTCGCGCTGGTGGCCTCCACCATTCTGAAGGGAATTTGCGACTATGCCGGAACCTATCTGGTGAACCACGCCGGCTTCGGCATGATCACCGATCTGCGCGACGATCTTTACAACGCGATCCTGCGCCGCTCGGCGGCGTTTTTTCGAAGCACACCACGGGCACACTGCTTTCGACCATCATCAACGACATCGAGCGCGTGCAGTACGCCATGTCGACCGTGCTGGCCGAGTTCCTGCAGCAGTTCTTTACCTTTCTGTTCACTGCGGGCGTGGTCGTAGTGCTGGGCAGAGAGACTGGCCTGGGTGCTGCTGCTGTTCGTTCCCGTCATCATTTATTCTTCGCGCAAAATCGGCCGCCGGGTGCGCAGCACCACGCGCCGCGGGCAGGACAAGCTGGCCGAAATCCAGAACATCCTGCACGAAACCATCACCGGCAACCGCATCGTGAAAGCCTTCAGCATGGAGAACTGGGAGATCTCCCGCTTCCGCCCGGCGGCCCGCCGCTTGTTCCGCGCCAACCTGCGCTCGGTCGCGGCGGCCGCCATCAGTTCGCCGCTGATGGATATCTTCGGCGCATCGGCCATCGCCCTGCTTCTGCTGCTGGGCCGCGACCGCATCGCGCACAGTCAGATCACTCCCGGCGATCTTTGTCGCCTTCATCACCGCTGTCTTCAGCCTCTACAATCCCGTCCGCAAGTTCGCCCTCTTCAACAACAATTTCCAGCAGGCCTGGGCGCATCGTCGAAATTTTCAGGTTCATGGATGTCGAGGACGATGTCCGCGAGAAGGCCGCGCGCCAAGCGGCTGCCGCCCTTCACGGACAGCGTTCGCTTCGATCATGTCGGCTTCTCCTACGGCGCTGAGACGGCGACGATGCCCGCGAGGTCCTGCACGACATCAATCTCGAAGTCGAGCACGGCGAGGTGCTGGCCATCGTCGGCTCCAGCGGCGCGGGCAAGAGCACGCTGGTCCATCTGATTCCGCGCTTCTTCGACGTCACCGCGGGACGCCTGCTGATCGATGGCCACGACGTTCGCGACGTGACTCTGGCATCCCTGCGCGCGCAGATCGGAATCGTCACGCAGGAGACGGTGCTGTTCAACGACACCGTGCGCAACAACATCGCCTACGGCCAGCCGCACGTTCCGCTGAAAGCAAGTCGAAGCCGCCGCCCGCGCCGCTCTGGCGCACGACTTCATTGGCGCTGCCCGCGGGTTACGACACCATGATCGGCGAGCGCGGCGTGCGGCTTTCCGGCGGCGAGCGCCAGCGCATCGCCATCGCGCGCGCCATGCTGAAAAATGCGCCAATCCTGATTCTGGACGAAGCCACTTCCGCGCTCGACAGCGAGTCGGAATCGCTGGTGCAATCCGCGCTGCACAATCTGATGAGCGGCCGCACCGTGTTCGTGATCGCGCACCGGCTTTCCACGGTGCGCCGCGCCGACCGCATCGTGGTGATCGAGAATGGCACCATCGCCGACATCGGCCCCCACGAAGAACTGATGGCAGAAGTTAGGCACCTATCGCCGCCTGTATGATTTGCAGTTCGCCGAATTCGAGCCGAAACTTGAACCGGCGCAGCCGAATTGAAATTACAATTCGGTATCTAGAAAACATATATGCCGCTCCGCTCCATGACGGGATTTGCGCAGGTCAAAGGCGATCTGCAAAATGGGCTGATGACAAACTCGGCCTCGCCGTCCGAATCCGCCGCAACGCAGAGCAACGGCACGCTCGCGTTTTCGCTCTCGCTGAAGTCGGTGAATCACCGCTTTCTCGATCTCCATTTCCGCCTGCCCTCCGGTACGCGACTCGCTCGAGATGCAACTGCGCCGTCTGCTGAAGGAAAAAATGGCGCGCGGCCACGTCGAAGTGACTCTGAGTCTCGAGCGCGGCGGCAGCGAAAGCTTTGTCCCTCAACCGCGAGCTGGTCGGCGGCTACATCGCCGCCTTTCGCGCGGCAGCCGCCGAGTTTTCTCTTCCCACCGAGCCCGACCTGAATGCCATCCTGCGCATTCCGGGTGCTCTCGACTCTTCGGCACTGCGCCGTCGACGGCGAGCTCGAAGCCGCCGTGATGGCCCGTCGGCGAAGCTCTCGATCGGCTCAACCAGATGCGCGAGGAGGAAGGCCGCGGCATCGAACGCGAATTGCGCCAGCGCATGGCGCACCTCGCGCGAAGCCGGCAAGAGCGTGAAGAACATCGCCGCGCCATGCTGCAAAGCTACACGGAGCGCCTGCAATCACGCCTGCAGGAATTGCTCGGCAGCCAGCTCGATCGCGAGCGCATGCTGCAGGAAGCCGCGCTGCTGGTCGATCGCAGCGACATTCAGGAAGAATTGGTCCGCCTCGAAAACCCATGTCAAGCATTTCCTGGGACTGCTCGACGAGGGCGGCGAGGTTGGCAAGAAGCTGGACTTCCTGCTGCAGGAAATGAATCGCGAGGCCAACACGCTGCTTTCAAAAACCTCCGGCCTGGCCGGCGAAGCGCTGAAGATCACCGAAGCGGGCCTTAGCCATGAAAGCGGAGATCGAAAAATCGCGCGAGCAGGTGCAAAACCTCGAATGAGTTCCACACGCGCAAACCGGTCGTCTACATCATCTCCGCGCCCTCTGGTTCGGGCAAATCCACGCTGGTCAATGAAATGCTTCAAATCTGTCACCGATCTCGAATTTTCCATCTCGTACACCACGCGCCCGCCGCGTGGCAGCGAAAAGAATGGCCGCGAATATTACTTCATCTCGCGCGCCGAATTCGAGCAGATGATCCGCGACGACGAATTCCTCGAACACGCCGAAGTATTCGGCAACTATTACGGCACCGCACGATGCTTTCTCGAGAAGCCGAGCAAAAGGGCCGCGACCTGTTGCTCGATATCGACGTGCAGGGCGCGGAGCAAATTCAGCGCAAACTGCCCGACGCCATCAGCATCTTCATCCTGCCTCCCGATCGCAAGAACGCTGGAGAAGCGCCTGCGCAAGCGCAGCGAAGATCGCGAAGAAGTTATCCAGCGCCGTCTGCAAACGGCCACTCGCGAAATTGAGAATTACGAGCAATACAACTATATTCTCGTGAACGATCGACTCGATGAATCCATCAACTGTCTGCGCGCCATCGTGCGCGGCGAACGCTTGCTTCGCACCGGAGACACTCTCTCCGAGGATCAAGCTAGAATCGTCGCCGTGGCCGATTCCTGCCGCCTCGCCAACGTCCGCGAACGCGTCCAGCCCATCCTCGATTCCTTCCGCGCCACGGTAAAGTCGGCGGGTTAGTCCTTCGTAACCTAATGGCACTCTCGTGGCCCCGCAAAGTTCATTTTCGTGGGAGAATAGGTGACGTTAGCTTCGCTGACGAAGAACGCAGCGTAGAACTTTCGGCAATCAAAATCTTGCGTCCCCAAATCAAGGGAGAGATCCAATGAAATTGATCGAAGGCTTCGACAGCAACTACCGTTACATTCTGGTCGCTGCCCGGCGCGCCCGGCAACTGCAATCGGGAGCTCCGCCAGTGGTGCAAACAAATTCGCGCAAACCGTGCCGCATTGCGCAGGATGAAATCCGCGCCGGCAAGGTGAAGTGGGAAATTCCCGAAACCCGCAGCGCGGCCGAGCAAGCTGCGGAAGTTCTGGACAAGGCTTTCGGCCAAGCCTAAAGGGGTTCGGGCTTCGTTTGGATCCGGATCAGGTGCGCCTTCAGGCGTACCCCAATGAGCAGCTGTAATCGCGCCTTTAGGCGCTGTCAGCTGCGTACCATGAAAGTTGCTCTCGGAGTTACGCGGCGGAATCGCAGCCTACAAGGCGGCGGAAATCGTTCGCCTGCTGCAGGACCGCGGTATTCGCGTGCAGGTCATTATGACCCATGCCGCACAGGAGTTTGTTCGCCCGCTTACCTTCGCCGCCCTCTCCGGCGAAAAAGTAATCACCGGAATGTTTTCTCCCGGAGAAGAGCGAGCGCCCAACATCGATTCCGCCATCGAACACATTGCGGTAGCGCAATCGATTGACGCTCTTCTCGTGGCCCCCGCGACAGCCGACATTCTTGCGCACTTCGCCCAAGGCATCGCCAGCGATTTCCTGACGACGCTGTATCTCGCAACCACCGCGCCCGTAGTCGTTGCGCCTGCGATGAATGTCAACATGTGGAACCATCCGGCCACGCAAGCTAATCTCGAAATCCTGCGCAAACGAGGGGTGAAGATCGTCGAGCCAGGCTCTGGATATCTGGCGTGCGGAATGGTCGGCGCAGGACGTCTCGCAGAAAATGAAGCCATTGTAGCGGCGGTTCTTGAAGCTCTTGGCGCCGCGCAGGATTTCTCCGGCGAGACAGTATTGATCACCGCCGGTCCCACGCGCGAAAAAATCGATCCTGTCCGCTACTTAACCAACCGCTCCAGCGGTCGCATGGGCTACGCGCTCGCCGAAGCCGCACTGCGTCGTGGTGCTCGCGTATTGCTCGTCAGCGGCCCTACTACGCTCACGCCGCCGGGAGCAGCCGAAGTTACTCGTGTCGAATCCGCTGAACAAATGCGCGATGCAGTGTTAAATCTTCTTCCGCAATCGACCATCGTAATCAAGACCGCCGCCGTCTCCGACTACCGCGCAAGATCGGCCTCCGTTCAAAAGCTGAAACGTAAAGGCCCGCTCACGCTCGAACTCGAACCGACAACCGATATCCTGAGAGAAATCTCCGCCCGCAGTCAACGCAGATTATCGTCGGTTTCGCCGCCGAAACCGAAAATGCTCTCGAAAACGCCCGCCAAAAACTCACCACCAAAAATCTCGACGCCATCGTTGTCAACGACGTCTCCCGCGAAGGCATCGGATTTGACTCCGAGCGCAACGAAGTCACCATCATCACGCATGACGAAGTCGTCCAAGTCCCCGAAACCACCAAGTGGGAAGTGGCCCAGCGCGTTCTGGATCAGGTCGTCCGCATTCGCGACCGCAGAAAATCCTCTGTAAAGGCCTGACAAGCGCCAGTTCATGCGGCGATGACGCACTCGTACGTTCCGCCGAGCGAAGCGGAACACAGCCCCCACTGCGGAGTTCACTGGATAATTTAACCATCTCAAGAACAGAGCCGTGCCAGAAGTTTCCCAGGGATCTGATTTAGATCACTACCCGAAGTTTCCACAACCTCGCAAACATGCGGGCGGGCGTACAATGCTCTTTCCAATCTCTTAAGGAGAGCGCGCACATGACGCAAAAAGTGATCGAAGTCGTAGGCACATCCAATCAAAGCTTTGCCAAGGCCGCCGAAAGCGCCGTCGCTGAAGCTGCCAAAACAGTTCGCAGCATCAAGTGGGCTCACGTCGACTCGCTCGACATGCAGATCGAAGGACAAAAGGTAGTTCAGTACCGTGCATCCACCAAGATTTATTTTGACGTCGAGCACTGATTTTGAAATGCCCCAAACTCTGGACCCCGAACTACGCCGCGCACTGGCTCAACACATCCGCTTCTGCCACGAGATGGGCATCTACGACTTCTACCGTCGTGATCCCATCTCCGCGGGAACGCAAGAGGCAGAATCGAGTTCCAACGTCGCACCATCTCTGATTGAACGCAAACCGGGAATAGAAGAAGAAATGTCCCCAAGAAAATCCGCCGCCGTTGCCGTCGAAGAAGAACAATTCGAGATAATTTCTCCCAAGCCTGAGCAAGGTGTGACCGATCCCGCCGCCGCTCTCAAACTCATCCGCGAAGACCTCGGCGATTGTGCACGCTGCAAATTGCACCAGCAGGGCCGCAAGCAAATCGTCTTTGGCGTGGGTAATCCCCGCGCAGAGTTGATGTTCGTAGGCGAAGGCCCTGGCGCCGATGAAGACGCCCAAGGCGAGCCCTTCGTAGGCCGCGCCGGACAGCTGCTCAACAACATGATCAAAGCCATGGGCCTGCGCCGCGAGGATATCTACATCGCCAACATCGTCAAATGCCGCCCGCCCCAAAATCGCCAACCCGAGCGCGACGAATGCGACACGTGCTCGCCGTTTTTAATGCGTCAGATCGCCGCCGTCAAACCAAAAGTCATCGTCGCCCTGGGCGCGACCGCCGCGAAAAATTTGCTGGCGATGAACGCATCCATGTCCGAACTGCGCGGCCGCTTTTACGACTTCATGCCAACCGGCGTCAAGCCCGATCCCTCATGGCCCGGCGCGCGCCTGGCCGTGACTTATCATCCCGCATTCCTGCTACGCGATCCTCGCCAAAAAGGCGAAGCCTGGAAGGATCTGCAGATGGTGATGAAGTATCTGGGCATCGAGCCTCCAAAGAAAGCCGCGGACTAGCACAGGACCTCGCTCCCCGAAAATGCTTTGTCATTCCGAGTGAGGCGAAGAATCCGCTTTCCTGTCCTTGAGCGATAACCCACAGACCTGCCTGATATCCTTCGAATCAATGCCCGAATTCTGCGACGTAGCCCTCCCCGTCCCACTCGACACGGTCTTCACCTACCGTGTCCCGCCGGACGCAGCTCCCGCAGTCGGCGCGCGTGTACTCGTCCCCTTCCGCCAACGTCGCATGACAGGCATCGTAGTCGAGCTCCACGATCGCAAGCCCTCGGTAGCAACCAAAGCCATCTACAGTATTCTCGATCCCGCGCCCGTCCTCGACGATCAACTCCTTCGCCTCGCCCGCTGGATCGCCGACTACTATCTGGCCCCTCTCGGTGAAGTTTTCCGCACCATGCTCCCGCTGCACGCCGAATTCAAACGCTCCATCGCCTACGGCATCACGCCCGGAGGACGCATGGCTCTCCATCTCGCAGGCATGTCCGGATCATCCTTGCGCTCGCGCCGCTCTGAAGAAGAACAAGCTGCAGAATTTCGCGTGCTCGATTACATGGTTGCACAAGACTCTGCACCGAATGAGACTGCGGCGGTTCGCGAAGAAACTCTCCGTTCCGCCGCTCATATCCCCAAAACAATTCTCGCCGGAATGGTCCGCAAGAAATGGCTGACTCGCGAAGATGTCTCTCACACGCGCGATGCAACCCGAATCGTAAAGATCGCACAACTGAAATCCGCCGAAGGCAAACTGAACGACAATCAGCGCACGATTATCGACACGCTAGCGGCCTCTGGCGGCCGAGTCCCGGTCGGAACCCTGCAAGCGCTGGAAGTCCCACGAACCACGCTCACCACGCTGGTAAAACGCAGGCTGATCGAAATTTTCGAAGAACCCGCTAATTTCACTCTCTCACGCAGCAAGCCGCGCCCCTCGCCATTCGACTTCAGTTTCAACACGGCGCAGCAATCCGCCCTGGATCGACTGCGCGAAGCCGTCGGCAAGAAACAATTCTCCGGCATGCTGCTCCACGGAGTAACCGGCTCCGGAAAAACCGCCGTTTATCTCGCAGGCATGAGAGCAGTTCTCGAAGCCGGACGCTCCGCCATTCTCTTAGTCCCCGAAATCGGCCTCACGCCAGCCGTGGCCGCAGATTTGCATCAGATTTTTGGAGACGAAGCCGCCATCCTGCATTCCGCGCTCTCCGATAAAGAGCGCGCCGAGCAATGGCACAGAATCAAGAAGGGCGAAGCTCGCATGGTCGTCGGCACACGCTCTGCGGTTTTCGCCCCGGTTGCGGACCTCGCCCTCATCATCGTCGACGAAGAGCACGATTCTTCCTACAAGCAGGAAGAGAATCCGCGCTACCACGCCCGCGACGTAGCCGTGATGCGCGCCAAAATGGCGAACGCCGTAGTGGTCCTCGGATCTGCTACTCCTTCGCTCGAATCCTATTTCAACGCCACCAAAAACAAATATGCGTTAATCGAGTTGCCGGATCGTGTCGAGCTGCGTCCGCTTCCCGAAGTCGAAATCGTCGACATGCGCCAGGAATTCCAGGAAACAGGACACGAGCAAGTCATCTCGCGGAAACTCACGGCTGAGATTAAGGATCGCCTCGATCGCAAAGAGCAAGTCATGGTCCTGCTCAACCGCCGCGGCTATTCGCCGGTGGTCTTGTGCCGAACCTGCGGCCAAACTCTGCAATGCCGCAACTGCGCCGTTGCCATGACACATCACAAGAGCGAGCACAAAATGGTGTGCCACTACTGCGGCTATGTCGCGCACATTCCCAAGCAATGCGCCCACTGCGGCAGCGAGTATATCTATTTCTTAGGCACCGGTTCGGAGAAGCTGGAAGAGTTACTGCACGGCATGTTCCCGCAAGCCCGCATCGCCCGCCTGGATCGCGACACCGTCCGCGGCCACGAAGATTTTGAGCGCACGCTCAACGCTTTGAACGAAGGCGAACTCGATCTTCTGGTCGGCACCCAGATGATCGCCAAAGGCCATGACATTCATGGTGTAACGCTGGTAGGCGTAGTCGGCGCCGACAGCGCGCTCGGCCTTCCCGACTTCCGTGCCGCCGAGCGCACATTCCAGTTGTTAACCCAGGTCGCCGGCCGCGCCGGCCGCGGCCAATCCCCGGGCAAAGTGATTCTGCAGACTTTTTTTCAAGACCATTATGCGGTTCAATATGCCGCCCGTCACGACTTCACCGGCTTCTACGAAAAGGAACTTCGCTTCCGCAGTTGGATGCACTATCCGCCCTATTCAGCCCTGGCCAACGTTCTCATCCGCAGCGACAAACTCGACGAAGCCCTGCAATGGTCCGGCACGCTAGGCAAATGGTTCGAGCAAAGCCGTCATGAAGGCGTCCGCGTGCTAGGACCGGCTACAGCGCCAATCATGCGCTTGAAGCGCGACTATCGTTATCACTTCGTCCTGAAATCGCCCAGCCGCGAGAAGTTGAACACCACCCTGCGCGCCATGCTAGCCTACGCTGTATCGCAAAAAATTCCGCGCACCCAAGTGATCGTTGATGTGGACGCATTGTGGCTGATGTAAATGTCTTAGCCGTGGAATATTCTGGTTCGCATGAGGGCCACGCCCAAATTTTTCCCCACGCTCGAAGACTGGCGCGCCTGGCTCGAACAAAATCACGCTAGTGAACAAGAACTCTGGGTCGGCTTCTACAAGCGCGATTCGGGGCGTCTCAGCATCACCTGGCCGGAGTCCGTCGACGGCGCGCTTTGCTTCGGCTGGATCGACGGTGTCCGCAAGAGCATCGACGCGAAAAGTTACAAGATCCGCTTCACCCCGCGCAAACCGCGCAGCATCTGGAGCGCCATCAATATGAAGCGCGCCACCGAACTCAAGGGCATGGGATTGATGCACGCCGCAGGCTTAGCCGCATTCGGAAAGCGTGACTCCAACAGATCCGCCATCTACGCCTATGAGCAGAGAAAAACCGCAAAGCTTCCGGCGGAATACGAAAAACAATTCCGCGCCAGCAAAACCGCATGGCGATTTTTCACATCGCAACCACCGTGGTATCAGCGCACCGCCACATACTGGGTAGTGAGCGCAAAAAAAGAGGAAACCAGAATGAAGCGCCTCGCCACTCTGATAGAAGACTCAGCCAGCCATCGCTCGATTGCAGAACTAAGAAGGCCCCGAAGTAAAAAGTAACTTGTGTCGCTATATCCGACTTAACCTGTGCCCTTACAGAACCATTCAAGCTCACTTCTCCCGAACCATCCCTCGGATCACCGTAACCGAAGCCGCAGGCAACTCGAACCAAGTGTCCTTTCCCGCGTTTACCTTCGATCGAACCATCGGCCCATCCGGATCAGCCCATCCCTCGCTCGTAGTTACAATCGTAGGTTTCCCACTTTCCTCCGCATGAGCCATAAACCGCGTCTGTGCCGGATGCCAGAGGTATTGCTCACTGCCGAAAGTCGAAATCCCCACCGGGCCTGCAAAACCCGCCTCCGCCTCTTCTGACTTCTTAAAAGAAATATGCACCCGGTGTGCATTCTGTTGATCCCGATTCACCGCCATCACCGCCCAGTTTCCGTCGGGCCGCTTCACCGCATAAGCCGTCACCAACTCATGCTCAGCCCCATCCTGAACATCGCTGGCAGCGGAAAATACTTGGTGTTCACCACCACCCGGTTGCACCCATTCGAGGTTGATCAACTCTGCCACAAAAAACTGCGCCAGCGGCTGCTGAATCTGGTAATTCGCATCCACCGTAAACATGCCAAACGTTCCCGGCGAGTTATTGCACCCCGGCTCCATCTGCAGAGGCAAATAATGAAAAAAATAAACTCCATTTCCGCCGGAATTTAGAAACGACCCGATGTAATCCGCCAGCCAGATTCCAGAAAAAATGTCCTGATAAGTCTCGCTCGCGGCCGAAGACAGATTTCCTTCCGTAATAAACATCGGCATGCCCGCGGGAATCCCATCCTCATGCCACACCTGCATAATGTGGCTCACCAGTTCAGGCTCCTCGTACAGACTGCCCCAAGGAATCCGGCAAGGATCCATCGGATAATGCTCGAACGAAAAATACGCCAAGTCATTCATCCGTCCATGCTGCTTCAGATAATCGACAAACCGACCGGTCCACGAAACCCTCCCGTCCGCATCCGGCCAGACTTCAATATCTTTGTTCACGCCCTGGAATGAAGGCCCGCCCAGCTTCAACCCCGGGTCGACGCGATGAATGGCCGTCGCGAACTGCAAATACAAAGCCGCGTAATCTTCCGGCAACATGTACTGCCCATCGGCCTCTTCGCCCATCTCGACATATGAAATCGGATATCCGCGCGCCTTCAAGTACGCAATCTCCGCCGCAGCATTATCCGGCGTGTCATATAGCATCGCCACCGGAATCATTGCGGGCAAGCCGCGCGTCACGCCGCTGGTAAAGAAAAGATCGAATCCCACTTGCGCCTGCTTGGTCGATCCCAAATCCGACTCTCGATGCCACGGATCGACCGACGACGCATAAGTCGTGGTCTGTTCTTGATCGGCCGTATGCCGCACAATGTCATGAAGCTCGCCATCCGCCGTCTGCGTGCCCAAATAAATTTCGCGAATCGCGTACCCCACGCAATTCCGCGGATCGCCCGGGCCATTGCTATCGCAAGTGTTCGAGGACTCGGTCATCCATATCCGCAAAAACCGCACCGGCATCGCAGCCGCGCTCAGTCGGATCGTCTCAGTCCCGCCCTTTCCGTCCGCCACTACGCCCTGCGGAAACGTCTGCCAAACCCCGCGCGTCACCGCCTTGATTGGATCGTCGCCGGTCCAGTACTGCACCACATATCGCCGCGCATAAGGCTCCGCCCACGCAATGCGAATACTCTCGATTTGCTGCACCTGAGCGAGATCTATTACCACCCACTGCGGATGCAACGCATCGCTCTCTCCGGTGAAGCGCTGTGTGAGATACGGACTACTCTTCCAGAAAGTATTCGGGTCGCCATCCGTGATTCGCGAAAACCCAACGTTATCCGTGCCATCATTTCTCGTCGTTCCTCGCCGCGGTAGCGGGTAGCCGTACGAGTAGCGAAGCATTTCCGTGGGAGTCGACGATCCGGTGAAATAGCCTTTCCCGCCATCGCTCCACGTTCCCTTCGGATTCCAATGCCACGCTTCGATCGCGAGCTCCGTGTTCTGCCGATACGTTACCGGCTGCCAGCCCGAAGCCAGGGTCTTCTCCAAAGTCGGCTGTTGCAAATCTTTGTCGATCGCTTCCACTGCAATCCGGTCCACCCCGGCCCCCAAAGTTTCCTTGGGCACAAAATGATTTGTGGGATGCGAGGTATCGATCGTGATCGTCTGCGCCGCAAGAGATTCACTGAGAGACCAAACGACAGAGCAAGCAGGGACGAGACACAATGCAGCTTGGAGCAGAACGGCGGCCATTTTGCGCACGGTAAAAGCCACCTCCATTTAGCGGATTAAAACGATTGAATACAGGAGTATACGAGAAAAAGGATTGTTGGAGAAGAATCTACCGCCCGCGAAATCCGTGATACATTTCCGGCAGGGAAGAGTGCAGCATCGGTGCCGGTGTGAACGTCAGCGCCAGCATCACGAGGGCAAATACCGCCAGGTACATTCGCGAGCCTTCCACCTTCGGCCACTCCGCCACCTGCGGGTGCCTCAGGCTGCTCAATTGCAGCAAAATCGCCCACACAAACCATCCGGTCCACAGGTAATACGACATCACCAGAAGAACGACGATTGTCAGCCGTGAAACCATTTTGTGCGCCCGCGGAACAATCGAAAAAACAATGTGCCCGCCATCGAGTTGCCCGCCGGGCAGCAGATTCAGCGAAGTCGCCAGCATTCCCACCCACGCCGCGATCGCCGTCGGATGCAGCAGCGCAAGATTCATCGGCAGAGCAGCCGTCCCGCGCAAAATTCCCGTCCAGACGTATATACGGTGCACCGCATAAAAAATCAGCGGATATCCCAACTCATATTCGCCCAGACCCACTCCCCGCTGAATCGGCTTCGACCATGCCAGTGATACAAAAAGCACCGCCGTCGCTACCACAAATCCCGCAATCGGTCCCGCAATTCCGATATCGAATAACGCCGTCCGCGATCGAATTCGCGATCGGATCACGATAACCGCTCCCATCGTTCCGATCGGGGTCAGCGGCATGGGAATAAAAAAAGGCAGCGTCGCATAGACGCCGTAGCGACGGCAATACAAATAGTGCCCCATCTCGTGCGTCAAAAAGAAAAGCATCACCGTCGCCATGAATGGCAAACCGCCCAGTATCCGCTCCGGATGAGACCACACCCAGTTCACTGGAAAAAGCGGCAGCACCTCGCCACGAATGGGCGCGTCATCCAGCGACAACGCCGGCCGCCCGTGATCGAAGTTGTACTGCATGCGCGCCCCGGTCACTAGTGTGGTAAAGCAAGTTGCCAGAAGCAGGAGCGCATGCAACCAGTAACGCGGCCTGGGCCGCGCAGGCGCCCGCTCCGTCACCGGACGGAAGTATTCGATGGTAGAGGTAGTAGTTGGAGGACTTGGAGGCTGAAGATCCGACATGAATTCACAAGCCGAGCAAATCGCGCAAGGCTGACTTCCATGCTACTAAATCAGAGGAGACAAAACCGGGAAGGGAAGACAAAATTCGTAAAAGACAGTTGGTCACCCGGAACTCACGACTCACAACTCGGAACTCGTTACTGAGCTATTCACTCAATCGACTGCAATTCTTTCCCTGGTTTGAATCGCACCGCCTTCCCCGGCGGAATCGAAACTTCGGCCCCGGTGCGCGGATTGCGCCCGATCCCGGTTTTTCGCGGCCGCACGTTGAACACGCCAAATCCG
This sequence comes from uncultured Acidobacteriaceae bacterium, assembly GCA_963734675.1. Taxonomy (GTDB): domain Bacteria; phylum Acidobacteriota; class Terriglobia; order Terriglobales; family Acidobacteriaceae; genus Sulfotelmatobacter. Next base: position 158,889 of record CAVTHZ010000006.1, read on the forward strand.
CGCAGTTCAATGCGATGTCCGCGCGCCAGCGAGTTCTTCATACTCTCAAACACGGTTTCCACGGCCAACTCCGCTTTGGTCTTGGTAATGCCGGTTCTGGCCACCACTTCATTGATGATGTCAAGCTTGATCACGAACGGCTCCCGTCTGCGGTGTGCAAATCGCGCTTCAAGTCACTGATGCTAAGGAAGATAAGCAAGATTGTCAACGGCAGCATCTCTCCCGTAAACTGGCCCCACCGAAAAATTGAGCGATTGAGCGATCGGGCCATTGATTGATTTCGCGCCGGGCAGGTCAGCGGTTCTCAATCGCAAAATCGTCAAATGACTCAATCACCAATTTCTTTTAAGGGAGCTCCATGCTGAAAAGTGACCGCTGGATTCGCAAGATGGCCCGCGAACACGACATGATCAACCCGTTCTCTGAAAAGCAAGTCCGCGAAGGTGTGATTTCTTACGGCCTGTCTTCTTACGGATACGACCTGCGCGTGGCCGACGAATTCAAAATCTTCACCAACGTAAACAGCAGCATCGTTGACCCCAAACATTTTGATGAAAAATCCTTCGTCACCATCCAAACCAATATCTGCATCGTCCCACCAAATTCCTTCGCCCTCGCCCGCTCGGTGGAGTACTTCAAGATTCCCCGCGACATCCTCACTATTTGCGTAGGCAAAAGCACCTACGCCCGCTGCGGGATTATCGTCAACGTCACGCCGTTTGAGCCAGAATGGCAAGGTTTCGTGACTTTGGAAATTTCAAACACCACTCCTCTGCCGGCAAGAATTTACGCCAACGAAGGCCTGTGCCAGATCATTTTCTTTCAGTCCGATGAAGTCTGCGAAACCAGCTACGCCGATCGCAAAGGCAAGTACCAGGCGCAGCAGGGAATCGTGCTGCCGAAGCTTTAGAGTTCGTGCCTCTTGAAGGAACTCACCAGGAGAATCAATCTGGCCCCGGGGATCGCTTACGCAGCCTCAGGAAGGATCGCATTTGTGATCGGAGAGAAGATTCCGCCATGCGATGGACTGCTGATCCGTCTGTAATCTTCGACTAGACCATCTCCAAATTACTATTAAGAAACCCCACCCCGTATTCGTCAGTGAGGTGGGGCTCCGCTGACATCCGTAACCTGAAACTACTTTGCGGGGACGAGATAACTTAACTCCGGCTCAAACTTCCAGAGGTCCCACTGTGTGCCTTCGATAAGCGGCTGAATTTTGGCTAGAAAGGCCTTGTATTCCGCTGGCGTCATGCCTTTCTCGGCCCCAAAGGGACTGTCGAACTCGCCCCAGCCGCTCACTCCCATGTAGCTGTGAATTTCGTTGCTGGGGGTGCCGAAGCGAGCCACGGCAACGCCGTAATCGGTCACGCCAGCCTTCTTCAAGGCGGGAACGAGCTGATCGCGCAGCAGGGCTTTGACTTCATCCGTTTTGCCGGAAACTATGCGAGTGCGTCCGGTGCGGACGAAGGGCGGGATCTGACTGGAACGAATCATGAGATCCGGCTGCATTTCGTCAACCCAGGTTTCCAGGCTGTCGGTATCTGCATCGAGCCGCCGGAATAATGTCTCGATATCTCCCTCGACGCCTTTCAGCTTGGGGTTCTCTTCGCCCAACTCCTTCCACTTGGTGGAATACCACACGACGGCGTGGAGGGAAGGTCCGCTCTGGGAGTCCCACACGGTGAACTGCTCTTCAGATCCCGCTTTCTTTACGGTGGCAACGTAATCCTTGACAGCATCTTTCCAGCTATCGTCATGGCCCTGTTTCACCTTGACGAGCAAGACAGTGCGGATGTTCGCCTGGGCCCAGCACGGCATGGAGCAGGCAAACAGCACGGCGATTCCAAGCAAACGGCGGTGAAGCGAGACAAAGTTTCGCATTAGAGGCTCCTTCGGATTTTTTTGGGAAACGGACGGTGCTTACGAAATTTCTACAACTTGACCCGATATGCGGGGCAAGTATACATGGCGGGGGTGGGATTGCAAGCCATAGGCTGTGCAGCGGGACGCCGGTCGATCGCCAGGCCCTGCCGTCGAAAACAGTAACAGCCTGACGCCACATTGCTGTAGAGGCGGGGAACTCAAGATTTTTGCTTGTCGCCCTGAACCCGCCGACACAGCGGAGTGCGGACACTGCTTCCCTTCTAACGGGGCGCGGATCTCTGTGGCTTAGGCAGCGATTATTTGTTGTTTTGACCCTCTGCTTTACACTGATCGTTTGGGAATCCAGACTCACTCTCTGATTGACTCGCTGCGCTCGGGCGACGTTCGCGCGCTGTCACGCGCGATCTCGCTTGTTGAAAATCGTTCACCCGGATGGTCCGATCTCCTGAAAGCATTATTCGCGCACACTGGCCGCGCCCGCGTACTCGGCCTAACAGGCGCGCCCGGAGCGGGGAAGAGCACGTTGGTCGATCAACTGGCGCGGCTCTACCGTAAGACACCAAATCCCTTCCTAAGCCGCACGGAACGCGGCTTGGATGGGGCACCCTCTTCTACTCAGGCCCCCACCGCTCTTACCGACGACAATTACACCATCGGCGTTATCGCTGTCGATCCAACCAGCCCTTATACCGGCGGAGCGATTCTTGGTGATCGCATTCGCATGCAGGATCATTTTTCCGATCCGGGGATTTACATTCGCAGCATGGCAACGCGCGGGTCGCTTGGCGGGCTGGCTCGCACTACGGCGGATGTCGCCACTGTGCTCGATGCCTCCGGCCGCGATTTGATCATGATCGAAACCGTCGGCGTGGGACAGGATGAAGTCGACATCGTGCGGCTGGCCGATGTTACGGTTGTGATTCTCGTCCCCGGCATGGGCGACGATGTGCAGACGATCAAGGCCGGCATCATGGAGATCGCCGATGTTTTTGTGATCAACAAAAGCGACCGCGATGGGGCGGAGCATGTGGAGAAGGAGATCAAGGCGCTGCAGTCGCTGGCCGCGCGCCGCGATGGATGGACTCCGCCGGTAGTGAAGACCGTGGCTAGCGCGGGCAGTGGAATTGAGGAGCTAGCGGCGGCGATTGCGTCCTATGAGAATTATTTGCGCGAGAATAATCTGGCGCAGAAAAAGAGCGTGGAGAATTGGCAGGAGCGGATTGTCGAAATGCTGCGCGACGCCATGCTGGAGAAGGCGCGCGAGCGGCTTGGGGATGGGAATTTGGCGCGGCTGGCGGCGGAGGTGGCGGAGCATAAGCGGGATCCGTATACGCTGGTAGAGGAGATTGTGGCGGGAGTGCCGGGTGAATGACGGCTGGCTTCGACCGCCGTGGACGTTCCGACTCGCTTTGCTCGCCGGGACGGACGAAGGGCGTCCGTCACCACACGAACACGCAAAGGACACAGAGATGGAATGTAGCATTGATCACCTTGGAATCGCGGTTCGGTCTTTGGCTTCCGCTAAAGAGATTTATGAGAAGTTGGGGTTGAGCGTTTCTCGCGAAGAAACGGTCGAGCAGGAACAAGTGAAGGTGGTCATGGTGCCGGTGGGCGAGAGCCGGCTCGAGTTGCTGGAGGCGACTTCCGAGAATTCGACTATCGCCAAGTTCATCGCCAAGCGCGGCGAGGGATTGCACCATGTTTGCCTTCGAGTTGCGGATTTGGTTGCGGCGGTCGAGCGGCTAAAAAAAGACGGCATCCGGCTGGTTTCGGAAGAGATCAAAACGGGTGCTGGAGGGCATCGATACGTTTTTGTGCACCCATCCAGTACGGGCGGCGTGCTGCTGGAATTAGTGCAGGGATAAAATCGGCCGCGGATTTCCGCGGATTCTCAAAGGCTGGAACTTTTCTCGTGTTCCTTCTCGCTATCGACACTTCAGGCACGAACGGCAGTATCGCTCTCGCTCGCGCAGGCGATAGTTCCGGCGATGACGATGACATTGAAATACTCGAAACGGTTCCCCTGACTGGTGGGACGTTTTCGGCTCAGTTGGTTCTCCAGATCTCCACACTTCTTGCCGGACAAGAGGTCGACAAGTTTGCCATTGGCGCTTTTGCGGTCGCTTCCGGGCCTGGCTCGTTCACGGGGCTTCGGGTTGGATTGGCGGCGGTGAAGGCTCTGGCTGAAGTGTTGCAGAAGCCGATCGTTTCAATATCGCTGCTGGAACTTTGTGTTTTCGTCAGCGCCGCGAAAGGCAAAGTGATGGCTGCCCTTGATGCAGGCCGAGGCGATATTTATGTGGGCGAATACGAAGCTCCCCTCAATACTGGCGCCGTTGCCCGAGAGTATCTTCTAACTGCCGCTGAATTTTCTTCGCAAGCGAAGGGATGGGCTGTGATCACGCCTGACTCCGACCTCGCGCAGGGTGCATCGATTGCCGGCTTGTCCGCCACGGTGATCCCGCCGCTCTCGGCAGCATCCCTGGCGCGACTGGGTTGGCAGAAACTACGGCGCGGGCAAACGGTTAGTTCCGATCGGCTCGAGGCCAACTACATCCGGCGTACCGATGCCGAGATGCTGCAAAAGATCCGCTCTTAATGTGCAGCCCCTAATGCGCAGCCCCAACGTGAAAGTGCGCCGCGCAATTTTGAGTGACATCTCCGCGATGATCGCACTCGATCGCCAGACCCCGAATGCCGCGCACTGGTCCCCTCTGCAATATGAGGCGCGAGTCGCCGCGGAGAAATGGCCGATGGCCGAATCTCTAGCGCTCGTTGCTGAAGAAACACCCGGGAAGGAGGAGCGGCCGGCGACAGCCTCGCCGGCCATTGTGGGGTTTCTAATTGCCCATCGGGTCGACAAGGAATGGGAGCTGGAGAATGTTGTGGTCGGGGGAAACCTGCGGCGACAGGGCATCGGTTCTCTTCTTGCGGGGTTGCTCGTCGCTCATGTCCGGAACGGGGCAGGCAACAGCATATTTCTTGAAGTTCGGGAGTCGAACGAAAGCGCCCGAATTCTCTATAGAAAGCTGGGTTTTGAGGAGGCTGGGAGGCGCAAGGGTTACTATACGAATCCGCCAGAGGATGGCATTATTTGCCGTATCAGATTGTAAATGTTGGGCTTCCTCTTTCTGTGGGGCTTGCTAGATTGCACCAAGAATTTGGCATTGAACCGAGGTTTGGCGTGTGATAGCTTGGCGATATAAATTCCCGGTTGGGAGGTCTGCCTGGATGCTGACTCCGAACGAGGTACTCTTGAGCAGTCATGAGGAATTCCGCAAACTGGCTCAGGAGCACCTGCAATATGCTAGTCGCCTTGATTCCCTCACCCAAAAACGATATCTCAGCGACGACGAAAAGCTGGAGGAAATCCGGCTGAAAAAGCTGAAACTGCGGCTCAAAGATCAGATGCAATCGATTGAGCGGCAATATCGGCAGCAGTTTGGAACGCACGTAGCTTAAATTTGGATTTTGGCCACAAGCAGGCGGCTGCTGCCGCCGAAGTCGTTGTCTATCTGAAAAGCGCCTCTGGCGCTTTTTCCATTTCCTGAGGGGTTTCAACGACAAACCCTCCCGCCGCTGTGCACTATCGCTGTGCACTATAATGAACTCGAATCTCCATGGTTCGTGACGGTTACTACTACGCGCTGGGTCTGATGGCGGCTGCGGTTCTGGCCGGATGGCTGGCGAGGCCGGCATGGGCCATCGTGCCTTTGCTGTTGGCGGCTTTCTTCCTTTGGTTTTTCCGCGATCCTGAACGTGTCATTCCCGCCGCGCATGGAGCTGTGGTTTCGCCCGCGGATGGAAAGGTCACAGACGTTTCTATCGTTAACATGGATGGAGCAAAGCAGACTCGAGTCAGCATTTTCTTGAGCGTCTTCGACGTCCATGTCAACCGTTCGCCGATCTCCGGTGTTGTTCGCGAGGTGCGCTACCAGCGGGGAAAATTCTTGAACGCGATGGACGCCGCCTCCGCGTCGGAAAACGAGCAAAACATCGTGCGCGTTGAAGGTGACGGTCATTCCGTCGTTTTCAAGCAGATTGCAGGATTGCTGGCGCGCCGGATCGTTTTTCATCCCAAGATTGGCGACCGCCTGGAGCGAGGACAGCGCGTAGGGCTGATCAAGTTCGGATCGCGAACAGACATTCTTCTGGATGCGGCTGCGGAAATGCGGGTGAAGGTTGGCGACCGTGTGCGGGGCGGAGCGAGCATTCTGGCGTATCTGCCTCCGGCGGCCGAATTGGCGGCGCTGGCTCAGCATTTTTCCGCGGAAGAGGCTCATTGATGGACCTTCCCGTTCCAAGACGCAGGCGCGAAGATCGACGCCCTCGCCGCATGAGCAAGGGAATGTACATTCTTCCCTCGCTATTCACTACCGGGAATATGGCGGCCGGCTTTTACGCCATCCTGGAGGTGTTGCACGCGAACGCTGCCACCTTCTGGCATTTGGATAATGCCGCCAAAGCGATCGGCTTTGCTGTCGTTTTCGATGGACTGGACGGGCGCGTTGCCCGCATGACGGGAACCAGCAGCGAGTTCGGCAAGGAACTTGATTCTCTCGCCGACGTTATCACCTTCGGCGTAGCGCCCGCGATGCTTGCCTGGACCTGGGGGTTCCATCTGATGATGGGCTCGGTGGCGTTGACCGAGTGGAGAATCAAGCTTACGCAATTGGGCGCGATCGCCAGCTTTTTGTTCTTGATGGCTGGAGCCAGCCGCCTTGCGAGGTTCAACATCACAACCAATGCCCAGCCGTCGAATCCGGGAAGACCGGGGAAGAAATATTTTGTAGGGATGCCGATTCCCGCGGGGGCTGGCGTGATTGCGGCGGTTGTGCATTTTCAGGGAGGCATTCCGCTCACCTCCTGGTATACGGCGATCACCTGGCTTGCGATGGTGGCAGCGGTGGGTTACCTGATGGTCAGCACCTGGCGTTTTTATAGCTTCAAAGACATAGATTTTTCGTCGCGGCATCCGTTCCGCCTGATCGTCCTGCTGGGAGGGCTGTTTGCCGGGCTTTGGTTTTTCTCCAGGCCGGTGCTGTTCGGGGTCGCACTGCTGTATATGTTCTCTGGAGTTTTTTGGCGGCTGCAGTGGATTTTCCGCCGTCGCCCGCAGTCTCCGCCGCCATCTTACAAGGAGGCTTCACAGACCTCGTGAACACCACATCGAAAATTACACCGCCTCCTTCGCCAGGAACGCGCGGGCATCTCTACCGGGCCGTCATCGTGGGCGCAGCCACCTTGAAGGGCAAGGAAGTTGCCGAAATGTTGAACGAGCGGAACTTCCCGGCTGCCGATATTCGCCTGCTTGACGATGACGAATCGATTGGCCAGCTTGAGGCTACCGGGGACGAGATTAATTTCATCCAGAGCGTGCGGGCGGAACAATTTACCGGCGTCGATTTTACTTTTTTCGCTTCCGATATGGAGTGCACGCGCGCGAACTGGAAGCGGGCTCGGGACAAAGGAAGCGCCATTATCGATCTTTCCGGAGCTTTGGAAGATGAACCAGGTGTCACGGTTCGTTCCGTTTGGATTGAGCGCGAGCGGGGAGAAATCTGGCAACCGGATTTGGCGCCGGCTCCGTGTGTGGTCGCTCATCCAGCGGCCGTCGCGTTAGCGCTGTTGCTGCTCCGCGCTGGCAAGCTCGGGCCGATTCGGAACGTGGTGGCGACAGTGTTCGAACCGGCTTCGGAACAAGGGCAGAAGGGAATGGATGAGTTGCACCAGCAGACTGTGAATCTGCTCTCATTCCAGCCCTTGCCGAAGGATGTGTTCGATACCCAGGTGGCATTCAATATGGTTGCCCGGTACGGGCAGAATTCGCGGCTGTCGCTCGATTCCCTGGAGTCTCGGGTGCGGCGTCATTATCGAAAGCTTGCCGGTGCGAATGCCCCTGAGCCTGCACTGATTGTGGTGCAGCCGCCCGTATTTCACGGGCATGCACTGGGAATTTTTTTGGAAATGAGTGAACCGATTGATGCCGAGCGACTGATGCAGAATCTTTCCGGCGATCACGTGACCATTGCCGGAATTGAAGATGAGTCGCAACCGAGCAATGTGAATAGCGCAGGTCAGGCGAATATTCTTGTTTCGTTGAAAGCAGAATCGTCGCGCCCGAATGGGATTTGGCTGTGGGTGGCGGCGGACAACCTGCGCGTCTCTGCTGTCACCGCGGTTGAATGTGCGGAGAGTATGACCGCCACCCGGCCCGTCGGGAAAATTCAATGAAACCCTGGCGAGGGGTTTGCATCGGGGCTCTCCTGCTGGCCCTCATGGGATGTGGTTATCACACTGCTGGTCATTCTGCGCAGCTTCCGGAAGACGTCAAGACCATCGCCATTCCTGCATTTGCAAACAACACGACCACCTACCGGATCGAACAAATGCTGACCAGTTCGGTTGTGCGCGAGTTTACAACCCGCACACACTATCACGTGCTTAACACTCCCGGGGAAGGCGCCGATGCCACGCTGCGCGGAACCGTGCTTTCCACATCCGCAGCGCCGCTTACTTATAATTCGACCACCGGACAGGCTGCGAGCGTCTTGGTGGTGGTGAGCATGAAAGTCTCTCTCACCGATCGGCGCGGCAAGGTGCTTTATCAGAACCCTTCGTACTTGTTTCGGGAACAGTACGAAGTTTCGCAGGACCTGGCCAGCTTTTTTGAGGAAGATTCGCCCGCTTACCGGCGACTTTCGCAGGATTTTGCGCGAACCCTTGTCTCCAATATTTTGGAAGGATTCTGATAGTAGAGTATCCAATAGCGAGTATTGAGCAAAACCTTGCTGCGTAGTCTCAGTTCGATGCTCGGCACTCGGTACTAAAGAATAAATGCGTGCTTTCGCCCAAGCCGAACGTTTTGTCAGCGATCTCGCGTCGCGCAAGCTGCGCGCGGCTTATGTGTTTGTCGGGGATGAGGCTTTTTTCCGCAAGCGTTTTCGCGACGCCATTCTCGAGCACCTGGTTCCGATCGATCTGCGCGACTTCAGTTTGTTCGAATTCGATCTCGCGGAAACCGATCTCGCCGAGATTCTCGATCGCGCTCGCACGCCATCGTTAATGGCGCCCTTCCAGGTTTTCTTCGTCCGGGGCGTGAAGAATCTTTTCGGTCGCGGGTCGAACGAAGAAAAACTTGCCGCGATTGAAGATTATTGCGGCAATCCCAATCCCGATGCCTTGATTGTCTTCGTTGCCGATCACATTAGCATTCCCGCCGATGTTCGCCGCATGGAGATGCAGGACAGAGATCGCTACCAGCGTATTCGCGAGACTATGGGCCAGTATTGCGGAATTGTGGAGCTTGCCCGGGTAGAAGAAGGCGAGGCTGTGCGCTGGGTTTCCGATTACTGCGCCGGCCGCGACGTAAAGATCGAGGCCGACGGAGCGCGAGAATTGGTCGACGCGCTGGGCGGGGACATGATGATGATCTCCAACGAACTGGAAAAGCTCATGCTCTACGTCGGGGCGCGCAACCGCATCACGTTAGGGGATGTGGAGACGATGGTGCTCGCTGCCAAGCAGCGTTCCTTGTATGAATTAACCGACGCCATCTCGGCGAAAGATCGGGGGCGCGCCTTGGAGGTTCTTGACGCCATCCTGTCTTCCGGCGAGGGCGAAGAAGCTGCCATCGGCCACATCTACATGCTGGCCAAGACATTTCGCCAAATGCTGGTGATTCTCGAACGCAATGTGCGCGACCAGCGCATGCTGTGGGCTGCGCTGTGGCAGGGCTTTCGTGTGCCCCCGTTTGCCGCCGATGACATTATCAAGCAGGCACGCCGATATAAATCGCGCCGCGATCTTACGCGCGCGATTCGGCTCGTGGCCAAGGCGGATCTTGCCTTGCGCTCGAATCCGGTAAGTAAGCGCATGGTGCTGGAGCGCTTGATTATCGACCTCACCACCGAGGCGAAGACGGAGCCGGCGGCAGGATGGATGCAGGAACAGTTGCCGGTGTAGCCGTTTGACTTGCAGGTTCTTGTCCTAAATCACCAATGAACTCGCGCATCCTCATCGATATTCCGTGGATCTTCTTCGTAGCCTATTGGATCATCAGCGCTCTCAACACCAAGCGGACGGAGAAACGGGAGAAGTTCGCCGCGCGTTACGGCGTGATGTTCCTGGAAATTGTGGGATTTGTGTTTCTATTCGACAAGTCGGCGGGAATCGGTGTGCTTGGCGAACGGATGCTCAACCACAATCATGCGATCGTCGCCGTCGCGATTTTACTTACATGGGCCGGAATTGCGCTGGCGATCTGGGCGCGCTGGCATTTGGGCCAGTATTGGAGCGGCAGAATCACGATTAAGGAAGATCACAAGCTCATCCGGACGGGACCATATGCTCGGCTTCGCCACCCTATTTACTCCGGACTTGACCTCGCCGCTCTTGGTTCGGCACTTGCGATTGATCGCTGGCGCTGTGTGGTTGGGGTCTGCGTTATCATTGCGGGCTTTTGGATCAAAGGGAACAGAGAAGAAGCGATGCTGGCTGCGCAGTTTGGGCAGGATTTCCAGGAACATCGCCGGCGTACCGGGTTTTTGTTGCCGAAGTTGAGAAATTCTGCAAAATCCCCGTGAAAGCCCATCTCCTCGAATCACTTTCCGATCCGCGCTGTGACATTCCACATTTCCGCAAGGTAACAACTCGATGGCTTCTCTTTGGCCGCGGACGGCATCTTAGTGCCGTGACCTTGGCACTCGAAATCGAAAAGTTGCTGCCCACACAGCAGAGGATGCGAACGCCGGCAGAGCCGATGCCGCCGCCGGTCAAGGAACCGCCAGCGCCGGAAGAAAATCCGGACGCGCCAGTGCGTGAGCCTGATCCCGAAGAGCCCGAGATGATCTGAGGCCGCCTCAGTTATCCTTTCCCACTCTGGCACCCGCGAAAAAAAAGAACTCCTGTCGTCACAACCTATTCCGCATCTCCCGTGCTATACAGAACTGGTTTCCCGCCGCGCCGGGTTTCCGGTAAAGCTCTGCGCAGGACCGCCTTCGAGCCTCATGCCCATTCGAGGTGAGACTCAATGCCACGCTTGTTGTTATTGCTCGGAACATGCGCTTTGTTGGTGACTTCAATGTGGGCACAGGACGCTGCCACAGGTGCGATTCGTGGCACTGTGCTTGATCTGAGTGGCGGGCGGGTTGCGCAAGCCAGCATTGCCGTAGTCAATTCCGCCACGAACGCGCGCTACGCCGCAACTTCTGACGCCGAAGGGCGCTTCAAGATCGATCTGCTTCCGCCCGGCGATTACACCGCACGCGCCAGCGCCGAAAGAATGTCTCCACAAATCACGCCAACACTTCACGTGGAAGTGGGCGCTGCGACGGAGGTCGAATTTCATCTGGCCGTCGCCGGCCCGCAAGAAAAGGTCACTGTCTCCGGGGAGCCGCAGGTGATCGACACTCAATCCAGTTCCGTGTCCACGCTTCTTGATGAGCGGGCGATTGGAGATCTACCGCTCAACGGGCGCAGGTTTTCCGATCTCATGCTGCTCTCGCCGGGCGTGACACAAGATCCGCGCAGTCTTACCTCCGCCACAAACGGCGATCTGTCTTTCGGGGGCATTCGCGGATTTCAGAACAGCTTTCTGGTCGATGGCGGCGACTTCAACAATGCTTTTTTTGCCCAGGCTCGCGGTCTTTATCGGGCGCCGTATCAATTCTCGAACGAGGTGGTGCAGGAGTTCCGCGTGTCGACAAATTCCTACGGCGCGGAAATGGGACGGGCCGGGGGAGCGGTAATAAACGTGATCACCAAGTCGGGATCGAACCACTGGCATGGGACCGGACTCTACTATATTCGCGACAGCAGCTTCGGCGCGGCCGATCCGTTTCTGCCATTCAAAGCACGAAGCCGTCAACAGCAGGGCGGAGCAACGCTTGGCGGCCCGATTGTGAAAAACAAAGTTTTTTTCTTCGGCGGATTCGACCAGCACTATTTTCATGTGCCCAATGTTGTCGAGTTTCTCGATGGCTCGATGCAGGTGCGACCGCAGGCGGGAGTCGGGCCATTTTCACCCGGCGATTATGATGCCAACGATCAGGCGCTGGTCTTTGCGGCGGCCGAGCAGCTAAACTCGCTGGCCGGCTCATATCCGGCAGCTCAGATCGGCAATGCGGCTTATGCCAAGCTGGATATAAACATCACGCCACGCAATCAGCTTGCGCTGCGCTACAATTCGTCGCGGTACTGGGGATCGAATAATGTCTTTCTCGATCCGGCAAGCCCGATAACCTACGATTCCATCTCAGACAACGGCGAGGAGACGGTTTCCACCGACACCGGTTCGCTCGCGCTCACCTCCGGTTTCAGTCCTCGCATCATCAGCCATTTCAGAGCGCAGTTTTCCCGCGACCTTCGGCAGTCTTATACAAATTCTCCACCGTTGCTCAACGGAGTTCCGTTCTACACGCTGCTGAAGGTTACGGACATCATCGATGGCATCGGCCGCTCCGACCAGTTGCCGAGGGCAACACGCGAACACCGCGCCCAGTTGGCAGAGACGCTGAGCTTTGACAGCAGCCGGCACTCGCTCAAATTTGGAGGCGATGCGCTGGTTACCTGGATTTACGACTTCTTTCCCAGCCAGCAGAGCGGGGAATACGTCTTCGATGATGTTGTGGTTGATCCGCTGATGAACTATAGCCCGTGCGCTCCCGGATGCCCGCTGAGAAAAAATGATTTTCTGTCGTTGACGCCGCTTCGCGCCTACGCTCACGGAGTGCCGCACTATTACTTGCAGAGTTTCGGACCGTCTTTCACGCACCCGAACAGCAATGATTACGCCGCATTCGCGCAAGACACGGTTCGCGCAACGGACCATCTTGCCTTAAACCTGGGAGTGCGCTGGGATTTGCAAACCTTCACCACCGCGGGCTTACTTTCCAATCCATTGTTCCCGCCTTCCGGCAAGGTTCCGTTCAACCCCTATAATCTCGCACCACGGGCAGGATTCGCGTATTCGATCGGCAAGACTCATCCGTTTGTGATTCGCGCCGGGTACGGAATTTTTTACGTACGCATTCCGCAAATCTATAACTCCGCCATCGCAACAGACAACGGAATCAGCGACTCGCAGCTATTTCTCAATAATGCAAGTTATTTCGACAACCAGGTTTTTCCGCACTATCCGAATCCTCTTGTGTACTGTCCGCCCGGAGCTCGTTCCTGCAATCTCCCCACAGGATTCACGGAAGGGGTGACGCACGACGTTTCCGCGTTCGCGCCCAATTTCATGACTCCGCGCGTGCAGCAGGCAAGCCTTACTCTGGAACGCGAAGTCGCGGATCGTACGACTGTCGCAATTTCATACCTTTATGTCCACGGAGAAAGGCTGATTCGCGCCCTCGATGTAAATCTCCCACCGCCGGTCGCGATCAACTATCCCATCTTCGATTCCACGGGATCGATCTTTGAGAATGGTTTTTATTCCCTGGATTCCTTCGCGACGTGGCAGTTTACTCAGTCGCTGATGTGCCCTTTTCCGCCATGCATCAATCCGCTGGGGCGGCCGATAGCGCAACTGGGTGCGGTTGACGAATTTCAGAGTGCTGCGTCAAGCCTCTACAACGGAGCTACTCTCTCCATTAACCGAAGGGTGTCGCATGGTACTTACCTTCGGCTCTCGTATACCTATGCGCGGGCGATCGATGACGGGCAGGACGCGCTCGTGGCCGGCGAGCCGGCAACCGTTCAGAATTCATACCAGCCCAATGCCGAGCGTGGACCTAGCGTAACGGATCAGCGCAGTCGGGTCGTGGCCGCATTCTCACTTGAACCCCGGCCATTCCATCGCGAGCACGAATTCCTTGGGCATGTCTTCAATGATTGGAGATTTTCGAGCATCGTTACCGCCGGAAGCGGCCGGCCCGTGAATGCGACCGTTTATGGCGATCCCAATCAGGATGGCAATTATGACAACGACCGGTTGCCGGGGTATAGCCGCAATGCCTTCGTCGGACCGGACTACTCCTCCACCGATCTGCGCGTCCTGCGAAAGATCCGGGTCGGCCACGGCCAGCGGTTGGAGTTCAGCGTCGACTCGTTCAACCTGTTTAATTGCGACAATAAGCGCGTCCTCATCACGAGCGACGGACTAACTGCCGAAGCCACAACCTTCACGCCTTACACCGTGTATGTGAATGGGGTTCCGTATCCCGGGTATTATCAGCTGCCCCAAAATTTCCTTAGGCCGACGGCGGCCTTTGCTCCGCGGCAGGTGCAGTTGGGGCTGAAGTTTATTTTTTGAGCCGTCGTATAGGAACAAGTCGTCTGTCCTTCGTGGTCTGGATGCTTCTTCGAGTGCGCTTCAATGCTTCCAAACGTCTAGGGTTTTCGATTGGAAAAAGGGAAGCATCTTGCACGTTCTGCGGATTCGCTTCAACTGCAACGAGTTGAGCCCAACGAATTCGAATGCGTAGAGTTTGCCGACAACGCGTCGCAAAATGGCTTTGGCCTTTTCGCCGCCAACCGGTTCCAATTCCACCACATCGCCTACGGTGAATGATGCTGTCGCCAGCAGGGACATGCCGCATTCGCTGATCTCCATACTTATGCCTGGTATTTCAACGCCCTCAGAGGAGCGGATACGAAGCAGCACATTGTAGTGGTAGCGGCGAAACCTCCTACGCTCTGCCAGATTTGGATTAACATCCACGATACCAAGACCAAAATTCACGGGATGACCTCTCGCCAACTTCATCGGACGGGAAGAAATATATCTTTAATCGAATGACTGAAAACCCCGCTATTAACTGCCGTCTGTGAGCGGTTTCTTAGAGCTTCCGCTTGACTTCCAGTCAAATCCTTGTAATAACTATTCGGTCCTTCCGGACGGGTTTGGGGGTGTGTTTGTTTGGCGGAAATTCGACTGCAAGAGGGTGAATCCCTGGAGAATGCTTTGCGGTGCTTCAAGCGCAAAGTGCAACAGGAGGACATCATCAAAGAAGTCAAGCGCCATTCCTTCTATCTGAAGCCGGGAGAGAAAAAACGGGTAAAGGCCGCGTTAGCGCGCAAGCGAGCCCGTAAGAAAGTCCGGAAAGAAGCGGATTAATAAGCAGTTCGAGGAGTTTAGAGCAGTGAAGAGTCGCCCCCTTCCAGGGGCGGCTCTGCTCAATTCGGCCCCCACCGGAGAGAGTTGCAGATTGGGATGGAGAGTTTTCTTCAGGTTTTCATTCGGCAGTTCGGCATTAAAGCAAAGAGTTGTATCCATGCGCCCTCCGCGCGCGTGGCGGGCCGAGTCCAGGGGCAGTTTGAGGGGGGATGTACAACCTGTGTTGTCTGTGCCGCGCCTTTCCCCGCGCATGGCCCTGCGCAACACCGGACAAGGGAGTAGGAGTTTGCCGGAATTGCCTTGCGCGAAGCGCAAGGCATGACTTGCGTGCGCAGTTATCGCAACGGCCTCAGGCTAACGGGCCCCTGAGATGGCCGCGCAGGCGATCGTTTCTGGCAGACTACCCGTGCCCTGCAACGGGAGCCATCCTCAATGGAATTCAAGGATAAGGTACTGACCTGCATCGATTGCGGGGCTGAGTTCGTTTTTACTGCTGGGGAACAAATCTTTTTCCGCGACAAGAACTTCAAGAATGAGCCCAAGCGTTGCAAGAACTGCAAGTCGAAGCGCGTGGCCGTTCTCTCCAATCCACAAGCTGTTGGCAATGCGCATCATTTCACGCGGGTTGAAACCCGGGCGATATGTTCGCAGTGTGGCAAGGAGACCACTATCCCGTTCCGCCCTACACAGGGCCGTCCGATCTTCTGCCGGGAATGCTTTACGCAGAAGCGAAATGTAGCTTCCGCCTGACGGGATGAATCGAGACCGCGCCTTTGCCACCCTGGCAGAGGTGGAATCGACGTGTCCTTGTGAACCGACGTGTCCCTGTAAGGAGAGCCGTCATCACCCCGCTGAACCGGACTTTCATCGAGCCGGGCTTTCCTCGAACCGCGCTTCACCGTAAAGTGCGTTACGATGAACGGGTGCCAACCTACCATGTGGAAAACTTCGGATGCCGCGCCACGCAAGCTGACGGCGCAACCATTGAACGCCAGTTCGAGATCCGGGGTCTATCTCGCGCGGCCGCTGTCCAAGCAGACCTCGTCATACTGAATACCTGCACGGTAACCAATTCCGCCGACCAGGATGCGCGGGCCGCTATCCGCCGTGTACGACGCCAGAACCCGGCGGCGGAGATAATTGTGACCGGCTGCTACGCGCAGCGGGCGCCGGAAGAGATCGCGGCGCTTCCGGGGGTGAGTGCGGTCATCGGGAACTCGCACAAGCACCAGCTCGCAGAGATTGTACTTCGTTCGCAAAACTCTCGCGAAGCCCTGCTTCCAACCGCCGCCCTGGCGGAGGATTGGCAAGGGCGAATCCAGAACTCGATTCACGTCTCCGACATCTTTGCTCACACCGAACTTTTGGCCGCACCGGTTTTCGACACCGCAACTCGCACGCGCCCTAACCTGAAAGTTCAGGATGGCTGCGATAACCGGTGCTCATTCTGCGTGATTCCCAGCGTGCGCGGGCAGAGCCGCTCGCTACCTCTTGAAAAGGTGATCGACGAAGTCAATGATCTTGTAACGGTTGGATATCGCGAACTTGTAATCAGCGGCATCAACCTGGGGCGTTGGGGACGAGACTTGCGCTCAGAATCCCAGGAGTTCACAGCTTTGATCCGAGCCATTCTCGACCGCACTGAGCTGCAGAAGCTCCGCATCTCCTCGGTTGAACCGATGGACTGGACGGACGAGTTGATTCACCTCGCCGCGCAATCCTCGCGGATTGCCAAGCACGCGCATGTGCCCCTGCAATCCGGAAGCGACAGTGTTCTGCGGCGCATGCACCGCAAATATCGCCCCTGGCACTATCGGGAGAAGATCCTGAAGATCCGTGCAGCTATGCCTGATGCTGCTATCGGCGCTGACGTCATGGTTGGCTTTCCTGGCGAAAACGATGCCGAATTCGAATGCACTCGCCGGCTGATCGAGGATCTTCCTTTCACGTACCTGCACGTGTTCACATATTCCCCCCGGCCGGGCACTCCTGCAGCATCAATGCGCGAACAAGTTCCACTTCACCTGGCCCGCGCGCGGAACAAGATTTTGCGCGATCTTGCCGCCGAGAAAAAGCGGTTGTTCATGTGCGGATTTGTGGGGAAGAAGATGGAAGCAATTACCCTTACGTCGTCGCTTGGGAGCAACCACCTTGGGAGCAGCCACAAAGAGAACTACGATGAAACCGGGATGCTTTTCACCGAGGCACTCACGGACAATTACCAGAAGCTGTTTCTAAAAGGGCGGCACGCGCCGAACCAGTGGCTTGCTGTCCGGATTGACGATATTCAAGGGGAATCCTTCATCGGCCATCTTGGTTAGACCCCGCGACGGAGGTATAAATTTTTTTCTGCCATCCTGGTGGCTTCTGTGTATACTTCCCGTGAACAAACCCTTCCCCTGATTGCTCTGAGTCTCGCGCTTCCCGCTCACGGGAAGCCAGGGATGTTTTAGAGGAGTCTCGGCCATGGCTCAGCCCCATTTTTCGGTGCGGGGAATGGTTTATTTCTGCTGGTTCTCCGCGACTGCAATCATGCTTCTCCTGATGATCTACATGGGACTCTTTGACGGTCTCGGAGATTCGATCTACGAACTTCTCAAGCCCATTGCAAAATTCTTTTTCCAATAGTCGCGCCGGCGCTTGCGTGCTTTGTCCAGATAAAAATCCAGCATCAACCGGCCCGCCTCTACAGTGATTACCCGAGAAAACACCAGTTCGGTTCCTGCTACCCTCGTCGAGGTTTAGAAGCCGCTGCATTGGTCGCGTAGAAATTCGGCCATCATCCGCGCAGCCCGCAGAAGTGCCGGACGCACCGGGTAAGCGAAGGACGTTGGCGCACGAGGAATACATGCGCATGACCCGCTCTGTTCGATCAATCGTATTTGTCCTGGCTGCATTCGCGCTGTCCCTAACGGCTGCGGCGCAAGTGGGCATTACTGTTGCTTTTGGCCCTCCCGCAATTCCGGTCTACGAGCAACCGGTTTGCCCCGGCGATGGCTATATTTGGACGCCGGGCTACTGGGCCTGGGACGGTGATTTCGATGATTACTACTGGGTTCCGGGCACATGGGTCCTGGCGCCCGAGGCCGGCTTTTTGTGGACTCCACCCTGGTGGGGTTGGGACGGCGGCGTTTTTCTGTTCCACGAAGGTTTCTGGGGACCGCAGGTTGGCTTCTACGGCGGCATTAATTATGGCTTCGGCTACTTCGGGGTAGGGTTCGTCGGGGGTAGATGGGAAGGCGGCCATTTCTTCTACAACCGCGAAGTCGCGAACGTTAACGTGGTCGATATTCACAACGTCTATAACGAGCATGTGACGATCGTGAATAACAGCCACGTCAGCTACAACGGCGGTGAAGGCGGTCTCACGGCCCGGCCGACGCCGGAGGAAGAGGCCGCCGCACGCGAACACCACGTTGGACCGGTAGCTGCGCAGAATGAGCACATCGAGGCGGCGCGCAACAACCGCGACCTGCGCGCCTCCGTCAATCAAGGACGCCCATCAATCGCAGCCACGGCGCGCCCCGGCGATTTTCACACCGGTGCAGTCGCAGCCCGCGAAGCAGGAGCGCCGTATCACCCGCCCGCAAATCGTGGGTCCGCAAACCGCGGCGCGGAAAACACACCCCACAACAATATTGCGCATGCCAAGGATTTGCCCCCTATCGGGCGTCCGGCCGCGCCCAATACCGGTGACACCAAACTCGATAAGAAATACGAAAAGCAGCAGCAGAAGCTCGTCAAACAGCAGAACAAGGAACGGCAAAAACTCGAGAAGCAACAAGAAAAAGACCACCAGCAATTTGCTCAGCGCAATGGCAGCGACGCCGAAAAGCAGCAGATGGAACAGCGTCACGCGCAACAGACCCAACAGCTCCAACAACGCCACGCAACTCAAATGCAAAGCCTGCAATCCCGCCAAGCCCCCCACGGGCGAAGGTAGCTGCGATTGGCTAACCGCCCTTGTTTCAACTTTGCACGGTTGAGACAAGGGCGGCTTTCCTTTTAACTCGAGATAGAAATTCTACTTTCTGTTGGTTTGTCTTTCGTCCTAAAAGATTATTCGGCGGTGGCTGAATTTCAATCGCCGCCGATTATTCACGTCGTTTGCGGATTGCAATTCCCAACTCCGCGAGTTGCGCCTCGCTGACCGGCGTCGGGGCGTCGACCATGAGGTCGACGGCGCGTGCGGTTTTGGGGAAGGGAATCACTTCGCGCAGGCTATCAACGCCGGCAATAATCATGACGATTCGGTCCAGGCCCAGCGCAATGCCGCCGTGCGGCGGTGTGCCGTATTCGAGGGCTTCGAGAAAAAATCCAAAGCGGTTGCGGGCTTCCTCTTCGGTCATACCAAGGGCACGGAAGATTTTGCTTTGAATATCCTGGCGATGGATACGAATCGAGCCCGAGCCGAGTTCAGTGCCGTTCAGCACCACATCGTAGGCCAGCGCGCGCACTGCACTCAGAGTCGATTGCGGGTCTTTCACCGATTCGACTCCTGTTTCGAGTAGCCGCATGTCTTCTTCATGCGGGGAAGTAAACGGATGATGCGCGGCCATCCACTGCTTCTCGCTTTCGTCCCATTCGAACATGGGGAAATTCGTAACCCAGAGAAAGCGGTAATCGTTGGCGGGATTGCCGGTTTTCTTAAAGATGCCATGGCGGTCGGCATATTTCTGTGCCAGTGCGAGCCGCAGCATGCCTGCCGAGGCATAAATCGACAGTTCCTGTGGTGTAACTTTGCGATGCGCGGGCAGGGCGGTTTGCGGTCCGGACTGAGCCGAGTTTGTTTGAGAAGAAGCAGCGACGAGCACGATCAGATCGCCCTCTTCTGCGCCGCATTTCTTGCTGATGGCGGCCGCGGCCTCCGGAAATTTATTGGCGATGCGCTTGAAATCCTCATAAACACGCGCTCCGCCCTTGGAGTGGAACATGGGTTTGATGTCGTCGCGTTCCTTGCGCGAAAGCTCGCCTACCTTCGGCGTGCGTATGGCGATGACCGGAAGATTTGCATTGATGGCGAGATTGTTCAAATTTTCTGCCGTGAAGCATTCGCGTGCGTCCGTAAATGCGGGCAGCCGCAGGTCCGGTTTGTCGATTCCATACAGGCGAATGGCTTCGTCGTAATCCATGCGCGGGAATGGCGTCTTGATCCGATCCCCGGCGGCGGCAAAGGCGGCGGTCAGAAATCCTTCGACGACTTCCCATACGCGCTCGGGCTGCGGGTATGACATTTCCAAATCGATTTGAGTGAACTCCGGCTGGCGGTCCGCTCGGAGGTCTTCGTCGCGAAAGCAGCGGACGATCTGAAAATATTTGTCGAAGCCCGAGATCATCAGAATCTGCTTGAACATCTGCGGCGACTGCGGCAGAGCGTAGAACGTTCCCGGCTGAACGCGGCTTGGAACGAGATAATCGCGCGCGCCTTCCGGGGTTGAACGCGTCATGAACGGGGTCTCGATCTCGAAAAATCCCTGCGCAGAAAGATAATCGCGGATCGCTTTCGCAACTTTGTGGCGCATCTCGATGTTGAATTGCATCGGGTCGCGGCGGAGATCGATATAGCGGTACTTCAGGCGCGTCTCTTCGTTCGTAAGGGCGGTATCGCCCGGCAGGAACGGCGGCAGCTTCGATTCGTTCAGGATGCGGAGTTCGTCGGCGGCGACTTCGATTTCGCCCGTGGCCATATTAGGATTAATCGTATTCGCCTCGCGCAGCCGAACGGTGCCGGTCACCGCGATAACGTATTCGTTGCGCAGAGTTTCCGCTTTTGCATGGGTAGCGGCATCGCGATCTGTGTTGAATACGATTTGCGTGACGCCGGTGCGGTCCCGTAGATCGATGAAGAGCAGGTTGCCATGATCGCGACGCCGGTTCACCCATCCCATCAGAGTGGCTTTTGTGCCGGCGTCGGATGCCCGCAGAGTGCCGCACATGTGGGTACGTCGCAGATCGCCTAGAAAGTCGAGCAAAATTTGTCCTTAGTATTAAAAAAAAGCGGTGAAGATCTGAATTAGAAATTATAGCGGCGAGGTTGCGCAAGCGGGAAGGACGTGGGTCACGCGACTGAAACTCGAAGGGGCATCGATACAAAAATGCTGTCCGCAACCCGTCAAATGGCACTCATTTAAACCTGTCGGCAGAGTTCATTTCAGCGCTCACTTCTTGTTCGCTTTGCCGTCCATCACATTCGTCCACTTCGTGCCATCTTGCGACATTTCGAACATGAAGTTGTAGGCCTTATCGGAGGTAATTTTCATGGTGAAGCGGCCCTTCATCGTCATGTCCCCCATTTTTTCGTCACTGGTCCAGGTCCAGGTATCGCCGTCAACGTGGCCGCGGGAGTCTTCGAATTCGCCGAAGCTGTTGAACTCGCGGTAGGTATAAGCCTTCTCTTCGGGCGAGTAGCCGAGAATGGAAAGACCTACGCCGCCTCCCATCGTGCCTTTGTAGTCGGAGTGGCAGACGAGATAGAAGCCGCCCTCCATCCACTCGCATTTTTCGTTTTCCGTCATCGAGCCCCCAGGCCCCATGGAACTGGGTTTCATAGTGCCATCGAGGGTCCATGCCCCCGCGAAGACGTCGAGTTTCTTGAGTTCGGGGCTGGGTTTCGGCTGCTCCATCTGGGCCAAAGCTGCCGCCGAGAGCAGGACCGCAGCGAGAATGACTTGGACTGATTTCATGAGCGTGCTCCTTTAACGATTCCTATGTGTTCGACGGCAGCGCCATTCTACCGTTAGCGGCAGAAAGATCAATGGAAATTGAGCAGGATCAGACGCTTTACCAATCACCCCAGTGTGTCGCCGTTGCCTGGTGGAATTTGAGCTTCCACTGCTCACCCTGCTTGATCCAGAGGGAGCTAATATGCTGATAGCGCGGAGGCGGCCCTTGGTCCTCCTCGGGAGCTTCGCGAATGATCGCGTCGTAGGTAACAATCGCCCCGTTTTCGTCGAGACGCATTACCTTCATGTCATAGGGCGTTAGTTCGATGAGGTCGGTGTCCCCGAGGGCACCGGCGGCTTCCGCGCCTTGCAACAGTTGACCGTCGATGCCGACTAGCGAAAAATCATGGGCCAAAGTCTGCTTGAAAAATGCGCCATCATCTTTTTTCTCTGCGTCAATCAGAGATTTTTCGTTGGCGATTGCCGTTTGCTCGAAGACGCTAAGCGTCTTGTTCATCGCGGTCGTTTGAGCGGCCGCGGAGAGTGAAACCAGGGCCAGCGTAACCATGGAAGCGACGCATTGAAGTTTCATCTGACCTCCTGACGATCGAGTTCTGAGATACCGGGCAATCCATCGATGCTGCGGCGGTTCTTTTGTTCGCGGTATGCTTTCAATCCTTCCGTACCGCGCTTCTGCGCCCAGAGTTCGAGTTGCTGGCGCTCGCCTTTGTATTCGAATAGGGGTACGCCGTAGCCGCAGGAATCGCTGATGCGATCGACTTCGACGACGATGATCGATCGTGTGTGTTGGTACGCAGGGAAATTTCGAATCAGCGTAGCGAACTCCGGATCATGTTGCTCGACCACGCGGCCGCGGCCGTGGAAGCGAAAGACATTCGGCGGTCCTTGAAATGCACAGAACATGAGGACGATACGGCCGTTTTCTTTGAGGTGCGCGATGGTTTCAACGCCGCTCCCGTTGAAGTCGATGTATGCAACCGTGGCCGGGCCAAGGATGCGAAATGTATCGAGACCTTTGGGGGAAATGTTTACGTGACCCTCGGCATCGAGCGGGGCGGAAGCGACAAAAAAGATATGCTGCGCCTCGATGAATCGGCGGGTGGTGTCGTCGATCGCAGTGCGGATGATGCCCACGATTACTCCTTGATTCGTCGCGCGAGTTCGGAACGTGGAACCGAAACCTGCTCGCCAGAGGCGAGATTTTTCAGCGCGAAGGCTCCGGCTTTCACCTCATTCTCGCCGACGATCAGAATGTATTTGGCGCCGGCTTTGGTCGCAAGCTCGAACGACTTTTTCAGGCGGAAATTCTCGTCGCCCAAATCCACGACTGCATCTGAACGGCGCAACTCCTTTGCCAGACGGGCCGCTTCAGCGTTCATTCCTGCGCCGAGTGGAGCGATGTAGACATCCGGTTTTCCCCGCACGCTCTCTGCGGGAGTCAGTTCCTGCAAAGACATCACCAGGCGATCTTCGCCGATAGCGAAGCCTATACCGGGAGCCGCCGGCCCACCCAGCGATTCGGAAAGGCCATCGTAGCGGCCGCCGCCAAGGATCGCATTCTGTGCGCCCAGAGAGCCATGCGTGAATTCGAACGCGGTTCGAGTGTAGTAATCGAGCCCGCGCACGAGACGGTCGTTGATCTGAAACTCGACGCCGACTGCTTTCAGGATTGATTGGACCGACGCGAAGTGTTGCCTGCTGTCTTCGTCGAGGAATTGGCTGATGCGGGGAAGCGTGTCGATGATCGGCTGATCCTCGGGAACTTTGCAATCGAGCACGCGCAAGGGATTCGTCACAGCGCGCCGCTGGCAATCGCCGCACAGCTTGTCTTTCACCGGTTCGAGCGCGAGGCGCAGCGCTTCGTTGAATTTCACTCGTTCGGCGCTTGAGCCAACGGAGTTCAGTTCGAGCGTCCAGTTCTTGATGCCGAGTCGGTCGAGTAGTGTCGCGATCATTTCCAGAACCTCGGCATCTCGCGCGGGAGAATCGCTGCCCGATGATGGCGGCCCGATGATTTCGGCGTCGATTTGGTAGAACTGGCGGTAGCGGCCTTTCTGCGGGCGCTCGCGGCGGAACATTGGCCCGATGCAATAAAGCTTGTTGAGTCCGCGATCCCAGAGTTTGTGTTCGATGTAGGCACGTACGATGCCGGCAGTCGCCTCCGGGCGGAGGGTGAGGGATTGCCCGCGATCGCTTTCAGCCCGGCCGCGATCTTCCCACGTGAACATTTCTTTCGAAACAATGTCGGTCTCTTCGCCCACTCCGCGGGCAAACAGTTCGGTGTTCTCGATGATTGGTGTGCGGATTTCCTGAAAATTGTAAGCGCGGAAAACATCGCGTACCACCGATTCGACGTGGTTCCAGAGTGCCGTATCTGGCGGAAGTAGGTCTCGCGTTCCTCGGACAGCCTTGATCATTCAAGTCCTATTCCTGTTTGTTCATCCTGCAGCGGAACTCAGGATGACAATGTCCTTGTAATGAGCGGGTCACCGCTCCCGCAAGTATTCCTGCGTATATCCCAGATAATTATTGGTGTAGCGCAGAATCATCTCACTCTCGGCGGCATCGAGTTTGCGGCGCAGCTTGCCCGGGTTTCCCATCCAGAGGGAACTGGGTTCGACGACTGTACGCTCGGGGATCAGAGTGCCGGCCGCGATGATCGATCCCGTGCCGATTCTTGCGCCGTTCAAGATAATCGACCCCATCCCGATCAGGCAGCGGTCTTCCACCACGCATCCATGCAGAGTAACGGAGTGCCCCACTGTGACGTTCTCTCCGACCGTAACCCCGTACGTACTCTTCATGCCGTGCAGCACGCAGCAATCCTGAATATTGGAATTGGCGCCGATGCGGATGGCGTAGACATCACCTCGGATGACGGCATTCATCCATACCGAAGCGTGCTCGCCAAGAACGACGTCCCCGATGATCTGGGCAGACTCGTCGATATAGCAACTTGCGGGAATGGTTGGGGTGACGCCTTTAAAAGACCGGATCATTCGCGCTCCAGGTGTTTGATGGTGAAGAATAAATATTAACAGCAGAGTTGTATGCATCCTTCCGTGCAGCCGGAATTTTGCCTTTGATCTTCGCATCTGCGAAACTGGCTTATCCTTTTAAAGACTGGTCACTGAGCGCTTCCATCAACTCATGGGAAGGATTCACGTACTCTCCGAACAAGTAGCGAATAAGATCGCGGCTGGCGAGGTGGTGGAGAGGCCCGCGTCGGTGGTGAAGGAGTTGCTGGAGAATGCGCTGGACGCTGGGGCAACGCGGATCAGGATCAATGTCGAAGCGGGCGGAAAGAAGCTGATTCAGATTACCGATAACGGGTGCGGCATGGTGCGCGACGATGCCATGTTGGCATTTGAGCGCCATGCTACGTCGAAGATTAAGGATGCCGAGGATTTGCTCAGTGTGGCCACACTAGGGTTTCGGGGCGAGGCGTTGCCATCGATTGCTTCCGTGTCGCGGTTGCGATTGGAGACTTGTGCCGGGTCGTTCGCAGAGACAGAAAAATCTCCACTTCTCCCGGAAGAAGGCAGAAGTGCGGCACCCGATTCATCGGAGACAGAAACATCGGGAACGGTTATTGAGATCAATGGCGGGAAGATGGCGCGCGTGGAAGAAGCTGGATTGCCGCAAGGGACCTCGATTACCGTGCGTGATATTTTCTTCAACACCCCCGCGCGGAAGAAGTTTTTGAAGGCGGAATCGACCGAGCTGTCGCACATCGCTTCTCTGGTCACGCATTATGCGCTGGCCCATCCCGAGAAGCACTTTGAATTGCATTCGATGACCAATGCCATGCTGGTGGCGCCTCCGGTGGCGGGATATGCCGAGCGCGTGTATCAGGTTTTCGGCAAGGAAACGCTGGACCAGTTGATTCCGGTGGCGGCGGTGCAGGCTTTGGAACGCGAAGGATTGCCGCAACCTCCACCGTGGAGAAGGGCAGAGCCTGATGAATCAGACGAAGCTCGCCGAGACTCCGTTGGTGTGCCGGGCGAGATGCGCCTGCACGGATTTGTTTCTAAGCCGGAAATTCAGAAGTTGAACCGGAATTCGATTTACGTTTTCGTAAATGGACGGCTTATTCGCGACCGGCTGATTCAGCACGCCTTGACCGAGGCTTACCGCAACATCATTCCGCCAACGGTTTATCCGGTGGTGCTGCTGTTTCTGGAAATGCCGGCGGGCGAGGTTGACGTGAACGTTCATCCTTCGAAAACGGAGGTTCGCTTTCGCCAGTCGACGGTGATGCACGATTTTGTACGCGATACAGCGCGGGCGGCCCTGATGAAGGCGCGCCCGGTTCCACAGTTCATGACCGAGATTCGAGCGCGAGCGACCGCGGGTCAAGGTTTGACACCCGGGGCAATAACCCCGATGGGAGTCTGGGGGTCGGCTGAGAATGGGCTTCCGAGTTCTGGCCTTCCGCTTCCGGACGCCGGATGTCCGGTGCCGGATGCCGGGTTTGCGTTGCAGGCGCCGGTTGCTCCTGCGATTTCCGGGCGCTTTCAGTTTGAAGGAGGAATTGCAGTAGATGCGAACGCTGCGATTCCGGTGGCGCGGGGATTGGAGTCTCGCTCGATGGCCCCGGTCGCCGAAAGGGGGGTCATCGAACCTGCGATTCCCGATAACGCGTGTGCTCCAGCCCTGGAAGTAGGGCGCGGAAGAGCCGACTTTGGCGCTCGTTGGGAACATTGCAGCCGCTGGGGCAGATTCGTAATTCGTTTATTCTCGCAGTGAACGAAGATGGGTTGTGGATTATCGATCAGCATGTGGCGCATGAGCGCGTGCTGTTTGAGCGCGTGCTGAAGCAGCGGGCGGCGCAGAAAGTCGAGAGCCAGCGACTGCTGATGCCGATTATTGTGGAACTGTCTCCCGCGCAGCAGGCGGTGTTTACCGAAATTGCGGAAGAGTTGCAGCACAATGGATTTGAAGTCGAGCCGTTTGGCGCGCGCAGCGTGGCGGTAAAAGTTGCTCCCGCGGGAGTGGATGCGGCAGCGGTCGAGAAAATGCTGCATGAATTGCTGGATTAGATCTCGCGGGAGGAGCAGTCGCTGAATCTGGAAAAGATTCGCGCGCGAATCGCGGCGTCGATTGCGTGTCATGCGGCAATCAAAGTCAACATGCCGCTCGAGCAAAACAAAATGGAATGGCTGCTGGCGGAGTTGGCCAAGACGGATCATCCCATACGCATGTCCTCACGGCAGGCCGGTGGTGCTGAGGTATTCTGTTAAGGATATTCAGAAGGCGTTTAAGAGAATTTAGCTGTGAGTGTGAGCTGCATAGCAGTCTGCTTGAGCTTGCTCACAGCTCGTGACTCACCGCTCACAGCTATTTTATGACTGAGATTGAACTGCAACAATTGCGGCGGGAGAAGTGGCGGCTGGATGGGAAGGCTATCCGGACGATTGAGAAGGCGCGCGCGTTTGTGGAGTCGGTTGGATTTTGTTTGATGTTTCCGCAGCGGCCGGCTTTGTTGCTCCGACTTTTATCGGGGCGTTTGTCGGAGATACGAGCGATCTTCCCGACTGGCAGCATGCGTTTGCCGATCCGCGGGCGGGCGAGGCGACGGAGTTGATGGTGCGGTTGTTGCGCGAGCGGTCGGCGTATGAGGCCAATTTGTTTGGCGAAAATAATGCGTTTCTTTTGTCGGCGTCGGTGTTTCCTTTCTTTTATGCGCTGGTGGGGGAGCGGAATCCCAAGGTTGCGCCGCGGGCGGGGTCGCGGTCTCCTTATTCGGCGCTGGCTTGCGATGCGTTTGAGTTGATCACCCGCGCTGGGCCCAATTTCGAAGCAGAAGATGCGGGAGGCGCTGGGCGGAAGCGTTTCCTTTGCCCGCGCTGGATAAGGCGTTGGGCGAATTGTGGTCGAAGCTGCGCGTGGCGCGGGTGGATTATTCGGCGAGCGAAGGGTCGTCGTGGGATTTGCTTTCGCGTTGGGCGCCGGAGGTGGTGAAAGAAGGCATTGGGCTTTCGGTGGCGCAGGCGCTGTCGGCGCTGCTGTCGAAATATCTGGATTGCGTGGTTGCGGTGGAGCAGGGGGAGTTGGAATCTTTGTTCAGCAATTTCGTGCCGCGGTCGAAGATGAAGGATGCGGTGAACGCGCTGCTGGCGGCGCGGGAGTTTAGTTTTGTGCATGTATCGGGAAGGTCGATGTTGCAAATTACCCCAGCCAAAGAAGCGGCAGTTCATCTGCATTCCTCACCCAGGGCGGGAACGGAAAAGGTACGCTGATGTTGCGAACTGCAATCGCATCTCCGCTCGAAATCGCCATCACGAGCGAAACACGGTGAGTCAGATTGACTCAAATTCGAACGCCTCTCGCGTAATCTTCTGGGCTGGTTTCACCTGCGGCGTGCTCGACATTTCAGCGGGCTTTCATTACCTGGGGGTTTAGGGGCGTTAAACCGTACCGCATTTCGCAGGGCATTGCCTCCGGGCTGCTCGGCCCGAGGTCTTTCAATGGAGGCTGGCCTACTGCCGTGCTAGGCCTAGCCTGCCATTTCTTCATTGCCTTTTCTGCCGCCATCGTATTTTACGTGGCCAGCCGCAAGATTATGTTTTTGACGCGGCGCGCAGTTGTCTCAGGTATTGTTTATGGCGTTCTTGTCTATCTCATCATGTACTGGGTCGTAGTACCGCTCTCTCGCGCGTATCACAGACTTTCTTCGCCTTCCGCAACGATCATCGCGATCATCACTCACATGGTGTGCGTTGGATTGCCAATAGCTTTGATGGTTCACCGCTATTCGAGGTAAGGTTGTGGCGATGTTTTCCCCCTCTGATTATCGCGGCCGTCTTGCGCCCTCGCCAAGCGGCCTTCTTCATCTCGGCCACGCGCGAACCTTCTGGATCGCGGCGCAGCGGGCCCGGGAACATGGTGGCAGATTGATTCTGCGCAATGAAGACTTAGACAAGGCCCGCTGCCGTTCGGAATTTGTCGATGCCATGCTTGAAGACTTGCGATGGCTGGGAATCACCTGGGACGAAGGCCCGGATTGTGGCGGACCCGATGCGCCTTATTCGCAGAGCGAGCGCCGTGACCATTACCTCGAAGCTTGGAAAAAGTTACGCGCGAGTGGGTTGATTTACCCGTGCAGTTGTTCGCGGAAGGAAGTGGGCCAGGCGGCGAGCGCACCGAATGAGTTGGACGATGAACCGGTGTATCCGGGGACCTGCCGGCCAAGTTCCGAATTCCCCTCGTCGATGACAAACGATCCAGCCGCTTTTAACTGGCGCTTTCGAGTACCCGATGGCGAAGAGGTTTCCTTCACCGATCTACATCTTGGCCAACAGCATTTTATTGCAGGGCGCGATTTTGGCGACTTCATTGTGTGGCGGCGCGACGATGTTACTGCGTATCAGTTGGCAGTCGTTGTGGATGATGCGGCCATGCGAATCACTGAGGTCGTGCGTGGGGCGGATCTTCTAAAATCGACGGCGCGGCAGATTCTTTTGTTCCGCGCTTTAGGAATGGCTCCTCCCGAATATTATCACTGCGATCTGGTGCGCGACGAAAACGGAGTACGGCTGGCCAAGCGGCACGATTCATTGAGCATTCGAAAACTCCGCGAGATGGGATGGCCTCCGGAAGCTGTGCGAGCGGGAGGGGCTCCTGCCGGTAGTTGATTCGGTAGTAGTGAGGCGTAAGGCACGCGCGACCCCACGTTCGCTTGCCAGCGTGTACAATCGTCTACTTGCG
This sequence comes from uncultured Acidobacteriaceae bacterium, assembly GCA_963734675.1. Classification (GTDB taxonomy): domain Bacteria; phylum Acidobacteriota; class Terriglobia; order Terriglobales; family Acidobacteriaceae; genus Sulfotelmatobacter. The sequence goes on from CAVTHZ010000006.1 coordinate 188,229, forward strand.
AGATGACCGGACGCCACTGACCACAATCCCTCCCAACGAAAACTGATCATTGCCATTGATGGCCCGGCTGGCGCGGGAAAAAGCACGATTGCCGCCCGCCTGGCGCGCAAACTGGGTTACGTGAACCTGGAGAGCGGCGCGATGTATCGTGCCCTGGCGCTGAAGGCCATCGAGAAAGACGCTTCGTTCGACGACGAGACGGCATTGGTCAAACTGGCTCAGGAATCGCGGATTCAACTTACAGCCCACAATCAGCGGCAATCAACTTTGCTGGATGGCTTGCGACATCTCAGAGCGAATTCGCGATCGCGATGTGACCGAACTGCCTCTCAAGGGTGTCGGTTCATCCGCTGCGTGCGGGAGTGGATGGTGGCGCGACAACGCGAAATGGGCGTCGGCGGCGGCGTGGTAATGGAAGGGCGCGATATTGGGACAATGGTTTTTCCCGACGCGGATTTGAAGATCTTTCTGGACGCTGATCCCGTGGTGCGCGAAAAGCGGCGCATGGAGCAGCAGAAGATCAAAGGCGAGGTTGCGGCAAATGTGGCCGCCGACTTGCGTGAACGCGATAAGCGGGACCGCACACGCGCCGCATCGCCGCTGGTCGCGGCCAAGGATGCGGTGGTGATCGATTCAACTTCTCTCACAGAAGATGACGTGCTGGCGAGAGTCGACGATTTGGCGGCAAACCTATTGACGGAACGATGAAGGGCTGCTCGTTCACTGCAGGCAGATTTCATCATTACCTTCAGCAACATTGAATTCAGCGAGCGTTATTGCCCTTCCGCTTTCTTAACAGCCAACTCCGCTCCCTGAAAGCCAATCTTGCTGTGCGTGCCATCGCAGAAAGGCTTGTTCACTGAGCCTCCGCAGCGGCAGAGCGAGAATGCCGGCTTGCCGGCGATGTCGTACGGAGTTCCGTTAACGTCGACCAGTTCGACAGTTCCTTCCGGCGCTTCCACCCGGTAAGGGCCATTGGGACGAACTGTAATCTTCACTTGAGCCATTGTTTGAGTTCTCCAGCTTTCTGATTTCTAGTAAGGGTAAAACATATCATCAACTATAGATTTCTGTCATGGACGTAAGGTCCAACTAGAGAGCCCACGCGCGATACTAGATCGGCAATTCTTGCGTGGTTGGAAAATGATGTTGCTCGCGCCCGACCTTGCCATCGTATTTGGTCGTCATCTTGAAAAGTTCAAGTCTGCCATCGGACGCGAGAAAGCGGCACTGTTCGCGCAGAGCTTGCATTTCAGCAGATGCCAGCGGCTGGAAATTTACGGCTATTTTCAGGTTTTGATTTAACACCTCCATCGTATCGACGCCACTTATCGTGGTCGCAACCGGCAGGCTCATCGCGTAACGCAACCCTTGCTCCGGTGTCACCGCCCCGTGCTTCACAAGTTCGCCGCTGCCGCCCAGGCTTTTCATTCCGAGAACACCCAGTCCGCGGCGATTCGCATCCGGCAAGACCTGAGTTTCGAAGCTGCGAAAGGTTGCATCACAGCAGTTGAGCGGCATCTGCACGGTGTCGAAGGGGAAACCATGAGCCAGCATGCGCAGGTGGATGGCGGGATCTTTGTGCCCGGTGAAACCAACGAAACGCACTTTCCCCTGCTGCTTCGCGGCGAGTAGCGCGTCGGCCGCGGCGCCGGGTGCGAAAATCAAATCGGGGTCGTTCTGGTAAACCACTTCGTGAATCTGCCACAGGTCGAGATGATCCGTTTGCAGGCGGCGTAAGGACTCCTCCAACATGCGCATGGCGATTTTTTTGTCGCGCCCGTGTGTGCAGACCTTGGTCATTACAAAAGCACCGTCCCGCTTGCCCCGCAGAGCTTTGCCGAGACGCTCTTCGCTCAGGCCGTCATGGTATTCCCATGCATTATCGAAAAAGCGGACGCCGTGGTCATAAGCCTTCGCGACAATTTCGTTCGCCGCCTGGTCGGTTTCGGCCGAGCCGAGATGATATCCGCCCAAACCCATCGCTGAGACCTGCACTCCGGTCTTGCCGAACGGCTTCTTTGGAACCTCGCCCGATGGAATTTCTCTTGCCGAATCGATCTGCTGCGCCATGCTGCCTCCGGAAAATAGCGGTGCTGCGCCGAGAACAGCTGCACCTTTGATGAAGCTGCGGCGGTTCCATGTGGACTCGGAAGCCACGTTTTTCTCCTCACTGAATTTGTTTTTCCGGGAAGGGATGCCCGGTGTTTTCTGTGGCGCCCAGCATATCCTTTACTTCAATTTGCTGGGTGTCGAGCGGAAAGCCGTGTGCCAGCCGGGCTTCGGGATTGTCGAACTTCAGGGAAAGCTTATAGAGTTCGTAACGCCCATCCGCCGCATCTGGCTTGCAGCGCTCGCGCAGCTCATCCATTTCTTCAGCGGTCATCGGCTTGAAGTTTTGGGCAATGCGGAGATTCTGGCGCAGCACTTCAAGACTGTCGATCCCGGTAATGGTCGTGGTTACCGGCAAACTCATTGCATAGCGCAACGATTCTTCCGCGGTAATAACTCCGTGTTTAATCGCATCGCCGTGACCGCTCAGCGGCTTCATGCCGAGCACAGCGATGCCGCGCTTATTCAGCTCTGGCAAAACTTGCTTTTCAAAGCTGAGTGGAAAATTCGCGTCGAATGGGTTGAGAGGCATCTGGACGGCATCGAAGGGAAATCCAGTCTTGAGCATTGCGAGATGAACATTGGGATTCTGGTGCCCTGTGAATCCCACGAAGCGAACTTTGCCGTCTCGCTTGGCTTTTTCGAGAGCCTCCGCGGCGCCGTTTTTGCGAATGAAAAGATCCGGATCGTTATCGAAGGCCATGCCGTGAACCTGCCACAAATCGAGATGATCGGTTTGAAGGCGCCGCAAAGATTCATCGAGCATCTGCAGCGCGAGACTGCCATCGCGCCCGTGCGGGCAGGTTTTTGTCATGAGAAATACTCTGTCGCGACGCCCTTTCAGGCCTGCGCCCATCCAGACCTCTGTTTTCCCGCGGCGGTATTCCCAGCAGTTGTCGTAAAAAGTGATTCCGCCATCGATCGCCTCGTGGACGATTTGCACTGCGGTTTTTTCATCCGGAGCTTCCCCGAGATGGTGACCGCCAAATCCCAGGGCTGAAATCTTAGAGTCGGAGCGCCCGAATTTTCGTTGAAGAATGGTTCCGCTGGAGGTGTCTGGCATCGTTCAGATCTCGATCATTCGATATAAACCAAACATTAGGGATTGGCTTTGGATGCTCGAAGGGCGTCGCAGGTTTACACGTTGCCAGAGGATTCGATAGCTACGCAGCCAGTGTTTCGGCCGAAACCAGGCTCGAGTACAGATCGAGATAATCTTCGATCATGCGCTTGGCGGTGAAGCGGGCGCGAGACCGGGCGAAGGCGCGGTCGGCGTAGGCGTGGCGTAATGGACGGTCCGCATCGAGCTGGCGCAAGATTTGAGCGAGACTGGCGGCATCGTTGGTGCGGAAATAGAGCGCGGCGTCTCCCCACAGCTCGCGATAAGTTGGAATATCATTGGCCACGATGGCGCAACGCGAGAAGGCAGCATCCAGTGGCGCGAGGGCGAGCGGTTCGTAGCGGGCAGTGGCGGCGTACACGGCGGCGCGGCTGTATAGAGTTCGTAACTGGGCTTCCGTTTGCGGGCCGCGAATCGCTACCGATGCTTCCTTGGTTGCGACTTTCACATCGGCGCGAATGGGAATTCGTGAGACCGGTACCGTATGCTCGGAGCCGACGATGCAGATGGGAAAAGAGTGTGCGTATTGCGTCAGCAGAAAAACCTGTTTGCCAGCGTCGATGAGGCGCCCGACGGCGAGGACGGAATCGTCCTTGCTGATATAGGGATTGAAGAAAATAGGGTTACGGCCGGGATAGATGACAATTTCGCGCCGGGCATGGCCGTAGGTCTCACGAACCGTATCGAGCATCCAGGTCGATGGAGCCACAATCGCGTCCGCAGCGGCGATGCCGCTCCTAACCATGTCACGATACCAGTTCAGCCAGCGCGTCGTACGGGGTTGGCACCCCTGTACGGCCAGCGACCAGCTGATCAAATCGCCATGAGCCATAATTACACGAGGAACATCCACGGGAAGAGCGCCGTGGCAGAACTGGTGCAGTTGCAATAAATCCGGTTGAGTTTCTTCAACCACCCGCACCAGGAACTCGGAAGATTCGCGCAAGTCAGCCGGGGCTTCGTCCATCCATTCCAGGCGAAAAGCGGTAGGCCGGTATTCGAGGCCGTGGAGATGCTCCATCCACGAGGTTTGATCGGGCAAGGGAATCTCGCCAAAACTCACTAACGTTACACGTACTCCCCGTGTTATCAGCCCGGTAACTAGTTCGCGGATATAGGTCCAGGAACCGGAAAGAGTGTCGGCGGTGACCAGAACGTGCACAAAACCTCCGGGAGCGGATCTTCGCCGCGGACACGAGGTCCAACGAACGCGCGCTAGCCTATTTTAGAGTGAAAAGCGTGCCGCCCGGAAAGACTTTTTATGGAGACTCTTTTCTCTAAGGAGCCCGTGAAATTATGCCGGCAGAGAAGAACTATCCCGCGGCCGCATTCGCCGCACCGAGCCTCAGCCGCATTTCGCGGGCGAGAATGTCGACAGCCAGAATCTTTTCGGCCGCAGCCCCTGGAATGTTGGGAACGGCCATCGCCAGCTCGCAGGAAAGCAGCATGGCGGTCAGGCTTTCGCAGATCTCGCTGCGGAACTGCTGTTCCACCGAGCGGCGAACCTGCGTTTCTTCGCGTTTGCGGCGATGCAGAGCGGACCGCACTTCGCGCACCAGACGCTCCATGCCGCTGACCGCGAAATTGAGATAGACGGGAAAGGCGGTATCCAAGTGCTCGAGCAACTGATCGCTTTCGGCGGGTTCGCTTTCCACCAGAAATTGATCGATCAGGACCACGGAAGAGCATCGCTCACGTAAGGACGCCACGCCCTGTTGCAGGCTCTGTACCCAATCAGCTTCAAGACCGGTCGCCTCTTTTAAGGTGGCCGCGCACTCCGGGCCGCGCGCTGAGGGTGTAATCAGTAAGATCATGCTGGATTCTGTTGCACGCCGGTCTCCAACAAGCCATCAACTGAAAACAAGGCATTTACAGAAGTCGAGTAGGAAGACCTTCCCGTTGTGGATCGTTTGCCCCATTTTTCGTTTTCATAATTGAACCGTGCGTCCGCGACTATTTATGCCTGTGCCGCATAGTCCTTAAGCTTGCGATACAGAGTGGTCTTTCCGATTCCGAGCAAGCGGGCTGCTTGAAGCTTGTCTCCATTCAATTCGGCAATCGCGTGGAGAATTGTCTGCTTTTCGAGTTCAGCCATGGGCACGATTTTGCTCGGCAGGATTCCGTTGGATCTGTCGACGGCCACCATGACCGTGCGAGCTATCGCCGGCGGCAGGTCGGGAACATAAATGACAGGGCCGCTGGTAAAGGCGCAGGTGCGCTCGATGCAGTTTTCCAATTCGCGAACATTTCCCGGCCAATCATAGGCCAGCAGCGCTTTTAGGGCTTCATCGCTTAACACCCTTTCCTGGCCGGAAGTGCGCGTGGCACGCTCCATGAAGTGAGCAATCAGCAGCGATATGTCATCGCGCCGCTCGCGCAGTGGCGGAATGCGCAGGCTGAGAACATTCAGCCGGAAATATAAATCCCGCCTGAAAGTGCCTTCGGTAATTGCCTGCTCCAGATCGCGATTCGTGGCCGCCAGTATGCGCACATTGATCGGAACGCGACGCGTGCTGCCTACCGGCCGTATCTCTTTTTCCTGAATCGCCCGCAGGAGTTTTGATTGAAGATCCACTGGCAACTCGCCGACTTCGTCAAGGAAAACGGTTCCACCTTCGGCGATTTGCAGCAGGCCATCCTTGGCCTGATTGGCACCGGTAAATGCGCCCCGGACGTAACCGAACAGTTCGCTTTCAATCAGCGTCGGAACCAGGGAACCGCAGTCGACGGGAATAAATGGCTTATCGCGAAACGGGCCGGAGTAGTGGATGGCCCGCGCGACCATCTCTTTTCCGGTGCCGCTCTCGCCCAAAATCAGAACCGGATGCGTGCTGTTCGCCGCTTTGGCGATAATTCGGTACAGCCTCTCCATTTCCGGTGCACGGCCCACCAGCCCGCCATAGCCCTGCCGCCCCTTCAGCTTTTCGCGCAGGATACGGTTCTCCGTCTTGAGTTTCAAGTGATTCGAGACGCGCTCCAGCAAAAGCTTGAGTTCGTCAATACTGAAAGGCTTCGTTACATACTCATAAGCGCCGTTTTTCATGGCTTGGACGGCAGATTGCACGGTGCCATAGCCGGTAACCACAATAACCAAAGCCTCAGGCCGCTGCGCTCTGATCTGCCGCAGGGCTTCCAATCCGTTGGCTCCGGGCAAACGCAGGTCGAGTAAAACTGCGTCCACTGTCTGCGTTTGCAAAAGCCGGTAGGCATGCTCCGCGGAGTCAGCCACGTGCGCGACGTAACCGAGTGAGAGCGCCACCTCGCGGCAGGCCTCACGAATGGCGCGTTCGTCGTCAACGATGAGAAGGTTGAGAAAGTTTGCGGCCATGACTTGCGGGGTGGCGAAGGATGGACTAATGGCGGCTGACGTCATAGGTGTGGTTCCTTTTTGACTTCTTGAAATGTGGTTGGTGACTCTGAAGTTGCGACGGCCAGATGAGGAGGATTTGAAACGGGGGAGGACTGGGGCAATAAAATCATGACTCGGGTTCCGCGTCCGAGTTCACTTTCGACATGAATCAGCCCGCGGTTGTCGGTAACGATGCTGCGGGTAGTAATGAGGCCCAAGCCGGTGCCCTCGGCTTTAGTTGTGTAGAACGGTTCGAAGAGGTGCAGCCGTGTGGCGGCATCCATGCCGCAGCCGTTGTCGCTGACCGCCAGCAGGACGAAGGGAACCAATAATGTCTCCGTCAGCGGCCGCCCCGCATTACTCACCCTTTCCAGCTTGCTGTTTCTGGTTTCGACCACAATGCGGCCGCCTTTGGGCAGGGCATCGCGCGCATTAAGGATCAGGTTGAGCAGCATTTGCTCGGCTTGTGCCCAATCCATTTCGACCAGATCTAAGTGTGGATCGAGACGCAGCTCTAACTCAATGTTGTCCCCGATGAGACTGCCCAGGAGATTGCGCACGGTTTCCGCAACCTGATTGAGACAAGTGGGGCGAACCTGGGAGCTCTTTGGGCGCGCGAAAACCAGCAATTGCCGTATCAGCAAAGAGGCCTGCCCGACTGCGCCGCGAATCTCCTCCGCGTAGCGTCGCAAACGGCGTTCGCCAGTCTCGAGATTGGCGAGAAAAAGATCGCAATAGAGCATCACGCCGGTGAGCAGATTGTTGAAGTCATGGACCACGCCTCCGGTCAAGCGGCCCACAACTTCCCATCGCTGCGCCTGCAACAGGTCCCTGTGCGCAACGGTGTCCACATCCGAGCGGCCTACGAGTAACGCTCCATGTGGATCGTCTTCGCGACCCGCGACTCGCCACATTGTCCAGCCCCGGTTCGAGTGGCCCTTTTCGATCTGAACAGCAGTTCGCTCCCCCTGGAGAACCTGGCGAAACAGGCGATCGGTGGTCTCGCGATCTCTATTTTCGCGATGCGTCGTATCGCGATCCGTCGTTTGGCGATCGGGGGTTTCGCGATCGGCGCGAGCCACAACCTCTCCGACGCGCGATACTCCGCTCTGGTCCTTTTTCCCGTTCAGGACCTGCTCGAAAGCGGAATTCATTTGCAGAATGATTCCCTGGCGATCACAACGCGCCGCCGGAAGGGGGCAATGTTCAAAGATGGAACGGAAATCCGTTTCGACGCCTTGTGAGCGAAGATTTGTGTACGGAAATGTGGGCGCAGCACACATAAAACTACTCTGCCGGGAAAAAGTACTGAAAGGAACTCTGTGGAGAGGTCCTTGATACTTCAGTGCATCCAAAATGGGACAGAACCATTTTGGTTTTCCACACACTACGGTTTTCCCAGAATTGAGATCCCACTATAGGAGGGGCAATTCGACACTGCGAGGGCACACGTCACGGTAATTTGGAATGGGCCTGTGGAAAACTCGCTAATCTGCAGGCGCTGCTGCGCTTAGGCCTCAGGCGAGGCTTTGCACGAGTGCCCCTGATTTTGGGGATGTTTTTGCGCACGTTGGTAGGTTTTTGTGCAGGCTGCGCTTCGGGTTACGGCAGGGGCGAAGGCGGCTTTGACCCTATCATTAGTATCGGCGCCCCGTCGATCTTGACGCCGTGCGACAGGACTGGTATCGGAAGCGGTTTCGTTGAATATGGAATTTTGGCTGCTGAAAATACCTTGCGAAGTATTTTCCCATCGGTGCCTTCGGTGCTCGGTAGCGAAATTCCGAAACTGACTGCATTAGAAAAATTTACGGCCGCAGGAGCTACCCGCCATTGGGCCTTTTCCAGAATTCGCGAGAACTGGGTTGCGAAGAAAATTGCTTCGGGATCGCTGTCCGTATATTGCAAATTTACAGCACCGGGCGTGGCAGACAAGGCTGTTTCAAGCTCTGAGGCAGTTTGCTGTGAAATTGTCCGCCAGCCAACCGCTCGCTTGAGTTTTTCGGTTTCGAGCCTTGCCTCTGCCGCCTCTTTCCCTAATTTGGCAGTTTCGCTGTTAGCTTGCGCGATTGCAGTTTCGAAGCTGCGGTCTCTTGCCTTGTCGAGTTCGTCGCGGAGATCGGTCAATTTGCTGTTAGAACGACTCGCGCCTACTGCGGTAACAAACAAACAGACTGCGGCAAATCCCGCGATGAATAAGAACCGTATGGTCCATGTGTCCCAGAAATCCGCTTTTTCTCTCTGGCTCTTAACTTCTCCTGAGAGGCGCTCGATTTCAGAATTGACAGAGATATTTGAGGACACGTTCACGCCCTCCGACTTTGTATTGTTTGGATTGATGTTTGTGGGGCTGGTTGTTTTAGGAGTCCAAGCGCATAGAGCGATAACCGAAATCAAAAACCGCCAATAGTGTAGACGGAACATATAGCTAATTGCTTAACCCAAACGTAGCTTCGATACCGAGTTCGTGCATTTCGTGAATAAGAACGACAAGATTGTGACACGGAATCTTACAAAGCGCTTCGTTGACCATCGCAGTGTCGCCCTTGCTGCTAAGGCTGTCTCTGAATTTGCGTTTTCATCACGGAGAACGCGGATTTGAGTTTGACCGCTTTGTACAGGATACGGTTTATGCGTAACGGTTAGGATAAAGAAATCAAGCGATGGAGGGATGGACCGGCAAGTTGCTTCGGTGCTTATCTCGAGGAATCCGGATATTGACCATCCGCTGTGGAATTTACATCCGACAAAACCAACGGAGAGTTCAAGCGAAAGGTGAGCTGCCGTCCCTTCAGCAAAAGGTAGTCGGCAGAGGTGCGTTTTGATCCAAGGGACTGCGAGGAATCCTGCCGCAATGTTGCCTTGGTGAAGAGACTGGAGGTTTGAAGCGGCAGCCGCCTGCCATCAATTGTGAGAGTGTTCAAACTGAGGCGGACAAGTGCAGGTTTGGGCATAGGCCCCGCTTCGTCTACGGGCGCCTGGGCACTCTCGACGCGTCCGCTAACCGGCGTGCCGGGGGCGATCAGAGTCTCTCCGTCCAGGATGACAGGGGCCGCTACCGAAGCGTTAAAGGTCTTCCCAACGCGAGCTTCTGTGATCGAAAATGAGCTTTCCAGTCGTACCGTCAGCAGCGTGCCGGCGGGAAGTCCAGGGTGCAAAGCGGGGCGGAAGGGCGCAGTGCTAGGGGTCTTGTGATCCAGGGGGACGGCGGGCCGCTCGGTATCATCCGTAGCGCGATCGGCGCTTTGATGGAAAGGCAGCTTCTGAACACCGGAGCTCGATCCTGCATTACTCTGAGGCCGGCGGAAAGCGTCTGGTCGGGCGCAGCCCTGGCTAATTCCTAGCGCAAGGCATGTCAATAGCCCCGCGCACCCGCAGCGAAATGAAACTTTTCGGTTCACGGACTCGGGATATCGTTGCCTGATCCTCCCGCGTGCGCTAGTGGCAAGTGGAGTACCATACGGAAACCTCGCAGAACGAGGGAGTTACGATTTCCCGGCTAGACCGACGCATGTAGAAGTTGCTCAGGACCGCGCAAAAACAAAATCGCGGAGGGCGCATGGCGCTCTCCGCGACCGGTTCAGAGATAGGATGGTTTAGTTCGAACCGCCCAAACTCGCGCTCTGAGGCTGGTTCTCAGGCTGGGCAATGACCCCGTCAAATGGCGTGGCCGCAACATAACGCCCATGCACAACACTGATGCGCCGCAACGGGAAGCCGGAGTCGGGGCCGCGCTGCCAAGTGCTGCCGCCGTCGGTGCTTTCGAACACCACACCGGTCTGGCCGCTGGTAGCGATCAGCCGGTTGTGGCTTCCATCGAATGCCACTGACGTGATGTCCTTATCCGGCAGGCCGGTGACGACATGATTCCAGCTCTTGCCGGAATCTGAGCTGTGGAACGCGCCTTCCCGAGTAGCAACAAAGACCTGCCCAGCGGGGGTGACGGTAACGTTGCGAATGTTGATTGGATAAGAGGCCAGGATTGCCGACTTCCAGGCCCGGCCGTTATCATCCGAAACCAGAACCGTGGAACGGGTTGCAGCGACAACGAGATCATCGTGCGCCTGGACTGCGACGAAATCTTTTTCGCCGGCCACTGCGCCACCGATCCAGATTTTGCCGCGATCTTTGCTGGAAAACAAGCCGGCAGAAGTTGCGGCATACCAGCGTGCGGAGGAAAGGTCGGCGTCATTCACGCGACCTTCCAGAAATGAATGTGTAGGCGTGGTTGAAAAGACAGTTTTGGTTTTTCCGCTCTTCAGTTTTACGGTGCGTGCAATTGTCTTGACGACCTCCACATTGTTGATCGGATGCCAGGTCGCACTGCCTTCGGCTAGTTCAAACATTCCTCGGTTGGTTCCTGCAACGATTGTCCCGTTGCTGGCCTGCTTCAACGTGAAAACGTCCCGGCCATCGAGACCGGAGCTCTTCTGCTGCCAACTCTGTCCGCCATCGTGCGAGGTGAACACTCCACCAAACTCACGGTCATTCACGATGCCGATATAGAGCGTGTTCGGCTCTTTGCTATCGGCGAGGATCGAACTGACATAGCGATGGCTGTAGCCGTGGTTCGAAGCGGTGAACGTGGCCGCGCCGTCATCGCTGGCAAGTACGCCGCTGCGGTCGGTTGCGAGCAACACGCGCTGCGGGTTGCGCGGATCGACCAGAACATCATTGACGACGACTTCGGGATTGGTCACGCGCTTCCATTCTTTGCCTTCGTCCATGCTCTTCCACAGGCCTTCCGTGGTGCCCGCGTAGACGACAGCCGGATTGCCAGGGTCTTGCTTCAACACGCGCGTGCGGCGCGCGCTGAACGGAATGCCTTTGATCTTGTCGAAAAGGTCGCCACCACTAACGCTCTTATAAATTCCCGAGCAGGCACTGGCGAAAACTTCGGAAGGATTCGCCTCACTGACGATGATCGAAAACACATCGGAGTCGTCGATCATGCCTTTCGTGATGTGCTGCCAGTTCGCTCCGCCATCGCTGGTTTTCCAGGCAAGGTGCCAGGTTCCGGCATAAATCGTATTCGGATCTTTGGGATCGATGGCGAGCGACTCGACGTTCTTCACAACGCCGTCATTCGCGGAAATCCGCTGCCAGTTATTGCCTCCATCGGTGCTGCGGTACACACCATCCAGTGCCCCGGCAACCACGACTTTTTCATCCGACGGCGCAATTGCCATGGCGCGCACGCTCTTGTTATGCATCGCGGGCAGAGCTTCCCAGTCTTTGCCGCCATTTTTGGTGCGAAAGACGTCGCCCGCGTTTTGATCCAGCACGCTCCACGCAGAAACAAAAATAGTCTTCTCGTGGTGAGGATCGAACGCGATGTGGTCGAGCACGTAATCGTCGCCAGTTCCCAGCTTGGCGTAACGCGTCCAGCTGTGTCCGTCGTCCTCCGAGATGAAAAGCACCCCGGTACTGGTTCCGAGAAGAATTCTGTTCGGGTTATGCGGATCATAAGCCAGACTGCGGACATCGCCGCCATCCGGCCCCAAAACGCTCCACTGCGGATTGCCCGCAACCGCGCAACTGCAAGCTAAAGCCAAGACCGCCAGCAATTTAAACCAAGCATGTTTCATAAAGGTTCAGGTGCCCCAGATCGAGAAAGTTGGATGCGAGAGCTAGCCTGACAGGCCATACCTCGCCGCGACAAGTTACTGAAGTCCACGAGGAAAAAAGGCCGGTCGCTTTTGGCGGCCGGCCTTCCCATAGTTACTCGAAGTTACTGCGCCTTTTTCTTGGCAGCAGCCTTCTTGGCGGCCGGCTTGGGATGATCCGGAACGTTCTTTACCTTAGCCTCATCCACAGCCTCGGTCCCCGTCGTGTCGAAGGTCGCGCCGGAAGGCACGATCCAGAACTCGGCGGTTTTGGTGCCACCGCTGCCGGTCCGCACATCAATGCGGCTTGCATCGATGTGCTGTTGCGCTTCGCCCTCCACCAGATAGAACTTGGAATCCACGGCGCGTTCCGCCGCAAGATTCTTCCGTTTTTCAGTGGGTTCGGCGTTGCCGACGATCACCAGCCTGCTGTCCGGATTCTGCTGCAGGTTCTTGGCAACATCATCCAGAATCGCCTTGCAGGTGTTGTCCACGCGCCACGGCTTCTTCTCGTTGGGGAAGTCGCACTGGCTAAGCTTCGCGGCTTTGGGCGGCGGAGGCGGTGGGTTCTCAACCGTTACTTGCGTCGAAGCCTGGCCGGCCAGACCACGCGAGTCGGTGCAAGTAGCGCTCACCGTGATCGATCCCGGGGAGACGCCATTCGTGTTCAGTGTCGCGGTGTTTCCGCTTCCGGAGAGAGAGCCGCTGCTCGCGCTCCAGTTCGAAACTGAAACCGGAACATTATCCGGACTGGAACATTCGCAGGTCACCGTAACGCTGGCGCCGGCTTGCACGCTCGACGGGCTCGCGGTGCAGCTCATCGTTGGCGGGTTCTTCGGAGGTAGCGGCTTGATGGTGTAGCTCGCCGAGCAACTCGCCTCGTTGTTGCTCTTCATCTTCGGATCCGTCACGTGGACCGTAACGCTATAACTTCCCGGCGCCGCGTTGGTGGTATCGATCTGCGCGGTCGTATCTTTTCCGGTGACCTGTCCCCCATTGCCGCTCCAGGCGTAGGTGACGGTGTGCTTGGGATTAAAGTTGCTGGCGGTGACCGTCGCGGTGATCGGTTCGCCCACCATCACTTCCTGCGGTTGAACCGAGCAACTTGCGCTCGGAGTCACAGCCGGTCCACCACCCCAACTAAAGACCAAACCAGTGCGCAGCCGAACCCCTTCAAACGAAACCCGCTCCAAGTTGGGAAAGTCGGACGACACAAAACCCGAGTAATTGTGACGCCCCCAGACGTAGTCGGCTTCAAAGAGCCGGAACGCAAGCCATTTCTTGATCGGCAAATCCATGCCACCGCCAAGTACGGCTCCAATACCATTACCTGCGTTAAGTCCCGTGATCGACACGCGGTTTAGGCTTACCATGGTGTGGAGGAAATAATTTGCGGTGTCCGTCCTCCAGATAAAGCGCGGTCCAATCGATCCGGTGGTTTCGTAGTTTCCGCAGCACCAGTTATGCCCGAAATCGGCCTCCAGGCCCCAGTGCGGGTCGAAGTTATAGGTCAAGGCACTGCCGAATCCCGGGGACATGTCGGGAACCTTTGTTCCCGTCGGATTGTTGAAATCGGTAAAGGGCGAGGGTACAGTCCCGCCGGGATGCAGCCATTGATAGCCCACGAACAAGTCCCACTTCGGATTTGCGTCGCTTTGCGCAAAGGCAGTACTGACGAGTGAGACGAAAAGTATAAGCAGGCCTACTGCGTGGCCCTTTTTGAACCTGGAATTACGTGACATTCCTTCCTCCGTATTTTTTGACAGCTGCTAATAGGGTCCGACGACGGGGTCACACAACTTTGCAGATAGTAGCTGAATTGGACCTCAACTTTTAGGAACCCGCAATTCTAGCGCACTGTTACATCAAAGAAAAAGAGCGATTTCCAATTTTGTTCGTGCCTTTCTGATTTTTCGCCGTTTCGTCGGATTGCACTTCGTCTCAAATTGAAACTCGCAAAGATACGCGATAATGGATGAAGCGATACCGGGTACGGTTGCTCGATAGCTAGACAGCGAATCTTGCTGGTTACGGAGCCTCACGCGTATCGTTAGTATCGCTGTCCTGCAATCGCATGTGGCACGCGAAGACGACGCACACCATCGAATGAACCACGAAAAAATATTGATCGTCGAAGATGAAGATAACGAGCGCACCGGGCTTGCCGAGCTGGTCTCCTCCTGGGGGTATCGGACCGAAACCGCCGCCGATGGCGTGGAAGGGCTGAAGAAGGCGGAGCAAACCAGCTCCATCCATTGTGATCACAGACCTCAAAATGCCGCGCATGGGCGGCATGGATCTGCTGGAGAAGCTGGCAGACCAATCCCAGCGATTTAGCCGTGATCATGGTGACGGCGCAGGGCACGATCGAAAGCGCAGTACAAGCCATGCGGCTTGGGGCCTATGACTACATCACGAAGCCGATCGACATGCAGCCGGCTGCGCTCGATACTGCAAAATGCCTGCTCCCTGTTGGCATGCGCGATGAACTTGAAATCACGCGGCGCAGGTTGCGGGATACTGGGTCGCTCGGCCGGCTGCGTCGGAACCTCGCGCAAAATGCAGGAGATTTTTCGCCTGATTGAGCTGGTGGCTCCCAGCACGGCCTCAGTGCTGATCACGGGAGCCAGTGGTACGGGCAAGGAATTGGTGGCGCGCACGATGCATCGAGTTGAGCCCGCGCCGCGAATAAGCCCTTTCGTTGCGATCAACTGTGCCGCAATTCCCGAGACCTTGATCGAAAGCGAAATTTTCGGCCACGAAAAAGGGGCCTTCACGGGTGCATTCGAGCGGCGCACTGGGTGCTTCGAGCTGGCGGAAGGTGGCACGATCCTGCTCGACGAAATCGGCGAGATGCCGTTGCCACGCAAGCCAAGCTGCTGCGCGTGCTCGAGGACCACAAGCTGCGCCGGCTGGGCAGCAAGGTGGAAACCTCGGTGGATGTGCGCGTGCTGGCCGCCACAAATAAGGTTCCGGACGAGGCGGTGGCTTCCGGCGAATTGCGCAGCGATCTTTATTATCGGCTGAATGTCTTCAACATTCACATGCTGCCGCTTCGCGAGCACAAAGAGGACATTCCTGACCTGGTGCAGGCTTCTGATCGCGGAAATGAGCTCCAAGCACGGCCGCAAGGTCGCCGACCGTCAGCGAAGCAGTGATGAATATGTTTAGAACTACACATGGCCGGGCAACGTCCGCGAATTGCGCAATACGCTGGAGCGAGCGGTGATTGTTTGCGACGGCGGAATGATCGAGACCAGGCACCTGCCGCCCGGCTTTGGCCAGCCAATCTGCGACCGGTGTCCACGATCCCGATGCGGTGCAGCTGGGGGTGGGCACAACGGTGGGCGAAGCGGAAAAAATGTTGATCCTGAAAACCCTGGAGGCCACCAGCAACAACAAGACCCGAGCTGCCGAGATTCTCGGCATCAGCCTGAAAACATTGCATAATAAGCTGAAGGAATATGGCAGCGCCACGGCTGAGGCGGAGCCGGCGAAAGAAGAAATTTGAGCCGGCATTTATCGCGAAAAAATGGTTCAATGCGTCTGTCGTTTAGGATCATGGAGTGTAGGGTGTCGCCAAGAGTCCGCTCCTTAGCTCGTTGGATTTGGAGCAGAAGGTCTGCCGACCGAGTCAGGCGAACAGGCCTTGCCATCGCCAATCGCTCTATCCGGCTTTTGTAGTATCCATGCGACGAAGAATCATCATCGTTTTTGTCATCACCTCCATGGTTACCGTGATGGTGGCCTTCTCTTCCTATTTGTACGTTTCCCAGAGTCTGCGCCTGCGCGTCGGCAATGCCTACGACGACACCTACTATCTCACGCAGCAAATCGCCTATTTGGCCAATAACGATCTGCCCGATTTGAGCAGTACGCGCGTCGATACCAATGACCCTATCGCCGTGCAGCATGCTATGGCGGAATACCTGCAGATGGATTCAAATCTGCAAAACAATCTGCAATCCGACACTGGACTTTGGCCATTCATTTATGACGGCAGCATCGTGGATACGAAGGGAAAAGCGCTGCTGCATTCCAATCCGCAGTTGGTCGGCAAGCTGCTGCCGCCTCGGGCCGATTTCCTGGAGGTAAAGGACGCCCGATTTCTGCAACAACTACGGCTGGCGTATGCTCCGGCGACTGTGTATGACGTCAGCTTTCCGCTTGACCTTAATGGCCAGCACTTCGGATCTGTTCGCATGAGCATTTCCACAACTTTTTTGAAGAACGAACTCACGCCGCATTTAAGGCGCGCAATTTTTTTCTCGATTGCGTCCATCTTCGCATCGTTGTTGCTGGCGGCTTTGATTTCCAACTTCGCCCTCGGTCCGTTGCGCAAGATCAGTCAGAACCTCGACAGCGTGAGCTTGGGAGAAGGCGAACAACTATCGGGCAAAGAATCAGAACATGACGAGTTCGGCCTGGTCAGCTTGAAGATTGCCAACCTTGGCCGCCAGATTCGCGATACCAAGGAAATCTTTTCCGCATTGAAAGACAACGTCGATCAGTTCATGTCGAAGTTGCAGGACGGCTTGATGTTGTTTACCCGGGATTCGCGGGTGGTGCTGGTGAGCGCCCCCGTGGAACGCTTTCTCGGTAAGCCCCGCGGGGAACTTCTGGGCCGTACAGTGCGGGAAATCTTTGCCACCGATTCGATTTTCGGCGCGGCCGTCCTTGATGCTTTCGATCGCCGGCGTCCGCTATCCTCCCGCGAAGTTATTGCGGCCGGGGGCCGGCGCATCCAGGTTTCGATGGATTTTATTCAGGAGAAAACAACGCAGATCGGAGCCCTGCTGGTCATGCGGGACGCTGAATCCGTACGCCGCATTGGCGACGAGATCGAAACCTCCCGCCGTCTCTCGGCCAGCGGACGCGTAACCGGCGGCGTTGCCCACGAAGTCAAGAACCCCATTAACGCCATCGTGCTGCATTTGCAGTTGCTGCAGAACAAGCTGTCGCAACTGGACCCTGACACTCGCCGCCACATGGATATTATCGGTAGCGAAATTCAGCGCCTCGACCGCGTCGTGCAAACTCTGGTGGACTTCATGCGCGCGCGCGAACTTCACCTGGAAGAAACCGATCTTCGGGCCCTGTTGGAAGATGTCGCCCTGTTGGCGGCGCCGGACGCGGAAGGGCATGGAGTGACTATCCAGCAGTCGGTCTCCGAAGAGCCGCTGCCGATCAAGGCAGATATCGATTTGATGAAGCAGGCGCTATTAAATGTGGTTCTCAACGGCGTTCAGGCCATGCCCGAAGGAGGGCCACTCAGCATTTCGGCACATCGGGAAGGCAGCGTTGTGGTGGCTGAGATCAGCGACCGCGGCCTCGGCATTCCAGAAGAAATGCACGAGAAAGTTTTCGAGCTTTACTTCACGACCAAGAAAGAAGGCAGCGGCATCGGGCTTGCCCGCACTTATCAGATTCTGCAATGGCACTACGGTTCGGTTGAGTTTGAGTCCCGTGAAGGAGAAGGGACAACTTTCCGTTTCCGCATTCCTGTTTCGCCGGAGATCCTGGAGTCCGAACGCGAAAACTCGGCCCCGTTCGAGGCCGCTCTCATCAAACCGCAGCTTTAGGTTTTTCTTTGTGACTTGAAGCGTAGAATCGAGCTTTGCGAAGGATTGATATGACTCTGGCCGCAATCCTCGTGTTTTTGCTCTTGGCTCCCGGTGTTCCTGGCCGCGCCTATCAGGACCAATCCGCGCCGACACCACAGCAGCCAGGGAAAGCTGTGCAAAATACCCAACCTTCCGCAAGTCCCTCCGCGCCCAAGAAATCAACATCGGGACATCGGGCGCGACCGAAGAAAACCAAAACCACGGATTGCTCATCTTCGCCTTCAGCCCACGCAGCCAACACGAAATCCGGCTCGACAAATTCAGCCAATGCGCCAAAGCCCTGTCCTCCGAGGAAAGTAATTGTGAAGAACGGTGGTTCGGACGAACCGCCTGTGGAACTTAAAGGAGACACTTCACCCGCGAAAGCTTCGAACGACCTGCTGAACACGGAACAGCTACGCCTGGTGACGGAAGATAATCTGAAGAAAATCGCCGGACGTCAGCTCACGGCGAATCAACAGGAAATGGTGAATCAGATCAAGCAGTTTATGGATCAATCGAAGGCCGCCGTGGCTGATGGCGATTTAGAGCGCGGCCACAATCTCGCGGTGAAGGCGCGGTTGTTATCCGATGAACTGGTGACTCCCTAAATTACCTTCCCTTGGCTCTTGCTGCGTTTACCTTGGCCAGCAAATCCTGGGACATTGCCTGCACCGGGCCACTGATTTTTACTGCCTGAGTCAACACTTCCCGCGCATCAGTCACTTTGTTTAGCTTGGCGTATGCGAATCCCAGACGGTAAAGCGCAATCGCATATTGCTGCTGCTGGTCCTGATCCTTCAGCAAGTCGATTGATGTTTTCAGCTCTGGAATGGCTGCCGCGGTTTTATCTTCTTTGAGGTAGCCGTAGCCTAGAATTGAATGCGCCACTCCAGCGGAGGTTTTGTGAGATTTGTCTGCCGTCGGATCATCTGCCTTTGCAGCCGTGACTGCCCTCTGCGCGTACGCGATTGCTTTAGCCACGCTGCCCGGCTTCGGATCGTCGACATAGGTCCCAGCCAGCAGCAGCAAAGCGGGCAATGAGTTTGGATTCGACGCCAGAGTCTTTTCCCCATAAGCGAACAAGCGCGCCTGATCGTTCAACTGCCCTGGGCCGAGGGTATACATCGCATAACTCGAAACCTGATCTCCAAATTTGGATTCAGGAAATGCCGCCGTGTAATCCTCGATATAAGCCATCCGTTTTCTGGGATCGTTTTCGTCCACGATCACGTTGAATCCGGCCGATTCCAGAAACGTGCACGAGTTCTTCACCGCATCTTTTTCCTCTTTCACCTGAGTTTGAAACTCGGCATCGTTCGTTCCAGCGGGCTTCGCTTCTTTTCCGGCCGATCCACAAGCTGTTCCGCCTTTGGCCGCGTATTCCATCAACTTGGCATTATCTTTTGCCTGCTGTGCGAGGTTCGCTTGCGACACAAGGATATCGATGTTTTGCGGCGCAGCTGCCACTGCCTTATCACCGTATTCGAGCGCCTTGTTCAAATCTCCCGAACTCTGGTAAGCCTGCGAGATTTGCCAATTCCCATAGGCCACCGCGGCGGGATTCGATGCATACTTCTGCACGAAATCCTGGTACATGCCGAGCTTTCTGTTAGCGTCGCTTTCCGCCGAAATTGCCTGCAGGTCCTTATCTTCGGGCGTACCCGCAGGAATGATGAGGCCGCCCGTTTGTGCTGCGGCGTGTTTAGACAATAAGGAAAAGCAGAAGAGAACAGCGAGAGTTACCAGCAGCCTTCCATTGCGCGACAGATGTTGGGCCTTTGTATCCTTGCACCTCATGGGTCACCTCTGGGATAGAAGAGACCAGCGTCTCGATTTTCAACAGCAGGCGAATCCTAGCGCCGAAACAGACGGTGTGCAAGGTCTGTGTAGAGATATCGCCGGGAATGAATACGAATTTGATGTCGTCGGCGCGATTACCGCAAACGGACGCGGCGCAATGTCGGGAGGCGATTCGGTGGATGACTTGTCCGGCACACCGAGGCCACACTGCTACAATGCCCTGTTTCAATAACTTGCAGTCGTGATGTGTTCATCGCCGAACTTGCCGATGCACATCCGCGTACTGTCTTGTGTGGGCCTTGTCGCAATTAGCCAAAACAGGTTCCTTCCCGCGCTTCCGGCGTACTTAGGGAATGACGGAGTCCTGCGGCGGCTGAATGCCAGGTGCCAAGTGCTGAAAGTTGAAAGCCGATAGCTGACGGCGATTTTCAGGGGAGCTCGGGATTGGAAGATGTCCAGGTCACAGCGATGTTGGTCCGCCGGTGTATAGCCGGCGACGCTGCTGCCTGGGAGGAAATTGTTCAGACCTACAACCGGCGCATCTATAACCTCTGCTATCGCTTCGCCGGATCAGCTAACGACGCGGAAGACCTCACGCAGGACGTTTTCATCAAAATGTACCGCACCCTTTCGAGCTACGACCCTTCGAAAGGAGCATTCGTAACCTGGGTCACGACGATCACTCGCAACCTGCTGGTCGACCATTTCCGCAAGACCAAGCAGGACCGCCAAACCGATTCTCTCGACGCTCCCGTCTCGGCTCAGGAAGACGCGCAGCCGCTCAGCGAGCAAATTCATGACCAAAGTGTGCCTCCCGACTCGCATGTACGCAGCCGGGAACTCGGGGAAACGGTTCATGCGGCATTGGCGAAGCTCTCGCCCGAGCTGCGCGAGGCCGTGATTTTAAGGGACTTACAAGATTTTGATTACAAAGAAATTGCCACCGTTCTGAAGGTTCCGGAGGGAACTGTGAAAAGTCGAATAAATCGTGGGCGCGCGGAACTTGCGCGCCTCCTACAACGTACCTATAGGCAGGTGATGTGATGCCGAATCACACTGATAACGACCAAACCAGTAACGGAATGCAGTGTCAAGAGTTCGATAGCCTGCTGGTGGATGCCACCGACGGCCTCCTGAGCAGCTCTCAGCTCGACCGCTTCCAGGCTCATGCGCGGAGTTGCTCCGCCTGCGGGCCGCTGTTCGCCGAAGTCGAGGCGGGCCGCACCTGGCTGAAGGAACTCACGGAGGTGGAGCCTCCAGCCGGTCTGGTCAACAATATTCTGGCATCCACGACGGGCGTTGACACCCAACGCCTGCGGGTCAACGTCAGCGCGCCCGCGAGAGTCTCTCTCTGGGAGCGCGCACAGGCGTGGGCTTCGGCCTGGGTTGCGAAATCTGTCCAGCCAATCTGGGGAACGGTCCGGCAGCCGCGGTTCGCGATGTCGTTTGGCATGGCGTTCTTTTCACTGTCGGTCGCGTTGAGCGTGCTCGGCGTCAAACCCGCCGACCTGCGCCAGCTCAGCCTGCGTCCGGCGGCCATACGGCACACGTACTACAATACGCAGGCCCGCGTGGTGCGGTATTACGAGAACATTCGCTTCGTGTACGAGGTGGAATCGCGAGTCCGCGAATTCAAGCGCGATGTCGCTCCCGCAGCGCCGCGATCGAATGAAACCGCGCCGGAGAAGAAAGACCATAAGAACGACACAACACAACAGCCCGAGCAGAAGCAGGAGCGCAACTACAGCTCGACCGAGGATAAAGTTGTTCTCGCCAGCGCTCCGCTGGGTCCATCTGTGAACGATTTGCCTGTAGTGTCGGTGACCACGTACAGGAGGTTCGCATGAACTGCGCCACGCACCCAGAGACCGCTGCTGTCGCGTTTTGCCGCACATGCGGCAAACCGCTCTGCTCCAACTGCACGAGAGATGTTCGCGGGGTCGTCTACTGCGAGTCCTGCCTCGCGGCGCGGCTGGAAGGAACCGTCCCGCTTGCGCCCGGCGCAGTGCCGCCTGCTGCTCCGTTCGTCCCGTCGCAGGCCGGATACGCACCGGTCGGTCAACCAGTTCCGCCCGGAGCGCCTTTCAGGCCAGCGGGCAGCTCCGGGCCGCATCCGGCGATTGCGGGTATTCTCGCTGGATTTTTCCCATTCGGCGTGGGCGCAGTTTACTGCTCGCAATACGCGAAAGGGCTCGCGCACCTGCTGATTTTCGCCATGCTCATTTTCGCCACCAATCATGCCGGCCGGTATGACTGGGTCTTTGGACTGGGCATCGGATTTTTCTACGTTTACCAGATCATCGATTCGGTTCGCACTGCTCGCGCCCTGCAGGAAGGCCGCCCCGTACCTGATCCATACGGCCTGGGTTCGACTTTCAGCATGGGAACGCCGGGTGAAAAAGGCGAATCGAAAGGTATTCCTGCGGTTGCGATCATCCTGATCGGCCTGGGCGTGCTGTTTTTGCTGCACACCATGAACATCTTCGAGTTTGGACTCGACCGCTTCTGGCCGCTGATTCTCATCTTTTTCGGCGCTTGGATGGGCGCAAAGCAATTGGGAATGTTAGGCCAAACCAGTGCTATCCGACGCCTCAGCTGTCAATGTGACCGTTGCCGCATGCGCCGGCTCATTGGTCCATCGGTGCTGGTCACTATTGGCACGCTGTTCCTGTTACAGAGCCTTGATGTCGTCGATTTCGACCGTACCTGGCCCGCAATCCTGCTGGTGATTGGAATTGTGAAGCTGCTGCAGAGCAACGCCTCCGAAGCCGGGCACACCGGCTTGTCTCCGATCGCTCGAGTTCCTTACACGCCTCCGCCACCCCCGCCACCGCCAGCCTCCCCCGATACCGGACCTTCTTCCGGGGAGGTGCGCAATGTCTAGCGCTCAGACTCCGGTTCAGCCGCCTCCTGCGCCGATTCCGCCGCGCCGGTATCGCCGCTCGTTCTCCGGCCCAGTGGTGCTGATCATCCTGGGTATCGTGTTCCTGCTCGGCAATCTGCACATGTTGTCCTGGGTACGAATCGGCGCGCTGTTTGCGCACTACTGGCCGCTGCTGCTGATTCTGTGGGGCGTCATCAAGCTGATTGAGCACCATCAGGCGCAACGCGATGGGCTGCCCTCTCGTGGTATTGGCGCAGGAGGGATTTTCCTTGTTGTGATCATCGTTGTCTGCGGCCTGGTCGCAACCCAGGCTTCCCGCTTTAATTGGGGAGAAATTCGCGACAATCTCAACATCGATGACGGCGACCTGAACAACATCTTCGGCGAAACCTACGACTACGATTCAAATCTTGAGCATGATCTGACGCCAGCGGTTACTGTCCTGCGTATCAATGACGATCACGGTGCGATTCATGTCTCGGCCGGTGATGAAAACAAGATCATGGTGATTGTCCGCAAGAAGGTTGGCGCGGAGAGCCAGAGCGATGCGGACCACTATAACAGCGAGACCACGCCGCAGCTTACAGTTACCGGCAACACGGTAATCGTCGACGCAAAGACGCAGGGCGCGGGCGACCACCCTGTGGAAAGCGATCTCGACATAACTCTGCCGCGAAAAATGGAAGTGCACATCGTTTCGCGCCGCGGCGATGCTTCGGTGACCGGCCGGGACGGCGAAGTGGACATCAACAATCAGCATGGCGATGTTTCCGTGGAAGACGTGAATGGAAACGTAAAGCTGACCATCGAGAAGAGTTCGGCAAAGGTGGAACAGGTTAACGGCGATGTCCACATCGACGGGCGGTTGAACGAAGTCTCCGTGACCGACGTGAAAGGCTCGGTGCAGCTGGATGGCGAATTCCAGGAGAGCGTAAAGCTGGCGCGTATCGCAAAGAATGTTTCGTTCAAATCCTCGCGCACTGATCTCGAGTTTTCCCGTATCGATGGGGAACTCGATCTCGACTCTGACGACCTGCACGCCGATCAGATTACAGGCCCACTGCACCTTGCGACGCGATCCAAAGAGATTCGACTGACCGATGTTTCCGGGGATGTCCGCCTCCAGAACAACAATGGCGGCATTGAGGTTGCCATGCGCTCGCTCGGCAATGTACAAATCGACAGCCGCAATGGTGACGTGCAGTTGAGTGTTCCCGACAAGGCGGGTTTCCGTGTCGACGCGCGCACTCGCGATGGAGAAATTCAGTCCGACTTCGGCGATATAAAAATCGAAAATGGCGACCGCGAAGCTACTGCCAGTGGGCAAGTCGGCAACGGCGCCTCGCACATCGTCATCACCAACGAACATGACGGTATAGAAATCCGCAAAGCCTCCTCCATGAACGTGCCTTCGCCGCCGGTGCCACCCAAACCAGCCAAGGCACTCCCGGCTCCAAAAGAGAAAGTCGAGCCTACGGAAAACTAAGGCTTGCCGCAACCTCCTTCCCGGGATAGCGCTGCTCGGTGCTGCGCATCGTTTCAGATCCGCGGATTCAATCCTGCAAACCCACCGCCCAGTTTCTGTGAGACCATGGTGGGTCATAAGCAACAACGCGGCGGGGAACACATACGATGAGCGATCGAAGCGACCAAGAACTTGGCATGCGCCGCAACATCACGCGGCGTGATTTTCTCAATGGCGCAGCGGTGACGGCAGGCGCGGCCATGTTTTCGCGGCAGCTTTTTGCCGCTGAGCAGTGTGAACTGGTTCGCAGCGAAGCGGAAAAACATTCGCCTTATTACCCGCCTGCGCTCACCGGGTTGCGTGGAAGTCACGTTGGGGCTTTCGAAGCCGCGCACTGTTTGCGCGACGGAACATTTTTCGACACCTTTCCCACCGCTCAGGACACGGGCGAACGTTTCGATCTGATCATCGTTGGTGGTGGCATCAGCGGATTGTCGGCGGCTCATTTCTACCGTAAACGGGCTGGGGCAAACGCCCGAGTCCTGATCCTCGAAAACCACGATGACTTTGGCGGACACGCCAAACGCAATGAATTCCGCGTAGGGAATGCTTTCCGGCTCGGATTTGGGGGCACGTATTCAATCGAAAGTCCTGCGCCTTACAGCAATGTTGCGCGCGGATTGATTGAAGAGCTCGGCATCGACGTCCCGGCCTATCCCAAGTATCACGACGCGAGGCTGTATCCCTCTCTTGGTCTGCATTCGAAGGTTTTTTTCGATAAGGAGACGTTTGGCGACGATCGGCTCGTGACGAGCCCGGCATCTTTCAGCGGCGGTGAAAAAGACTACGATTCAGCCGACCAGCGCGACGCCTGGAAGGAGTTCATCGCCCAGGCGCCCATCTCAGCGCAAGCGAAAGCGGACTTCGAACGCCTGATCCACGACCGGACTGACTATTATCCCGGGCTGACTTCAATCCAGAAAAAAGCGAAGCTGGCGAGAATCAGCTACGCAAATTTCCTGCGAGACGTAGTGAAGGTGCACGAAGATGTGGTCAAGGTTTATCAGGCCGTGCCGCAACCGCTCTTCGGCCTCGGAATCGATGCAGTGGCGGCGCAGGATGCCTGGGGCTTCGATCTCCCCGGTTTTCGCGGCATGAACCTCGACCCCGCGCCGGGGAAGGGCATGAACCGCGACGCGATTCCGAACGCGGAAGCGGAGAAATATTTCTTTCATTTCCCTGACGGTAACGCGAGCATCGCGCGCCTGCTGGTACGAAACCTGATTCCACAAGCGATCCCAGGGAACTCCGCGACAGACGTGGTTTTGGCGAAGGCGGATTACTCGAAGCTGGACTCTGAGTCTTCGCCCGTAAAGATTCGAGTAAACAGCACGGCCGTGCGAGTGAAACACATCGGCGATCCTGCGAGCGCGAAAGAGGTGGAAGTCGCCTACGTGCGCGACGGCAAGGTTTACACCACGCGCGCGAAAAACTGCGTTCTGGCGTGCTGGCACGTTGTGATTCCGTACATCTGCGAAGGGCTGCCCGAGAAGCAGCGTGAAGCGCTGGCCTCGGCGCAAAAGGTTCCGCTGCTCTACACCAACGTCGCGCTGCGCGACTGGACCTCGTTTGAGAAGTTGAAGACGAATGCCGTGTACGCGCCGGGCTGTTATCACACGCGGATGGCGCTCGATCTCGCGGTGAGCATTGGAGGCTACGAATGTGCGCGCAAACCCGAACAGCCGATCGTGGTGCACATGATGAAGACTCCTTGCCAGCCTGGGCGGCCATCGCGCGAGCAACATACCTTGGGTCGCATCGAGTTGTACAACACAACATTCGAGACCATGGAACGCGAGATTCGCTCGCAGTTGGCGCGTACTCTGGGTGCAGGCGGTTTTGATCCCGCACGCGATATCGCCGCGATTACCGTGAACCGTTGGCCTCACGGCTACGCTTACGAATATAACTCCTTATTTGACTCCTTCTGGCTGGAAGGCGGCGAGACTCCATGTGAAGTGGCTAGGAGACCGTTCGGCCGCATTACAATCGCGAATGCCGATGCGGGCGCTTATGCCTATACCGACGAAGCGATCAACCAAGCCTGGCGTGCTATCGGCGAACTGAAGAGCTAATTTGAGTTCTGACCGGGAAGATTTGGAAGCCTCACCATACCAGCCGCAGCGGCACGGAATAGTAGTGAGCAAGCTCTACCGCAAGAGCGCAGAATAACACCGTTGTGCCAATAAAAATCACGGCGCGACGGCCATCGTGATCATGCTGTGGAGCTATCAGGGCCACTGCCGCCCCAATAAGCAATCCAGTGATCAGGCCCCCGATATGGGCGGCGTTATCGGTGATGCCAATCATCGCTCCGAATATCAGATTGAATAGAACAAAGGCTCCGAGACTGCGCAGCGTGCCAGAGAGCGCGGCTCGGGGAACCGAGAATTCCCCTAACTTAAAAGCTGCAATCATGGCCCCCGCCAGCCCGAAAATGGCGCCCGATGCTCCGACGCTTGGTACGCCAGGATGCCAGAAAACGCTGGTGAGGCTGGAACCGATGGCACATAGGAGATAGATGGCGGCGTAGGTCCAACGGCCATACAGCGACTCGGCGAGCTGCCCCAACTCCCAAAGGCACCACATGTTGAAACCGATGTGCATGATTCCGCCATGAACGAAAACGCAAGTGAGAAGCCGCCACCATTCCCCGGTCAGCGTGAGCGGTCCCCAATTTGCGCCCCAGTGGACCAATTCTTGCACCGGAAAATCCATGATGGTGGAGGCGGCAAGAGCCATACCCAGAAAAACTGCCGCATTCATTCCGAACAGGATGTGGGTAAGGCTGATGGTCGGTTGAGTTCGCCGCACCCAGGGTGTCGGCATGACGGGCTGGCGCGCGTCCTCCGCGAGTTCGCCGCGCTCGTAGGCTTCGTGTTGCACGCACCACTGGCAGACTTTTCTGCCGAAGGTGAAGCCAGGAAGCTGACGTCCGCAACGAATGCAGTTTGCCATGGGCCGAAGGATTAGATTACCAGCATATCGGCCGGCTGCGAGTCGACAAGATCAACGACGGAAAGCGGGGTCCCTTCAGGAGGCAGGTCAGGCTCTCATCGCAGCCCTGCGACAAATTCGAAATGACAGAGAGAATACTTCCCAATAAATTCGTGCTCAGAGATTCCTCGTGAGCGAATCCATTTCTTCCGGCGGCAAACGCACAAAAGCGGCCGTAGCTGCACATTTTAAGTCGCCGTAGGTTTGCAGGCCGTCAATCTCGCACGCAGTGCGGAGATGGGGAAGAGCGGGCACGGTGATCAAAACTGCACTGCGAAAAAAAAGCCAGACTCGCAGCCTGATTCCGGTCAGCAGGGCATACAGGCGCACTTCGATGGCTTTTTCCTGCAGGGCGGAAGCAAGGTCCGCGCGGCGCGCATCGGGATTGTTTTTTTCGGTGTCGGCATATTCGACAAGAACTTTCGAATTGTGAGCCATCCGGCGGGTGACTTCCAGGTAGAGCCGCATTCGCTTGCGCTGCGCCGCGCGGAACTGGGCGGGACTCAACTTCCAGCGATACTCGAATTCGGTCGCGGGATCGAGCAGAGACTCGGCCAGCGAGATATCGACTGGATAGAGGAAGGGAATGACGTCATCGACGTCGCGTTTGGGAAAGCGAGACCAGGCGCAACGCAGCATGTAAATGCAGGCCAGAGCGCCCCACGCAACAATCAGCCAGGTAAAAATAATTGACAGCATAACCTAGCGCATCCTCCGTAACGCGTCCTTATAATCCTTCAATTCACCGGGGGAAGGGGCCGAGAGTGTGGAATCCGGAGTCTCCAGCCTTTGTGGCACGCTGAAAAACCAAATCCAGATCGACACGGCAACAGAGTATGCCACAAGAGAGGTGATACCCCACAAGAATTTGAATCTTGTTCCGAAATCCGAAAATTCGATCGTAGTCAGCAGCATGACCGTGGCGTAGAGACCGAACCCAGTGGCTACGCCAAATGGATACTGTCGCCAGCGCAAGCCGATCAATGGGACCAGAGTAACCAGCCCCGCAAAAACCAAAACCTGCACGAAGCGGACCGCAATTTCACCGAGGACAATGTAAACCAGGAAGCCCGTAACCTTGGGCGGGACCGCCTGACGATGGGCCACGCTTAGCCCGACGCCGACGATAATCAAGAAAAGAAGGATCAAACGCGTCCATCGAGCGCGAGCCAGGCTGCCAAGCACGGAGCGAAGGACTTCATACATCACGAGGATTCCGAGAATGTCGTAACCGGCTTCGGTGGTCCAGTAAGTTATGCGATAAGAGTGCTGATGACCAAGCGCGGCAAATCGCGCTAAATCGGCAGCGACTGCGAAAGTTACATATGTGAAGAAGAACGGGAAAGTCCTATAAGCGCGCCGCTGAGCAAGCGCGGCGACAAGAAAGAACAGAAGCCCTAGCGGGATGAACCACACAAGCAGCTTCATATAGGCGGGAGCAGATTATCTCATCTGCCCCCAGTTTTCGAGAGTAAAGTGGGTCAGCTGGCCGTCGCGACCGGAGGTTTCCTTGTCGGAGTTGCGGGCGGAGGACCCGAACCATCCGCCAGCTGAACCATAGGTGGTTTCCGTGGCTGGGGGCCCAGGTCCGGGGGCGGCCCGGAGCCATCAGCAAGGGCAATTGAACCGAGTGCGATCACCAACCATGCAACTGCGAGGGCCCGTTTCATCATGTTTCTCCTTTACGGTGGGGGATTCCCCGCCCAACAGTGTAATCGCGGATGCAAGGCCCGGAGGACTTTGTGCCGAGATTGTTCGTCAACCGGAACACGAGGCCTTCGAGCTTTTTGAAAATGAATTTCATTTTCATCTCGGCGGTGTTATTCTGGCGCTGAATGTTGCAGAAGCGCATCGATGATCAGCCTTCGATTTCACGCGAGATGGTGCGCGAGGCTGAGGGTATGCTTCACCAGCATTTAAAGCGGGTCGGGCTCAAACAGACCGCTCAGCGCGACACGATTCTGCGAACCTTCCTCGAGACCCGCGACCATCTTTCGACCGATGAACTGCACCGCTTGGTGCAGAAAAAAGATGCGGGCATCGGCTACACGACGGTTTACCGGACGCTTAAATTGCTGGCGGAATGCGGTTTGGCCAGTGAGGTGGCTTTCCACGATGGTATCGCGCGATTCGAGCATCAGTACAATCGGCGCAGCCATCATCACATGGTGTGCACGGAATGCGGCAGTTCGGTAGAGTTTTTTTCCAGCCAAGTGGATCAACTCGAGAAAGAAATCGGACGGGTGCACAACTACGCCACCACACGCCACACCTTCCAGATCTACGGTGTCTGCGAAGAGTGCCGAAAGCGGCGACGCGCAAGCTAAGCGCTCGATGGTTGCAATAACCGCCGGAAGGAAAATATGGCGTCGAGGCCGAACTCTGCGGCTACTTCATCGCGCTGACACGGGCACCCAGACGGGACTTGTAACGGGCCGCGGTGTTTTCGTGCAGCGTGCCCTTCTGAATTGCCTTATCGAGAGCAGATACGGTGGCGCGGTAAGTCTGTTCTGCAGCTTGCTTGTCGCCCTTTTCGATGGTTTCGCGAAGGGTGCGCAGCGCTGTCCGCAGGCGGGAAGCATTGGAGCGATTCGTGGCGGTGCGCTTCTCGGTCTGGCGCGCGCGCTTTAGCGCCGAAAAATGATTAGCCATGTGTGTTGTAGCCTTTGTTTGATGCAGCGAGATATTTCGGGAGTGCCGAATTAGTGATTATAGGTAAGGGAAGTAGAGCAGGTCAAACTCAAACCAGTTGGTTCCTACTCGAATTCCTCTCGCCACAAAGGCTCGCCGCCCAGTGAATGATAGAAGCCCCAGCCTGCCAGAGCCAACACGCTCAGCAGAGCCAATATCCATGTGGGCATATACCAGGCCGAGAGGTCGGCGGTGGCCGGCACGCTGCCCAGCATATTTACCGTGAAGATGGCGCAGGCGAGTGGGACTAATCCAAAGCGGTAGACGATGAGAACTGCGACCGCGTAGATGACAATTTGAGCAGGCAGCTCCACGGAAACGTAACTGGAAGAGAGTCCGCGCGGCACGGCAAAGATCGCAACAAAGACAATGGCCGTCAGCCAGTCTTTTCTGAGGACGACTTTCAGCCCGAGCAAGAGGAAGAAAAATTGCAATGTTCCGATGATCGACGAGGGAATCTGCATCAGCCACTGGCCGAGCGCTTCGCGGCCTCCAAGGAGATACTCGTGCGACGGTAGATCGGGTGCTGCACCCATGTGCAGCATCGGGATCGCGCGGATCTGAAAAATCAAGATCCATATCACTCCTAACATGACCCCAAAAAGAACGTCGCGCCCCACAAGTGGATCGCGAAGCTGCCCAGCAAGGAGCCGGCTCCACGAAATAATGGCGTGCGGCCAACGACGCCGTACCCAGGGTTCCAGCGCAAGATAGAGCATCCAGGTTATTCCGGATACGAACAGAGCCGTGCTGACCGCGATCACGAAAAGAAGGAATATGTCCAGGCTGGGCACGAAATGGCCGCGTAACAACCACAACAGCATTTCCAGAACGAACATGATGAAAGCGAGGCGGAGCGCGCCTTCGCGATCGCCACGTCCCTGCCTGTAATTACGCCGCGCCAGTGCTGCCGCTCCAAATAAGAACGAGAGGCCCAGCAGCAAAGCCAGAATCTGCTGCGCCTTTTGGCCCAGAGTGTTGTCGGTGCTTTTCATGCGGTCCGGTTTGGTCCAATCTCCGATGAGCGCAAAGAAGACGGGCCGGCCATGCCAGGCGGCAGCTTCGACGCGCAATGGCCGCGTGGTGTCGGGCCAGGTTCCAGTCCATGCCATTCGCTCATCCGAAGAGGCCAGGGAATTCCAGACGGGCTCGGCCTTCTGCAATTTGATTGGATCAACTCCGGCTGCCGCAAAAAGCTGATTCCAGTCGTAAGGCGCCGCCGACGGGGTCGCATTCCCTTTTTCCGGCGGGATAGCCTGAAAGTAAATTAGCTTCCCTTGAGGGTTGAGTTCCAGATTGATCATTCCGGAAAGCGTCGGCGGAGGATCATGTGAAGTAATGATTCCCGGAGTTAGAAGTTGATCGCGGAATCCGTCCGGAATCATTTCATCGGGGCTTTGGCGATACCAGAAATGCAACATCGAGGGGCGTCCCGCGAGCAACTTTTTCCAATCGTGATGCGATTTTTCGTTTTTGTCGACGTAATCCTGGAAGTCGCTGTCGTATTGAAAATCGTATGCACTGTCCACCGGCCGGTCAGGGTATCCCAGCGAGGCAATGATTTCGTGCGCTTTTACTGTGAGAACTTCGGGAGTCAGTTCGAGAGACATCGCCCTTAGGGCGCTGTAGTAAATTCCCAGACCGGCAGTCGCTGCGAGGGCTGCCAATAGGGTGGCAAAGCAAATGAGAGCCGTACGTCGGCGAAGGCCTGACGTCTCACCCGAAGCAGCGACCATTTGCGGCGAAGGTGTTTCACCGGCGGCGAGTGCCGCTGCCAGTGGATCGCCACCGGGCAGCGCAGCGGCGATGCCTAACGCAGTGGCCGGACGAGAAGAAGGATCGTTTTCGAGGCAGCGCAGAATCACGCGCTCAACCAGCGGGTTCAAATCCTTAACCGTCGATGTGGGTCGGCTCGATCGGTCGGTGGCGGTTCGCTTCTTGTCGGTTGATACTTCGGAAAAGGCACGCTTCCCGGTGAAAATCTCCCATAAAACGAGGCCGAGAGAGTAAATATCGCTGCGGGTGCTGACTTCTTTTCCTTCGAGTTGCTCGGGCGCCATGTACGCCGGAGTTCCGCTGCGCACTTCAGCTCCCTGGATCTGATCGGCAATGCCAGCCAAGCCGAAATCGGTGATCACCACCTGCCCGCGGCCATCCAGCATAATGTTGGCGGGTTTGAGGTCGCGGTGAAGCACTCCTTTGGCGTGAGCTGCGGCCAGCCCGGCGCAGAGCTGGCGGGCCATATCGAGGGCTTTATCTTCCGGAAGACGGCCGATGCGGCGGAGCAAGGTAGCGAGGTCCTCGCCATCCACATACTCCATGGTGAAAAACGTATGTGCTTCGACCTCGCCGACATCGTAGACGCGGCACACGTTGGGATGAGAGACGCGACGTGCGATGCGCACTTCATTCTTGAAACGCTCGAGCAATCCGGGATCGTGTGCGGCTTCATCGGGCAAGAACTTAAGCGCGACGGGCTGGCCGAGAGTCAGATCGTCGGCGCGATAGACTTCGCCCATCCCTCCTTTGCCGAGAAGAGCAATGATGCGATAGCGGCCGGCCAGTAAGCGTCCGGGAAGAAATCGGCTTTCGCCCATGTATTGTGAGGAACTGGAGGTTCTTGACGATGAGGACGACGGCCGTGGAGGCAGCGGCGACACAGCAGTTGGCGCATCCAGCGTAGCGAATTCATCGGTATTGCCAGCGGGTGCGCCGCAATTCGAGCAGAACCGTCCCGTTCCGGAAACTTCTGTGCCGCAGGATGGACACGTCAACATGATTTTTCCCGATCCAGTGTACCGTTTCAAAATGGAACTTGCAGGAGCGCAGGATCCTGCGCGAGGTAAATTGAGCCCTCTTAACAAAGCGCCGCTAATTTATTCCTGCTATCGAGCCGATGCTTTCCTGAATGCGCTACCGCGCTCGGGATCTCCTTATGAAAATTGGCTTGGCCATTTTGTTGATTGCAGCCGTGCTGTTGCTGAGTTGCAGTTCCAATTCTCCCTCCACCGTAGCATCGCCCGCTTCGCGGGTGTATCACGGGACTGCGTCGGTGGGTGATTTCCTAACCATTACAGTCAACTCCACCGCTCAAACCATCGCTTACAACGATCTCTCGAACAACACCAGCGGAACGGTTCCATACACCGTGAACTCGGATGGCACCTACACACTGAACGATCCGACCGGCAATTTTCTCGCGGCGTATGAAGTTCCGAATTACGCGTTGCTAATTCAGGCGGCGAAGACCGGCTCCAATGCGAACACGCCAGCTCTGGTTACAGCGGTCGAGAGCGGACAGATTTCCATGTCAACCTTTGAAGGGCAAGCTTACAACTACATGCAATTTCGAACGGCGGCGGGTGGAATGGAAATTGGCTCTGTGAGCGTGGGCACGCAGGGAACGGGCTCGATTACTTCCTTTTGGCCGTACGGATCGTACAACCAAGGCAATCAGGGCGGAAGTCCTTTTGGTTCGGGCACACTGGATATGAGTGAAGCGCAACCAGACCCCTCTGGCACTTTTCTAAAAGTTCCCGACCCCGGCAATAACGGAACGTTCGATTACGTATTCGGAACCGCTAATGGGATTTTCGCGGTTGATACCCAGAACGGCGCAATCCTGGGATTGAAGAAGGCAACGAGCGCAGCTTTTGATACGACCGTAGCTGGAACTTACAAGGCAATTTACTACGAGAAGACCGGCGCCAGCACAGGCGCGGGGAATGTGGAGAGCGGAACTCCCGGGCTGGCGAATGCGGTGCTGGTAGTCACGAGCGGCGGCGATGTGACCGTGGACGACGCGCGGGGAAATCTGGTCGTTCAAGGGACGCTGGTGCCGGTCGCGAGCACCCCGTATCTGTATGAGCAAAACATGAGTGAGCTCCAGGACCCGTGCTACGGCTTGTTTACGTTTCGTATTACTACGCCGGGCGTTTCCCAACAGGATATGTTTGTGACTTTCATGGGGCGGGCAATGTTGTTTGGCTCCTTCACCGCAAACCTCGCGCAACAGGGAACCTATAGTTATTTCTATGGAGTCGGGTTGAAGTGAGGGGTATCGCGAAGCGCAGCCCGCTTCACCGGCAACGGAAGCCGAACAGCGTTCGCCTGTTACCATCCAATCGATGGGCTTCGGTCTGCGGCGCTGGTTCTCCGATCCTGTGGTATTGCTCTGCTTGACGGCGGGCCTGCTAGCGTTCGTTGTGCAGTCTGGCGAATTGGGAACCGCCGATACCACTCATCGTCTGCAAACCACGCACTGGCTCTGGACCTCCGAACCGCAGGTGTTTCCCAACGAATATCCCGAATTCGGCCTGCACGGCCGCGGTGGGAAGATTTATAGCTGGTATGGAATCGGGCAGTCGCTGCTCATGTTGCCGGCCGATTTGATCGGAACCTGGATTTCGCATTGGAAAATCTTTTCGGGCTATAAGGACGATCCCGCAGTACGCAGCATTTTCGTCAGTTACCTCACAAGCATTCTCGTGAGCGTTCTGACTACGCTGATTGCCTTTCGCTTCTTGCGGCAACTGCAATTCAGCGTGAGAGAGGCCGTTCTGGGCGTGCTGGCGCTGCTGTTCTGTACCACCCACCTGCATTACACGCAGAACATGCAGGAAAACAACTACATCATGCTGCTCACGCTGGCGGGATTTTCTTATCAGCTCGAATGGCTGAAGATGAGTAGCGCGAAGGCGCTGTTTCTGGGTTCGACCGCACTCGGGCTGAACTTGCTGACGCGGCTCACGACTGCACTTGATCTGGCCGCGGCGGGAATGTTTCTGCTTTTTGTGATGTGGCTCGGTGGTGTATCGGCGAACGAAATTGCCCGGCGGATGGTGTTCTACTGCAAAGTTGCGCTGCCGGTTTGCACTTTTTTTTTCCTGATCGACCGGTGGTACCAGTTCTACCGCTTCCGAATGTTTAGTGGTACTTATCTTCCGCTGTTTGCGCAGGAAATGCGAGCGCAAGATCCTACCCTTCCATCGAATTTCCCGTGGAGCACGCCGTTTCATGAAGGATTTCTGGGTGCGCTGATCAAACCGGAGAAATCGATCTTTCTGTTCGATCCGCTGCTGGTGCTCGCCATCGTGCTTCTGATTGCGCTTTGGAAACGGATGTCAGCTGAGGTGCAGGCTTATTCGCTGGCCACGCTTCTTTTGCTTCTTGGCTACATCAGTTTTTACGCACGGTATGCATACTGGGCTGGCGATTTCGCCTGGGGCGATCGCTATGTTTCAACCGCGGTGGAAATGGCGGCATTGCTGGCTGTGCCGTTGATGATCCGATATCGGGAAGGCTTTAGCAAGTGGATATGGAACGCTGGCCTGGCGTTAGTTGGCATCAGTTTTGTGATTCAACTTGCCTCACTGGCCTTCTGGTTGCCGCTGGAGATTTACCAGATGGAAACCATGGGCCATCCGACGTTTGTGATCGCTCTGCGCTTCAAGAACATTGTTGCCTTCGCGCTCGGGAAGATGGAGGAGTGGGGATTGACCAATGACTCGATGACCGAGGATCCGTGGGATTACGTCCACATCACCACCTGGAATTTTCTGCCGTTCTTGCTGCGTCGAGTGGGAACGGCGCCGGGGTGGGTGGTGGAGTCCGCGCTTGCCGTTTGGGCTGCTGGAATCGCGAGCCTTGTGGCGGCGTTGGTGCGATTGCGTAGCGTGGTAGAATGGTAGATTCATATGGTAGAAGGTAGAATGTGAGTTTGAACATCAAAAACGAGGAAACCCATCGTTTAGCCCAAGAATTGGCGCGCCTTACGGGCGAGAGTATGACCACGGCCGTGGGCGAGGCGATTCGGGAACGATTAGAGCGGGTTCGCGGAAATTCGAGGAAAGGCACGGCGGAACGGCTTATGAAAATCGCGAAAGAGTGTTCCGCCCACCTCAAAGAACCGTACAAATCGATGGATATCGACGAACTTCTCTATGATGACAACGGAATGCCGAAATGATCCTCGACTCATCTGCGATCGTTGCCGTTCTCCGCGCCGAACCGGAAGCATCAGCCTTCTTACGAACGATTGAGTTCGCCGATAAATGCCACATCTCAGCTGTGAGCTACGTGGAAGCCGCCATCATAATCGACCGAGGAGGAGACCATATTGCCCGGCGCCGCTTCGATGATTTCTTTCGCGTGTCGCATATTGCGGTGGAAACGGTTACCCCTCGGCAAGCAGAGATCGCCCGCCAAGCTTACCGCGATTTTGGCAAGGGACGCCACAGAGCGGGACTGAATTTTGGAGACTGCTTCTCTTATGCGCTGGCAAAAGAGATGGACGAGCCATTGCTGTTCAAAGGCAACGACTTTCTCGATACCGATATCGAGCCGGTTGAGGTGTGATCCGTAAAGGGCATCCGCGGTCGAGGGAATCGTACGGAAATTAACAAGGGCAGCCAATATTTTACTGCGGCCCGATTTCGGTCCGCTCTTACTCCACCGTAACCGACTTGGCGAGATTCCGCGGCTGATCCACATCGCATCCCCGAAGCGTCGCGATGTGGTACGCGAGCAATTGCAGGGGAACAATTTCAAGAATGGGCGAGAGTTCTTCCCGCGCCGGCGGGACGTATAACACATAATCGGCGGATTCTTTGATCTCCTCATCGCCTTCGGTAGCGAGCGCAATCACCACCCCTGAACGCGCTTTGACTTCTTTCAAGTTCGACATCGTTTTCTCATAGCGGAGCATCGATTGGGGGTCGCTCGTGTCCCGGGTTGCGATGATAACGACGGGAAGATTCTCATCGATCAAGGCGTTTGGCCCATGTTTCATCTCGCCCGCGGGATAGCCTTCCGCATGGATGTAAGAAATCTCCTTCAGCTTGAGCGCGCCTTCGAGCGCAATCGGGTAGTGAATACCGCGCCCAAGAAAGAGAAAATCCTTGACGCGCTGGAATCGCTTGGCGAGTTCCTCGCATTTCTCGTCGTGGGTAAGAATGTTTTCGAGCTTGCCCGGAATCTGCGCCAGGTCTTCCCCCGCGGCTCGAAGTTGTTCGGCAGCCAGAGTACCGCGAACTTGCGCCAGAAAAAGAGCAAAGAGATAGAGAGCGGTGAGCTGGGAAGTGAAAGCTTTGGTAGACGCCACTCCAATTTCTGGCCCGGCGTGCGTGTAAATCGTTCCCGCCGCTTCGCGGGTAATCATCGAGCCAACGACATTGCAGATGGCGAGGGTTTGAGAGTGTTTGGCTTTCGCTTCCCGCTGAGCGGCAATGGTGTCGGCGGTTTCCCCCGACTGAGAAATGACCAGCGTAATCGTATCCTCGTCAATGATCGGATCGCGATATCGCCATTCGCTGCCGTAATCCACTTCTACTGGAACACGAGCGAGTTTCTCGATCATGAACTTTCCCGCCAGCGCCGCATGCCAACTCGTTCCGCAGGCGACAATATTGATCTTTTTCGCCGCGCGGAATTTCTCTTCGCTAATCTGCATTTCCTCAAGGAAAATCTGGCCAGTGTCGCGCGAAACTCTTCCCAGAGTCGTTTCCTGTACGGCGCGCGGCTGCTCGTAAATTTCCTTGAGCATGAAGTGTTTAAAGCCACCCTTCTCCGCCATGATCGGATCCCAGGTGACGTGCTGCACGGTGCGCCGGATTGGCCGGCCGTCGAAATCGGTCAACTCGACTCCGGCAGGAGTAACAACCGCGAGGTCGCCATCGGCGAGAAAGAAAATGTCACGCGTGTGGTAAAGAATGGCGGGAACGTCAGAAGCGACGAAGTATTCGTCGTTCCCCAAGCCGACTACCAGCGGAGGGCCATTGCGGGCGGCCACGATTTTGTTTGCTTCGTCGACCGAGATTACGGCAATTGCGAAGACCCCGCTGAGTTCCTTCACCGCTCTGCGAACGGCATTCTCAAGCGTGGGGTGGTGGCCATTGCCGGTTTTGAATAAATATTTCTCGATCAAGTGGGCGATAACTTCGGTATCGGTTTCGGTTAAAAACTTGTGACCTTCTTCAATCAGCTTCTTTTTCAGGCTGAGATAATTTTCGACGATCCCGTTGTGCACCACGACGATTTTGCCGGTGCAGTCGCGGTGCGGATGGGCATTTTCTTCTGTGGGACGGCCATGGGTGGCCCAGCGAGTATGGCCGATGCCGTAACTTCCATCCAGCGGCTTGATTCGGATCGCTTCTTCCAGATTGCGCAGCTTGCCTTCGGCACGGCGAATCTGCAGTTGTTCCCCATTACCAGAGACGGCGATTCCGGCTGAATCGTATCCGCGATATTCGAGGCGCCGGAGCCCGTCGAGGATGACCGGGACGACCTGCTTTTTGCCCACGTAGCCAACAATGCCACACATGCGGGAAGCTCCAGGCCTTATTCGTCCAGAGAAAATCGAAACTCTTCGATCACAGGGTTGGTCAATACTTCTCGAGCCATGCGTTCAACTTCCGCTCGCGCATCGTCACCACTCAAACCGCCATCCAGCGTCAGCTCGAAATATTTTCCCTGGCGCACCTCTTCGAGCCCCTTATATCCCAGTTTTTTTAGCGCGCCGTGGATGGTTTTTCCTTGCGGGTCGAGTACGGTTTTCTTCAGCGAAACGTAGACGTAAGCCTTCATGGAATTTCAATTATACGGCACGCATAAGGACGGGGAATTGTCGGTTGCGAGAAGAGCACCATCCGCGAGTTGGAGAGGAACGGTGCACGCAAAACTCAATTTTGGAAATAGCTGATCGCCTGAAGATATATTTAGTTGGAGAAAAGCGGTCTGATGGACTAACCGGTCTGATGGCCCGACCTTTCGATTTCCAAGTTGGCGATCTTGCGTTCCAAATCATCCTTTGCCAGCTCCAGCATGGTCTGATGTCGGGGATTTTGAGCAGCGCCTAGCTGCTCAATTACTCTTTTCAGCGACAATCGAAGGCTGCTTAACTGGCGCGCCTGATGCGCTTCTTCCGGCGTCAGTAGCGGCTTTCCAGAAGTTCTGTTTTGAACTGCAGCTTCCTGTTGCGCTTCGACGGATTTACTCTCCCAACCGCGGGCCATGGTTTCAGTATAGTTCCTCAATGATATACCGCGAGTGGATCAGCACCGTTTGACTCTTGCGAATGCTATGACCAAAGTGAAAGCGGGTGTTACGAAAAACGAAATCTCCGAGTTTTTGGTGAGCGTTTGCGCATAATGTGCTTATAATGCGAGTTAAATGTTTCTGGGGCGGTATGGCGTGCTCTTCAAGAGGGGGATGAGCCGCGGAAGGTTTGTTGAAAGGACCCCTTGAAGTCGAGTAGCTTTGAATTAGAGTTGAGCGAGTACAAGCCGCTGTCTCTGCGCCCGTCGAGGGTGGGGCAGGGACGTTTGTCCAGGCCAGCCCAATGGCCCAGTTACACATTTCATTTCCACCATCTTTGCCGCGATCGCGATAAGTCCTCTTTTCTCCAGACAAACTCAGATCTCTTACATACAAAGGCGGTAAGCCTTCGGTTGGCGATAGCTGCAAACAATCGGCCCCGTTCGCGACGCAACGATGAAGAAGGGACATGATCCCGGGAATGCAGATCAATCAAGCGCTTGCTGCAAAGGCAGCCGGTAACAACGTCTCGAGCGGCGGTCGGAAGGTCGCGTCGATCAGCTCTGCAGGAAATGGCGACGTATTCTCCTTTGCTCTTCCCGCCGTCTTGATGGAATCGGAGCAATTCTTGACGGCATATTTCCGAGCATCACGGGTCGGGCTATGCATTTTGGATACAAAGTTCCGTTATCTGGCGGTGAACGAAACTCTCGCGGAAATGAATGGTGCGCCAGTGGCTGGACACTTGGGAAAGACGATTCGCGAAGTCTTGGGCGATTTTGCCGATCTGATACAGCCGCCGTTGGAGCGTGTACTGGCGGGGGGAGAACCCGTTTCCGATGTTGAAATCAGCTTTCAGCTGCCCGCGCGTGGCGAACCCGGTCACTGGCTCGAGCACTATGTTCCGATTAAGGATGCAGCCGGCAGGGTAATGCAAATCGGAGTGATCGTGGTCGAGATCACAGAAAAGAAGAAGCTGGAGGGGTCTCTACGCGGTGCGGTTGAGATTCTCCAGCAGGAAAAGAAGCGGCAGCAGGTGGTGATGGAAGTCAGTCGATTGTTGGCCACTCCGGGGGAAGTCCGCCAATTTTTCCCACACATTTCGGCATACCTTCGGCGAATCCTGCGGCAGGAATACGCCGCCCTTTGCCTGCGAGATGAGAAGCAGGGAAAACTGATACAGCATGCGCTCGATTTTCCGCTGCAAAAGCGGCCCAATGCGGAAACTGAATTCAACGCCGCAGACCATCCGGGCAGCAGCGTTTTGCAAAAATACACGGCCTTGATTTTAAACCGCGAGCAGATGCAGAAATTCCATTCACAGCTGGCCGAATGTTTGCTTACGGAAGGATTGCAATCATTATGCTGTGTGCCTCTGATCCGGCCAAGCGGTGCTCTTGGAATTTTTGTCCTGGGGAGCACTCGCGGCAATGCTTTCAAGAGCGATGATTTGTCGCTTCTCAATCAGATTGCCGCCATGCTGGCCATTGCTTTGGAAAATGCAGGAACAGCGCGCGAGGTCGAACAACTCAAAATTCAATTGGGACGGGAAAGACGTTATGTGGAAGGTGAACCGCGCCCTCGGGCCCGCTTTGAGAGGATTATCGGCGACAGCCGCGCACTGCAAAAGGTGTTGGATCAGATTGAAATTGTTGCCGAAACTGATGCTACGGTGCTGCTCTTGGGAGAGACGGGGACCGGCAAGGGACTTGTGGCATCGGCTCTGCACGAAGCCAGCAAACGGCGCGGAAGACCTCTAATCACTTTAAATTGCGCTGCAATTCCGACCGGCTTGCTGGAGAGCGAGCTATTTGGACACGAGAAGGGCGCGTTTACCGGCGCGGTCAGTCAAAAGACCGGCAGGATGGAGTTGGCCGACCACGGAACCTTATTTCTGGATGAGGTCGGGGATATTGCGCGGGACCTCCAGCCCAAGCTGTTACGGGTTTTGCAGGATCACGAGTTTGAAAGACTGGGCGGCAACCGAACTATCAAGGTCGATCTGCGCCTGATCGCGGCGACAAACCGGGACCTTTCAACCAGCGTAGCCAACAACGAATTTCGCAGCGATTTGTTTTACCGGTTAAATGTCTTTCCAATTCGCTTGCCTGCATTACGTGAGAGGCGCGAGGACATTCCCGATCTGGTGCAATATTTCGTTCGCAAGTTTGCCACCCGGATGGGACGCGTGATTGAAACTATTCCTACCGAAACCATCGAGGCCCTAAAGCAGTGGGATTGGCCGGGCAACGTGCGGGAATTGGAGAACATCATTGAGCGTTCAGTCATTCTTACGGAGGGAACGGCGCTGCGCGTGCCTTTGGAGGAACTCTCAGGAGGAATTAACCCTCGAGAATCTTCTCTTAAAGAGGCCGACCGAGCCCTCATTATCCAGATTCTTCGCGAAACGGATGGTATTCTCTCCGGGCCTAACGGTGCCGCGGCACGTTTGGGACTCAAACGCAGCACCCTGCAGTCGAAGATGGATAAGCTTGGAATCCGCCGGAGTGACTATAGCGATCCGGCGTCGGCATAGAGCCGTGAAATGACGGAGTGCCGAATTTTCCACAGACTGCCGACCTATCGGCACTCGGTTTGGCTACTTTACAAAAAAACTCAGGAACGCGTGCTCGTTTTCTTCAGGTTAGAAGTTCCTCACTTTTCGTTCCCGCGGCACGAGAAATGCTCTACGGGGATCAATCGGGAAAATTAAGCGCCACTTAATCACAAGATTCCTGACGCGGATGACGGGCCGCGGTCTCGTCAATGACGGTACGCATAAGGGGCGTGCACCGTGTTAGTAGCCAGGAACTGTTCTGCCAGCCATCTAGTTCGATTGTTGCCGAAGGCAATCGATTCCACGGGGAAGAAGCAGCGGAGTTTGCCAAGCGAGCTTTGGCGAGGTCCGCTGCCATTGAACGCTTGGTCTTCGCCAGTACCCGCTGTGCCGGGCAGCCCGGCGCTGCAACTCGAAGCGGCAAGCGATACCGAACAAACCGCCGTCGACCCTCTGTATGTGTTCGGTTGCCAAATCGAGTGGGAGCGTCGCGGAGACCCCAGCGCAGCCTGGGAGGTGATCGCGGCAGCTCGCCATGCCAACGAGGATACGCGAGGCTCATGCCCTCGCCTTGCTCGAAAGGATGCAGCAACCAAAACCAGAAAGCGCAACGGATTTTATGCCCGTATGGATGGAACGACGCGCATTTATGAAGGAGGCAGGTATGAGGATGCCCTACGGTCTCGATGTCATCGAGAGCTGCATGGGTTGCAAGGCCAGCCGGGAGAATTTCTTTTGCCGGTTTTCGCCGACCGTACTGCGATCGCTTGACGGCGCGAGCTACCACAGCGTCATGCCACCCGGCGCGCTACTGTTCGTCGAGGGGCAAAGCCCGCGCGGCGTGTACGTGCTGTGTTCGGGGAAGGTAAAGCTCTCCACTACTTCAAAGGAGGGCAAGGTTTTGATTTTGAAGCAAGCCGAGGCGGGAGAAGTTTTGGGTTTGAGCGCCGCCATCTCAGGCTCGAGTTACGAAATGACAGCCGAGACCACATCTCCCTGCCAGGTGAATTTCGTCAGCCGCCAGGATTTGATGAATCTTCTGCAAAGCGAGAGTGAGGTGGGGGTGCATGCTGCCAAAGCGCTAAGCCGGGAATTCCAGGGAGCTTATCGGGATATTCACGATCTCGTGTTAGCCCGCTCTTCGTCAGGGAAACTCGCCCGTCTGCTCTTATCTTGTGCCCCGGAGAATCAGAAATCCGAAGCAGAGTTAAGATTGCGATCCGCCATGACTCATGAAGAAATGGCGCAACGGATTGGTTCCTCACGGGAAACCGTGACGCGTTTGTTGAGCACTCTGAAAAAGAAAAGATTGATTCGTCTGGAGGGGGCAACGCTTGTGATCCGCGATCGCAGCGGATTGGAAGCATTGGCAATGTGAGAATCGCCGTCCGGACGAAAAATCGGGGAAATGGTTGAGTTGGAAGCGTCGCGGAAAATTACAATCCAAAGAGTTCACGCAGCCGTTTGGTTTGCGCGCGGCTGACGGGTATCTCGGTCTGTTTCTTGTCATCCATGCGCAACTGATAGGAACTCTTGAACCATGGGATGACTTCGCGGATACGGTTGATGTTCACCAGATAGGAGCGGTGTGCCCGCCAGAATAATCCCGGATCGAGGCTGTCCAGTAATTCTTCCAACGTGCGGCAATTCGAATGGCCTTCCATTCCCGAGGGTCCGGCTGTCACCACGGTGATCACGCCGTCTTCAATCGACGCATAGCAGATTTCTTTCTGGTCTACGAGGAACATTCTTCCTAAAGTCTTCAGCAGGATCTTTGAGCTTTGACTCTTCGGAGCCTGCAGCATTCGAACTAGCGTATCGATCTTCTCTCCCGGCAGTTCCTCGGCATCCTGCTGACTTCTTGCCTTCTGGACGGCCTGCGCAACCCGCTTCTTATCGAACGGTTTCAGCAGGTAATCCACGGCGTTGACTTCGAACGCCTTGACGGCATACTGATCGAACGCGGTGGCAAAGACAATTTTTGGAAGAGGGATCTTCTTATCCAGAAGTTTCTTGATGACGCCAAAGCCATCCAAACCGGGCATCTGAACATCGAGAAAGACGAGGTCAGGACTATGCTCCTTGATGAGGTTGATGGCCTCGAGGCCGTTCTTTCCCTGCGCCACGACACTGATGTCATCGGCATTCTTAAGCAGGTAAGCCAGTTCATCGCGGGCAAGTTGCTCATCATCCACGATTACTGCGGAAAGAGACATTCAGGCTCCTCGGGCGGAGATCTAGTAAAGTATATCGTGTTTAGAACCCGGCCGGTCTTCCTCCTGCAACTAGTCTCCTGCAGCTCAGTGCGATTGCATTCCCGGCATTTGCATTCCATTGGGAAGCTGCATTCTTGTATAGCCCGCTGGAGGTGCAAACAAGCTGCTGGGCTGTGACCCTTCTTGGATGTTCTTTAGTTCGCCGCTGCCGTTCTTGCCTTCCCATTTGACTGGAAACCGCACGTCGGAATCGAGCCAAACCGCGGCGCTCTCGCCCTTTGCATTCGTGCCTTCATACTTCACCGTGCGGCGTCCATTTACGGTCTCGCTTCCAAGCTTGTGGCAGGTACCGCCTTTGTTAGCCGCCAGGTTGAGCCAGTCAGAACAGGCATTCTCGACATCGCCGGTTTTGAAGAACGAGAACATGCCGCGGTTCTCCATGGCCTGCCCTGGCATTTCCATGTACATGTGCTGCCTTGGCATCAGAACCAGGTAGCTTTGCTTGCTGAAGTCGAGGATCACGGCGCCCTGATCGCCGCCCTGCGCCGAGTCGAAGCGCACTTTATCCTTCCCGAAATAGACTTTTGTCATGGCTCGATTTGCTTTTTCGTTGTGGTCGACAATGTCAGCGGAAAATTCACTTTGCGCCAGCACAAAGCCGGCGGTTAGAAGTACCGCAGCCGCATAGGAACAGCGCAGCCCCATTCGCATTCCAGGATTCTCCTCAGCTCCGGCGTCCAGATGCCGGTGGAATTAACGGTAGTTGATGTAAAACCGGAAAGGATAGCAGAACTGCTCCGGCCGCCCAAGACGAATGAATAAAGCTAGTCATGTCGGTAGCGCGGACGGGAACGGCGGATCGCGTTGCTCACACTACATTCTCCAGCGCAAGGGCCATGCCCATCCCTCCGCTTACGCATAGCGTAGCCACG
Source organism: uncultured Acidobacteriaceae bacterium (assembly GCA_963734675.1). GTDB lineage: Bacteria > Acidobacteriota > Terriglobia > Terriglobales > Acidobacteriaceae > Sulfotelmatobacter. Next base: position 232,654 of record CAVTHZ010000006.1, read on the forward strand.
CCGCGCTTGGTGTTCCGTTTGAGCATCTCGTGCAGCAGCGTGACCACGATACGGGTGCCGGTACAGCCAATAGGATGCCCGAGAGCAATCGCTCCCCCATTTACGTTCAGCTTTTCGCGGTTGAAGTTCAGCTCGCGATCACAAGCAAGTACTTGTGCGGCAAAAGCCTCATTCAATTCGATGAGCCCGAAATCCTGCAGCCGGAGATTGTGTTTCTCATTCAGCTTTTGAAGCGCCGGTACCGGACCGATTCCCATGGTTCGCGGATCCACTCCCGCTGACGTCACAGCTACAATTCGCGCCAGCGGTTTGAGATTGTTCTTCTTCACGAAGTGCTCGCCAGCCACAATCACTGCCGCAGCGCCGTCGGTAATTCCCGAAGAATTTCCCGCGGTGACCGTTCCGGTTTGTGAAAAAACCGGTGCCAGCTTCGCCAGCTTTTCCATGCTGGCCTCCGCGAAGGGATGCTCGTCGCGGTTGAATAAAGTCGTGCCTTTTTTGCCTTCTATTGTTACCGGAACGATTTCATCATTGAATCGCCCTGCAGCGATGGCGCGGGCGGCGCGTGTTTGGGAAACGAGAGCAAATTCATCCTGCTCCGCGCGAGAAATCTTGTACTGTTCGGCAAGCACTTCGGCGGTTTCCCCCATCACCATTTTTGCCATGGGACAGAAAAATCCGTCGCGATACATGCCGTCGACCACCTCCTGGTTGCCAAGACGAAATCCCCATCGCGCCTCGAGATAATAGGGAAGGCGCGACATCGATTCAGTTCCGCCCGCCAGAATGCAATTCGAATCGCCGAGCAGAATTGACTGGTAAGCCAGGGCGATGGATTTGATTCCCGAAGCGCAAGCCTTGTTTACCGTGAACGCCGGAACCTCTTGGGGCACGCCGCTACGGATGGAAATCTGCCGCGCGGGATTGGGACCTCCGCCGGCCTGGCGCGCATTACCAAAAATCGTTTCGTCGACTTGCTCAGGCTGGATTCCGGCGCGCTCGATGGCGGCCTTTGCGGCAACCGTACCCATTTCGGCCGCGGTCAGTGACGCTAGCGAACCGCCGAACTTGCCAATTGGGGTACGGGCCGCAGAGAGAATGTAAACTCCTTGCACCGTCGCCACCTCCAAGGCATTTGAGTCTAGCAGGGCGAACAAGGATGCGGTGAGAATGCCTTGCTATTGCCGCCAACTCCCGGCATAATAAGTGTTTGTCTTGATCTCACCGGACTCTTCCGGACACAAGGATATTTGTCTGTGCTAATGATTCGACTGGCGCGCATGGGTGCGCGCAAACAACCGCATTACCGCATTGTGGTCATTGAGAAGGCTCGTGCCCGGAACGGCCGACCCGTGGAAGTGGTCGGAACATACAATCCCCGCACGAACCCCGTCAGCATTGAGCTGAAACGCGACCGCGTGGATTACTGGGTTTCGAAGGGCGCTCAGATGTCGGAGCGAGTCGGAAAGATCTATTCGAAACCCTCACCAGCGCCAACGGCGTCCGTGGCCTAAGGAATCCAATGGCGGAACAGGCTGGAGATGTTCGTCTGCTGATCGAGCAGATCGCAAAATGGATGGTTGACAAGCCCGATGAGGTTTTTGTCGATCACCTCGATGACGACGTAATCGAGCTGGAAGTGGCGGAAGGCGACGTAGGTAAGATTATTGGCCGGCAGGGGCGCAATGTTCGAGCCCTGCGCACTCTTCTCGGCGCTGCGGGAGCGCGGGCGCGAAAGCGCTATACGCTGGATGTCATCGATTAGACGTCATCGATTAGAAGATAAGCTTCCAGTCTTCCATCAGGATGTGCCATTCGCGATCCGGAAAAAGTGAATTCGTTACATTGGCGCGTGTGGTGAAGACACAGGGCCGGCGCGGGGAAGTCGCCGTTGAAGTCCACAGCGATGTGCCCGACCGTTTTCGTGTTGGCATGAAGCTATTTGCGTTGCCTCGCGACTCTCGAGAAGGCCGGGAGTTGGAAGTCAAGGAACTCTGGCCGCACAAAGAGTTCTTGATTCTGAAATTTGCGGGCACGGAATCCATCTCCGATGCGGAAGAACTGGTTGGTTGCGAGCTGCAAGTTCCGGCCAGCCAACGGGCGAAGTTGGAGACGGGATGGAATTACGTCAGTGATTTGATCGGCTGCGCGGTTTTTGATCGCGATCGCAAAGTTGGCCTTATTGCAGATGTGACGTTTGGGACGGGTGAAGCGCCGCTGCTGATAGTGAGGGACTCCACCGGCGAGATTTCCGAAATCCCATTCGCCGAGTCCTATCTTGATCGAGTGGACGTGGAACAAAAGCGAGTGCTGATGCATCTGCCCGAAGGCCTGCTTGAGTTGAACGCTCCGCTAACGGAAGAAGAGAAGCGTGAGCAGGCGCGACCGCGGCGCAACGGGCATTAAACAAGAAGGCGCGGGAAGACTTAAGCTTGCACTTGCAAAAATTCTAGAGTTCCACCATGAAGACCGATATTGTTACGATTTTTCCGGGCTTCTTTCAGGGACCGCTGAATTACGGCATTACCCGCCGGGCGCAGGAAATGGGTCTGGCGAAAATTGACCTGCACGATTTGCGGGAGTTTACAAAGGATCGTCACCGCACCGTGGATGACCGTCCTTTCGGCGGCGGTGAAGGCATGGTGCTGAAGCCCGAACCGTTGTTTGAATGTTTGGACTCAATGGGTGTAGCGCCACGCGCTGACCGGCTTGCAGGCCGAATCGAGCAATCGGTTATTCTGCTATCGGCGCAAGGGCAGCGCTTTACACAGAAGGTCGCGAGTAAGCTGGCGCAGCTCGATCGCATTGTTTTCATCTGCGGCCGGTATGAAGGAGTAGACGAGCGGGTTGCAGATTTTCTGGCGGATCGCGAGCTTTCGATTGGCGATTATGTTTTGAGCGGGGGAGAAACAGCAGCGGTTGTAATCGTGGAAGCTGTAGTTCGATTGCTGCCGGGAGCGGTCGGGAACGAGGCTTCAACGCAGCAAGAGTCGTTCACGGTCGAAGCCGAGGCGAAAACCGCGACTGGCGCTGATTCGACGTGCGGCTCACAGGGCTTGCTCGATTATCCGCACTATACGCGGCCAGCCGATTTTCGCGGAATGGCTGTGCCGGAAGCTTTGCTGACCGGCAATCACGAAGAAATCAGGCGCTGGCGGCGGCACAAGGCGCTGGAGAAGACGTTGCGGAATCGGCCTGATTTATTAGAAGGCGCGGTGCTTAGCGAGGAAGATCGGAAATTCCTGGCGGAGGTTGCGCGAGAACGATTCGGAACCAGAGTCAGCTAAAATCGAAATTGCTTTTGGAAGGACCAAATATTATGTCGAATCTAGTCATTGAAAAATTATTGGCAAAAACTCGCCGCACCGATATTCCAGAATTTCGCTCTGGCGACACCATTCGCGTTCACGTAAAGATCAAAGAAGGCGACAAGGAACGCTTGCAGGCGTTTGAAGGCGTGGTGATCAAACGCGACAAAGGCCCACAGGCAAGCTTCACGGTGCGGAAAATGAGCTTCGGCCAGGGCGTGGAGCGTATTTTTCCGCTGTACTCCAAGGTCATCGATAAAGTCGATGTGGTGCGTTCATCGAAGGTCCGCCGCGCCAAGCTTTATTATCTGCGTGGACTCAAGGGCAAGGCGGCTCGTTTGCGGGACGTTGAATAGGGACTCTTTGAGTCTGGAGTTGCGGCGCTGGTTCCAGCGCCGCAGCCAATTTCCTTCCTGCCGCTCCGCCAAGCTGCTGTAGTCACTTCAGTACGGCGGACTCATCTCCGCGCGGCCCCTTCAGTTCGCTAAGGACGAGGATGCAAAGCGAAAAAGCCCGCCGTTTTGGTCATAAACTCACATTCTTTTCCATAATCAGAGCATCCACACCATTCGAGTAATATCGAGGCGAGGTTCGGATCACATGGTAGCCATGGCGCTTGTAGAATGCGAGCGCCGCCAGATTGTCGACGGCAGCCTCCAGTTCCACCGCGCGGCAGCCGCTCGCGCGAAGCCGTTGCTCGGCCGCCCGCAGAAGCAAGGATCCGACGCCGAAACGGCGGGCGGCAGAAAGTACGTCAATAGTAATGATGTGGCCACGGAGATGAGGCGCGGCTTCAGCCACAATGAACCCGGCGATTGCCGTCCCAGGATTTTCTCTCCCGCTTTCGAAAGCGGAATCGACCTTCGGCAATGTATTGCCAGTCGCGACCAGAGTGAATGCGCCGCGCCGTCGCATATAAAAGCGAAGCTCGGCACGGGAATAGGAAATTCCGGGAGGAAAGCAGGTCTGGTCGATGCGCCAGAGCGTGTCGAAGTCGGATGCTTGGAAGTCGCTGACGGTAAATGGCACCGGGCTATTGTAATGTCCGGCGTTCTGACCCACAGATTCCCGCTGATCGGTCCTAGTTCCCGGAATGCTACGGCGATCTGCCTTAGAGAAAATTGTCTACTTGCAAGCCCGCAACCTCCGGACGTACCATCGCATCAGAGGAAAGCGTAGTGGGACGCCTTCTCCTGATCGACGTGGCCAGCGCAGTTGCCATTCTGGGGCTATGGTATTTGGTGTTTTTGCATTACAACCACAAAAAAGGCGCCGCTGTATTGCACTGGGTGCAAACGGCATGTGCGGGCAAGGGCCGAATTCTAGAGTCGCACTGGCTGGGAAATTCCCGCATGCAGGCCCGGCTCCATTTTCCTTCCAAGTGGTTTGAAAATGCGCGGGTAACAGTGCGCTTTCGACCTCGAGCGCTGCCGATCCAGTGGCTGATGAGCTGCTGGCATAAACAAAAAGAGACCCTGACCTTCGAAGCCGACCTCGATGGCTCTCCGAACTTTCACCTTGAAGTGATTCGCCATCGCTGGTGCGCGCATAATCGCGGGCTGTCGTCGCGCAAGCGAGGCGATCGCGAATGGGACATCTACGAGCCCGGTCCAGTGATCCTGACCACGCGCACCCACTGGAAGCAGGATCCTTCTGCTGAGCTGAACGCTCTGATGTCCGCGCGGCGGCAGGATATTCTTCAAGTTCACTTCCGCCCCGAGTCGCCCCAGTTCTCCGCTACAGTCCGCCTGGAAGCCCTCTCCGATCCCAGCACCGCCGCAGATTTTGTCAGCGCTCTGCGCGAGATTGCGGCCGGCGCCTCCACCCATCGCCAATGACATAATTTTACTTTCGCCAATCGCGGTGGAGAGTAAAATCCGAGTTGTCTTATGTTCCAACCTCCTCGCGCCCTTTTTATATCCTTCCTCTTTTTATCGATGTTGGTCCTATCAATCGCATTTCTTCCCTTGCCCGTCTTAGCGCAGCAAGGTTCCGTTCCTCAGTTGAAGACTCGTCCCGCTGAGTCTGCTCCGCCAACGCCCCAGGGGACGCATCGGCAAGTCACGGTGGATGTGCAGGTCTATGACAAGTCAGGCGCAGCCGTCCGCGGGTTGCAAAAGCAGGATTTCACTCTTCTCGACGACAAACAGCCAACCGAGATTGTTTCGTTTCAAGCCGTCGATCGCAGTTCCCCTACCGCGTCCGATCCTCCCACCGAAATTATTTTGGTAGTCGACGCCGTTAACGCCGGTTTTCGGGCCGTTACATACCAGCGAAACGAAATCAGAAAATTTCTTCTCCAGAACGGCGGCAAACTACCAGAACCGGTTTCAGTCGTTTTCTTTACCGACCGTGAAACGAAGACGGAGAAAGAGTTCTCCCGCGACGGTAATGCCTTGGCGTCGACATACGACCAATACGAAACTGGATTGCGCACTATCAACCGCTCGCAAGGCATCTACGGCGCAGGTGAACGCTATAACATGTCGCTTAAGACCTTGGTTTCTCTGACCGCCTATGCCGCGGCTCAACCGGGACGGAAACTGATGATCTGGGTCAGCCCTGGCTGGCCATTGCTTTCTGGACCGGGCATTCAACTGGATGCGAAACAGGAACGGCAGTTGTTCGACATGGTGGTGCAGGCTTCGACCGCGCTGCGCCAGGCCGATACCACGCTCTACAGCATTGACCCGCTCGGCTTGGCCGATTTTGGTATCCGTACTTCCTATTACAAGGAGTTCGTTAAGGGCGTTCCCTACGCGGAACGGGCTTTACCCGGCGATATGGGATTGCAAGTGATAGCGGAACAAACCGGCGGCCGCGTCGTGAACACAACCAACGATCTGACAAATGCTCTTGCAAGCTGCGCCGCCGACGCTGAGTCTTATTACATCCTCTCATTCGAAGCCCCCAAGCCTGATCACGCCGATGAACTGCATTCTCTTTCCGTGACGGTCGATAAGGCTGGTGTGAGCGCTCGCACGCGCAACACCTATTACGACGAACCGTAGAACAGCGATGGTTTCGTGGACTTCTTCCGATCCATGTACGGCCGTCCAGGCCACAGACAACCCAAAGCAGATGGATCAATACTAATCTTCATCCGTGAGCAAAGCTTATGCCCACGCGAGCGAGGAAAAAATGAATACACAAGAGAAAAAATGCGCTCACGAAAATTGCACCTGTCCCGCGGCCGCTGGCAGCGAGTATTGCAGCCCGGCTTGCCAGGCCTCGAAGAACACGGCAGACGCAGCCTGCGGCTGCGGCCATGCCGGCTGTGCCGGCGCACAAGCGGCGGCCTGAACCCGCGACGATTGAACTTTCGGCGCCTGCAGCACCATTTCACGGATGAAGGGCAGACGCATGTCCAACTGAATACTGGAGCAACGCTTGGCTCGGCCCAACGATGCAACCAAATCGCCGAAATCGCTTTTACTGATCGCCATTGTTCTGACGATCGCTGCGCTCTATTTAGGTCGCCGGATCTTCATCCCGCTGGCGCTTGCACTGATTCTCAGTTTCCTGCTCACTCCATTCGTAACTCTGCTCCAGAAAATTCGCTTTGGCCGGGTGCCCGCCGTCCTCACGGTGGTGGCTTTAGCACTTGCGCTGCTGGGAGCGGTCACATGGGGTGCTGCAACTCAAGTGGTCGAGATCATGATTCAGCTTCCCGACTACAAAGACAATCTCGATGCAAAAATTCAGGCAATGCATACTGCCAAAGGCAGCAGCTTAAGCAGGGCGACAGCCACTCTTAGGGATCTGAACAAAGAACTAACGGACTTGCCGAGCCAGATTCCAGGTGGCCACAGCCTGGAATCGCGAGGTTCGCATCCCGCTCATCCCCTTCAGGTGCAAGTCACCCAACCTCCATCCAGCGTGATTGAGGATCTTCGGGCTCTGCTTGGTCCGCTCGCCGGTCCTGCGGAAACCGCAGCCATTGTTATCATCTTTACCCTGTTCATGCTGGTGAAGCGGGAAGACTTGCGCAACCGCGCAATCCGCCTCGCCGGTCGCGGCAAAATTCATGTCATGACGCGGGCGCTCGACGATGCAGGCCGCCGCCTGAGCCGCTACTTGCTTCTGCAATGCCTGGTCAATGGAACTTACGGGTTCCTGTTCGGTGTTGGACTCTACTTCGTGGGTGTGCCTCACCCGCTCCTGTGGGGAGTCTTGACTGGTGTGCTGCGATTTGTTCCCTACGTTGGCACGTTCATTTCCGCGTTGATGCCGACTGCGATGGCACTGGCTGTCTTCCCAGGCTGGCATCATGCCGCCGTGGCATTCGGGATTTTCGTCGCCCTCGAGGTGACAGTCTCAAACTTCGTCGAGCCTCTTCTTTATGGCGCGCACACAGGAATCTCATCGCTGGCAATTCTGGTAGCGGCAGTCTTCTGGGCGACGATCTGGGGTCCAGTGGGCCTGATCCTGTCTACTCCTTTGACTGTCTGTCTCATTGTGCTGGGGCAGCATTTTCCTCAACTGAGTTTCCTTGAAATCGTCCTGGGAGACGAGCCGGTTCTTCTCCCGGAACAATGTTTCTATCAACGGCTTCTCGCGATGGATCAGGAGGAGGCTAGATCGATCTGCGAAACGCACCTTAAAACGAATTCACTGGAAAGTTTGTACGATTCGATTGTCCTTCCGGCTCTCAAACTAGCCGAACAGGATTACGAGAGAGAGGAACTCGACCTTGGCAAACGAAAGTTCCTGCTTCGCGCCGTGAGAAATCTGATTGAAGATTTGGGAGACTCTTACGTGGAGCCGGAAAACATGATCGCAACCGGAGCCGCGGCCGCCCCAATCTCTTTTGATAAAGGCCAATTTGGGCTGGCGCCGGTTGCCTGCATCGCCGCCGCCACGGGCGCGGATGAATTGATAGCCATCATGCTTTCCCAATTGTTGGGACTGGCTGGAATTGCGTCGCGTGCAATCCGAGCTGCTTCGTCTGAAAAGACGGTGCAGTCGATTCAACGCATCGGAACGAAGGCGGTTTGCATATCATCCATCTCGACGTCGTCGGTCGCAGAAGCCAGAATTCTGTGCAGAAGATTGCGCGCAAGCGCCCCGGAACTGCACATCGTGATGGGATTCTGGAACATCGACAGCAGTGTTGTTCCGCAACGCCTGGGGGCGGGATGCATCGCTCCCGTCGTCTCGACTCTTGCAGAGGCGATTGGGGAAATTCGGCAATCCGGGAACCCAAAACATGCGGACGCTGCTGAAGGCGTGCCGCAGAATTCAATCGCGTAAGATCGGTCGACTCCGCCACGTCTCGGAACGACAAAATTTGCGATGCGTTTCGTATGAAGTCCCCCCGTCCCGCCCCTTCAACAAGTTCAGGACAGGCTCTTCGAAAACGTGAAAAGTTGACGATCAAAGATCGGACCACTACCGAAATCCCTGAGCTTGGGGAATTCAGAAATGTCTCAAATCCCTCCTATCAGCTTTTTTGATTGTCGGCAGCAAAATCTCGCGCTATTCTTTCGGGTACACCCCCAGCCGTTTCAACTCGTATTTCCGTGCCGTTGCTGACTGCAATCATTAATTTACGATTAAGAACAGGAGAATGACCTACGCCCATGTCCACTGAACTGCGCAATTTTTTGGCCCTCTCGTACGACGAACTGGAAGACCTCAATCTCAAGGCAAAAGAACAGCGCAGTAGGCGTGTCGCAATCGGGAAGATCCAGGAAGAGCGCCTGAAATATTTGACGGATGAAAAGCGCATTAAGGCCGTGACCGTCCTCTTCAGCGATCTCGAAGGCCGGTTGCACATGCTCGATTACGATAAAAAGTTTTTGATCAAGAGCTGGGACAACCTTACTTTCGACGGTTCATCCATTCGCGGTTTTACCGCGCAGCGCGAAAGCGATCTGCGACTGGGCATCGACTGGTCAGCGTTTTATTGGGCGCCAGCCGACGTGTTCGGCTCCGGCAAAGTCCTGGTCTTCGGCGAGGTCATCGATAAGGGAGGAACCTCTTATACAGCCGATATTCGGGGCGTGCTGAAAAATTACGCCGCGAGTCTGCACAAGAAAAAGGGCTACACGCTCAACGCGGCAAATGAAATTGAGGGATTCTTGTTCAAAGGCGCGGATGCCGAGCGGCACTATCACGAGACGGGCAAGTTTGAATATGTGAATACTGGCGGATACTACCATTCGCTGCCCGGCGACCCGCTGCGCAATTTTATCGATACAACTGCCGAAGTGCAGCGCTCGATGGGTTTCCAGAATGAGAAAGATCATCCCGAAGTTGCGCCCTCGCAGTTCGAAATCAATTACGGCTATGGAGAAGTGGTGGCGGCTGCCGATCAGATTCAGCTTTATAAGCTTATCTGCCGACAGGTCGCTACGAATATGGGATTGACGGCGTCGTTCTTGCCGAAGCCCGTGGTCGGCGTCAACGGCAGCGGCATGCACACGAATGTCTCGATCAGCGAAAATGGCAAGAATCTTTTTTGGGATGCGAAGGGCGAAGAGAAGCTCAGCAAACTGGGCTGGGCGTTTCTCGATCGGATCCTCACCCATGGCAACGACATTTGCCTGCTGCTCAACCCCAGCGTGAACGCCTACCGCCGCCTCGATCCGCACTTCGAAGCGCCCAACCAGATCAAAGCCTCGCCGGTGGATCGCGGCTCTATGATTCGCATTCCCATCGGTAACGAGAAAAGCATGCGCGTGGAAGTGCGCTCGGTCGCTCCGGACGCAAATCCATATCTTGTCATGCTATCCATTTTCAAGAGTGGTATTGACGGCGATACCTCAAAGATTAAGAACCTGCGCCAGGCTGAAAGATATCTGCCCGACAACATCTATACCGCTCTTCACGACTTCCGCAAAGCGGAGTGGACCACGGAGCTTCTTGGTGAAGACGTGAAGGGACGCTATGCCGATCTGAAACAAGCCGCCGCCGATCGCTGCCCCCGACTCCTGGGAACATTCGTGAAAGCCCCGGAGGTGCAATATCACCACGATGTTTACAACCAGTTCTTGTGGAACCTGTTTTAGGCTCACGCTTTCGAGGAAAAGCCCCAGCATAGGCCGGGGCCTTTCTTCTTTCAGTCGCAAGGCTGGAAATCTTACTCTGACTACTGGATCGTCTTCAACAGGGCTCCGCTCGTGTTGTACACCGCGATCGAGTTACCCAGCTGATTCGAGATGTAAACCCGCCCCCGTACGTTGTCGACCGCGATTCCCTCGCCGTTGAATCCGAGACTAGGCCAAGAGTAGGTTAACCCGTCGAACCTCACAGCCCAAAACTTTTCGCCTAGCCCGCGGGGATAGATCGCCCTCGCCGCTTCTGCAGTCAGTTCTTGCTGGAATCTGTTCTAAGAAACCGCGTGAGAGATAAAAAGGCTTGAGGATTCTCCTAAGGGTTTTTTATGCAAGCGATTCAGGTTTGCGCACGCTCGACGTGGCGATCGGGCCGGTCGATTGGACTGGGTTCGAACTCAACTCTCTGGGACTCGATGGAGTGAGATTCGCCGGCTGCTGACCGAAAAGTTAGAGCCACAACACTCTTCAAGCGGCGCGGGTAGTGGCCAGCGCCCCATACTCTTGTTCGGATTCCGCCGGGAGCAAAACCCACAGCGTGTAGATCCCTACTGCGGTGCCGATGGGAATATTGATGAAGAGGACGAGAAATCCCAGAACCAAGGTAAGAGTGCGAGCCCAGGGCTCGTGGTGCATCAAGCCCCAGCCGGCACAGAATCCAAGCGCCGCACCCCCAAGGATGATAATCGCAACAACGCTGAGCAAAGGCCGCAAGAAATCCGGCGCGTTGGCTGCGCCCCCGGGGGCGAGCAGCGTATTGGCAAGAATGTAAAGCACGATGCCAATGATCGAGTTGAAGGCTGAAATGGCAAACCAGAAAATCGACAGCAGATGAATATGGCTTTGCACGCGTCGTCGCCCTTGCGGAGAAGCAATGGGTCCTATAATTTCCTTGCCACAACGGCTGCAAAACCCTTGTCCGGGCTGCACGGCTGTTCCACAGGCGTCGCAATACATTGATTTTCTACCTCGACTTTTCAGAGAGCCGCTCTCAGATAACAGCTTTCAAACAAATAGTACGCAATCCGGATGTAATTGTTCCGTCATAAAACCGCCGAATTCTCCAGCGCCCGAGGTCCAAACGAAAAGGCCACCCGGCAACAGGTGACCTTTTCTTCAAGGGAGAATAGTTCCAACGGAGGCATAGAATCCGTCAAAACTTTCTGGACAAAATCTTATGAGCCGAAAAAGCAGAGTGTCAAGCAATTTCTATGAAATAAACGCCTTTGTTTTCAATCACTTGAGCAATAGAGTAATATTTCCGCGTACATCTCATTATGAGACAAAAACGGCACTCGGCTGGTAAGCCAAACCTTTTAATGGTTTTACGTTCGAGTGTGGCTGTCAGTTGAGGTGTGGTGCCGGTTGTGCGAATGCCGCGAAGCCGATTCGGAGAGATCCAGCGCTATAAACTCGATGTTGTCATTCTCGCCCTGTAAATAACGCCTGAACAGGACGCGAGCGCCTCCGAACGCAACCCCCGCTGCGAGAGAGATCGCACCGATAATAATGCATAAGAGAATTATGTTCACCAGCAAGTTGGCGATGTTGTTCTTCTTGTCGAAGTAGGTATTTTCGTTCCAGGTGACGCTTGCTTCGTAGTTCACCGCGCCCAACAAGGTCTGCGCATCGCCTTGCGAAATCGAACCGGATGCGATTGCGATGATTGGTCCGGTGCGTTTTTCGAAAAACGGGCCAACATTCTCGACCCCTTCGACGCCAGCCTGGGGTTGTGCAGCGTGATTGGCGGCATCGATCCGGCGCAGGTGTTCGATCGCCAGTGCCGGGGTCGGATATTCGATCAGCATTAACGTGGCCTGCCCGCTGGGAGTAGCGTATTTGCCCAACGCGACTTCCGGGCTCGTGCCAAAGTCCACAAGGCTGGCGGGAAGCGGCGCCTGGATTGCATCCACTCCGATCGGACCTTCAGCGTATTTCTCGGTGTTGGCCTGATACCCGTGATGTGGCATGAAAGCAAGAATCGGCGGCAGATTACCGGAATTCCCGGCAGGATGAGGAAGATCGCCTGCCAGTTCACGCAAGCTAGCCGCCGACATCGCGGACATTTGGCTGAATACGGCATCGACCAGGATGTGGCCACGATAGAAAAGCACCCTTCGATCCGATGATGCTCCCTGATCGCCTATTTGCTCGCGTGCCATCTCCGGCTGCAGATAGAACGTATATGCCCCGAAGGCTCCGCTGGCATCGGCAAAACGCGCCGCGCGGATTTTCAGCGTGCGGCCGTCATCGCTCTTGTAGTCCGCGGACTCAAAGTCGGTGAAGCTAAACTCCTTGAGCAGCGCGGCGTTGGTGGGATCGGCAACGCTTGCATCCTTGCTGGCCCTGGCTTGCCCTTGCATCTGCCAGCCGGCAAACTGCTTTGGGAGAATTGGGGCCACAGTCGACTCTGCGGGCGCAGCATACGCTGTGGTGGTTAGAAGAATTAGTGCCGCCCATAAAAAACGCATGTCCTGCCTTAAGACCCTGACTCAATTAGACCACAGCAGGCTGGAAAAAGTTTCCAGGATGACAATTCGTCTTGATTCAAAACTGCTGGGTAGGCTCGAGCAAAAGCGAAAGAACGACCCCCCGCCCATTATTTTTAGTCGAGCCGTTTAATGCCAACGACGCTAGTTCGACTGCTGGTCACGACGCCAGACCGCGAGTCTAGGGGCGCCGATCGCCAGCGCTCCTAAAGTTGCCTGTGGCCGTTCTAAAAGCTCGGCTGCCACCGCTCCCGAGGTCTCGCCGGTCGCGATGGGTTTGCCGGCGACTGTTTCGTACGCGTAGCCAGTCAAGGTAGCGGTCACGGTGCAATTCGTCGTCGTAACACTCAGCCGTGCCCAACCAAAGTGAATTTGCCCATCGATCACGAACTCCAGGCCAAGATATCGAGCTGTCACATCCTTCCATGAGCCGAAAGTGGCGAATGGAGACCCATCAGTCGCCTCGCAGCCCCACATAAGGCCTTCTACCGGATCCCAATCTGCCCGCGCTCCGACTTTATGCCCAACTTTTAGGGGCGGCGCTGCCTCACGTTCGTTTATCAAAACTCGGTTCGGTTTGACCGGGTCGAGTTTGATACCGCCGTACGTATAGGAACCGCCGGTGGGAAAAACCCCACCGCGGCGATTTAACTGATCCGCGCCCCCAAAGTAGTTATTACGGAAGATGAAGTCGGTGATGCCATCGTGATTGAGGTCGAGTGCGTAGGTTTGGTTGGCGGTGATCACCTGATGAGTGGGCGTATATACAATCTCAGCTTGCCCCGGCTGTGCAAGCGCCATCACGCTTACGCCCGCGGCCCCCGCTGCCACAGCGTAGCTGAGCAGTCTCTGGTCGAGTTTGTCGTTTAGAGAAATTGGGGCGCGATTGGGCACACTTGACTGGGACATTCTTGTCTCCTTGCGGTGAACTGATGCTTAGTGATCTAAGAGGGTCTTCTGCCTGGGGGTGCAGAGATCATTGAGTATTACTGGGGAGAAAAAACATGTCAACTGCAAAATATCAGCTCCTATCAACGGTAGAGAAAGGCTCAAATGTGCCGATTTTCGAGAGGAGGTTGGTGCATCGGGATTGCGCGTTATTGCGTTACGTTTTTGTCCATCTTGCTGGCGACTTTGACTCCGCTCAGCCCGTTCACATATTTGGCGATGCCGCGGTAGAGGGATTCCGCGATCCGTTCGCGATATTCGCTGGTTTCGAGCCTGCGCTCGTCGGTGGGATTGCTGACGAAGGAAATCTCGGCCAAGATTGATGGCATATTCGCGCCAATCAGAACGATGAAGGGCGCCTTTTTCACGCCACGATCACGGATGGCCGGGCTCTTGGCCGCAAGAGCACTGTGAAGTGAGGATTCAACATCGGCGGCGAATTCCCGCGATTCCTCGATCTTTTCTTTCAGTGCAATTTTCTTTACCAAGTCTTGCAGTTCGTAGATCGACTTCTCCGAGACCGCATTTTCACGCGCTGCGACGTCCAAGGCGTCCGGCGAGGATGTGAAATTGAGGTAATAGGTCTCGACCCCTCGGGCGTCGGCATCATGGCTGGAGTTCGCGTGAATGGAGATGAACAAGTCTGCCCGCGCCTGATTGGCGATGGCGGTGCGCGTCTCGAGCGGAATGAATGTGTCATCTTTGCGGGTGTAAACCACTTCGGCGCCTAAGCGGGTTTCCAGCAACTTCCCCAAGCGGCGGGCGACCTCAAGCACAAGATCTTTTTCTTCCAAACCATTCGGGCCGATGGTTCCAGTATCGTGGCCGCCATGGCCGGGATCGATTACGATTTTGCCGATTTTCAAACCCAGCGCGCGGATCAGGGAGCGGTCGCCGGCGGAAGTCGGCCGCGCTTCGCGAACGCTAAAGTCGTGGGCACCTCCTGCCTTGCTCGAAGCGAGTGCGTGCGATGAATTTTTCCGGTGCGCTGCGGCCGGAGAAGTTGTTTGGGTTGAAAGCGCACTTTCGAGAGGCGACTCGTCGATAGATCCTTTGGCAACCTTATCGACGAGAATTCCATCGTGCGAGGCAATCTTCTTGGCGTGCCTGGGTGGAGCAATTGTCTCATCGGCAGAATCATCTGTTTCGTCGGCGTCTACGATCTTCTTCACTACCGCAGTCGAAGCGTTTTTATCGTCGGGATATACGGCTTGGGCCGCGGGCTTCGTTGCGCCCGCATCTTCGGGATGATCTGGTGTCGGAGCATCGGCTGCGGGTGTGTCGTTCGCCTCCGCTGACGCCAATCCCTCCCGATCCGGCGACGAATGATTTTCGACTTGCTTGGCAGTTCCGTTCTTCCCGTGAATATCGATTATCAAGCGATATGGGTTGGGAAGCAGGAACGCGTCGTACACAGAGAGGTCTTCGACTTCCAGCACGACTCGAGTTCGCCCCGGCGCGAACTGCGCAACGCGGATTTTTCGCAGAAATCCATCGTCCACATCGAAGCTCTTCCCCACCAGGGTGGACGCCAGTTTTGTATCTTTCAGATCAAAATAAATGCGCGCCGGCCTGGCAATCCTCTGCGAAGAGAACTTCACCTCGCTCTCAACATCGATGGCCACTCGTGTGTAATCCGGAGTTGACCAGTGTCGGATGCCAGTGACACGTGGCCATCGGGCGGAGCGCTGAGTATCAGCCTCGACTTTCGTTGCTTGCACGGGCGACTGCACGCTTCCGGTATCAGGCTCTGAATTTTGCGCATCCGGATTCTGTTCCGCTGCTGCCTTCTCAGAATTCTTCCGATGCCCCGCTTTATCTGCCTTGGCTTCCTGGGCCAATTCAGCGATGGCCTTGCGGGCATCATCGGCCAGGCGGTTGTGCGGGTATCGCCGCAGGAACTCCTCGAAGGTGGATCGCGCTGCCTCGGGATTGTCGAGATCGTCTTTGTAAACTTCGCCAATCGTGAATAAGCCGTCAAAGCGATACTTGCTGCCGGGATATTCCCGGCGCAAGAACTTATATTGATCGATCGCTTTGTTCAGGATTTGATCGTCGTCGAAGTGGCGGCCCATCTCTACCATGGTTTCTGCCACCGCTACAACGCTGGGATCGGCTTTGGTGGAATTAGGAGCGCCGAGATACACCGCGCGGTACGCGTTCACCACCCGTTGATAATCGTGCCGGGTTCTTTCTGCGGGAGACCGCCCGTTCAGGGCTTCACGCATTCGCTCCGCGGTTGCGAAGTGCGCTCGCGCCCAGGCTTCCGAATGGCGGGTTCGCGCGTGCGCGAGTGGCGAGGCCGCCAATAGTGCGGCGCAGGCAAAGATGCCGAGCAGCCGCAGACGACGCTCCCGCGATGCGCTGTTCAAAATAATTCAGTTCCTTCTTCGGTTCTATTAACTTTTCGAACGATGCCTGGGTACCTGAGAGATCAAAGAAAGCCAAAATATGGCATCATTAAACAGATGCCGCAAACTTAATCAGTGTTGCTGATGTAGAGCACCCCTCGCGCATCCCGCTGAATTGTCACGGGATCATGCGAGATTCCCGGCGCGCCAAAACTGACTCCGCCGTAGTAAAGATTTGTGATCCTTCGAACGTAGTTTTGGGTCTCTGCATAATGGGGCACGCCGGAATTCCTCGCAACCGCGCCCGCACCGGCGTTATAGGCAGCGAGGGTGAGCTTGATGTCGCCGTTATAACTCTCCAGCAATTGTTTCAGTTGACGAACGCCGGCATCGACGTTCTGTTCAGGGTCAAACGGATTTTTTACTTTTAACTGGCGAGCGGTAGAGGGCATCAACTGCATTAATCCCATCGCTCCCTTGCGCGATACTGCGTTGGGATTAAAGTTCGACTCCACTTTAATCACGGCGCGCACCAGGTTGGGGTCGACATTGTGGCGAGCAGCGGCTTCTTGAATTGCAGTCTCAACGTCGACCGAAGCTGACGCTGAGCCATTTGCATTGGCGGCCACGATCCTGGCGTTTGCAGCTTGTTTCGATTCGCGCCCGATATATTGGCTGACTTCTGCAGCCGCCGACCGGGCAGCTCGCATGGAAGCAGCATTAGGCGGAGGAACCGGCTTCCACCGATTATCTTTCGAACTCCAATACATCAGCGCGCGGCGAGGCGCGGAAGCTTCCGCTGGGCGCGCCGGAGTGACGGGGGCGAAATCATTTACATAGATTTTTCGGCCGTGATCGTCGCTCACAACAATCTTTGTCGGATTTCCATCGCCATCGGCGGCGCATAGCAATGGCGTGGTGATAAGCGAGGTCGCGGCGAGTGTGCCGGCCATCAAGAATGTTTGGAGACGCTTTCGCATTACCGGGTTCTACGCTCCTATAAAGCAGACCTCACCTTTTGCTTCCTGCCAGAGGGAACTTGATGGAGAATTTTCAACCAGAGTGACTCGATTATAGGGTTTGAATCAGGGGCAAACAATGACACCGAAGGGCGTAGAACCACCGAAGTAATCTTCGTAACCTGCTGAAACGGCATCAATTAGAAAATTCTAGCCGGCCCGCTCCAAGGCCAGGCTAAAAGCTTCGATGGAAAGTGACCGCAAGAGGTTCCGGCGCGCGCCCCGCTCCAGATCCGCCAGTCGATCGGATGCCGCGGCGATCCAATCAAAATCGACTGACTCGGCCATTCTCTCCAGTTGGCCCTGGATATCGATATTGTGAACCATCTGGGGCGTGCCGGAGCCGAGAAACATCAGATCTCGCAGCAACGAGTAGAGCGTTCGAAGCAAACGCTCGGTCTTGTCGCGACCCTCAGCGCCGCTGCGATAGGATTCGGTGACTTTGAAGAGCGCACTATGCTCACCGCCCAGCAGTGCGGAATTCAGAACAGCAAGTGCATCGGAGCGTGCCGCAACATAAGCCTCGACATCAAAGCCTCGAGCCCGGCCCACAGCGCCTTCCGATAACCGCGCCACAAGAGACCGTTGCGCTGGCTTCCAGTCCGGATGCTGTTCAGCAAGATAGCGATCAAGTTCCTCAACTGGCAGGGCAGCGAGCGGGAATGACATTGCCCGGGAGCGGATCGTCGGCAAAAGTTCACCGGGATTTTCCGACAGCAAGAAAATCGTGGCAAACTCAGGCGGTTCCTCCAAAACTTTGAGCAGTGAATTCGCCGCCTCTTTCATGAAGGCAGAATCGGTGAAGATATAGACTCGTTCGCGGGCATCCGAGGGGCGGTAATAAATCGTCTCGATTACGCGGCGAACCTGATCCACTTTGATCATCATTTGGGGCGGGTCGGGGGGAATGACCAGGACGTCGGGATGAGTTTGAACGAAGAGCCGGGTTTCTTTCTTATCCGTTTCGCGCAGAGATTCCCGAGCTTCGATGGCCTCGGCGAATCGCGCGTCGAGATCGATGGATTGCGCGATGCGGCGGCAATTTGAACAATGGCCGCAGAAATCGGGCAGACCGTCCGTTTGCATCGGCTCCAGGCAATTCAGCGCCTGGGCCAGCATCAATGCCAGCGTGTACTTGCCGGAGCCGCGTGCGCCGGAAAGGATCACGGCATGGGGAAAACGATTACGCGCCAGCATGTCGCGCAGGCGATGAGCAACGTCAGTGTTGCCGTAGAAATCGGAGAAGCTCATGTTTCTCGCCCAAGCCTCAGCTTTCGCTCGACCAATTCCACGATCTTCTGATGCGTCTGGGCGGGCGTTCCACTCACGTCCACTGTAATGACGCGCCGCGGATCTCTCCTGGCGATTGATCGATAGCCATCGCGGACCCGGAGGAAGAAGTTATGATCTTCCTGCTCGAATCGATTCTCGTCAATATGCTTGCTTGCGCTTTCTTTTGCCCGGTCCGCAGTCTGCCGATTCCGCGCACGAGCGCGTCCCAGACTCTGCTGGGGGTGCGAATCCAACAGAATCGTTAAATCAGGCTGAAGATCTCCACAAAGGACATGATGCAGTCTCAATACCGCTTCCTTTCCGAGTTTTCGGCCGCTGCCCTGATAGGCTTCCGTGGAATCGGTGAAGCGATCGCAGAGTACTATCTCCCCCCGCTCCAGCGCCGGCCGAATCACCTCCGCGATGTGCTGCGCACGGGACGCAAACATCAAAGCCATCTCTGCCAGAGGATCAAGATCTTCTGTTGAAGAATCGAGCAAGACCCGGCGAATCTTCTCCCCAATGGCTGTGCCGCCAGGTTCCCGGGTTTCCACAACTCTATGCCCGGAAGCACGCAGAGCGCCCGCCAGTTTGCGCATCTGCGTACTCTTGCCAGTTCCGTCGAGACCTTCGAAGGTGACGAATTTTCCGCGGCGCTGCATGGCCCGAATGATAGCAGCGCGAGTGCGTCCCTGTACCGCTGCTCGTTTTGGCTGATATAGTCTAGAGTTCTTCACACTAAAGTATCTTTCAATTTCATTTCTGACATTGGAGCCTGAAAAATGAAACTCTCCAGAATTCCGGGAGTATTCTGTCTTATTGCCTTGTTCAGTCTTCCTGCCTGGCCTGCCGCACCGCCTTCGGTGACTCTCTTCGTAGATGCTTCCTCAGCCCCGCGTAAAATTTTTCATGCGACGCTGAAGATTCCGGCGAGCGCCGGAGACCTGACGCTCTATTATCCGAAATGGATACCGGGCGAGCATGCACCCGACGGTCCTGTGGTCGATCTGGCTGGGCTCAAGTTCTACGCGGGCGGCAAGCTTCTGAAGTGGCGTCGAGATCTGCTGGATGGTTTTACCATTCACGTCGATGTGCCCGCCGGCGAAAACGAAGTGAATGCCGAACTCGACTTTCTTTCTCCCGCGGTTTTCGAAGGCGGCTTCTCGGCAGGTTCCTCCGCGACCGACAAAATGGCAGTGATCAGTTGGAATCAGGTGTTGCTTTATCCCAAAGGCTGGAAAGCCGACGAACTGACCTATACCGCCAGCCTGAAGCTTCCCGCGAATTGGAAATACGGAACTCCGCTCCCGATCGCTTCGACCAGCGAGCGAAATGGCGAAACTGAAATCAAGTTTCAGCCCGCTCCACTGAACACGCTCGTAGATTCCCCGGTGATCACGGGAGAATTTCTCAAGGTAGTCAAACTGGCCGATAATCCTCCCACCGAGATGGACATTGCCGCCGATAGCGCAGCGGCGCTCGACGCCCCGCAGGAAGTTTGGGATCACTACAGGAACCTGGTGGAGCAAGCGCAGAAACTTTTCGGGGCGCACCACTATCGCGATTATCACTTCCTGCTCAGCTTAAGCGACCACGTAGCTCATTTCGGATTGGAGCATCACGAGTCGGACGATAGCCGCGTCGGCGAACGCGGACTGGTGGATGAGAACGATCGGAAGCTCGAAGCCACTTTGCTGCCTCATGAATACGTTCATTCCTGGAACGGAAAATACCGGCGTCCCGCGGATTTGGCGACGCCCGACTATCAACAGCCGATGCAGGATGACTTGCTCTGGGTGTATGAAGGGCTAACGAACTATCTCGGCACGGTGCTGGCCGCGCGCAGCGGCCTGCTCACTGCCGAACAATCGCGGGATGACCTGGCGTTGACGGAGGCTGCGCTCGACCACACCCCCGGCCGCACCTGGCGCAATCTGCAGGATACCGCCGATGCCGCGCCGGAACTTTATTTCGCTCCGCAGGCCTGGCACTCCTGGCGGCGAGGCGTCGATTTTTACGATGAGGACACGCTTAACTGGCTGTGGGTGGATGTCATCATCCGCCAGCAAAGCAAAGGTGCGAAGAGCATTGACGATTTCTGCCATCTTTTCCACGGCGCTCCCAGCACCGGCCCGGCGCTGAAAACCTACACGTTTGATGATGTGGTAAACGCGCTCAACCAAATCGTTCCTTACGACTGGCGAGGATTCTGGACCGAACGTCTTACCAATCATGGTCCGGGCGCACCATTAGGAGGAATCGAAGGTAGCGGCTGGAAGGTCGCATACGACGAGTCTCCCTCTGAAATGGATCGCGGCATCGGAGAACACTTTATCGATGCCGCCTACTCGCTCGGACTCGAACTACGCGACGACGGCGGAATTATTGACACTACCGAAGGAATGCCTGCCGCGCTTGCGGGCATTGGACCGGGAATGAAGCTCGTTGCCGTGAACGGCCGCCAGTACTCGCCCGATGTTTTGCGCGCAGCTCTGAAGGCGGGCAAAGGTGGAACCGGATCGCTGGACCTGTTGGTCGAAAACACCGACTACTTCAAAACCTACAAGATCGACTATCACGGAGGCGAGCGTTATCCGCATCTGGTGCGCGATGAATCGAAGCCTGACTTGCTGACGGAGATTTACAAGGCAAAGTAGTCTCGACGGTGTAGCCGCTGTAATCCATATTCTCTCGCAGGAGAGTTCGAGCATGGGCCTTCTGAAGCGTGGGCTTTTTTGCCCGCATCTGGTGTGTGTTGCGCTAGCGATCGTTGTTTCACTGCCGGCTTCCGCCCAATCCATTCTCGGCTTCACTCCTGCTTCCGCCGCACACCAGATCGAGATCGAAAACAAGTTCAAAGCCATTCCATCTCCGGCTGAGGAACAGCGCCAGCATCATATTTTTACCTCGGAACCCCATGTTGCGGGCTCGGCACGCAACAACGAACTCGCCCGTTATATTGCCGACCAGTGGCGGAATGAAGGTATCGAGGATGTTGTAATACGCCGCTACGATGTCTACGGCAGCAATCCTAAGTTCACATCCCTCGAGATGGTCGCGCCCGTGCATTACCGCGCCCTGCTGCGGGAGTTGCCGATTCCCGGCGACCCCGATTCGAAAAACAAGAGCATAAGTTCCGCATGGAGCGGCATGTCCGCCTCCGGGGAAATTACCGCGCCGCTCGTCTACGCGTACAGCGGCAATCCGGAGGACTATGAACTGCTGCGCAAGCAAGGCATCGATGTCAAAGGCAAAGTGGTACTGGTTCGCTACTCGAATCCTTACAGCTATCGCGGATTCAAAGCGCTGACTGCGGAACGCGAAGGCGCGGCCGCAATTCTCATCTACAGTGATCCTGCCGAGGATGGGTTCAAGCGCGGCCAGGTCGATCCCAAAGGCCCATGGGGGCCGGAGTATCACATTCAGCGCGGCGCGATCACCTACGATTTCATGGTTCCGGGCGATCCGCTCACTCCCGGCTGGGCTTCGATTCCGGGCGCAAAGCGCATTCCGGTTGAACAAGCAGTTTCGATTCCGAAAATCATGGCGTTGCCGCTTTCGTGGCATGATGCCAAACCGCTTCTCGCAAACATGGATGGGCCGCTTGCTCCCACTGACTGGCAAGGACAAGACTGGCAGGGCGGGTTGCCGATCAAGTATCGCCTGGGCGGTAATCGCGTGCGCGTGCACGTGAAGATCGAAATGGATACCTCAACCCAGCCCTACTATGTGGTCGAGGGCCGCATTCGCGGCTCTGAGTTGCCCGATGAATGGATCGTGCTGGGCAATCATCGCGATGCCTGGGTCTTTGGCGGGGTCGATCCCTCAAGCGGCACCGCCTCCATGATGGAAATGACTCGCGCACTAGGAAAGTTGGCTCGGCAGGGAATGCGGCCGCGGCGCACGATCATGGTTTGCAGTTGGGACGGAGAGGAAGTCGGTCTCACCGGTTCCACCGAGTGGGGCGAACAGTTCGCCGATGAGTTACGCAAGAAAGCTGTCGCCTACATCAACGTTGATTCATCGACTTCAGGTCCAAACTTCCACGGACAGGCTGTTGCCTCGCTCGCGCCGATGCTGGTGGAGACCAGTCGCTCGTTGAAGGATCCTTCGGGCAAGAGTTTGTATGAAGCGTGGAAAGAATCGACTGCAAGAGAGCGCGTGGCCGCGAAGCAATCTGAGGAGGTTCAAGATTCGAATCTGGCCGATGCCCGCATCGGCAGCGGATCGGATCACACCGTGTTTCTTAACTTTGTTGGAATGCCGGTGCTGGGGCTGCAATTCGATGGCCCCTACGGCGTGTATCACTCCGCCTACGACGATTATTTCTGGATGAACCACTTCGGCGACCCCGGCTATCGCTATCACACGCTGATGTCGCAACTTTGGGGCGTGCTCGCCTTGCGCCTCGCCAATGCCGACCTGCTGCCTTTTGACTTTGCCAACTATGCCGCAAACATTCGACAGTTCGTGAATGAACTCGCAAAAAGCAACACTGTCATCCTGAGCGAAGCGGCTGTCCCGCGAAGCGGAACGGCCGCGCAGTCGAAGGATCCCTGCCCCACCTGCGAGCCGTCCGGGAGCGCCGCACCCCCCCTCGACCTGAGCGGCATAAGAAGCGCTATCGACGATTTCGAGGCCGCCGGCAAGCGCCTCGACGAATCCGCAGCCCGAGCCCTAGCCTCCAGCGCAATCGATCCCAAGCTGGCCGATGCGATCAACCATGGAGAGATGGAACTCGAGCGCAACTGGCTCAATCCGGATGGCATTCCCGGCAGGCCGTGGTTCAAACACATCCTCTACGGCGCGCGATTTACTTACGCACACCTGGAGTTGCCGGGTTTGACTGAGGCAGTGGAAAAGCAGGATTGGGCAACGGCGAAGCAGCAGGCGGAGATTCTGCGCAGCGCGCTGGATAAAAACACGTCGCTGGTGAACAACCTCAGCGCAAAGCTGAAGTCACAGGGATCCTCGACCGAGAAGTAATTCGCCGAAAAGGCTGCAAGCGGCAAGAGATGCTCAGTCGAAATCGAAGACAACCTGCTCCGCCGCCGGAGAACTCCACACTGGCGCGAATGATTGCCGATGCAGTGGGGTAGGTCCCAGTTCTCGAAGCGCGGCCAAGTGCTGCGGCGTACTGTAGCCCTTGTGTGATGCCAGCCCATACTCTGGGAAAACGGCATCCCATTCGCACATCAGGCGGTCACGCTCGACCTTCGCCAGGATCGAAGCGGCGGCGATCGACGCAGAAAGCGCGTCGCCATGAATAATCGCCCGCTGCGGTAAATCGCTGTCTAACTTCAAGGCATCAATCAGCAAATGATCTGCCGCGGGCTGCAAGCGGGAAACCGCCTCGCGCATGGCCAGCCGCGAAGCATGATAGATGTTGATCTGGTCGATGCGCGCCGCATCCACCGCTGCAACCGCCCATGCCACGGCGTGCTCCCGGATCCGTGGCGCGAGCAGTTCACGCTTTTCGCGCAGTAGCAGTTTTGAGTCGCGCAGACCACGGATGCGGTAGTTGCGATCAAGAATCACCGCGGCGGCCACAACTGGCCCGAACAACGATCCCCGTCCCACTTCATCCACACCAGCCACCATTACTGCTCCCGACGTCCAGGCTTGTTTCTCATAACGCAATGTGCAGCGGAGTCGTTTCAATAAACGCAGTTTCGCCGCGGAAGGCGAAAGTGTGAGCTCGGATGCAAGCTTCGGAGTGGCCATCAGGAGGCTGCTTTCACCATCTTCCCTTGCCGACGCCGGAGTTGCAAGGCGGAAATCGGGGTAAATTCTGTGGATTCTTTTGGCGAAAGGGGAGGCTGGACTCTCTTTAGGGATTCGTTCGGGAGTATTCCCCGCGAAACGCCCTACTCCAGGTGACGCCGTGATCGGTGGATTTTTCCCAAATCTGCTCGACCTTGTTTGGATTCAGCTGAACTACTTTCACCCGGTTCAATACACTCTCTCCGTTGGGTCCGAGGCTTTCGCCATCAAATTCCGCCGTGCCGGATTCAACCTTGCCAGAGGTGAACACATGAACCCGGCCCTCGTTGTCGGCGAACATTCCATACCAGCTTTTGTCATCCGCGCTGTAGCCAAAAAAGTTCTGGCCACGGTGGCCTCGTCCGCCATCCCAAGTTTCGACTACGAGGCACTTGTCGAGTGAAAGAGTCACGGTGCTGCGAGCGTTTCCCGATGAACCCTCGGCGCCGATCCTCCAATTGCCCAGCCAATAATCGAGTTGCCGATTTTCTGCATTTGCGGCGCATGAATCGGCGGCAGCAGCAGAGCCGTTTGTGGCCAAAATCACGCCGCAGAGTAAGAGAATGGCGAGAAAGATGGATTGCGAAGCGCTACTTTTGAGCATCAGGATTCGTTTGTTCATGTTGCTCCTCCACAGGTCGAGTTTGCAGTGATTCGGTTAATTTCCGATTGGTGTTTTGACCGGCGGCCCATATGGTCGCCGAGCGCGAAACCGAAAAGCTTGCGAGTTCTTCCGGACCTCCAAAACTTCAAAACCCGCGCTCTGCAATCGCGCGTCGAAAGTGGCGGGGTCCAGGGCAACTAGCGTGTCGCCGATATGAATGATCCTCATAAACCAGTTTCGAAGACTGTCACAGCCCACGAAAAAGCCCCCCGGCCGCAAAACGCGAAACGCTTCTGCGAGGACCTTATTTTGCAGTTCCGGGGAAGGAACGTGATGCAGCATGGTGAACGAAACTGCGCCGGAGAACTGCGAGTCGGCAAAAGGCATTTCGGTCGCATCCCCTTCGATGACCTGAACGTTGCTTCGTTTTAAACGCGAACTCAGTGCACCGGCCAGTGAAGGATCAATCTCCAGTGCTGTCAATCGAGGCACCGTGGTGCGCAACAGGTCTGTCGTTAAGCCCGGGCCGGGACCAATTTCCAAAACATTCGAGCCGAGGTCGGTATCGCCGATTGCCCAGGGAAGTCTTTCTGAGACGGTGTTGCGCCAGTGGTCAGAACGGCAGAGCCATCGATGTATACGGTTCATGTTTTCCCATCAAGATGCTGAAGGTTGATCACAGATTACTGATTGGCAGTTCTGCGCGCTTTCGATAAGGCGACAATGAATGTCGCAAATGCGCCAAGCGGGATCTTCGATCGATCTCAAGGATAGACGTGACCCATCCCCCGCTCTTGCCACGGCCCAGCCCATGCAGCTACCTTGCTTGTGATGAAATTGATGGAATCGGTTGCGATTCAGGGTGAGTTGGGTTCGTTCAGTCATGAGGCGGCGGAAGCGATGGTCCCGCGCTGCCGGGTGGTGCCATGCGCCCGCTCCGTGGAAGTTTTTGACGCGGTTGAAAGAGGCACGGTATCGGCGGCGGTGATTCCGATTGAAAATTCTTTGGCGGGAACGGTTGCGGAACATGCCGATCTGCTGGTCGAGCGGGACGTTTTCATCCAGGGCGAATTCTTTTTGCGGATTGTGCACAATGTGATTGCCGCGCCGGGAGTGAAACTGAGCGCTGTACGGCGCGTGTTATCGCATCCGGTGGCGCTCGACCAGTGCCGGGAATTTTTCCGCAAGAATCCGCAGATCGAGGCGGCGCCGTTTTACGATACGGCGGGCAGCGTGAAACATGTGATTCGAAGGAAACTTCCGGACGCCGCCGCGATTGCGGGAGTTCACGCTGCACAGCAATATTCAGGAAAAATTCTGAAGGCGGGGATCGAAGACGACAAACGGAACTTCACCCGCTTCTTTCTTATACGCAAGCTGTTTATTCGCAAACTGGCGTCAGCTTCCGGACCGAAGCAGCGTGGTTCGTTGGAAGGCCCTTACCAGCGTTTTATTCCGGCGGACGCGAATAAGACTTCGATTGCGTTTAAGGTCGCGAATGTTCCGGGAGCGTTGTTCAAGTCGCTCAGTGTCTTCGCTTTGCGCGATATCAGCCTGAGCAAGATTGAGTCGCGCCCGCTGCGGGGAAAACCCTGGGAGTATGTCTTCTATGTGGATTTTCTGCGGGAAGACGATGAAGCGGCGCGGAACGCTTTGCGGCATCTGGGAGAAGTGGCGGAGTTTGTGAAGGTGTTGGGGGTTTACAAGTCGGCGTGAACGGTGTTGGCATCGCATATCGCAAGTACGCTCCGGGTGCCTCAGGATGAACTTGTTTCGTTCGTTGGTCCGCCGCACCTTCAAGGCGGCCCCGCCGATTTCCCATTTGTGCACCACCAGAGCTGCGCAATAGCCTCGGGACCATCGGCATCATGTTCTTTCCCGGAGATTGCCGATAGAATCCAAACTGCCGGACCCGTCCGCTTGCAGGGCTTTGAAACCTTACAAGTCGGTGTATCATCTAAAGCTTGAGTGAAACACACTCAAGGAGAGCCAATGAGCAACCAACCGCTTTCCGAGCCAGTTAAGCATAGGGAAATAAATGACGTACGGGCTTTGCCCGTGCTTCCGGTGCGGGACACTGTTCTGTTTCCCCACGCCGTTCTGCCCCTGACGGTGGGACGGGAGAGTTCCGTTCAGCTTATTAACTCGCTTGGAGAGGATAAAACTATTGTTGTTGTGGCGCAGCGCGAAGCGCGCGTCGACAACCCGCAACCCAGCGACCTTTATACAGTCGGCACTTCTGCCGTGGTTCATAAAGTCGTCAAGATGCCCAATCAGAGCCTCTTTGTTTTTGCCGAGGGTCTGGAGCGGGTTCGGCTTAGCGAGTTCACGCAACTGACGCCCTTCATGCGCGCCCGCGCGCTGGCGATTCCGGAAGCGCCTCCTCCAGAGACTTCCGAGATCGATGCGCTGCAACGGAATGTTTTGACATTATTCCAGCAGATCGTGGCGGGATCACCGACGCTCTCTGACGAGCTTTCCACAGTGGCCATGAATATTGATGAACCGGGCCGGCTGGTGGATTTTATTGCCTCGTCGCTGCCATCGCTTTCGACTCCGGATAAGCAGGACACGCTGGAAACGCTCGACATCCGGGTGCGGCTGGAGAAGATCAATCAGCATCTGGCGAAAGAACTCGAAGTCCAGCAACTGCGCAACAAGATCCAGAGCGAAGTGCAGGACCGCGTACAGCAAACGCAGCGTGAATACTACCTGCGCGAGCAGATGAAGGCGATCCAGAAGGAACTGGGCGAGCAGGATGAAGGCCAGCGCGACGTCGAGGATCTGAAAAAGAAAATCGATGAAGCCGGTATGCCGGATGAGGTGAAGAAAGAAGCGCTCAAGGAATTGGGTCGCTTATCCCGAATGTCGCCGATGGCGGCCGATTATTCGCTCACGCGCAATTACGTGGAGTGGCTGGCGGTGTTGCCGTGGGCGAAAACCTCCGGCCAGGAGATCGAGATACCGAAGGCCAAGGAAATTCTCGATACCGATCACTACGATCTGGAAAAAGTTAAGGACCGAATCCTAGATTATCTTTCGGTGCGACGGCTGAAGCCCAACATGAAAGGCCCGATTCTGTGCTTCGTTGGGCCTCCGGGCGTGGGCAAAACTTCGCTGGGTAAATCGATCGCGCGGGCTTTGGGACGAAAGTTTGTGCGTCTCTCGCTTGGCGGTGTGCATGATGAAGCGGAAATTCGCGGCCATCGGCGCACGTACATCGGCGCTTTGCCGGGACAGATTATTCAAGGCATTCGGCGAGCGGAGACGAAAGATCCTGTCTTTATGCTCGACGAAATCGATAAGGTCGGGCGCGATTTCCGCGGCGATCCGGCTTCGGCCTTGCTCGAAGCACTCGATCCCGAGCAGAACTCGACGTTTCGCGACAACTATCTCGATGTGACCTTCGATTTGTCAAAGGTGCTCTTCATCACGACTGCGAACATGCTCGATCCAATCGCCGAGCCATTGCGCGACCGCATGGAGATCATCGAACTTCAGGGTTACAGCGAAGAAGAAAAGCTGCACATCGCGAATCGGTATCTTGTTCCGCGGCAGGTGGAAGAGAACGGAATCACGCCGGAGCAGATCGAATTTCCTGAGGCTGCCCTGCGTTATGTGATTCGCCACTACACGCGTGAAGCGGGTGTTCGCAGCCTGGAGCGAACCATTGGCACGATTTGCCGGAAACAGGCGCGCCGCCTGGCCGAAGGCAAGCCGGAGAAACTCGTGGTGACGCAAGAGATCATCCAGGAGTTTCTCGGTGGCATTAAAGTTCGCTCCGAAGGCGAAATCGAAGAGCGAACCGAGCGTCCCGGCGTGGCCGTTGGGCTCGCCTGGACTCCCGCGGGCGGCGACGTGCTCTTT
Source organism: uncultured Acidobacteriaceae bacterium (assembly GCA_963734675.1). Taxonomy (GTDB): domain Bacteria; phylum Acidobacteriota; class Terriglobia; order Terriglobales; family Acidobacteriaceae; genus Sulfotelmatobacter. Next base: position 261,333 of record CAVTHZ010000006.1, read on the forward strand.
GTCGAAGCCAATGCCATGAAGGGTAAAGGTGGTTTCACCATGACCGGGCAGATCGGCCAGGTAATGCAGGAATCCATGCAAGCCGCGCTGACCTGGGTACGTTCGAACGCCGTGCAACTGGGCGTTCCGGAAAACTTCTTCGCCGACCACGACATTCACATGCACGTGCCGGCGGGAGCGATTCCGAAGGACGGACCTTCGGCGGGCGTCACCATGGCAACCACGCTGGTGTCATTGCTGACGGGACACCGCATCCGCCCGTTGCTCGCGATGACTGGCGAGATAACGCTCAGCGGCAATGTGCTGCCGGTTGGCGGCATCAAGGAAAAAGTGCTGGCGGCGAAACGTGCAGGCGTGACGGACGTGATTCTTCCCGCGGAAAACAAAATGAACGTGGATGAAGACCTAACGCCCGATCAGATCAGTGGCCTGACGGTGCATTACGTGAAAACGATCGATGAAGCACTGCGGATCTCGATACCTGCAGTTACGGAGTCGGCGGCAGCGAAGCTGCTGACGCCCTCGGCGGAGGTTGTGCACGATAAAGCTTTCGCGCGAGCGTAAGGCTCGCTTTACGGAATCACGCCCCCACTCCTTCTCGCGGCTTTGCGAGTCGGAGTGGGGGCTTTGATTTTTAGCCAGTTTTACGGCTACATATATGAGCAGGCCGTGCGGTGAGCTAAGCCAAATGCGAAGCTTGCATGCCTTATCCAGGTTTCCGCATACTGGAATTTCCAGCCCGGCTTTCGCGATCACGTGCTTGAATTTCGCACGCACACGCATAACGCAGTTTTATACCTCGGCGGACAGGCGCGATAAACTGAGATGGCTGCCGTTCAACCTATGCGCGTCCGTCTTTTATTTTTCGGCATTTTGAAGGATGTGGCGGGCAGACCCAATGATGTTCTGGAACTGCCCGAAGGCGCGACTGTGCGCGAAGTGCTGGCGGAATGCGCGGCCAAAATTCCTCGCATAAAGGACTTGCTTGCCGGCTCGGCGACAGCGGTGAATCAGGAGTACGCGCGCGCGGAAACCGAGCTGAAACACGACGATGAAGTTGCGATCCTGCCTCCTGTAAGCGGCGGACTAGAAAACAAGGATATTGCTATTGCGAGGCGCGATCACACTCGGATTGTCCGCGAAAAGATCGACACCGCTGGAGTCCTCGCCAACATCAAGCGCGGCGAAGATGGGGCAGCAGTTCTTTTCGAAGGGATTGTGCGCAACCAGACGCGCGGCCGCAAAACGCAATATCTGGAATACGAAGCCTACGAGGAGATGGCGCTCAAGGAAATGGAGACGCTGGCCTGCAAAGCCCTGCAGCAATTTGCCATACGCGATGTGGCGTTAGTGCACCGGCTGGGGCGGCTGGAGATTGGGGAAACCAGCGTACTGATCGTCGTGTCGTCAGCGCATCGCGCGGCCGCTTTCGACGCCTGCCGGTGGTTGATCGATACTCTAAAGCGCACCGTTCCCATCTGGAAAAAGGAGTATTTCGAAGATGGAGCGGTGTGGGCGGATGGCGAACCGTTCCCAGCTGAGCTTGCAGCAAATCGCCAGGGACCGGGCAGCCCGCCGCCGCAAAACGCATCTAAGTGAGTGGCTCCGAAAGGCTTAGCTTTCGATCGGCAGGCTATACTTCCATCGTTCCAATGACAAAATCTGCAACCCTAATTTTTCTGCTGCTGGCCGTTGCAACATCGTGGGCGCAACAGCCTTCGGTGAATAATCAATCGCCGCCCGAGTCGACGCCGACGCTTAAAGTCGACGTGAAATTGGTGAATGTCTATGTCACGGTGACTGATGCGCATGGCGGCCCGGTTGGAGGACTGAAGAAGGAAAACTTCAGATTACAAGAAGATGGGAAGGATCAGACGATTGCGGTCTTCGATAAAGAGTCCGCAGCTCCGATTTCGATAGCTCTTGCCATCGATACCAGTTTAAGCACGCGGCACGATCTGCCACTGGAACAGGCGTCGGCAAAGCGTTTTGCCAAAGACATCCTGAGGCCGGTGGATGCTTTGTCGGTTTTTGGCTTCAGCGAAGTCGTGCTGCAGTCTACTTCTTACACGTCCGATCTCAAGCGTATTGACGATGGCATTGACCACATTCAGTTGGGCGCGGCCACGGCCATGTACGACGCCGTTTACCTGGCTTCGCGGTCGCTCGACCGCCGGAAGGGAAGAAAGGTCTTGGTGCTGATCACCGATGGCGGCGATACGGTCAGCAAGATGGACTACCAGGAAGCCGTTCGCGCCGCCGAAGAAGCGGAAGCGCTCGTCTACAGCATTATCGTTGTGCCGATCGAAAATAGCGCCGGGCGTGAAACCGGTGGCGAACACGCGCTCATACAGCTGGCAGAGGACACGGGCGGGAAATATTATTATGCGACCTCCATGTCGCAGCTTGATGACGCCTTCCACGAAATCAGCGACGAACTCCGGACGCAATATCTGCTCGCCTACTACCCATCGCAACGGACGTCGAACTCCCAATTTCGGCGGATTGCAGTCAGCGTCTCGGGCCCTCCGGACGCGGCAGAATACCGGGTGAGGCATCGGGCGGGATATTACACGTTTAAGTCGGATTTCTGATCTAGTTCGCCACAGCTTCTTTTGCGGCGATCCAACCCAAAAACTAAGGATTTGACGCTCGAACATAACACTCCAGAGTCAAATTTGTGCTGAGAGGGTGACAGCGCGTGTTTTCTTTTTCGATAGAAATATATTGTTTTACGGATTCCTGTGGGTTCCTAGAGAAGCAGAAAGGGGGTCCTAGAATCCGCAACATCCACGCAAACGATTGATAAATAGCGAGATTGTCCACAATACACGTTTCACCCTACGGCTGGCGCAAAAATTGCAAAGTCGTTGTAAGGCAGTTTCCCTTTTTCAACGGGAAGCCCCTTAAAGCGATTCCTTGATCTCGTTCGCACAGCATTGTTGGGTTCCTGGTTGGGGCGAGTATCTAAAGCGTTAAATTTCTTGAGAATAGTTCCGAAAGGAAGGTTTGCGATGTCCATGATGAATATCTCCCGACCTTGGCTGAAAGTGCTGGGCGTAATCGCTGTGCTGGCTCTGTTTTTGCCGGCTACTGTGGCAGCCCAGACATCGATCGCGACGGGTAGCATTGTCGGTACGGTTACCGATGCAACTGGTGCCGTGCTGCCGAACGCCAAAGTTACCGCCACCGGTCCGACAGGCCAAACGCTTAAAGCCGTCACTAGTTCCACGGGAGGGTACTCGCTAGGCGCACTTATTCCGGGTGCCTACCACATACGGGTCGAGGCCAAAGGATTCAAGACCCTCGATTTGAGCCTCGACGTGAGAGTGGACAATGCCGCAAATGGAAGTGCGAAGCTGGAAATCGGCCAGGAGAGCACTGTCGTAGAAGTTCAGGGCAGTGAAGTCCAGGTGAACACCGAGCAAGCAACTGTACAGGGAGTTTTGACGGCAAATCAGATCGAAAATCTGCCGGTGAATGGCCGCAATTTCTTGGATCTCGCCCAGCTTGAACCGGGCGTCCAGATTCAAGATGGCCAGAATTTCGACCCGACTAAGGCTGGATATTCTTCAATCTCTTTTGCGGGGCGCTTTGGCAGAACGGCCAGGATCGAAGTGGATGGTGTCGACGTTTCGGACGAGACTGTCGGCACGACAACGACTGACATTCCGGCCAGCGGCATTCAGGAGTTCCAGATCGGTCAAGCGAGTTTGGATATGTCGACGGAATTGACCTCTTCGGGTTCGGTCAACGTCACGACAAAATCGGGGACGAACGCGATTCACGGCGAGGCTTTCGGCCAATTCCGAGACTATCGCGTGGGCTGGGCAAATCTCCCTGGCGGCGCGAATCCTTACTCCCAACGCAGCCAATATGGTGGTGATCTGGGCGGTCCGATTATCAAAGATAAGCTGTTTTTCTTCTTGGACGGCGAGCGGACGGTGCAGAATACGCAAACGCCGGTTCCTATCTCGGCTCCGTTCCAGGCGTATTCCGGCAATTTCAGCGATCCCTTCCGTGAAGACAACCTGCTCGGCCGCCTCGATTATCAGCTCACCAAGAGCGCGCGCGCCTTTTACCGCTACTCTTACTTCAAGAATCTGTTGGGCGCTACCTTCGGATTTGGTTATTCGCTGTATGACAATAAGGACATCACTCGTAACGATGTTGCAGGTATCGACTTCAACACCGGAGCTTTTACCCACTCGATCCGATTCTCTTTTCTGAAGTTCCAGAACCAGATCGTGGACGCGACCACAGGCAATGGCGCACTTCCTTTTGATAACCTTGGTGCCGAGATTTTCATGGGAGCGACCGGGCTAGTCGCCGGGCCCAATCTACTGGCCCCGCAGAGCACGCCGCAGAGTGACCACCAGGTTAAGTACGATGGCAGCCGCGTCTGGGGTTCGCACATCATCCGCTATGGTGTTTCATTCAATCACCTCCAAGGTGGCGGCTTCGCGTCATTCTTCAGGAATGGCCCACAGATCATTTCGGCAGTTTCAACAGCAGATGAAGCCTTTGCGGCCGGCGGTCCTTATCCTGGGGGCGCGTCGAACCCGTTGAATTACCCCGCCGATGGCGGCTATGTTCTGGGCAACGGATTGGGTTATTCGACCACCAAGGCGGCGTTGGGCTTCCCGGCAGGCGGGTTGGGTCCTGACAATCGGATACTTCTGTATCTCGGTGATTCGTGGAAGGTCAAATCCAACTTTACCCTGAGTTACGGGTTGCGCTATGACCGTGATACAGGCCGGACTGACAGCCAATATCCGGCAATTCCGGGACTCAATAATCTGATTCCGGGGCTAGGAAATCCAGTGAACCAGCCGAATCTGAATTTAGCCCCAGAGTTGGGTTTTGCTTGGGATCCAGCCAAGAATGGCAAGACTTCCATCCGAGGCGGAATCGGCTTGTTCTGGGAGAACGCGATCTGGAACAACGTGCTGTTTGACGGACCATTCCGAGAGGCCACCGGCGCGTTCTTGCAGGATCCTTCGCCTTGCGCCGCGGCCGGAGTAGCAGCCCCGATACAAACCTCGACCGGCACGATTATACCGAGTTCGGGAACTCCGACTTCGGTCTGCGGCACCACGGCGAGCTTCCCGCGAATCGGGGATGCACTGCCGGCGGTCCTTGCACTCCAGGCGCAATTCCAAGCGGCGTCGCCTCTGAATCTGCAGCAACCCAATCCCGCCTATGCGGGACAGTATCTTACGGGTTGCAGCGACGGCTCCAACTGCTTCTTCCAGCCCGGCACGAGCATGTTCAACCCCAACTACAGGTCCCCGCGTTCGGTAGTCATGAATATCGGCATCCAGCGCGAGCTTCACCCAGGAATGGTGTTGAGCGCAGATTTCATCCGCAACGTTCAAACGCATTTCTTGCTTGGAGTTGACCAAAACCACGCTGGGGATATCACGCACTTTAGTCCTTCCGGCGCGATGGCCGCTATCAATGCCACTAATGCCTCTTTCGGATGCGCTCCCGGACCGGGAGCCGGAGTCGACTGCGCTATTGCCGCGGGGGCTACGATGAGTAATTATGCGGCCCTCGGCTTGGGTTCGTCCGCGGACATGGGGGGCGAGAGTTGTTTGGCGGCTCTCGGCTACAACTGCGCTTTTGGCGGAATCAATCCGCTCGCTCCGCCGCTGACCTTCTTGTCTCCAGTCGGGCGCTCGGTCTACGACGGATTGCAAATGAAGTGGATCGACAATGTGAAGGCACCGTTCCGCGGCGCCAAGAACATGAACTTCCAGGCCTCCTATTCGCTGTCACGCTTTGACAATTCGGGCGGTGGCGTCGGTGCGGATGCAACGGTAACCGCGTCGTCCGCAGACCAAGACTTCATCGTTCCTGCGCTGGACAACGCGAACGTAAATCGCTACTTTGGACCCTCCACGCTCGACCGGACTCACCAAATCTCGTTCGGCGGATACGTCGACACGCGTGGTGGCTTTGAGTTTGGGGTGATGTCCCACTTCTACAGCCCGTTTGCCATCACTCCGACGGTCCCGAACACGGGCCTCGGACCCGGAGAAATCTTCCGTACGGACTTCGACGGCGACGGCACCACTCAGGATCCCATTCCCGGAGCCAGAGTCGGCAGCTTCGACCGCGGGGTTAACGCCAAGAGTATCAACGGGCTCATTTCGAACTTCAACGCAAACGTTGTTGGAGCGCCCACTCCTGCAGGCCAGACTCTAATCTCGAGTGGCCTGATGTCAGCTTCCCAATTGACAGCTTTAGGTGGGGTCGGAAACGGTGGCGTCCCGCTGCCGCTGGCGCCGGTCGACCAGGTCAACTATCCCTGGCTGAAGGCATTCGATGCGAAGATTTCGTGGAATCATACGTTCCACGAGCGCTTCACGATTCAACCTTCCGTCGGCTTCTTCAACCTGTTCAACTTCGCCAACTTCGATCTGCCCACTAGCATGATGTCGGGCCTGCTGACCGGTTCTACAGGCAGCATTAACGGCACAAACTACGCCGGGCAGTTGGTCAACCGGGTCGGCGTCGGAACCGGTGTGTATACGCTGGGTTCTCCACGGGAAACGGAATTCGCCTTGAAGATCAATTTTTAGTTGAAAGCCATTCGTACCTGTTATCAACGCCAGTGCCGCGAGGTGCTGGCGTTTTTTTGTTTTGTAGGGACGCGGTTGTTACGGTTTAGACAAAACCACTAAGCCTACTGAGATTTGATTTCTGCGCGTAGATGCTTCGAAAGTTTTTCAATCCGCTTGAGCTTTTCGAGGAAATCTTTCGGAAATTGCCCCTGCTGAATGCTGGAGACGTCGGCAGGAATCGTCTGCGCGATTCTGGCCAGATCGTCCGCCTCGCTCTGAAGCTTCACCGCGTCAATCGGTTTTTGGCGGGCAGCGGTTGGTGGTGGGATGGTCTGTTCGGCACGCGTCTCCGCCTGTTCAGCTTGCTGTAGCCCTGGCGGCCTCGGGTGGCTTTGACCTTGCGAAAGGCTCGTCACAATTAGAGCAATAAGGATGGCATAGCTGAGATGCTGCATCCGGGGACCTCCTCAACGAGGCAGCTATGCGCGGAATTGTATCCCTTTGTGTAGGTTCCGCGCTGATCGGTTGCGACCAGATTGGCGTTGTACAATGCCCTCATGGGCTTTCGTCAGGGCGACTCGAACTCGGGCAAGCGCGGACGAACGCCGCCGCCGACGGAGACACAGGAAGAAGCCAACTTTCTTAAGGCCTTGGGAGAGAGGCAGAAGCCGGTGAGTGTCAAGCTGATGCACGGCGAGATTGTGACCGGATGGATTGAATATTACGACAAGAATATGGTGCGGCTGACGCGAGACGGCGCGCCAAATCTTTTTATCTTTAAGCATGAAATCATGTACATCACGGAAGACGGCGACAGGAAATAGTGCCGCGCGCGTTGAAGCCGCTCCCGACGGTTTTTGATTGTTTCGCGCCAGCGCAAGCACGAAAGACATTTCGACGGTCAGAAATCGAACAACTGAACTGAACTTATCCGTGCCAAACCACTCCCACGAAACCTTTCTCGCGCCCATGTCGGCTATTGCCCGCGAAGCGGGCGCGCTTCTCATGACCTATTTCGATCGAGGACTGAAGATCGAGTACAAGGGCGAGGCAGACCTGGTCACGGCGGCGGACCGGGCGAGCGAAGCGCTGATTCGCGACCGCATACGCGCGCTCTGGCCTGACCATGACATTTTGGGCGAAGAGCAGGGACTTAGCGATCAGGGCAGCCGGTATAGATGGTACGTCGATCCACTCGATGGGACTACGAATTTCGCGCACGGCTATCCGGTATTTTGTGTCTCGATGGCATTGGAGTACCGTGAACCGGCAGAAGAATTGGCGTCGAAGTCGGCGCGGCGGATTGCCGCGGTGATTTACGATCCGACGCGCGATGAACTGTTCAGCGCAGAGCAGGGAAGAGGCGCGCACCTGAATGGAAAGCCGATTCTGGTATCGAAGACTGCCACGTTGGCAGAGAGTCTGCTTGCCACGGGGTTTCCCAGCCACAAGCGGCATAAGAATCCGAACATTTTTTTTTACCATCAGCTTACACTGCGATCGCATGGGCTGCGGCGTGCGGGGTCGGCGGCGCTCGATTTGTGCAGCGTAGCATGCGGGCGCCACGACGGCTTCTGGGAGTTCAATTTGAATCCCTGGGACACGGCGGCCGGCGTGCTTATCGTGCAAGAAGCCGGCGGCAAGGTGACGAAGTTCGATGGATCGATGTTTGAACTCAACAGCCGCGAAACGCTTGCTTCGAACGGTATCATCCATGAGGCATTGATCGCGGAGTTTCAGGAAATATTTGACGGGCGGGGGCTGGAGGCGTTGCCGGATCCGCGGGAATATCGCCGATAGTTTTTCTCATAACTTTTCGTTCCCGGAAAATCCTTTCACCACCCTCACGGCGAAACCCCAGACCATCAATGCGCGCTACAATTGATCAGAGGCCGCGTGGGTGGCGATCTCTACTCTCTTTCTGTGGGTTTAAGCGTGAATAATTCTCTTCTGGAGCGCAAAATCGAAAAGCGGCCGGACAAAGTTCGGCTGCAAGGGCGAATTCTTTTTCTTACGGAAGATCCGGAACTGATCAAGCGTCAGCTTGCCGGTGAAGATCTGGCCTGGGATACAAAGAATCCCGCGAACAATCCCAAGCTGCGTGACGATATTTCTACGGATGAAATTACGCCGGCTCATTATTGTTTTTATTTCGATGAAACGCTGGGCGAGATTCCTTATCTGGGGCTGAAATGCGGCGGAGTCACGCCCATTGGGCGCGGCGACGTGAAGCGTGGAGGATTCGTTTGCGCGGTAAGCGGGAAGCGGCGAGGGAAGGGATCCAGCCGGGAACAATCGCCGTACGCGGAGATGTGCGCCGGGATCAAGGTTGTGATCGCGGAAAATATTGAGCGCATCTACAAGCAGAATTGCCAGAACCTGGGCGTGCTGACTTCAACGGATTTTTCTTTGATCGAGAGAATTCGCGCAGGGGAAGAAATTGCGCTCAACGAATTTACGAACGGTGAAGACGAGATTACGCGGCAGGTGATTGAGTACGGTGGGTTGTTTCCGTTCAATGTAGCGCGCATGCAGGGGAAGGTGTATCTGCCGCCGATCAAAACGGCGGCCGATGGCCGCGGCGCCACTCGCTCGATGACGCTGGCGGAAAAGATTTTTGCGCGGCACATGATCAACGGAAAAAGCGAAGTTGGCGTGCCCAGCGTGAAACCGGGCGACAGCGGATTTGCCCGCGCCGACCTGCGGTTCAGCCATGAATACGTTACGCCGATGGCGGCGATCTTTTTCGAGCGTTACGTCGGAAAGGATGCGAAGGTCAACGACGCATCGAGCATCATCTTCTTCCGTGACCATCTGACCTTTCTCGATGAAGTGATTTCGGAAGAGAAAAAGAAAATGGGCCTGCTCGATTTGGCCACGCAACTGAAGCTGAAGCAGATGGATTTTGCGGCGAAGCAGGGGATCAGGCTGCATGGGGAACTGAAAGATCGCAAAGGATCGGAAGGCATTTGCCATTCGATTGTGCTGGAGAGCTATGCGCTGCCGGGACAACTGAATATCGGTTCGGATTCGCACACGCCGCATGTAGGCGCGATTGGCTGCGTTGCGTTCGGCATTGGCACGACAGACGTGTTCAATGGATGGATTACGAAAGATGTGCGGGTGAAGGTGCCGGAGTCGGTGAGGGTCGTGATTCGCGGAAAGAGGCATGAGAATGTTACGGCAAAGGACTTCATCCTCAAGATATTGAGCCTCGATTATGTGCGCACCGGCAAGGCGCTCGCGAAGGTGATGGAGTATGCGGGCGAGGCAATTGAAGAACTGAGCGTGGATGAGCGCGCGACGATGACGAACATGGCGGCCGAGATCGGCGGATTTACCGGCATCGTTGCCCCGGACAAGAAGACCGTGGATTTTCTGGTGGAGCGGCGCGCACTTGACCGGAAAAAAGCCGAAGCGATGATTGAGGGGTTGTACAGCGATCCGGATGCGCACTATGCGCATGTGATCGAGTTGGATGCGGCGGAGATCACCCCTATGGTAGCGACGCCGGGTGATCCGGGAACGGAAAGTATATCCGAGAGCTAAACACGCCGGTGCCGGTGGAGATTGCTTACGGGGGAACGTGCACGGCAGGCAAGAATGAAGATATGGATATGTATGCCGCGGTCCTCGCCGATGCGCTGAAGCAGGGCAAGCGCGTGGCGGATTCATGCCGGTTCTATATTCAGTTTGGTTCGCAGGAAACGCGGGAGTATTGCGTGCGTAGAGGATATTTGGATGTGTTTCAAAAAGCCGGCGCGCATGTGATTGAGCCGAGTTGCGGGGCCTGCATCAATGCGGGGCCGGGAGTTTCGACACGGCCGGATCAGATCGTGATCAGCGCGCAGAACCGGAATTTTCCCGGGCGCAGCGGGCCGGGGCAGATGTATCTGGCTTCGCCGCTGACGGTTGCGGCCAGCGCGGTGGCGGGATATATCGTGGAATATGAGCCGAGCGAGAAGAAGGAGTTGGTAGGAGCGTAAGACACTGGCCCGCGACGCTACCCTTGGCTACTTTGACTTTCCTGCGCTGTGAGCCACTCTTTTCGTTTGCAAATCTTCGATGTTTGGAAAGGAAGTTGCCGGAACTACGGTGCGCTCGGCCGGTTGCGCTCCGGCACGTATGGAGTTTGCCATCAGCGTCATGGCATGGCCCATCAGCGGAGGGCAGATTACCGTTGCGGCTAGGATTCCTTCTCGAACCCAAACCTGTCCGGCCTTTGCGACGCCGTCGCATACGGTGAGAGGCATGCGCAGCCACGCGTCTCTTTCCATCAGTTGATTCAGCTCGAAAAATGCTTTGCGCGCGCCCATGGCCATGGCATCGTTCTGGCAGGCGATAATACACATCTCGTTTTGAACGAACATATCGGCCACGCCGGTAACGACTCCTAAGTAACTTCCGGCGGCGGAGGCTGTTAAAACCTCAAAAACTCCTCGAACTCGGAACCTGGACCGGCGGCGAGGTGGGTGTAACTGGCTGAGTTCAATCAGACTGGCTGAAATCAGCCATTGCGCGGATTGCAACTTTTCGCTAATTTGCGAGTTCAAATATGTAGGCGAATCGGAAGATGAGGAAGATCCGGTGGCCGGCAGATCCGAAGGGGTCGAAGGTGAAAGGCGGGTCTGGGACAAGGGGGAATTTATGAAGTATTTAAAGCATTTAGCGCTGATTGCGGCCCTGGCGCTGCCACTGACGCTTTCACAGCCCTCGCAAGCGCAGGTTTCGATCGGGGTGGGGATCGGTGGGCCTCCGGTAGGTTGCGCTTACGGCTATTACGGATACTACCCTTACGCGTGTGCGCCTTACGGCTACTATGGTCCTGACTGGTTTTCCGGCGGCCTATTCATCGGCGCGGGCCCGTGGTACGGCTGGGGTCGTCCATGGGGTTGGGGCGGCTGGGGCTGGGGTGGTGGTTGGGGCCGTGGTTGGGGCTGGGGTGGACGCGGCTTCTATGGCGGGCGCGGCTTCTATGGCGGCCGTGGCTTCTACGGTGGACGCGGATTCGCGGGCGGACGTGGATTCGCCGGTCGCGGCTTTGCGGGCCGTGGCTTCGCGGGCGGACATGGGTTCGCCGGTGGCGGAGGCTTCCATGGCGGAGGCGGATTTCATGGTGGAGGTGGTTTCCACGGTGGCGGCGGTTTCCACGGTGGCGGCGGTTTCCACGGTGGTGGAGGCGGCCACGGTGGTGGTGGACACCGGTAATCGCTGGCGACGGCCGTTACGATTTGAAGCAGGCCGAAGGAAACGGCTGGCAGCGCGGTGCTGCTGGCCGTTTTTGTTTTTGCGGCGGCTCGATTTCTTGCTAGAATGTCGGGTTTGGGGAGCGTCGACCGTAGTAAAATAGCTGCATACAGCCCAGGAGATCGATACTGTCATGACTTATGTAATCGCAGAGCCTTGCATCAATACCAAGGATACGGCTTGCGTGGATGCGTGTCCGGTGGATTGCATTCATCCTAAAAAGGACGAGCCGAACCACGCCGAAGCCGAACTGTTGTATATCGATCCGGTAGAGTGCATTGATTGCGGAGCGTGCGTGCCGGTGTGTCCTGTGTCAGCTATTTTTGCGCTGGATGATCTGCCGGAAAAGTGGGCGGAGTTTACCGCTAAGAACGCGGCGTATTACGGGCGGTAGTTCGGTTCGTCCCTGGCTTTGCACGTAGATTTAGGGCGCACGTTCTTTTATGGACGTGCGCCTTCTTGTTTTTCTCGAAGTCCCTCCTTTGACAGAAGAAGCGACACAATAGGCGCCCTCGCTCGGTCCTTAGTTCCCCTGGGTAAGGGAGACCACCACTTGGGTCGAAACTTGCCCGGAACTCGAACTTCCAACTACGGAAACCGTGTAACTGTTCGCCGCCGGAGCGCCCGAAGATCCCGGCTGCCCTGTACTGCCTCCCCCGCAAGAAGCTGTGAGTATGACGCTTGTAGCCAGGCTGCAAACCATCAGCATTATCAGAATTGTGCGCCGACGGTTCACGTTTCTTTTCCGATCTCTTTTCACATTTCCCAGGAAAGCGAAGCCGAGCACTCCGAAAGAAAGAAACCAGCTTGGATTGAACGGTTCTCTTCGCTCGCTTTTTCGCGATGGCGGCGAGTTCTTGGCCGTAGCGCTGGCAGCTGCGAGGGTCAATGAGGAGGAAGAAGTTACTGACCCAATATCGATTGTTGCGGGCGAAAACGAGCACGTCAGGTTTGCCGGCAGAGAACTGCAGGAAAGGCTTACGGTTCCATTGATCGTAGCCGATTGGGAGGCTGTGACGGTTACCTGCGCTGGATTGCTTCCACTGACCGTGACTGCGCTGGGATAAGCTGACAGTCCGGAGTTGGCGGATCCGTTTCCCGAACCACTTCCTCCCGCGCCTGACGCGCACGCCGGAGTGTAGACGACCGGTCCGGGCATGCGATTGGCCATGCTCGGCTTGCCCACTGCTTGCACAAACAGTTGATAATTCCCTGCTGGAATCGGGAAGCTGCACAGGTTCACCGAATGCAATCCTGTTTCGGTTTGGGTCAGCGCCATCAGGTTCTGACCGTCCTGGCTGATGTAAACGTTGTAGTGGTCTACGGTGTTCTCGTTGCCGCTGATGCTCCACTGCAGCGTGCCGGTTGAAATTGCGGGGGAAAGCGAGAGGCAGGTATCGATACCGGATTCTATCTCAGTACCTTCGTCGTAATCGTTCCAGGTTACGAGCTGTAAATATGGCAGTTGATGTGCGAAGTTGAAGGTCGAGTTGGCCTCGGAGAATGTCTGGAGCCATGTCTGGCCGCATTGCTGGCTCATGACGCGTCCCGTGCCCCACGCTGCCAGGTCATCGTTGAAGCCCTTGTAGGCAGCGCCGACGGTTTCGAGGTTCGGGGACCCGAGGCCCGTGGCGTAGAAGTTCGAGAGATAGCTCATTCCATAATCGGTTGTTTGCGGCATTACCCAGGAATAACTGCCGTCGCTGAGTGCCCGGGAAAAGCCTTCGCTATCCTGAAAGAAAAAGCGCGGCGGGACCGCGAGCGCGGAATTTACCGTCTTCCAATCGATCGAATAGTTGAGATCGACATCGAAATTGGTTACCACCGGCTGGTTGCCGATCTTGAAATAAGCGCTGGAGGTGAAATATTTCTGCTCGACGTATTGCAGTAACTGAATGAGAGCCTCCTGCGGCGAGCAGCCGGGGCAAAGATTCTGTCCAATGGCCCCGGCGTCGATCATGATGGCAAAAGTGAATCCGGGATGCTGCTCGGCTTCGTGCATCACCAGCTGTGTAGCGTCATCGATGGAATTATTCGGACCGTACCAGTCGATGACAACGCCGTTGATGCCCCGGCTGATCATGTCGGTGATTTGGTTGTGCACCTGCGTGGGGCTATTTGAGTTGTATCCAACGTTGATGTGGCCGGGCTGGGCGAACCACAGCAGCAGGTGAGCGAAGACCTTGGTCGAGGTGCCGGAGCTGAGCAGAGTGTGAACATCCACCTTGCTGACATTATTGGCGCCCAGATTGCCGTTCGACTGCGCCAGAAAACTATTCGCCGCGCTGGTGTTATTAGCGGTTTGCGCGGCGAGCGTTGTGTTGGGAACGATGAAGTTCGATTGTGCCCACGCGGAAAATGGCATGAGCAATAACAGAGTTGCAACAAAATGTGTAAGACGCATTTACTCCTCAGGAGCGGCTGGGATTCAGGATTCTGCTTTGGTCTTCTTCTTGGTCTTGAGAATTACTCGAGAACTTCAAACTTCGGTCGTGGGAAGTTCATTCCTGCCAGTTAGGGCGCAACCAGTGCGTGGGATTCGCTTTTTCTGGCGGGGCGATTCTTAATCCGGATCGATCCCGGATGGAGGCAGCTTAATACAATCGGGGGTCCGTCCCAGATCGCGGGGGTTTGGCAACCTTTGAGTTTGCTATTTTGCGAAAGAGATAGAGATGAAGATCAGGCGCAACTCTAGTCTGGTTCAGCGGCCTGGCGCATGGGTGCGCGAACGTCTTCTCCCGAGCCTCGCAATTTGAAATGGCACACGGCCCGTCGAAGACCGACGTCGCGTGTCGGTGATTTACCGGGATGAGCGAGCCTTTGGCGAGATTAACTCCCACGCCCCGGAAAAAGGTGAGACGTGGGACATCCATTGTCCGGCGTGGAGACATTCTGTCGCTTGGCGCCGCTCAGCCCATCTTATTGATAGTAAATGCTCCTTTCCCGTTGCAACCGCTTGCACCCGTCAGCGCCCACGTTCCCGTGATCGTGTTTCCGCTGACCGCGCCTTGCAGCGACAGTTGATTGTTTGTGCCGCTCGAAAGCATCGTCGCGATGTTCATCCCGAATGTGCCGGCAACATTGCCGCTGAAGTTTCCGGACAGGCCAAACGAGCCGGTTTCGGTTGTGTCGCCGGAAAAACACGGGCTGGCGGTGGTGAACTTGAAATTGGTAACGCTGATCGAGTTGCCGCTTTGCTGGGTGAAGTTAGTAGTAAAGCTAAAGGCTGGCGATCCGTCTGGATTCGTCAGGTTGGCCGTCCAGCTACCGTTGATGTTGTTCGAATTCGAATTCGAACTGCTTCCGCAGCCTGCTGTTGCGATACACAGCGACAGAAGCATCACGATTCCCAAGTACTGCTTCATGAACCCTCCCAGACGAAGCGCTGGATATATGTAGGCAAAAGACGGTGCGGATGTTGCTTTTCGGGGAATGGTGCGGGAAGCGAGTGTACTTATCTCTTCAACACGAGTTGGATCTCGAAGATATTCGGCCACAACTTGCCGGTGACAAATAGGCGCTTGTGGGTTGCATCATAGGCGATGCCGTTTAGAACTGCGTCATCTGCCAGGCGATACACTGGACTCAATAACCCGCTGAGATCGATCCAGCCTAATACCTCTCCGGTCTGTGGCGAGATGCGCGCGACGCGATTGGTTTGCCAGATGTTGGCATAGATTTCTCCTTCGACATACTCGAGTTCGTTCAGGTCGCGGATTTGTTTTCTTCCTTCGTGAACTGTGATTCGCCGTTTCTCCGCCAGGGTTACGGGGTCGAGAACCCGAATTTCTGGAGTGCCGTCGCTCATGAAGATTTCGCGGCCATTGTTGGCCAGCCCCCAGCCTTCTCCGGGATAAGAAAATTGGCGCAGCAGGCGGAAATCGCCGAGGTCGTAGATGAATCCGACATGAGATTGCCAAGTGAGCTGGACAATTTCGTTTTTGAGAATAGTGATGCCCTCACCGAAATATTCAACGGGCAGATCGATGCGTTGGAGAACTTCACCGGTTTCGAGGCGAACCTTTCGAAGCGAGGATCGGCCCTTCAAGCCTGTGCTCTCGTAAAGAAATCCGCCGCGATATTCCAGGCCCTGGGTGAAAGCTCCGGAATCGTGAGGGAACGCATTTATCACCTTAAAGCTATACTCCGGCGTTTTGGGCGAGGCCTGATCTCGCGCGGGTTGGGCCAAAGGCGCCGCGAAAAACAGGTGTCCGATGAGAAAAGGAAGAATCGCGTTCGCGAGCAGACTGGTCGCTGGATTGCTCACCATCAGAGTCACATTGTCGCATTCAAGGCGAATCCGTGTCGCCTTTCTCGTGCCGGCCTGCGAAAGGACATTTTTTTCACTGTCCTTGTCTATAATGACCGGAGCTTAGAGATGATCAAATCTGTGGTGGGTCGGCGAAGAAAAAGGATGCCGGTGGAAAGTATGAAAGTTAGGCCCGGAATCGAAGTGGCGGGCCTCAGCGATGTAGGCTGCCAGCGGGAGAACAACGAAGACTCGTTTCTCTATTGGGAGCCTGCCGACGATCGGGAATTCAAGCGTAAAGGAAGACTCGCCGTAGTGGCCGACGGCATGGGCGGATATGAAGGCGGTCTGGAAGCCAGCCGCCTTGCCGTGGAGACAGTGCGGGAAGTCTACGACAGAGTGATGCGCAACGATCCGCGGGTTGCTTTGGTGGAAGCTTTTTTAACCGCGCATGACAAGATTCTGAACTACGCAGTGGAGAATCCTGAACTGCAGGGAATGGGAACGACATGCACGGCGTTGGTAATTTGTGAGCGACAAATCCATGTTGCTCACGTCGGCGACAGCCGCTTGTATCTTCTGCGCGACGCGCAGATATCCCGTTTGACACGCGATCACTCCTATGTTGGGAGATTGGTGGAGAGCGGAATTGTGCGGGCCGAGGATGCCGAGAGGCATCCCCAACGGCATATTCTGACGGCGGCTTTGGGAGCGGGCACCGAGCTTTCTGTGGACGGGATTGAACGCAGTGTGAAATTGCAAGATGGTGACGAGCTGTTATTGTGCACCGACGGATTATGGGGCGTCGTGGGCGAGGATGAACTGCAGAATGCGATGGCGAGTTACGCTCCGAATGAATGCTGCCAGGCGCTGGTAAAACTGGCGAGAGAACGGGGCGGGCCGGATAATATTACGTTGCAAGTTTTGCGTGTCGTCCCAGAGGATTGACCGACATAGAACTCCAGATGTTCTTCTTCCAACCTTCGTTTGCTTAAGACGGTGTGCTTAACCGCAATCCGGTGCACATCTGCAAATCTCTTCCCGCCTCTTAGTTGTTCCGCAACCGATTGAAAATGCAGAGGAAAGCCCGATTTCCTTTTCCATAAAAGTTGGCGGCACGATTGCTAATGTCTTTGAGTTCGATAAAGTCTATTAACTCAATGGGCTTTATGGCATAATGGCGGGCATTGAAAATTTCCAAGCACATGAAAGTCTCGCAAAGATAAAAATGAAAATCTCACAAAAAGGACTTATGCCCTGCAAGCGATGATGATGCTGGCGCGGCATCATAAGCAGGGCGCGATCCGGATTCGAGAGATGGCGTATGAGGAGGATTTTCCGGAGAAATTTCTCGAACTGATTCTGCTCGAACTAAAAAATGCGCGCATGGTGGAAAGCGTTCGCGGCGCGAAAGGCGGATACCAATTGCGCCGGGTCCGCCGGAAATCCATCTAAGCGAAATTATGCGGCTGATCGACGGGCCGCTGGCGCCGTTTGGTGATGCCGAGCAATTGCGCAGCCTGATCAATCGCGACGACGCACATCGCGCGCTATACCAGCTGTTTCTGGATGTGCGCGATGCGGCGGCAAAAATTCTGGAAAACACGACACTGGCGGATATGATAGGGGAGCGCGGCCCACGCGGCAGGGGAAAGAGGTCCGGGAAGAAAAAAGAAAAAGCGAGCATTCTGCCCATGGTGGTCGGGGGGCGCGGGGAAGTGATTCGACGATTTTTGACTGGACTGCTGTTGAGCTCCTGACGGTCTTCGCGGCGTCCGCGCAAACGGTCATTCGCGTGGGCGCGTTTCCTAATATCACTCATCCGCAAGCGATGATAGGGAAGGGCAATGGCTGGTTTGAAAAGGCAATGGGCCCGCAAGTGAAGGTGGAGTGGACAAGTTTCAACGCCGGACCTTCCGCGATTGAGGCATTTTCGCGGGCGCGATTGACATGGCCTATGTCGGCCCGAACCCGGCGATTTCCGGCTACGTGCGTTCCAATGGTCAAGCCCTGCGCATTGTAGCGGAGCTTGCAGCGGAGGCGTGGCTCTGGTCGTTCGTAAAGACGCGGGCATCCATTCGCCGAAGGATTTTCATGGCAAGCGCGTGGCCTCGCCGCAGCTCGGTAACACGCAAGACGTCGCCTTACGTGCATGGCTGAATGTCACGGTTTGAAAACGACGGACAAAGGCGGCGACGTGCAGGTGATGCCGATGGCGAATCCCGATCAGCTCACGCTATTCCTGAAGAAGCAGCTCGATGCTCCTGGGCGCCGGAGCCGTGGGCATCGCGCCTGATTCAGGAAGGCAATGGAAGGCTCTTTCTTGATGAGCGCGACCTATGGCCGCATCGATCAATTTGTGATTACGAATTTGCTCGTGTAGCCAAAATTTCTGACGCAGCATCCTGATTTGGTGAAGGCCTGGCTTGCCGCTAATGTCGATTTAACCGATTGGATCAATCACCACCTCAGGAATCGAAGAGAGCTGCTCAACCAGCAAATTCGCGAAAGAAACTGGCAAAGCGCTGCCCGCCGGTGTTCTGGACGAAGCCTTTGCCCGGATTGAGCCTACTTACGATCCGCTGCGGACACCATTTATGACGTCGGCGCACAATGCGTTCACGAAGGATTTCTAGGCAAGCAAATGCCGGATCTGTCGGGAATTTACGACCTCACGCTCTTGAATCAGGTTCTGGCTGGAAAGGAAAGAAGACTATACCATGACGCCGAAATCCTTAGCGCAGTTGAAAATACCCGCGCCGCACAGGTCGAGCAGTAGCCCGATCGCGCTTCGCAAGCCCACAAAACGGATTTGCTCCGAGCGTGGTACGCGTTCCGCATTCGCAATCCATCCGAATTCCCAAGGTCGCACTGCAGGGAATTTCGTTGAGCTACAAAACGCAGGGCGGCAAATATCTGCTGGCGCTCGACAACATCGATCTCCAGGTGCGGGCCGGAGAATTTCTATGTATCGTGGGCCCGTCCGGCTGCGGGAAGTCCACGTTGCTTCATCTGATCGCAGGACTGGATGCGCCGACTTCGGGGCAGGTCCTGATCGACGGCAAACCCGTGAGGAGCCTGGCACGGACCGCATGCTCATATTCCAGGAATTGGGCCTGTTCCCCTGGCTCACGGTCGGCCAGAACGTCGAATTCGGCATGAAGATGAAGCGTGTTCCCAAAACCGAAAGGGACGAGAAAAACTTCAGTATTACCTTCGCCTGGTTCATTTAGCGCAATTTAAAGACAGTTATCCGCACCAGCTTTCCGGTGGCATGCGCCAGCGGGTCGCGCTGGCCCGGGCCCTCGCCGCCGAGCCTGACGTATTACTGATGGATGAGCCGTTTGCTGCGCTCGATGCGCAAACGCGTGATCTGCTGCACGACGAACTGGAGCGCATCTGGAGTGAGACCGGCCGCACCATCATTTTCATTACGCATAACGTGCGCGAGGCGATCCGGCTGGGCGACCGCGTCGCTTTGATGACATTCAGACCGGGCCGAGTGAAACGCGAATATGCCATCGATCTGGCTCGGCCCCGTCAGCTTGAGGACATTGCGTGGCTACAGCCGCCAGTGAGATTCTGCGGCGATCTGCGCGAGGAAATTGATCGTTCACTCGAAGTGCAATACAATGAAGGCATAAACCCGCAGGTGGCAGTGGACAACGGCTGCCATGAAACGCGCTGCTCGCTACGTTGTTTTTTATGCCGCTCTCTTCGGCGTTGTGGACGCTGCTGGCCGAGTTGAAGATCTGGCCGCCATATTTTTTCCCACGCCTTGGGGCGTCTGGGATGCGCCTATGCGGGTTTTGCTGATCACAGCTTCTGGATTGCGATCACTGTCAGCATGAGGCGGATGTTGATGGGTTATGCGCATTTCTGTGGTGATGGGGATGCTGCTCGGATTGGGCGTGGCCAGCAATAAGTTTCTCGAAGAGACCATGGGCGGCCTGTTGGTGAGCCTACAAAGCTTGCCCAGCATTTGCTGGCGGCCGTTGGCGGTCTTGTGGTTCGGTCTCAGCCAAAACGCCATTTTGTTCGTGGTCGTCATGGGTCGTTGTTTTCGGTCACCAGTGCCATGGAAGATGGCCGCAAGCAAATGCCAAAGATCTATGGCATGGCCGGACGCAATCTCGGAGCCAGCGGCTTCAAGCTGTTTTGGCATGTTTTATTGCCGGCGAGCCTGCCCTTCATTGTCTCCGGCCTAAAACAAGGATGGGCGTTTGCATGGCGTTCGCTCATCGCCGCGGAGATGCTTTATTTAAGTCTCGGCTTAGGGCAGGTACTAATGATGGGCCGTGATTTGAATGATATGAGCGCCGTTCTGGCGGTGATGATTTTGATCATTGCCATCGGGTACGTGGTCGACGGACTGGTTTTCAAGTCGATGGAGATGCGCTTGCAACGCAGGTGGGGGTTAATCTCCTCCACCTAGATTCCCAAGCCGGGAAAATCCCCCAAAACTTTTGCTGCAATTTTGATGTTCTTTAACAAACGACGCGTAGCGTAATCTTAAAGACTAGTAAACCGATGGTAATAATTAACTAACTTGAAGTTGTCTAATCTGCGAGAGCATGCCGGATGGCGAAGGTCCTAACCAGCGGTCTTCGCACGATTCGGAAGAGTTTTGTAATTCCCCCAGTCAGTTGTTTCAACCAAAACCAAAAGGAGAGGATTTCAACCATGAAAGCCAGTAAGAAACTATTTGCCACGGCCCTCGCGCTTGCACTTACGGCAGGCGCCTGGGCGGAAACCCCGAGCGGATCGGCGCCAGCGAAAGAAAACACCGCCGCGGCGGCTGCGCCGGCACCGGTACCTGTGGTTGTTACAGCAGCGGACGTTCAAGCGCTGAAGGACGCATTGGCGGCACAACAATTGGAATTGCATCGGCTGGAGCAGCAACTGCAACGGCAACAGGAGCAACAAGATGCGGCCGCAGCGGGCAAGACGGAAGCGAAACCTGCCGCGCAGCAGCAGGTCGCCGCGCTATCGACAGAGATCCAACCGGAAGCCACGGGTCCGGGCCAAAATCTGCAGGGATCAGTGCCATCGCCACCCCCAAGTCCCATGGAGGGTCCGTTGACCATTCACTTTCGTGGCATCAACATTACCCCCGGCGGATATGCGGCGGCAGAGTTCGTCCGGCGATCAAGAGCGCTAAGCTCCGACCTTCCAACTCCATTCAACTCGGTGACCATGCCGGGAGCATCGCAGAGCCAGGTTTCGGAGTTTTTTGGATCGGCACGGCAATCGAAGATCACAACATTTGTGAATGGCAGGATGAAAGATGTGGACCTCTCGAGCTACGTTTCGGCTGACTTTCTCTCGGCCGGCGTCACATCCACATCGACATCGACGAACAGCTATACGCTTCGTCTCCGGCAGGCGTGGGCGCAAGCGAAGTTGGATAGTGGCTGGAGCTTTCTCGGCGGCCAGATGTGGAGTCTTGCAACCGAAAACGGAAAGTCGATTTCGCCCGACGACGACCTGGGAAGAACAAACGACTCGCGGCCGAAGACCATCGACCCTTCGTATAATGTGGGCTTCGTTTTCACGCGCCAGTACGGCATACGGCTGACGAAGACCTTCGGCGACAAGGTAGCGATTGCCGTCGCCATGGAAAACGCGCAGGGTACCCTGACGACTCATGGCAATGGAGACAATTTCCTGCTTGGGCAATCTGGCGCGAGCAACAGCTACAACAGCACTTCTACGTACACCTTCAATCCTTCTCCAGATCTCATCGCCAAGGTCGCGTTTGACCCAGGCTTCGGGCATTACGAGATATTCGGCCTATACGATCGCTTTACAGATCGCATATTCCCTTGTGGCGAGGTCAAGCTCGCTACGGGGGCAACTACTGGCCCATGCCCGAGCGGAGTTGGAACTGGGCCAATTGCTACCGGCGCATACAACGAATCGAAGAATGGAGGTGCCGTAGGCGCAAGCGCGCGCTGGGGCCTCGCGAAGAAGGTGACGTTTGGCGTGAAGGGGTTCGGCGGAAGCGGAGTTGGACGCTACGGTCCAGGCGGGCTTTCCGATCTTTCCATCAATGGCGACGGCAGTCTACGCCTGGTCAAGAACCTGATGGGACTTGCCACGCTGGAGGTGCAGGCGACCAAAAAGTTAAGTTTCGATTTTTACACCGGAACCGAGTACGCCGGACGAGCAGCCAGCTTCGATCCCATCACGGGGAAGGAAGTGGGCTACGGCGCTCCACTGTTTAACAACTCCGGCTGCTACACCGAATTGCCTCCCGCGGTTGGCACCGGATTTACTCCCACCAGCTTGAGCAATTGCACTGCGGATACGCGTGCGCTAATCGAGGGGACTGGCGCCTTCTGGTATCGCTTCTACAGCGGCCCCCGCGGCAGGTTCCAGTTCGGCGTTCAATATTCGTACCTCACGCGCCAAACCTGGTCGGGCGTAGGTTTCACGAAGACCGGTCCGGGCGTTACGCCGGAAGGAATCGACAATATGGTGTTCACTTCCTTCCGTTACTACTTGCCGTAAGTGAGGGGTGATGGGCTCTTCCATGTTTCGATCGCAAGAGATCGAAATATCGGCAGATTTTCGGCGAACTTTCTGAAGGGTGCCTTCCCTTTGGAAAAACTGCCGGCCCGGTTTTGGCTACTCTCCTTTTCCGGGCCGGCGGTGTTTACTACAATGGAGTGAATATTTGCGGTTCTGATTTCCTGAAAATATGAATTCCAGACGAGATTTCCTGATACAAGCTTCCGGCCTCGCGTTGTTGACTGGCGTAGCGCCTTCGATGCTGGCCCGGGCCGCTGCTCAAGAACCCAGGGTTCCGTTTCCGGGTGAAGATGGAATGGTTCTTCGGTCATTCCGCTTCGTCGATTTGGAAAGCCCGGTCGAGTACTTCAACACATGGCTGACGCCTGTGCCGCACTTTTTTGTGCGCAATCACATGCACGAGCCGAGCGAGATTGACGGCGAGTCGTGGCGGCTTTCGATTGGCGGAGAAGTAGAGAAGCCACTGATATTGAATCTTGCCGAGCTGTCAAAGATGGAGATGCACGCGGTGGTGAACACGCTCGAGTGCGCTGGCAACGGGCGCGGCCTATTTCGTCCGCAGGCTGCGGGCATTCAGTGGGGGAAGGGAGCGGTAGGCACGGCGCGCTTTTCTGGGCCACGGATGCGTGATGTTCTGCAGCGGGCCGGATTGAAGCCTGCGGGCAAGCACGTGATGTTTCGCGGTATCGATGAATTCCGGGGAAGGTGCCTCCGTTTATTCGCAGCATTCCGATGGAAAAAGCAATCGACGCCGATACGCTGATTGCCACGCACATGAACGGAGCACCGTTCCCAAGCATCACGGCTTTCCCGCGCGAGCGCTGGTTCCCGGCTGGATCGGGTCGGCCTCATGCAAGTGGCTCGCGGAAATTAAAGTTCTCGAAACAGAGTTCGTCGGCAATTTCATGAATCCGGGCTATCGGATTCCCAACCATCCGGTGAAGCCGGGTGAAGCGGTGAAGCCGGAAGATACTCACCCTGTAACCGCGCTGGGAGTGAAATCAGTCATTGCGGGACCGAGCGACGGTGCCAAGGTGAGAACCGGGAGACTGGCGGTGCACGGCGCGGCGTGGGCGGGAGAAGCAGATGTTGTGAAGGTGGAATTTCAACCGATGGCGGCGTGAGTTGGAATCCCGCCAAACTTGGCCGTGAACAAGCGCACTACGCGTGGCGATTGTGGAGCTACAAATGGACGCCGTCGAAGCCGGGGGATTACATGCTGCTATCCCGCGCAACCGATAGTCAGGGACGCACGCAGCCCGCAACTCCGCAATGGAATCCTAGCGGCTATCTTTACAATGCCATCGACGAGGTGAAAGTGCATGTGGCATGAGCGAGCAGGTGAATGGCGTCACGTTTTCGGCAGAATCATCGGAGCCTGCGTCGACAATCGCGCTGATCGTGGTTAGCGTTTCCTTCAATGCTCAAGGTGAGAAGCCAGTGCAGGCGAACTATACGGCAGACCTCCCGCCCGGTCCGATGCAGGCGAAAGCTACGGCGGCGTGCACTGAGTGCCACGAGGCGCGAATTCTTCTGCAGCAACGGCTGAGCAAAGCGGCTTGGACGAAAGAAGTCGACAAGATGAGTAAGTGGGGAGCAGTGGTCGATCCCGGGGATCGCGAGGCGTTGATCGATTATTTGAGCTCGAACTTCAGCCCGGACAAGCCGCCGTATGACCCGCAAAGAACAGCGAGCACTAACGGGAAAGAGAATGAAATAGACGTTGAGGCTCAAAAGCAAAGCGCTGCCGACCCAGTGCCTATGTTCCGGGCACTACGGCAGCGCCGCCACTGACTGAGCCCAAATACATGGGCAGAAGTATAGGAACTTCCATGCACCTATTCTAGTGCATCCCGGGGTTCCAGTTGTTTAGATGCCGGAACTCCTGGAAGGTTTATGGTTTTTCTGGGTGCTAGTTCCCTTTCCTGACTTGTCTTCCGACCTATCGTCAGGGATTAAGCCTTTTTCCGGGCGCAACAGAGGAAACAGAATCACGTCGCGGATGGTGTGAGAATCAGTGAGCAACATGACAGACGATCGACCCCTACCCCAACGCCACCGGTCGGCGGCATCCCATATGAGAGCGCGCGAATGTAGTCTTCATCCATCTGGTGGGCCTCTTCGTCTCCGCGCTCGCGTTCTTTCAGTTGTGCTTCGAATCGTCGGCGCTGATCCTCGGGGTCGTTAAGTTCGCTGAAGCCGTTAGAGATTTCCATTTGCCCGGCATAGATTTCCAAGCGCTCGGTCCAGTCCGGTTCGTCGGGTTTTTGCTTGGAGAGCGGCGAGACGGCGGTGGGGAATTCGTAGATGATCGTGGGCTGGGTGAGATGTTCTTCTGCGACGGCTTCGAATAAACTGGCAATCGTTTTTCCGGTGGGCTCGGCGGGATCGTAGGCGATATGTGAATGTGCTTTATTGAATCTCTCTACTAGATTTCTTCACTCCTTCGGGAGAAATGAAATCGCTCATCTCCGGCTTTGGTCCTGCGGCTCCGGCCAGTAGTGAATGATCGCCTCGCGCATGGTCATGCGCTGCCAGTTGGCCCAATCGATTTCCTGATCTCCCCACTTGATTTCGTGCTGCCGTTTACATCTTTTGCGGCTTGCGTGATCAATTCCTGCGTGAGGTCCATCACGCCCTGGAAATCGGCGTAGGCCTGGTAGAACTCGAGCATGGTGAACTCGGGATTCCAGCGCCAGCCCAGGCCTTCATTGCGGAAGTTGCGGTTGATTTCGTAGACGCGATCAAATCCTCCGACGATCAGGCGCTTCAGATAAAGCTCAGGCGCGATGCGCAGGTAAAGATCCATGTCGAGCGTGTTGTGATGCGTGACGAACGGCCGCGCGACTGCGCCTCCGGCGATCGGCTGCATCATCGGCGTCTCGACTTCGATGAATCCGTGCGAGTCCAGCGTGCGCCGCAGCGATTGCACCAACTTGCTGCGCTTCAGAAAACTTCGCGGACCTCGGGATTCACCACCAGATCGACATAACGTTGCCGGTAGCGAAGTTCGACATCTGCAAGTCCGTTAAATTTTTCGGCTTCCGCGACGCTGCTTCGTCGATGCGACCTGTTTGCCGGCAGGCAAGGGAAGCAAGTCTTTGCTCAGAAAAGTAAGTCTCCTCCACGTGAACAGTGAGTTCGCCCGTGCGGGTGCGAAACAGGTAGCCGCTGACGCCGATGTGGTCACCGAGATCGAGCAGCTTGTACAGGTTAAACCCGGCTTCTCCGACGCGTCTTTTTTCACGTAAATCTGCAGCCGCTGACCGCTTTGTTGCAGATGAGCGAACCCGGCCTTGCCCATCAGGCGAATGGCCATGATGCGTCCGGCGACACGAACCTTGACGCGTGGATTTTCCAGTTGTTCGGCGGTCTTCGGCGAATATTCCGCCAGAATTTGCGGGATCGTGTGGGTGAATTCGTATTTGCTGCGATAGGCGGGCTGGCCCAGAGCTTCGATCTGTTTGAGCTTCTGGCGGCGCAGTTCGTAAATGTTTTCGTCGAGAGCCAAGGCGGTCCTTTAAACGGAAATTGCGCGCAAGCGGCGCAAGAGGAAATCGATTAAGATGAGCGAAACGTGATTATAAACAATCGGGATCGGAGAGACCGGGCCAACGCGTCGCCCTTGGGTCCGGACGACGCGTTGCCATGATTACTCATGTACTATGGTACCTTGGTACACATGGTCGACGATTCCCGAAGCTGCTGGTGGAACGAGTGCAAACTGGCGTGCGCATGGAGAAGCGCCTGCTCAAGGTACTGAAGGCGTTCGCCGAGTATCACGACATGACGCTGGGCGATCTGCTGGAGGGCATTGTGCTTCATTCTTTCGACGGCAAAACGCCATTCAGCCAGGCTTCACTCGACCGAATTAAGGAGCTGAAACGCTTTTACGAATTCGATTTGGACTCGAGCGCCAGCCATCGCTTGAAGGAAATCAAGGCGCGCCCCGGGCGAAAGCGGGCGGGAGATAAGTAAAAAGAGAAGGTAAATAAAAAAGAAGATAAAAAAAGAAGATAGGTAAAAGAAGTTCGAGGGCCACCATGACAGCTTCCCGAAGAAACTGTGCGATCACCGCCCTGCAGTGGACGCTGGGGGTAGTGATTCTGATTGAAGCGATCTTGTTCGTTCTGCCGAGCGCCGCGCACGCTTTCGCCCGCACATACCTGCCGAACGCGATCCGATTGGTGGTGGGGTTTGGAGAAATTATCGGCAGTGTTCTGATGCTGTATCCGCGTACCGCGGCGCGGGGCGCCTGGTTTCTAATGGCGGTCTTGCTGCTGGCGATCGTTATTCATTTTCTGCATGGGATGTACGAAGTGGGAAATTTGTTGATCTACGTCGCGGCGGCGTGGGTGGTTGCGGAAGAAAGAACGTAGGCAGGGCAGCGAGTGGGTGGAAGGAATCGTATGGCGATGTCGCGAGCAGATCTTGGGTTTGGCGCCCCACGGCAGGTCAGCCGCAGCGGAAGCTTTGAGTTGGCGTGCAACGCTGAAGTTGCATTCCCGCTCTTCAGCCCGGAAGGGGAGCGGGATTGGGTGACAGGATGGGAGCCTCGACCGGTGTTCCCCGAAAACATCGTATTCGATCGAGAAACCGTGTTTCGGGAAGGGAAGGGCCACAACGATGCGATCTGGATAATCGTTGGCGCGGACTGGAAAACGCATCGAGCCGAATATGTGCGGGTCGCTTCGGCTTCGCACGCGGCACACATTGTCGTGAAGGTTGACGCTCTGGATGCGGGGCGGAGCAATGTGACGGTGAGCTACACGGTCACGGCATTTGGAACGAATGCGGGAACCTTGTTGGAATCGTTTTCGGAGGATGCATACGCGGCAAAGATGCGTGATTGGCAGAGGCGCATTGGCGATTATCTTCGTTTAAGACTTAACACGGCTTACGCGCTTGAAGTAGCCGACCGCCAGCGGTAAGATAACCTGCTTGCAGTTCCGCGAGGGCACTCGATGCCACAAAATTATGTACCGATTTTTCTCTTCGTCGGAGTCATCCTGGTTTTGCTTCCTCTGACTCTACTGGCGGCGAAGCTGGTGCGGCCGAATAATCCAGGCAAAGCGAAACTGATGCCTTACGAGTGCGGCATTGATCCCATCGACAATGCCAGAGGCCGCTACACAGTTCGCTATTACATCATTGCGATTTTGTTTGTGGTCTTCGATGTGGAAACGATTTTTCTGTTTCCGTGGGCGGTCAAGTTCAAGGCGCTGGGGCTTTTCGGTTTCATCGAAGTCCTTATCTTTCTTGTCATTCTTGTGGTTGGCTATATCTGGATCTGGCGAAAAGGGGCGCTGGAATGGGTATAACGCCTGCGTCCGACAATCCATGAACCGCAGGCCGAGACCTTTGCTGCAAGCCGCTGGGCGCAAGGCAATTTTATTTTTCCGACGAAAATCATTGTCAGTCCGCAACGAGTGAGCCGCATCAAGTCCCGCCTTTTTGGCAGTAATGAAGAGACCATTCCAATGTCGAAGGTAGCCTCGGTGCATATTTCCACTGGCGTATTGTGGTCAGTGATTGTGATTGAATCGTCCGGGGGCACCGACCCTATCACCAGTTATGGCCATCGCAAGAAGGATGCGCAACGCATCCGCGACCTGATTGAGGGCTATCAGGCGCAATCGCGCTCTTAGCGCGACAGAAGGTTGCGGAGAGTGAGAAGGCGCTGCGTGAGAAAACATCCTATCTCTATACTTGTAATCGGCGTCATTCTAGCGACTGCCGAAGCGGGAACCGTGCGGCAAAGGCTGGATAAGGACGCCGCGGAAACAGATCAAAAGCCGGCACTGAGACACACCTGCCTGATTACAAATAACGTGCAACGGCTGCTGGAGTTTTACGGCCGCGTTTTGCAAATTTCTCCCAAAACTACTGGCAGTGACTATGCTGAATTCGCGACTGGGGGCGGAGTGCTGGCGGTGTTTTCCGCCATCGCCCAGGAGAAATATATTCCCGGCTCGGCAAAGCCGGCAGAAAACAAGAGCGCGATACTGGAGTTTGAAGTGGCCGATGTGGATCGAGAATATGCGCGTTTGCGCGGCATCGTGAAGGATTGGGTGAAAACTCCGGCCACGCAGCCCTGGGGTACGCGCTCCATTTACTTTCGTGATCCAGACGGAAATCTTGTGGATTTTTACGCGTGGGTCAAGGTCCATTGACGAGCCGTCCAGAGCCGCATATCGACGATTGACGAACGAGCCAACTCGCGAATTTTTCTTGCGCTCACGCGTTGACACCGCATGCTCAAGCTGATAAAAGTTAACGTTCTCTCCGTAATCGTGCACGCCGCAGGTCTGTGCGTACGCACTTATGCCGGACGAAACCAAATCGGCCTCTTCGCCGCCGCCGGACGGTGCTCCGAAACCGACGGCGGATCAACCTGCTGTTGCCGATGGAGTGAAGGCTACTGGTTCCAGCTCCGTGCAGAGCGAAACGAAAACGTCTCCTGAGAGGCTTCTTTCACCCGCAACACCCCCAGCCTCGTCCCCTCCGCCAAAACCAGCTGTGGGTGCGCCTGCGGCTCCAGGTGCAGTAAAGCCGGCCGCTCCGGCCAAAGCTCCGGTGCCTACCCCAATTCCGTGGGATTCGCCGATGATTGCAAAGCTGAAGCGGAGCTACGGATCAGGAATCGAGCCCCTCACTTACGCGGGACAAAACTACATGAATGCGGATCGCTCGCTGATTCCCGAGCTTCTGCAAGTTCTCCGGAACGACGAGCAGTTCGATTATTGCGTGGATATTACCGCGGTGCATTATCCCAAGCGCGAGAAGCAGTTCGATGTCGTGTGGGTGCTTTACTCGTTTTCGTGTAACGAGCGCATTCGCGTCAAGACGCAGATTCTGGATGGAGAAGCGGTGCCGAGTTCGGTGGCGATCTGGCCGGCGGCCAATTGGCTGGAACGCGAAGTTTACGACATGTTCGGCATAAAGTTTGAGGGACATCCCGATTTGAAGCGCATTCTGCTGCCCGAAGGCTGGAAAGGATATCCGTTGCGCAAGGACTACGGCATTTTGCAACAGGATAACGAGTGGGTGCAGATTAACCTCGGAATTGAAAGCGGGCAGTAGGAACGATGACCGAACAGCATACCCTCTCGCATCCGGAACTGGAAACTTCCGACAAGACTTATCTTGATGCGAACGAACTCGTCATCAACATGGGACCGCAGCATCCGGCCACGCATGGCGTGCTGCGGGTGATTTTGCGGCTGGATGGCGAAAAAGTTCTTGGGCTGGAATGCGTCATTGGCTACCTGCATCGCGGCGTTGAAAAAATTGGGGAGAACCGTACTTACACA
The DNA here is from genome assembly GCA_963734675.1 of uncultured Acidobacteriaceae bacterium. Classification (GTDB taxonomy): domain Bacteria; phylum Acidobacteriota; class Terriglobia; order Terriglobales; family Acidobacteriaceae; genus Sulfotelmatobacter. The sequence goes on from CAVTHZ010000006.1 coordinate 291,245, forward strand.
ATGTTCAATCCATACGTCGATCGTATGGATTACGTCGCCGCGGTTTCGAACGGCCTGGGGTATTGCGAGACGGTCGAGAAACTTTTGCATGTGGAAGCGCCGCCGCGCGCACAAACCATGCGTGTGATTCTGACCGAGTTGAACCGGATTGCCAGCCATCAGCTCTGGCTGGGCACCCATGCGCTGGATATTGGGGCGATCACTCCTCTGTTTTACACCTTCCGCGATCGCGAAGAGATTCTGAAGATCTTCGAAAAATACTGCGGTGCGCGCTTGACGACGCACGCTTTCCGCATCGGGGGCCTGCAATACGAAACCTACAATGGATTCGAGCAAGAGGTTAAAAACTTTCTCACGTTCTTTCGCCCCAAGATCGACGAATATGAAGAGTTGCTGACGACGAATCGTATCTGGGTCGAGCGCACAAAGCACATCGGGAAGATTTCCGCGCAGGATTGTATTGCATTGGGTGTGACCGGCCCGGTGCTGCGCGCGAGCGGCGTGAAATGGGACTTGCGCAAGGCGCAGCCCTATGCCAACTACAAGAATTTCGATTTTGAAATTCCGACTGGACAAAACGGTGACACCTACGACCGGTATCTCGTGCGCATGGCTGAAATGCGGCAGTCGGTGCGGATTATCGAGCAGGCAGTCGATGCGCTGCCCGAGGGGCCGATCATGGCGAAAGTGCCGAAAGTCATGAAACCCCCGGCGGGCGAGGTGTACCACTCGATTGAAGCGCCAAAGGGCGAACTGGGATATTTCATTGTGAGCGATGGATCGACGCAGCCGTATCGCGTTCGCGTGCGGCCGCCGTCGTTTGTGAACCTTCAGGCGCTTGACCTGATGTGCCGCGGCCAGCTCGTAGCCGATGTGATTGCGGTGATCGGCACGCTTGACATCGTTCTGGGCGAGGTGGACCGCTGATGGGCCAGCTCAATCAATACATCCAGTCATATCTCAAGAGCAATCAGACACCCGGCGCGGCGGGAAATATTTTCTGGATGCTCGTGTACATCATGCTGGTGTTCGTGGGGCTGTCGGTCGCCGTGATTGCGATGAACTGGCTGGAGCGAAAAATTCTGGCGCACATGCAGGTGCGGCTGGGCCCGATGCGTGTGGGACCGCACGGCTTGCTGCAACCCATCGCCGACGCCCTGAAGCTGCTATTAAAAGAAGACATCATGCCCACCGAGGCGGACAGCGCTATTTTCTGGTGCGCGCCCTTCATCGTTGTGCTGGCAGCGTTTACGGTCTTTGTGGTGGTTCCGTTTGGCCCTACACACGCTATCACCGACATGAATATTGGAATTCTGTTCATGCTCGGTGTGTCGTCACTGAGCGTGCTTGGGATAGTGATGGCCGGCTGGGCCTCGAACTCGCACTATCCGTTGATTGGCGCGCTGCGGTCAAGCGCGCAGATGGTTTCGTACGAAGTGGCGATGGGACTTGCCGTAGTCTCAGCCGTTCTGATGACCAGTCTGAACGCGAGCGGAACTGGAACGCTGAGCATGATCGGCATCGTGGAAGCGCAGCAGGCGCAGGGCGAGTGGTTCATTTTTAAATTTTTCCCTTTGGGACTGATCGCGTTTTTTATTTTTGCGGTCGCCATGGTTGCGGAAACCAACCGCGCGCCGTTCGATCTGGCCGAAGCCGAATCCGAACTGACGGCGGGTTTCCACACTGAATACAGCGGATTCCGCTGGTCATTGTTTTTTTTGGCTGAATATTCGGCGATGATCGCAGTGTCTTCCATCGCAGTTACGCTTTGGCTGGGGGGATGGCTGCGGCCCTTTCCGCACTGGCTGGGTGGAGCGACTTGGGATCAGGTTTTTTCTTTCGTTCCCGGCGTGACGTTTCTTTTTCTCTCCGCGATTACGTTCTTCAATGTCGTGCGGATGCCGAAGCATCCATATTTTCGGATTCAGACCATCGGGCTTGCCGGGTTCGGAGCGGTTCTTGGATTTATCGGCCTGGCATTATTCGTTCCGGGAGTCCGTGTGCGAATTCAGGATATTTTTTGGTTCTCCGCGAAAGTCGCTGGGTTCATGTATCTCTATATCTGGTATCGTGGCACGTTCCCGCGATATCGTTTTGACCAGCTCATGAAGATGGGATGGAAAGTTTTGTTGCCGATGGGACTGGGAGTGCTTCATTCTCACGGCTGCGTCGGGTTGTTTCAGCAAAATCTATGGCGCCCGTTGCTACACCATTATTTTTTTACCTGCTCTGCCGGGATCATGGTGATCGGCGGCATCCTGGTGATCACGCGCAAGAACCCGGTGCATTCTGCGCTGGCGCTGATCTTGACTCTGTTGGCGCAGGCGTCGTTTTATCTGATGCTTTATGCTCCGTTTGTGGCTGGCGTCCAGATCATTCTTTATGCTGGCGGAATCATGGTGTTGTTTCTGTTCGTGATCATGCTGGTGAGCATTGACCGAACGATGAAAGAGCGGCAGTTCAACAGCCAGTGGGTGGTCGGGAATGATTGCGGCTCGGCTCTTGGCGGATTATTTATCGCGTCTACACCAAAGGGCAGGCGAATTTTCCCAGAACCCGCGTTGCCCGGGGCGGGAGGGCGAGAACACGCAGGAAATCGCGCACCCTGCTTTATGGACAGTATATGTTTCCTTTCGAGATCGCTTCTTTACTGCTTGCTGGTGGCGATCATCGGGGCTGTGGTAATGGCAAAGAAGAGAATTTAGTGTCTTGCTTCGACTAGGGAAGGGCACGGCTTTAGCCGTGCCGGCAGAGGCGTGAGCTGCGGGCTTTAGCCCCTAAGGGACCATGAACGATGCTTCACATCTCGACGTTGCATTATCTGGTGCTCGGCGCGGCATTGTTTTTGCTGGGCGTTATCGGCGTATTGACTCGGCGAAACGTCGTTATCGTACTGATGTCGATTGAATTGATTCTGAATGCGGTGAACCTGAATCTGGTTGCGTTTTCGCGGCATCTGGGTGGATTGCATGGCCAGGTCTTTGCAATTTTTATAATCACAGATGCCGCCGCGGAAGCCGCGGTCGGGCTGGGAATTCTGATCGCCTTCTTCCGCAACAAGGAGACGGTCAACATGGATGAAGTGAATTTGTTGAAGTGGTGAAAGCAGCTTCTAGCTGTTAGCTCCTAGCCAAAAGTGACGATTGCTGTGAGCAGAGCTAGAAGCTAGGAGCTAGAAGCTGATCTTTCTTTCCCACATCTGGCTGATTCCGCTGCTGCCCGCCTTCGGCGCGGCAATAATGTTCTTTTTCGGCCGAAGCTGAAGAAGTCGACGGTCAGCGCCGTCTGCGTCGGAACCATCGTGCTGGCGTTTCTGATGGCTTGCGGTGCGGTGTCGCAATACTCGGCGTGGTCCTCGACTAGCGACACTTCCATCAGCCCTATCAGACGATTCTCTACACATGGCTGGGCACTGGCACCGGCCATATGAACTATATGACGCGCGATGGAACTCCAGCGGCGTTTCAGCGCCGATGCAGGTTTCCTGCTCGATCCGCTTTCCAGCATCTGGCTGCTGTTCGTCACTGGCGTGGGATGCTGATCCATATTTACTCGACCGGTTACATGGCGCATGAAGGGCGGATATTACCGATTCTTCGGATATCTCAACCTCTTCATGTTCTCCATGCTGACTCTCATCCTGGCCAACAATTACGTCTTGCTGTTTGTCGGTTGGGAGGGCGTGGGTCTTTGTTCTTATTTTCTGATCGGATTCTATTTCCATCGCAAATCGGCCAGTGATGCGGCTGCGAAAGCTTTTATCGTCAATCGAATCGGCGACGCCGCGTTTATTCTCGGGATGTTTTTCATCGCCTGGTATTTCGGCTCGTTGCGCTTCACCGAAGTAACGCCATCTTGCGCGAAGCGGTCACTTTGCCATCGGCGATCCCATCATCACCGCTGCTACTTTACTTCTGTTTGTCGGCGCGTGCGGCAAATCGGCGCAGATTCCGCTTTACGTCTGGCTGCCCGATGCGATGGAAGGTCCTACACCAGTTTCCGCTCTCATTCATGCGGCGACCATGGTCACGGCGGGCGTTTACATGATCGCGCGGTCGAACGCAATATTTGTACTTGCGCCAACCTCGATGAAAACAGTTGCTATCGTCGGCGCGCTGACCGCGATTTTTGCAGCCTCGATCGGCCTGGTGCAGAACGACATCAAGCGGGTGCTCGCTTATTCCACGGTTTCGCAACTCGGGTATATGTTTCTCGCGCTTGGAGTAGGGGCGTTCGCTGCGGGCGTTTTCCACGTATTCACACATGCGTTTTTCAAAGCGCTTTTGTTCCTCGGTGCGGGCTCGGTGATCCACGCCATGTGCGGCGAGCAGGACATGCGCAACATGGGTGATCTCGGCCACCGCATCCGTGTTACGCATTCGACGATGTTCATAGCAACCCTCGCGATCGCGGGCATTTTTCCTTTCGCCGGATTTTTCTCGAAGGATGCGATCCTTTGGGAAACGTGGTCGCGTGAGGGCGGCGCTTACCGCTTCCTGTGGTACATCGGCTATTTGACAGCCTTCATGACAGCGTTTTATATGTTCAGGCTCATGTATCTGACTTTTCATGGCCAGCCGCGCATGAGCCACGATGTTGAACACCACATTCATGAATCGCCTCGATCCATGACGGTGCCGCTGGTCGTGCTTGCCATTTGCGCTATTTTTGCGGGATGGCTGGGATGGCCGCATAGTCTTGGCGGGTCGGATCGATTTACGGATTTCCTGGAGCCGGTTTTTCCGACTGAGGCTCGCGTGCTTCAGGAAGAAGGGCGAACCGGGCAGTTAGTGCAGGGCGTGGAAGAAGAGAAGAATAGTGGCACGGAATGGCTGCTGATGGCGCTGTCGCTGGCCGCAGCGGGCGCTGGGTGGGCCTTGGCGTGGAGAGCGTATCGCCACGCAGATAAGGGCTATGTCGAACCGATTGCCGAGTCACGCACCTCATACCCAGAAGCTGCTGCTGAACAAGTATTACGTGGATGAAGGCTACGACTATATATTCACGGGCCGGCGCAAAGTTGGCGGTGTGCGGCTTGGAGTGTTAGGCCTGGGGGAAGCGTCTTCGTGGTTTGACACGCACGTTGTCGATGGTCTGGTTAACTTTGTAGGATGGTTCACGCGTGCCTTCGCGACGATTTCCAGTTGGTGGGATAAGTGGATTATCGATGGGATCGGCGTCAACGGCCCGGCGATTCTGGCGCGTATGCTGTCGTATCCCGCTCGCTTGTTTGAGTGGGGGTTGGTGCAGTGGTATGCGCTGGTGATGACGGCCGGGTTGGTGGGGTTTGTTTTTTATTATGTGTGGCATTAGCAGCTTCTAGCTCCTAGCAAAATCGACAGCCGCTAGGCAGTAAGGCTAGAAGCTAGTAGCTAGCAGCTAGAGCTACGATCATGTACAACCACATTCTCTCTATTATTCTCTTCACGCCGCTGGTAGGCGCACTGATTCTCCTGTTTGTTCCCAAGGAGAACAAGGACGCCATTCGCTGGATCGCCAACATCTTTGCGCTTGGCGGCTTTCTTATCTCTCTGCCGCTGGTGCCGTGGTTCTGGGCATTGCGTCTCGAGCCCGGCTTCAAGTTCATCGAAGGCGCGCCGAATAACTGGATTCCTTCGATCGGCGCGGGTTATGTGATCGGAATCGACGGCATTTCCTTCTTGCTCATCATGCTGACCACGCTGCTGGGCTGGATTTCAATCCTCTCATCGTGGACTGCGATTGAGAATCGAGTGAAGGAGTATTACGTCTGGTTTCTGATTTTGCAGACCGGCATGTTGGGCGTGTTCATGGCGCTCGATTTCTTCCTCTTCTTTGTTTTCTGGGAAGCGATGCTGGTGCCCATGTACCTGCTGATCGGCATCTGGGGCGGACCGCGAAAGTTATATGCGGCGATCAAGTTCTTCCTTTACACGCTGGCAGGCTCGGTGCTGATGCTGCTGGGTATTCTGTTTCTTTACTTCCATCATCACGCGTTGACCGGCATTTACACCTTTAGCCTTACAGCGCTCTATCAGACCGCTCCGAAGATCTATTCCGATCCGGCATACGGTCCCACGATTGCGACCCTGTTGTTCTTTGCGTTCTTCTTCGCCTTTGCGATCAAAGTGCCGATGTTCCCCTTCCACACGTGGCTGCCGGATGCGCACGTGGAAGCTCCCACCGCGGGTTCGGTGATTCTTGCGGGTGTACTGCTGAAGATGGGAACGTACGGCTTCATCCGCTTCTCGCTGCCGTTTTTTCCTGACGTTCTCACGCACACGAAAGTTCGCGGTTGGATGATCGGGTTGTCGATCATTGCGATTATTTACGGGGCGCTGGTTTCTTTGATGCAAAAGGACATGAAGAAACTGGTGGCTTATTCTTCCGTGAGCCATCTTGGCTTTTGCACGCTGGGGATTTTTGTGCTGACTCCGCTGGGACTGAGTGGATCGGTGCTGCAGCAGATCAATCACGGAATTTCAACCGGCGCGCTGTTCTTAATTGTGGGAATTCTTTATGAGCGCAGACATACGCGCGAGATTGCCGAGTACGGCGGGATTTCGAACGTCATGCCGGTCTATGCCACGATCACGATGATCATGTTCCTTTCTTCCATGGGACTGCCACTGTTGAATGGTTTCGTCGGCGAATTCACCATTCTGCAGGGAACATTCATGGAGAACTGGCGGTGGGGCGCGTGGGCCGTGCCCGGTGTTGTGCTGGCGGCCGCGTATTTATTGTGGCTTTATCAGCGCGTCTTCTTCGGCCCGGTAACAAATCCAAAGAATGAAAAGCTCCACGATCTCACCCCGCGAGAGGTGCTTACGTTCGCGCCGCTACTGGTCATGGCTTTCTGGATCGGGCTCTATCCAAAGCCGTTCTTCCAAATCCTCGAACAACCGGTCAATCAGATTGTCCAGAATGTGCATAATCCGCAGGCGGGAGGAGCGGTGAACGCCGCTATTACCGCCGCGCCATCGCAAACAGAGATTGCCAAGGCTTCCAACAGCTCTCCGTCTATTACTGTTTCGGCGAAAGGGAAGAACTAGTGGGCCTGTTGAGCCAATTCACGGCGACGGATTATCTGCTGGCGCTTCCCATTACTTTGCTTACGTTGTTTGCGCTCGGCATCCTGCTGATCGATCTGATGCTTCCTCCGGAAAACAAGTGGGCGAATGCCGTCACGGCACTGATTGGAGTGTTCTTCGCCGCCGGCGGTGTCGTAAAGATTCAACTGTGGGAGCAGGCCAACCGTTCAGTTTCCATGGGCGCTCTCGGATTGATGCGCACCATGCTTGTCGACCGTGGCGCTATTTATTTCTTTTATTTGTTTCTTGCGGGCACGGCCATTGCCATTCTCATGTCAGTCCGGTACATGCAAACCGAGCATGAGAACCATGGCGAATATTACGCTCTGATGCTGCTTTCGGTGGTCGGGATGATGTGCATGGCGGCGGGTTTCGATATCGTGCTCATCTTCATCGGCCTTGAGTTGATGGCGATTTCGACATACGTGCTGGTGGGATTCTTGCGGCGCGATCGGAGATCGAACGAAGCGGCGCTGAAGTATCTTTTGCTTGGAGCCTTTTCTTCAGGAATCTTTGCTTATGGCCTCTCGCTTATGTACGGGCTCACAGGCAGCACCAATCTGAGCGCTATCGGCCATGGGCTGGCAGGGATACTCGCAAAGGATCCGCACAACCCCGTGGTGATTCTTGCGCTGTTGACCACTGCGACGGGATTGTTGTTCAAGGTTGCCGCGGTCCCATTTCACCAATGGGCGCCCGATGCGTACGAAGGCGCGCCGACTTCGATTACCGGCTTTATGTCGGTTGCGGTGAAGGCCGCGGGTTGGGCCATGCTGCTCCGCATTATGGGCGCGACTTATCCGGCGTATCCCAGCGTGCTGTTGGGTTTTGCAGCCGCGCGGCCGCTCTATGTACCGCTCTTTGTGTTTGTTTCGATCGCGACCATGACGGGTGCAAACTTCGCCGCGCTTACGCAAACCAACACCAAGCGGCTGCTCGCTTATTCCTCGATTGCCCACGTGGGCTACATGCTGCTCGGCCTGGTCGCGGGCACGGCAACCGAACTTAGTACCGACGGCGTGAAGGGGATCATGATTTATTTGCTCGTCTATACCTTCATGAATCTCGGCGCTTTCGGCGTAATCGCTTCACTGCGCCATCGCAGGGTTATAGGCGACGAGATTGACGATCTCAATGGCCTTTATGCCCGCGCTCCAGTTGAAGCCGTACTCATGCTGATCTTCCTGCTATCGCTGGCTGGAATACCACCGCTGGCGGGATTCTGGGGCAAATACTTTATCTTCCTCAGCCTGATTGAGACCGGGCACTACGCCCTTGCCTCGCTTGCTGTACTGTATTCGGTCTTCGGCTTGTACTATTACTTGAAGATGGCCAACGCCATGTTCATGGGCAAGCCGGAAGAAGAAGGCGCGCTGCCGGTGAGTTGGAGCATGCGGGTGGCGCTCGGCGTGAGCGGATTTGCGACGCTGTTCATCGGAATCATGCCGGAGCGGTTTATCGATCTTGCGAACTGGGCTCTCGGGCTGGTGCAAAATCCCACGATGGCCAAGCTAGTGCACTAAGAGCGGCCTTGCTCCCGCTATGCTCTTCATTCCTAAACGTTCATTCGCCGTTTTTTAATCATGGCTTCCAAGGATCCGCCCGAAGCACCGAAGAACTCCGAAGGCAGGGAGAATTTTTGGGTGCAGGCTGCCCGATATACGCAGCTTGCTCTGGTTTTTCCGGCGGCAGTGGTGGTGGGATGGCTGGTTGGCGCAGGGCTCGACCGTTGGCTGCATACGACCTGGCTTTATCTTGCGGGCATATTGTTTGGGATTGCGGCGGGTTTTATCGAACTGATAAGGGCGTTCATGCGCGACGCGAAGTAGAGCGCGATGAACTTGCGTTGCCGGTCACCAGAAACGCCTACGACAGACCAGGGCAGCCTCGTCGCTTCACCCACAGACAATTTAAAGTAACAGTTGAATGCCGGATCCTCCACAATCTGGGGCAGAAGTAGCGAAGATCTTTGCTGCGGATCATTTCTATTCGGGCGCGCTCCGGCGAATCGGCGTTTTTATGGTTGTGGTGGGGGCGCTGGCCATTGCGGCGGCCTGGTGGAAGTTCGGAATACGCGCAGCGGTTGGATTCACATTCGGGGGCCTGATTGCCTACGTAAATTTTTACTGGCTGAAGCGCGTGATTGCAGGGTTCGTCGACCGCGCGGCGGGAGCTGAGACTTCACGATCTGGCAGTGGAATCGTGTTTCGATTCCTGCTGCGCTATGTTTTGATGGGCCTCGGAGCCTATGTTATATTGACTGTTTCACCCGCGAGCCTGCCTGGGCTGCTTGCGGGCTTATTTTTGCCTGTGGCAGCCATTCTGTGCGAGGCGATATGCGAGGTATACGCGGCATTGGTTCGCGGGATTTAGCGGATAGACGGCTCGACTCAAAGCTGACAGTTCCTTATGCCTGAACAACTGTGGTTCACACATATTTTGAACGCTCTTTTTGCCGGTCCGGTCACCGCGCTTTTGCGGTTGATTCACATCGAACCTAAATATCCCACCGCGCCTATTTCGAATTCGTTTTCCATGGAAGTTCTGATCTTCGGGATCCTGCTGCTGCTGTTCGTGTTGCTGCGGTCGCGGCTTTCGGTCGACAATCCCGGCGGGCTGCAGCATTCGTTCGAGTGGCTCGAGGGGCTTATTCAGGATCAGAGCAACGAAATCATCGGCCATCACAGCGATGGGTACACGGCTTTCTTGGTGACGTTGACCCTGTTTATCCTTTTCTCGAACCTATTAGGACTTGTGCCGACCTTTGAGTCGCCAACTGCAGTGGCGATCGTGCCGCTGGGGTGCGCCATTTGCGCATTTTTTTACTATCAGGCGCAGGGGTTTAAGCACGCCGGCATCGGATATTTAAAGCATTTCGCCGGACCAATGCCTGCGCTGGCTCCGCTGATGGTACCGATCGAAATCATCAGCCATCTGGCGCGCATCCTTTCGTTGACAGTTCGTCTTTTTGCGAACATGTTTGCCGGAGATATGGTCACCCTGGTCTTCATTTCGCTTGTGCCGATCGTCATGCCGATCCCATTTTTGGGACTGCATATATTCGTATCGCTGCTGCAAACATATATTTTCGTTCTGCTGACAACGGTTTATTTGCAAGGCGCGGTTTCGGACGAGCACTAGATACAGGCTCGGCCGCGGGGACTAAAGGCCTGGTAATTCGAAAGGGTATTGCGGCGGCTTTAAGCCGCCCCGCTTCACAGAAAAAGAAATTTTCTAGCCGTTTAGTGTGAGGGCGTCTGCACGGTATGGCGTCAACCACCCACTGGCGGTATTTCATACGAGGAGAAACACGAATGAGCAAGTTGAGCAAGCTGTTTATCGCACTCTCGGTGCTTTGCGTTCGCTGTGCCTGCGTTCGCGCAGGGCGGGGAAGCGGCAACCGGGGTGAACTGGGTCGCCATCGCGGCAGGATTTTCCATGGCGTTCGCGTCAGGGATCTGCGCGCTGGCACAAGGCAAGGCAACGGCTTCCGCGGCTGAAAGCCTGGCGCGCAATCCTGCGGCGCGTCCTGGAATTCAGCTAGCGTTGATCCTGGGACTGGCGCTGATCGAGTCCCTGGCGTTGTACACGCTGGTGATTATTTTCGTGAAGGTGAAGTAGTAGCGAGGATTCAAAGTTGCACGCTTCAAAGTTTCAAGGCAAAAGCCTCCGCTTGCGGAGGCTTTTGATCTTAGTCCAGATCGGACCGCTAAAGCTTGCGCTCGCCGCTCCACTCCTGGTCTTTGTTTGCGGCGTGCGATCCATTGTTTCCACAAGTAAGCGGCGCAGGCGATAGCGGCTTTCGAGGTCGGTGTTGACGATTTCGAATCCGATTTCATTCACGCGGGCCCGGCGCAAGAACACGTGCGCCTTGATTTTGGTGCGCATGCCGACGGAAATTTCCAGGTCGGCTTCGCTGCCGATGCGCAGATTATCTTCTTTTGTGCCCATGCCGCCGCCCAGGCTCAACTCGCGGTCAGGATTGGATTTTCCCCAGGAACTGTCGAGGTTGCACTGACGTGCGCAAGCACGATGCGCTCGTAGCGGCGCTGCCGAACCCACGGACAAGGCGGGCGCGGGATCGAGCGGCGCGATGGCGAGGTCGCCAGGCTCCAGGCCGCTTTCGGCGATAACTTGGGGCGCTGTAGCGCGGTTCAATTTTGGTCAAGGCCTGGGCCGCGGCGATGCGCAGCTCGCGGTGATGAACCCAGCCCAAATTTTCTTCGATTCGACGAGTTCGCGCAGAAGCGGAACGGATTCAGGGTCACGAAGGCGGCCGAGCGATTCGATGGCCTTCAGTTGCACGAACGGAGGCGCGCGGCGGCTTCTCCGGGCTTCGCCATGGCAAACAGCGGAGGCGCGGCGGTGAGATCCCCGCTCATGCCGATTTCGTCGATGGCTTCGGGCAAGAACTACTGCGTCCAGAACTTCGGCCATTTCGAGCAGGGTACGGCCGCGGTCAGAGGCGGCGCCGTAGGCGATCTGGCGCACGACGATGTCGTGATAGAAGCGGTTCCATTCAGGCATGCGCACGGGGAGCAACTCAAGCAACGTGCCGACGTCCAGCCGGCTTAACAAACCAACAACAGCGGAAGCCTGCCGCGATTGGCCGGTGCGCAGAATCTCGCGTAATTGGGTTAAAGCTGCGGGTCCCATTTCCTGGGCGAGTTCGATCATGCGGTCGCACTCGTCGCGCCGCATACAGCGGAAGAATCGGTCTGCCAGGTGCTCTGCTCCCGATCTGACAGGTTCGCCGCAACACCACCAGCAAATCGGGCGAGAAGGGATCGGCAACGGAGCGCCTCCTCGATAAATTCTGGAATACGATTTTCGACGCCGATCCGCGGCCGAAGATCGTTCACCATGATCGGCCGCTCCTGCATCAACTTTTCCATGCCGGCGCAAACTTCGTTGACGGCTGCGATAATTCCTGGCTTCGCTGGCCTCCTGGCTCAGACGAACGAAAGCGGCGCTAAGCAAGCTCTGGAGCTCGGCATCTTTTTCAGGACAAAGTTGTTGAGTCACCCTTTGGATGGCAGCGCCCATGGATTCGCCACCGAGCCGCGCGTAAAGATCGGCGAGTTGACTCAATCCGAGGGCGGTCTTGCGGCGCGGCTCCGCTTCTTTGGCGCTGAGGCAACCGGAGTAGTTATCCAGGATTTCGGCAGAGGCCGCCGTATCCTCGCGATCGAGTAGAACTTCTACAAACTGGCGGACGTTGCGTGGCGGGACGCAGGGAGCTTCGTTGGAAGTAAGAACAGCTTTTCTTGCCTGTTTCCGGGACTTCCGCCCAGAACATGCGATCCAGGATATCGGCGTGGGACTCAACCAGAATCCCGGCGTTGCTCATCTTTTCTTCCTGGAGCTTCAGAATCTGGCGCAGCGAGTCCATCTGGCGGCTCATGTGCTCCATCATCTGATGCACGGCGTTTACCTTTACTTCGCCCTTCTGATAGCGCTCCAGGGCGAAACGGATCGCCATGTGCTCCGCAGCCTTCATCAATAGAGGCGTGTCTTCTTCTGCCGCACTCGCTTTGGCCGCTAAACCTCCGAGCAGTTGTTGCAGATTCAGCCGTGTGTTGGGCGCGGCCTCGCCGAGTTCCTTCTGTAGATCTTCCGCGCTGACGCTGGGATCTCCCTGCACCTGCCCGAAGCGAGTGAGGAGCCGGATAGCTTGAATCACTTCCGCTTCCTGCAGGGGAACAACTCCGCCCTCCCATGCAGGCGCCGTCCCAGTGGCTGAGCCCGGGCCCTGCCCCGCACTCATGCCTGCGGGAACGTTGGGCACGCTGCCAAGAGGAACCATCGGTCCCCCGGCTTGAGTGTTCCCTCCGCCCGCGCTGGCGCCTTCGGCGGCAGCGATCAGTTGGAGCAGTTTTTGCGGATCATTCAGCCACTGCCTGAATTCTGGGCCGAGGGTTTGCGCGGCAATCTGCGCGGCTACGCTTACATCGCCAGTCAGCGGGTCGGCCGCGACGAACTTTACTTCGTTGATTTTGATGGTGCTGTGCTGGCTGCCGGAATTGAGCGCTTCTTTGATCTGCCTGGATACGTCCTGAGCTTTGGAACCGGCTATCGCAAAGGCGCGCACCAGGCGAGTGAAATCCTCGATGGTGACGTCTTTGGAAAAATGCAGACTGGCCAAACCAGCGGCGTTCAGCAATTGAACGAAGCTGCGTTCGGTCTGCCCGGTTTCGAGCGGAATGCCATCGAGCAAAAGCTTGTTATCGGAAACTCCCAGGAGAAAACCGCTGTCTCCCGCTACTGGCAAGCCTTGCTGCAATTCGTTCCATGTCACTTCGAATTGAGCTTCCGTGCGCTTGTGATCGTAACCGTACATGCGCGCGTACTTGATGAGGATATTAAGGCTGTGAACGAAAGCCCGCGCCGATGCCGCTCGATTGGCATGAAATGTAGCTGCGTTAGTAATGAGTCGCTCCTTGAACCGGACTCTGCAGCTACGAGGGTAATTCAGGGGGTAAGGTGCTGCACATTACGGAGGTAATAGAGTGGGGACGCAAGTGGACGATGCGGGTACCGCGACTTCCCGCTCTTATCCCGACGCTCACGTTTCAGCGGCCGGCCGGTGGTTCCAGTTCACGCATTTGGCAGCGGAGCACATCTCCGGCGAAAATAGGAAAGACGCAATCGCACTGCAAGGAGTCGTTTGTGCCTTCCGGGACTCGAAATAAAAACAATGCCAGGAGAGTCATTGGCCTCCGTTACTGGATGTTACGGGTGCTTGAGGAGTGCGAGAAGGTCTCAAAGAATTTCGATCCCGATCCGGTTCACGACCTTCGCGTTTCTCTGCGCCGATGCCGGTCTCTGGCCGACGGCTTAATGGCCCTCGATCCCGATCCCGCTTGGAAAGCTATGAAGAAGGCCGGCAAGCGCTTATTTAGACGCCTCGGTGATCTGCGCGACACGCAGGTGATGATGGAATGGGTGGAAAAACTAGAACCGAATCTACCTAACGAGGGCGTATCACAGCCGATTGAGCAACCGGAGAAAAGTGCTGGCGACAAGCGCAACCCCGCCACGGAGGATCACCATGAGCCTGTTTCGCGAGCATTGCGCGAGATTCTGCATGGCCGCGAAAAAGAGCAAAAACTGGATGCCCAGATCGCGCTCGAAGAGTTTGATCGAAAAGAGTGGCGGCAGTGGGGTAGATCCTTGCCTTGGAGGGCTGCACGAATTCGCCCGGGAAGCGCACTATTCAAACATCTTGCGCTTGAGCGCTGGACAGCGGCGCGCGAATTGCACAGGCAGGCGTTGCGCAACCGATCCCAGGCGGCGCTTCACAGACTACGAATTGGCATCAAGAAATTTCGCTATATCGTGGAGAATTTTCTTCCGGCGGAGCACCAGGCCTGGAGCGATGGCCTGAAAGAAATGCAGGACCTGCTCGGCGAAGTGCACGACCTCGATGTGCTGTGGGATACGGCAGTGAAGTGCCATGTTTTTCCCAACTCCGAGTCGCGCGATCACTGGCATAAGCGGATTGTTGCCGAGCGCGCTAAGCGCATTGAACATTACCGCACCCGGATGGTCGGAGAGGATTCGTTGTGGCAGGTGTGGCGGGCTGGGTTGCCGCAGGGAAAACAGATTCAGATTCTGGCCACCCGACGCATGAAGACATGGGCACATCGGCTCGACCCAGATTTTGCCCATTCGGAGCGAGTCACGCGTTTAGCCCTTGAGCTTTACGACGGTTTGCTCGCCTGGGGATGGGAACCATCGGTGGATCGCGGTTCCGCGCGCTCCAGTTTGTTCGCCGCCGCACTTCTGCACGATGTGGGCAAATCTGAAGGGCAAAAGAAACATCAGAAAGCTTCTTTCGACATGATTCGTGAGCATGGCAGTCCATTGGGTTGGAACGCTGCGGATTTGCGGCGCGCTGCCATCGTGGCACGCTTCCATCGCGGAAATCTGCCAACCCGAAGACACAAAGCTCTACGAGATCTATTGCCCGATGAGCAGAAGGCGACTATTCAACTTGCCGCGATTTTGCGTCTTGCGAATGCGCTGGATGCTACTCACGATGGACACATCCGTGAACTTCAGGTAGTAAGGACCACATCCAGCAAGAATGGATTCCAACGCAAGGGTTTTGGCGCCATGCCTGAGGCTTTGGTTATCGCCGCGCAGGGATTTCGGTCTACGAGTTTCGCCGCCCAGACGGTCGCCGCCGAAAGGCATCTTCTCGAAACTGTTCTGCACCGGCCAGTGCTGGTGCGTCCTGCGCGGCGGGTGTGACGGGTTATACGAGGAGTGCTTCGAATCCGCGCAGGGTGGCGGCATCCCGCAGTCTCTGGTCTGCGGTCAGAAAAACGTTTGCGCGCGGCGCGCCTTCGCACCATTCCAAGGCAGCCGATAACTGAAGAGCATCGGCAGGCCGCAAATCATAGGCTTCTACCATCTGAATAGCCTGCGAACGCAGAGCGTCCGAAGGTTGTATGACGAAGCAGGAATCGGTGAGATCGATTGCCAGGTTGCGACATTTCGCCCAATCCTGCGGATTGAGGTGTTTCATCCGTACGAGTCGAGCCAGTGCGCTGGCAATCTCGAGAGGCGTCGCCCACCAGATGACGGCTTCATATTTCCTGAACAAAGATGTGGCTCGTGGAGTCGTGCTTTGGCCCACGCAGAGGGGAACCAGCGCGCTTGCATCCCAGAAGGCGAACTGCCGTTCTAACTTTCGTCCCGTTCTCGCTGCCATGTTTTCCGCATCGCCTCTACCGTGATACTGCCCGGCGGTTTTGGCCAGGAGATTGTGGCCCCCCTTTTCTTCAAAGGGGACTTCAGCACTCCGCGAGCGATCAGGCTCTCCTCGTGGTGAGGTTGGTCGCTTGGCGAGCAAGGAATGATTCGGGCCACAGGCCTGTTGCGGTCGCAGACGAGAACCTCTTCGCCGCCGCGTATCATCCGAATGTGGGCGCTGAGCCGGGCTTTCAGATTACTAATGTTGACCCTGCGCATGGGGCCATTATACAGAATATGACCATATTGGTCAGGTTGGCAGACTCGTCCGGACCCAGCGCAGAGGAAGCGAACTGATTATTGTCAGGTTCCGTATTCTTACGGTAAAAGTTAGCCTGGGAAAAGGGATCAGGGATGACGCATGCTCAATTTGTCGAGAAGGCAGTGCGCTGGCTGCGCAGCTACCGTTGCGGGGTGGTGCTCTCGGAGCAAGCTTGCGTCAGCGGCGAGATGCCGGATGCAATCGGCTGGAAGAGGGCTTGTCACTCCGTCTTGATTGAATGCAAAATGACACGCTCGGATTTTCTGGCAGATCGGGCGAAACCATTTCGAGTGAAGCCGCAGCAGGGAGTTGGATGCGAACGGTTCTATCTGGCGCCGGCAGAGATGATCGGTATCGAAGAACTGCCGCAGGGCTGGGGGTTGCTCGAACCCCACTCCGGCAGGATCGATATTATTCATCCTTCGGCAAAAAATCTGCGGACCGCGATCGGTTTCCGCTACGAGATGAATTTGCTCTTGGCGAGCTTGCGGCGTGTCGAGATCCGCGTGGAACCTCAGAGCATTACCGATTTCTTGAAGTGGAAAAACCGGATGGTCGAATACAATCGGGGCAGGCTCCCAGAAGGTCTCGATGCAACCGAGGAAGAGCAGAATGCGTTTCTTGATCCCCGATTGACTCAGTAATACTCCAGACCGTGCGGGCGCGATTAGAGTTCCCGCCTGCCTTCCATCGCCTTGAGCATGGTCACTTCATCGGTGTACTCGATGTCGCTGCCTACGGGTATGCCCATGGCGATGCGGGTTACCCTTACGCCTACGCGTTTCAGTTGTTGCGAAAGATAGGTCGCCGTGGCTTCACCCTCGACGGTGGGATTTGTGGCGATGATAACTTCATCCACGTTCCCGGCCTCAACTCGCGAGATCAGATTTGAGATTCGCAGCTGTTCCGGACCAATGCCATGCAGGGGTGAGAGTGCTCCGTGAAGCACGTGAAACACTCCATTGAAGTGTTTGGTTTTTTCAATGGCGGCGATGTTGGTTGGCTCTTCGACCACGCAGACGAGTCGCTGGTTGCGCGTGGCGCTGGTGCAGTACGCGCAGGGATCGACATCCGTGATGTTGTTGCAGACCGAGCAGAGGCGCAGGTTGGCTTTAACATCGCGCACTGCGGCGGCGAGCGCATCGGCATCTTCATCGCTCGAGCGCAGAATGTGAAAGGCCAGCCGCTGCGCACTCTTCGCTCCGACGCCGGGAAGTTTTTTCAACTCGTCGATCAGGCGGGACATGGGTTCGGCGAATTTCGACATGTGCGAGTATCCGTTTGTGCGCTTAATCGACTGCGGTGAAGAATCCACGCATTCTAAGGCAGATTACAGAATGCGTGGGACCTTCATTTTCGCTCAGGATGACAAAGGTATTTGTTCAGAATCCGCCGACGCCGAGATTCCCCAACATTCCGCCTACTGTCGATTGCATTTGAGCATCGACTTTACGCGCGGCTTCATTTACGGCAGCGAGTATCAAATCTTGCAGCATTTCGACATCGCCGGATTTTATGGCTTCAGGGTCGATGCGCAGGCTGAGTAATTGCTTGCGGCCATCCATTTTTGCGGTGACGGTACCACCGCCCGATGAAGCCTCGACCACCGTCTCCTGCATTTTCTTTTGCAGGGACTCGTATTGCGACTTCGCCTTCGACATCAATTCTTGCAGATTGAATCCGCCCATAGAACCTCATGTTTCAAAGTTTCAGGGTTTCTGGATTGCAAAGTTCAGGCGAATCGGAGCCTCCGGGTTTACCTCGAACCCTCGAACCTCGAAACCTGCCTTTATCTCTTCTCCTTGTAATCGATCACCGTGCGAATCTGCGCGCCGAATTTTTCCTGGAGGCGGCGCACCACGGCGTCCTGCTCAGCGCGGCTGCGCCCGCTTGCACCCGATGTGCCTCCGTTGGATTTTGACGCTTCCCCGTTGGGCTTCTCGGCGCTTACTGACGATCCAGGCAGGATCTTCAACTTGACCGCGCGACCGAGGATTCCGCTGGCTGCGGCAATCGCCAACCGCTTTCCCTCCGGCCCGAATGACATATCCAGCACGATTTGCGATTCGGTGATCCTGACTATTAATTCATTTCCTTCAACAGACCATTCGCCAGACTCCAGCATGGAAGACAGAATGCGCTGGTTGCCGTCTGTGAGAGCTTGCAAAACCGCCGCTTTAAGCTTCCCCAGTGCGATGTCCGTTAGCTCTGTGGGGCGCTCGGAAGGATCCTCCGAGGCTGCGGAAGGATACGAATCGATCCTGTGATCGGGGATGTTTTCGTTGATGTTCGCCGGAGCGGCAGAACCCATGATCACGCGCGGGTTTGAAGCCGCGACAGTTTTTGAAGTAACTGGCGAGCCCGGATCAACGGACGATTGCTGACGCGGATTGCCTTTGCGTGCGGAATCGGCGGCAAAAGGTGAAATCGGAGTTGTCTTAGATGCCGCAGGCTCCGCGCGTCGAATCTCGCTGGTGCCGCCGACAATCGAAGGCCGTGATGAGCTTCGCATTGTACCGGACGCAGCAGGAGCACCGGAGGTTGGCGCGAAGTCACTAATCAGTTGCTCGATCGGCAGCAGGCGCTGGGCATGAGACATCTTCAGCAGACCGAGTTCAAGATGGAAGCGCTGCTCTTGTTTATAGCCCAACTCGCTGTGCGTGCGCAGCATGATCTGCAGGTGCCGGGTCAGATCTTCTTCGCTGAACAACTGAGCGACCCGATTGACGCGATCCCGCTCTTCACTGGATATTTGCAGCAGAGGAGAATCTTTGCCGGCGATCTGGGCCACGGTTGCGTTGCGGAGGAAACGTACCATTTGGCGCGCGAAATGTGTGGGACTGTGTCCTTCGCTGATCAGATGATCGACCTGGCGCAGAACATCTTCGCTGGCGCCGCGGGAAACTGCCTGCATCACATCTTCGAGGACGTGCGACGGTGCGGCGCCGATGAGATTGCGAACGGAATCGGCGGTCACTTTTCCGCCGCAACACGCAATCGCCTGGTCGAGAATCGACAGTGCATCGCGCATCGATCCGTCACCGGCCTCGGCGAGGAGCGCAAGAGCGTCGTCGTCGGCTTCGAGTTGTTCGCGGCCAACCAGATCGCGTAACTGCCCGACGATATCGTCGAACTTTACGGCCCGGAAGCTGAAGTTTTGGCAGCGCGAGCGGATGGTTTGCGGAATATCTTCGGGCTGCGTGGTGGCCAGCATGAAAACAATGTGGTCGGGAGGCTCTTCCAGCGTCTTGAGCAGGGCATTGAAGGCCGCGTCGGTAATTTGATGGGCTTCGTCGAGAATGTAAATTTTGAAACGATCGCGGGCCGGACGGTAGCGCGCGGCTTCGCGGAGTTCGCGAATTTCATCGATGCCGCGGTTGGTGGCTGCGTCGATTTCGATCACATCGACGGAATTTCCGGCGCGGATTTCGGTGCAGGATTCGCAGATTCCGCAAGGCTCGGTTACGGGCTTATCGGAGGAGCGGCAATTCAGGGCTGCGGCCAGAATTCGCGCTACCGTGGTCTTGCCGATGCCGCGATGGCCGCTGAAAATGTAACCGTGCGCGGTGCGGCCCTGCGCGAGAGCGTTTTGCAGAGTGCGAGTGACGTGCTCCTGGCCGATCACGTCGGAGAATTTTTGAGGACGGTATTTGCGCGCCAGAACCGTGTAACTCATGAGCCGAAAGAAGATTATACAGGGATTGGAAGAGCCTTGAATGACGCGGAAAGTAGCCTAAATAGTTGCTAAACCGTTACGTAAGGGATAGGCTGTTACATCAACTGTTGTGGCAGGTTTCATCGCGAGAAACATAAGGATAGGAGAGCACTCATGCAGCTAAAACTGTCAACGAAAACCATCGACGGAATTCTGATTGTGGATTGCAGTGGCCGGATTGTATTCGGGGACGAGTCTTCTTTGCTCCGTGAGACCGTTAAGAAAGCGATTTCGCAAAATAATCGAATCATACTGAATCTTGGCGAAGTCAATTACATCGATTCCGGCGGATTGGGGACGTTGGTGGCACTGCGTACGACCGCGCAAAATGCCGGCGGGACGATCAAGCTGACCAATCTCACCAAGCGCGTGGATGACCTGTTGCAAGTCACCAAGCTGCTCACTGTTTTTGATGTGTACAACTCCGAAGCGGAAGCGATTGAATCGTTCCGCAAGGCCGCGTAGCCGAGCGATCCATTTCAAATTCAATTTACGATTAAGCCGTAATCTGCCTCGGGCTTCCACTCACGAATGCTTCCTCGCGTAATTTTTATTTTGTGCCTGCTGGTGAGCTCCAGCGGCTTCGTCTCGACACCTGTCGCACTGGTGATCGGACTGGTGTTTGGCCTTCTGTTTCCCCATCCCTACAGCCGTCAGACGAAGGCGGCTTCGAAATACTTGCTGCAAGCCTCCGTTGTCGGATTGGGATTCGGAATGAATCTGCACCAGGTGATTCAGGCGGGGCGCAGCGGTTTTGTTTACACGGCGCTGGGCATCTCTTTCGCGTTGCTGGTTGGAATGGGCTTGGGAGTATTGTTCCAAGTCAAGCGCGTGCCCGCATTCCTGATATCGACCGGCACGGCAATTTGCGGGGGCAGCGCCATTGCTGCCGTAGGGCCGATCACGGAAGCGAGCGACGAGGAAATGGCGGTTGCGCTGGGGACCGTGTTCATGCTGAATTCGATTGCGCTGCTGACTTTTCCGCAGATTGGAACTGCGCTCAAGATGACGCAGCAGCAGTTCGGCTTATGGGCGGCGCTGGCGATTCACGATACCAGTTCTGTGGTGGGTGCAGCGGCAAAATATGGAGCGGTGGCGCTGGGTATTGCGACCACGGTCAAGCTGGCCCGCGCGCTGTGGATTGTGCCAGTTTCGTTGGGTACGGCAATGGTTCGAGGCGCAAAGGCGAAAATTCAGTGGCCGTGGTTTATCGGCTTATTTTGCCTGGCAGCGGTCTGCAAAACATATCTGCCGGCAGGGGCGGGGGCTTATTCGCTGGCAGTGAAAGTGGCGAAGATAGGACTGACGGCAACGCTGTTTTTGATCGGCAGCGGTATTTCTGTGGGGACGATCAAGAGCGTGGGACATCGTCCACTGTTGCAGGGAATTATTTTGTGGCTGATCGTGCTAACCGGAACCTTGTGGTTGATTCGTATTGGATGGATTCGGTTGTGAGGAAGGGAAAGAAGAAAGCAGGTAATCGATCCCCAAGGAAAGTGGCTTCGGATCGATCGGGTGAGACGCGCATTCGAATCGAAGCCGCGATTCGGCGTATTCCCAAGGGGAAAGTTTCGACTTACGGTGCGATTGCGCGAGCGGCGGGTCTTCCGGGCGCGGCGCGGCAGGTGGCTGGTGCGTTGCGTCGCGGTTTCGGATTGCCGTGGCAGCGCGTGTTGGGCGCAGGAGGAGAGATCAAACTGCGCGGAGATTCGGCGATCGAGCAACGGTTACGTTTGGAAGCGGAGGGAGTGCGTTTTCGCGGGCGGAAGGTGGATATGACGTTGTGCGAACATAAGTTTGGGCGCAGCCGCGGCCGATCAAAATCCGGCTAGCGCCTGGGTTTGAACTGCTCATCGATCTCGACCTGATAGCCGGTGACCATCTTGTTGGTTTCGTTGGCCATGCCGACGATTGCCATTAACTCCTTGAACATCGCATCGGTCATTCCTTTTTTCCGGGCGGAAACTGTGTGCGAGGCGATGCAGTAGTGGCACTGATTAGTAACGCTCACTGCGACGTAGATCATTTCCTTCGTTAACGGATCAAGCGCGCCGGGAGCCATGATCTGCTTGATATCTTCCCAAGTGCGCTTGAGAGTTGCGGGATCGTGCGCGATGGCTTTCCAGAAATTATTAATCCAATCGGTCTTGCGCGTCGCCATGATGTCGTCATAAACGGCGCGTACTTCGGGGCTGGCGTCTTTATATTCGATAAGTCCAAGGGTCGACATTCGTTCTCCATTGCAAGCGATTTATACACCAGGGAGACACGGAGAAAACTAGAATTTGAAAAAGCTTTGCTTCGTGCCTCGGTCTCTTCGGGGTGAAGTCTCTTACTTCGTATCTGTTTGCGGCAATTCTCCACTGAGCAGCTTACTCAGTTCTGCGGCCGGACAGCGGACTCCCACAAAGAACTGGCCGAACAAGGCGTACTCTGCGCTGACTTGATCGAAGCGCATTTCGTAGATCAGTTTCTTAAAGACCAGCGGATCGTCCGCGAATAGATCGACTCCCCATTCCCAGTCGTCAAAGCCGATCGAGCCGGTGATGATTTGTCTTACTTCGCCCGCATAACGGCGCCCTACGAGCCCGTGATCACTCATCTGGCGAGCGCGTTCTTCGATCGGCAGCATATACCAATTTTTTTCTTCGCCGCGACGGCGATCCATGGGATAGAAGCAGAGGTAGCGATTCGGTGGAATCTCGGGGAACAGGCGAGGGTGCATAGCTTCGCGATGGCGGTTGAGCTTGCACTCGATTTCGGCTTTCCACTGATCGGAATGCGGTTGGATGCCCTGCGCGATGAGTTCTTTGTAGATCTTCAAGGTCGAATCGTACAATCCGAGTTCGATGATCGAAAGATAGGAAGATGTGGACTCGAGGTAATCGCTGAGCCGCAAGCCGGCAAGCTTAAGTTCGGCCTGATTGAGATCGGCAAACGATTTGCGGAAATGTACCAGCATCAAGTCGCCTTTGTGGCCGATGAGGGAGTAAAGGGCGGATTGCCCGTTGGAAGGCTGTTCCATTTTGCCCAGTACGCTTGTGGCTTCCTCAACGATTGTCGAGCGTTCGTCCGCTGGCAGGGAGCGCCACGCGCTCCAGCGAAAACGCATCATCTGGTGCAGGACGCTATAACCTTCGGTGGTGAGAGGGACTTCAGGAGTTTCCGGGGTAGTTTCTGCCGCCGTGGTTTGCGGGCGAACGTGAGCCGTGGTAGTTGTTGTCATAGAATTCTCAGCGCATATGCTCAATAAGTTTACGACTCCATTGTACGCAAGAGGCGCGGCCGCAGCGAGTCTGCGACGTTCTATGAAAACATTGATTCCCATAATGTGTGCAGTCATCTGTTTAGCAGGTTTGTTGGAGGGGCAGAGCCAGCGCTTGTGGGTGCTGCGGGCGCCTGGCGAAGCGGTCGAGTATGATCCGGCCACTTTCGCCGAAAAGCGTCGTGTGAAAATTCCGGCAGAGGCAGTCACATCACCACAGAATTTCTCGGTAAATTCGCTGGGGCAGATGCTCTTCGCTCCGCCTTCGGATCTACCACTCGGGGAAGACGATGTGGCTGCCGGCCAAAAACTATGGCTTTGGGATGGCCATGCAGTCGTCACGTTGACGCGGGAGGTGTCGCGAACACTGGCCACCATGGGATCGAATCTGGCAATCGACGAGGCGACGGCCGTGCCTTTTCTGGCGGCCGACGGAACTCATCTCTACTGGTTTGCCAATCAGGCACGACGATTACAGCGTGACGGCGTTGATCTCTCCACGAAAACTACCTGGTCGGCGTGGCGCACCGATCTGGCGGGCGGGAAACGCGAAGATCTGGCTTCGACTGCGTTGCCTGAGTGCTCATGCCCGACCGGCGGGTGTGAGGAGACTTGTCCGTATGGGCAGGTATGGGCCCCCAAAGATGGAGTCAGCAATTTTTTTCTGGTGTCGATGTTCGTGGGCGGGCAGGATCAGGCAATCTACAAATCCACTTTTTTGTATCAGGAGAATGGAGGGAAGTGGACGGCGACTTCTACTGCACCTCCTATGCAACGCGTGTTGGATGCGGCGGGTCCGGGCACCATTCTTGAGGCTATTCCGGACACGGGCTGCTGTGGGTGGTCGAATAAGAGCGATGACCAGACGCTCCTTCATCTCCTTGGCCGGACCTTGATTGTGTTCGACGAGCGCGCGGCGTATAAGAATCCCGACTACGACGTAAGCTTCTATACAAAGACGGGCGAATTCTCACCACGGCTGGATAGTGTGGCGTTTACGATCGTGGCTACTTCTTCGGCGAACAAGCCGATTCAGTTGGCGGATGAGGGGCAGGCAAATCCCGAGGAGTCGGAGCATATTCGCAAGGCCTTGCTGGAACTGCCGGCGGTAGAAGTGAAGACCACGGCGGATGAGCCGCGGCGAATTGCCTTCTTGCCGCATGCCGCCCTTGTGGGATGGACGAGCGACAAAGAAATTCTGATGGTGGAACAACATCTCCTGGTTGGATATAACGTGGCCACCGGGGTGCGGCGGAAGTCAAACATACGAGTGGAAGACGCGGCCCACGTTTTCCTGCGATAGGGCCGCGAGACTCAGGTGTCCTCTTCATTGACTTGCTTTGCCCGCCCACGTAGGATTTTTTCACGTGATCGGGCGGACGTTTTCGCATTACACAATCATCGAAAAGCTTGGCGGCGGCGGGATGGGTGTCGTCTACAAGGCAGAAGACACGCGCCTGCATCGCTTTGTAGCTTTGAAGTTCCTTCCAGAGGCAGTTTCGCACGACGCACATGCGCTGGCCCGCTTCCAGCGCGAAGCGCAGGCGGCCTCGGCTCTGAATCATCCCAACATTTGCACCGTCCACGACATCGGCGAACAGGACGGCCAGGCTTTCATTGCCATGGAGTTTCTGGACGGCCTGCCGTTGAAACACCGTATTGCCGGGCGCCCGTTGGACTTGAAGACTCTGGCGTCGCTCGGGGTGGAGATTGCCGATGCGCTCGATGCCGCGCACAGCCACGGCATCATTCATCGTGATATCAACCCGATGAATGTTTTTGTGACCAAACGCGGACATGCCAAGATTCTCGATTTCGGATTGGCCAAGCTGACCGAAGGCCAGGAATCGGTGATCAGCGGAGACACGTTCGGGGAAGTTACTCAGGCTCCGGAAGATCCTGCGCGTCCGGGCTTCGCGCTGGGAACGGTTCCTTACATGTCTCCGGAGCAGGCCCTCGGACGGCCGCTGGATTCGCGGACCGATCTCTTTTCTTTTGGAGTCGTGTTGTACGAGATGGCTACGGGCGTGTTGCCGTTCACAGGGCAGACCACAGCGGCGTTCTTCGATGCGTTGATTCACAGCTCGCCGGAGTGGCCGCTGCAATTCGGCGGTCCGATCCCGCCGGAATTGGAGCGCATTATTCGGAAAGCGCTGGAAAAGGATGCGGCCGACCGTTACCAAAGCGCGGCTGAAATGCGGGCGGACTTGCAGAGGCTGCGGAGGGACCTGGAGTCGGGGCAAACTGTTCCCACCACCCGGGCGACGGGAAAGATTCCGGATTCGAAGGATCGGCTGCGCGCACTGTTTGCAACCGCTCACCCAGAAGTCACGCAAAAGAGGTCTTCCACCTGGCCGTGGCTGGCCGCGGGGCTGCTCGCGGTTGCGGTCTTGATTGCGGTGGAAATCTTCTTGAGGTCGCCACAAGTTGCGCCGGTTGTGATTTCTTCGCTGCAAATCACGAATGACGGAGCTTCCAAGCGTTCCCTGGTCACAGATGGAATTCGCCTTTATTTTTCTGAACACGTCAGCGGACACTCGGTACTGATGCAGGTGTCCACTTCGGGCGGAGATACCGCTCCAGTGCCCACGTCGCTGCCCAGCGCCGATGTCTACGACTTTTTCCCCGGACGTTCTGAATTATTGGTAAAAGGAGTGGCGGAAGGTTCGGAAACCGAGTGGCCGATATGGATTCTTCCCGTGCCGGCCGGATCGCAGCGCCAGGTGGGAAGCATTCTCGCTCACGCGGCTGCGTGGGTGCCGGATGGTCAACACATTGTTTACGCGCGTGGTTCGAGCTTGTATGAGTGCAATGCGGATGGTAGCGATTCGCATCAACTGCTGACCGTGCCGGGAGTGCCTTTTGCACTGCGGTTCTCGCCGGATGGCAGCCGCCTGCGCTTTACCCTCCGCGAGACCGATCAACATACTTCGTCCCTTTGGGAGGTCACCGCGGATGGCAAGGATCTCCACGCTTTCCTGCCGGGCTGGAACAAACCAGCAGAAGAAGTTGGAGGAAGCTGGACGCCTGATGGAGACTATTTTCTGTTCGAATCGACTCGCGACCACGCGCAGAATATCTGGGCCATTCGGGAGAAGAAGTCATGGTTCCGCGGCGCGAGTAAACCGACGCAACTGACGGTTGGCCCGTTGATGTTCAGCAACCCTACTCCAAGTCCCGACGGGAAGAAAGTTTTTGTTCTTGGCCAGCAGCGCCGGTTTGATTTGATTCGCCTCGAGGGAAAGTCCCAGCAATTCTCCATCTATCTTCCGGGCATCTCTGCGGGCGAAGCCGACATTACGAGAAATGGCGGGTGGATTACTTACGTTTCGCATCCCGACCTCACATTGTGGCGCAGCAAGTTGGATGGAAGCTCTCGTCTACAGCTGACGTATCCGCCGATGCTGGTTCATTTGCCGCGCTGGTCGCCGGATGGCACACAGATTGCATTTATGGGGTCTCATCCGGGAAAGCCGTGGAAGATTTTTATCATGCCCGCGGAAGGAGGGACCCCGCGCGAGGTGACCGCTGGAGTCCGGAACCAGGGCGATCCAACGTGGATGCCGAAGGGAGACGCGATTGTATTTGCAGGGATGCCGTGGCTGGAATATGGAACTGTGTCTGGCCCAAATATTCACATAGTCGATCTCAAGACCTCGCAGTCATCCGATGTGCCCGGTTCGGAAAACCTTTTCAGTCCGCGTTGTTCGCATGATGGCCGCTATATCGCAGCGCTCTCGGCCGATTCGACCAAGCTGATGCTCTACGACGTGGAGAAAAAGACATGGCGGGAATTGGCCGACTCACGTTTCGGCTTCGAGAACTGGTCGCGTGACGACAAGTACATTTATGCAGAAGACTATTCCGACAAGACGGACGACATGGTTCGCGTGAATGTGGCAGATGGAAATCTGGAGCGCTTCCTCAATTTGCAAGAGATTCCACGGGGCTTCGATCCGTGGGAGTTCTGGGTTGGTCTAACTCCGGATGATTCGCCGCTTGTGATGCGGGATCGAAGTACGCAGGAGATTTACAGTCTCGAAGTGAAGTTTCCGTAACACTACCGCTTATTCATCATTTCCCGCTTTCATGAATATTCTTGATCTGGTAGTCGGCAAACCTATACCAACCAGCGACGAACGGGGGGAGGAGATAGGTCCGGCGCGGGGAGTGCCGATTTTCGGCCTTGACGCACTGAGCTCCGCCGCTTATGGACCCGAGGCCGCGCTTAGCCTTCTGATCCCGCTGGGAATCCTGGGCGTGCGCTACATCGTTCCGGTGAGCACGGCAATCATCGCCCTGCTGATCATCGTATTTTTTTCGTATCGCCAGACAATCGCAGCCTATCCTTCCGGCGGTGGATCGTATACGGTCGCACGATTCAATCTGGGAGCGCGTTCCGGTTTGCTGGCGGCGGCAGCGCTGCTCGCCGACTACGTCCTGACGGCGGCGGTGGGAATTTCTGCGGGAGTTGGGGCGCTGGTTTCGGCGGTGCCGGCACTTCTGCCGCATACGGTTTCACTTTGCGTGGGCATTCTGATCGTCATTAGCATTCTGAACCTGCGCGGCGTGCGCGAGGCGGGCGCAGTATTCGCGATTCCTACATACGCATTCGTTGGAACTCTGTTGATTACCATCATCGCCGGAGTTGCGAAAGTCGCGTGGAGTGGCGGCCATCCTTCTGCGGTTATAGCGCCGCCGGCTCCTACGGCAGCCACCGAAGCGGTTACCTACTGGCTGCTGCTGAAAGCGTTCGCCAGCGGTTGCACGGCTTTGACTGGCGTTGAGGCTGTGAGCAATGGCGTTAAAGCGTTTCGCGATCCCACGGTCAAGAATGCGCAGCGGACGCTGACCGTCATCATTTTTGTGTTGGCAATACTGCTCGCCGGGATTTCATTCCTCGTGAAGGAGTATGGAATCGCCGCTACGGCTCCCGGCGCTCAGGGTTATCAGAGCGTTCTCTCCATGCTTAGCATGGCGGTATTTGGCGAGGGCGCTTTTTACTATCTAACCATCGCTTCCATCCTTATCGTGCTGTCTCTTTCGGCGAATACGGCGTTTGCGGATTTTCCACGCCTTTGCCGGGCGATCGCGAACAACCAGTATCTGCCTCACGTGTTCGCATACCGGGGCCGGCGGCTGGTCTACACCTACGGCATTGTGGTCTTGACGCTGCTGTGCGGCGGGGTTCTGATCGGCTTTGGCGGCGTCACCGATCGCCTGATCCCGCTGTATGCGGTTGGGGCGTTCCTGGCTTTTACGCTATCGCAGGCCGGGATGGTGATGCACTGGCGGAAGAAGCGCGGCGCGCACTGGAGAAAGAGCGCCTTCATCAATGGGTTGGGAGCTCTAGTGACCGGCATTACGACCGCCGTTGTGCTGGTAGCCAAGTTTGTCGAAGGGGCATGGATCACGTTGATTTTCATTCCATCGACGATCTTTTTGTTTATTCTCGTGCGCCGCCACTATCATGTCGTGAAGATGATGTCGGCTTGCAAGCTGCCGGTCGATGTAGCGGCATTGAAAAAGCATCCAATTGCGGTGATTGCACTGGATCGTTGGAGCAGCATTACGCGCCAGGGCATTGAGTTCGCTCTGCGCTTGTCTCCGGAAGTTATTGCGGTGCACGTTGTATCGAGCGAGCACTGTGAGTTGCTCGAAAGCGAATGGGAAAATTATGTTGAGAAACCGTTCGCGGCAGCCGGGAAGCATGCTCCCGAACTGCATTTCGTCCCCTCGCCATATCGTTTTGTGATCGTTCCATTTGTGCAGTTTGTGCTGGAACTTTCCAACAAAAATCCGGACCGCAACATCGTTGTGGTGATACCGGAGTTAGTGGAAGACCGATGGTATGAATATTTTCTGCATAATCAGCGTGGCCGGCTTTTGGAATGGGTGTTGATGGCGCGCGGCAACGAGAGGATTTTTACCGTGAGCGCGCCCTGGTACGTCCGAAAGCGGGAATGAGATCGCTGAAAGCTGAAAGGAGCGAGAAAGGGGCGAGTCCGTGTGACTCGCCCGCCAAGTTCTATGGCTCAGTGATCATGGTCGCCATGCTGGTGCCGCCAGGTCCAGTAATCCTTTTGTTGAGCGGGAGGCAGGTGGCGGAAATCGCGGTTTTCGTCGTAGTGGTGCTCTCGTGCCCACTGGTGATAGTAGACGACCTCGTTCCCGTTCCACACGTGGTAGTCGTTGTAGTAAGGGTCGTACACTCTGTAATAGTGGTGCGCGCAGGCGATGCCGGATCCAGAACACGCCAGCGCCGCCGCGAGAAACCCTAAACGAAGGTAGCGCGATTGTTTATCGAACATTGAATGCTCCTTTTTCGTTCCCGGACTCGCTTCGAGCAAAACCGGTTCACGTCGAGACAGCAGTTTTACTTTGTTGCGGCCGCCCCGAAGTGGAGTTGCCAGCGCAAGAAACTTTACGGCATCTCGGTCGCCATTCCGATGGGTGCAGGGATTCATTTTGATTTAAAATCGATTTACAAGGAAAACGGAAAGAGGGAATCAATGTATCCGGAAATCATGGTAATCCCGATGCGCGAGGAATTGACGCGTCTCGGCATAAAAGAATTGCGCACAGCCACCGCCGTAGACGAGGCTTTGCGGGAGCAACCGGGCAGCGCACTGGTTGTGGTGAACTCGATATGCGGTTGCGCCGCCGGACGGATGAGGCCCGCCGTACGCATGGCGCTGCAGAGCGCTGCTCGTCCAGATCATGCGTTCAGCGTGTTTGCCGGGCAAGATACCGAGGCTACGGAACGCGCGCGCAGCTACTTTACGGGGCAACCGCCGTCCTCTCCGTCGATCGCGATTTTGCGCGACGGTCAACTCGTATACATGATGCCACGAAGGGATATCGAATCGCGCGAGGCTCCCGCGATTGCCGCGGATTTGAAAGCCGCTCTGGAAAAATTCTGCGCGAAATCGGTTTCCACCTCATAAAGAATAGGCTGCAGGTGGGCAGTTTTGACTGTAGGGCTAGTTCGCGCGCGCGGGCTTACTCACCATAAACGATTTGACCACAATCGCGTTCGGCTGCAGCCCGACGGGAATCATGGTCAGCAGAGAATACTCGCCGGGTTCGAGTTTGCTCGGGTAGCGCTTTTGAATTACTGTCACATCACCTGCCTGAGTATCGAGGACAAGAAGGTATCTCTCATCCTCGGATAACGCCAGCGCGTCCGGATGGCTGCCTACTTCCAATGTTGAGAGCCTCCGGCCAAGGTCAATATCATAGACGGCAACGTTGTCCGATCCAAAATTGCTGACGTATAGCCGGGAGCTATCCCGAGTGACGGCAGCATGAACGGGATGCTGTCCGATGGTTGCGCTGCTGCCCACTTCGTCGCTGCCGGTTTCGACGAAGGAAATGCTATCGGAATCGAAGTCGCAGACGACGAGTTCTCCTCCGTCGGGTTTCAGCGTGAGGCTGACTGGCGTTTTGCCCACATCGAGCAAGGCTAGCACCCGGTCACCTGTGAACTCTCCATTCTTGGCGCCGGCCAATGCGATAGAGGCAACCTGCGACGAACCGGAACAAGCCACGAACGCTTTGTTCGAATCGGGAAGAATCGCGATGTCTTCGGGGTGCTGGCAGACGGGTAATGTAGCTCTCACCCGGAGCAGCTTGGCGTCGATGATTGAAACCGTATCGTCGGCGCGATTGGATACCACCACGGTCGCGCCATCAGGTGAAACCCTCGCCAGTCCGGGCTCGGAACCGACACGCACGTTGCCAAGCACGACGCGCTTTTCGAGATCGATTACAGAAACATTAGCCGATCCCGAATTCGCCACGTAGCCTCGTTTGCCGTCTCGCGAGACGTCGATGAAATAAGGCCGCCCGTGGACTCCAAGAGTGGCCACAACCGCATTCTTCTCGGCATCGATCACGCTGACGTTGTTCGATCCGGTGTTCACTACGTAAATTTCGTTCTTTCTGCTGTTGGCTGCTACTCCAGTTGGGGAAGCGCCCACCGGGATAGTTTTCGCGATTTCAAAGGTGCGCAAATCGATCACACTCACTGAGTTGCCTTTGCCGTTGGTGGTGTAGGCATACTCACGGTAGGCAGGACCGTAGTCCGGCAGAGTCTCTTCGCGGAAATATAGCCAAGCGGCA
Source organism: uncultured Acidobacteriaceae bacterium (assembly GCA_963734675.1). Taxonomy (GTDB): domain Bacteria; phylum Acidobacteriota; class Terriglobia; order Terriglobales; family Acidobacteriaceae; genus Sulfotelmatobacter. The sequence continues at coordinate 322,441 of CAVTHZ010000006.1, forward strand.
CCAACCAACAATGGAATTAGAACCACGATAAAAAGGATTCTTCGCAAGATGGGCGCCAGCTTCCTGGATCAATGGCTGGAGAAAACAAGATTAGCAGAGACCAGCTTTTTCCAGCAGTCTAGCGAGAGACGGCTTGCTGGGGTGCAGCTGGCCGGGTCAGGAGCGGCCCTGGAATCGGCTCCTGGGTCGCGTGCTCCAGATCCGTGGTCAGTGCCGTCAGTTGCTCGTTAGAAACGTGAATCTCGCCATTCAATCGCAGGACCAGCTTTCCCGATCCGGTGCCCTGGAATTCGGCATGGTGAAGCGTGGCGTAGCTGCGGGCGCCGGAGGGCAAAGAGTTTTTGAAATCGTTCCCCCGGCGCATGATGGCGACAAAGGTCTCAGCGGTTTTGTCGCGTATGGTTTCGCCAAGAGATCCCGAACGCAACTGATCTCCAATGAGTCCCTGCGCATCCACCCGGCCAATCTGCGCCACTAATTTCATGGAGCCGTCTGGCGCGACAGCCGGAGTGAGCTGAATTTCGATTGTGCCGTTGCCTTCCACAATTTCGTTCATGCTGTCACGCCCAAACAGGGGGGAGCGAGCTCCAGCGCTCGAAATGCAGTTGCGCGACGACCAAAGCTGCCGGATCGCGCGGAGTAAGTTCCGCCGATTGGATGGCGATGCGTTCTCCACAGCGGTCGGACTTTTCGAGCTGAAGACGCAGAACATCCGGCATTTCGAGTTGGAGATCCGACAAGTCCTCGCTGAGCTCTACGGCAAATGTGTTGTCGCCCTTGTCTGAAGTGGTCTTCGAAATTATTCCGGAGGTCGTAACGGCCATCGCCTGTCCGCCAATATCAATAGTGCTTTTTGCCGGCGTTAGATTGTACGTGAACCCCTGCCCGTTGCTGGCGGATGAGATACTCATTTCCTCGCCGAGATCCAATTGAGCGCGCTGAAAAGTTGTCAGGGTGTGGTGCAGATTCTGCAGGGGAGTCAACATCTGCGAACTGGCAGCCTTTGCTTGTGATGGAGTCCCTGACGGCAGATCGAGAGTGCGCGCCTGCTGCGCCAGTTCCGAATCCACCTTGGCCAGTCGCCTGGAAATCTCTTTCAGACCTGCTTTCTGGGGTTCGGAAAAACTTTCGAGAAACTTCTTGTTCAGAGAGCGGGCGCCTTCGAGAGCATCTTGCGCTTGTTTGTCCAACGCTCCCAGAGCGGGCGAATCGCTTGCTTTCTGCAGTTCCTCTTCTAGCGCCGCCAAATCGACATCCGCGACCGACGTGGTCTTCATCATTACGGTGTAAGCAGCCGATTGCTCTTTCGTCGCCTGCACCGCAAGCACGTCGTGAAAACCCCGCAACTCGTCCTTTATGTCAAGACCGGTAGGCGACCCGTTGCTGCTCATTCCGGTGCCTCCGGCCGTTCCGCCGCCCATGTGTCCGCCGGGCCCGCGCTGAGCGAGGACTGACGCGCAAAGGGTCAGCAACACCGCCCCGACCCGGACGACGGCGCTCATCGTTATTTTATTTCTGCAAACCATGCGTAGTCGCGATCACCCGCCCATATAGCTTGACGCAGCCCGGCAGAAAAGGCCATGTCCTTTACAGTTCTTTGCACTGTGATGCTTGAACGGACCCAAAATCATTTGCTGAGTTCTGCCGTTTCTCTTATGCCGATCCCCGGCACGGTCCTTCCGACCACGGCCGCGATCTGCCGAACCTGAGACATCAGTTCATCGAACTGATCTGGGAATAACGATTGAGGGCCGTCGGACATGGCTTCATCTGGATTGCAATGCACTTCGACCATCAGGCCGTCAGCGCCAACCGCGACGGCGGCGCGCGAAAGTGGCGTCACTTTATTTCTTTTTCCGGTGCCATGGCTGGGATCGACCAGGATCGGCAAGTGGCTGAGCCGCTGTACCGCCGGCACGAGGCTCAGGTCGAGCGTGTTGCGGGTGTGGTCGGCGAAGGTGCGCACGCCACGCTCGCACAGTGCGACGTTGTAATTTCCCTCGCTCAGGATGTATTCCGCAGCCATTAGAAATTCTTCCAAAGTGGCCGACATGCCGCGCTTGAGCAACACCGGCTTTCTCGCCCGTCCCGCGCGCTTCAGTAGGGAGAAATTTTGCATGTTGCGCGCGCCGATCTGGATCATATCCGCGTATTCCTCGACCAGGTCGAGCGATTCGTTGTCGATTGCTTCCGTGATGATTCTTAGTCCAAACTGGTCGCGGATTTCTGACATGATCCGCAAAGCTTCCTCGCCTAATCCTTGAAACGAGTAAGGGGATGTGCGTGGCTTGTACGCGCCCCCTCGGAAAAACTGCGTCCCGGCGCGGTGGACGCGTTCAGCCACGGCGAAGGCCTGCTCACGGCTTTCAATGGCGCACGGCCCGGCAACAATCGCTAGCCCCGGCCCGCCGATGGCAGCGTCGGTGCCTGCGAAGCGGATGACGGTGTTGTCTTCCTTGATATCCCGGCTTACCAGCTTGTAGGGCTTGGAAACTTTGATGACTTCCTGCACACCCGGCATTTCTTCCAGGGTGCCGTGCTCGACCTCGCCCTTGTTTCCCGTAATGCCGATGGCGGTGCGCTGCGCTCCCGGCATGGAATGAGCACGATAGCCAAGCTTTTCAATTTTGTCGCAGACCGCACGCACCTGTTCGTCAGTGGCGTGCGCCTTCATGACGACTAACATAATTTTCCTCGTGAGAAGGACCGCATTTGGCCAAGACTACGGCCCGACGATCCAAGTCTGGCGTCGCTTATTCCGCGATCAGACGGCATTCACAAGTCTACCTTTGTACGTTCTGCGCCGCAAACAGAGCAGTCTTGCATCCGCTGTGCTGGCGCCGCATCCAACCAATGCATTTAAAAAGTATTTCGGAGCGGCATTATGAAAGCAGCAGTGGTGCCTTCTGTGAACGGCAGGTGGGAAGTAAAGCAGTGGAAAACGCCTAAGGCTGGTCCTGATCAGGTCGTCATCAAAATTCATGCCAGCGGGTTGTGCTACACCGACGTGCATCTTACGCATGGTTTGTTTGGTCTCCCGTTTCCAAGGGTGTTGGGGCATGAGCCCGTTGGCGAGATCGTGGAAGTGGGGCCGGGCGTGACCTCGCGCAAAGTAGGAGATCGTGTTGGAGTGGGTTGGGTGCAGAAAGGAGATGGCACTTGCGAATGGTGCTTGAGGGGCAAGAAAGAGTTGTGCGTAAATCCGACTTCTACCGGTATCACACTGCAGGGGAGCCATGCCGAGTACATGCTGGCTTATGCGGACGCGACCATGCCTCTGCCTGCGGCTATCAGCTATGAGCAGGCCGCGCCAATTTTCTGCGCCGGATATACGGTTTGGAGCGGCCTTCGGCTGGCGGATCCCAAGCCGCACGAGCGGATCGCGGTCGTAGGCATTGGCGGACTGGGACATCTTGCCTTGCAGTATTCCAAAGCATCGGGCTTCGATACGATTGCGGTGACGAAGTCGAAGGATAAGGACAAATTGATTCGCGATCTTGGCGCGGATGAAATCGTGGAGAGCGGAGAAAAGCTGATGGCTGCGGGCGGGGCTGACATTCTGCTGGCGACTTCCAATTCGTGGGCGGCTACTGAGGATGCGATGAAAGGCATGCGCCCCGAGGGCCGCATCATCCTGATGGGCGTGGGCGGCGAAGCGCTGAGGTACACGCCAGAATTGATGTTCAAGAAGGTACGGCTGATAGGGTCGTCGCAGAATGGGCCGGAATATTTATACGAGGCCCTCGATATCGCTGCCAAGGGCAAAGTGAAGGTCATGGCCGAAACCTATAAGCTTGATGACGTTGCAAAAGCTTATGACCGCGTCGCCGAGGGTAAAGTGCGCTTCCGGGCTGTAATTACGATGAACTGATGGCGTGAAGTCACGATGTAGCGCGGGCACTCTTGCCCGCGTTTCTGAGGTTGGAAATCTGCGCTCCGATCGAGGATTCGCCGGTCCTCTATACTTTTCTTATGCCTCGCTCGATGGCGCGTGAACAGGATATTCTCAAGCGCCGCGCGCCAAGACGCCCGCCCTGCCTCACTTCCCGGCGCGTCGGCATCCATACTTCGACTGCGGGAGGAATTCACAATGCTGCGGAACGCGCGTATCGACTTGGATGCAACACGCTGCAAGTGTTCTCTTCCAGTCCGCGGCAGTGGGCTCCTTACCAGTTGAGTCAACTGCAGTGCGAGGAAATGTCGCGGTTGCGCTCCCAGTATGACCTGAAGCCGCTTGTCATTCACACGAACTACCTCGTGAACCTGGCCAGCACGAATCAGCAGTTTCTCAGGAACTCGATTGAGGCATTTCGAGGCGAAGTGGAGCGCGCGTTGGCCGTGTGCGGCGACTATCTGGTGTTGCACCCTGGATCATTCCGAGGCTCGGATCGCGAGGCCGGCCTGCTGCAAACCGCGGCGGCGATCGCGGCGGCGACTCAGGATCTTGATCTCGCCCAAAGCGGACTAACTATCCTGATCGAGAATACGGCTGGGTCCGAGTTTTCTCTCGGCGGGAGTTTTGAACAGGTGGCCGAAGTTATCGACCGGCTTCGCGGAATCGTGCCGATTGCCGCGTGCATTGACACGTGCCATACGCATGTAGCCGGGTACGACATTGTGAGCGAAGAAGGCATCTATCAAACGCTGCAACAGCTTGATTCCACGATCGGCTTGAATAATGTGAAGGTCATCCATTGCAACGACGCGAAAGCGGCTCGCGGATCGAGGCTCGACCGGCATCAGCATATCGGGAAGGGGATGATCGGCAAAGAGACTTTTCGGATTTTGTTGAACGACCTGCGGCTGGCTCATGCCGCTTTCATTGCCGAAACACCGATTGATAAGCCGGGTGACGACCGCCGGAATGTGCAGGCGCTAAAAAATCTGGTCGAGTGACCTGTCACTTCCACAACCGCCTTCTTTCCTCGCGAACCCTCGATGACGCGGCTGCATCCTACCGCAATGATTTGCCGGTCACTTCGACTTGCACTGTTGCTCTCGTCGCTCGCATTTGCCCAGTCACACTCTTCGCTGGAACACAAGGCGGATCCTCAGGCTTCATTGGAAAAGTCGCACGTGGTCCGGGTTGCCATGAAGAATGTGATGTATCACTTCACCGGGCCCATCGCGGTCCACATCGTGCAACTGCAGGGTTATCTGACGCCAACGAACCCTTCTGGCATTGTGGCATTCGATGAGAAGAACTCGTTCGTCCTGCACCTGGCGTCGGCGGAAATTGCCATGCGTTGCGACGTGCTGGCACAGGTGCTGAACGAAAATATATTTGCTGCTCCGGATGCGCCAATCAGAGCGCTGAGTATTGCAAGCGACGGCCATCAGCTGATCATCAAGGGCAAGCTCCATCAAAAAGGCGACGTCACATTTGAGAGTACGGGAACGCTTTCGGTGGATCAAGACGGGCGGGTGAGGGTTCACACTGGGCACTTGAAAGCTGCGCATCTGCCGTTAAAAGGAATGCTCGATTTGCTGGGCCTGAATATTTCGCGCCTTATCAGCACCGACAAGGTTCACGGGGTCGCGATTGACAAAGATGATTTGCTCCTGGATCCGGAACAAATTTTCCCGCCGCCGCAGATTAAGGGAAGAGTAACTGCGGTTCGAGTACAGGGCGGCGAAATCATTCAGGTTTTCGGGGAGCGTCAGAAGCCTGATTTTGCGGCGAAACAGCCGGGGAATTACATGGCGTACCGGGATGGCGACCTTCGCTTTGGCAAACTGACAATGAATGATGCCGACCTGGTTCTGATCGATATGGAACCCCGTGACCCGTTCGACTTTTTTCTGGATCATTACAAAGAGCAGATCGCAGCCGGGTATACCAAGACCACTCTGTCACTCGGCTTACGGGTCTACACGCAGGATTACGACAAGTTGCGTCCGGGAAGGCGATAGGAGTTGCGGTCGTCGTTCGCTGACAGATGCTTCGAATCCCATCATTGCTCAAAAGATGGGCAAGGATGGACCCCCGTTAAGGTCACTCCACCGCATAAGGGCGGTAAAGCTGAGCAGTATGTTATTCTGATTTCACTATGTTCGGTAACCATATCGAACCCAGCACACGGCGTGAATCCTTTCTCGCGCTGCAGTCGCTGCGACTGCGCCTGTTGGCTCTGTGAGCCGGCACATCTAGAATTTCCTGTTTAGTCCTGTAAAATCAAACGTTAGTCAGCGAGGCATGTCCATCGATATGTCACAGGAAGCCAATTCAAAATCCGCCACCGTGCCGCAACGTGATCCTGAACGCGACGAGCGCTACAACGCTCAGCGGGTCGAAGCCAAGTGGGCCGAGCGCTGGCAGAATGATCCGCAACTCTACGCTGCCGACCCGGCCGGTTCAAGCAGAAAAAAATATTACGTGCTGGAAATGTTGCCGTATCCCTCGGGTGCGTTGCATATGGGACACGTGCGCAATTATTCGATCGGCGACGCGCTTGCGCGCTACATGTGGATGAACGGTTATAACGTGCTTCATCCCATGGGGTGGGATTCGTTTGGCCTTCCGGCCGAAAATGCCGCGATTCAAAATCGTACGCCGCCGCGCGAGTGGACGCTGGGCAATATCGCCAAGATGAAGGCGCAGATGAAGCGCATTGGCTTTGCCTACGACTGGTCCCGCGAAGTCACGACGTGCTTGCCGGACTATTACCGCTGGAATCAATGGTTCTTTCTCAAGTTTTATGAACGAGGATTGGCATACCGCAAAAAGAGTGTGGTGAACTGGTGCCCGAAGTGTGCGACGGTACTTGCCAATGAACAAGTTGTCGAGGGCTGCTGCTGGCGGCATGAAGATACGGCGGTGCAGCAGCGCGAGCTCGAGCAATGGTTTTTGCGAATCACGAAATACGCCGACGAATTGTTGCGCGATCTCGAAAAGCTTGACGGATGGCCGGAGAAAGTGCGGACGATGCAGCGCAACTGGATCGGGCGCAGCGAAGGAACATTGATCGATTTCAAGTTGGATTATGCCGAGCCTCATAAGGGATTCGGTCCAGCGGGCGGCACGATTACGGTATTCACAACCCGCGTGGATACGATCTTCGGCGCGACTTCGGTGCAGCTTGCACCGCAACATCCAATCGTGGCCGATCTTGCGGCGGCGAACGCAGATTTGCGAGCGAAGGTCGATCAACTCATTGCCGAGCAGCGGAAAGCGAAGGAAGCCGGCGACATTGGCGAGATTGAAAAGCATGGCGTGTTCACCGGGCGTTATGCGATCAATCCCTTCAATCAGGAGAAAGTTCCCATCTGGGTGGCGAATTACATTTTGATGGATTACGGCACGGGCGCGATTATGAGCGTGCCTGCGCATGACGAACGCGATTATGATTTCGCGAAAAAATATAAGCTCGAAATCCGGCTCGTGGTTCTTCCGATTTCGAACGACCCAGAAGAGACGGTTACGGAACCACCGCTTCCTTACGTCGGGCACGAGGGCATGTTAGTGAACTCCGGACCGTACAGCGGGCTCGAATGCAGTGAAGCGATCAAGAAGATGTCCGCGTTCGCGGAGCAGAACGGTTTCGGCAAAGCGACGGTCACATATCGCATTAAGGACTGGGGTATTTCGAGGCAGCGTTACTGGGGCACGCCGATTCCAATGCTTTATTGCGACAAGGATGGCATCGTTCCCGTGCCAGAGAAAGATTTGCCGGTGATTTTGCCGGAAAATGTGGACATCACTTTGACCAACGGCTCGCCGCTTGGCCGAGTGCCGGAGTTCGTCAATGCGATTTGCCCCAAGTGTGGAGGACCGGCGCGCCGCGAAACGGACACGATGGACACCTTCGTGGATTCCTCCTGGTATTTCTATCGCTACACGGATGCGCACAACGATCGCGCCCCGTTCGACAGCAAGACCGCTCAGTACTGGTTTGGAGAACGAGGGATCGATCAATACATCGGTGGTGTCGAACATGCCATTTTGCACTTGATTTATTCGCGCTTCTGGACGAAGTTCATGCGGGACCTTGGGCTTGTCTCGAACGGCGAGCCGGTGGAGCGGCTCTTCACGCAGGGCATGGTGATTAAAGACGGCGCCAAGATGTCCAAGAGTCTTGGCAATATTGTCAGTCCCGATGAGATGGTGGCGCGATATGGCGCGGATGCGGCGCGATTGTACAGCTTGTTTGCGGCGCCGCCCGATCGGGATCTCGATTGGCAGGATTCGGGCATTGAGGGGATTCAGCGATTTTTAGGGCGGGTGTATCGGTTTGTGGTGCGGAATGCCGGTATAGTGCCCGGTGCGAAGGCGGTTGACGGGTTATCTCCCGAAGAACGGCAGGTGCAGCGCAAGCTTCACCAGACGATCAAGCGGGTCAGTGACGATTTCCAGGGGCGGTGGCATTTCAACACCTGTATCTCCGCCATCATGGAGTTGGTGAATGAGCTTTATGCGAACGAAGACAAGCTTGCAAGCAAAGAAAGATCCGCTTTGTTGGCGGAGGTGCAGCATGCTTTGGTTCTATTGCTCGCGCCGTTCGCTCCGTATCTTGCTCACGAACTCTGGGAGATGCTCGGGGAAAAGGGGAACTTGTTGAAAGCTCCCTGGCCCAAATATGACGCGGAATTGGCCAAGGAAGAGGAACTGGAAATACCTGTACAGGTCAATGGCAAGTTGCGCAGCCGTGTCACTGTGCCGGCGGACGCTTCCGGGGAGTTCATCATCGAACGGGCGCTTGCCGACGAGAAAGTTCGAAGTTCGACTGCGGGTAAGCAGATTGTGAAGAAAATCTGCGTGCCGGGCAAGCTGGTGAATATAGTCGTGAAGTAAGCGCCACGAAAAAAGAGCCCACAAAATGCGGGCTCGCAGTTGCTTCCTGAATTCTTACTCACCGCCCAGTTGCAAAGCCTCGCTCCGATTGTTGAACTCGATTTCGTCGAGCTTCAGAGTGTTGTTATTGGTTTGTTTGGTAAGCACTGCGCTGTACGGAGCCGGTTGTTGAAGAGTGGTGATTTTACCGTCAGTCGTTGCTACGGTTTTGCCCCGCCGAGTGATGACGACCTTTACGTCGTTGGCCGGCCCGGTCCACTCCGCCTTGTAATTCCCGGGATCAAGCTGGGTGGAACCGACCTCCACTTTATCCGACACAGTGAAGTTGCCGGAGTGGGTATCTTTTGCAAAGGCACCCACCGAGAGTGCCAAAGCGGCAATGCTGACTGAAGCAAGGAATTGTGCTGTTTTCATTTTTCAAACCTCCTTATGACTTGTAGTGCCTCGCAGCATCTGCCATGGAAACGATGGAATCGATTCCCTGCAGGTTGCGCGAATTATTGCCCTGCTTAAACAGATGCCCGAGGGTGATAGCCGGTTGCGAATATGATGCCGAGGGGCTGTAAACTTTGGTAAACGCGACGGGGAGTTTGCGCGTCGATCCCGACAAAACTCTAGTTCTTTTCAATTAAGTTATTGCTATCATCGGTATCGGAAAAATGAAGTCGCCATCGCCTACCGCGGAAGGTTTTCGCGCTGCATTCCGACGTCCCGCTTTAACTCTTGCCGAAATTACATGGCGCTGGGTGCTTGGGGCTGCACTGCTGTCTGTTTTCACTTTCTACGGCATCGAGTTTCTCAACACCTTGCCGGTCAGCAATGCTGACGCGCTCCTTATCCGCACGCGGCAGCCTTTGCTGCTGGGGCAGGCCATCGAACACATTTTGCGGGGCAGTCTGCATCGGGCCGTCTTCGGGGCATTGATTGCAGCGTTGGGGCTGGCGGCGCTGTGGATTATCGCCGCGTCGCTCGGACGCCTTGCGACGACACGAGCTGTGCTGGAATATTTTCGTGACGGTGGCGTTGCGGGATCCAGACGGGAACCGAGCGGAGCTGAGGAGAAACTCGATACCGAGAAACGGCGTCCGATTCGAGCGCTGATTGATCTTAACTTCCTGCGAGTGGTTGTGGTGCTGGCTATGTTACTGGGGCTGGCCGGATCGGCGATTCTTTCGAGCAAAGTGTCGACGGATAAAACTCCCCGGCCCGATCTCGCGGTGATCCTATGCTTCCTGCTGGGGGGAATAGTTCTGATAACAAGCTGGCTGCTGAACTGGTGGCTATCGTTTGCCGCCATCTTTGCCGTTCGCAACGGGGAAGATGCGCTTGGGGCCATCGCCGCCGCAGCCACGCTGGCTCGAATTCGGACTGGTGCCGTTCTTGCCGTGAGCGTGTGGACCGGGCTTGCGCACCTGGTCGTGGTGAGCATTGTTTCTTCGGCCGTGCCCTTTTTGCTGGCATCTCTTGGCGTCGTGCCGGCGCGATTAGTTTTTGTAGGCGTCCTGCTGATGGCGTTGGCATATTTTGCGGTGGTGGACTGGCTTTACGTGGCGCGGCTTTCGGGCTACGTTTGCATCGCCGAGATGGTCGATATGTTGCCCGCTGAGACGCATTCTCCGCCTGTTTCGGTTGGCGGTGTGAATGCTGCGCATGAGGGCAGAATTGATCGGGATGAACCTATTTTGAGCGATGTGCCGGATTTGACGTAAAGAGTTGGCTTTCGGCTCGTGAAAGTCTTCGGCTTTACACCGCGGCTGGTATTTGAGAAACTCGTGCGTGGAAACCCCGTCCAGCTTTAACCAATCGATCGTCATCCTTGATTTCGGAGCGCAATATACACAGTTGATTGCGCGCCGCATCCGCGAACAGAATGTCTTTTCTGTCGTCCTGCCGTGCACCGCTCCACTTAAAGAGGTGGAAAGTTATTCCCCCTTGGGCATTGTGCTTTCGGGGGCGCCGTGGTCGGTTTATGACAAAAGCGCGCCTCCGGCAGATGTGCGCCTGTTCGAGCTGGGATTGCCCGTGCTTGGAATTTGTTATGGGCTGCAGTTTATGGTGCACAAGCTGGGCGGGAAGGTGCGTCCGGCGGAAAAGCGGGAGTATGGCCACGCGGAAATCGACATCATCGCCGAATCGCCGCTTTTTGCAGGTCTGGCGAGACGGCAACCGGTTTGGATGTCGCACGGTGATGAAGCGTTGGAATTGCCCCCAGGTTTCGAGTTGACGGCGAAGACCGCGCATGCGGTTGCAGCGATACAGAATCGGGCAAAGAAATGGTTTGCCGTGCAGTTTCATCCTGAAGTGCATCACACAGAACGTGGCACAGAGATTTTGCGCAACTTCGTGTTCGAGATTTGTGGCGCCAAACCTACTTGGACAGCGCAGCACTTCATCGATTCGACGATAGCGCAGGTTAGGCAACAGGTAGGAAAGGGGCGGGCCATCTGCGCGCTCTCCGGCGGCGTGGATTCTTCGGTTGCGGCCGTATTGGTGGATCGAGCGCTGCGCGACGCCGATAAAAAGGGTGGAGGCCGGAGTGGATCGCGACTGACCTGCATTTTTGTGAATAACGGCGTGCTGCGGAAAAACGAGTTTGAAAAGGTTCAAAAAACATTGCGCGGCAAGCTCGGCCTGAATCTGGATGCGGTGGATGCCACTGACCGGTTTCTGGGCAAGCTAAAGGGCGTCAGCGATCCGGAGAAAAAACGCAAGATCATCGGCAATGAATTCATCAAGGTCTTTGAGCGCGAGGCGCGGCGGATTGAAAAAGAGGAAGGCAAGGTCAAGTGGCTGGTGCAGGGAACGCTCTATCCTGACGTGATCGAATCACGATCGGTGCGCGGGCCTTCGCAGGTGATCAAGTCGCATCACAATGTCGGCGGCCTGCCGGAAAAGATGAAGCTGAAGTTGATCGAGCCGTTGAAAGACTTGTTCAAGGATGAGGTCCGGAAGATTGGACGCGACCTTGGGGTGCCGGAAGAGATTCTGCAGCGCCAGCCATTTCCTGGGCCGGGCCTCGCGGTGCGCGTTCTGGGGGAAGTAACACCCGAGCGGCTGGCTTTGCTGCGCGAGTGCGATGAGATTGTGGTCAGTGAGGTCAAGAATGCGGGCCTCTACACAAAAATGTGGCAGTCGTTTGCGGTACTGTTGCCGGTTATGTCGGTGGGTGTGATGGGCGATATGCGAACTTACGCGTACACCTGCGCGATTCGCGCGGTGAGTTCTGAAGATGGCATGACGGCCGACTGGGTCTTTCTGCCGCAAGAGGTGTTGAAGAAGATTTCCACGCGAATTGTCAACGAGGTGAAGGGCGTGAATCGTGTGGTATACGACATTACCTCGAAGCCTCCGGGCACGATTGAATGGGAATAATGCAGCAGAGTTACGCAGCGATTTCTATAGAATCTCCTTCCGAATCTTCGATTACAGCCTCCTCGTCTCCATCGCCGGTTGGGCGTGGTTTACGCACGAGCGCCATGGTCGATATCAGCCTTTGATTGGAGCAGTCCCAGGTGTGCAAGCTGCCTACGCAAAGAAGCCGGGTCGGTAAAATGAATCGCGCGCATTCCGATCTTACTGGACGCTTCCACGTTGTGCTGAAGGTCATCAATGTAGATTATTTCTTCCGGGTTCAGCCCGAACCTTTCGCAGAAGCGTTGAAAGATGCGAGTATCGGGTTTGACCAGCCGCACGTCGCCAGAAAGGAAAATTCCCTGGAACCATTGCAGGAATTCGAATCGCTTTTGCGCAGAAGGAAAGGTTTCGGCTGACCAGTTGCTGAGTGCGTAGACAGGCACATTGCTGTCGCGCAGTTCGGCGAGAATCTCGACCGTGCCCTGTATTGGTCCCGCCATCATTTCATCGAAGCGTTCGAACCACGCATCGATCATCTCCGAGCGATCGGGATGCTGCGATTTGAGCAATGCACACGCTTCAGAAAAAGGCCTTCCTGCGTCTTGCTGCAGATTCCACTGCGAGGTGCAGACGTTTGCCAGGAAGTCTTCCATGGCTGCGTCGTCTCCGGCAAACAACTTGCGGTAGAGATGACGCGGGTTCCAATCGATGAGGACACCGCCAAGATCGAATACTACTGTGGCTCGAGTGGGCATGGAGTAGCTCTTTTGATCGTAATTCAGGCCGGGTCGCGGTGAACATTCTCAATGGAGAACGCTGGAAGGCAGACAGCGATGTATTCGGCTCCGCCTTCGTGCGGGGTGGAATATCGGACCCACTCGCCTGTATGAGCCACGACCGCTTGCCCTGCGGCTACATCGAGCGAACCGGACTTGTGTTCAACCCGTAGCGTTCCACGCAGGACGATGGTGAACTCTTCAAACGCTGGCGTTTGCCCCGGTTCGATCCACCCCTGGGGACTGCGCATGTGTGCGATGCTGGCGGAGGTGGTTCGCGAATTTACGCGTCCGATGTACTCGTCAATGAGTTTGGGTTTATTACCAGATGCTGGAATACGCGTAGGTTGCCCAATAAGGGTCGGCATGCGATTAGGCTACAGTTTAAATGAAGAATATTCGAAGATTTCGGGTTTCAAAAATTCAAGATTTCCGACATCGGTGCTGAGGCCGTTTCCGTTGAAACGCTGAAACTTTAGACGTGGCTGGTTCAGAAAAATCTTGTCACGCCTTCTTCCAGCACCACTACACGGTCCTGAATCCCTGCGGAACGCGCTTCCTGCCTTAACAACTGGAGAGGCTCGTCCACCGGCTCGTGGGATAAGCGGAACGTGCCGTAATGCATCGGGACCATCCAGCGGGCCTTCAGGTCGAGAAAAGCATGAGCCGCATCGGCGGGATTCGTATGGACGTTGCGAAATGTTGGAGGGTTGTATGCGCCGATGGGAAGCAGGGCAAGCTCCGGCGACAGTCGCCTGCCAATCTCGCGGAAGCCGGAGAAATACGCCGTATCGCCAGCGTGATAAACCGAGTGTTTGCCCGCCTGCAGCACAAAGCCCCCGTATCCACGGTGCGAATCCTTAAGAATGCGCGCTCCCCAATGTTGAGAAGGCACGTGGGTGACGGTGACGTTGCCATGCCGCGAGGTATTCCACCATTCGAGCTCGATGATCTCCGCAAATCCCAGGTCCGATACCAGGTCTGTTACGTTGGTCGGAATGATGATCGCGGGGGCTCGACCTCGCGTTCGCAGGTTGTTTTGCACAATCGCGCGCAAGGACGGCCGGTGTAGATGATCGAAATGCGCGTGGGTTACCAGCACGAGATCGATTCCCGGCAAATCGCGCACGCGAAGCCCCGGACGGCGCAGGCGCTTCAATACAAATAGCCAGTGGGCAAAATTTGGATCGATCATTACGTTCTGGCCGCCAATTTGAATAAAAAAGCTGGAGTGTCCGATGAAGGTGATTCCGAGTTCTCCGTTAGTTGCGAGCCGGGGCTTGTGAATCTCCCCGCAGCGGGGAGTGACCGCAGAGTGGCGAACTAATCGTCCGAACTGTGAGGCACGCCGGCGAAGCGCGCGATTTTTTAGGGTTGCCTTGATCATCCGGTGGCCGGGCCTGCTTATTGGATGAAATTTCGAAGTGGCTGGCACCATTTTAGTGCAAATAAATTAGAAGGATATGGGATTCAGCTTACTTCTTATTACGTTCGAGATTCCCCAGTAAAGAAAGGCTTATGTAGCGCTGCCCGCCCAGCCGGGATTGCAGTTGCTTCTTGTAATTTTGGCTTCACCGGAGATGTGCTCCGGTTTCACGCGGAACGTCATACTCGCCACGGTAGCCACTCGATAGTGATGTTGGAAATAAGTAGACCCAGGCATGGGGCATGCCCTCGGCATGCATCACGACAACCGTTTGCGTGGCGTCAAACAGGGCTATGCCGGACCAAACTGCCGCAATCGAAAGCCAGCGCGATTTGAAGTCTCGGACTACCATGGGGAGCGTCGTACTCCAGTTGCCGCCAAATCGTTTGAAATGCACCCGGATCACAGCGTGGTGCAGCGGGCAGAGTAGCGCTTCGAAGAAATTAGACCGATACTAGGTGTGGTTTGATGGCCAGTTCGCGGCGCTTTGTAGAATCCTAAGGTCTTGTTGGAGATACACATGAAACGCTTTTTCTTTTGTGCTGCCGTATTGGTTGCTGGCGGAGCCCTGTTAGGAGCCGCGCCGAGCGAGAAATCGGATCAGCCGGCGCCTCAGTATGATGCGAAGGGAAATCTCCTGAGGCCGGCCGACTATCGCGATTGGGAGTTCCTCTCTGCCGGATATGGAATGAACTACAACGCCGCCGCCGGTGGCCACGATATGTTTACCAATGTTTTTGTGCAGCGCTGGGCGTATGAAGAATTCCTTGGCTCGGGGAAGTGGCCTCAGAAAAGCATGTTCGTGATCGACGAGCGCGGTGCCGATAGTAAAGCCTCAATTAACAAGCACGGCCATTACCAGACCGATTTGATGGGCCTCGCGGTTGAGGTGAAGG
Source organism: uncultured Acidobacteriaceae bacterium (assembly GCA_963734675.1). Lineage (GTDB taxonomy): Bacteria > Acidobacteriota > Terriglobia > Terriglobales > Acidobacteriaceae > Sulfotelmatobacter. The sequence goes on from CAVTHZ010000006.1 coordinate 337,684, forward strand.
ATTCAGCGCGCAATCCCGACACGTGGTCCTACTACGCCTACGATGCAGACGGCAAAACAGCAGAAGCGATGCCGAACGGGAATCCATGCTATTCCTGCCACGATGCACATGCCGCAGTCGAGCACACATTTGTGCAGTTTTATCCGACGCTTAAGCCGATCGCGAAGAAATTCGGAACCTACAAGGAAGCGCGGGAGCAGGTGGAAGACGCGAAATAGGGACAGCCGAGGGCGGCTGTCCCATTTGGTTCAGTTCGCGCCCAGTTTTTCGAAAAACAGGCAGATGGTTTCAATCCCGTGATGAAAGTTCGGGATGTGAAACTTCTCATTCGGGGCGTGGAGATTGTCGTCCGGCAAGCCGAAGCCCATCATCACGGTGGGAATTTTCAAATCCTGGTAAATGTCGTTGACGATGGGGATCGATCCGCCGCTGCGGATGAATACTGTTTCCTTCTTGAAAGTATCGTGGAGCGCTTCGGTCGCAGCTTTGATGTAAGGATTGTCGGTACCGACCACCGAGGCTGGTCCTTTGCTAGGACTTTGATTTTCGTTTCGATTCCTTTCGGCGTCAGCTTTTTCACAAATGCCGTGTAACGCTTCAGGATGTCGTCGGGATCTTGATTGGGCACAAGGCGCATGGATACTTTCGCAGTCGCCCTGGCCGGGAATCACGGTCTTGGCGCCGGCGCCGACGAATCCGCCAGGCATGCCGTGAACTTCGAGCGTCGGTCGCGCCCAGGTGCGGTACAGAACTGAATAGCCTGGCTCCCCAGTCAGTACTTTCGACCCAACTTCCGTTTTGCGATAGCCTCCTCGTTGAAGGGCAGCCGCTTCCACGCTTTCAGTTCGTCTTTGCTGGGCGCTTTCACTTTGCTGTAGAAGCCGGGGATCAGCACGTGGCCCTTCGCATCTTTCAACTTGCTGATGATTTCAATCAGTGCGAAAAAAGGATTCGGCGCAGCGCCGCCGTACACGCCGGAATGCAGATCGACTTGCGCCCCTTGGGCTTCGATTTCGGTGTAGACCAGCCCGCGCAGGCCGACGCAGAGGGTCGGCAGATCGGGCGCAAAAAGCTCCGTGTCGCAGACCAGAGCGAAATCGGCTTTCAGCTTGGCTTTCTGCTTCTTGACATATTCGGCGATCGATTCGCCGCCGACCTCTTCCTCGCCTTCGAAAATCACTTTCACGTTGATGGGCAGCTTGCCGTTACCCGATTTCATGAGAGATTCGAGCGCCTTTACCTCCATCCAAAGTTGGCCTTTGTCATCCACCGCGCCGCGCGCGTAGATATTGTTGTTGCGCTCAGTGGGCTCAAATGGAGGCGTGTGCCATTCGTCGAGCGGATCGGGCGGTTGCACGTCGTAGTGTGCGTAGCAAAGCACGGTCGGCTTGCCGGGCGCATGCAGCCAGTCGGCATAAATGAGGGGATGGCCTTTGGTGGGGATGATCTCGACATTTTCCATGCCGATGCGACGCAGTTCATTGGCCACAAAATCAGCTGCTTTCTGCACATCGGATTTATGTTCCTCAAGCGTGCTGACGCTGGGGATGCGAAGAAGATCTTTGAGTTCATCAAAAAACGCTGCTGATTATTGCGGGCAAAATCCACTGCTGGGGAAGCCATATTGGGTCCTTTCTCGATCTCAATCCGCGCGGTGCGAAACGACTTTTTCGATGAATGATCCTCGAAACGGATCAGTATACCGCGATGCGGAGGAGTCGGGGCGGCCAGCGCAGGAGTGAAGCGTTTAGGAGCACGAACGGCATGGAGATTCTCGAAGGCATGACATCGGAGCTCGTTACGTGACGGCCGCCCTAATTAAGGTCCGCCTGCGGCATTACTCGAAGAACCGGCTTGGGGAGAACGGGGCCATGTTGTACTCAGGTTTTTTCCCGGCCATCACTTGCGCCATTAAGCGCGCTGTGACTGGCGCCAGCAGAATGCCATCGCGAAAGTGTCCGGTGGCCACATAATAGCCTGGAGTCGGGGTCGCCCCGAGAATTGGAAGCGCATCGGGAGTACCGGGCCGCAAGCCAGCCCAGTCCTCGAGCATCCGGGCATTCGTCAATGCCGGCACCATGGCGAGAGCGGCGCGATGCAATCGCTGAATCGTGGCGGTGTCGGTGCGCTTGTCGAAGCCTGCTTCCTCGACAGTTGCCCCCGCCAAAATTCGTCCGTCGCCTCGCGGAATAAGATAAATTTCAGGCGATCGGATCACGTGTTTGAGCAACCCACGAGTCGTGACAAAGCACAGCATCTGTCCCTTCACTGGCCGAGTCGGAAACGGGTAAGGGCCAATCTGTCCAGACCACGCACCCGCGCAATTAACAACCTTGTCCGCCAGGAATCTTGTCTTTGTGGTCGAGACTCCAGAGACGCCGCCCTCGGGCAAGATGACTTCGGTGACGGGATCGGCTGAAGAAATATCTATGCCACGGTGCTTCGCTGCTTCCAGGGCCGCGTGCGCGAGCGCTCGAGGATCGACGCTGCGCTCCTTTACGTAGAAGGCTGGACGGCCGGAAGCGGCGATTTCAGGCTCAAGCTCGGCCAACGGGGCAGGGAGCGGATTCGACAATACGTCATCTACGTGTTCAGGCGGGGGGAATACGATTGCGCCTTGATCTCGCAGATCCACGGAAAGTCCTGAGTGTACTTGTATTTCCTCCACGAACTCGGGATACATGCGCGCGCTGGCGATCGCTAGCGGTTGCAATGCAGGATGCGTCTCCGCGCTGCAATCCACTAACATACCGCCCGCTGCCCAGGAAGCCTCCTTGCCTGGCTCACCTTTATCGATCACCAAAACGCCGGCGCCTTGCTTGCGCAGTTCCAGCGCGAGCGAGAGCCCGATGATGCCGCCGCCAATTACGATTACGTCCCAACTCTTCACTCCCGCATTGTACGAGAGTCAAGCAGCGCTAGCGCCGGAGATGACGGCATAACGACAAAGATGAGCGGCGTTTGCCCTCGAATCTGACCATGAGCAAACGCCGTTATTTTTCGCAAGATTGATTGGCTTTCTATTTCTTACTGCGCCATCCGCCCTGCCGCACCCAGTGCCAGACGACCCAATCCGGCGGGCTGCGATTGTGGCGAGGCCGAGGGCGCGCGCCCGACCGCCGCATCATCGTCAGCGTTGCTTCCCGTATCCCCAGTCACGATGGGTTTGAGGGAAACGGTCTCATAGGCGTAGCCGGTCAGCGTCACTTCTGACCCCGTTGCGTTGACTGAAAATCGAGCCCAGCCGAAATGCGCCGACCCTTTTATGTTGAATTCAAAACCCATGTAGCCGTTCTGCACTCCAAGCCACGGACCGTTGTAGTCCCAGGTCCCTGAGCAAAAACAGGCACCCACCATTTCTTGCCGACCCCCGCGAAAATTTCCACTCGGCCCCACCGAAACTCCGGATGCAAGCGGCTCAGCGAAATTCATCATCTTGTTGAACTTGATGGGAAATATCACGCCCGAACCGACGTTTCCCAATCCGTAAGAGTGGAATCCATAGTCCGGGATGCCGTCATTATTTATATCGATGTGCATGCCGTCGAAACTGATAGCCCGGTTGGCCGGCGTATAGACCACTTTCGCGTTAGCGGGTTGTGCCACCGACAGCACGCCGACGCCGGCAGCACTCGCTGCCGCCACATAGGTCAGAAGACGTTTGTCGAGATGGCTGTTGAGACTGGGAGATCTTCGATTCATGAAATTGAGAGTGGATGTGTGGAGTGTGGTCATTAACTTCGTCCTCCGACCAGTTACTAGACCCGCGGTCTGATCGCTGACATTCTCTTTTGCTTGCTCGACGAGCGTCAAGATGAATGATTTTGCAACCTTGTCTTTCGGCCAAATCGTTTTGCCTCCTAAATAGAGATATGCGCCAGTGACCTTCGTAACGGTGTCCGCATACACCCAGTCATCCGGCTAGCGGCTGTCGGCACCTATAATTCGTTCAAATCGACCAGATTACAGACAACACAAATGATTCGGTTCTGGGGAAGAGTTATCGCCCGGCAATTAATGTTGAAACCAACCAAAAATTCGCAGGGCCAAACCGTCACGGTATCGACATGGCTCTATGGCCCGTGGCTCGATCTGATTGTAGGCTGCGGAGCATGGTCGAGCCCGCTGCTGCTTCTCTCGTATCTCTCCATCGCATCCAGTACGCGCCAGTGGTCGATTATCTTTTACGCACTGGCACTCCTCTTTAACTATCCGCACTACATGGCGACGATTTACCGCGCCTACCATCGCTATGAGGATTTCCAGAAATATCGCCTTTTCACCCTTTACACGACAGCTCTCATTTTCCTCACGATCCTCCTGTCCCATGTTTGGATGGGAATTCTTCCGTGGATTTTCACGTTGTATCTAACTTGGAGCCCATGGCATTACAGCGGGCAAAACTACGGTCTGTTCATGATGTACGCTCGCCGCGCGGGCGCGAGTCTGAACGAATCAGAACGTTCAGCTTTGCACGGTGCATTCATCGCTTCTTTCATCGTTCTTTTCCTCGAATTCCACACTGGACCGTCTTCCGATCCTTTATTTCTCTCGCTGGGCATTCCAACCATCCCAAGCCAGTGGTTGCAGATTGTATTCTTCGCATTCTTCATCGGGTTCTCCGTCTTCGCATGGTTGCGTCTCGTCCGCGCGGCGTCGTTGCGCCAACTGTTGCCTTGCGCGGTCTTGTTTTCGACGCAGTTTCTATGGTTCCTTCTCCCGGCAGTGATTCGACTGAAAGGAATCGTTACTCCACAGACCCGCTACAGTTCGGGCGTGCTGGCAATCATGCACTCGGCGCAATATCTGTGGATCACCAGCTACTATGCACGCCGTGAAGCTGCGGGCGAAGCGAAGATCAACTGGCGTCCATGGATTTATTTTGCGCTCCTGGTGATCGGCGGAATTGCGCTCTTCATCCCGGGACCATGGCTGGCGAGCCGCATTTTCCATCACGATTTCGGCACCAGCTTTTTGATCTTTACGGCGCTGGTCAACATTCACCATTTCATTCTCGACGGGGCCATCTGGAAACTGCGTGATGGCCGCATCGCTTCTCTGCTGCTCAATTCGCGCGATCGAGTTTCGAGCGTCGCCTCTCAGGCCGGCGGACGGTTGTCCGAAGTTTGGTCGTGGGTTTCGGGCGCATCTCAGAGCGCGCGCATCATGCGCGCAAGTGCGGCCGTTCTTCTCCTTACGTGGGGCACGGTCGATCAGGTGCGCCACTACCTTTCTTTACGGGCGAATCTGCACGACCTGCAACGCGCGGCGTACCTCGATTCCTTTGACAGTCAACTGCAAATGCGGCTTGCCAAACAGCATCTGGAAGACGGTCAGCCGAGAGAAGCAGAGGCGGCGTGGAGAAGCGCGATCCGGTCGAATCCTGCCGATCAAAATCCGCGTCAGGCGCTGCTGAGATTTCTGATTGAACAAGGACGCCTGGACGAGGCCTTCAGTTTGACCGAGACGTCGCTACGCTATGCACAAAATGATGCCGGTCTTCTGATCGATCGGGGACTGCTGGCGTTACGCCTGGGCAATTCCACCGAAGCGTTAAATAGCTGGAATCGAGCGCTGGCCGTCGACCGCACGCAGGCCTTGGCGCATCTGTATCTCGCAAGCGAACTCGATCGCCAGGGTAAAGCCAAAGAGGCAGCCGTGCACTATCAGGCATTTCTCCAGGCGGTTGCGCATCAGTCGCAATCGAATCGTCTCGCTCCCGAAAAAGTGATTGCTATTATCCTCCGCATGGCAGATTGCCAGGCCAGGGCCTCACAAACTGAGAATGCCCGCCGGTCTTATCAACTGGCTGAGAAATTGGCTGCTCAAACCAAAGAGCGAAAACTGGAGAGCATCGCCAGCGTGAATGAGGCCGCATTGGACGCGGCGGATGGGAAGCTCGGCGAGGCTCTCACACTCTATCAGCGAACCCTGCGACTGGATGATTCGGCCAGCGATCAAGCAGCCAGTGCGCAGGATTGGCTTGCTTACGGGCAGTTCCTGGAGCAGCACAACTTTCCCGCACGTCTCGCCTATGCATGTTATGTAGAGTCGTCATTGCTCGATCAGTCCCACCTTGACGAAGACCAGCGTACCTTTCTTTCGGAGGCCAGTGCACGGGCTGCAAAGCGCGCGGGAACCCTCGCCGCTGCGATTCGCCGCCATCCTGAGCCGATCGCCCAAGAAGCGTTATCTCTCAGCAAATAGCCGCGGAGGGAGCTACACTTGCCGGGCGGCAATTTGTAAAAACTCGTCATTATCGGCGAACGAAATTGACACCATCGCGGTTCTGCTGAACAATTAACCTAATCCTGTAAACTTGGAAGCTTTCTAATCTTCTGGAGGAACGATGGCGGAAGAAGTTGAACACGTACAGGTTGAAGAACAGTCGACAACAGGGAAATGGATTCTGCTTATTTTCGCGATCGTTTTCGTCGCGGTGGCAGTGTATGGATACGTTACCACCCAACAACATGTCGACAAGCTGACTAAAGATTTGTCTGACAGCCAGGCTCAGGTGGCCGAACTCAAGAACCGAATGCAAACCGCCGAAGCCTCTGAAGATGCGCTGGCCCATCAGGTAGGGCTCACGAAGAAGGAGTTGGCGCAGCGTGCTGCGCAGTTGCAGGCAGAACAGAAGGTCGCCGAAAGCCGCTTCGAGCAGGAAACCAACGAACAAAAAGCTCAGCTCGGTCAAGTCAGCGGGGAAGTAGCCGGCGTGAAGACAGACGTTGGCGGAGTGAAGACCGACGTTGCTTCCACCAAGGCCGATCTCGAAGCCACCAAAGCGAAGTTGCAATCTGCCGTGGGCGATCTCGGCGTGGAGAGCGGACTGATTGCCAACACGCGCAGCGATCTCGAAGTGCTCAAGCACAAGGGCGACCGCAACTATTACGAGTTCACCTTGCTGAAGGGAGCCAAGCCTCAGCCAGTGGCGACGGTAAGTCTCCGCCTGAGGAGCGTCGACCCAAAACACGGAAAATTCACCATCGCGGTTACGTCCGACGATCGGACAATCGAAAAGAAAGATCGCAACGTTGCCGAGCCCATCCAATTTTATTCCGGACGCGATCACATGCTGTTTGAACTGGTGGTATGGACCGTGGACAAAAAGAAGGTTACGGGATATCTGAGCACTCCCAAGGCCGCGCCCACGCCAGTGACTCCAACGACTGGTTAGTGCCGTCCCGAGAGGAGCATGAGCCGATCCCAACCGGGATCGACCGAAGTAACGGCGGCAAGTAAAGCTAACGCCACTCCGTTTGCCCCGTCGAGGAATGCGGGGCTGGGGTCCCACACGACTGGACCGTCTGGATCGGGCCTGGTTAAGGAAAAGTAACCCCCCACCCTGGAGTCCGGCTGCCGCATCGCCAGCACTTGCTCATACCACATCAGGGCTGCGTCCCGGCATCTGCTGTCGCCTTCCTGTTGATAGATCCGATTAAAAATGTGGGCAACTCCCGCTGCGCCATGGCACAGCGGAGCATCTCCGATGCCGGTCTTCTCCTCAGGCCAGCCTAAACAATGATCGAGGACTTCCTGTGCAAACTCTTTCCAATCGCTGCGGCCAGTACGCCGAGTGACCTGCAGTAACACCGCCAATATTCCCAGATCGCCATAGCACCATGCCATTCGGCTATCGCTTGGATCTTGCCCCGGAACAATCCAGGAACTGAATCGCGAGGCCAATCCTTTGGGGCGCGCGTGCGCTATCAACCAATCCATGGAACCAGTGAGTAGCTTGCTCACTCGTTCTGAATCAATAGCATCGCTCACCGATGCCTCACTTAGAAAATGGATAATGCCAGGAATGCCGTGAGCTACTCCAAGGTTATAGTATCCATTGGGACATTGCTTCCGCTGCCAATCCGGTAGTAACTCGGGACCTGAAAACCAGGTAATGCCGCTGTTCTCGTAGCGCGCCAACCTTTCCAACTGATCAAAAACTGCTCTCATTCCGCGGGATGCCGATTCCCTGGGCAAGCGTTCAAGAAAATAGACGCCAAAGCCGGCCAATCCGCTGATCAGGTCGTAAGGATTCGACGACGTCATTTCTGGAATTTTGCGGATTATTAGCGCATCGACTTCCTGGTTGAGGTCATTGTCTTCCGGATCGCTGTCTTCAGAATTGCCATATTCAGAATCGCTGTTCGATTTCTCGCTAGCCTCATCCGAGGCTTCGAACGTAATCTGCTGCAAAAGCCGCGACACATGCTCGACCGCCCATCCCAGCCCTGCAACTCCTCCGTAAAGCCCCAAATAGCCGAACCGCTGTGCTTCTCTTTCGATGGCAAGATTCAAGCACTCTGTAGCGCGATTCGCCCACTCGGGATCATTATGAGCGACCCCCAAATATGCGTAGAGCAAAGCTTCTTCGTAGGTACGATCGAAATAGGCAGGATTACGAACTTCTTCCTTGCTCGCTCGAACATAGTCTTTTTTCAAGATCGAATCGGCGATCGCGTTGATCGAATCCCATGCGAGAGCTGTCGTAGCGCTCGTGGGAGAAAAAATCGGACTCCATTTCGCCAAGCGAGTTGACTCGATTGGAACAGGTGGGCTGACCATAGACCTCCTGGACGAAGAAAGGCAGCGGGCAGATAGACAGAAACTATAACACTTCCTCAACAGAGCTATCCCGATCGCGTTGCGCTCCGAGCAATTCAACATACTTTGAGCCGGCGCGGAGTAACTCCTGATGATTTCCTTGCGCAACAACTTTCCCCGCTTCAAGGATCAGGATTAAGTCCGCATCTCGAATTGTACTCAAACGATGCGCGATTACGACCCGGGTGCAACTTAGCGACGCCAGGTTTTCGTTTACTAACTTCTCGGTTACGGCGTCCAGGTGACTGGTGGCCTCATCGAGAACCAATATCGCGGGACGACATGCGAGAGCCCTCGCCAGAGCGAGACGTTGCCGTTGACCACCGGAGAGCGAAAGGCCGCGGTCCGCAAGGATAGTTTCATAGCCCATGGGCATCGCTATGATGTCATCGTGAATGCAGGCCAGCTTGGCCGCTTGAATGACACGATCAAGCCCCATCTGAGGGTCAGCCAGCGCGATATTCTGCCGCACGGTGCCGCCAAAAAGTTGAGTGTCCTGGGTCACAATGCCGAGCTGGTTTCGAACCGAGCGAAGATCGAGCGTTTTAAGATCGCGGCCATCGAATAGAATGCGTCCGGAAGATGGCTCATACAAACCTGCCATCAGTCGAGCCAGCGTAGATTTTCCCGAACCCGTTCGCCCGGCGAGCGCGACCCGTGTGCCGGGCCTTACGTTCGCGCAAATGTCTTCCAAAATAAGCGGATCCGATTTCGCGTAGCGGAAGGAAACGTTCTCGAGCGCAATGCCTCCGCCGAGTTGACCGGCAAACGCGACTGTACCGGGTATCTGTTCAGGAGCGGTGTTAATCACATCGTTGATGCGCTCAAGATAGCTTTCGAGCATTTGAAATTGGACACCGGCGGAAATCAGGTTCGTCAGCGGCCCGAAGAAACTGGCAGCCAGAGCACTGAAAGCCATCATCGTGCCGAGAGTGAAGGTGCCCTGCAACACAAGATAGGTTCCGTAGAACATCACAGCCAACGTGGATGCTGTCATCAACCCGGTCTGCAGTGCATTGAAAATCGCATCGAGCTTTCCACGCTGAACCGAAATGTTCAATCCATCGACAAAAAGATTCGACCAGTTCTCGGCAGCGCGATGTTCCAGCCCCATTGCCTTCAGGGTTTCCATGCCGCTCAACATTTCGACTTGATAAGTTTGAGAACGGGCGGTGTTCTCGAGATTTTCGGCCAACAGTTCGCGCTGTTTATGCCGCATGAGAACGACAAGCAGAGTCCGCATTGCGGCGATGGCGATTACCAGCAGAGTCAGAGGTACGTTGACCAGCATCAGCAACACTAGATAAAGACTCACCATGAAGCCATCCATCAAGGTAGAAAGAGTGGTTGAGGTGAGAATTTCCTTGATGCTGGAATTGCTGCCGAGGCGCATCATCAAGTCGCCGGCAGTTCGCTGCTGGAAGAATGAATAAGGCAGCTCGATCAGATGATCGAGGAAGCGCAGCGTAAAGCTGGCTTCGACATGGGTTTGAAGATAAAGCAGCAGATGGGCGCGAATGAATCCTGCGAGCGTGTAAAAAATCTGAAAGACAAGGTAGGCGGCGGCAAGAATAAGAAGCAGGGAGTAGTCTCGGCGCGGCACCACGCGATCAATCAGAACGCCCGTCAACAGCGGCATGGCTGCCGAGAGAATCTGAATGATGGCCGAGATGGAAAGAATCCGCGCCAGCAAACCTTTGCGCTCGAAAACCTGCTTGATTGACCCCCACGCACGTTCAGGCTTCGCTTTTTCCGGAGTGAATTCTTGACTCGGCTCGAAGATCAGAGCCACTCCGGTGAAGGCTCGCCGGAACTTCTCAAGGGGAACCTTGCGCCGTCCTCCGGCCGGATCGACGATATTCACCGTGTTGCCGGCAGCGCCCTCGAGCACAACGTAGTGGCTGAATTCCCAGAAGAGAATGCTGCCCGCCGGCAGGGCAGCAAGATCGCTGATTTCGGCGCGCACGCCGCGTCCGCGCAACCCATAGAGCCGACCGGCGCGCAGAAGAGCGGCGGCGGACGTCCCATTGCGCCCCACGCCGAGCGCTTGTCGAACTTCAGCAAGCGGCACCTGCTTGCCGTGATAGCCAAGCGCCATGGCCAGCGCCGCTGCACCGCAGTCCGTGGCGGAAAGCTGCCGCACCAGCGGGATGCGTTGCGACCAACGTCCGGAGGCGAACTTGCGCAGGGCGGGAAAAATGTTTAGAAAGCTCGAAGCCTTCCCGCTTTGTTCTCCTTCGCCCGCCACCGATTTAGTTCACCTTTCCGAAGAGGTTTTTTATGCCCGGTATCAGCGCGATGCCTGCGAATCCGATCAGCACCAGAACCAACACGATCCAATACGATGTTCTCAACCATGCAGGCAAAGTCTTGAGTACGTCCCCTTGCTGATCCCAGTTTCGAATGTGATGTTCCAAAGCTTCCTGCCGGAAGATATCGGAGTTCGAACCAATTCCGGCAGTGCGCCGGGTGAGCTTTGCTTGCGTCTGTTTCTGCAGGACCAGTTGGCTAAAGGCAGGGGCCGCACATTCGGCGACTGAACGAATGAATTGCAAATCGTAAGCAGAAAACAGCGGGGACTGTTCACTTCTCACGGCCGTAATCACCGCAAGCGGCATGCCTCCAGTTCCGAGGATTGGTTCTGCAATGAAGCGCGCGTCACTTGTTCCGAGGGGATTGTCGATATCGGCGTCGTAACGCGGATCGGGTCCGACGTGGTCGAGCATGATTCGCTCACCGGTGCGCACTGCGTACGCCGTTAACCCGGAGGCAGCGCTGTAACTCACTTCTTTGTTCTCCAGCGCGTCAGCGGGAGTGAGCACGTCCTCTTCGGCATCGTAGATAAAGCACTGCACGTATTTGGCATCGATCGATTCGCGCAGTTTCTGAACGACCAGCGCGGCCGCGCTCGGGAGGTTCGTCTGCATGGGCAAACGCACGCTTAAATCCAGCAATTGAGCGGCATTCGGTGCATCGTTGGTCAGGAGATCTCGCTGGTCATCAACTTTTTTCGACGTGCGGGCGACGTAACTGCTAACCAACGCTCGCAACTGTTCGATGGGGATTCCCTTCTGGGCCAGATAGTAGACGACGCCTTCATCCACAAATGTCTGAAACAATTCCGGCTCGAGCCCCGCGCAGAGAACGATCGCGGTTGTTGTGCGTGGCGGCCGTGCGGTCGCGCACTGGCTAAGGATTTCCAGCGCTTGAGCGGAAGTCAGTTGCGGCCCCAGCACAAGAACGGCCGGATTTCCGTCACGCAAATGCTCATGCACGTGACGCGCATTCTCCGCATAAACTGTGCGAAAAGAGTCGCTCTGCAACGGCCGCTCTAAACCAAAGGCGAGCACGAGCGGTTCGGACGGCCCTTCTGTGGCAAAGGATTGCGGAACTTCGGAATGCGTGGACTCAGGCACGGCGGATCTCGGGAAGCTGCGGCCATGATGGCCGAGACTTGCTAATTACAGGAGGTTAGCACGAAATCGACGATCTGCATCGAGGTTGTGGAACTCATCTCCTTGCCAACCAATAGCCGTCCGAGGGAGGCTTTGTGCTAACTTACTAACCTTGATACGAAACCCATGAGATCAACCTCGATCATTCTTTCTTCTCTTGCGATTCTGCTTTCGCCCTCGATGCCGGCTACCGACCAGCCGGCTGCCCCAATCACTCCACCTGCGAGCATCTTTGGGTTTCATGACGTTGCCAAGGAAAACGCAGTAGAAGTCCGATTTCTGGCCGTGCCCGATCCAAAGCTGGCGGAAGAACACTTGCGCATGCTGACGCAGGCACCACATATGGCAGGCACCGCAGAGGACAAAGCTACCGCCGATTACGTCGCACAGAAATTTCGCGCAGCCGGACTCGACACAGAAATTGTCGAATACAAAGTGTGGATGAACTACCCGTTAGAGATCAGCGTCGACATCACCGCGCCGCCCGGAGTAACGATGCACGGTCCCACGCGCGAGCACGTTGATGGCGATCCTTATCAGGACGATCCGCGGGTGGTGATGCCGTTCAATGGCATGTCGCCGTCCGGAGATGCAGAGGCCGAAGTCGTTTACGCCAACTACGGCACTCCCGATGATTTCGAAAAGCTGGAGAAGATGAAAATTGACGTGCGCGGAAAAATCGTGCTGGTCAGGTACGGGCAGAACTTTCGCGGCGTGAAGGAATTCGTTGCACAGGAGCATGGCGCTGCCGGAGTCATCATCTATTCCGATCCGTTCGACGATGGTTGGCGGCGGGGCGACAAATATCCTGTGGGACCGTGGCGTCCGGACACGGGGGTGCAACGTGGCTCGGTAGGATACATGTTCGAATTTCCCGGCGATCCCACAACGCCAGGGTTCGCCTCGGTGCCGTCACTGCCGGAGGGCAAGCGTGTGCCACCAGACAAGTCGGCGCAGATGCCGAAAGTTCCGGTTACACCGATTTCCTATCACGATGCGGAGCCGATTCTCGAACATCTGGGCGGTCCGGATTCCCCGCGCGAGTGGCAAGGCTCCTTGCCTTTCACGTATCACGTGGGGCCAGGCCCGGTGCGCGTGAAGATGCATCTCAAGCAGGATTATCAGTTCCGCACGCTATGGGACGTCATCGGCCGCGTGCGGGGCAGCGAATTTCCCGACGAGTGGGTGGTCGCCGGAAATCATCGTGATGCCTGGGTCTATGGTGCGGTCGATCCGAACAGCGGCACTGCCGCGATGCTGGAAGCAGTTCATGGAATTGGCGAACTGTTGAAGTCAGGCTGGAAGCCAAAACGCACCATGATCTTCGGCAGTTGGGACGGCGAGGAAGAAGGTTTGATGGGATCGACCGAATGGGCCGAGCAGCACGAAGCCGATCTTGCCAATGCGCCAGCATATTTCAACATGGATGTGGGCGTTTCCGGAATCAAAGTTTGGCTCATCGGCGGTACCGAGCCTGAAGCAATTCATACGCGATATCGCCAAGGCGGTGCCGAGCCCCAAGGGCGGAACCGTTTATGATGTGTGGCAAAAAACTGAGAGTGGGATGTCGTCGGAACAGGCGCAGTGACTCTCGCCATCGGCCTGCGGCTGTGGTTAAGAATGACGTGCCGGTTGGCGACCTGGGAAGCGGCTCCGACTACAGCGTCTTTCAACAACATTTGGGCGTGCCTTCCACGCGACATCACTTCCAGCGGTCCGTATGGCGTTTATCACTCCGTGTTCGATAATTTCGCCTGGTTCAAGAAATTCGGCGATCCCGATTTCGTTTATGAGCAGGAGATGGCGCGAATTTTTGGGCTCGAAGCGCTGCGCATGGCGGACGCTTACGTGCTTCCTTACGATTACGAAGAATATGGCAAAGAGGTTGTCGCCTATGTCGATGCTGCGGAGAAACGCGCTGAGAATAAATTTGGAGACCGGGCAATCGACTTTAGCGGCGTGAAGGGCGCAGCCAAACATTTTCAGGACGCGGGCGCCAGGATTCTCGCAAAGCAGAAGAATTCCCCGCGGGATGTAACGCGGTTAAATCAGGCTCTGCTGGAACTGAGCGATCGCTGCTGGTGCCCGAAGGCTTGCCGCACCGGCCTTGGTTTCGGCACGCCATCTTCGCGCCCGGCGAGTACACAGGGTACGCGGCGGTAGTGATTCCGGGAGTGAATGAAGCGCTCGATAAGGGAGACGTGGCGCGTGCACGCCAACAGCTGGCGGTACTGGAGGCGGCGCTGCAGCGAGCGGCGAAAACGCTGGAGAGTTATAAATAGTATTGACTAGTTAGATGACTAGTCATATGATGAGGTCGAGGCGACCGCATGAGTTCCTGGCAACTACAAGACGCCAAGTCACGTTTCAGTGAATTCCTGAATGCGGCCCTCGAACAGGGGCCACAAATCGTTACGCGCCGCGGTATTGAGGAGGCTGTTCTCGTTCCGATTGACGAGTGGCGGCGGCTGAACCAATCGGCGCGCCCTAGCATCAAGGAGTTGTTGCTCGCGCCCCCACATTTTGACCTCCCGATCCCCAAACGGCGAAGATGGAAGCGCCGTCCGCCCATTGACTTTACTCATCCGGACTACAAGTGAGGCGTTACCTGCTCGATACCAACGTCATCTCAGAACTGCGCAAGGCTCGGCCTCACGGAGCGGTTGTTGCGTGGTTGCAAACCTTGAGCGCTGAACAGATCTTCATTTCCGCGGTGAGCATGGGTGAATTTCAGACTGGCGTGGAACTTACACGCAAGCAGGATCCGGAGAAGGCCCGAGAGATCGAGCATTGGATCGCCTCCGTCGAAGGTTCATTCGAATTTCTTCCGATGGACCACGACTTGTTTCCGCGAATGGTCGCGGCTTATGTCTGGAAGGCCGGAAACACTACGTGAGGATGCAATGATTGCGGCTACCGCGCGGGTCCACAGGTTGACAGTGGCCACACGCGATGAGAAGGATTTCCGGCATCTTGGAGTCGAGATCGTAAATCCATTCAAATCGAACTAATCCTCCATGCAGACCGCACACGCACTCGGCCACATTTCTGCGCACGCTGCCGCATTCCGCGGCGGCTACGTTTCTGGCGTTATTTCCGATTGTCGATCCACCTGGAGGCATTCCGATTTTCTATGCCATGACATCGGCATGGACGCCTCAGGAACGGCGCCAGACCGCGATGAAGACCAGCGTCTGGGTTTTTGCCATTCTTGTCATTTTTCTTTTCTTCGGACGTTTTGTACTTTTTTTCTTTGGGATCTCGCTGCCTGTGCTCAAGATTGCCGGCGGTCTCATCGTGGCCAATACGGCGTGGGGAATGGTTACGTCGCGGGAACGCATTACTCCTGCGGAGACGCACGAGGCGGAGGAAAAGGAAGACATTTCACTCGCGCCGCTGGCCATGCCTCTTCTTTCCGGCCCAGGTGCGATTGGCGTGGTCATGGCGCTGGCGGCGCATGTGGATACTTCTTCTTCATACATTGGGATGGTAATCGGCATTGCCGCTGTGGCCGTGTCGGTGCTGCTGTTTCTGTGGTTGGGAGGGCCGCTGGTGCGGCGCCTCGGCCCTAGCGCGGTTGGCGCGATCAATAAGATCTTCGGGTTTCTGATTCTGGCGATTGCGGTGCAGTTGGTTTGGGATGGCGTCGCCGACTTCAATACATAATTCACTCTCATTACCGCCGAGATCGCAGAGAACGCAGAGAAAGTTTCATAGAGTCTCTCTCAGCGTCCCTGCGATCCCGGCGGTTCTCGTTGTTGGCTTCTATTTGTAGGTTGCGTCGGTTCGCGATAGATAATCGCGATGCTCTTTGAAGTCGACCATCGAGGCGAATGCCGCTCCGCCTATGGGGTCGGCCTTCCCGACTTCGCGAAGTGCGGCGCTTATCTTGTCTAGGCCTTCCGCATTTGGGGTGAGGTATTCGATCCAGAACGTGCCTGGGGCTTGGGTGTGAATGGCCTCGGTATCGACCTCGTACTCGACGATCGTGCCATCGGCCAGCAGTTTCTCGAAGAAGGGCACGAGCAGGCTCTTGCTGAGCAGATCGTAGGCATTATCGGGCGCATCTTTTTTAAAGGTGTACATTGCGACACCTGAGTACAGGCCTTTCCACGACCCCGAATGCCAGTTGTAGTAACGGCTCACGAACATGGCGTCGGCGTGCCGCGTGGCGGCGATGTCGACGGCGCTGGTGGTTGAACCGGATTTATAGAACTGATCGAGAAGATTCAGCAGTCCGGCTTCGGACATCGATGAAAACCAACTGTCGTGGGTGAAGCCATCCGGCTGATGGATCAAGTTTGTGTCGTCGCCATAGCCGACGATGCCGCCATCGGATACGGCTTTCTGCGCAAACTTTTCATCGGATGCCGCTTGCTTGGCGTAATCCGCCCACTGCGCGCGCGGTACCGCCCAAAACGCGACGTACGTGTACATGCGTGGCTTTTCTTTCACTTCCTGCATCTGGGCGGAAGCCCAGATGGGGGAGAGCATACACACTACGGCCAGAACGCTCCATAGTTTTTTATTCATTTTTAACCTCGCCCTGAATTAGCAAGGGGTTTGGGTAGTGCTGCCCCGAGCGCGGCAAGTGTACACCTAAGCACAACGATCCGGGGAACGGCGGCGACGTCTCCAGTGCAGGCGTTCCGGGGCTGCAACCGAAAAGCTCCTCTGGAGAACTAGCCTCGAGCACTCTCGTCCAACGAGAACTGTCATCCTGAGCGGAGCGCGTAGGAGCGAAGCGAACGACGCGCGCAGTCGAAGGATCCCTATAGCCACGGAAGCTTCACGCTTTGCGGCGGCTTGCGAGCGGAGCGAGACAGGAGAAACCTGCTGTCAGCCGACCCAACACGACACCTCGCAATCCAACGCACCCATCCTTGCATCTCCCTGCCCCGTAGTGTAAAAAGGACGCGACTGTGAGGGGGCCACGGCTATGCCGTGGCCTTTTTTCACTGCGATCCCAAATACAAATCGATGAAACCGATAGTGATCTTGGGGTCGACACTGAGCGTCCATCGACTCCTCCGCGAAGCGGAAGCCGCCTAACCCGGATTCCTAGAAGCTCGCAGTGGCTTCCCATCTTCAATGTATTCGGTTGTTTCATATATGGATAAAGTTACTACCGACTTCGTTAAGGCATTAAAGAAAATACAGGACGAGGTCGGTTACATCCTCACCCACATTAAGCTAATTCAGCAAGACGTAAGGACCATAAAAGGGCGCGATGGTGACGAACGAGATAGCAAAGAAAAAAGCGAAGAACATTCGGCCCACGGCGCGTTCGCATCCACGCAAAAGAATGAAGACACCTATCTAGCCAAGCAATATGCCCTCGACAAGACGCGCTACAGGATGGAAAAGCGCGTTGCAAGGCTCACTTGCTGGACTCTCGCCGTACTTGCCCTTTATACCGGACTCACCGGAATCATTGCTTGGCAGAGCGTCAAATCGACGCGAGCGACCAGTGCCAGCGTCGTTGCTGAGGAACAAAGTGTTGCCGCTCAAAAGGACGCCATCATTCGCCAGCAACGCCCTTGGATTGGTCTTGATCACGTCCCTGTCATTTGGTCGAAAAAATACGGAGCCAAGCTCCCACTGGAGGTCCCAGTTCACGGTACTAATGACGTTGTAACTGGAGTTGTTGTGAAGAATACCGGCCCGTCCCCCGCCCTGGGACTTGGACTCTCTATCCGAGTGGTGAAAATAGTTCCCGATGCACCCGACAGCACGAATCATTACGATCAAATTCTCAAAGCATCTTGCGATGTCGCCGAACTTGGCCCACTGCGCCTCTCCCCGGACACCGTGTCGGGACCAACTGTTTTTCCGAGCCAGATTTTCACACTCTGGTATCCATTCCAAGGGCTTCCGTTTGAAGACAAACTGGATGATGGGGACCATTTCTATTACCTCGGATGCATCGCTTACATAGACCAGTTTGGCGACAAGCCAATCCACCACACGACCTTCTGCTTTAGGAGTCTGCAAGCGACGTATGCAGACATCATTGCAGGAAGGGCCGATGCTCGACATGCCCTCAACGATTGCAATTTTGGACACAAGGCAGACTAGCCCGCCACGACCGGGTGCCCCATGTCTCGCTTTTTCGCGACACATGGGAACAACCCCCCAAGCCTTTGTGCGGTGCACAAGAGGCTCGGAACTCACGAATTTCACCTTTTTCCACACCCCATCCCCGTCCCCCGTGTGACCTCCAACCTTGCCTCACCCCCATAAACTATAAGTAGTATGCTCGCCGAAGAACTTAGCATCAAAGAATACATCGACAGCCTCTCCGGCGAAGCCCAAGCCGCCGCTAAGTCCGAGCTTTTCAATATTTTCCGCGTAAATCCTTGGCTATCAAGATTATACGGCTTCTATTTTGACCTCACTGGCTGCAACCCTTCTGAAATCAAAAATATACAGCCGCGATCCGAATTTTTTTTCGATCCCGATTCCACTCCCGCTCACGCGAAAGGCGAAAACACCATGGCCACCACTCAAGGCGCTCGCATCTGCACTCACATCAAGCCCAGCGGACATCGTTGCGGCTCTCCCGCCCTGCGCCGCGAAATTTTCTGTTACTTCCATCAGCGCATGATTCGCGGCGTCCGCACTCCGCCCAAGTCCCGCCTTCATCCCATGGCCATCCTTGACGATCCCGCATCCATCCAAGCCTCGCTCATGGAGATCATCAATGCCCTCGTCCGCAACACCATCGACTACCGCCGCGCCCAGCTCATTCTCCGCGCCCTTTACATGGCGTCGAAAAACGCACGCCAGGTTAACTTCAGCTCTGGCGCCTACCGCATGGTCGAAGAAGTCCCCGAATACCCCGCTCCGCGCCAACCGCGCAAGCCCAGGCAGTCCGTCGCCGCCCGGCAACCAACCGTGCCCAAGGAAAAAGAAGAAGAAATTCCCGATCACGAGTTCTGTGATTGGGACAAAATTTGGAAAAACGTCCAGGAATATATTCCCTACGATCCGAAGAACAATCCGAACAATTGTCTGCCTCCCCTCCCGCCCTTGCCAGCCAACACCACTTCGTCTCCCACAGAACGCCACGCGTCGGAATGACAGGGAGTAATGCCAGGCTGTAGGGGTGGCCTCGCTCAGGATGGCATTGTGTGAAGGTGCGGGTTCGGCGGAGAGGTGAAAGCAGGTCCCTCCACTACGCAGGATCATCCACGGTGTGGATGATCCTGCTTCGGTCGGGATGACAGTGTTGGGGGGGATGCTTGACGTGGCGCGCTGAGGCGCCGCTCTTCCACCTTTTTGGAATGTCTAACCGCCGGCTTTTAGTTCCTGGAGGACCTGCTTGGCGATTTCTTTCAGGGTTTCGAAGACGCCTGTGCCCTGGAAGGCTACGGCTTCGAGGACGGGCTCGTTTTTCTTGCGCAGCTCTTTGCTCAACGCGTCGACTGGAAGAATATCCGGGAGATCGCGTTTGTTGAGTTGGAGGACGTAGGGAATTTTGTTGAAGTCGTAGCCATGCTCTTTGAGGTTCGACATCAGGTTGTCGAGGGCTTCGATGTTGGCGTCCATGCGCTGCTCTTGCGAGTCGGCTACGAAGACGATGCCGTCTACGCCGCGGAGAATCAGTTTGCGGCTGGCGTCGTAGAAAACCTGGCCGGGGACGGTGTAGAGGTGGATGCGGGTTTTGAAGCCGCGAACCGAGCCGAGGTCGAGCGGGAGGAAGTCGAAGAAGAGGGTGCGCTCGGTTTCGGTGGCGAGCGAGATCATCTTGCCCTTCTGCTGCTCCGCGGTTTTCTGGTAGATCATCTGCAGGTTCGTGGTTTTGCCGCCGAGTCCGGCGCCGTAGTACACGATTTTGCAGTTAATTTCGCGGGCTGCGAAGTTGATGAAACTCAAGGCTTTCCTCAAGAAGCGCGGGCCGCACACCTACCCCGCGCACGAAAATCTCCCTCATGGGGGCTCGGGGCTTTTATATCACACGCAAGGGATGCAAGCAGGTTACCTCGGTGACTCCCCGAAGAAATTTCGGCTGGGCGATAGCCAATTCTCGATTTCAGTTGAACTGGGGCCGGGATTCTTCCGCCAGCCGGCGGACAGCGGTCGAGGGTTCGGCAATCGGCAGCCGTCATCGGGGAATATCGCTATCTCGCTGCAATTGGCGCGGGATAGTATCCATCCTTCGCATAAATCTTGAGGCCCGGGCGGTGCACCAGGACTTCGATGCTGCGATAGGCGGAAGAGGTGGGCACTTTTGGACGCGTCGCATAGTAACCCAGGGTGTATTGATTGCGGGCGTCGCTCATGACGTGGGCGTACATATCCTCGATGGCGCTGCGGGAAAGTTCGTGATAAACAGGAGAGCCGCCGGTGGCGGCAACGTACTTGGGAAGGATGTCGGAGTAGCCTTCTTTTGGTAGATGCAGCTTTTCCAGCTTGTCATAGACAGGGAGAGCCGAGCTGTCGACGGCAATCGCCTTGACCTGAATTTCATTGGAAAGCAGAACACGCATGACGTCGCGATAGCTGGCCTGGCTGCCCAACTCGCGGCCGTCGCTGATGACGAAAATAATTTTTCGCCTTTCGCGTGGGCGTTTGCGGAGATCGAGAGCGGCGCGAAGAATGGCGTCGTTTAACACGTGGGCTTCTTTGGGCGGCGTGTAGACGGGTTCGGTAGGTTGGCCCATGGGGATGCCGTTGATGATGGGCCCGTTAGGGGCGAGCGGGCCGCTGAGGACGGCTGGCCCGTTGTTGTGGCCACGTTCGGTCTTGAGCTGATTCAGCAGCATGGCCAGCTTTTGCGATGCACCCATGTAATCGGTGACATCGCTGACGGTGCTGCTGTAGGTGTAGACGGCGACTTCATCGTAAGGAGCGAACGACCCGACTAACGCTGAGAAAGTCTGGTTCACTTTTTGCACGGCGACATCGGGCATGCCCAGATCGAGGATGACGGCCACGGAGAGAGCGAAGGGATCGGCGCTGAAAAAGCGCAACTTCTGCACGACACCGTTCTCCTTGACGGTAAAGTCGGAAGGCAGGAGGCCATCGACCAGGCGGCCGTCGTGGTCTTTCACCGTCACTGGAATCTGCACGAAGGTGGGAGTGACGGTGAGGGTGTAGATCTCTTCTTGGGACTTTGGAATCTTGGTCCCCGGGGGGATGGTTTTTACGGGCGGCATCGGCGGCGGAGGCGTGGCCGGGTTGCCGGTGTCGTTATCGCTTGGCGGTTGAGTTGCCTGGGGTGTCGTTTCCGGTTGATTGGTCCAGGGATTTCGGGCTGGCGCGGGCTTCTTTTCTTCGGGTTTGGGTATCGGAGTCGGAGCTGGCGGCTCGGTACCCGGTTGAACCGCGGGTGCATCGGGGATTTCGGTTCCCTGCGCGGGCGTGGTTTGCGATGGCTGCGACTGCGGGGATTGGCCAGTGGAGGTTTGCGCGAAGACGCGCGTGGCTGCAGCGCTCCAGACGAAATACGCCAAGAGCAGGCGTATGATGCTCTTAAAGCTTTTTCTTATTGCATGCTGCGCTGCCGATCGCGTCACCGTCGCCACCGCCTCTCCCAGAAACAGCTTGAGCCTCAGGCAAACCGAGTGCAACATTAGGCATCTTCACTAGTTGAGATGCCTGGAGCCCTTCGGTTTGGTGCATCGTAACTTTCAGGATTAGACTAACAAAAATCCAACAAGGAAATCTTCATGCCCCCAAGGTCCGTTTGCCGCAGGTTGGCTCTGGTTCCTGCTGTAGCAGTTTTGATGCTTACGGCAGCATTTTGCTCGACCGCATTGGCGCAGGAAACGGCACCTTCGGGGTCCAGCGCTTCACAACAAGCCAACGGCCAGGATCAGGATACGGAAAAGTCGGATGCGACCATCCGAGCCAACGTAAACCTGGTGGGTGTTTTTTTCAATGTGAAGGATAAGCACGGAGCACTGATCCCAAACCAAACCAAGGACGATTTCCAGCTTTTCGAAGATGGCAAGCCGCAAACGATCAAGTATTTCACGGCGGAATCGAACCTGCCTCTGACGCTGGGAATTCTGATCGACACCTCGGGCAGCCAGCTGCGGGTGCTGGACATGGAAAAGGAAGTCGGCGGAGCGTTCCTGCGACAGATACTCACCGACAAAGATCTGGCTTATGTGATGGATTTTGATATCCAGGCGGAATTGGTCCAGGACTATACGCGCGACGTTCACCGCCTGCAAAATGCGTTGAACAAGGTGAAGATCAATAGCGGGTTTGCCAGCGGCGCGAGCGGAATTCCGGGGCTTGGGCAAGGGCCGGTTCCGGTGCAGAACGCTCCCGGAACAGTGCTTTATGATGCGGTTTATCTTTCGGCGAACGATATGCTTTCGAAGGAAGTCGGCCGAAAAGCGATGATCCTGCTAACCGATGGCGAGGATGAAGGCAGCAAGCTCAAAATCAAAGACGCGATCGAAGCCGCGCAAAGAGCCGATGCCATCATCTACGTACTACTCTGCGCCGACCGTGGCGGCTACTACAGCATGGGCATGGGCTACTCGGGTGAGAGCGAAATGCAGAAGCTAACGCAAGCCACCGGCGGCCGCGTCATTAACGTAGGGAACAAATTCGACAAGCTGAAAGAAGCCTTCGATCAGATCTCCAGCGAACTACGCAGCCAATACAACATTGGCTATACTTCCACGAATACCACTTTCGACGGCGGATACCGCAAACTGGAAATCAAATCCAAACAAGGCTATAAAATTCAGGCCCGGGCCGGGTACTACGCCAGGAAAGAGCAACAATCGCAGTAGGTTCGCTCAAGGGACATGTGCAGAGCGGGCTGAGCGAGCCCGCTCTGATGCGAAACCTCTCGAACGGCACTAGCCGGCCGCATTTACCTTCGCTACGGTTAATGGCGCAATCACAGTCTGTTTGGCATCGAGCCGCAGCCTGGCTTCCTCGTGTTTCGGGTAAGTAAATTCATGCCCTTCATAGAGTCCCGGATAGTAGAGCTTCCACAGCGCCTCAGGCTGTGAATGATGACGCTCAGCTAAGACAACTTCAGTTTTGGCCGTGGTATTCGGACGGAGAGTTTCGTGCGTAATCAGGGTCGCGAGAAGATCGGACTGCCTGGAATCGTATATCTGAACCACATTGCGATTGGATTGATTGTCCATTAACACAAACCAGTAATTTCCCGCAGGCAGGACTCTTCCTGGAATCTCCACCGGACCGCTAAAACTCAGTTCCATCTTCTGGTTCCAAATTCCAGCGTGGGCCATAGGCACAAGCACCAAGCTGGCGAGAGCGAGACAGAAAACCGCTGCGAGTGATTTAAGTACGGTCATTGCGTTCACCTCCTTCTTATGATCTATAAATTCTGCTCCTACTAAGGGGGATGCGGTTGGCCATCGCACGCGTTGTTCCTCTAGCGCATGCGATGAAGAAATCTACGGCTAAAACCCGAGATCTAGCCGCGGCTGACGAAATGCAGATGAAGCAAATCTCTACCAACGGAGACGAAAAAGATGTAGCCTGTACGCGAATCGAAGGGAGGGTTCCATGCCACGCGGAAGCGCCAGACCATTTTCCCGACGCTCGTTCTTACAGTTTTCTGCCGCCGCTGCCACACTTCAAATCGTCTCCGAGCCCATTCTTGCGGCCGCTGCGCGTCGCCAACCTGTTCCCAAGGGCGCGGTCGTGATCGACTCCAATGAAAATCCGTTGGGACCCGGCCAGGCGGCGCGCGAGGCAATTTCTGCCATCGTGCCGCAAAGTGGCCGCTATTCGATAAATCTCACGGACGATCTGGTGGACGCGTTTTCGCAACAGGAGGGATTGAATCGGGATTGCGTACATGTTTTTGCCGGATCGACGCCAGCACTCAGGTTTGGGGTGATTGCCTTCACTTCGCCGCAGCGGAGTTTCGTAGTGGCCGATCCGGGATATGAAGGAGGGGCTATCGCAGCGGAAGGTGCCAAAGCGCGCGTGGTGAAGGTTCCACTGACAAAGGCTCATGCGCATGACGTGAGGGCAATGCTGGCTGCTGCGCCCGATGCGGGATTGTTCTATGTTTGCACGCCGAATAATCCGACGGGCACGTTGACCCCGCACGAAGATATCGAATACCTGGTTGAGAACAAGCCCAAAGACTCGGTTGTGATGGTCGATGAGGCTTATATTCATTTCTGCGATGCGCCGTCTACTCTGGATCTGGTCAAGGCCGGAAAAGACGTGATCGTGCTGCGCACGTTCTCGAAGGCCTACGGCATGGCTGGGCTACGCTGCGGTCTTGCCATCGCACGGCCGGATCTGCTGGAGAAAATGATGGACCTTTCGGGATGGAATTTCATGCCGGTTACGGCAGTTACAGCGGCTACGGCCAGCCTTAAGGACGCGAATCTGGTGCCGGAGCGGCGGCGCATCAATGCGGCGGTTCGGCAGGAAACGTTTCAGTGGCTTGACCGGAACGGGTATTCCTACATTCCTTCGCAAGCGAATTTTTTCCTGCTCGACACGAAGCGGCCTGCGAAAGAAGTGATTGCAGCCATGGCGAAGGAAAACGTTTTGATCGGGCGGGTATGGCCGATCCTGCCGACGTACAGCCGCGTGACGGTTGGAACGCAGGAAGAGATGGACCGGTTTCAGAGCGCGTTGCAGAAAGTGATGCGAGGAACGAACGCATTTCTGTTACCGGCAACGAGGCCGGAGCGGGTCCGCCGGGCGGGCGATCCGTTGCCGTCGTAGGGTTTCGCGGGCGGAGGCCGCTATGTTCACTGCGGCGTCAGCAGGAAGGCATGCTCCTGGCCGTTGTGCGTGCCGGTACCGGCAATCTGACCGGCATTATTGATTCCAAATGCCTGCTCCAGTATCCATTTCGAGCCCGAAGGTATGAGCTTGTTCAAATCCTTCATCTTTCCGGTGCTGTAAACAAATGCGTGGTAGCCGCCTGGAAAATCCGAATACCCCACTACCACGCCTGAATCGTTAATGCCGAATCCCCAACTTGTGAACAGCGGCCCTTGCAGCGTGCCCAGATCAGTGCATTTTCCGCCGCCGCACAGGAATGCATGCGCTTCGGCATTGCCTTTGGTGTATCCGATCCCTGTGGTCTGCAACTTGTTGTTGATGGCGTATCCTTCCCCCCACGTTCCGCCCAGGGTTTGCAGCGCGCTCATCTTCCCGTCTTTCCAAATGAAGGGATGAAAGTTTCCTTGAGCGTCATACGAAGTTCCGACTACCGCTCCCGCTTTATTCACGCCCTGCGCACTGTTCCACCAAGCATTTCCCTCGGGCGAACCGAGCGTGCCTAGATCGATCATCGTTCCGCTAAGGTAGAGGAACGGATGATTGCTGCCGTCGGCGGTGACGGATGACCCGACTACTTCACCAGAATCATTCATTCCGTAAGCTACGGCGGAACCACCGCCAAGATCTCCAATATCCGTGAGGGCCTCGTTGACGGTGACGAAGGCACGATAGGTACCGTCCGATTGCGTAGAGTAGCCAGATACCTGAGCAGAGGAATTGACCGCATTGGCGATGCCGCTATTACCGCCGAGGGTTCCAAGATTGGTCCACGCGCCGGAACTGTAGAATGCGACGTCACTCGTATTGTTTTTATCGCTGCCGATGGCGCCTGCAACTTCACCCGAGGAATTGACGCCGCGCGCCACGCTGTAATTGTTGCCGGAGAGAGTTCCGAGATCGGTGACGGTATAGGTCTGTGCGGCGCAGAAAGAGGAAGCCGCGACTACTAATGTTGTGCACACAACTCGTGAAAGGCTGGAATGCAGATTCATGACTACTCCTTGCACAGGAGATCTGAACTGCCAACGTCACGAAGTGTGCCACGCGGCGTACGCCAAGTTGTCAAGACATTGTCAAAAAGCGAACTGCATCCCGTCAGCGGAACAAGCTCTGTCCTTCCGGCCCGATTGCGGAGCGCCGCTCGCGCGCTTCTTTCGAATCAAGAATCTCGACCAATACGCTCGCGGGCACAATACACGTGACCCCGGTATTTGCTGTGTCTCCCGCCTGAAGCTGCCGGCCCGGCTGCGCTCCACCAAGGGGTACGGTGACCTTGTTAAGAAAGCTGGCCACAACCACGCCCAGAAGAACTGAGTCATTGTCGTCGAGTGAACCGTATGCTTGTCCTGGCACTTCTTGCAAAGACAGGGCCGGGTTCTTGGTTCTTAGGCCTGTCTCCAGAAACACGGGCGATCCGCTGTTGCCCGGCCAACTTTCCAGTTCAGCGATAAAAACCCTCTGCGGCCCGGTAGGTGTATTAATCTTCTCGTCCGTCAGCATGGCCAGCGTTCCGTGCCGCACCAGCGGATAATTCCGCTTCGCCCCGTAGTACTGCGCCATCATTCCAATAAAGTACAACTCATCACCCTCGGCTATCGATCCCACTTGCAGCGCGGCGTCGCTCAAGAAGTCCTCGCTTGCAATGCCGGCATACTCGAATACATTGTCATCCGGTAACAGAGGCAGCATGGCAACATCGGCGGTGGGGTCATCGCTATGCAACCACAAAAGATTGCCATGCGCATCGCTCACCGGCACGTTGTTGATGAATCCGTACTGCAGTTGACTGGTGGTGGAATTTAAATTGATGCGAAGGTTGATGGCCGGGAGCAAACCTCCGTTCATATCCTGCAAGACGTGCCGGGCCGTGACCAGGTAAGAATAGCTTTGCCCCGAATTTTCATCCGTGTACTTAATAAAGAATCCAGTGCCTAATGGAACCTCAATCGCGATGGGATTCCCATCCGAACCGCGGATCGGCGACATGTCGGGATTGACTGGGTGAATCGTGCCAAAAATAAAAACCACCGCTTTTTTCTGTTGGCTGATGGATTCGGCCATCGAGGTCTGCTGAGTCAAGAGGACCAGGACCGCGAAGCTAACCACGAAATTAAGTTTCAACGAAGAGTGAGGCGTGAGTGCGATTTTCCCCATGTGGCTGTCTCCTGTATATGCTCGGATCGGCATGAGCATTTGGTGACAAGGATTCGCGGAGACGTCCACTGCGGAATATGAAAGGAGACTTGAGTCGGTGCTGAATTGGGATTAGTTCAGTTTGGGATTTGTTTAGTCCGCGCAGGAACTGCAAACCTTCGTCATCGGTTCAGAAAAATTAAGGAGTCGTAATCTCACTCCGCGTTCTCTCCCCAGTCCACGGTCCTTTGTTCCCGGCTGCTCTTATGCGCCAGAATGACAGCGCGCATGGTACGCAAAGCTTGTTCCGGAGTCACGTCGAGAGGCACGTTCTTCTCGATTGCGTCGCGAAGGTTAGCGTAGAAGCCTCGATATTCTCCGCGTTCTGTTTTAACTTTCGCGGCGGGCTCGCCAACGACACTCAGGGTTCCCCATAACTCTTCCGCTTCCACGCCCCAATCCCGGCCCCAATCTGTTCCATCGGGACAATTCTCTCCGCGGAGCCGCGCTTCCTGCGGATCCATCCCATATTTTACAAATGATCCCTTTGTGCCGTGCATCAGGAAATGTGGGCCCGGGGCAAAAGCCACGATGCGGGCGCGCAACATGGCGCGCAGCCCGTGGGCGGTCTCTCCATATTCGAGACATACATCGAAGGAGTCATCCACCTGCGAAGTCTCGCGCTCGCAAAACGCCGAAGCCATGATCGAGCGCGGCTCACCGAACAAGACCAGTGCCTGATCGATCAGATGCGGACCGAGATCGAACAGCACTCCAGCTGCGGCCTGTCCTTTTCGTTCGCGCCAGGCATTCGGTTTTGGCTCCGGCCGGAAACGATCGTACCGGCACTCGTACTCGACAATTTTTCCGAGCCTTCCGGAGTGAACAATCTGTTTTATCGTCCCGAAATCCCCATCCCAGCGCCGATCCTGGTAGACCGTAATCAGGCGGCCTTGCTCTTTCGCGAGGTGTACCAATTGGCTGGCCTCGCTCAGAGTAGGGGTAAATGGTTTATCTACGACCACGTGACGATTCGCCAGCAAACAGGCTTTTGCGTACTCAAAATGCGAATCGTTCGGCGTTGCGACCACGCAGAGTTGGATGGTCTGGTCGGTTAACAATTCCTCGAGGGTCCGGGCGACCCGGACTTGAGGATACTTTTCCTGCGCCCGGGTACCGTGGCGCTCCAGAATACAGGCCAACTGCATCCCCTCGACGCCCCGAATCACAGGGGCGTGAAATGACTGCCCCGCCATACCGAATCCGATCAGTCCAACCCTTACCATGCCGGTTTTCCTCAGTTTTTAGAGCCCTCTTGCTACTATTTCGCCGTTTCGTATCTAAGGACTTCTTCCGATACGCGATCGATCTCCGCCGCCGTATAAAAGACAAGTATTTCGCTAGTCGCAGGCTCTGCGGAGAAAAATATGAGGCCTGGATTATTTCTTGCGATTTCCATTGTATTGCTGGCGGTTTGGATCGCCAGTATCGCCATGTTGCACGTATCGAGCCTGATGGTGCATCTGCTGTTGTTGCTTGCGGTGCTCTTTCTGGCGGGCCACCTGGTGGAGGGAACCACAACTACATAGGAACAAATTTTGCCAAGGCATACGCCCTCAACTCCTGCGGCTAACCGGCCCATCGAGGTTGAGGGCGGATTGCATTTGACGTTTTGTCTGTCCGCGCCCGTCCAGCGATTCTTGCACTCTGAAATCTACTATGCAAACGCTCCTGAGGTACAGGCTTCTACTGATATTGCGGGCCTCTTAGCGCCTGTATAAAGGCGATAACCATTCACGGCACAGTCAAGGTGCCGTTTTTTGAGGTTGTTGAAGGCAGGGAGGCGATATGCGCTTTGGTCCGTTCCTTGTGATTGCGTTACTGCTGCTGATTTTGTGGGTGGGCAGCTTCCTCATGTTTCACATTGCCAGCGGTCTGATCCACCTGCTCCTGTTGTTTGCGATGATCTCTTTTGTGGTGCATTTGTTTTCCAGTTCAAGAACAGCCTGACTTGCAGGAACTCTTCGGTTTTCTTTGGCGCGCACGGGCGATGATTGGTCCGCAAATCTGCGACGGGGAGACCGACTTTTCTTTCTGAGTTGCCTGGATAGCGAACGTCCTCCTTGTGCCCTGGGCGGCATGAACCCACCTTCTCTGGCAAATACTGATAAGATTTCGTGTTTCGGAAGAGAAGGAAACTCATGCGTTCTAGAGCAATGCGGCTGTTGATGTTGTTTGCGGCGGCGTGTTTGCCGGCTTCTTTTTTACTCGCTCAAACGTCACTTCATGGGATTGATGTCGGCGATCTCGACCGTAAGGCTGATCCGTGCGTAGATTTTTACGAATTCGCCAACGGCACGTGGCGGGCGAACAATCCGATTCCGGCGTCGATGACCCGCTGGAGCAGGCGATGGCAGGCAGGCGAGACGTCGAAAGATAAGTTGAGGGAAATTCTCGAAACCGCGTCCGCGGATAAAAGCGCGCCGAAAGGCAGCACGGATCAGCTCATCGGCGATTATTACGGAGCGTGCATTGACGAATCGCGGGTGAATGCACGCGGGATGGATCCGCTGAAGCCGTGGTTTGCGCGAATCGATGAGGCGAAAGATATCGAGGCGGTGCAGCGTGTGATGTTTGATATGCACGATATCCTCGTCGACGATCCTTTTGCCTTCGGCAGCCAGCAGGATCCTCATAAGCCTTCGTGGGTGCTGGCCGACATCGGCGCGAGCGGCCTGGGCTTGCCGGATCGCGATTATTATCTGAAGCCGGAAGCGCGCTTCCAGGAGGCGCGCGAGAAATATGTGGCGCACATCACTGCCATGTTCAAGCTGGCGGGATGGGACGAGAAGGCGTCAGCATCTGCGGCGAAGACCATCATGGCGATGGAAACGAAGCTGGCGGAGGCGTCGCTCGATAACGTAACCCTGCGCGACCCCGCGGCGACCGATCACAACACAACTTTTACGCAACTGCAGGCGATGGCCCCACACATCGACTGGGCAGAATATTTCAAGCACAAGCAGCTTCCTCAAGATGTGGACATGAACGTGGATCAGCCAAAGTTCATGCAGGAACTGGACCGGCAGATGCACGAGGATTCGCTCGCGGACTGGAAGGTGTATTTGAAGTGGCATCTGCTGAATTCGACCGCCGGCTCTTTGTCGGCGCCATTTGTGGAAGAAGATTTTGCTTTCAACGGCAAATATCTGAGCGGCGCCAAGGAGATGAAGCCGCGCTGGAAGCGCTGCGTCGAATCGACGGATCAGCTGCTGGGCGAGGCGCTGGGGAAAAAGTACGTGGAAAAATATTTCCCGCCGGAAGCGAAGGCGCGCATGCAGGAGATGGTGCGGAATCTGTTGCTGGCGATGCGCGATGACATCCTGAGCCGCCCCTGGATGAGCGATGAGACAAAAGAAAAAGCGATGGCAAAAATCGCCACGTTCAATCCGAAGATCGGATATCCGGATAAGTGGAAGGATTACAGCTATGTCGAAATTCGGCGGGATGCGTTTTTCGAGAATGTGATCGCGGGCCGGAAGTTCGTGGAAGAGGATGACCGGCTACAGGTCGGCAAGCCCGTGGATCGGGGACGATGGGGCATGACGCCGCCGACGTCAGATGCTTACTACAATCCGCTGATGAACGAAATTGTGTTCCCGGCGGGAATTTTGCAGCCACCGGCATTTGATATGAAAGCGGTGGACGCGGTGAACTACGGCGCAATTGGCGTGGTCATCGGGCACGAGATTTCACATGGCTTCGACGATCAGGGTGCGCAGTTCGATTATCTCGGCCGCTTGCGCGATTGGTGGACCGACGCGGACCTGAAGCAGTTCCGGGAGCGAGCGGCTTGCGTTGCCAATCAGTTCGATAACTATTTCATCGAGCCCGGGGTGCATCACAATGGCAAACTCGTGCTTGGGGAAAGCATCGGCGATCTTGGCGGAGCTAAGATTGCATTTCTTGCTTACGAAAAATCGCTGGAAGGGAAGCCTCGTCCGGCGGATATCGACGGATTTACTCCGGAGCAGCAATTTTTTATCGCATGGGGGCAGTTTCGAGGAGATGAAATTCGTCCGGAGGCGCAACGCCTGATGATTCAAACCGATCCCCACCCGATCGCGAAGTATCGCGTGATCGGCCCGCTTTCGAATTTGCCGGAGTTTCAGAAGGCGTGGGACTGCAAAGCCGGTTCGCCGATGGTGCGCGGGGAAGGGAAGAGATGCGATGTGTGGTGAGGCCGCGACCGGAATGAAGTTTTAGGATCGAACGACCAACTCCCAGCTGAGCGGAGTGCCGCGCTTAATCTGACGGGCCGCGGTTTTACCCAAAACTTCGCCGTAGTGGCGCGGGTGCAAGCCATTTCCCGGACGAATCGAGCGTAGGTTCGCTTCAGTGAAAGCTTCACCCTCTTCCACATCTGCCACCACGAACAGCGAGCGCCGGAATGCACGGCCCGCTTCTTCTTTGGGCCCGCAGCCAAATTGCACCCGTCCAACCGCTTTCTCGGCGGTTCGAACGGCGTCGACCATCGTCTTGAATTCCTGAGGCTCGAGCGAAAACGCGCTGTCCGGACCGGGGATCGAACGCGACAGAGTCAGATGCTTCTCGATGATGCATGCTCCCAGCGCGACTGCGGCGACGGAAGCGGCGATTCCCATGGTGTGATCGGACAGTCCCACGGGCACGCCGAAGCGCCGCGCCATCTCTGGAATGGTGCGCAGATTCATCTCCTCCGGCGGCGCGGGATACGCGCTGGTGCATTTCAGCAAGGCGATCTGGGTCGCTCCCGCCGCGCGTGCGCTTTGAACAGCTTCTTCGATCTCCTCCGCGGTAGCCATTCCCGTGGACATAATGAGCGGCTTGCGTGTGCGCGCCATTTTCTGGATGAGGGGAATATCGACCAGTTCGAACGAGGCAACCTTGTGCGCAGGCACGCTCATGGTTTCCAGAAAATCGACGGCGGTGGAATCGAACGCGCTCGAAAAGCAATCCATGCCTAACTCTTCCGCCACTTTTTTCAATCCGGGCTGCCACTCCCAGGGTGTGCAGGCTTCGCCGTAAAGATCGTAGAGAGTGCGGCCGTCCCAGAGAGTGCCTCCGGCAACGCGGAACTCGTCGCGGTCACTTGCGATGGTGATCGTGTCGGCTGTGTAGGTTTGGAGTTTGACGGCGTCCGCGCCAGCGTCTTTGGCGGCGTAAATGAGTTCGCACAGCGTTTTCGTAGTTCTGGTTGTGGTTCGCGGAGAGTTCTGCAATTACGTAGGCGGGATGCGTGGGGCCGATGCGGTGTTTCCCGATCTGTATCTCCGCGGTCAACTCGCATGCTCCTTATGAAGAACGGAGATCTCTGTTACGGAGTTTCCATCGGTGCGTGCCGCTCTTTCGAAGATGAAATGAACCGCCGGTTGTCCATGAACGCTGGCGGGTGCGACACGTTCGAAGCCGCTTCTGGCAAAGGCTTTCAACGACGCGGTATTTCCGGGTTTAACGAAGGCGTGAATTCGTGCGCTGTTACCCCGAGTCGAGAACGATTGCAGGGCTTGCGTGATCAAGGGAATGGCCAGGCCTTGACCACGTCGATCTTTGCTCAGGCTGGCTGCGATTTCATATTCTCCGTCCGCCCGCTGATCGAAACGAACCTGTCCGACGGGTGTGCCTTCATTGTCCTCCGCGATCCATATACGACATCCGTCTTGTCTCAGCTTCTTGTTGAACCATGCGACGTGATTGTTCCAGGGGATCGCAGCGGAGGAAAAGGAGGCAGCGCGGACTTGTTCGTCGTTCGCCCACTCCCACAGCAAACGGCAGTCATTCTCCCTGGCTGGCCGCAGATTTAGCAGAGCGCCGCGTAGAACTGAAACGACGCGGCTGGCACCGGCGCCGTCGACGAGTTCGCGTGCGCGCATCGATAGGCGCTGGCGAACTTCAAAGGAGTTCAACAGAGTGTTTAGACGATGCGGAAGTGATTTGGAGGAAGCTTCTTGTGCGCTACCCAGGTGGACTGCGCATCCTCGCTCGTCCAATTGTTTTGCAAGCCGGGTTTGGTTATCTGCTAAATCGATCAAGAGGGAAGGAAGACCCATTAGGCAAAGTTCCCAGCAGGTGGTACCCGCGGCGGAAATCGCGACGTCGGCCCAAGCCATCAGTTCCGCCATATTCGATACGTCGCGAAGCACCGTTATCGTCTTTTTGCCTCCTGTCCAGGCCGTTTGCGACAGCTCATCATGGGCGTTGCTTCCACCGATAACTACAACTGCTTCGATCTCGCTTTCGAGCGACTGCAATGCGGCGACGGCTTTCCCGGTAAAGTTTCCAGGATCGCTGCCTCCCATCGTTAGCAGAACTTTGCGACCAACTGGCGCGACCTCGCGCTTCCACTGGCGCCATGAGGTGAATTCGCGCCGAAGGAGACAATAGTGTGTGCCGAGCAACAGACGCGAGTAAGGCTCGCGATTCTCGTAGAGAATTTCTTTTGCGGAAATATTCTGATTCAAGATCAGGTCCGCGGAGTAGTGGCCTGCGTGACCATAATCGTCGAGGAACAAGACTTTGAAGCCGCCGTTCTTCAAGGCCCGCTGGTATTCGCCATCGAACCGATAACCATCCACCACTATCCATGAAGCGGAGTGCTGGCGGGCCAAGGTGATCGTCTCGGCAGCGTCCGCGTCAGTTCCGGGCGGTGCGCCAATTTCAGATAGTGCGATGGATTCTTTGCGCAGCCGTTCCCGGAGAAAAGCCGAGGGCTCAGCCATGGCAAAAGTCGCGCGCCCTCCTGCATCCTGCCAGGCTTGGGCCAGCGCCAGGCAGCGCATCACGTGCCCGGTTCCCATCGTGACGCTCGCGTCGGCACGAATTAGGAGTGTTTGCTGGCTCACGTTGATTTCTTCAGCCTCGATATCTCACCAAGCCGTCATTCCTCCGTCCACCGCCAGGCATTGGCCGGTTATGTAGGAAGCCTCGTCGGATGCTAGAAACGCCGCCGCGCTTGCCACTTCGTCTGCCGATGCCATGCGGCGGAGCATCGTTTTTGCGGAGTATCGTTTGACGAACTCTTGAGACGGGCGCTCCTTGGCGGCGATTCCCCCGGGAACTAACGCATTTACGCGCACACCACGCTCGCCCCAGAGCGCTGCCAAATATCGCGTGACGCCCTCGGCGGCTGCTTTCACGGCGGCGTATTGCACGGGCGTAGGCGCCATTGCTTCGGGATAAATTCTATGATCGACTCCGGTTTGCGCGTAGATGGAAGACAGAAAAATAAAGCTTGCGGAATGGCCCGCGAGCAGGTCGACAGTTTTTCGCAAGAGTAATACATGTCCGGCGATATCAACGCCGAAGAGTTTCTCAAAAGAGTCGTGCGTCAAATTTTCAAATGGTTCCGTCAGGCCTTCGCGCAGGGATGCGTTGGCTACGACTATGGCGGGCGTGCCGGCGCGGTCTGCGATCTGCTTCAGGCAATTCAATATGCTTCCCTCTGAGGAAAGATCGAGTTGCGCGGGAATAAATGTTCCGCCCGCATTTCTATTTTCCTCGATCCAACGCTCGGCTTTCGGCAAGCTGCGAGAAGCAATCGCAACAGTAGCTTCTTCTTCTGCAAAGCGTAGGGAGATTGCGCTACCCAGCAAACCTGTGGCTCCTGTGACCAACGCCACCCGGCCCTTGAGGCCCTTCATGCGGGACGACCCGCCAGGATGAATTCGCAAAGCTTCAAATCAAATTCCGTGGCGACGTGTACGGAGCGCTCAGGGGGCGTCTCAATCACTCCCATACGCTCGCCGAAGAAGTGGCCCGTTCGAGCTAGAGCGGGAAGGCTGGCGATCTTGATGGAGCCGTTCGGGCGAAATACGGGAGGCAGCAGGGGGCGCTCTTTCATAAATTGGCTGCCGAAGTACATGTGCCAATGCTCATCGCCATTCGGCACAATGGCCCAGTGAAAATCGTGGGGATCTACCGGCGTCACGCTGACCAGGGCCTCGAAGTTGCTGTCCTGGAATTTTTCTACTGCCGCAATGATATCTTCAGCGCTCCGCAGCGGGGAGCTGGGCTGAAGACATATGAGAGTATCGACCGCACTCCCGCAGCCTGCGAGAGCGGCGGCGAGATGCTGGCAGGGGATATGCGATGCGACCAGATCGCCGCACAGTTCTTCCGCCATCAGGAAGGGCACGCTGGCGCCGTAGGACTGGGCGGCCTCCGCGATTTCCTTGTCTTCGGTGCAGACGTACACTTCGTCGAACAAACCACTCTGTTTTGCGGATTCGATGGTGTGGGCGATCAGCGGTTTTCCAGCCAGCGGGCACAGATTTTTTCTGGGCAGGCGTTTGCTTCCGCCGCGGGCTGGAATGGCGCAAAGCATGTGTTCAGGCACTGATGCTCTCCAGCGCAAAAGCGTTGCGGGTCACAGGCTCCAGAGGAAAAACGCCGTCCCGCGCAGACAGTCCATGAACCAGAAGCTCAGCGAGCCGCAGGTCTTCTTCGTCATCAATGTCGATGCCACGGTTTGCATCAATCGGCGCCAGATGAAATGGAGATCCGTAGAAGGCGTTTTGCTCCAGGAAATCTCTTGTACGAGCCCACCAGATTGCGCCTGTGGGGCAGAAGGTTTTCGGCAGTTCCTGGCTGCGAACTAAATATCGTTCGCCGTAAAGCCATCGACCTTGCTCTTGCTGGTTTGGAACCAGCGCCCAGTGCGGATAGACGCCTCGATAGGGAACCACCGAAATCTGAAAGCGACGACGGTTATCCCTGAACATGCGCGCATGATTAACTATGTCCATGCTGCGAACCAGGGGACAATTGGGCATGCACTGGCAGATTGCCTCCGGCTCGATTCCGCGACCGCGCAGCACCTCAAGAACGTGCTGTGCGACATCGACGAGACCGGCGGAATCCGTAGCCAGATTTGGAGGACGCACGATGGATACTGCTCCGTACCACTCTGCTATTCGACAAATTGCGGGATCGTCGGAGGACACGATCACCTCGCCAAATACGCCGCTGTTCAGTGCAGCCGAGATGGAATAGGCGAGCATCGGATGTCCAAAAAACAGCAGGACGTTTTTTCCCGGAAGGCGTTTCGATCCGCTGCGGGCTGGAATGATGGCGATAGGATTATTTTTCAAAGCTCACCCATCTCTGTCCGGAAGACGAGGCTAGCGCGGCCAACGCAACCTCCAGAGTTAATTGGGACTCGGCTAATCCGCGGTTTCTGACATCGCGGTTATGAACACAGGAGAAAAATTCTTCCACCTCGCGCACGTACATCTGATTGGTCTCGAACTCGTAGCTCATGACTTCAGGCGGACTGCCGGGCCTGATGACACGCACTTCGTTCCGAGCATAATTCCATTCCATGCGCGCGCGCTCTCCCGCTATCACGCACGAACGGGATGCAGTGGGCTGAACAAAATCCATGTGAATATCGGCTTGCGCGCCGGAGCGCAAGCGCATCAGTATGGTTGCGCAGTCCTCAACGTTCACATCCAGACCGCTGACCTGGCCTGCCATGCATACAAGCTCACTTGGCGGGCCGAGCAGCCAGAGAATGTAGTCAATCTCATGCGAGGCGTCCAAAATAATGCCGCCTCCCAGTTCACGGCGAGCCGTGTAACTTTGGCGATAATCCTGCCATGGACGCCAATCGGGCAGGTATTGCGCCACTTCAGTGCAAGCCCAGAGAATCCTGCCCGTCACGCCTTCGTCGATCAGGCGTTTGAGCGTTTGAATGCCAGGGTTGAAGCGCAGATTGTATCCGACATGCACAACGCGCTTTAGCCTGACGGCTTCGGATTTCAGCACGTCGACGCAATCGAGGCTGTGGCTGAGGGGCTTTTCGATGAAAATGTCAGCCCCGCTACGAACGGCTTTTAACGCCTGCTGCACATGAAGGACAGGAGGGGTGCAGATGAAAACGACGTCTGGCTTGAAGTTGGCAAGGGCGGTATCAATATCGGCAAAACCCTCGGCGGTTAGTTCCTTCAGAACCGGTTCGAGGTGGCTCGCATCGGGATCGACGCCGGCTAGTCGCTCGATCCCAAGCTGCCTAAGATTCTCCATGTGGCGCCGGCCAATCGAACCCGCGCCTGAAACCAGCACAGAGTATTGACTAAATGGGACAGCTGCGCTCATACCGAAAATGCCGCCATGATTTTCTTTACCGCCGCAATCACGTCTGCTACATCCTGATCGCTCATGCCGTGAAACATCGGCAGGCTGATGAGGCGCTCGTAGGCATCTTCCGCGACGGGATATTGGCCGCCGCGATATCCGAAGCGGTTGCGATAGTAAGGGTGAAGATGGACGGGAATGTAATGGACGTTGACTCCAATATTTTCGGCGCGGAGGGCGCGGAAAATGTGGGCACGATTTGCGGTGAGTTTTTCCAGATTGAGGCGAATGGGATACAGATGCCAGGCCGGGTTTACTTTTTCGCGGACCAGCGGAATTGTGATTCCCCCAAGATCGCGAAATGCAGAAGTGTATTGGGCGGCGATTTCGCGGCGGCGCGATAAATTGTTTTCCAGCCTTTTCAGTTGCGAGAGACCCAGCGCGCAGGCAATATCCGTGAGGCGGTAGTTGAAGCCGAGCAGCACCATCTCGTAGTGCCATTGGCCTTCGGCCTGCCGTTGGCGGGCATCGCTGGAAATACCGTGATTGCGAAAGCGGCGAAGGGTTTCGGCAAAGTCCTGGCGGTTGCTTGTGACCATGCCGCCTTCGCCCGTGGTCAGGTGCTTGACGGGATGGAAACTGAAAACCGTCATGCCGGCGATGCTGCCGACGCGGCGATCTTTATATTCAGCGCCGAGGGCATGGGAAGCATCTTCGATCACGATGCATCCGTGGCGGGCGGCGAGGTCGTTGATCGAATCCATATCTGCAGGGTGGCCCGCGTAATCGACGGGGAGTATTGCTCGGGTGCGCGGTGTGAGGCGCTCGGCAACTCGGGCTGGATCAAGATTCAACGTGTCGTTGTTTATCTCTGCAAAGACCGGAGTTGCGCCCTGATACACGACGCAGTTTGCGGTTGCAGCGAAGGTCAGGGGAGTTGTGATGGCTTCGTCGCCGGGTTTCAGACCCGCGGTGAAGGCCGCTCCGTGCAGGGCTGCGGTTCCGGAGCTGAAGCTGATTGCGTACCTGGCGCCGACTTCTGCGGCAAATGTGTCCTCGAATTCCGCGATCTTCGGTCCTGTGGTGAGCCAATCGGAGCGCAGGACGTTCACCACCGCTGCGATGTCCTCTTCCGCGATCGACTGGTGTCCGTAGTTGAGCAGAGTCTTCCGGATGGGAGTTCCGCCATCGATGGCGAGCATCACGCGATTTACGGGCAATACGGACATGGAGGTTCGCCTGCTTTTGTCTGCAAAGGTTAAGCGGGAACGGCAGACCTCACCACACTATCGGGCTCGATAAGCTCCAGCAACTGGTCATGCGTCAGCCACTGTTCGTTATTGTCGCTGGTATAGCGAAAACCCTGCGGAAGCTGATGGCCATGAATCCAATTTCCCTTCTTCCACCAGGGGTGGGTTGGCTGGATGACATACATATCGTCCACTTCCACGGAATTTCGCGCCTCGTCTTCGGAGAGCAGCACTTCATGCAACTTTTCGCCAGCGCGGATGCCGATGCAATCGACCACGCATCCGGGGGCGATGGCGGCCGCGAGATCGACCAACTTCATGCTGGGAATTTTCGGAACGAAGATTTCGCCGCCGTGCATTTGCTCGAGTGCACGAATGACGAAGCGGACCCCTTGCTCCAGGGTCAACCAGAAGCGAGTCATGCGCGGATCAGTGATGGTGATGCGGCCGCGCTTGCGTTGCTCCAGAAAAACGGGAACGACGCTACCGCGGCTGCCGACAACATTGCCGTACCGCGCGCAACTGAAACGGGTTTCCTGAGCGCCAGCGTAAGCGTTCGCCTGCACGAAAACTTTTTCGGCGCAGAGTTTGGTGGCGCCGTAGAGGTTCACGGGATTTACGGCCTTGTCGGTGCTGAGAGCGAGAACGCGGCGCACGCCACGGTCGATGGCCGCATCGATTACGTTGCGTCCGCCGATGATATTGGTCTGAATCGCTTCGAAGGGATTGTATTCGCAGGCCGGGACCTGTTTGAGGGCCGCCGCGTGAACCACGACTGTGACGCCCGCGAAGGCACGCTGCAGGCGCGCGGGATCGCGCACATCGCCGAGAAAATAGCGCAGGGTGGAATGATCGAGTCCGGCGGCGCGCATATCATGCTGCTTCAGTTCGTCGCGGCTGAAAATGACCAGCCGCCTGGGGTGATACTCGCGCAGCATGATCTCGACAAACTTTTTTCCGAACGAGCCGGTGCCACCGGTGATCAACACTTCCTGTTCCGACCAATTCATCAATCCTGCCTCAGTCGCTGTTTACTTTCTTGATTCCTTCGTTGCGGGACAAATCGAGCGAGAGTGCCGCCGAGTATTCTCCGCATCCGCTGAATGATTGCAGGGTAGTATAGCGGAGTTTTGCTTTCTCGCGTGAGACTCGTTAGAAGAGAGAATCTCACTCTTAATTCACAAATTTTTCCAACGAAAGCAATGCTAGAATATCGGCGACCCAAAAAGACATTTTTGCAGAATCGCGCGTGCGATGAACCAGCCATCGATTCGCCGATGTTGAAAGCTACGGGTGAACTTGAAGGGATGCGTCCCTCGGTTGCCCTAAGGATTTGATCAGGGAGAAGGAATGGATTCCGGACCGCTGGTACCCACAACCCCAAGAATGAACGATCTGCAGCCGCTCGGCGCAGATTTGGGGCGAGCCGCGGGCCCGCGCATCTACCCAGAACTTCTTTCTCAGGAATCGGCGCTCGGCGAGTATGTACGAGTTCTGGTCAAGCGCAAGTGGACAGTGCTGGCGTGCCTGGTGACGATTTTCTCCGTGGTGGCGATTGCCAGCCTGAAGATGACGCCGATTTATGAGGCGAGCGGCAGCATTGCGATCAACAAGCCAGACTCCGGCCTGGTGAATTTCAACAACTCTCCCACCTTCAGCGTCGATTATTACGATCCGACGGAAATGGAGACTGAGGTGAAGATCCTGCAGAGCGATCTTTTGGCGCTGCAGGTGATTAAAGAGTTGGCGCTCGACCGTCGGCCGGAATTCGGCGGGAAAACGGAGCCGCTGCCTTCGTCGCTCGATCTTGCTCCCGATCCGTTACAGGCGGATACAGGGCGCACCACCTCGCTCCTCGGCTCATTTCGCGGGAGTCTAAGGGTAGCGCTGGCCCCGAACACCCATATCATCGAGGTTCATTATCGGAGCCCAGACAAGGATTTGGCAGCCACGGTAGTCAACACCTTAATGACCACCTATACGGAGAATAATTTCAAGTCGCGTTTCGACTCGACCATGCAGGCTTCCGATTGGCTTTCGAAGCAACTGGTTGACCTTCAGATGAAGGTTGAAACCTCGCAGGAGAAGCTCGTGCACTACCAGAAAGAGCACGAGATCCTGGGAATCGACGACAAGCAAAACATAACCACCGAGAAACTCGACGAGCTGAATAAAGCGTTGACTACCGCCGAATCGGAGAGGATGGATAAAGAATCGGTCTACCGGCTGGTGCAGGCCGGCGATATTGACACGATCAGCTCCGCGGCGAACGCGCTGGATAATGCCGGGGCAGGCCAGTCAGGATCGGCGCTGCTGGACAATCTGCGGGGCAGACAGGCCGACCTTAAAATCCAAGCCGCGCGAGCTGAACACGCAGTTCGGGCCGGCTTACCCGAAACTCGCGCAGATCAACAATCAGCTCAAAGAGATTGACGCCGAAATTGTGACTGAGAGCAAGAAGATCGCAGGCAAGATCAAAGGCCAATATCTGGCGGCGGTGCAGCGTGAAGACATGCTGCACGAGGCGCTGGAGAAGCAGAAGCAGGAAGCCAACAAGCTCAACGAGAGCGCCATCGAATACAGCCTGCTGAAGCGCGACCTGGACACGAACCGCCAGCTTTATGAAGGGCTGCTCGAAAAGCTGAAGGAAGCTGGAGTTTCTGCAGGCCTGCGGTCCAATAATTTCCGCATTGTCGACGTGGCCCGCGTTCCTACCGGGCCGATCGAGCCGAATATTCCGCGGAATCTTTCATTCGCATTCATGCTTGGATTGACGTCGGGAGTGGGACTTGCATTCCTGCTGGAAGGGCTGGACAACACCGTGCGCACCACCGAGCAGGCGCAAATGATTTCCGGGCTGCCGCCGCTGGGCATGATTCCTCTTGGCTCCAGAACCGCGCGCGAAGGCGCAACGGCAAAACGATTGGTGATCGCCACTTCGAAGGAAGCGGTGGAACTGATCACGCAGGTAAGGCCGCAGTCGCAAATGGCGGAATCGTATCGCGCGTTGCGAACGTCACTGCTGCTCTCGAGCCTGGGCGCTCCGCCGAAAGTGATTATGATCACGAGCGCCCTGCCCCAGGAGGGCAAGACAACTACGAGCATTAATTGTGCGGTGGTGCTCGCGCAGAAGGGCATTCGCGTGCTGCTGATCGATGCCGATCTTCGCCGGCCGAGTATTCATAAGACGCTGGGGATGGGACCGCGCAGCGGGCTGAGCAACGTGTTGACCGGAAGCGCTACGCTGGAGCAGGCGATCACGCGGTCGAGCATCCTGCCCAACTTGAGCGTGTTGCCGGCCGGAACGCCTCCGCCCAATCCGGCGGAATTACTGGCTTCGACCAATATGCGCGATGTTCTCGATCAGTTGCGCGGGGAATACGATCACATTGTGTTGGATACTCCACCTACGCTATCGGTGACGGATGCAGTAGTTCTTTCGCCGCGAGCGGACGCAATCGTGCTGGTCATCCGCTCCGGACAAACGACAAAACAGGCGTTGCGCCGGTCGCGAGACATTCTGACCCAGGTGAACGCGAAAGTGTCGGGCGTGCTTTTGAATGCGGTTGATTTGAGTTCGCCGGATTATTACTACTACTACGAATATCAGGGAAAATACGCGCGCTATTATCGCGACGGGGAGTCGGATGACGATGACCAGGATGACGCCGGGATTGATGAACCTGCTGAGGCCTCGCCAAATAGCGCCTAGCCACGATGGATGGCCACCGATTTGCAGCGGCGGTTGAATTCCGCGTGAACACAAATAGAGGATGGAGTTCCCCCTCAATACCGCGTTGCGGAAGAACCTCGTCATCGGCGGGGCGCTCTTGCTCTCGCTGGGGTATTTATTTCTAGCGGCGCGGATATTCGCCGCCTCATGGTTTGGCGGCCAGCCAAAGCTGGCGAGCTTGCAGCGGGCAGCCAGGCTTGATCCCTGGAATGCGGATTACCACTATCATCTGGGCCGCTACTATGCGTTAGTCGCGCGCGATCCGGGCACGGCAGTTGCTTTCTATCGCACCGCCGTGCGGCTCAATCCTTTTTCGGCGCGGTACTGGTTCGATCTCGCTTCGGCCTACCAGGTTCTTGCGGACACAGGCAATCAGAGCGCGGCCCTGGAAGAAGCCATTCGCGCGGACCCCACTACTCCGGATGTTGCATGGGAATCGGCCAACTTTTACCTGGTGCAGGGCGAGGAAGATAAGGCGTTGCGCGAGTTTCGAGTGGTCATGCAGAACGACCCTACGCTCGAAGGGCCGGCTATTCAATTCTGCTGGCGGATCAAGCCGGACGTGGACGAGCTTCTGCGCGAGGTGGTGCCTGCGCGGTCGGAGGCGCAGGTGGCGTTTCTGAATTTGCTGATGAGCAAAGAGGAAACTGCCAGCACGGCGAAAGTGTGGGCAGCCATGATGGCGAACCCACAACGTTTCGAACTGCGCCATGTCTTCTCTTATTTTCAGTACCTGTTGAACCACAAGGATGTGGACCAGGCGCGGCTGGTTTGGCAGCAGGCAGCGCCGCGTTTCGGACTCGCGGCATATCTGCCCACGGGACACAACCTGATTGTGAATGGCGACTTCAACCTGGATGTTTTGAACGGCGGCTTCGACTGGCAATACGAGAAGCAGCAGAGCGTCACGCTGACTCTCGATCCCAGCGATTTTCACAGCGGGCATCGTTCGCTGCTGATTGCATTCGACGGGCCTGGCGTAACGGATGCGGGAATTCGCCAGTTTATTGCGGTGCAGCCGGGAACTGCTTACGAATTTTCCGCATATTACAAGAATGGAGATTTTGAGGGCGCAGGTGGGCCGCATTTCACCATCCAAGACGCCTATAACCGCGACGTTCTCTATGACAGCGATGATTTAAAGGAAGCGGGCTTCTGGAAATCTGCGAATGGAGAATTCACCACCGGACCCGACACGAAGCTCGTCATATTGCACGTGAGGCGCATTCCGGAGGGAAGCCCGATCCGTGGTAAGCTCTGGGTTGACGACTTCCACCTAGCTCCCAAACGGCAATAAATCTCCTAACCGGAACCACCTTTTCATGAGGGTCGACAGCATTCCTATCAACCAATGGCGCGAGCAGTCGGCGCAGCTCGAGAAGATTCTGTTTTATGGAATTTTCGGGCTACTGCTGTTTGGGCCGCTGGCTTTTGGAGCGGTCGAGCCATGGTCGATTTTTGTGCTGGAAGCCGGAGCGACTGTACTCTTCCTGCTCTGGATGTTGAAGCAAGTCCTCGATGGGAAAGTGAAGGTTCGCTGGA
The DNA here is from genome assembly GCA_963734675.1 of uncultured Acidobacteriaceae bacterium. GTDB lineage: Bacteria > Acidobacteriota > Terriglobia > Terriglobales > Acidobacteriaceae > Sulfotelmatobacter. Next base: position 381,273 of record CAVTHZ010000006.1, read on the forward strand.
ATCCGGTGTTCTGGCCGATGGGTGTATTCGGCGGGCTCATCGTGGCGCAAATCGTGTTGCATCGAACTGCGTACCGGCACGATACGGTTTCGCTTGGGTTGTTGTATCTCGCGCTCGGAACATTGTGTTTTCTCAGCGGACAGACGCTGGTTCGGAGCGCCCAGGTCCGGCGTCTTGCACTGATTTTTTCGGTGTACGGCGCGGCAATTGCTGTGTTCGCATTGCTGCAGGGGATTTCGCCCAACGGCAAACTCTACTGGATTCGGCAGCCGCGCATGGGTGGTTGGATTTATGGACCGTATGTAAATCACAATCACTACGCCGGACTGATGGAAATGCTGATTCCCATTCCGCTGATCGTGTCCCTTACACGAATGGCTGCTCCCAAGGTTCGCGCAGTTGCAGCGGCGAGCGCGGCGGTGATGGTGGGAACGATTTTTCTTTCCGGCTCGCGCGGGGGGATGCTGGCAATTATGGCGGAGTTGGTCATTCTTTCCGCTTTGCTGGTGAGACAAAAACGCGGCTTGAGGACAGCGATTGGGATTGGGGTTTTTCTGGCAATTATCGCCAGTCTGCTGATTTGGGTGGGCGGTGCACAGCTCAGCGAGCGCATCGCCAGCGTTGGACCGGGGCATACCGAACTTTCCGGCGACATTCGAGCCGACATTGATCGGGATGCGCTTCATATGTTTTTGAAGAGGCCGATCATGGGTTGGGGTTTAGGAGGGTTTCCCATCGTCTACCCGCAGTTCCGGACTTTCTATACGAATTTCTTTATTAATGAAGCGCACGACGACTATTTGCAGCTATTGGTGGAGATGGGCCTGCTGGGATTTGGAACGATGGTGTGGTTCCTGGTGATTCTCTATCGCAGCGCGGTAAAAAAGATCGGCAACTGGGCGGGGGATATTAGCGGCGCAATGACGCTGGCTTGCTTGCTCGGCATGAGCGGCATTCTGATTCATAGTGCAGTCGACTTCAACCTGCAGATTCCCGCGAATGCCGCGTTGTTTTACGTGATGGCCACAGTGGCTGCGTCGGAGCCATTTGCAAAGCCCGCACGAAAGCGGCGTGCCGTGCGCACCAAGCCTCCAGAGGAAATGTTCGATCCTCTGGCAGGATTGCACCAGCCGGCTACAAACTTCTGATGTTAGGAACTGCCAAGCAGAGGGGCTGATTCTAATTGCTGGGGGTCGAAGGACTGACCGGAGTCGTCGGCCGGGTAAGGATCCATATGGCCACGCCGGCGATGGCCCCCGCTGCCACACCAACGGCAAGGGTTGAGTTCAACGCTCCTCCGTTTGCGGCGGCGGGAGCGCCCTGGGTTCCCTTATTCTTCTTCTTGCCACTCTTTTCGCTAGAACTGGATTGATCCGACTGGTCATCTCGCGTGGTTTGCTGGCCCTGGGCCAAGGTTACCGTGCCGGTATCGTCGGTCACGGTTAAATCTCCTTTGCGAGCGGCAATTTTCACCGTGCCGTCCACATCGCTTACATTGAATTCGGTCCAGGAGTTGGACGCCGGCGCCACACGGACGTCGCCGGCTAAAGTAGCGACGCCCTTGGATGTAGCAATGTCGACTCCGCCGTGCTCCACCTTCAACGATGAGCCTTGAAATTGCACAAGGGAATCGCCGAGAACGGTAATGCTGGAGCCAGCCGCGTTGATGTTCGCGCCGGAATCGGAGCGGGTTTGCAGCAGGTCGCCGCTGAAAATGGCGGAAGAAGCAGGAATGTGCACGCCGTTGATCCAGGCTGCGCCGTGAGTGTAAATCATCGCCGCTTGCGAATCCGAAGCGACGAGCGATACCGGAAATCCAATCAGAAGCACGCAACTTACCATCTTGCGGAAAGAAGCCATGCCCATCCCATACTCCGCTATTAACTAATGTGGTGACTGTTAACGCATCCTATCCTCCAAAGTTCTTGGCAGTCAATGGCTTTTGTGCTCTCGAATGCATGTAATCGGTGGAAAACTTTGCCGTCGTGGAGAGTTGTGTGTTGCGGGAAAGATTGCCGCTCGGCGAGGAGCGAATACGTTTGGCGTGTGGGTCGCTGAATCCTAAATCGATTTGACCGGAATCGCCAAAAGATCGTCCACTAATCCGATTTCTTTCTGAATAAACGGCTCGGCGTATGTTACGCCGCCTAGCGCACCGTAGAAACGCGCCATCGATTCGACGCGCGCGCGAATTTCGTTGAAAGCAGGGAAGAGATCTTTTCCCGCTTCCTGATCGCTGAACTGCGATTTGTAGGCGAAGACCGACGCCAGTTTTTGCTCGAATTGGGCGCTGATATCGACCACGAAGGTGGGCCGAATGTCATAGTAGAGCGTCGCGTAGACGATTTTGAAAGGGCGATGAGGCGGAGCAGGAATGTCCAGTTTCTTCAGTCCGGCAAGAAAGCACGCTTCGTAGCCGAGGATCGAACAGGTGTAATGATCGGGATGCCGGCCTTTCCAATACGGCAGGATCACGACGCGCGGGCGAGTCTCGCGAATTACGCTCGCCACTTTCAGGCGATTCTCCCAGGTGTTTTCGACGCGGCCATCGGGGATGTCGAGGGCTTTGCGCCAGCTTACGCCCAGAATCTTTGCCGCATCGGCGGCTTCGCGAGCGCGGTCTTCCGCGGTTCCGCGGGTCCCCATTTCGCCTTGGGTGAGATCGAGAATGCCGGTGCGCTGGCCGCGTTGGGCGGCTTTCAGCAGCGTGCCGGCGCAGGTCTGCTCCACATCGTCGCGGTGTGCGGCTATGGCGAGAATATCGAGGGCTGGGGGAAGCATGAATCTGGAAGCGTACTAGTAGGATGTGGTGGAGTGCAACTGGCCGATGAACTATGAAGAAGATATTCCACAACGGCGGGGCGAATTTTCTCGGAGTTATCAGCCTTGCTTACGCCAGAGGAAGCCCGGTAGGTCAGCGAAGATCAATGGACTAAACACCGGTTGCGTCCAAGGTACGCCGTGACAGGAGTTCTTGTTACTTGATGGTCGATCGTTGGCAATAAGTTCTTTCGGTGCTCATTTCTTTCTTTGGACCAGGTACCGCGCCAGTTCTTTCAGTGTTTCGGCCGGTTCGCCGAAACTATCCAACTCCTTGAGTGCAGCATTCACCAACGCATCTGCTTTGCGTATGGACTCCTCAATTCCAAACAGCGCCGGATACGTCGCCTTCTGCGCGGCCGTATCTTTGCCGGCGGTCTTGCCAAGCTGCTCAGAGGTTTGAGTTACGTCGAGCACGTCGTCGACAATTTGAAAAGCCAGGCCGATCGACTGGCCGAAGGCGCGCAGTTTTTTCACTTCTTTTTCTTTGGCCCCCGCGTAAAGGCCACCAGCGACCAGGCTGGCGGTGATGAGTGCGGCGGTCTTCGAGCGATGGATGTATTCGAGCATTTCGGCGGTGGGCTTGGTTTGTTCGGCTTCGAGATCGACAACCTGGCCGCCGATCATTCCGTCGATTGTGCCGGTGCCGCGGGCGATTTCTTCGATGATTGTGACTCGCGCCTCCGCCGGGCACTTCAAACGGGAGAGAACTTCGTATGCCTGCGTCTGTAAAGCGTCCCCGGCGAGGATGGCGAGGGCGTCGCCGAAAACCTTGTGGCACGTAGGACGCCCGCGGCGCAGATCGTCGTTATCGAGCGCGGGGAGATCGTCGTGGATCAGCGAGTAGGTGTGGAGCATCTCCAGAGCCGCGCCGAGTTCTTCGATTTTTTCCGGCAAAGAGCCGGCGACCATGCGTCCGGCCTCGATGCAAAGCACCGGGCGCAGGCGTTTGCCGCCGGCAAATACACTGTGGCGCATGGCTTTGTGGATGGATGTGGGATGCTGGGTTTCCAGCGGAATCAGGCGGTCGAGGGCGGCATCGGTCAGCGCGCGGCCTTGTTCGAGGGTTTCCTGCAGCGTCATGAAGCAGTGAGTATAGCAAGGCGGTTACCTTCAGGCACGCTCGGGAACTTGGAAAAACGAGCACAACAAAGCGAGGACGCCTTCCGGCGTCCTCGCCTGAATCTTGGATAGAGTTATACGGTCGCGCCTTTCGCCATCTCGTCCCTGGCAGCGTTCATGCTATGGAGAACGGACGAAACCACGTGCTGAGCGTCATCGGCGCCGCACACATCGCTGGCGCCAGCCTCCAGAGCGTCGACCCACATTTGCTCATCCGGAACGCGATGCAGGCATACGATCGGCAGGGAAGGAAAGTCATTGTGCAGATTGCGAACGTCGCTCAAGCGGGAATTTTCAATATCGAGGACGATGGCCTCGGGGCGGCTGCGCACGATGCGCTCCCGCAGCTCATCGCTGGAGCGAGCCATGTGCACGGCATGGAAGTGAGCGGAGAGTTTGCCCGCGAGAGAGTTTGCAACTTGCGGATCGTTTTCGAGAACTATGACACTGAAGCCCATAAATCCTCCTGACTAAACACCGTCAACAACGGCGGACTAGGGGCTGCGGGGGGAAGGTTCGAAACCTCAACTCCACAGACATTTACCGAAAAATCAAGGTAGCGGCCCGCCATCAAGCCTAGCGGCTCGAAGGCGCGCCTTGCGGTTCGGACTCGAACGGTTCGGCCTGAAGCTTGCCGTTTTTCTTTAGCAGAATCTCCACTTTTCCCTCCGCTTGCTCAAGTTCCTTACGGCAGGCGGAAGAGAGATTCATGCCCTCTTCAAAGAGAGTGAGCGATGTTTCCAGGGGAACGTCCCCTTTTTCCAACTCCTGGACAATTTTTTCGAGGCGTTGGAGACACTCTTCAAACTTAGCCAATGAAATTTTACTCCTGCTGTAATTGTAATGCTCCCGGCGGAGCAGAATGTCCAGAATTTTATTGTGAACAGTCAGTGAAAAAATCGATGCATGTACCGGGAAAGGAATTTTAAGCCGGAGTGGCACTCGTGCTCTTGGCGCCCAATGCCTCGAGCACATCCACGGCAGAACTGTAGCGACCGTTCGGCGCGCTGATTTGTGCGCCCTGCACGGTGTTGCGAACCGCAACCAGCATTTCGCGGGCAATGGCTACACCTTCGGCGCGGGCGGCTTCCGGCGTTTGCGCGCGCGCCATGCGTTCGAGAATGGAATCGGGCACCGAGACCCGCAGTTCGTTTTTCATGAATTCCGCATTGCGCACGCTCACGAGCGGCCAAATTCCGGCGATCACGGGGATACGGCAGTGTTGGATACGGCGCAGGAAGTTTTCGAGCAGGCGGATGTCGAAGACCGGTTGGGTGACGGCATATTCGGCGCCGGCCTGAACTTTGTATTCGAAGCGGCGGATTTCCTCGTCGAGATCGGTGAGTCCAGGGTTTGCGCCTACGCCGATCACGAATCCGGTTCCGATCCCGATGGGATTTCCACCGAGGTCCAGCCCGCGATTGAGGTTGTGGACAATATTTACCAGGCCGATCGCATCGACGTCGAAGACAGCTGTGGCGTCGGGGTAGTTGCCCATTTTCGGAGGGTCGCCGGTAATGCAGATCAGATTCTTGATTCCAACGGCCGCCGCACCCAATAGATCGCTCTGGATACAGAGTACGTTGCGGTCGCGGCAGGTGTAGTGGAGGATCGCTTCTATTCCCGCTTCCCGCTGCATGAGTAGCGATAGAGCCTGATTGCTCATGCGCGCCGAGGCGCGGGGGCTATCCGGGATATTGATCGCATCCACGCCGACCGATTTTAGAAATCTCGCTCCCTCCATTTCCTTGCGGATATCGATTCCCTTGGGCGGAACGATTTCGACCATGGTTACGAACTCACCGCGCGCAAGCTTCGCCCCAACGAGAGATCTCTGATCCAGAGGCAGTTCGGGCGTTGCCGAGGTTGCGGTGTGTGCAACAACGTGAGCTGGGTTGGTCTTGCCTCGCGCTTCGCCTGCTCGCAAGGACGACTTCATCGCGCGGATATGCTCGGGCGTAGTGCCGCAGCAGCCGCCAACAATGCGAACTCCGGCGGCTACGAACTTGCGCGCGTAACTTGCCATATACTCCGGCGAGCACAAATAGATGTTTCGCCCCTCGACCGAGCGCGGGATGCCTGCATTTGGCTGGGCGGAAAGCGGCAGGGAGGTTGCGGTGCGCACGCGTTCCATCGCTTCCAGCATGGCGACCGGTCCCACGCTGCAATTACAGCCAATGACGTCCGCTCCCCAATCCTCGAGGCGCGGGGCAAAGGTTCCGGGATCGGAACCATCCAGGCAATTGCCGTCTTCGTCGATGGTGACCTGGACAACGAGCGGCAGTCCGGCAGCCACCTCCTTCGCCGCCTTCACGGCTTGATGGAGTTCCTCAAGATAGCCGAAGGTTTCGAGGATCAGGAGATCGACGCCAGCTTCCGCGAGGACGGCGATTTGCTCGCGAAATGCCTGGCGAGCTTCTTCGAAAGATGTTTTCCCCAAGGGTTCGATTCTTGTACCCAAAGGGCCAACCGATCCTGCTACCCAAACATCGAAGCTTTTGGCGGCTTCGCGGGCGAGCCGCGCCCCCATGCGATTGATGTCTTGAACTTTGTCGGCCAGACTGTGGCGGGCGAGGCGGAAGGCGTTTGCACCAAAAGTATTGGTTTCAATGATTTCGGCCCCGGCCTGCAGGTACTCGTGGTGGATGGCGCGAACCAGATCCGGCTGCGAGAGATTCAATTCGTCATAGCAGCGATTGATGAAGACGCCTTTTGCGTAAAAAAGCGTGCCCATGGCGCCGTCGCAGAGGACTGGGGCTTGTTTGATCCGGTCAAGAATGTTATCCGGCATATCGAGAGGATACAAGATGCAGGGCGGGGGCGCACCTATGAGAAAAGAACTGGCAAAGGTTAAGTTGACACCAGTAAATGGGTTTGCCGCAGGGTTTGGCGCGGCGCTCTGCTATAATCCGCTATTTCGCCATTAAAATTCTACTTTTCTGCTAGTTGGGAGCCTTGACGTTTGAAGAAATCCGCTCTTTCGCTGGTCATTCTGCTGCTGATTGCGAGTTTTTTTCTCGTCTCCTGCAATGGTTCAGCCCACATAAGTCTGCCGCCCAGCAAACTGACAGAGCGGGTTCTGGCTTCGCAAAGCGCAGCCACGCCGACTGCGTCCCCTGGCCTGATCGTCATCGATGGTGAGTACGACACGCTCTCCACAAGGGGAACAGCGGAAATCAGCGCCGGGACATCTCCGGGGCTGATGGCGGTTTCCCCGGAAAGATCGACCCTGCTTGCGTTCGATTCGGCGACCAACAAGGTTGATGTGGTGGACACAAGCAAAGAAACCTTGACCGGCACGCTTCAGCTGCCCGGACCCACGATCAGCATGGCGGTGCCAAATCCGGCCGTCGGTTATGCGGCTGTACCAAACGCTCCCCTTAATGGTTCCCCCAACGGGGGCATCGTGGTGATGAATCTCACTTCGCCCGGTGTGACGGCAATTATCAGCGTGCCCAACGCGCAGATGGTGGTTTCAAATCCCAGCGGGAGTGTGTTGCTGGTTTTCAGCAACGACTCCGATTCGGTCACGGTGGTTTATCCGCTTGCGTTGAATCTCAACTCTCCGCTGACCGTTACCGTCCCGGGATTTGACCGGCCAGTGAACGCGGTATTCAGTAGCGACGGCAACACGGCGTATGTGGAGAATTGTGGGGCGGAATGCGGCGGGACGCAGGCCAGCGTGCAGGTTATGGATATCAGTACGACGCCGCCCACACTCGGCCCTTTGGTTCCCGTGGATGGAGCGACGATCGCCTTTTACCACTCCGAGACCCAATTGTTGTGGGTTGCGGGGAACTCTCCGACCAACAATGCATGCACAGGAGAAACTACCGCGGCCAAGACTTGCGGCAGGTTGGACATTATCGATGTCAATAGCATGACTGTTACCGGCCGCCTCGCCATTACGGATGGCTATCATGACAGGATTGCCTTCGGGCTGGGCGGGCAACTTTTCATTGGCTCCTATGCCTGTACAAATATCGGCAATGTAAACAATGTGCAGGGAGAAGTGCGGGGCTGTCTCTCGATTTACAACGCAGTTAACAACACCGTGGTGATTCCTCCGGATAATGGAGACGTTACGGGGTTGCAGAGTTTTACGAGCCGATACGTAGTATATGTTGCAGAGGGCGGAAACCTGCGAGTTTACAGCACGACGTCCGACAGCCTTTTGATCACCGACTATATCAGGACGGGAACGATCGTAATCACGGGCGCGATTACAGATGTGAAGGCGATCGATTTCTTCTAGGTGTTTCTCTTAGCAATTTCTCTTAACTGTTTTCTCTTAACAATGGCCGCTACTTTGCCGGCTCCAGCGTGAGTAGATGCGAGCGGCTTGACTCCACCGCTGCGGGGCTAAACGGCAACTCAAATGTCGTTCCTTCGTACCACGCCTTCCACTGGTCCATGTAATAAGGGCTGAGAAAGTTTCCGCCCTGCCCGGTGACGGTGTTCAGAGTAGATTGATCGAGGTTGGCAAGGTCAGCGGTGAAACGCTCTGACGGTCCGTGATGGCGGGTCACGGCTTTCACGGTGTAACCACTGCCCGATTGTTCTTTGATTCCAGGAGCGGCCCAGTTTCTGATCAGAGGAATTTTCCCCAGCACGGGATGCTCGATTTCGACTTCGTTGATGCGGCCCCAGTTCCACTTCGTCAGGTCTTGTGGAGCGTCGGGAGTGCTGACTGCGGCTTCGACCGCGGCGGTTAGAAGTTCGTCGTAGTTCGGATATTTTCCCGGTAGCCAGCGTTTGGGTTGGTGCAGCATCACGTTCTGCAGCCACACGGTACGCATTTCCCAGGCATAGCTTTTCCAGCTTAGAGTCGTTTCTTGCTGCTTCGGATCGCCGGGCGCGGGACCCAGGCGCGGTTCGAGCAAGAGTCGAGTCAGTTCGCGAGCAGAGCGAACCGCGAGCGTTGCCGCTGTCGAATTCTCAGTCATGCGGCCATCCCAGTTGCGCATGAGCTCGGCAGCTTGTTTAGCGCGGGTGGAAGGTTTGGCTGCGTGGTCTACGGCGTAGACGAAACGCTCGGCCGCGAACAAGTCGTTTTCCGAGTGGACATCGTTCTGGAGCGCCAGCATGTCGGAAGGCGCAAATTTCCTGCCCGATTCGAGAACGTGGTAAATGCGGGCTGTGCGCCAGGGGGCTTCCCACTCGACGCTGATCGAATAGGGATAATCGTCCGGCGTGATGCGGCCATTGGCGGTTGCGATCACTCCGGAAGGCGGATTGTAGATGCTGGGCAGCTTGTCATACGGAATGTAACTGGTCCACTCATGGGCGTCATCAGCGCCACTGACGGGCAGGCTGCCGTCGCCGGAGGCGCGAATGGGAATGTGTCCCGTGGCTTGATAACCGATGTTGCCATCGACATCGGCGTAGACGACATTTTGCCCGGGCGCGTCGAGTTGGGAAAATGCCTTGCGGAAATCCTCCCAGTTTTGCGCCGTGTCGACGTCGAAGAATGGCATGCGGAGACCGTCGTAGAGGGTCCATCGCAGAGCGACTTGACGGGTCTCACCGGGAATGAGTTCGGTGACGATTGGACCGTGGCGGGTCGTGCGCACATCAACGGTGACATCGGCCTGGCCTTTGACGTGGATGATCTCTGGACGGTGCTCGGGTTGCTGCCAGCCTTTCGGCGTTTGATATTCTCCCTGCGCGTCGAAATTCTCGATGAAAGCATCGGTCACGGTCGGGCCGACGTTAGTAAATCCCCAAGCGATGCGTTGATTGTGTCCGACGATTACATAAGGGAAACCGGGCAGCGTAACTCCAGCAACGTCGAATGCACCAGACTTGAGATGGGCTTCGTACCAGAGATTGGGCATCTGATGGCCAAGATGCATGTCGTTTGAGAGCAGCGGCCTTCCGGTAATGGTGTGAGCTCCGGAAACGACCCAGTTATTCGATCCGTTCACTGCTTCAGGAGTTCCGTTGGCCCAAAATTCAAGCATGGGATGCTGCTGGGTAACGGCGTTATCCGGGGCGGAGTCGTATTCATCGTCATCATCTTCGTCATTCGAGTTGCTCTGATTCTGCTGATCTTTTTGCTGATCCTGCAGGTTCTCGCGCATGACGGTGGGCGGACGATCGTGGAAGGAACGGTTTACATACAAGTCGTTCGTGAGATCCGGCCCGATCTTCGCCAGGATTTTTTCGCGCGTGAAGGCGTCGCGAAAGGTGTCGTAATTGAGATCCTTTACCATTTGATTGGCGATGACGATGGAATCCTCGGATTGCCATGGCTTGGGGCGATACTTCAGGATACGGAACTCGATGGGGAGGCTATTTTGATGAGTTTCGATGAAGGCATTTACGCCGCGGGCATAGGCGTCAAAGTATGCGCGGTCACGAGAGGTCGCAAGGGCAAGAGATTTCCTGGCTGCCGCACGCAAGCTCAGGATGCGCTGCTCGCGGTCGACCTTCAACGTGTCTGCGCCGAGGATTTCCGATAGTTCCCCGGCTGCAAAACGGCGCATGATGTCCATTTGCCATAGCCGGTCTTGGGCGGTGACAAAGCCCTGGGCGAAAAATAGATCTTCCAGATTTGCGGCCTCTATGGCGGGAATGCCGTGGTGATCGCGCGTAACCTTGACTGGCGCTGAAAGGCCATGGAGGGAAAGGCTGCCATCAAGTCGAGGCAGAGCAGAACGGACGACGAAGCAGGCGTAGCAGGCCAGGCCTGCCACCAGCAGCACAGTGACGAATAAGAACCAACAGACGATTCTCCAGAGAGGAGAGCGCCGGGAGGTGGGAACAGTTATAGCGGTGGGGGTACTCATCGAGAGTTCGATTGTAGGGGAAGGGTGATGGCCGATACAAACTTCTCGCGAATCCGTGACAGTAGAGGGTTATGAAGCGACCGGGCCGTAAATAATCTTCCCTGAGATCGCAGACACATGGTACTGGCGCAGGATGCCGAGTCTTCCTCGGCATTCTGCCCGAAAAAAAATTACGCCACAGCCTTCTCTGGTTTTCCCGAACTGCTCTCGCTTGCCGAACCCAGGAACTTCATCAGCGCAGTGTTCACTTCTTCAGCGTGGGTCCAGGTGATGCAATGCGGGCCATCTTTAATGACAACGTATTCCGCGCCTTTGATCAATTTGGCGGTTCGTTCGCCTGCCGCTGTGATGGGGAGAATCCTGTCCGCATCGCCGTGAAGCACGAGCGTGGGCACGTCAATCCGGGCGAGATCTTTGCGAAAATCTTCGTGCCAGGTCGGGACACAGGCCAAACTGGCGGTGGCCGAGGCGCTGGCTGCGAGGTTCCAGCTGGCTCGCACCACTTCTTCACTCACTCTCTTTCCCAGAAGTAGGTCTGTGTTGTAGAAGTTCTTGTAGAACTCAGTGAAGAACGCATAGCGGTCTGCGGCGACTGCTTTCTCAATGCCTTCGAATACGCTGGCATCGACCCCCTCGGGGTTGTCGGGAGTCTTCAGAAGAAATGGCGGAACGCCGGAAATGATCACAGCACTGGCGACGCCTTTCGAACCGTATTTTCCCAGATAGCGCGCGACTTCGCCGCCACCCATGGAAAAACCGACCAGGGTGAAATCGTTCAGCTTCAGTTTAGTGATGAGCTTGTGGAGATCTTCGGCGAAGGTGTCGTAGTTGTAGCCGGAGCTGGGTTGGCTTGACTTGCCGAATCCCCGGCGATCGTACGTGATGACGCGATAGCCCGCATCCAGCAGAACTGGGAGTTGCTTTTCCCATGAGGCTCCGCTGAGCGGATATCCGTGAATCAGTACTACGGGTTTGCCCGAACCGTGATCTTCGTAATAGATTTCGATGTTGCCTGAATTTTCCTTACCAACATTGATGTAGGGCATGGACGATTCTCCTTTCGATGAGAGGCGTGCTAGAGGTTAGGCTGGCTTGTTTGAGAGATGCTGCAGACTTGGGTGCGGATTCACTCGACGGTCGCGATATCCAAGCCGAATAGCACGCAGGTTGGGAAGGCCTTTCGATAACTCGTCCGAATGGAATGTAATAACGTCCGGCTGACGAGATAGTTTCAAGAGGTAATTCAGAGTGGAGGTTTAACTCCCAGTACCTGTCCCGCAGGAGCAAATGCCCCTGCCACTTCCGATCCTCTCAATTGCACCGCACTGCCTGGCGAGGGCGGTTTCCTCAGCGCTGCTGAGAACGGAAACCTGGGAGGCCGTTTCGGTTACCGCAAAGGTATTGTTCTGAATATGGGTCGCCCAACTTTGAATTTCAGCTCCAGCTATGGGGTTGATGTAATAGGGAACCGGACAGGTGCCCGCCGCAGGCGACGCTGGAACAATTTTGATCACACCAGTGTTGAGGAGCACACCGGTGAGCGGATTCGCTGTCAAATCCGCATTCACGGAAAGAGTGCGGAGGCCATCCGGGGTCTCCAGGCAGGCGCAGCACTCCGACATCTCTTCGTTGGAGTCGAAGATGAAGATATCGGCACAAAGATTAGAGGCAGCATCCGAGCCGTCGTTATCCAGCCTTATAGTCGCATCCGGAACACCGCCGGTGTTGGCGTTGGCGAAGTAATCCACGCGGTAGAGCGCCTGAGTTTGAGCTTGTGCCATACCGGCGAAGAGGACTAGCGCCGCAAGAGAATTGCAGGCTACCGCCAGCTTTCGAAACATCGCACTCCTCCTCTGAGTTTGCGCAGCCCGAAGGGGGAGGGGATCGGAGGCTGACCACAAAAACGAGTTGTTGCCAGGCAATTTTTTTGAAAACTTGCCTGGCTGCAGAGTTTAGGTTTTCAAAGAACGGCAAAACCGAAACTACGATCCGGTTCCGGTGCCGCAGTTGCAAATGCCTTTGCCGCTACCAACCCGCTGAATGGCACCGCACTGCTTCGCGAGATTGCTCTCCTCGGAGCTGCTCAAGTTGGATACTTGGGAAGCTGTCTCGGTAATGGCGAAGCTGGCGTTCTGAATGTGGGTTGCCCAGCCCTGGATCTCCGCGCCTGAAACCAGTGTGATGTGGCTCGGAACGGGGCACGCACCGCCGGTTGTAGCCGCCGCGACGATCTTGATTACGCCCGTGCTCAAGACGACGCCGGTGAGCGGGTTGGAGGTGAGATTCGTGTCAACTGAAAGGGTGCGAAGGCCATCGGGAGTCTCCAGACAGCTGCAGCATTCCGACAGTTCTTCATTGGAGTCAAAAACATAAATGTCCGCGCACAGGTTGGAAGCTGCGGCGGAGCCATCGTTATCCAATCGCAGGGTTGCGTCTGGCGCTCCCCCCGTGTTCGCGTTCGAGAAATAATCCACCCGGTATGGACTCTGTGCCTGCGCCACGCCGGCGAAAAGTACAGCCACTGCAAACAAACTGCAAAGTACCGCCAACTTTCGTGCCATGTACTCCTCCTTAACTATTTGCGCTGTCCGTTAGGGGGAGAGATTGGACGCCAGCCGCAAACGGGGAAAACCCAACATGGTGAAGATCTGGAAGACCTTCACCATGTTGAGTTGTAAATTTCCACAACCAGATGTTGCTTCCGAACTAGGAGCCGGTGCCGGTTCCGCAGGAGCAGATACCCTTGCCGCTGCCAACTCGCACGATGGCGCCGCACTGCTTGGCCAGGTTCGATTCCTCAGCGGCGCTGAGGTTGGAAACCTGAGATGCAGTCTCGGTGATCGCGTAGTTGCTGTTCTGGATGTGTGTTGCCCATCCCTGAATTTCGCCACCGGTTACGGTGGTGATGTGGGTCGGAACGGGGCAAGCGCCGCCGGTCGTCGCCGCAGCCACAACCTTAATGACGCCGGTGTTCAGAACTACACCGGTCAACGGGTTGGCGGTCAGGTCACTGTTGATCGACAGTGTGCGCAGACCATCTGGGGTTTCCAGGCAGGAGCAGCACTCGGACAGCTCTTCAAACGAATCGAAAACGAAAATGTCGGCGCACAGGTTGGCACTTGCGGCGGAACCATCGTTGTCGAGTCTCAGAGTACCATCCGGAGCTCCCCCGGTGTTTGCGTTCGAGAAGTAATCAACGCGATATGGGCTTTGCGCTTGTGCCATGCCCGCGAAGATCACGAGGGCCACAGCCAAGCTACAAACTACAGCTAGCGTTCGTGTCATTTGGTAAATTCCTCCTTCGAGATTGCGCTGTCCGTAGGGGGAGACTTCGGACTGTGAAATGGCGCACTAGCACTTTAGCCGCCCCGTAGGGTTTTACAAGTCCCCAGTTTGACTAATCCATTATCGTTAAGCCTTAGGACCCGTTCTAATTGAGGTTCACGGCTTGGAAGGGCACGCAGGGAAGGTTTGGAATGTACGCATTCCTAAAAGCAGGTTTCGGGCACTTGTGAAACTGAACGCCAGGCAAAGGTCTTTTTTGGACCTCTGCCTGGCGGGGTTGCTTTTTCCACAGCGGATACCGGGTCGAACTACGATCCGGTGCCGGTACCGCAGTTGCAGATACCACTGCCGCTGCCAACTCGCACGATGGCGCCGCACTGCTTGGCCAGGTTCGATTCCTCAGAGGAGCTGAGGTTGGAAACCTGAGATGCAGTCTCAGTGATCGCGTAATTGCTGTTCTGGATGTGTGTTGCCCAGCCTTGGATTTCGGCGGGGCCGTCGACAAGCGTGATGTGGGTCGGAACGGGGCAGGCGCCGGCGCTCGTCTCCGCAGCAACAATCTTGATCACCCCGGTGGTCAGAACCACACCGGTCAACGGGTTTGAAGTCAGGTTTGCGTTGACCGACAGAGTTCGGAGGCCGTCTGGAGTCTCCAAGCAACTGCAGCATTCAGACAACTCTTCGTATGCATCGAAAATGAAAATATCCGCGCAGAGATTGGAAGACCCTGCAGCGCCGTCGTTGTCCAGTCTCAGAGTGGCATCCGGAGCTCCCCCGGTGTTGGCGTTCGAGAAGTAATCGACGCGATATGGGCTGCTTTGTGCCTGAGCCATGCCAGCGAAGATCACCAGTGCGACAAATAAACTACACACTACCGCTAGGTTTCGTGTCATTTTTGTAAATTCCTCCTTCGAGTTTGCGCGGTCCGCAGGGGGAGGCTTCGGACGGTGAAATGGCGCAGCAGCACTTTAGCCGCCTCGTAGTGTTTTACAAGTCCCCAGTTTGACTAATCCATCGTCGTCAAGTCCTAGGACCCGCCCTAATTAAGGTTCACGGCTTGGGGGCAGAGGGCGGAGCGGACATGGGAGGTTTCGACGGGGGAGGGGGAATACGAAACTGGTGAAGGTTTAAAATATAACCCTTCAAGTCGGGATCATAGAGCAATCGCCAACTGATTTTGCGTCCCGTGGGTTCGGTGGCTGTGGAAATGTAGGCCCGGGCGGCCATCTCTTTGCCGCCCACGGTGGCGCGCTGACGATCAAGACCCATGGGATGCACCCCTAGAGTGACCGAAATGTGGCTTTTATCGGAAACTTTCTGACAAATCAGGTCGACGGTGTCTGCCACTGTCCGGTCTTCCGCGGGAATCGTAATCGGGGTGTCGAGCACCACCTCTTGCTTGGAGATCTTTCCTTTCTCGTCGAGCGCGGACGCACCGACGATATCGAACTGCTCGGCATTTGGATGACGCAAGTCAAAACGCCCAGGGTTGCTGGACTGGTTGTAAGCATCGACGATGAGTTGCAGTGTTTTTTGCTCGTCCGGAGGCGCATCGGGGGATGGACCGGCGGGAACCTCGACGGTAAATGAACCGCCGCGGGGTTCGATTCGTCCGTCGCTTGAGACTTTGGCGTCGGTCAAATCGAGTTTGGAGATGTACTTTGGATCTTCGTAATTAATCCGCCATCCGTATTTTTGCTGGAGCGCGTTCACGACTTGATCGAGAGGACGAGGATCATTCGTGGCAATGCGAATCTTGCCTCCAGCTTCGGTGATCACCGGTAGCTTTTGAGAGGCGGTTTGTGCGGAGGCACTATGCCCAAAGGAGTTGAGCAAAAACAGCACAGGTAGAAGATTAAGGATCCTGCAGTGCATTTGCCTGCCCATCACTTTCCTCCGGGGATTTATTTGTACGATCGAAGAAGCTGCGATTCGGTGCCAATGTACCACGGAACACGGGTGAATTTGAGTCCCAACCAATTGAGTAGTTCCTTTGGGGCGATGATTGAATCGCCGCGGGAGGGTATAAGACGTAACACGAAAGCGAAAGAAAGCAGGTTCTCGTGGTTGAGCGTGCGGCAAATGAACGAGAGGAACAGTGGATAGCAAAATATCGGGCGGCTTTGCAAGGCGTCTCCCAAGAGAGATCACGATTTGAAGGTCTTCGCAAAGCGGTTTGGAAAATTTATGCCCTGGGCCTTAGATATGCCGGAAAGATATTGCGGCGAGCTGCCGAGGCGGAGAAACGTCCCCTGAAATTGCCTCTGAGCCTGAAAAAAAGAGGCGGAAATCCGATGCCGGGGCGGACAAAAAGAAAGAAGGCGAGCTAGTGCTTCCGACCGCAAAATGTTCCGATTTTCGACCACGCTGCTCGGGAGGAATTACCCGGAAGCTGAAGAAAAGATGCAAGAAACTGCATCTATTACTTCGTTTGGGCTAAATCCTATGGACTAAGTTTTAAGAAATAATCCAAACCGCGCCAAATTGCCTTGACAATGCCTTTTAATGTGCGAGAATACACCCGCTCTCTTCCCACCCTCCGGGAAGCGCGCTAAATTAACTTTCCTACCCCCAGGAAAGAATTAACCTGAGTGAACTAAACCGTAAACAGTCTCCCGAGCGCGGGAAACTCTGTGGGGCTTTGCCACGACGAAATAAAGATTGAAATTCCCTGGGCCACGAAATTCGGTTTTGCAGCGGCTTCATAGGTATCTTGGCAGCCGCTTGAAAGGAGAGGCTTAAGTGAATATTGTACCGGCTCGCCCAGGCGTGATCGTGGTCGACTCTGCGCTGAGCGTAGTGGCTTCCAATGCCGAGGCTGTCCAAATTCTTACATTTCCCGACAGGCCAGAGAGTATCCAGCACCTAGACTCGTGGCTGGCTAATAAAGTCCGCATCAGCCTGGTCGAGAAAAATTCTCCGGCCCGCATGGTGGGCGAATTTCATTCGGCTCGGCGAAGATATCATTGCCGCTCGTTTCCAGTTGAACTGGCGGGCGCACGCAAGGGCGGAAACCACAAGAACGGGCGCTCGGATGGCTTCATGATTGTGATGTTGGAACGGACGGGAAATGAAACCGTAATGATCGCCGAAATTGCCCAACGTTACGGCCTGACGGCCCGAGAACGGGAAACCGTCGAGTTTCTGTTGGAAGGTTTTACCAGCAAAGAGATTGCCGAGCGCATGAAGATCAGCCCGAACACCGTGAAAGCCTTCATCAGGCTGGTCATGGTAAAGATGGCAGTCTCGACACGATCGGGAATCATTGGAAAGCTGGCGGGTTCGAGGACGAGTCTCGACGTGGTCCCGACGAACGGTCATGCGCGCGGCTAGTAATAATGGGTTAGTGAACTTGGAGAATTTGTAGGGAACGGGCATCGCTAGTAGAGTGTGGGTGCGCCATTCCAGGAGTCCTTGCCCTCCCCAACAATCTGCTTTGGAGTCTGGTGTCGATTCGGTTTTGCGACTCGGCACTATCGTCTTGTGAAAAAATTAATCTTACTGAGAGGTGGGGGAATCTCATGTCAGTTTCTGCAAGAATTCGAAAGTTTGGACTAGGAGCGGCGTTGATTTGCTTAAGCGCCACATGTCTGGCCCAGAATGACAGCGGTGTGGTTGCGGTTGTGGGCGGCGTGAAGGTGACGATGTCAGACCTGGAGCGCGAAGAATCCGCGAATCTGCTGGCCGCACATTACCAGTATTATCAAACCGAGACGCGGGCGCTCAACGACCTTATCGACAAAAAACTGCTCGAGCAGAAAGCCAAGAGCGAGAACTTGACGGTCGATCAACTGATCCAGCGCGACATCAAGTCGAAGGTTCAGGATCCCACCGAAGACCAGATGAAGGTCTACTACGAAGGAGTAGAGACCGATCAACCGTATGAGCAGGTCCGGGAGAAGATTCTGGAGAAAATCCGGCAACTGCGAACGGCGCGAATTCGTGCCGCGTATGTGGCGGACTTGCGTGTGCATTCCACTGTATCGATCATGCTGGCGCCGCCGGCGGCTGGAAATATCGAGGCGGAACTGGCGCAGTCCAATTCGGACAAGCCCCAGGTTACGCTGATGGAATTCGCAGACTACGAGTGCCCTTACTGCCAGAAAGTCGCGGCCGATGTGAACAAGCTGCGCGCGGATATGGGCGACAAGATCAATTTCCAGTACAAGGATTTCCCGCTGCAGATGCATGCCCGCGCCGAGAAAGCGGCGGAAGCGGCGCGTTGTGCGAGCAAGCAGGGCAAGTTCTGGGAATTCCACGATGAGATTTTTAAGAGCAAGGAACTCGACGTGGACCAACTGAAGGCGCAAGCCCAAGCTCTGAAGCTGAATACTACGGACTTCGATAAATGCCTGGATTCCGGTGAAGAAACTGCGGCGGTTGAAAAAGACCGCAAGGAAGGACAGAAGCTGGGAATCAGCGGAACGCCGAGCTTCTTCATCAACGGGCACTATCTAAGTGGCGCGCTGGACTATGCGACCTTGCGTCAGGTTGTCGACCAACAACTACAATTGACGGCGCAGGTTCACAGTGCGAGTAATGCCGGTAGTAAGTAGAAAGGTTTTTCGGGATGGCCCTCCCCATGTGATGGATGGAAGTCCACTTCCTGCTCAGGCATTTAGTCTCTAGCCTGAGGTTATTGGACTTCCTCCATAAGTATTAAGCCAAACAGATTGTTGATTAATCCGTTTGTATACGTATATGCTCCCGGTGCTACAAATTGCCGCCGTAGTTCCCCCAGCATCCCGGCAATGTTCGCGGCAATGAAGATGTAACTCCCCCGGCAAATTCCCCCTGTAATTGGCACTTTCTTTTTTCAGCATTTGCGGCTGCAGAGCTGGATTGCGTGCGCCTTGTGGCGGCACGAATCGAGGCTGTGCAGACCGGCGAACGCTGTGATCGGGTTCTGGAGGAGGCTCCATGTTGAAACATACGCTTTTGGGATTGATGGTTCTTGCCCTGACGTCAGTTACCGCGGCCGCACAGGCTCCGCAGGCCAGACAATTTCTGCAGGCGTCCCAATATTCCACCGGGGCCAATTCGAATCCGCAAGCCTTCGCGGTCGCCGATTTCAATAATGACGGCATTCCCGATGTGGCGGTGGCCGATTCCGGCACGAACTCGGTTTCTGTTTTTTTGGGGAACGGCGATGGAACATTTACGCAAACCAAATGCAGTGGCTCGCTGACTTGCCCGACGGGCACCAATCCGCAAGGCATCGCGGCAGGCGATTTCAATGCGGACGGCAAAATCGATCTCGCGGTGACGAATTTTAACAGCGGCACGATCACCATCCTGTTTGGAAACGGCGGCGGAGGTTTTACGGTCCAGTCGACATCTCCTGTAACCGGCAGGGGTCCGCGCGGCATTGCAGTCGCAGATTTTAATCAAGACGGCTATCCCGATATTGTTGTTACAAACTCGACGGACGGCAATATTGGACTGTTGCTTAACAATGGCAGCGGCGGGTTCGGTGCGCAGACGACTTACACGACCGGCTTCAACCCGTGGGCCGTCGCGGTGGGCGATTTCAATAACGACGGAAACCAGGACGTGGTCATCGCCGACAATAACAACAATAACGTCATTAGTCTCTTTCTTGGCAATGGAAAGGGAGGTTTCGGAACTCAACTTCAAGCGCCTGCGGGAACGCTCGGCCAAGGCAGCCCGGTTTCTGTTGCGGTCGGATATTTCAACGGTCCAAGCTCCAATTTGGATGTGGCAGTTGCGGTTCAAGGAGATGCCGGTGGGCAGGATGTCGTGAGTGTTCTGGTGGGCAACGGTAAAGGTGGGTTTGCATCGCCAGTGACATATCCCACTGCGCCTTTCCCGGCATCGGTGACCGCGGCAGACTTGAACGGTGACGGCAAAATCGATCTCGCCGTGGCTGCCGCCAACGGGAATGTCGTGACCGTGTTCTGGGGAAACGGCGACGGCACTTTCTCAGGCGAGGAGAATTGCGGTGCCGGGGATATTCCTTCCGGTGTAATCGCCGCGGATCTTACCAACAATGGAAAGAACGACCTGATCGTTTCGAATTCGCAAGGCAATTCCTTCAGCGTGATCATGAATAATGGCAACGGCACTTTTCAATCACGCCTCGATTATGTTGCGGGAACGAATGCATACTCCGTCGCCATGGCCGACTTCAACGGAGACGGTGTTCCTGACTTGGCTTTTGCCGATTATGCGGGAAGCGAGATTTCGGTAACGATGGGCAACGGGGATGGCACGTTCCAACCACCAAGTTACTTCACGACCGGAACGGCTACTGAACCGGTTTACATCGTCGAAGGCGATTTCAATCTCGACGGCGTCCCGGACGTTGCCGTAGCGAACTATGCCACGAGTACGGTAAGCGTGTTCCTGGGCAAGCGGGGACCAAATCACACGTTCACATTTCCGACTCGCTCCGATTACCCGGTGGGCAATCAAAACCTGGTGAATCCCAACGCCGAACCTACGTCGATTGCCATCGGAGACTTCAATGGCGATGGATATCCCGATCTTGCCGTGACGAACTTCAACGAGAACAGCGTGAGCATCCTGTTGAACGAGGGCACAGCGGGCCCGGGAACCTTCACGCCAGCGCCAAATTGCGGCGGTCCCAGCCAGAACGCATGTACCGTGGGCGCTGGGCCGATCGATGTGGCGGTCGGAAACTTTAATGGGAGCAAGACGCCGGATCTTGTCGTGATTAACGAGTCAGCGAATAATGCCACGATTCTTCTGGGCAATGGCGATGGAACTTTCACCGCAGAACCTACTCCTACTGCGGTTGGGGGCAATCCACTCTCGGTTGCGGTGGCAGATTTGAACGGAGATGGCATACCGGACCTGGCAGTGGCCGACTTCCAGACTCAGGAGGTCAGCGTTTTGTTGGGGAATGGTAGTAACGGAGTTGGGAATGGAACGTTCCAGACTGCAGTGCCTTACCCGACGGGCGCCAATCCCGCCGCAGTGGTGATTGGCGATTTCAATGGTGACGGCATTCCGGACATGGCGCTCACAAGCCTTCCTTTAGGACCAAACCTCGGGAACCAAATAAGCTTGCTCTGGGGAGTTGCGAATCCGCGTGGCACTTTCAGCAAGCCTGCGCTTTTCGGCGCGGGATATTTGTCGCAATCGCTGGTTATCGGCGACTTTAATTTGGATGGAGCACCCGACTTGGCAGTCGCCAACGGCGGAAGCAACACCGTCAGTATTTTGCTGAACCTGCAAGGCACCGCAATCACGGTCAAACCGTCGCTCGCGCCATCCACCTACGGCCAATCGATCACTCTGACCGCGACGGTGGCGGCGAGTGTATCGAATGGCGCAGCGCCGACAGGCTCAGTGACTTTCGAAAACGGCAATACGATCATCGGGACGTCGCAGACATTGTCCGGCGGAGAGGCCTCGGTTTCGACCTCAGCTTTGCCTGCGGGACCTAATTCTTTGTCGGCGGTGTATTCGGGGGACAGCAATTATCAGCCTCACACGGTGAACTTGTCGCAAATGGTAAGCGCGGCGAGTTCTAAAACGTCTCTGAGCTCTACGCCCAATCCATCGGCGCCGAATCAGATGGTGACGTTCACTGCCTCGGTGACATCGCCGACCACTCAACCCGGCGGGACGGTGAACTTCCTCGATGGTTCGGCGGTGATTGGCAGCGCTACTTTGAATGGCTCAGGCCAGGCCACATTCTCCACTTCGGGTTTGGCCATGGGCACGAGCAACATCAGCGCAGTTTATGCTGGGAATTCGAATGTTACCGGCAGCACATCGAGCGCTGTGCAACAGGTAGTCGGGGTTACCGCTCCGAACTTCAGCCTGGCGGCGAACTGGTCGACGTCCAACAACATCGCTCCAGGGGCAACCGCAACCGCACAGGTCACGATCACTCCTGTGGGCGGCCTCAACGCGGCGACGGTAAAACTGAGCTGCAGTGTTTCGCCCTCAGCAAACCCTGCGGCAACGTGCCAACTGGGGTCGATCACGGTGACGAACGGACTGGGCACGGCGATGCTTACATTCCAAACGGCAGGCGCAACTTCCGCGCTGATGGGTCCGAACGACAATCATGGATCGAACATGCTGTTCGCAGTCGGGCTCATGATTCCGGCGCTTTTGCTGGGCGGGGCGGGATTGACGAAGCCTGGACGCAGGAAGTTCATGAGCTTCTGTCTGTTCCTCGCGCTGGCTGGGTGCATGGTGAACATGGCTTGCGGAGGAAGCAGTTCGACAACACCACCTCCATCCGGAAACTCCGGCACGCCGGCTGGAGCTTACCAGGTGATGGTGAGCGGGAGTGCCAGTGGAATACAGAACTCCATTTCCAAACCGCTTTCGGTGACTGTGCAGTAGGATTGAGCGTGTGAGCGGCTCTTTTGTGCGCTAACCTGCAAGCTTCGGTTAGCGGGCAGGAGTGCCCGCTCCACATGCTACGGATCTGACGGGCTGACGGTATTCTTCGGCGGGCTTTTACAGAGTAGAAGGCAAATCACCACAACTCCCGCTCCTGCGCCGCCTCCAATTTCAATCCACTTGGTGGGCAGGCCGTGGGCAGGGCTTTCAGGCGGGCTCGCCGCTCCACAGGCTTGCGATTCGTCCCTGCTACCTTGCTGCCCTTCGTGGACGACCGCCGAGGAGGAAGAATTTTCCGCGGATGGCTTGTGTGCGGATCCAGTTTGCGTGATCTTCACATCGTCTTTGTGAGCCGCGACTTCGACCTTTCCGGTGACGTCGGCGACGTCATATTGTGTCCGGTCATTGGAGAGAGGTTCGACGCGGATGCAGTTCACATGAACGCTCATCGCGGTGGAAGTTCCTACCGAAACGCTGCCATGTTCCAGCGTCAAATAGGTGCCCTCGAATTTGATGATCGATTCGGGTTGAATCAGAACGGACGAGCCTTCGACATCGAGATTGGCGACAAAGCCGGGTCTTGTTTCAAGGGAATCGCCGCTGAATATGGTCGTAGAGCCAGCGATTTCGTTGCCGTTGACCCAAACGCCTCCTGCGCTGCGCAGTATGGCTGAGCCCGCATCTGCCGCGCAGAGCGACAGGGGAAACAGGAAAAGCATCAGCCCGGCAACAACCTTGCGTAGAACAGGCACACCAATACCTCGATGAAATTTCCACACCTATTTAAATGGTAGCGGCGGGGAGTCTCATCGTCTATTAGCTCTCCGGGTGCGTCTTTCAGAGCGGCAAAAGGCCCGGGAAGCCATACTGAGCTCGATTCAGCCCGTTCCGGTATGCTGATCAACTAAGCCGGAAGAAGTCTTCCCTCAACATGCAGACAGATTCGACAGAAGTCCCAGTCATCGAATTTCGCGACATCGTTTACAAACTGCCGGATGGCCGTGAGTTGTTGCATGGGTTGGATCTGCAGGTACAACGCGGCGAGACCCTTATATTGCTGGGGCGCAGCGGTTCGGGAAAAACTACCATGCTGAAGTTGATCAACCGCCTTCTGACTCCGAGCAGCGGAAGTGTGAGGGTTAACGGCGGTGGCGAGGGAGACGTAATCCGTTTGCGGCGCAGCATCGGTTATGTGATTCAGAATATCGGGCTTTTTCCGCACCTCACAGTGGAGCGCAATATCAGCCTGGTGCCGCGACTGGAGCGCTGGCCCGCCGACAGAATTCGTGTGCGAGTGGAAGAACTGCTGAATCTCGTCGGCCTTGACCGCGCTACTGCCTTACGTTATCCGCACCAGCTTTCAGGAGGCCAGCAACAACGCGTGGGAGTGGCTCGAGCACTGGCGGCCGATCCAGCGATTTTGTTAATGGATGAACCCTTCGGCGCGCTCGATGCGATAACCCGCGATGAGTTGCAACGTGAGTTTCTTTCTCTGCAGGAGCGGCTGCACAAGACAATTGTGTTCGTCACCCACGATCTGCGCGAGGCGATACGGCTAGGTTCGCGCATTGCTCTGATTGAAGCAGGGAGGTTGGTTACGGTGCTTTCGCCACGGGAGTTCCTGCAATCGAAGGATCCGATCGCGGCCGCATATGTCCGCGCGTTTGGCGAAGGGCTGGAGTCTGCGGCAAGTCGAGGCCCCTCATGAACGTCGCTCATTTCTTTTTGCAGCATCACGAAGAGATTCTGGAACTCACGCTGGAGCATCTTTGGCTGGTGGGAATTTCCACGCTTCTCGCGGTTGTGATCGGCATTCCTCTGGGCATTGTGAGTACGCGCTGGCCGGCGTGGAACAAGCCTGTCCTAGGCTCTGCCAATGTGATCCAGACGATTCCGAGCCTCGCGCTGTTTGGATTTTTGCTGCCCGTGCCCTGGATTGGCGCACGTGCCGACCGGCTGGCAATTCTTGCGCTGACGCTGTATGCGCTGCTACCGGTGATCCGGAATACTTATACGGGGATTCGCGGAGTCGACCCGGCAGTGGTTGAAGCGGGACGTGGCATGGGGATGACCGGCAGCCAGCTTCTGTTTCAAGTGGAGTTGCCGCTGGCGGTAAGCGTAATTCTGGCGGGCGTGCGCGTTGCTGTGGTGGTTTCCGTTGGCCTTGCGACGATTGCGGCGGCGATTGGAGCGGGCGGCCTGGGCGAACTTATTTTTCGCGGTCTTGCGATGGTAAATAATCAGCTGATCCTCGCCGGAGCAGTGCCCGCGGCAGTTTTGGCATTGCTGGCTGATTTTGGTTTGGGATGGCTGGAAAGGGCTTTGCGGCCTCAATGACGCGCACGAAGCGGCTCGCCGTCGTTTGCGTTCTGCTGGTTGTTTTGTGTGCGTCCGCTTGCGCTCCTTCTCACACGAACCGGATTGTTGTGGGATCGAAAAATTTCACCGAGTCGATGATGCTCGGCGAGATCATCGCTCAAATTATCGAAGCGCGAACCCATCTGAAAGTCGAGCGCCGCTTTTATCTGGCCGGCACCTATATCTGCCAGCAAGCCCTGCTGGCGGGACGAATTGATATTTATCCCGAATACACCGGAACGGCGCTTAGCGCGATTTTGAAAGAGAAAGCGGCGGGGGGTCGCGATCAGGTTTATCAGCGGGTGAAGAACGAATATGAGAAGCGCTTTGGCTTGAGACTTAGCCCGCCGTTCGGCTTCAACAACACATTTGCCATGGAGATTCGCGGCGCTGATGCGCGTCGCCTCGGAATAAAAACGTTGTCGCAAGCTGTGCCGTACGCACCGAAGTGGAGAGCCGGTTTTGGCTACGAATTCATGGAGCGGCCCGACGGATATACGGGCCTGGCTGCAGCTTACGGACTGCATTTTGCCGGAACACCGCGCGTTATGGATCTGGGTCTTCTGGCTCAGGCGCTAAAGGATCATCAGATTGACATTGCTGCCGGGAACGCAACGGATGGACTGATTCCTGTCTTCGATTTGTTTGTACTGGAAGATGATCGCCATTATTTTCCGCCGTACGAAGCAGTAGCGGTGATGAGGCAGCAAACGTTGCAGCAGCATCCGGAAATTGCCGTGGCGATCTCCGAGCTTGGCGGGAAAATTTCGGATGACGAAATGCGGAAGCTGAATTATGAACTGGATGGACAGCGGCTCGATGTTACGGATGTTGCGCATGACTTCTTGAAGAGTAAGGGCCTGGTGCCTTGAATGCCCGTTATGCGGCCCTGGCCAGATTGAACAGCTCCGCGAAGAGTTATTACGGCGTGGCCTCACGGTCTAAGAAAGATTATTTTCTGCTGCCACCGAAAGCATACTTGCGTCATCTAACCATGCTTCGAGGGGATGCCGCTGTTTGGTTCCCCGCGAAGGGCCGATCGCTGAACTCGGGAGCGAGAGAGAGAAATCGAGATTCGGCTCTGGTACACGGTCAAAGGTGGGGATAGAATCGTCAGACTGCTTTTGCCGCTCTGGTAGCTCGTTTCAGGGTTCGATGATCGAGGGATTTTATGCCAGCCAGCACAGATCTTGCTCTCAATCCGCTCACTCAACAATTAGCCGAAGCCCGACAGCAAACTGATGCCCTGTTTTCCGTGGTCAAAGCGGATTCTTTGTACGAGCGGCCAATCGCGGAGCGGCATCGCATTGTCTTTTATATTGGGCATCTTGAGGCATTCGATTGGAATCTGTTGCATGACCGCGCCCTGGGGCTGAAAAGTTTTCATCCGAACTTCGACCGCTTGTTTGCATTCGGAATCGATCCCGTGGACGGTGGGTTGCCGAGCGATCAACCTTCGCAATGGCCGTCAATGGCGGATGTACGGGATTACGTAAGAACCACGCGGAACATTCTGGACGAGAAACTTGAATCGGCACTCGGCCACGATGATGCCGGGCGCGACGGATTCTCGCTCGATACTCTGCTACATGTTGCGATTGAGCATCGGCTGATGCACGCCGAAACGCTGGCGTACATGCTGCATCAGATGCGGTTCGATCACAAAGTAAAGCAAGCCGACTCCTTCCTGTTGTTCAATAAACCTCCCGATCATCGAAGCATCGAGATTCCCGCAGGTCCAATAACTCTTGGTCTGACTCGAGAAGGTGGCTTGTTCGGTTGGGATAATGAGTTTGAGCGGCACACGGTAAATGTACCGGCGTTCGCGATTGATCGCTACAAAGTTACCAATCGTCAGTTTCTCGATTTCATGGAAGCGGGCGGTTATGAGAACTCGAACTTGTGGGGCGAGGACGGTTGGCGGTGGAGGTCGGAGCGCGCAGTTTCCCATCCGGCATTTTGGAAGCGCGATGGCGATGGATGGATGTATCGCACGATGTTCGAGGAAATTGACCAAATGGT
>CAVTHZ010000007.1:0-206194 GCA_963734675.1 uncultured Acidobacteriaceae bacterium
AAGATTCCAGTGTGTCGAGTAAATTTTGTGGTCAAGCTACTAAGGGCGCATGGTGGATGCCTTGGCAGAAGCAGGCGAAGAAGGACGTGGCAAGCTGCGATAAGCTTCGGGGAGCCGCAAGCAGGCATTGATCCGGAGATTTCCGAATGGGGAAACCCACGGGGGCAAACCCCCCGTACGGCGTGATGAATCCATAGTCACGCACGAGCGAACCCTGGGAAGTGAACCATCTCAGTACCAGGAGGAAAAGAAAGAAACCTCGATTGCGATAGTAGTGGCGAGCGAAATCGCAACAGCCTAAACCTGTTAGACCTTCGGGTTCAGCAGGGGTTGTAGGGTCGACAACAGTAGAGTTACCAATTCAGTCCTTAACCGAAGCCCTCTGGAAAGAGGGGCCATAGAGTGTGATAGCCACGTAGGTGAAAAGGAACTGAACTCGAAGTCGATACCTGAGTACCGCGGAGCACGAGAAACTTTGCGGGAAGCTACGGGGACCATCCCGTAAGGCTAAATACTAGCTTCTGACCGATAGTGAACCAGTACCGTGAGGGAAAGGCGAAAAGAACCCCTGCGAGGGGAGTGAAATAGTACCTGAAACCGTGTGCCTACAAACGGTGGGAGGACTATGCCGTCGCAAGACGGAAAGTCTGACCGCGTGCCTATTGCATAATGAGCCGGCTAGTTATTCTTGTCAGCAAGGTTAAGCGAAAGCGAGCCGCAGCGAAAGCGAGTCCGAATAGGGCGAATCAGTTGGCAGGAATAGACGCGAAGCGGGATGATCTACCCTTGGCCAGGCTGAAAGTGGGGTAACACCCACTGGAGGGCCGAACGGGTGTTTGTTGAAAAAAGCTCCGATGAGCTGAGGGTAGGGGTGAAAGGCTAATCAAATTCCGTGATTGCTCGTTCTCTCCGAAATAGCTTTAGGGCTAGCCTCGTATGATTTGTCGTGGTGGTAGAGAACTGAATGGACTAGGGGGCTTTCCAGCTTACTGAATCCAATCAAACTTCGAATGCCATAGAACAACCAGTACGGGAGTCAGACGGCGGGGGCTAAGCTTCGTCGTCGAGAGGAAAACAGTCCAGATCGCCTGCTAAGGTCCCAAAATATCAGCTAAGTGGGAAAGGAAGTCGGAACGCCCAGACAGCCAGGAGGTTGGCTTAGAAGCAGCCATCCTTTAAAGAAAGCGTAATAGCTCACTGGTCAAGCGGTCCGGTGCCGACAATTTAACGGGGCTTAAGCTGATTACCGAAGCAGCGAATGCATCACTTAACTGTGGTGCGTGGTAGGAGAGCATTCTCAACAGTTTGAAGGTAGACCGAAAGGACTGCTGGACGGTTGAGAAGAGACCCTGCCGGCATAAGTAGCGATAACGGAGGTGGGAACCCTCCGCGCCGAAAGTCTAAGGTTTCCTGAGAAAGGTTAATCCGCTCAGGGTCAGGCGGTCCCTAAGGCGAGGCCGAAAGGCGTAGCCGATGGACATCCGGTTAATATTCCGGACCTCCCTTGTTTTCGTTATTACGATGGGGTGACGCAGGAGGATAAGCAGGCCGTCCTATGGCTATGACGGTCGATGCGTGTAAGGTGTTTCTCGTAGGCAAATCCGCGAGGAAGCTATCACTGAGACGCAAAGCAGTACTCCGTATGGAGGAAAGCTGCCGATTCCACGCTGCCAAGAAAAACCTCTAAGGAGAAAGTAAGGGAACCGTACCTCAAACCGACACAGGTAGACGAGGAGAATATCCAAAGGCGCTCGTGAGAACAGTTGGTAAGGAACTCGGCAACATAACCCCGTAACTTCGGGAGAAGGGGTGCCGCGGTAGGGTTTACAGCCCGAGGCGGCCGCAGAGAAATGCGCACTGCGACTGTTTAACAAAAACACAGGTCTCTGCAAAGTCGAAAACGACGTATAGGGGCTGACGCCTGCCCGGTGCTGGAAGGTTAAAGGGAGAGGTCAGCGCAAGCGAAGCTTCGAACTGAAGCCCCAGTGAACGGCGGCCGTAACTATAACGGTCCTAAGGTAGCGAAATTCCTTGTCGGGTAAGTTCCGACCTGCACGAATGGCGTAACGAAAGTGCGACTGTCTTGCCGACTGACACGGCGAACTTGTAGTGCCGGTGAAGATGCCGGTTGCCCGCAACTAGACGGAAAGACCCCGTGCACCTTTACTATACCTTAACTATGAACTATGGCCCTTGCTGCGCAGGATAGGTGGGAGGCTTTGATTCCAGGCTTTCGGGCTTGGAGGAGCCAACGGTGAGATACCACCCTGCGAGATCTGTGGTTCTAACTTACTCCCGTAATCCGGGAGAAGGACATAGTTAGGCGGGTAGTTTGACTGGGGCGGTCGCCTCCTAAATTGTAACGGAGGCGCGCGAAGCTACGCTCAGGCTGTTTGGAAATCAGCCGACGAGTGCAAACGCATAAGCGTGGTTAACTGCGAGACCTACAAGTCGAGCAGATACGAAAGTAGGCGTTAGTGATCCGGTGGTTCTGCATGGAAGGGCCATCGCTCAACGGATAAAAGGTACGCCGGGGATAACAGGCTGATCGGAGCCAAGAGTTCATATCGACGCTCCGGTTTGGCACCTCGATGTCGGCTCATCGCATCCTGGAGCTGTAGAAGGTTCCAAGGGTTAGGCTGTTCGCCTATTAAAGCGGTACGTGAGCTGGGTTCAGAACGTCGCGAGACAGTTCGGTCCCTATCTGTTGTGGGCGCAGGAGATTTGAGAGGACCTGTCCTTAGTACGAGAGGACCGGGATGGACGAACCTCTTGTGTTCGAGCTGTCACGCCAGTGGCACCGCTCGGTAGCGAAGTTCGGTAGTGATAACCGCTGAATGCATATAAGCGGGAAGCACTCCTCGAGATGAGATCTCCCAACCCGTAAGGGATAAGAAGGGCCCAGGAAGACTACCTGGTTGATAGGCTGGAGGTGAAAGCGCAGTAATGCGTGCAGCTTACCAGTACTAATCGCCCGTTCGGCTTGACCATAAAATTTACTCGGTGCAGAAAGCAGCTGTCAGCAATCAGCCTTCAGCTCTCAGTTAGAACCTGAGCTGGAGCGAAAGCGATGTCTATCTCGACCGCCAGAACTTGGGCGGAAGAGAAATGATGACGCTGACAACTGCGCGCCGACGAATTGAATGTCTTGTCGATTTTGCAATACAAACCAATCTATTCAGTTGTGAGGTTTCGTCCTCACGATCTTTGAGAAATTGCTCTTGGCTTTTGGCTCTTAGCTTTTGGCTCAGCTTTGCTGGGTGTCGGCTGAGGAACGGAAGTCGAGAGAAACAAGTTTGCAGCAGTCCTGCGGCTGAGTCGAGCAATTACTCCTTAGCAGGCACGACATAGCTAGAGGCCAAGGGCCAATAGCCAAAAGCTGCTTCGCTTTGTCGGTGATCTTACCGCGGGGGATCCACCCGTTCCCATCCCGAACACGGAAGTTAAGCCCCGCTGGGCCGATGGTACTGCACGCGAAAGTGTGTGGGAGCGTAGGTAGTTGCCGGCATAAATAAAGGCCAGTCTGAGAAATCAGATTGGCCTTTTCCTTTTCGGAGTGCTATTTTCCAGAAGAATGTCGGGTAAGACGCAAAAGCGAGCAGCAGCGATGATCGAGCGTGCAATCGCGGCAAACGACTGGCCGAAGGCTCGCAGATTGATCCGGGAAGGGCTCCGCAAGAATCGTGATGATCATTGGCTGCTCACACGGCTTTCGCTTACGTACTACGAGCAAAAGCAATATCGAAAATCGCTCCAGTATGTTTGTTCAAGCGCTTCAAAAAGCGCCGTACTGTCCGCTCGCCGTCTGGGACTATGCTGGAACACTGGACATGCTCAATCGCAAGAAGAAAGCGCTCGAGATTTTTCAGTGGTTGACTAGTTGGGGCGAGAAGAGGATAGCCTATGGCGAGTGCAGAGAAGGTATACGCTTTGCCAGGTCATTGATCGCTGATTGTTACTACCGCACCGCCCGCCTTCGCGAGGAAAAGCGAGAGAAAGGGAAAGCGGTGGAGGCCTACAGACGGCACCTGCTTCGTCGCAAGCGCGGGGTCCGCAGCATCTATCCGCTATCTGAGGTGAGGCGGAGATACGCGGCTCTGAGGGCCAAGTAAGATCCTTCGCAAAGAACGCTCAGGATTTCGGCTGCGGGCTCCCGCTTCGCGAACGCCCGCAAAGCGCCTCAAGTCGCCGGCATAAATAAAGGCCAGTCATGGAACATGGTTGGCCCTTTCCTTTTGGGTTAAGGTTCTCTGGGTTCTCTTACCAGCATGGAAACACCTTTTTGTTGCTTCTTGGAATCGAGGCCCGCTATGCTAATGGTGGAGTTCCGTTCATGGCAGCCCTCGATTGGTCGCAATGTCCGGTGGTGGAGAGCGTTCCCGGAAAGGTAAGCGGCGCGTGGGTGTTGAAGGGCACGCGGATGCCGGTGTCCACCATCTTCGAGAACCTCGAAGCCGGAGCCAATGTCGACGACATTATGGAGTGGTATGACGGCCTCGATCGCGAACAGGTCAAGGCCGTGATTGAGTTTGCTGCCCGCAGTCTCGACAAGGCACCTGCCCTCGCTCCCTAGGTTCGCCGATGCGCGTCCTATTCACCAAGCGACGCCTGTACCGATTCGCCCCCATCTCAAAGGACACGAGGTTCGTACAGCCGCTCAACAAGGCTGGGACAGGCTTAAGAACGGCGAATTGGTGACGGTCGCCGAAGCGGACGGGTTCGAGGTGTTGCTGACGACCGATAAGAACATGCGCTATCAGCAGAATCTTGCGGGCCGCAAAATCGCGGTTGTAGTTCTCGGCATACAGCAATGGCCGAGTCTTGAACCTCATGTCCAGCTCGTCGTGGAAGCGGTGAGTGCTGCCGTACCCGGCAGCTACAGGGAAGTCGACCTGCCGTCGGGGCCGAGAAGAGACCATCCCCAACGCAGAAGTTAAGATCCTTCGCAAAGAACGCTCAGGATTTCGGCAGAAGGCTCCCGCGCGCAAACGACGCGCGCTCACGCCTTCTAAGCGCCTCAAGTTAAGCCCCGCCGGGCCGATGGTACTGCACGCGAAAGTGTGTGGGAGTCCTGCGGAAGGCCGGACAGCGACCTCGGGCGCTCTCAATCTGGAGGGACGCGGCTTTTTTTCGACAGAGGGCATTCGGGGAGAAGTCGTAACAGAAGGAGCATCTTTCGGGTAGGATGTTTCGACTGCGCAAGAGCGTCCTACGGACGCTTCTTGCTCCGCTCAACATGACAGGTGGAAACTGCGGTCGCTTTCTTTCCTCGCGCCCTTCCCAACTGAGGCTGCCCCAGCTTTCGTGCTTTTCGAAAGCTGGGCACCACGGACCTGACCCGCGCGGTGCTAATCCTTCTGAGTTGCAAGTCCATCGCGTATCGCCGCTTCAAGCGTATCGATGTCTACATCCTTTAGAGCTTTAAAGCGAATGCAGTATCCGGTCACGCTCGCCTTGCCTAGTTTTCTTCCGTAGGTTTTGGCTAAGTACTTCTTGTCTTTGAGACCAAGAATATAGACAGAGATTCCGGTTTTGTTTGCGCTCAGGCCGATTTGAAAAAACTCTCTACTTTTTCCATTGGCATATTTGATTGTGTGAAGTCCATATCCAATCGTAGGGTTGGTGACAGTATGATTTGTGCTGTCCTTACCATCGAAAAACCATAGTCTGCAGTCTGGAGACAATTGAAGTGTGAGCCGATGCAACTCCCGCATGTCACTGCGTTTTGGCTCCGGTTGGCCGGTAATGTGCTTCTCGATTTGCTCTTGTACCTTCATATGTTCTGTTTCCTGGTCGCGCGCACGGGATTATACGACGTTTAATCCTTCTCCTCTTTGGAAGCGAGCCAAACGCGCGACTATTGTGCCGCAAAAAGCGCGGCACATCGCGCGGCTCGCCCAGGTCCTTCAGCGACGATGAAGCTGTCGCTTCAGGATGACAACGTTCGACGATTGTGCCGTCGCTTCAGGATGACAAATCTGGGTGGTGAGGAGTGAATGACGCGGGAGATTGATGCGCTGGCGGGATATGTGGCTCCGAGGATGGGTGGTATTTGTTTCCGGTGCGGATGGTTAGGAAGGTGCGGTCGTTGAAGTTGTTGACGGAGAGTAAGCAAAGAAGATCGAAGTTTGAGAGATGGATAGAGGCTTGTGGGTGGTGACTGGGAAATAGGTGGATTTGGGAGGTTGTAGTCTCCCAGGACTCGCAAGAGAGCGAGACTGCCAGCAGTCTCTGCTGGGCGCGGGGAATCTGTGCTGCCACTTTTTTCTGGCTTGCGTGGACTCCATCATTTATGAAGGCGGGTCATCTTACGGAGACGGAGGGAGAAGTCTGGAATTTGCTCCGGAGCGGCGGAGATGTTTGCGGCAGAAAATGCATGCGCCGGCGTTCGCGAGTTTTGACGGCGTGAGCGGAGGGATGATTCTGGACCTGAGCGAGGAAGGTTTGTCGATGAGCACTAATACCGCGGCGGAGAATCCGGCGCAGCGATTCCCTGCTGAGAACCGGGTTCTGGAAAAAGGACAGCCGGTGCGGCTGGAGATCGATTTGCCGGGACCTTCGGCGCATATTATGCCCTCGAAGCTGGAGACGACAGGTTACATTGCGTGGGCGGATGCGTTGGGGCGGGCGGGGGTGCGCTTCTCGGATTTGCCGGGAGAGGCGCGGCAGCGGCTCAGCGAATGGCTGGCGGTGAATGCGAGCGCTCAAAGCCGCACGGCGCCAAAAGTTGCGCTGGCTTGGCCGGGCGCGGGAGCGAGAGCCGGCGGGAATGGCAGGCAGGATCCGGTGCCGGATCATATGTCGATCAGCCTGGAGGCGGAAAACAGGTTGGAGGAAAGTACCGCGGGATCGGCGACGGTGCAATATGAGTTTAAGTCGCTGGGAACGGATTTGAGCGCGGCGCTGCGGCTGATTGGCGAACGGGCGCGGTCGTTGACCCGAGGTTCGAGCGCGGCGATTGGACTGGAGCACAAAGGGGCGATAATTTGCCGGGCCAGCGTGGGGCTTGGCGTGCCGGCGCTGGGAACGAAGCTGGATATGAGCAGCGGATTTGCGGGCGAATGTTTTCGCGAGAGCAAAGCGCTGCGTTGCGACGATGCGGAGCACGATCCGCGGGTGGATCTGGAAACGTGCCGCCGGCTGGGCGTGCGATCGATTGTGGCGGCGCCTCTGCGCTACGAGCGCGACACGATTGGATTGCTGATGGTGGTTGCGCCGCAGCCGTTTACTTTTGACGAAGGCGATGTGGCCGTGGTGGAGAGCCTAGCGCATACCGTGGTCCGACACCTGAGACAGGAAGCGGTTTAGCGGAGCTTCTCGCTTTTCGTTGCTCGTGACGGCCGATGTGCCCAACCTTGCCGATTGAGTTTTTCCTTCCTCTTGATTTTCGTTCCTGTTCAAGAACTGCTCTTTCCGGGATTAGACTACCGTGGGCGGGTGTCCGCGGCGCGTCTTGGAACGAAAAAAGGTTTGGGCATTCCGCGGCAACAGCGGGCGAAAGAGTTTCATCTTAACATGCAAGGTTGTAGCTTCCTCGTCGCCTCCTCGTCTGGGCCCGATCGGGTGGGCCTATTGCTGATTCGCTGGTAAGCAAACCTCAATTCAAACCGAAATTCTTTCCAAGGAGCACATTATGAAGATCAAGAGTTTGCAGGATGTATTCGTTACGGGCTTGAAATACACATACGACGCCGAGCAGAAACTGGTAAAGAAGGGTCTTCCGAAGATGATCGACTCGGCAACGTCGGCGGAGTTGCGCGGCGCCCTGGAACAGCATTTGCAGGAGACGCGCAATCATGTGACGCGGCTCGACCGGATTTTTGCGATCGTCCGTGTTGAGCCGAAGGCTGAGGATAACGACGTTGTCGATGAGATGACGAAAGTGGTCGAGCACATGATCGGCGCGACGGAGGACGGATCGGCTCTGCGCGATGTGGTGCTGATTTATGGCGGAAATCAGGTTGAGCATTACGAAATAACCTCCTATGGGACACTGAAGGCGATTGCGACACAGTTGGGATTGAATGAAGCGGCCACGCTACTGGAGCAGACGCTGCAGGAGGAAAAGGCTGCGGACAAGAAGCTGACGGAGATTGGCGAGCGCAGCGTAAATACGCAGGCGGCGCAGGGACGGCGGGCGGCGTAGGCTGGTACTTAACTTCGTGCAACTGTGAAATGGGGCTGCTGCTTCGCGGTGACTGAAGATGCCACGTCTCGCAACGGAAGCGAGACGTGGGCGCCCCATGTGTGTCGTTTACTTGCACTTTTTCAGCTTTGGGCGAGGGCGTAGTGCTTAGTGACGCCGGTGGTGGCGATTGGGAGTGGCGTTGCCGAGTGTGAGCGAACAGAGACCCTCGACGAATTCCGGCGTCAGGCTGTCGTGCTGGATTAGAAATCGCATGTAGATGGGGCCGTAGAGTGAGTCGAGCAGAAGATCCATGTCGATATTTTTGCGGAGTTGGCCGCGCTTGATGGCACGGCGCAGCGTAGCGTAAGCCTCCTCGCGGCGGGGCATCATGAAGCGATCGCGAAAGGCGGCGATGAGGTTGCGATCACTCTGGCCAGCTCCCAGCATTGCGGAAACGATGCGGCCACGGGGGCTGCGGAAAACTTTGATCAACTGCTGCATCTGCCGGCTCATATCGGAATGCAGGGAGCCGGTGTCTGGAAAGTGGAGCTTGCCGGTGGTGTTGCTGGCAAATGCGTCGGCGATGAGAGCGGCTTTATCCGGCCACCAGCGATAGACGGTGGCTTTGCCGACTCCGGCGTGAGCGGCCACAGCTTCGATAGTGAGTTCTGAAAAACCTCTTCTTCCAAGCAGATCCAGCGTACTGTGCAGGATGGAAAGGCGCGCCTGCTCGCTCCTGGGCCGGCCTGGAGCGCGCTTACTTCCGTTTTCGCGCCCCTTGTCCCGAACCCCAAGTTTCTGGCGCATGGCCTTACCTTACCATATAATCTAGACTTGAGACTTAGAATCCAATACGGATAGTATCGAATCTAAATCAGCTCTGATGGGCGCGCCCTTCGCATCTTTACCCCGTAGGCAGCGCTTGTGCAGGCCGTTGAACGTTAAGTACCTTGTAAACGCCCGGTGGTGCCTACTCGATGTGGATCGTTGCATTAGCTCTTCGGCGTCCTTATACCTTTATTGTGATGGCGTTAGTCATCCTTATTCTGACGCCCATCACGATACTGCGCACGCCAACCGACATTTTCCCGAACATCGATATCCCTGTGGTGTCAGTGGTGTGGTTCTACACCGGCATGTCGCCGGAAGATATGGCGAACCGCATCGTGGCCAACTCCGAGCGCGGAATTACGACCACGGTTAACGACATCGACCACACGGAATCGCAGTCCGTCTACGGACTCGGCGTGATCAAAGTATTTTTTCATCCGGGCACGAATCTGCCGGGAGCCATCGCACAAATCACGGCGATTTCCCAGACTACGGTGCGAGGCCTGCCGCCGGGCACTACTCCGCCACTGATCATTTCGTATAGCGCGTCTACAACCCCCGTCATTCAATTGGGGTTGAGCAGCAAGACTTTGGCGGAGCAACAACTGTTCGATCTTGGGCAGAACTTTCTGCGCAACTTTCTGGCGACTGTGCCGGGAGCCGCGACGCCATATCCGTATGGCGGAAAGATTCCGCAAATTCAGGTCGATCTCGATTTGCCCAAGCTGCAGGCGTACGGCCTGCAGCCGGTCGACATTGTGAATGCGGTCAACGCGCAAAATATCACTCTCCCTACCGGCACCATCAAGATGGGGCCGCTCGAATACAGCGTGGAGATGAACGGGACTCCGCAGACGATTGCGGAGTTGAACGATCTGCCGGTTAAGACTGTGAACGGGGCCACGCTGTACATGCGCGACGTAGCGCACATCCGCAATGCTTTTGCGCCGCAGACCAACATCGTGCGCAATAACGGCAATCGCGGCGTACTGATGTCGATGTATAAGATCGGCAACGCCTCGACGCTCGATATCGTGAGCGGCATCAAGAACATCGTCAAAGTAGCCTCGCAAACTCTTCCGCCGGAGTTGAAGATCACGGCGCTGTTCGACCAGTCGCTGTTTGTGCGCGCCTCGATCTACGGCGTCTTGCGTGAAGGCATCATTGCGGCGGTTCTGACCGCTGTCATGATTCTTATTTTTCTTGGCGATTGGCGGCCGACGATCGTGATTTCAATCTCAATCCCGCTGTCGATTTTTGTCTCGATCATTCTGCTGGGCGCGATCGGGCAGACGATCAACATCATGACGCTGGGAGGATTGGCGCTCGCTGTGGGCATTCTGGTGGATGACGCGACAGTGGAGATCGAAAACATCGAGCGCAATCTCGCCATGGGAAAGGAAATGCGGCAGGCGATTCTCGATGGTGCGCAACAGATCGCCGTACCCGCGTTCGTCTCCACGCTCAGCATCTGCATCGTGTTCGTACCGATGTTTTTCCTGACGGGCGTAGCCAAGTTTCTGTTTGTGCCGCTGGCGGAAGCGGTGAGCTTTGCCATGCTGGCCAGCTATCTGCTCTCACGGACATTGATTCCGACGCTGGTGATGTACATCATGCGCGGGCACGAGCATCGCGAGGCCGCGGCCAAGACTTTCCTGGGCCGCTTCCAGCGCGGCTTTGAGCGCAAGTTTGAGGACTTTCGAAGGGGCTACGAAGCTCTGCTCGAAACCACGCTGGAGCATCGCGGGCTTTTCATTGCGTGCTTCATGATTTTCTGCATTCTTTCGCTGGGACTTTATTTTTTTCTGGGCGAGGACTTCTTCCCTCAGGTCGATGCGGGCCTGCTGAAGCTGCATGTGCGCGCGCGCCCGGGGCTGCGGGTGGAGGAAACCGCGAGATTGTGCGATGAAATCGAGGCCTCGCTGCGCCAGGACATCCCGCCGGATCAATTGCAAACCATCCTCGACAACATCGGGCTGCCAAACTCCGGCATCAATCAGTCCTACAGTTCGAATGGAACGATCGGCAGCAGCGACGCCGAAATTCTCATCTCCCTCAACGAGGAAAAGCACACGCCCACGGCCGATCTGATGCGGCATTTCCGCGAGGTCTTGCCGCGCCGGTTTCCGGGCGTGGAATTTTTCTTCCAGCCTGCGGATATGGTCACGCAGATTTTGAATTTTGGTTTGCCAGCTCCGCTCGACGTGCAGGTTGTGGGATCGGACATGTACACCAACTACGGTATCGCGCAGCAGATCGCGAACCGGATGCGCCACATCCCCGGCACGGCCGACGTGCACGTCCAGCAGTTACTTTCGCTGCCCACTCTGCATATGGATATCGAACGTACGCGCGTTACCCAGGTTGGACTGACTGCCGCCAATGTGGCGCAAAGCGCGCTGGTGTCGCTCAGCGGCAGTTTTCAGACTGCGCCAAACTTCTGGCTGAATCCGAAGAACGACGTTACTTACCAGGTTGCAGTGCAGTCTCCGCAATATCGCATGACGAACCTGCAGGACCTGATGAATATTCCCGTGACCTCGGCGCAGGGCCCGCAGCTGATGGGCAATCTGGTGGAAGTGAGGCCGGTGACGACTGCGGCGACGGTAAACCATTACAACGTGCAGCCTGTGATTGACGTTTACGCGAGCACGCAGGATCGCGATCTGGGCGCGGTCGCGGCCGACACGCAAAAAGTTCTGAAGACGTTCGAACAGCATCTGCCGCGCGGAACATCCATTACGGTGCAGGGCCAGGTCGCGACCATGCGAGCTTCTTTCATTGGCCTCGGTGCTGGATTAGCGGGTGCGATTCTGCTGGTTTATCTGCTGATCGTCATCAATTTCCAATCCTGGCTCGATCCCTTCATCATTATTGCAGCGCTGCCGGGAGCGCTGGCAGGAATCTGCTGGTTCCTGCTGCTGACGCACACGACCTTGAGCGTACCGTCGCTTACCGGAGCGGTGATGTGCATGGGAGTGGCGACCGCGAATTCGATTCTGATGGTGAGCTTTGCGCGCGAGCAGATGGATGAGGGCGTGCCTGCGGTGCGGGCGGCGGTGGCAGCGGGATACACGCGCATCCGCCCGGTGCTGATGACGGCGCTGGCGATGATTATCGGCATGGTACCCATGGCACTGGGACTGGGCGAAGGCGGCGAGCAGAACGCACCGCTGGGGCGCGCCGTGATCGGCGGCCTGTTGTTTGCGACGATTGCAACGCTGTTTTTTGTCCCGAGCGTATTTGCTGTATTTCACAGCCGCCTGGAAGCGAAGCGTGCGCGGAAACGGCAAGAGTAAGCCTTTAATCGATGCGGTTTTTTATTTGAGCGGAGCGAAGCATGGCAGAAGAGAGTGAATCGAAGCATCCGGTTGAAGAATCGCGAGAGCCGGGTGAAGCGGGGAAAAACGGGCAGCCGGGCCGCAACGGTGACGAAGAACATCATCTCAGCGCGCAGGCGCAACGGGATCAAGAGATCGAAGAGATCCAGAAGCGCGCGCACCACCAAAACGTGGGGATTCAAAAGCCACCTGAGACAGAGCCTGCATCGCCGGGCAAGGCATTAACGATTGTTGGCGTGACGCTGCTGGTTCTTTTGCTGGCCGGCACGGTCACGATGCTGGAACGGGCGAGCCATGACCGCGCGCTGGCGAAGGAGACCGAGACGGAGACGATTCCAACGGTTGCGGTGGTCTATCCGCAGAAAGAAAAGCCTGACGAAGAATTGGTGCTGCCGGGCTCTCTACTGGCTTATGAGGAATCCCCGATTTATGCGCGGACCAGCGGATACCTGGTTCGCTGGTACAAGGACATTGGCAGCCGGGTGAAGAAAGGGGAACTGCTGGCGAAGATCGATACGCCGGAAGTGGATCAGGAACTGAATCAGACGCGGGCGGCGCGGCAACAAATTGTGGCACAACTGGAGCTGGCGAAGATCAGCGCGGACCGCTGGGAGGCGCTGCGAAAAACGGATTCGGTTTCCGCGCAGGAAGCCGATCAGCAGACGAGCGGGTACAAGCAGGCGCAGGCAAACCTGGCGGCGGCGGATGCGAATGTTGCGCGGCTACAGCAGTTGGAAGGGTTCAAGGATGTTTACGCGCCCTTTGACGGAGTGCTGACGCGGCGGAACGTCGATCCCGGGGCTTTGATCAATGCGGGTGCGGGAGCGGCGGGGCGCGAGCTGTTCGACATGGCGCGAGTGGATCCTCTGCGCGTTTTTACGAGCGTGCCGCAGGCTTACGCGCCGTTCATCAAAGTGGGAGAGAAGACGGCGATCACTCTACAGGAGTTTCCCGGAGAAAAATTTACCGCGACCATTGCGCGCACCGCGGAGGCGATCGATACCAATACGCGGACACTTCTAACCGAAGTTGACGTGCCCAACAAGGATGGACGATTGTTGCCGGGATCGTTTGGCGAAGTTCATTTTGCGGTGGGCGTAAATGTAAACAAGGTTACGGTGCCGGTGAATGCAATGCTGTTCCGCGCGCAAGGTGCGCAGGTCGCGGTGGTGGGTCCGGATAATAAGGTGGAACTGCGGCAGATCAACATTGGGCGCGACTACGGCACCTCGCTGGAAATTCTGGGGGGAGTGGGGGCGAGTGAACGCGTGGTGATCAATCCTCCGGACTCGCTCGAGAACGGAGAGCAGGTGAATGTGGCGCAGGCGCCGGGCAGCCAGCCGCCGAGCCAACAAAATGAAGCTGGGCAAGGCGGGCAGATGGAAAGCCAGCCTGCGCAGAAGCGGGGTCCGGCACAAAACCACGGGCAGAAAGGCGACGCGCGGTGAAGCGGGCTGGACTGGTTGCTCTGATCGCGATAGTGCTCGCAGGCGGTGGCTGCACGGTTGGACCGCGATACAGCCGGCCGGCGGCACTCATTCCCGCGCCCGACGCGTGGAAGACCCAACCGCCATGGGAGCAGGCCGCGCCGAAAGATGCGATCCCTAAAGG
The DNA here is from genome assembly GCA_963734675.1 of uncultured Acidobacteriaceae bacterium. Taxonomy (GTDB): domain Bacteria; phylum Acidobacteriota; class Terriglobia; order Terriglobales; family Acidobacteriaceae; genus Sulfotelmatobacter. The sequence continues at coordinate 13,912 of CAVTHZ010000007.1, forward strand.
GGTATGGTGGCAGGTGTATCACGATGCCGCTCTGAACGACTACGAACAACAATTGCTTAAAGCTAATCAGTCGCTGGTGGCGGCGGTGGATCGCTTGAATCAGGCGCGATCGCTGGCGCGGGTCGCGACGGCGGATTTCTTCCCGCAACTTTCTGCGGATCCCAATGCGGTGCGCGAGCGAGGCTCGGGAAACCGGCCACTAAATGGAGCGCCACCGAGTGTTGTTAACGGAGTGCCGCAGCCCATCGTTCCATATACACAAAATGTATTCACGATTCCCTTTTCCTTGAGCTACGAGGTTGATCTGTTCGGGAGGGTGCGCCGCAATGTGGAAGCGGCCAATGCCTCGCTGCAGGCGAATGCCGCCGATCTGCAGAATGTCCAGCTGGTTTTGACGGCAGAGCTCGCGGCGGACTATTTTTCGTTGCGCGAGCTGGATGCCGAATACAACGTGGTGCAGGAATCGGTCGGCTACCAGCGCAAAGGATTGGATCTGGTGGAGAACCGGCACAATGGCGGCATTGCGAGCGGACTGGAAGTGGCGCAGCAGGCTACGGTGCTCGACTCGACGATATCGCAGCTCTCGCTGGTGCAGCAATCACGCGCGCAGTACGAACATGCGATTGCGGCATTACTGGGGCAGCCCGCGCCGAGTTTCAACATTCCTGCGTCGCCTCTAAATGCCACTCCGCCGCCGGTGCCGCTGGGCTTGCCATCGGACATATTGGAGCGAAGGCCGGACATTGCCACGGCGGAGCGGCAAATGGCGTACGAGAATGCGGAAGTTGGATTGGCGCGCACGGCGTTCTATCCGCACATTACCATCAGCAACACGGGCGGCGGCTGGGAGAGCACTTCGATTACGAACATTCTGAATGCGCCGAGCCTGTTCTGGTCGATCGGCGCGGATGCTTTGCAGCCAATTCTGCAGGGCGGACGGAATCGCGCAAACTACGCAGCGGCGCGCGCAGCTTACGACGAATCGGTGGCGAATTACCGCCAGGCGGTGCTGACAGCGTTCCAGCAGGTGGAGGACGGCATCAGCAATTTGAGCACGCTCTCGCAGGCGCTGGCCACGCAGGGCGAAGCAGTGGCGGATGCGAAGCGGGCGCTGGACATCGCTAATAACCGGTACGTGGGCGGAGTGACGAATTACCTCGACGTGATCACGGCACAAACCACGCTGCTCAGCAGCGAGCGGCTGGAAACGCAGCTTCTGGGACAGCAGATGGTGAGTTCGGTTTATCTGGTGAAAGCGCTGGGCGGGAGTTGGGATGCCAGTGAAATCCAGAACGAGCAGGTGCACCCGAAGGCAGGGCAGATCGTGCAGCAGTAGTCTTTGCCTTAGACAAAAGAGCGAAGTCCCCAATTCTTCTTTACGCTGGTTCTTGTCCAATTCTCCATCCAGTCAAGGGTTTTAGCCGGCAACTGTGGGCGTGTAAATTCGCATCAGAGTAGACGGTAAAAAATTCACCCCGACTGAGGAAGTCTTCTCAGAGATGGCTATTGCGACTTCGTCTCCGCTCCGTCGACCAATCCCGCTGCGCGTGATCGTGCTGTGCGCGCTTATCTTTCATGGGCCGCTGTTGCTCATGCAAGTACCGGCGAACACTTTCGATGCGAACTTCCACATGTCGATGGCGGAGCATTACGCCCACCATTGGTTCAATCCCTGGAACGAAAAATCGTTTGCGGGTTTTTCGCAGACGACTTATCCCCCCCTGGTGCATCAGTGGATTGCGGTTTTCTCGCATGTGATCGGACTGACCTACGGCTTCATGCTGGTGCAGGGGATTGCCATTCTGCTGTTGCCGGTCGGAATTTTCTACTTCGCAAAAATCTGGGTGAGTGAACGCGCCGCCAGTTATGCGGCGTTCGGCTCGATTTTTATCGGGTCGCTTTGCCTGTTGGCATATCAGGACGGGCAGATTGGAACGATCACTGCAACTTCGCTATTCCTGCTGGCTTTGCCCTTTATCTACCGATATGTGGTGCATGGAAAATCGCAGGATCTGATTTTGGGGCTTGCAATTTCATGCACAGCCGCGGCGGCGCACCACGCGACGTTGCTGTTTGGAATCGTTTTCTTCGTAACGCCATTGGCGTGGCTGGCGGTAAAAGATTACCGCGCGGAGCATCCTGGGGAATCGATTGCCGTGCCGGCGCGGAGGATTGTCTGGTTTGGGGCGCTTGCAGGCGCGGGAATTCTGATCGTACTTCTGCCTTATTTTTTGATTCTCCTGAAGGACCCGATCCGGCAGGTGCCGATTCCACATGCCAGCCGGGACAATTTTATTCAGCAGCCGATCTGGGGTCTGCATTATTGGGTGATGCCGTTCGGAGTGGTGGCTCTGGCTTTGCCTTACATCTTTTACAAGGGCGCGGAGCGGCGTTTGCGGCCGCTGCTGCTGGGATTCTATTTGCGTTGTTGTTCGGGCTGGGCGGAACGACGCCAGTGCCGAGATGGCTGCTGGGCCGGGCTTACGAGGTGCTCACGTTCGAGAGATTTACTTTTTGGGCGGTGCTACTGGCGTTGCCGTTTGTAGGAATGCTGGCGGTGCAACTGATCGACCGGTTCGGCGGAGTGATGGCAGGTTTTCTGGTGGCGCTGTTCGTTTGCGGCGGCGCGCTGGCGGTGGCGTGGAATGTTTATTTCCCGCTGATTGGCGCGGAGCCGGATGTCAATCCCATTGTGAAATTCTTGAATTCAGACGGGCGCGATCAGTACCGGTATTTGACGCTGGGGTATGCGAATGCGATGTCGAAGATCGCGTGTTATACGAACGCGCCCAGTATCGACGGCGAATACAATTCGGCGCGCACCCTCCCGGAGATGACGCGACATGGCGTAGGCCAATTGAGCAGCGCAAAGTTTTATCACTCAGAGGGAATGGAAGCGCTCTCGGAAATTCTTCGCCATGCCAATAAATACGGACTGAAATACATCTTCGTGCATGACGCTTATTACAACCCGATATTGACTTTTGCGGGATGGCGACAAATTGACGATTTCAATCACGGCGAGACGACGGTGTGGACAACGCTCGGCGTTCCGAAAGCGACGAAAATTCCTTCTCCGCTCGAGCCGCCGGTGTGGCAGGGAATCATGTGGGGGACGGTTCCGTTTGGTACGAGCATTGCGACGATTATTCTGGTGTGGCTTGCATACAGAAAAAAGAAGCGTGAGAGTGAAGTTGCCGCGGAGAATGAAGCGGAAGACGCGACAGACCTTCGTCCCCAGGAAGTCACCTTATCTCATGCCTACAGCGCGAATGCGACTCGCCTACGGTAATTATTCAAAGCGTCGAAAAAGCAACGAAGCGCGTTTCCTGCATCCAATTCTTTACTATGAGACGCCCTTCGTGCAGCATCGTAATTCCGGCGTACAACGAGGAGAAGCGAATTCCCCGGACGCTCGAATCCATCATCGCCTTCACAGAAAAAAATTGCTGGAACCTGGAAGTGATCGTGGTCAACGACGGGTCGAAGGATAAGACCGCAGATGTAGTGCGGCAATTCACGAGCCGTTACCCCTACATCCATCTCGTCGACAACGCGGTAAATGGCGGAAAAGGGAAAAGTATTCGCGACGGCGTGGAACGCGCCAACGGAGACGTTATCCTTTTCGCCGACGCCGACGATTCGACTCCCATAACAGACGCAGACAAATTGTTGCAGGCGATCGAAAGCGGGGCGGATATCGCGATCGGATCGCGCTGGGTGGATCGCGATCTGCAAGTGCATCCGCAGCCATGGTACCGGCGGCTGAACGGGCGCCTCTACAACCTGCTGATGCGGAGCATTCTGGGGCTCGACTACCGGGATACGCAGAACGGATTCAAGGCTTATACGCGTTCCGCCGCGAAGACGATTTTTCCGCTGCAAAAAATCGGTGGCTGGGGCTTCGACGCGGAAGTTTTATTTCTCGCGCAGAAATTCGGCTTTTCGGTGCGGGAAGTGCCAGTGGAGTACGTCTACTACGCCGAAGGATCGAAGATCCGGCCCTATCGTGACGGCGCTCGAATGCTTGGCGAGCTCTTTAAAGTCAGATGGCATGAAATGAATGGCGCTTATTCGGAAAAGCCCGCGCCTAAGACTCCTGCGGGTGATCTCTCCAGTGTGCCGCTACAAGAACGTACGTCTGACTGATGAAGGGCCAAGCTTATGAGTAAAAGGAAATGCCTGGTTGTTTTTGGCACTCGACCCGAGGCCATCAAGATGGCGCCGATTGTACGGGCGCTGGAGAATGAGCCTGAGGCGGAGTGCGTAGTATGCGTAACGGGACAGCATGAGGAGTTACTGAATTCCGTTTTGTCGCTGTTTCGTATTGAGCCGGATTATCACCTGCGGGTGATGTCGCACAATCAGCAGCTTTGCGGCTTGACGGCGCGTTTGCTGGCGGAACTGGAAAAAGTGATTGCAGCGGAGCAGCCGGACTGGGTGCTGGTGCAGGGAGATACTGCATCGGCAACTGCGGGCTGCATGGCGGGATGCTATTCGAAAGTTCCTGTGGGCCACATCGAAGCGGGATTACGTTCGCATAACAAGCTGGAGCCGTTCCCCGAAGAAGTGAACCGGAAGATCATCGATGTGATGTCCGATCTGCATTTTGTGCCAACAGCGGGCGACGAGCAAAACCTTCTGCTCGAGGGCCTCAACCCCGATACGATTCACGTTACTGGGAATACCTGCATCGACGCGATGCGGTACATGGCGGCGCAGCCTTTTTCGCTGGCAGAGTCGCCGCTGCGAAATGTGCCATTCGGAAGAAAGCGGATCATTCTGGTGACGGTGCACCGGCGTGAAAATCACGGGCCGGCGCTGGAGAGTATTTGCGAGGCGGTACGAATTGTTGCCCGGAGGTACCGGAATACGGCGCATCTGGTGCTGCCGGTTCATCCCAACCCGAATGTGACCGCGGCTGTGTGGCGGCATTTGGATGGGATTCTCAATATCACCCTGACGCCGCCGCTGCATTACCGCGAAATCATCGCGCTGGCCGAGGGTTGCCACTTTGCGATGATCGATTCGGGCGGATTGCAGGAAGAGTTGCCTTGCCTGGGCAAACCGGCGCTTGTCCTGCGCAATGTGAGCGACCGTCCGGCGGCTACGGAGGCAGGAGACTGCGAAGATTGTTGGCGTGGAGACGCAGACGATTGTTTCTGCGTTTTCCGAGCTCATGGAAGATCCATTCGTTTATCAAAGGATGGCACAGCATCGGAATCTGTTCGGGGATGGAAATGCGGGGAAACGAATCGCGAGCATCCTGATGGCGCAGGGCGCGGAGGCGATGCCGCAACCTCCGGTGATGCCGGAAGGTGCAGTAATGCGGGCGGCGTGAGTTCGCAAAAGCGTGCTGGAAAAGGTGGGCTTTGCTTCACCTCGAACAAACAGCAGGTTCCTCACCTGCGCTTCGCGCAAGTTCGGAATGACGAACTTTTATTGTTGCGCTCTCTAGTTGCTGGAAGATCCGGTCAAGCCGCACAATCTTCGGGCAGTTCTCAAAGATCCCATGAGGCCGCAAATATCCATCTCCTGACAGTTCTCAGACCAGAGATTGCCATTCGAAGATTTGCGTATCTCGCTGATCCCACATTCCCAGAGCTTGATTGCAGAATGCGGTCGATACCGGGTTCATGAAGGGCGGCGTCTGGCCGTCTCTCTTGCCGAACCAGAAGCCGCCGTTGAGGCGGGGATCGGCGTCACGGGATTGGAAGCTTTGCATAATGGCTACGTCGGCTTGCGCCGCGGTTTCATCAAGGGGCTTGATGCGTAATTGATCGGCGAACAAACGGGCGCGGAAGGATTGGGCCACAACGTCAGAGCGCAAGAATTTGGGGGAGATGGCGCGGACGAATCCGGCGACGCGGTCGATTCCGGAGACCATTGCACGCAAGCAGGTAGGCTCATTGGCAACCGGAAGCAGGCCCTCAAGGAAGTAGCAGTAGGCGTGCAGGCGATCCATCACCAGATATTCGCTCTCGACCCCGGGAAGGAATGAGGAATGAGTTTTCAGAGATGACTCAAGCATTCCACGATAGCAATCGAGATAGCGCTGCTCGCTGGTGGCCTGCCAAAGTTCGAACCAGCCGAGTGCGGCTTTGAGCTGATAGCACGCGGAACTGCGCGACCAACGTGCCGGATCGCGGGGAAGCTGGGTTTTGGCGGGGAGTTCGAGGATTGGAGCGAAATCGGCGCCGTTGGCGAAATCCCGCGCCATGGAGTCGCCGACTTTTACGGCAGTATCGAGAAATTCGTCTTTCTTGAATTCCCGCCACGCCGATAGCAGTCCGCGGACGATGATGCCATTGTCGAAGAAGTAGGAATATTTACTGCCCTCGCCTTCGGTTTCAAAAGGCATCGCAGAACATTCTTCGTTCCACGCACGCACCAGGTAGCAGCCGGCTTTGATCGCCGCATCGAGGTAGGTTACATCAGAGGTTTGCTTGTACAGATTGACCAGCGCGCTGACAGCATAGCCGGTGATTTCGGTGGAGAGTGGAGCGTTGCGCTTGCGGTCGCTGAAATAATATCTGGCGACACCGCCGGTGGACTCCTGTATTCCAGAGTTTAAAAACCATTCTCCCGCGCTTCGAGGCGCAATCGGGTTCACTTTTGTATTTTGTTTTAACTGTTCTGCCGACTTCATTGTGTTATTACCTGCCTCCCTGGAATGGGAACAGAGCGGAAAACTCTGTTCTGAAAAAACTGCACGTAGCCTGCGGTGACTTCCGAGATCGGAGTCAATCCGGCTGCCAGCAGATTCTGCTGGGAAGCGCGACGATGAAGCTGATCGGAAGTGAGAACGCGAATCAACTGTGCGGCTAACGTGCGAGCGTCGCCGGGCGGATAAAATTCGACGGCAATTTTTTCCTGCCCGGCGATCTCAACGATTTCGGGAATGGAGGAGGCGACCATTGGCAGGCCGTACTGGCATGCCTGATGCATTACACCGCTGGTGCCAGCGGCCGAGGTATAGGGCAACGCGAGTACAGAGGCGCTGCTGAAAAGCTCGGGTAATCCGGTTTCTGGAACGTAACCGAGGAAGCGGACACAACTGCGGCCGGCCGATTGCTTCTGCATGGATTCGAGATAGCCGGGAGTGCTGGGATGATTGGTGCCGGCGATGACCAGCACGGCGTTGGGAACGCTGCGGACAACTTCATCCATGGAATCGAGCAGCAGATCGACACGCTTGTAGGTGCCCCAGTAGCCGAAGGCAAGGATGATGCGCTCGGAGTTTTTTGCGGCAATGGGTTTTTCATGATTCGAGCTATCGAATGTTCCGTGCGGGCGGAATTGCACGCGATTAGCGCGCTTCCCGTAGCGCACCTCGAGGTCGTCGCGGAAGGAAGGAAGAAGCACTGAAACATCATTCGCTAGAAGCAGCAGTTGCGTACCAAGGTGGCCTGCAGTGCGGTAAAGAGCGGGCCAGCGAACGCCTGCGTCCTGAAGATTGATGCGCTCGAATATGGTGTGCAGCGTGATGTGCGTGTAGCAGCCCGAGAGCCGCGCGAATCCGGGAACTGTAAGAGCGAGAAAGGCCGCCAGGGGGTTGCGGGCGAAGGTGGAGAATCCAATGTTGAACCAAACAACGTCGGGATTGTGTTTGCGAATCGCGCAGAGCAAGCGCAGCGGATTCGACATGGAATCGAAGCGCCAGCAGCGCTCGACGGGAAATCCCTCGAGTTCATTCTTGTCATCAGTTTCATCGGCGAGAATGACGAGGTCGACTTGAGGATTGTTTTGGAGCGAACAGGCCAAATGATAGCCGTATTCGTTGAGATCGCCGCGGCTGGGAGGGAAGGAAGTGACCAGCAGGATTTTCATACTACGACGAGCGGCGGCCTGGGATTGAGAAGAGGAATGCTTACTTGATTCCGAGGCACACACGGGCAGGCGCATCTCTTGTGACGAAGACACTGGTGGCAACCCTCAACGACTGGCAAGAGTTCGATTGTTAGAGTTTGGGAAAGGTTGCCGCGCGGGATGCGGCTACTGGCTTGGGTTGGAGGGGCGGCCGCTTGCCTTGTGGATAAGGGCGGCCGCGGCGTTTGCCCTACATTTTTGCGAGAGCGGCTTTAGCGGCGTGGTATCCGCACATGCCGTGAACGGCACCGCCGGGCGGAGTGGAGGCGGAGCAGAGGTAAAGATTTTGCACACTGGTGGCGTAGTGGCGGCGCGTAGGGCGAAACAGGAATTGCCGGAGATCGATGATGCCACCTCCGATGTCGCCGCCAACGAGGTTGGCGTCCATGGGCTCGAGATCGGCGGGAGAAAAAGCGCGGCGCGCCAGGACAGTTTCGCGGAAGCCGGGCGCGAAGCGCTCGATTTGGTCTTCGATGTTCTGCAGCATATTTTCTTTAGAGCCGTTGGGAACGTGACAATAGGCCCAGGCTATGTGTTTGCCTGCGGGAGCGCGGGAGGGATCGAACAAGGTGGGTTGGGCGAGGAGGATGAAAGGCTTGGGTGAAGTGCGTCCTTGGCGCGTGATTTTTTCCGAGGCGGCAATTTCCTCGAAGCTGCCGCCCAGGTGGACGGTTGCGGAGCGGCGACAATCCGCAGCTTTCCATGGGATGGGCTCGCTGAGCGCGAAGTCGACTTTGAAGACGCCGGGACCGTAGCGGAATTTCTCGAGCTTACGTTTGAAGCTTTGGGAAAGTTGGCGGCCTGCGATCGAGATCAGTTGGCGGGGCGTTACGTCGCAGAGAATCAGATCGCCGGCCGGCATAGAGTCGAGGGATGCGATGCGAGAGGAAGTTGTGACTTTTCCGCGGAGCGCTGCGAGGTGACGGCAGAGAGCGTTGGTGATCGATTGCGAACCTCCACGCGGGATGGGCCAGCCGACGGCGTGAGCGGGGACTGCCATGATCAGAGCGAATGCGCCGCTGAGCGGTTCGTCGAAAGCTAAAAATGAATGTGAGGCGAAACCGGCGAAGAGCGCGCGCGTGCGTGGACTTTGAAAGCGGCTGGCAATCGCTTTTGCGGAGAGGAGCGCGTGCAGGCCGAAGCGGGCCATCAGGAACGGGTGTTTGGGGATTGCCGGGAGCGGCCGGAGGATTTCAGGTGCGAAATCGGTCCAGCGATCGGCGAAGGGCTGCATGAGGTTGTACCAGGCATTTCCATCGCGCCCGAGAGATTTTTTTGCGTCATCGAGATTGCGTTCGAGGACGACCGCGGTGCCATCGTCGAGGGGATGAGCGACCGGGGCGGGAGAGTTGATCCATTCGAGGCCGTAGTCTTGCAGGGGCAGCAAAGAAAAGAACGGAGAGCCGGCAGCCATGGGATGGACTGCGGAGCCGAAATCGTGCAGAAAGCCGGGCAGGGTTAACTCCATGGTGCGGACTGCTCCGCCGGGGATTGCCTCGGCTTCGAAGACCTCCACCTGTAAACCGGCCTGCGCCAACACGATGGCGGCCGAAAGGCCATTGGGCCCTGCGCCGATTACGTTCGCTTTGAGGGTGGGCGGCATCGCTCCTTTATAACCAAGGTATCTGTGTGTGGGGTCAGTGGCAACTGGGTTGGCGATGGCCAGTAAAAAAATAAACAAAGAGGATATATGGGATCACAGGATAGGTCTCTTTTTCATTCTCTCGGTTGAACGGTTGGCCACTCGATTACTTTAATTTGGCCGTCGGGTTGGCGCTCCAGAGTTGGCGCGTAAAGGCCGAGATATTCCCTTCGCCACCAATTTCCGGTTTTACGTTTTTCTTCCATTGTGGTGAACCAATATTGCCAGAGCACAGCGCGAATCTGTTGAGGTGGTTTTTCGGGGAAGGGATTGGCGGCGAAAAGTTCGAGCACGTCTTTGTTCTTGTCGTTGTCGTTTGAGAGCAAGCGAACTTCCGTATTGGGGACGATGGGATAGTCGCGCCAGGATCCGAGCGAGGCGAACCAGAGATTCCAATCGAAGCGCGGCTGATAGGGAGCGTAAATTCCCGGTGCCCGGTTCAGGGCTTGCGGCTTGTAGCGGAAAAGATAAGGGGTCCAATTCTGGCCGTCGTTCGATCCCTGAAATTCGATTTCATAGCGGCCCCGGGTCATCACAGCGAAAAGACCGTAGCGATTGGCGATGCGGAAGGGTTCGAGCGCGCTGACTGGAGACGTTGGCAGCGGTAGTGATGTGAACATCCAAATTAGTTCGGCGGTGGTGGCGTAGAAGATCCACGCGAGCATGATTGAAACGATAGAGAGTTTTACGGGATACCAGAATCGGTTGAGCAAAGAATTGTTGTGCGTTGAGTCTACGGGGGGTTGTTCTGCATTCGATTTCGCAGGCGCAAGGCGCGATTGCCACTTTGGGGGAATGATGCTTGATACGAAGCGATCGTCGAGCAAGAGGATGCCGAGCGACAGCACAAGATAATTCAGGAATGTGTAGTTGGCGGTGAGGATGACTCCGATCTCCCAGGGAGTGACGATGAAGAAGCAGACGATGCGCCAGCGGCGCGGAAGAAAGAGCATCCAGACGATGCCGAGTTCCATGGCGAGCGTGGCATAGACGGTGCCTGCGTGAAACCAGTGCGGGAGATGCTGAACGTACCAGCCGATCCAGGTGGGCAGCGGGCCGTTCTGGTAATACTCGTCCATGGCGGTAAAGTTGCGCCATTGCGGGTCGCCGCTGAGAAGTTTTACTGCGCCGGATTCGAAGTAGATGCGGAACCACTCCCATTGCAGCAAGAACAGGCTGGCGCGCGGGGCTGGATGGGTTTGCCCGAGGCCGGGACGCAAGCCCGAAGGCACGAAGAAAAGCGCAATGAATCCAGCCTCGAGCAACATGCCATCGGATTGATAGCCGGAAAAATCCTGCGCCGCGCTGACGAAAGAAAGAAAACATACGAAGCAGATGGCAAGCATGGCGCGCGGCCAGAGATTGAGAATCAGGAGCACAGAGGCGATGATGCCCACCCAGCAAAGCGCGTTAAGCATTCCATTGGAGCTCGACCACCAGAGAAGGGTGGGTGCGTACCAGATGCGCTGCCAATGGCCGAGCGCTTGGGCGACGGCTTCGAGAAAAGTGTTGGCGGGGAGAATGCCTTGCGGTCCAATCAGGCCGCGGATTTGGAAGATCAAAGAAAAGAAGGCCGAGAAGTAGATCGCGCCGAGGGCGCGGAGGAAAAGCCAGCGCGGGATGAGGCGGCTCTCGCCGGTTTTTGGCGGCTCGAAAAGCCAGTGGATCGCGGATGTGGGGGAGAAGTTCATGGTGCGCGAGCGCGGGGGCTAAAGCCCCGGTTCTCATTAATATTGCATTATCGGCACGACTGAAGTCGTGCCCTGATACGAATCACCCTAACGCGGGCCTTAAGGGCTGCTCTTCCACGGGTGCGCCGGCTTCATCGGTCGTCAGTCGCGAGTGCTTCATCCTTTTATTACGGAGCGAATCTTGGGGATGCCAGAGATGGCTGCCTTGAGAGCGGCGTCAGTCTCAACCAGCTCCAGGACTTTTCTGGTCATCTGCTCGTCGATGTCCGGAGCCTTGCGAATCTCTACGGGATAGCGAACGAGCAATTCGAGGCCGGAGTCGGCGAATTGCAGGCGCGCTTCGGGCCGCGGCGCGTCAATCTGGAAATCGACACGGCGTTCGATGGCGGCGTGCTGGCGTTCGATCTCCGGGCGATACTTCGAATAGACGTCATTGACGGTGGCGACGAGTTTTTCCTGCGTGGCTTTGTGATCGCCGTTCGGCGAAATCATTACTGCAACTTCGTGCCATGCGTATTCGGTCCCGGGAATCTGTTTGAAGAGCGGCATACCGGCCTGGAATAAAACGGCATTCGAGAAGACGACGATACGCCCGGTGGGATAAAAATCCAGGCCAGTGCCGGCCAGTTCCATGAGGTACAGGCGGACGAGGCCAACATCGACAACATCGCCGGTGATTCCGGCCACGCTGATGCGATCTCCGACGCGAATGCCATATCTGCCGATGATGAAAAAGTATGCAGCGACGGAGAGAAGAACCGCCTGCAATCCGACTGCGATGCCGGCAGTGATGAATCCGGCAAAAGTGGCGAGTGAGCTGAATTCGCTGACGAATCCGAGAATGAGAACGATTACAAAGAGGAACCCGATGACGATGCGGCGCACCACCAGGAACTGGCGGCGCCGGCGGGGATCGCCGATGTAGCGGAAGGTGATGCGACGCCAGATTTCGGAGAGAATGAGAATTACTGCAAGCGCGCCGAGAATGCCTACCACGCGAAGCAGGAGAGAACGCAGGACGAATTTGGATTCGCGGGTGATGGAGTCGCGCCATTCGCTGAAATTGGCCCGCGCGTCATTGAGAACGATCATCTCCTGGCTGAGCGGAAGCATGACGTCGGAAAGCTGTTTGAAACGCTGGGTGAGGTCCTGGAAAGTCTGGCGCTCCGCTTGAAGCTGCTGCGGGCTGGTGGCGGGTGTTTGATTGGAGAGCGTCTGACTTTCCTGGATGGTTGCCCGCAGAGCCTGGCGAAGCGGAGTGCGCAGTTGATCGGCCACGTCGCGAGTGTAGTCAGTTTCTTTTTCCAGGCCGTCAAGTTCATGGGCGGCGCTCATGTAGTCGTAGAGCGTCATCGCCTCGCTGATTAGACCGCCGGAGTTGGCAAGAGTTAGCTTGGCCGGAGTGGAAGTCGTGGTTGGCTTTTGGGTGGTCGTGGAAGAACCGAGAACCTCAGGGATGGATTTGGAAAGCTTGTTGATGCTGCCCTCGAGACCGCCGGCGATTTCGCCGTTGTTTTCGACAAAGGAGGACATTTTTTGAATGGCATCGAGCAGAGCTTTTTGCAGATTGAGCTGGCCCTGGAGGGCATCGCGCTGAGAAGTTAGAACGCTGCGGCGGGATGCGGGAGCTTTCGAGATTTTGGCGTTCAGGGCTTCGATCTGCGACTGCAGTTGATCGATCTGGGTGCTGGTTTTGCTTTCGATGGCGGCGAGGTTCTGCTGCTGGGTGGATTCCGCGGACGGTTGGTTTCCGGATTTTTTCTGCTGAGCCGCGATGACGGTGCTTTCCGCCCTCGCCGACTGAAAAGCGAGGCGTACGGTTTGTGCACCGAGGTTTTGCGCATTGTCGTGGTAAATGGCGTCGGTTGGCAGGCCCACGGATTGCACTTCAGTCGTGGAATGACGATACCAGTTGATGACGTCATTCAGGTGATGCAGGATGGCGCTTCCATCGAGTTGAAGCTGCGGAAGCGGATTTCCTTGAGGTGGCGCGGCGGGCTGAGACGATTGCGGCGGTTGAGGAGCCTGCGAGTGGGGTTTTGAGCTTTGTGCGAATGACAGCGGCACGGCGACAAAGCAAAGGGCCGCAAAGCGCAGAAACCTGGAAGATACCAGACCCGCGGACGACGGATGGTGCGGGCTGAACGTCTTTTGGAATCCTGGAAAGAAACAGGGCATTCATCAGTCTATCAAGAGGCTGCGCTGGGCAGAATCCCGACGTCTCACTCACTAAAGAGGCGCGATATGGTGCAAGAGGCCAGACACGGCGCGCCGGTGGCCACGTGGCATGGCAGTGATGAATACGGCATACCGTAAAGTTCTTTCGGAAATCGGACAAAAATGTTTTAAGCTTGGCATGTTGGCACAGTTCACTCCTTCCTTAGAACCGGATTTCCGATGAGCTCTTCATCCAGCCGATGGCAACGGCTTGAGGCCCTCTTTTACCAGGCGCTCGAGTTGAAGCCCGAGGAACGCGCGGCATTTCTGGAAACGAGCTGTGCGGGCGATGCCGACTTACGGAAGGAAATTCAGGAGCTGTTGAATTCTTCCGAGAAGCCAATGGAGTTTTTACAGGAGTCGGTTGCCGCAGCGGCACAAGAGATGATCGCGGCGGACCGGCGCAGGGTGATTGCGGCGGGCACGCAGTTGGGGCAATACAAAATCATTTCCATGCTGGGCGCGGGAGGAATGGGCGAGGTCTATCTGGCGGAGGATACGCGGCTGGGGCGCAAGGTCGCGCTGAAACTTCTGGCGCCGGAGTTGACACTCGATCAGCGGGGATTGAAGCGTTTTGAGCAGGAGGCGCGAGCGGCTTCGGCGCTGAACCATCCGAATATTCTGACTATTTACGAATTCGGAGAGGCGGAGGGATTGCATTTTATCGCGTCGGAGTATGTGGATGGCGCGACGCTTCGGGCAAAGATGGCAGCGCGTGAGATGGATTTGAATACCGCCGTCGAGATTGCCATTCAGATTGCGAGCGCACTCTCGGCGGCGCATGAGGGCGGGATTATCCATCGCGACATCAAGCCCGACAACGTGATCGTAAGAAATGACGGGTTGGTGAAGGTGCTGGATTTTGGAATTGCCAAGCTGGCCGAGAGGCGTCTTGGCGAGACTGCGCGGCGCACCGGGTCGACAGTGACTTCTTCGATCAGCGAAGTGGGGCTGGTGATTGGAACCGCCAGGTATATGTCGCCGGAGCAGGCGCGAGGAGTGGAAATCGATGCGCGCAGCGATATTTTCAGCCTGGGATCAGTGATGTACGAGATGGTGACGCGTCACTGTGCGTTTGGAGGAGCGACGACGAGCGATGTAATCGCCGAAATCCTGAGAGTAGAACCGCCGCCTCCGATCGAATTCGCTCCGGAGACACCGGAGGAGATCGAGAAGATTATTGACAAGGCGCTGCGCAAGGACCGGCTGACGCGGTATCAATCGGTAAGGGATTTGCAGATTGACCTGCAGGATTATAAGAAGGACGCGGAGTTTCAATCGAAGCTGGCTGGGCAGGGAGGCCAGAGGCTGAAATCGGGCTCGGGCCGGAAAACGCCAGCGCGAGGATTTCTTGCGACTGCTCCGGCCGAGGGGAACTCCGCGCGGGCGTGGATGCTTGCAGCGGCGGTCATCCTTTTGATCGCGATTCTAGGAGTTGGCGGTTATTTCTATTCGAAAAGATCTGGCCTGGCATCGGCTGCGCGGCCGCGCAGCCTGGCGGTGCTTCCGTTCCGCAATCTAAAGGACGACCCAGCCACCAATTTTTTAGGATTTTCACTGGCGGATGAGATCATCACCAAGCTTAGCTACGTTGGCGCGTTGACGGTTCGTCCATCTTCTTCGGTCGACAAATATCGCAATATGACGATTGATCCCCAGAAGGTGGCGGCCGATTTGAATGTGGATACTTTGCTTACCGGGAGCTTCATCAAAGATGGCGATGTTCTGCGAATCACCACGCAGCTTATCGATGTGAAGCCGGATAAGATTTTGTGGCGTGAGTCGATGGACTTGAAGTACGACAAGCTGCTCGAAGTGCAGGACCGGGTGGCGCACCAGATTATTCAGGGATTGGAGCTGAATCTTTCTCCAACAGAAACAGCGAACCTGAGGCCGGAGAAGCCGATCAGCACGCAGGCCTATGAATATTATTTGCGCGGGATCGACTTCTACTCGCTGAATGATTTTGCCGCCGCGATCGACATGCTGGAGAAGGCCACGGCAATGGAGCCGAACTACGCGCCGGCGTGGGCACATCTCGGGCGAGCTTATACGACCATGGCGTCATTGCATTTCGGCGGCCGGGAAGATTATGGCAAGGCGCAGACCGCGTATGAGAAAGCGATTGAACTCAACCCGGCGCTGGTGGAACCGCGAATTTACATGGCGAACCTGTTCACCGATACGGGGCGGGTGGAAGAGGCGGTGCCGATGTTGAGGTCAGTTCTGCAGGATAGTCCCAACAACGCGGAGGCGCATTGGGAACTTGGATACGCGTACCGGTTTGGCGGGATGCTGAAGGAGTCGGTGGAAGAAGCCGAGAAGGCGCGGCAGAATAATCCGCAGGTGAAGATCAGCAGTTCGGCGATGAACGCTTACCTATATTTGGGGGATTACGATAAGTTTCTGCAGAGCCTGCCGGTGAACGATTCGGTGTACATCCTGTTCTATCGGGGATTTGCCGAGTACCATCTGGGCAACATGCAGCAGGCGGCGACGGATTTTGATCGCGCGTATGACCGGGATTCCTCGCTGCTTCCGGCAGCGGTGGGAAAAGCTCTGAGCGATTCCATCCGGCACGACAACGCGGACGGAGTGAATATCCTGCAGCAGACGGAAAGCAAGATTGAGGAGCGCGGCGTCAGCGACGCAGAGGGGCTGTATAAGGTCGCGCAGGCTTACGCCGTGCTGGGCGACAAAGCAGCCGCCATCCACATGCTGCGGCACAGCATTGGCGGCGGGTTCTTCTGCTATCCATATTTTGCGCGCGATCCGCTATTGCAGAATTTGCGCGGCGAGCCTGAGTTTCAGGATTTGATGAAACAGGCCATGCATCGCTATGAGCAATTCAAGGCTTCGTTTGCAGTGACGGAGTAATTCGCGATTTCCTTCCGCCGCTAAAGCCGCTCTTTTTCAATGCCGCCTTGCGGCGCGGCTGAAAGCCGCGCCCTTTCAAGACAGGTGCTCGATAGTCAAGAGGCAGGTTGTGGTTGATTCAGTTCGCGGTGCAGCCACGCTTTAGCGAGCTTGAGCTCGCGATGCACCGTGGCGGGTGAAATCTTGAGAGCTGTCGCGGTTTCATCGTAGGTGAGGCCGCCGAAGCATAACAGTTCAATGATCTCGCTTTTTCGCTGATCGAAACTCGCCAGGCGCTGCAAAGCCAGATCGAGTTCCATGATTCCGCCATGGGTTTGCGGACCGATCAGTACGGCCTCGTCGAGCTCCACCACCTCTGCGCCGCCGCCGCGCTTCTGGCGCTGATTCGCCTTGGCGTGATCGACAAGGATCCGGCGCAGAAGACGCGCGGCTACCGCAAAGAAATGCACGCGATCCTCGAAGGCGATATCGGCGTCAACCAGGCGGAGATAGGCTTCGTGGACGAGGGCGGTCGCGCGCAGTGTGTGGTCGGGACGCTCGGCGCGCATATTGATGGAGGCGAGTTTGTGGAGTTGCTGGTAGACCACCGGCATGAGTTCATCGAGCGCCTGCTTGTTGCCACCGCTCCATTCCTTCAGCAGGCGGGTTATCAGTTGACGATCCTGAGGGGATTCTGACAAGCGCGCTTCCCGTGGGATGTGACCAATGTTCGGCGGATAACTTGGGGAACCCGGACCGGCGAGCCCGGAAAATTGGCTTGGATTATAACTCATATTCGGGGTAACCATCAGGAGCCTCCGTTAGCACACTGTCTTGAGTGCGAGCCCCCTCGGACTGGCATTGCATGTCGCCAAAGCGGCGGGTGCTGCAAACTGCCACAGTCCGTTTTCTCGCGCTTACTGATATAAGCGACATTTTTGAGGAGATTCCCTCACCGGAAAGAATATTTTTTCTTTTTTTTTGTCTGCTGGGGGGTGGCGTTCAGGAGACTCGTTGAATTCGGGGTGGAAAGAGTCGCGCCCCGGACTCTGTTTTGAGATCCGGAGCGCGTTCCCGCGGACTGCGCGACGATCGAATTATTCGAGTTCGGTGCCAACGAAACCGGTGTTGACCGTCGGAGAGATAACGATGAATCCGACAATCTTGCCTTTGTCGTTGATGCCGTTGATGAGGGTGATGCCGATGCCGCTGGGATCGTCGACAGAGGTCCAGCTGCCGCCGGAGTAGACGAACCCGTGCATGGCGTTCGCCGCGTCGGTGTAGGATCCAACGATCTGGCCGAGGTTGTTGATTCCCAGAGCCTGCGTCGAGGTGCTGCCGGGGAAGTTCAGAACGGTGTAGGTTCCGCCGTTGAGTTCCCAGCCGTGGCTCACGCTGTTGGAATCGAGGTAGAAGCCAACGATGGTTTGCGCGTTGTTGATGCCGGTGGCTTGAGCGCTGGAGGTTCCGGGCAGGAAGATCTCAGAGAACACGCCGCCGGTTTTCGCGTAAATATAAGGATGGAAGTTGCCCGCCGCGTCCTGATAGTAGCCGGCAGCCTGGCCGATGTCGTTGAGGCCGAGGATCTGGTTGAAAGTGGTGCCGGGGAAATCGACGGTGGTCCACTTGCCGGTGCAGTGCAGGAAGCCGTGGGTGACGTTAGCCTTGTCGACATAGAAGCCGCCGGTGGCCACGTTGGTGTTGTTGTTGATGCCGATCACCTGTGTCATCGTGGACTGCGGGAAATTTTCCGCCATGAAGGTGCTGGGCAGAGTCAAAGTGAAACCCTTGTTGACGCTGGCGCCGTGATAGCCGGCGATCAGATCGTTGTTGTTGATGCTGAGCAGTTGAACAAAGGTATCTTTCGGATATGTTACATCCTGGAAGCTATAGCTCAAGGAGGGTGTCTGTTGGGCAAACAGAGTGGAACAGGCCAACAGGGCTGCGGTAAGGGCGAATGCGATGCGTTTCACGGTAGTTCTCCTGTAATTTAATTTTGATTTGGAGTGGGAGACCCCCTCAGACTGGCATCGCATGTCGCCGAAGGGCGTGTGCTGCAAATAGCCGCCGTCCGGATTCTCCCGCTCACACTGATAAAGGCGACGTTTGGGGCGGGATTCCCTCACGGGAGGGCAGAAACTTTACGTGAAATCGGAAAGGTTTGGCTTACAGCGCTTTCGAATGCGAATCTGGAGAAGCAGGTTCCGCACCTGCGCTTCGGGCGCGTTCAGATTGATGGCTGGCGGCTAACAGAACTTTGATGCATATGAAGAATGAGACGTCCGCAGAAGTGGCGAAGCTGGCGCTGCGGTTTGTGTTGATTATCGGCGTGGTCAATTTTTTTGCCGACATGACGTATGAGGGCGGGCGCGGCATTGTGGGACCGTTTCTGGGTTCGCTCGGGGCAAGCGCTACGACTGTTGGCTTTGTTGCCGGATTCGGGGAGATGGCCGGGTATGCACTGCGGTCGGTGTCCGGATTTTTTGCGGATCGAACGCATAAGTATTGGACGATCACATTTATTGGATATGCGGTGAACATGCTGGCTGTGCCCGCGCTGGCGCTGGCCGGGAACTGGCCAGTGGCGGCGGCGCTTCTGGTAGCGGAGCGGACGGGGCGGGCGATCAGGAAGCCGGCAGTCGATTCGATGCTTTCCCACGCGGGGCATGCCATTGGGCACGGCTGGGTATTCGGGTTGAACGAGGCGCTGGATCAGGCAGGAGCGACTTTAGGGCCGCTGATTACCGCATGGGTGCTGTACAAACGCGAAGGCTATCATCATGCGTTTGGAGTTTTGTTAATTTCTGCGCTTCTGTGCCTGAGTGTGGTTTTTGTTGCATGGCGGCTTTATCGCGAGCCGCAGGAGCTGGAAGGAAAATCTCCGCAGGTAGTAGCGGACAAGACTTTCTCGCAGAGTTTTTGGCTGTATCTTGCCGCAGGAGCTTTGATTGCCGCAGGATTCGCGGATTTTTCGCTGATCGCATTTCACTTCCAGAAGAGCGGGACGGTATCGCAGGACATGATTCCGGTGTTCTACGCGGTCGCCATGGTGACGGGAGCGGTTGCGGCGCCGGTACTGGGAAAATTGCTGGATAAGGTCGGCCTGCCGGTTCTACTCTTCGCGTTTGCCGCGCCCGCTTTCTTTGCGCCGCTAATCTTTCTCCGGAGCGCGGGATTCGAACTCGTTGGAATGATTCTGTGGGGCCTGGGGATGGGAGCGCAGAATTCCTGCCTCAAGGCGACTTTGGCGAAGATCATTCCTTCTGAAAAGCGCGGCACCGGATTTGGCGTTTTCGATACCGGCTTTGGCGTCGCATGGTTTGCGGGCAGCGCGACTATGGGCTTGCTCTACGACAAGTCGATTCCGGCACTGGTGATTTTCTCAGTCACTTTGCAAGTGCTTGCCCTGCCGGTGCTGGTGATGGCTCATAAAAAAGAAGCCAAAGACGGAAGAGTCTAATCAGTAGAATATCGACGAATCGCGTTGGAGGTCATCATGAGTGCGAATGTTTCGGCAAGTTTGGCGGGAGAGGTTTCGCTGGGCGGAAAAGTTTCAGTGCACCGTTTGGGTTATGGAGCGATGCGGCTTACGGGAAACGGCATCTGGGGACCTCCTGCGGACCGCGCGGGAGCGGTCGCGGTGCTCCGTCGGGCGGCTGAGCTTGGGGTAAATTTTATCGACACGGCGGATTCTTATGGGCCGCATGTAAGCGAAGAGCTGATTGCGGAGGCGCTGTTTCCATATCCGAAGGGATTGGTGATTGCGACGAAGGGCGGATGGAATCGTCCGGGGCCGGATCAGTGGACGCATAATTCATCTCCTGCGCATCTGCGTAAAGCGATTGAGGGCAGTTTGAAGCGGCTGCGCGTGGAACGGATCGACGTCTACCAGTTGCATACGCCGGATCCGGCGGTTGCGTTTGAGGCATCGGTGGAAACTTTGGCTGAGTTGCAAAAAGAAGGGAAGATTTTTTTGATCGGATTGTCGAACGTTACGCAGGAGCATATCGAGCGGGCGCGGAAGATTGCGCCGATCGTTTCCGTGCAGAACCGCTACAGCTTTGCGGATCGCGAATGGGATTACGTGGTGGACTATTGCGAGCGGAACAAGATCGCTTTCATTCCGTGGTTTCCGCTGGGGGCGGGCAAGGCAGCCGGAGAGATTGTGAATCGGATTGCGAAAAAGAAAAACGCTTCTGCTATGCAAGTGGCGCTGGCATGGCTGCTGCGGCGATCGCCGATTATGCTGCCGATACCCGGGACTTCATCGGTCAAGCATTTGGAAGAGAATATTGCGGCCGCGGCGGTGCGATTGACCGATGAGGAGTATGACGAGATCTCGGGCGTGCCGAATGTGCTGGCGTCGTACAGGAGCGCGTAAACAGATCGCAATCAATGCACGGCGCGATCGGCGTTTGCCCAAAACTTTTTGCGCATGGTTTTACGATCGAATTTTCCGGCGGGAGTTTTTGGGATTTCCGATACGAACTCGACTGACTTAGGCGCTTTCACGCCGCCGAGCTTTGCTTTGCAGTAAACGATAATTTCATCTTCGGTGAGCGATTCACTGTCTGCCAGGACGACGAGGGCTTTGACGGCTTCGCCCCACTTCTCATCGGGAACGCCAATGACCGCACATTCCTGCACCTGCGGCAGCGACATGAAGCCGGCCTCGACTTCGGTGCAGAAGACATTAAATCCGCCGCTGATGATCATGTCTTTCTTACGATCAACAATGTATACATAGCCGTCTTCATCGATATATCCGACGTCGCCGGTGTGATGCCAGCCGTGGCGCGAGAAGTTCCGCCGTGGCTTCGGGCAGGTTGTGGTAGCCGCCGGTGACGAGCGTGCCGCGCGCCACGATTTCTCCGGGCTGGCGAGCGGGAAGGAGGCGGCCGGCTTCGTCCATAATGGCGAGACGAACCGCGGCGGTGGGCCGCCCACAACTGCTTAAACGTTGGGATGATCGCCTGCAGCGGCGGCAGCGGCGGTGCGGGCGTCGAGGAAGGTGATGAGCATCGGCGCTTCAGTTTGTCCATAGGACTGGCACAGGCAGGGGCCGAAGATTTCGATGCCGCGCTTGAATTTGTCGGGCGAAACCGGGGAGCCAGCCAACAAAAAAATGCGCAGGCTGGAGTAATCGTATTTGCTGACATCGGGGTGGGCCAGCAATCCGTAAAAGGCGGTTGGAGGAAGAAAAAGATGAGTGACGCGGTGGTGTTCGATAGCCTGCAATACTTGCACGGCGTCGAAACCGGGGAGGATGACGTTTGTTCCGCCCATCGCGAACATAGTGAATGCAACGACCCGGCAGCGTGAGAGAGTGGCGCGGTGCAGAGGCAGACAGGATCGCTGGTGTCCCCGCGTCCAGTAGTGCATGGCCATTTCAGCCATCGTGCCCCACGCGAGGTTGGTGACGCGCACGCCGCGTGCCGGGCCGGTGGTGCCGCCGGTGGGAACGAGGCCCATGATCTGTTGGAGATTGCCGAAGGCGTCGTTGCCGTCGGAGTCGGCCTGGGATAGGTCATGAGCGGAGTTTGCAGAGTTTATGAATCCGGGGTCCATGAATTCTGTCAGTGAAAGATTTCCGCTATCGGGTTGATCGATGCAAACCAGGTGCTGAGGGCGGAACTCGTTTGCGGAAGTTCTTCGACTTGCTCACGAAAGCGGCTGTGATAGAAGAGCCACGAGGTCTGCGAGTAGTTCAGGAATTCCACGTTCGCGTCGGCGGCGGTGCGGAAGTTGATGGGAACCCAAGCGGCTCCGGCGCGCAGCAACCCCAACATGCAGAAGAGAACTGCGGGGTGGTTGTGCGAAAGGATTGCGGCGCGGTGTTCGCGTTTCACGCCACTAGCGAGCATGGCGCGGGCGATGCGCTCGCTGAAGGAGCGAGTTTCCGCGTAGGTACAACGTATGTCGCCTTCCTGAATCGCGATTCTGCCGGGATAAAGATCGGCGCTTTTGTCGAAGTAGTCGATGGCTCGCATGGATTTCGTGAGACGACGAGGCGCATGTTCCAGACGAACTAGAACAGATCACAAAAACTAAGCCGATAACTTCGCTTTAGAGAGGCCGTGCGACTCCAGACACGCCGAGAAGTTCGCGATGCGCCGAATGCTTCCGGGGCCGACGCGAAACCTACTTTTCGCGGAGTTCCGTTTATCAAATTGTGCGCGGCGAAGGCCTGGATCAGCGCGGTCTGGCGGTAGCAGCAGGTGCCGAAGACTACGCACTGAATGGAGTCCGTGTTACCGCGGCCGACGATTACATCAATGGTGCGATTCTCGCGCGGGTTTTCGCGGGGAGGGGTTGAGCCCTGGACAGCGCTTGCCATTTCGGCGAGCTTGCGTTGCTGTTCCGCGGCGGGCAGCGGACGAATCTGTTCTTCGAACATTTTTTCCGTTGCGGCGACACCTTCCATAATCTGGCGGTCGAGCAATCCGCCGAAGGATCTCACATTGGCGACTTGCGGATGATTTTTATACCAGACGGGATGCGGAAAGCCTCCCCAAGCCAGGGCAAGTTGAGTTTGAATGTTCGCCAGGAACGATTACGTCGTAGCGCGTGGCGCGCGGCCATGGTTTGTAAGCGTTTTGCTCCAGGTAAAATGCATCGGTTTGAATGACAGCAAAAATTGTCTGGGTAGAGCCGAAGGTGGGGTTGCCTTTGAACATGGTGAGAACTTCCAGAGTATCGATGCTGCGATTGTGATCGAGGCAGAGGCGGATGGCGGCGTCGCTGACCGACGACATGAAGGCCGTGGCGGGAGCGGCGAGCAGGTCGCGCTGGGCAAACTTTGCATCCCCACTTTTCTGAAACTTCGCGAAGCCAGGTTTGTTCGCCGCCAATATCGAGGTAGTGGCAGCCCGCATTCAACGCGGCCTCGATCACGCGCGGCCCGTTGTAGATGAAAGGACCGGCTGTGTTGCAAACGACTTTGGCTCCTGAGAATAGTTGGGTCAAATCCTCCAGCGAGCCTTTGGTTTCGGCGATTTCGTATTTTGCGGTTTCGATGCCGGGTACACGATTCAACACATCTTCGAGGCGGGTGCGGCTGCGGCCGGCGGCGATGAAGGGCACGTTGTACTCGCGGAGGAATTCCGCAATCAGCCGGCCGGAAAAACCGTTGGCCCCGTAGATTACGATCGGCTTTTTATCGCTCATGGGGTTCTCGCTGGTGAAGCGATTCATTTCGTGGATACCCGGTGAAGTTTGCTTCCGTGAGAGCGCCAAATCAGGTATCCTTTCGGCGCCGAGGGCTTATTCTAGGCAAAAGTATCTTTTTGGCTAGTAGGCACGTTTCAGTAACCTGATATCCGGGGATCACGCTTATGGATCACCCCAATTGCCCGGTGAAGTTAACGGCATCGATTATTGGCGGCAAGTGGAAGCCGACATTGCTGTTCCACCTCGAGGGCCGCACTCGCCGATTTTGCGAACTGCAAGGCTGGTTCCTGGCTTGACGAAGAAGATGTTGACCCAGCATCTAAGCGAATTGGAGCACGACGGGATCATCCTGCGGAAGGTTTATGCCGAGGTGCCGCCGCGGGTGGAGTACTCGCTCACTCGCCACGGCGAGAGCCTGAAGCCGATTTTGAAGTTGATGTCGGCCTGGGGCACGCGGCATCGGACGCGTTATGGAGTGCCTGGGCCGCGCTCGGAGAAGCAAGAAGTGAGCCGTCGCTAGGCGGAGAATCCTGATGCAACCGGCTCAGTTGAACACAGTATTGCCGCGCGTAGCTGGCGTGCGCAGATTCAAGAGGGCAAAGTCGCGATATGAGTTCGGGTTCCAAAGCGTTGTTTTCGTCGCTATGACGATGTTTGGTTGCTCGATGGCGTCCGCACGCCATTCATCGAGTACAACACTGCGCTCGGGCTGGTATCGCCGACCGACCTTGGGATCAAAGCGGCGCGGGAGAGTGTTTCGTCGCAGCGGTATATCGCCGAGCGATGTTGACACGGTGGTCGCGGGCAACATGGCGCAGACTTCGTTTGACGCCTATGTGCTGCCGCGGCATATTGCGCTCTACTCGGGCGTTCCCATCGAAGTGCCGGCGCATCTTGTGCAACGCGTATGCGGAACCGGCATTGAGGCGATTCTGCAGGCCGCAGACGCCATCAAGCTGGGCAAAGCTGAACTCGCGCTGGTGGTCGGCGCGGAGTCGATGTCGCGCAATCCGATCGCGGCGTACACGCATCGCAGCGGGTTCCGCATGGGAGAGGTGGAGTTCAAGGATTTTCTCTGGGAGGCGCTGCTCGATCCCTCCTGCAACACTGACCATGGGCGGGACGGCCGAGAAGCTGGCGAAGAAGTATGGGATCACTCGCGAAGATGTGGATGAATTTGCGGCGGAAAGTTTTGCGCGCGCCATTGCGGCGCAGAAGAGCGTGCTTCCTGAGCGGCGAGATCGTGCCCGTGATCGAGCGAAGTGTTCGAACTGACGGGATATGGGCCGCGGGGAATCAGGTTGCCGCGCGGGGTTGAGAAGTTGACGCGAGGATACGCACGTCCGGCCATCGCCGCTGGAAGTTCTGGCGAAGTTGAAGCCTGCGTTCGGCGGAGTGCAAACCGGGGGCAACAGTTCGGGCATCGTGGATGGAGCGGCGGCGGCGCTGGTGGCCTCGGGCGAATATGTGAAGAGCAACACAGCAGAAAAGCTCTGGCGCGAGTGGTAGGCCGGCGCGGTGGTTGGCGTTCCGCCGGAGATCATGGGCATCGCCCCGGTTCCTGCCATTCGCGCGCTGTTAGAGGTGACTCGGTTGAGCCTGAGCCAGATCGATCGCGTCGAAATCAACGAAGCGTTCGGAGCGCAGGTACTGGCGTGCCAGCGCGAGCTTGGCATCGATCGAAACAAGTTCAATGTCAACGGCGGGGCAATCGCGATTGGGCATCCGCTGGCGGCGACTGGAGTCAGGCTGGCGGTGACGGTGGCGCGGGAGCTGAAGCAGTCGGGGTTGAGTTACGGCGTTGCGTCGGCTTGCATCGGTGGCGGGCAAGGGATTGCGTTGTTGGTGGAAAATGTTTCAGCTGCGAAGTAGTATCTCAGCGCCCAAGATTGGTGCTGGGGAGATCCCTCCGCCCGCTAGTGAAAACGCGGGCGTTCGGGATGACGCCATTTCAGGATGACGCTGTGTTAAATGGATCGGGGGAGTTCATGCCGCAATGAAGTTGTTTTTCCCTGAAGCTGGTGAACTTATTTCTCTGTTGGCTTTTGTTCGCTCATGCTTTGGTGGGCGCGGAATATGAGGTAGGCGCGAATGTCTTCGGCGTCTTGCTGGGAGACGTCTTTGGCGAAGGAGATCATGCCGCCCGCGCGATATGCGCCTCCGCGAACGATCTGCTGAAACAATTTATCGTCGGCGAGAGCGCCGGAGTAGCGGAGATCGGGCAGGAGGCCGCCGCTGACGGCGACATCGCCATGGCATGCGGAACAAAAGCGTTGGTAAGACGGCTTCGCCATGGTGAATCTCGGCCGCGCTTGCCGTGAAGGGAGGAGGATTAAGCGGCGGATTTCCGCTGTGCGGTGCGACGGCGGAAGAGTCGCCTTGCCTCCGAGCTCTGAATACCAGCATGCGGCTGATATTGCGCAGGCGTCCTGACTTGAACGCGACTTCGCCCGCGGCCAGGGGAAAACTCCGCCCCACCCGCAAGCACCGCGACGTATTGTTCGCCTTTGACGCTATAGGTAGCGGGGCCAGCAATGACCCCGGTCTGCGCGTCGAAGGACCAAACTTGTTCCCCGTGTCAGCGCGGTAGGCTTCGAAGCGGCCCGCCCGCGGTGCCTTCGAAAACAAGGTTCCCTGCGGTGGCCAGGGTGCCGCCGTTCCAGGGGCCGGGGCGATCGACTGCCCAAGTCTGCTTTCTCCTGGATGGGATTCCACGCGACCAGTTTCCTTTAACGGTGTCGAGAATGGCTTTCTTGATTTCGGGATCCTGCGGCATTCCGGCGGCGACCATATCGACGCCAAAATTCGAGGCCTGAAATCTTGAATTCAAATTGTTGTGCCGATTTGTAGTTGAATCCGATTTCGTTGACGGGAATGTAGACGAGCCCGGTCATGCGGACTGTACGACATGGGCTGCCAGCTGTGCGCGCCATGCGGGCCCGGAACGACCGGCGGAGCATGAGGTGCGGGATAGCGCGCGTTCGGATTTTCGATCGGGCGGCCGGTTTTCAGGTCGATTCCAGTTGCCCAGTTGACGAAGGTGAACGGCTTGGCGGAAATTAGTTTCCGGTCTCACGGTCGATGACATAGAAGAAGCCGTTCTTTGGGCGCGTGCAGAATGACTTTTCGTGTTTGGCCGTCGATGGGGAGATCGGCGAGGATGATTTGCTCGTCGGAATCGTAGTCCCAGTCGTCGGCCGGGATTTCCTGGTAGTGCCAGACGTATTCGCCGGTGTCGGGCTTGAGAGCGACGATCGAGCAGGTGAAGAGGATTGCGCCGCCTTCGGGACTGCGGATACTTTTCGTTCCACGGCCCGCCATTGCCGACGCCGATGTAAACGAGGTCGAGTTCGGGATCGTAGACGATGGCGTCCCAGACCGTACCGCCGCCGCCAATCTTCCACCACTCGCCGCTGCCAGGTCTTCGCGGCTTGCTCGAGAATGGGCTGCTCGAACGGCTTGGAGGGATCTCCGGGGACGGTATAAAAGCGCCAGACCAGTTTGCCGGTCTCCGCATCATAGGCGGAGACATAGCCGCGCACGCCGAACTCGCGCGCCGCCGTTGCCGATCAAGACCTTTGCCTTTCACGATGCGCGGGGCGCCGGTGATGGTGTAGCGCCAGCTCGGGATCGACGTCTGCTGCGCCCAGACCGGCTTGCCGGTTGCCGCGTCGAGCGCGATCAGGCGGCCATCGAGCGTTCCGACGTAAACTTTGCCCTGCCAGACGGCCACGCCGCGATTGACCACGTCGCAGCAAGGTTGACATCCCAGGCGGCGGGAACTTTCGGATCGTAGGACCAGATACGCGCGCCGGTGGCGGCGTTTACCGCAAATACTTTGCTCCATGCGGTGGTGAAATACATCACGCCATCGACGACAAGCGGAGTTGCTTCCTGGCCGCGGTCGGTATCGAGATCAATGTACCAGGCAAGGCCGAGGCGACCGGCATTCTTGTCGTTGATTTGTTTGAGCGGACTGAATCGCTGCTCGCTGTATGTGCGTCCGTAGGTGAGCCAGTTTTGCGGTTGGGCGTCGGCGTTCAGCAGGTCGGCATCGGTTACGTTTGCGGAGGTTGGCTTCTCAGGGTTTGCTCGGGCTGCCACGGAAAGAAGCAAACCCGGCGATACCGCCAGCGATAGAAGAAGACAGGTGACAACGACGGCCAATGCGCCGCTGGATCTTCGCATGTGCCTCCTGACGCGACTCTCCAAGGTTACGTGGATGATTGGAGGATGTACCCCAATCCGCGAGTCTACGCCGACCACCGTTGAGCGCAAGAGGATACCGCAAAGTTACCGGCGCTATGAGTCGGGAAACTATTTTTCTGATTCTTCGTCGTTATCTTCAGTCACTACATCGACTACATGGCCGTGGATGGCGAAAGTTTGTTTTGCGACGCCAGTGGACTCGAATGTGACCCGGACGGGCGCGCGCTGCCAAGTCGGCGCGGGACAGGCAGAGTCGGGTACGGAGTTCTGCTCCGCATCCCAGGTTGCGCCTTCGAGCGGTTTCTTCAGAATGGGCTTGCGGCGGCTGATTTGCGCCACGACGGCGTAGATTTTCCTGCCATCTTCAGAGATGCCGCAGTAGGCGGCGTAGTCCCGATACCAACTGACGCCGGAATAAAAGACATCGAACTCAGGAAGGTTGATGGCAGAAACGTGGCCACTGACTCGATCCACCAGAAGCCATCCGCCGCGCTGCCATTGCCAGCGCGGGGAAGCATTAGCTTCCTGGGGCAGGCTGTCATTCACGCGGAATGCGCGGCGGACTACAAACAACCGGTCGGTGATGTCGTGAGCTGGCCCGAGAGTAAACTCCTTTATTCGCGCATCGACAAGTAGTGGCCGGACTTTCAGCGCGAGAGGTTTTTCCCCGGAATTTCCGTCGGGGAACCATTGCACGGCAGTCCATTTTCCGAACGCCACGAAGTGGGGCTTGGATACGGCGAGGGAGGCGTTCGCCATGCCAAGTAAGATCGTGACCAACACTAACGAGCGGTAGTGAGAAATGGAAATCACCGGATGAGACTTAGCAGGAAGTCACTCAAAGGCACAAGGTCAGTTATCACAAAATTTTGGCGAAGGTTTCGAATTGGGAAGCTAATGCTGTTGCTTTTGACAGGGACTCGACGCTGAGATGCCAGGTATCCTACTTAGCATTGCAGTAAAATAGACGACATACAATACTTTCGCTCATGAGTTTTCCTCGGCAACCGCGCCCATCCTCACACTCCGATTCACAGGCCACTGCGCAGCAGGCGTCGGCCTCGAATCCTGGAATGATTGAGATTCTGAAGAAGCGCAAGCCAGCCCGGATATTGGTGGTGGACGATAACGCGGGAATCGCCACACTTATGAGCCAGCTGCTTTCCATGCGTGGCTATGAAGTTGCGATTGCGTCCGACGCGCAGCAGGCGGAAGCCGAAATCAGCCGGGAAGCGCCCGACTTGATTCTTTCCGACGTAAGGATGCCGGGAAAATCCGGATATGAACTGTGTCGCGATCTTAAGGAGAATCCCGCAACGCGGCTGATTCCCTTCGTTCTGATTACGGGACTGAGCGACAGCTCCGACAAGGTTCGAGGAATCGACGCCGGGGCCGACGATTTTCTCAACAAGCCTGTGCTGGCCGAAGAGTTGATCGCGCGGGTGAAATCGCTGCTGCGAGTCAAGGAATTTACCGACGAACTGGAAACGGTGGATTCGGTGCTGTGTACGCTCGGCCTGATCGTTGAAAGCCGCGATCCATATACCGAAGGGCATTGCGAGCGCCTGGCATTGAATGCCGCAGATCTGGGCCGGCATCTACGGCTGGATGAAGATTCGATTGTGGCTTTGCGGCGCGGAGGATATCTCCACGACCTGGGCAAAATCGCCGTGCCGGACGAGATTCTGAAAAAGGGCAGCGATCTAACACCGGAAGAATGGAAGATCATGCGCCAGCATCCGATCACCGGGGAATCGATTTGCAAGCCACTGAAATCGTTGCGGCTGGTGCTGCCGATTATCCGCCATCATCACGAGCATCCGGATGGCTCGGGATATCCGGACGGATTGCGGGGGAATGACATTCCGCTTCTGGCGCGGATTTTGCAGATTGTGGATGTGTATGACGCACTGCGCACCGAGCGTCCTTACAAACCTGCCATCGGGCATGATCAATCGGCGCAGACGATGCAGGAGAAAGCTCGGCAGGGGCTTGTGGATGCCGGCTTGGTTCACGAATTCTTCGATATGCTTACCGCAAAGCGTCGCGTTGCCTAAGTTCACCTTTGAGTTGCAGTTGTTCTCATCTTTTCGCCGCGCTCCGGACGTACAATAAGAAATCAGCTACCGAGCGGCAACAGGCTCGGCGTTGGTGACATCTTAGAGGTTTCCGGCGCGACCGGAGTGTCGGCCATTCGTATTATTTGATCAGGTCGTTTCGATTGGCTTTTTTTGAATGGCTTTTTTCGGGCATCGGGTTGGGTTGGCACGTAATGACCTACAGCATCGTCATCCCCGCTTACAACGAGGGCCAGAGGCTTGGGGCTACGTTGGAAAAGGTGTTGGCTTACGTGCGCCAGCAGGGGCTGGACGCAGAAGTGATTGTGGTGAGTGACGGCTCGCGGGACAATACGGCGGAGATTGTGCGGGAATTTGCGCAGAAGAATTCGAACCTGCGGCTGATCGAGAATCCGGGAAATCGCGGCAAAGGGTATAGCGTACGCAACGGAATTTTGAATTCGCGCGGCGATATCGTGATGTTCAGCGACGCCGACCTGTCTTCGCCAATCGAAGAAATGCCGAAACTTTTGCAGGCGCTCAGCTCGGGAGCGGATATCGCAATCGGTTCCCGCTGGCTGCGCGCGGAATTGCAAACGCAGCGCCAGTCACTGCATCGTCAGTTATTTGGAAGAGTATTTAACCTGCTGTTGCGCATCACGCTGGGGCTGCAATTCAAAGACACGCAGTGCGGCTTCAAGGCATTTACCCGCCGCGCCGCGCAGAAGATTCTTCCCTTGCAGCGCATTGAACGCTGGGGTTTCGATCCGGAGATTCTTTTCCTGGCTCGCCAATTCGGATTTAGCGTGGTGGAAGTTCCGGTGCGCTGGGGGCATGTTGGTGGAACGCGCATTAACCCGGTGCTGGACGGAGCGAAGATGTTCGGGGAAATGGTGCGCATCCGGTGGTATAGCATTTGCGGAAAATACGATGTGGGCGCTTCGCAGCCCGCAGCCAAGGCTCTGCCCGAACGGCCTGTGCCGCGGGCCTGAATTTCCGTTCGCTATTTTTCTTCCAAAAGTTTTACTGCTTCTACCACTTTCTGGCCCATTTGGGTTGTTGAAATTGGTTGCTCCGCACCGCGTGTGAGATCTGCGGTTCGAGAGCCCGCATTCAGAACGGTTGTTACCGCCTTCTCAACGCAGGCCGCCTCCCGCTCAAGGTGGAACGAATGCCGAAGCAGCATGGCGACAGAAAGAATTGCGCCCAGCGGATTCGCAATTCCCTTGCCTGCGATGTCAGGCGCGGATCCGTGCACAGGCTCGTACAAACCTACCTTCCCGCCAATACTGGCTGAGGCCAGCAATCCGAGCGAGCCCACTACACCACCGGCCTGATCGGAGAGGATATCGCCAAACATATTTTCAGTGAGCACGACGTCAAAATCCCGCGGCCGCTGGACCAGCGACATTGCCGCCGAATCGACGTACATGTGGGAAAGCTTGATCTCGGGATAATCTTTCGCGCACCGAGTGACGACTTCACGCCAGAGTCGCGAACATTCGAGAACATTCGCCTTATCGACGGAAAGAACCTTTCTTTGGCGTTTGCGAGCGAGATCGAAGGCAATCCGAGCGATACGCTCGATGGCGGGCTCATCGTAGGTCATGGTGTTCAAGGCGGCGCGCGCGCCGGCCGCTCCTGAGATTGACCGAGGCTCTCCGAAATAGAGGCCGCCGAGAAGCTCGCGGACGATCATCATGTCCGTTCCGCGAACGATTTCCGGGCGGAGAGGCGAGCAATCCTCGAGGGCGGGAAAGCAGATTGCGGGACGCAGATTCGCGTATGCGCCAAGCTCGCGGCGAAGGCGTAACAGGCCCGCTTCGGGGCGGAGATGATTTGGATAATGATCGAACGCCGGATTACCCACTGCCCCCATTAACACGGCGGTGCTGGCGAGGCACGCTTGCAGCGTCTCTGCCGGCAGCGGATCTTCGACCGCGGCGAGAGCCGCGCCGCCTATTTTTTTTTGCTGAAGTTGAAGCCGATGTCCGAAGGAATCGGCAATTGCCTGGAGGACGAGAACGGCTTGTTCTGTAACTTCCGGACCGATGCCATCGCCGGGAAGGATAGTGATGTTCAGTAGCATGAGGGAAACAGTTTAACGTGGTGACGCACAGTGTGCGCAAATCGAAGAGAAGAACGTGCGCCGGTCGAGGGCGTCAATGATGGGGACGCACTTGGGCCAAGGGAACGATTCCTTTGCCTTCCAAAATGCCGTAGAACTGATCGGCCGCGAGATCCTTGGCCGTATCGACCGCGCCGGATGGCCAGCGTATTTCGAGCGAGTCGACCTTAGCGGCTGTGCCGAGGCCAAAATGCACGCGGAGATCGTTCTGCGAAATATAACTGCCGCCGCTGTGAATCTCGTCGGTTTGGGTCATCCCTCCGGCGACGATTTTCAAGCGTGCGCCAATCGCCAATCGATTGCTCTTCTTTTTCCCGAAAGCTCGCTTCCTGCCAGTTCAAAGCTGACCCAATGGCGGCCTTCAATTCCGTGATTGCGCAGAATCATTGGCGCGCCATCGAGATTTTCCACGACGATATCCATATTTCCATCGTTGAACAGATCACCGACCGCGAGGCCGCGTGAAACCTGAGGAACTTGAATCGCCGGACCGGCCTGATCGCTGGCATCGCAAAATGTGCCGTCGCCCTGATTCATCTGAAGAAGTTTGGGTTCGCGATATCCCGAACCGTTGATCTCCGGGAGTGCGTCGGCTTGTGGATACACGTGACCCGATGCGGTGATCAGATCGAGCCAGCCGTCGTTGTCGAGGTCGACAAATGCCATCGCCCCACTTTACGAATGGAAGCGAAGGCAGTCCGACACCCGACTGATATCCCACATCCTGAAAATCCCACTTGCCGTCGTTGCGATAGAGCGGGCTGTAATCGCCGGCGAAATCCGTTACAAGCAGCGACGGACGGCCGGTGTGAAGATAGTCTCCGACAGCCACGCCCATGTGCGCCTGCTCCATTCCGTCTTCGCTCAACGCTGTGCCGGATTCCAGTCCGATATCGGTAAACTTGCCGTCGCCGTCGTTGCGATAGAGATAGTTCGGCGTGGAATCGTTGGCCACAAAAATATCGGGACGGCCGGTGTTGTTGAAATCGGCCCACAGAACCGTCAGGCCGTAATATCCGCTGGCATCTTCCACTCCCGCATGTTTGGAAACATTGGTGAATGTGCCGTCGCCATTATTGTGAAAGAGCGCGTCGCCTTCGCCTTTCAAACCGCGCGGGCCGCACTGCACGTCCAATCCCTTGAACTTGCAGGTTCCTGCGCCGCCGAACGGCGGCGGATGGTCAGGATCGAAGTTCACGTAATTCGAAACCATAAGGTCGAGGAAGCCGTCGCCGTCGTAATCTCCAAACGCTGTGCCGGTGGACCAGCGGCCGTCGGCGACGCCGGCTTTCGCGGTCACGTCGGTGAAGGTGCCATCGCCGTTGTTGCGGTAGAGAACGTTGCCGTGCAGGCAGGTGATGTAGATATCCGGCCAGCCGTCATTATTGAAATCGCCCACGGCCCCGCCCATCGTCCATCCCGGCGTAGCCAGTCCGGCTTTTTCGGTTACATCCGTAAACGTACCGTCGTGGTTATTGTGATAGAGCGCGCCGTGCGCCTTCTCGCCCTTGCGCGCCATGTCGAACGTCGGAGCATTCGTGAAATAGATGTCGAGCCAGCCGTCGCGATCGTAATCGAGCAGCAGCACGCCGCCACTCATCGATTCCGCAATGTATTTTCCTTGAGGGTCAAATAAATGTTGGAAATGAATGCCGGCCTTGGCGGTGATGTCTTCGAGTTGCGGAATCTGGCGCTTCCGGCATTTCAGGACTTTGATTCCGGGCGGAGGCGGCGCGCCCTGCGCCATCCCCTGCGACCACGATGGCCGCGGGCACATCATGCTGAGGAGCACAAGCGCCGCGCAAACGATCTCATACGAAAGAGAAATTCTCTGCGTCATCCCTCGCTCACAACTTTACTTCAACCCCAGCGCCTTTAGCACACCGTCGTCGACAGTTGTCTTTCCGTCTTTCTTGCTCACCACGCCAAACGATCCTGAGTAATCCCACATGGTCCACCCGATGCTGTTTTTCTCGAGAGACGTCCGCACATCGCGCAACCACGCATTGCGATCGCGCGGATCGGCGTAGGCGCGGTAGACTCCAAATTCATTGCAGACCAGCGGTACGCCGCGGCGGTTAGCCCACGCCGCCGCCTGTTCCATCTCAGCTTCGATCCGCGCTGCATCCCAATGTTCCAATCCGTAGCGGATCACGGGCAGGCGGTTGACTTCATCGGGTTCGAGTTGTGCCGCGCGCTGAGCGGACTCCGGAGTCGAGGGATATGGAACGCCGCGCAGGAAGTGCCAGTCATACACTCCCCAAGTCGCTCCCTGATGTGTAAAGATGTGCGGCTCGTAAAAATGAAAGTTGTAAATCACATTCGGATCGCGCAGGGGCTCTTCGAATACCAGTTCATCATCATTCGACCAGCGCGCGCCGGTTGCGATAATTGTGTGGGCCGGCGCTGCTTCGCGAATGGCGGTCGCAAGTTTCGCTTGCACGCCGAACCAACGGTAGCGATCAGTAAACTCCGGCTCATTCAAAATTTCAAAGAAAACACGATCGGCATCCCAGCTTGAGTAATGCTGCGCGACCGCTCGCCAGAAATCGGCGTATTCCTCGACAAACTGATCGTCTTTCGACAGGCGAGCTTTGAAGTCGCTGTCGGGTTGCATGTCGATGACGACGGAGAGCCCGTGATCGAGAATCATCTTGACCGCCGCATCCAGATACCCAACGTAGTCAGCCGGAAGTTTACCCGGTTCGCGCTCATTGAACATCGGCTGAGGATTCACGCTCAGCCGCACGTGGTCGAATCCCATGGATTTGATCAGCGCGATGTCGTCGGCGGTGGTCCAGGATTGAAAATGTTCGGCGGTGTAGCCGCGCTTGTCATAGACCTGAGCGAACCATTCGCTGGCGTTGATTCCGTGCTGTAGATACTTGGCGCGCGTAAACGCGGTTGCGGCCGAGCCGGCAGTCTGGGCGGTTGCGCCGGCAAGCAGAGTAACCAGAATGAGACAAGTAATCCCGATTTTCGCTTTCAGCATTCGGACGGAATCCTTTGCAGGCCTAATCCGCAACCCTTGAGTTAACCGCAAAGGGCACGAAGGAGCACCAAGAAAATCTTCACACGTAAATGATGGCTGAACCGCCGGTTATCAGCGATTCGTTACCGCAATTTCTGCTGTGCAATCCACTTGTCGGTTCGGGCCTCAAGCAAATCGAGTGGAAGAGTTCCGCCGTCCAGTATCTCGTCGTGGAATGTTCGGATGTCAAATTTCGGTCCCAATTCTTTTTCAGCGCGGTCGCGGAGCTCGCGAATTTTCAACTGACCCAGTTTGTAACTCAGGGCCTGCGCGGGCCACGAGATATAGCGGTCGGTTTCGCTCTGAATCGTGGGCTCATCGACTGCGCCTGACTTACGGAAAAATTCGACGACTTGTTCGCGGCTCCAGCCCTTGGCATGAATTCCGGTATCGACCACGAGCCGCACGGCGCGGAAAAGTTCGGAGGACAACCGGCCGTAATCGGACACGGGGTCTTGATAGAAACCGACTTCTTTTCCGAGTTCCTCCGCGTAAAGCGCCCAGCCCTCGATATAGGCGTTGAAGCCGAGACCGTGCAGGCGGAACTTCGGAAGGCCTGTCAGTTGCTGCTGAACGGAAAGCTGCATGTGATGTCCGGGAATGCCTTCGTGGTAGGCGATCGCTTCGTCGTCGATGAGCGAGCGCTCTTTGAAGTTCGAAGTTGCCACGACCACACGGCCGGGACGCTTGCCATCCGGCGTGCCCGTTACATAGTGAGTGGCTGCAGCGGACTGGAAGGGCGGAATGGCTTCCACCGTAACCGGAGATTTCGGCAGCAGCGTGAATAATTGCGGAAGCTTCGGCTGCATTTGCGCGATGTAATGGCGGAAGTCGTCGAGGATTTGCTCAGCCGACGTTGGAATGTACTTGGGATTGGTTTTCAGCGAGGCGCGGAAGGAAGCGAGATCGGGGAAACCCTCTTTCTTTGCGATCACCAGCATCTCGGCTTGAATGCGTTCCATTTCGCGCAGGCCGAGCTGGTGAATTTCATCGGGCGTCATGTGCGTGGTGGTGCGCGCGTAGATATCGTTCTCGTAGCGTTTGGGGCCGTCGGGCAACGACATGACCGAGAGCGTGGTGCGGCCTTGCGGCGCGTATTCATCGCGAACGAAGGCGGCGAACGATTTATAAGCCGGGATTACATCGGTATTGATTGCTTCCGTAATTTCTTTCGTTAAACGTTGCTGATCTTCGGGCGAAATGCTGGCGGGATATTTCTTCGTCGGCAGGAGGAAAGGATCGCTTTCAATGATGCCTTCGCACTGAGCCGGCAGCTTCTCGGCCAAAAACCGTACTGGCATGAGCTTGTCTTTCATGCCCGCGCGCAGGACTTCGGTCGTCTGGCCGAGCACGCGCGGAATCTGATGCAGACGCGCGATGTAGTCTTCGTAATGCTTTACCGAGTCGAAGGGCACGGAGAGGGGCAAATCCGCCAGGCTGGTATGGATACCATTCTGCTGGTTGATCGGCATCTCGTACTCTTTGAGATCGAAATCCGTAATGCGCTGCTGCAATACGCGAACCAGCAAATCGTGCGAGAGCTGGTCCTGATCGGGAAAGCCTTCGGTGGAAATCGCCTGCAGGCGCTTAAGGAATGCGTGGTTGGTTTTATTGCGCTGGTCGATTGCCGCGAGCGAGTATTCGGCGAGCTTATCGTTATAGCGATAATCGCCGTAGGCGGTGGCACGCTCGGGAGAATTTCTCAGGTCGGATTCATATTGCTCTTCAAACAGAGCGTTCTGGGCGGCGATGCGTTCTGCGGCCGGCTTGGCTTTTTGTGCGAAGAGGGAGACCGCGGCGGCAGCGAGAAGAAGAAAAAGGCTGATGGTTCGACGCATGGCTTAGCAGCGTATCAGAACTGGGACGAAGTGCGCTTCAGAAATTGTCGATGGCGGGAATCTCGTCGATGGCGTCTTTTTTTTCTACTTTGGCGCTGGTTACGAGGATTACGGAAAGGACGACGATCGCGCTCCCCAACAGGATGAAACGATCGACCCGTTCATGAAGGATGAGCCAACCGAGAAAGACGGCCACTACCGGATTTACGTAGGCGTAGGTGGAGACTTTTGAGGTGGGGACGTGTCGCAGGAGCCAAATGTAGGCGGTGTATCCGATCCAGGAGCCGCAAACTATGAGATAGAGTACAGCGCTGACGCTTCGTGTCGACCAGATGACATGGGATAGGTCCCCAGCCACAAAGGCGAACAGAAGATTTGCGATGCCTGCGGCGGTGATCTGCCAACCGGTAGCGCTGAATCCGTCCATGCCGGATTGCCAGCGCTTGGAAAGAACCGAGCCCAGCGCCCAGGAGAACGATCCGCCGAGTAAAGAGAGCGACGACCAGAATTCGCGACGGCCGAGGACATCGCTCGAATGCAGTTCGGGCCAGAAAAGGACGAACAAGCCTACGACACCGAGAGCGAGACCGGCCTTGCCTCGCCGGGCGATGCGATGGTGACCGAGCAGAAGCGAATCGAGCACGAGAAACCAGAGCGGCGTGACCGCAATGATCAGAGCGGCAAGACCCGTCGGCACAGAAAGTTCTGCCCACGAGAGTGTGAGATTACCGCCCATGAGCAGGAGGATTCCGACTACGGCAGCCAGCGCGATTTGGCGCGGGGAATACCAAATGGTGCGGCCAGTTATTGCGCAGACCGCCAGCATTACTACGCCGGCAATTAAAAAGCGCACTCCGCACATGAGCGCCGGAGGAATGTTCTGCACGGCGATATCGATGGCCAGGTAAGTCGAGCCCCAGAGCAGGTAGACCAGGCCGAAGGCGAGGATCACCGCAAAGCGGCTTGGGGCTTGAGTTTTTGGCATTTTCTAATTCTAAGGAAGCTTAAAGATATCAGACGAGTTGACGCGGAGGACGCCGGAAATAGTTTGGGGACTGAGTTACCTCGGATAAAAAATGGGGGTTACGCAGCGAACCGCAGCCGCGTATAATCATTGTGAAGACGATGTTCAACCATGATGCGCAACAGGCCCAATTCGCACTTGCCCGAGTGCTGGCTGCACTGCCTCGTGTGTCCGCGGCGGTATCGCGCGAATCTGCCTTCCCGTCTTCGTCCCAGCCTGTTTGGTAGCGACTAGTTAATCCTCCGCCTGATTCGCCTCGGCCTGCAAATCGAAAACAGATTGGTCTGAACCAGGACTACCTGTGCCGAGGCCGCATTCACGTACAGCTCAGCGGCTGAAAACTGACGGCCGCTTCGGAGGACTCCATGACTACCAAGACCATGACCGCTCCATTGGACGGAGAAATAAAGCACGAAAAAATGAAGCACGAAGAAATGAAGCACGGAGAGATGAAGAACGAGAAGAAGAGCGCAGCGGCCGGCGGTCCCAGGATCAAGACTGCCCTGCCCGGGCCCAATGCCCGGCGCGTTCTGGCCAACGATCAAAAACATATTTCGCCGTCGTATACGCGGTCTTATCCGCTGGTGGCGAAGAGCGGGCGCGGCCTTGTGGTTACGGATGTGGATGGCAACGAATTCCTTGATTTTTCGGCGGGCATCGCCGTGACTTCGACCGGCCATTGCCATCCCGAAGTGGTCGCCGCGATGCAGAAGCAGGCGGCCGAGTTGATCCACATGTCGGGAACGGATTTTTATTACGAGAACATGGTGACGCTCGCGGAGCGATTGTCACAGATCGCTCCCATGCCTGGGCCGCACAAGATTTACTACGGCAACTCCGGCGCGGAAGCGATTGAGTGCGCTTTAAAGCTGGCGCGCTATCACACGAAACGGCAAAACGTCATCGCGTTCTTTGGAGCGTTTCATGGGCGGACGATGGGCGCGCTTTCTTTGACGGCTTCTAAGCCGCAACAGCGGCGTCGTTTTGCGCCGCTGGTGCCGGGAGTGACTCACATCCCGTATCCCGATGTTTATCGCGGGAAGAAAGATCCGGCGCAGGATGCGGATGCATTTGCATTGAGCTGCGCGCGGTTCATCGAAGAGAAATTGTTCAAGACGACTCTTCCGCCCGAGGAAGTTGCCGCAATTTTTGTGGAACCGGTGCAGGGCGAGGGCGGTTACGTGGTTGCCCCGACGATCTTCATGCGGGAACTGCGGCGGATTTGCGATCAGCATGGAATCCTGCTGGTGGTTGACGAAGTGCAGAGCGGAGTTGCACGCACCGGGAAGTGGTGGGCAGTCGAACACTCCGGGGTTGCGCCGGACATGGTCTGCATCGCGAAGGGCATTGCGTCAGGGATGCCGCTGGGCATCACGATGACGCGAGCTGAGATTATGGACTGGGTGCCG
Source organism: uncultured Acidobacteriaceae bacterium (assembly GCA_963734675.1). Lineage (GTDB taxonomy): Bacteria > Acidobacteriota > Terriglobia > Terriglobales > Acidobacteriaceae > Sulfotelmatobacter. The sequence goes on from CAVTHZ010000007.1 coordinate 53,053, forward strand.
GGATCACATGCGTCGACGTTTGGCGGCAATCCGGTTTGCGTGGCGGCGGCGCTGGCTACGCTCGACGTGATTGAGAAGGAACATCTGGTTAAGCACTCGGCGGAGGTTGGTGCTTACATGATGGACCGGATGAGCGCGTGGCCGAAGGCTCTGAAGCTGGCCGGCGATGTGCGCGGGCGCGGGCTGATGATCGGCGTCGACATCGTGAAAGACAAGGCCACGAAGGAATACGCCGCGGCCGAGCGCGACACGATCATTGAGAAAGCGTTTGAGCGCGGGATTCTTTTCCTGGGATGCGGGCCGAGTTCGATTCGGCTGTGCCCGCCGTTGGTGGTCACGAAAGAGCAAGCGAACATTGCGATGGATGTTTTGGAAGAGTGTATTCGGCAGGTCGGCGGAGAGTAGGCAAGACTCGAACGGCCGCTTCGCGTTTGCACGCGAGGCGGCCCTTTTTATTTTCGGGCACGGACTTGAACTTGCGTTCCCTCGGGAAGTTTGCCATTCAGCAGTTCGATCACTCCGTTGCGCACGATGCCGTTCAGTTCGGCGGGTGGGACAGAATGCGCGGGCGAGAGCCCCTTCGGCAGAACCTCAGGGCGGGTCCGCGCCACATGGCCTGTGCCTTTGTCCATGGCTTCGTTTGCCAGGCGGTCGGCGTCGCGGTTGTGCTCGCGCAAAGCGTGGCCGATGGAGAACCATTCCAGTTTGGCAATTAAATCCTTGGCGCGGGCGTGCAAATCCTGGAGCGTAGGATTCTTCACTTTGTAGATACCCTTGATTTGCCGCACCAGTAATTCAGAATCGCTGATCAGCTTGAGAGCCTTGGGTCCATTTTGAATCGCATATTCGAGTGCCGCGATCAGACCCTGGTATTCCGCGAAATTGTTGGTTTGATGGCCGAGGTATTCGCTGAGTTCGGCGACTTTGTGGCCGGACTGATCTTCGATCACAACGCCATATCCCGCCGGGCCAGGATTGCCGCGCGCGCCGCCATCGCTGTGGGCTACCAGATAATGTTTGGGAGCGTTCTCGCCGGAAGAAGTATGGTCGGAAAACAGAGAACGATTTGCGCGGGCGGAATATGGCATGGCTCGAGTTTACAACGGTGAGCGAAAGTCTCTGCGGTGCACGGTCCGTTCCTTAGAGGGTGATCGGGGGGCGAGGGCGCCCGCCACAGGCGATCTGGTCAGCGTCCCGCGGCGAGTCTGGTGGCCAGTCTTGCGGGCAGTTCGGCGGCAAAGATGCGGTCTTGCGCTCCTTTCAGATTGTACGGCGTGCGGTGAAAATGTACGATCTGCGCTTCCGTGTCGAACAAGGCGAAGGCCGCGCGCCAGTCGCCGTCGCGCGGTTGGCCGACCGAGCCGGGATTAATGAGGTAACGCGTGTTCGCTTTCAGTTTTAATTCGACGGATTCGGCTTGTCCCACGGAGCGGTATTCGGGGCGGAAACCGTCGGCGCTTGAGCCGTTGGCAAAAAATCCGCCTTGCAGATGCGTGTGGCCGAAAAAAGTAATTGGAGTGTTAAGCGTGATCAGCGGCACCAGCGCGTCGCCGATCGAGACTACGTAAGCGTCTTCATCGCCGGGTGATCCATGAACCAGTTGCACTTGCGGAAACTGTTCGAGCGGTAGCGGGCCTTGTGGGAGAGCTCGCAACCACTCGTAATGCTCGGGAGTGAGTTGGTCGCGAGTCCAGATGGCTGCGGCGGCGGCCATCGGATTGAAATCTTCGAGTTCGAGCAGGCCGGTAGCGGCTTTGTCATGATTGCCGCGAACGAAAATATTTCCGAGTTCCCGGGAGCGGTCGATGACTTCGTTGGGCGAGGCTCCGTAGCCGACGACGTCGCCGAGATTGGCAACGAAGTCATAGGCCGGAGCGGCCGCCATACAGGCTTCCAGGGCTTCCAGGTTGGCGTGAATATCGCTAAGCAGCAGTATGCGCAATGGACACCGGACGGATGGCGATTATAAAACGAGTGGAGTGGAAGAAGATACAGGCCGACCCGGAGCTTTCATTGATTTCCTTCGTGTTCCCTGCGTTTCCTTCGTGATTGAAGATTTCATTTCGCGTTTACGACCGGACATCGCGCCCAGTGCCCTGGCGCAATTTCTTGCAGAGTCGGTGTTTCCAGCGCGCACGTTGGAATACGGAAGGCACAGCGCGGATCGAACGCGCATCCCGGAGGCATGGAATGCAGCGGCGGCACCGTGCCTTCGATGCTGCCAAGGGGGCGGCTGCGCGAGGTCTTGAGATCGGGGACGGCTTGCAGCAAGCCGCGCGTATAAGGGTGCGCAGGGGCGCGAAAGATTTCTTGTTTCGTCCCCAGTTCGACCATGCTCCCCGCGTACATGACGGCGACTCGATCCGCGACCCGCGAGACGACGGCAAGGTCATGCGAGATAAAGAGCATGGTTAAGCCGAACTTCGAGCGGAGTTGGGCGAGCAGTTCAAGGATTTGCGCTTGAATGGTTACATCGAGCGCGGTGGTCGGTTCATCGGCGATGAGCAACTGCGGCCGGTTGACGATGGCCATGGCAATCATGATGCGCTGTCTCATGCCGCCGGAAAGTTGGTGAGGATAATCGCGCGCGCGGCGGCCGGGCTCGGGAATGGCAACCTCATTCATGGCATCGACGGCTCGCTGCCATGCCTGTTTTTTCGGAATGCGATTGTGCGCCAGAACTGCTTCGGCAATCTGATCCCCGACGCGCATCACGGGATTGAGCGCAGTCATTGGCTCCTGGAAGATCATCGCTATGCGCGAGCCGCGGAGTTGGCGCATGGAGTCGTCGGGGAGTTGCGCGAGATTACGTGGCAGATTGTTTTCGTTGAAGAAAATCTCTCCGGACATGAGAGCTTGCGGCGGCAGTAGGCGCATGATGGCGAGTGAGGTGAGTGACTTGCCGGAGCCGGATTCGCCAACCAGGCCGAGGACCTCGCCGGAAGCGATCGCGAAACTGAGGTCGCGCACGGCGCGAAGAGCTTGAGGAGAGCCAGCATTCGTGCCACTGCTGACGGGGAAATCGATATTCAGTTGGCGGACTTCGAGCAGCGGGGGCACGATGTGATGTTATCAGCCTCTTACGCTTCCGGGCCCGAGGCGATTTGATTCTTGATGTGATAGGAGTGGGGCTGAGTCTTTTACGGATGCGTGAGCATCCTTTATGCTTAGAGTTATGAGCAAGATTCATATACCTACGCCGCTCCGGCAGTACGTTGGCAAGCAGCCCACGGTGGAAGTGAAAGGTACGACGGTCGCTGAGGCCATGGACAATTTACTCCAACAGCATCCTGAGCTTCGGCGGCACTTGTACTCGGACGATGGCAAGCTGCGCTCTTTTGTTAACCTTTATGTGAATGACGAAGACATTCGCTACCTGCAAAAAGAAGCAACCGCGCTGGAGGAAAGTGATAGCATAGCTATAGTGCCTTCCATCGCTGGAGGCGCGGTTTAGCCGTGAAATCACCATCAAAACCCGGAATGAAGTTCCCTTCCATGTGCCGCTGTTGTTGTCCCTTCTGTTGTTAGTGCCGGATTTCAATCCCCCAAAAATCAATCGCAGTTGAGGAGCTTATGGCCACGACCACTACTGAAATTCCAGTCACGCTGAGCAAGGATGAAATCCTGCGCTACTCGCGGCATCTGATCATGCCTGAGGTCGGCATGGAGGGCCAGCAAAAGCTGAAGTCGGCGCGCGTGCTGTGCATCGGAACGGGAGGGCTGGGCTCGCCATTGGCGTTGTATCTCGCGGCGGCTGGCGTGGGCACACTTGGGCTGGTGGATTTTGATGTGGTGGATTACACGAACCTGCAACGGCAGATCATTCACTCGACCGCGGACGTCGGCCGGAAGAAACTCGATTCCGCGGCGGACAAGCTGACGGCAATTAATCCATTTCTGAATCTGCAGACCTTCGACACCAGATTGAGCAGCGAGAACGCGCTCGAAATCTTCCGCGATTTCGACATCATCGCCGACGGCACGGATAACTTTCCTACCCGCTATCTGGTGAATGACGCGTGCGTGCTGACGGGCAAGCCGAATGTTTATGGATCGATTTTTCGATTCGAAGGGCAGGCCAGCGTGTTTGCGACCGAGGACGGTCCCTGCTACCGCTGCCTCTATCCCGAGCCACCACCGCCGGGGCTGGTGCCTTCCTGCGCTGAGGGCGGGGTGTTGGGGATTCTTCCGGGGCTTGTGGGCGTGATGCAGGCGACGGAAGTAATCAAGCTGATTTTGGGCGTAGGCGATCCGTTGATTGGGCGGCTGTTACTTATCGATGCGCTGGGCATGAAGTTTCGCGAGCTGAAGCTGCGCAAGAATCCGGATTGCCCGGTGTGCGGCACGCATCCCACCGTGACGAAGCTGATAGACTACAACGAGTTTTGCGGAATTCGCGGGGAGGAAAAAGCAGTGTCGAATGGAGTTCCGGAAATTCAAGTAGAAGAGTTGAAGCGGCGGCTCGATGCGAAAGAAGATCTGTTCGTGCTCGATGTGCGCGAGCCGCACGAGTATCAGATTTGCAATCTGGGCGGACACTTGATTCCGTTGAACGATCTGCCGAAGCGGGTGAATGAACTGGATTCGAGCCGCGAGATCGTCGTCCACTGCAAGATGGGCGGGCGTAGCGCGAAGGCTGTGGCGTTTCTACAGCAGGCTGGGTTCAAGAAAGTGCTGAACCTTGCCGGCGGGATCACGGCGTGGGCAGAAAGAGTGGATCCGCGGGTGGCGAAGTATTGAGGCGGTGAGGCGTTTGGATCGCGCTGTGTGGGGCCGGCGGTGGAAGATTCGTATCTGGAAGATTCGTATCTGGAGGATTCGTATCAGGGCATGACTTCAGTCATGCCGCTGGAGACCAGCTTCGAGATGGGCTTTAGCCCCTGCGGAATCGGATCGAGGTCAAAGCCCGCGTAAGCCGACGAGTACTCGAACTCTTCCGGCTTGACAACGATATGCCGTCTGACCGGATTGTTGCGAATATATTCACTGGTTCTCAGAAAGGCTTCGGAATCAAGGCTTCGCACTTCCGAAAATCCCCTTTGCCAAACCGGGGTTCTGAACCCTAGCTCTTGACCCGCTCGATATGCGAAACCTCCCTTGATGAATTGTGTGTCTCTCTCGATGGTTAGTTCGGTTCCAACCGTGAGCAATGCGTGGAAATGATCGGGCATGACCACGAACTCGTGCAGGCGAAATTTTCCTTGAGCGCGGTAATGATACAAAACATCAACGAATAGTCTCGCTGCGCGATCCGATTGCAGGAGATTCCGTTTCTCCGCGGTGGACGAGGTGACGAAAAATATGCGCGCTGCGGCGGCGATTCTTGTTGAGTTAGAGTTTCGGATAGGGATGGCCATGAGCAGCGGCAAAGCCGCGGTTCCTTTGTGAACGTTGTGCGGCACGCCTGAAGGCGTGCCCTGATACGAACCTTTACTCGCCTTAAGGATGGGTTCTATGTGACGGGTGTCACAGTGTGCGCATTTCGCTTCTTCATTGCTCCAATTGAGGAACGGGAGTGGCTCGCGAAGCCCAGCCGCACGCCTGAAGGCGTGCCCTGATACGAACCTTTACCCGCCTTAAGGATGGGTTCTATGTGACGGATGTCACGTTGTGCGCATTTAATGTATGCATTGCTCCAATTCAGAAACGGGAGCGGCTCGCGAAGCCCAGCCGCAAGCCTGAAGGCGTGCCCTGATACGAATCTTTACTCGCCTTCAGGATGGGTTCTATGTGACGGATGTCACGTTGTGCGCATTTCGCTTCTTCATTGCTCCAATTCAGGAACGGGACTTGTGGCGAGCTAAGAAAATAGAAACGGGAGCACGGTTTGTGCTCCCGTTTTAATTGGGTTGGAACTACTTGCTAGAGCCGCCGGCTTGCATACCGTCGCTCGATTCGCCAATCTCAAACGCTGTCTTCTGGCCATGGAAACGGATGCCGGCCAGTGTATTCGGGCCGCTGCTATTCTGGCGGGTTACTGCCGCGTCATTCTCGGGCGCGGACTGGAGTTCGACCGTGTGCGCGGGCACCGTTGCCACAACTTTCTTGCCTTGCATGATGTTCAGCTCCACGCTCGGTCCTGTCCCTTCCCACTGCACTTTGTAATCGCCTGCCTTGAGGGTAGTGCCGTTCACGGTGACTGGGCTGGTCAGTTCCAGACTGCCTTTCGTTGCGGCGAACGCAGTTGCCGCGAACACCAACGCTAACACCAGAACTGTGCTCTTCGATACTGTCGCGAACTTCATGACTGCTCCTTTTCTTTCCCGAAATTGCGTCGGGAAGCGGTTAGGGCGGCCCGGCTCACGACGTACGCGAGAAAACCTTGGTGTTTTGCCGCGAATCGCCTTACAATGCAGCCGTTGGGGTTGAGCCGGCAAGCCATAAAGCCTGCCGCCGCACAATGGGGGTTTTCTTACCTGGGCCGCCAAACCGAGAGTAAGAGAATCCCCTAACCCCGCAAAAATTTTCGATTGCAACCCGCCTTAGCAACTACGACTGATTGCCTTCTTCCATTCGGTACGTAGCCCCACTTTAAAAAGTTCAATTGTTTCGCAACTGACTTAATGCTGATTTGACGCGAGGCTTAGATCAGCGTTAGCAGGCGCCATCGTTATTTGTCTTGCACAATAACGATGTGTCTTGTCTTTGTTCTTGGTTCTTGTATTGGATCGGCTGACATGTCCGGCGGATGCACGGATTGCGCGCGAGGGTGGATGATGAGAAGTGGATGATGCTAGAAATGCAATTCGACTACGGGAATGGAAATGCAGTTGTGCTGCGTTTTCTAATCCGCATCTCCGTGCTGGCGGTTCACCGACCAGATATCTGCCTGATCTTTTTCGAAAGGGTAGAGGTGAACCATCCAGTTGAGGACGACGGGATGAAATGTTCCTCCGGCCGCGTCGCACGCATCCTGGGTGGCGATGGATCCGTTAAAACCGAAGAGCGGATGGGGTCCCAAGGACTGCCACTTTTTGCCCCACGGCGCGGTGCAGAAATTCACATGCTCGTGCCATTGCGCGATGCTCAGCGGAATGCGCTCGTCGAGTTCGTCTTCGGTAAAGCGCTTCGGCGCGGTGTACATGACGCCGATGAGCTTGTAATCGTCGCCATGCTTTTCATAAAGAAGCGAGGTGGGATGCTCGGGGTTGAAGGCGGTAGCGGCTTCCCGCCCGTATCGATAATTGGTGAAGTGATACATCCTCTGCTTGATGTTGGGCAGAAAAATTCTGAAGCCATCGGCGAGCGCGACGTGATAGTCCATGTATTTTTCGGTGGCTTTGCGGGCAGCTTCCACGACTTTTTCGGCGCGCTCGGCATCACCTGGCTTGGCAGGGCGGAGAGCGGTCATCTTCATGTGCGGGCCCATATCCATGTGGCCCTCCATGGAGTGCATGGCGTGGGCGGTGGCGTCGTTAGCGTTATCTTTGTCGGCGTCTTTGTCGCCCATATTCATGTTCGACATGTCGGAGGCGGGCATGTTCATGCCGGGCATGTTTTGGTCGCCAGACTGTGTATTGCCGGCGGATTGCTGGCCCCAGGCGACGCTGGCCAGGAAAAAGAAGGATGTTAAGAAAACGATTCGATTGTGCATGAAATCCCTCCACCTCTTTTAATAACCCTCGCGCAGACGACTTGTTTCTGCAACGTCGCTCTGGTTACGAAAGGTTACAGAGGTAATTCATGCCGATCGCGTGTTCGGTTCAAATCTTCTACTGGAGTGGAGCGGAAACGTGCTCGTGCACGATCAGCCACTTGCCATCCTGATTTTCAAGCACCGCAGTCCAGCGGAAGTTTCCCATGTCGACTTTGCCGGCTTTGGTCGTCATTTCTTCTTTCACTGTGGCTGTAGCCCAGGCCAAATCGCCATGGGGATGGATTGCCAGATCATCGTTCAACGTGAACTTTGCGCTCTTATAGCCGGCAAGCACCGCTTTTACGCCGTTTTCATATTCGTCCCAACTGTTGTACTTCAGGGGCGCAATGTCGAAGAAGGCGTGCGGTCCCGTGGCATAGAATTTCGCGACGTTCGAAGGATCGAGCGTGGCCCAGCCATCCCAGACGGCCTGCAGATAAACCCTGTCGGGCGGCGCGGTCTTCCTGGGAGACGGCTTGGCGAGGGCCGATGCCGCGAAGGTCAGAAGGCAAACGGAGAGAATGCAAAGTTTTCGCATAGGTTTCTCCAGTCATTTTCTAAGACTGTGTGGGAATACAGGCTGAATTCTCGCACACCGGGCATAAATGGCAAACTTGCATTGACCGATTTCCGCATCGCACGTTAAAATGGTTGAGTTTGCCTGTACTCGCCGGCCCGTTCCTGGGACGCCTCATCTGGCTGCCGAAGCGCCGTGGCGGAAAACACAGCAAGCATTGAAGAAAGCATAAGAAGCTCAACGGGTTCCCAACTTGCGCCCGCGTGCGCGTGAGTCGCGCCCAAGGAGCTGACTGCAAGACATTTTGATGGAGGCAGATGCATGTACGCGGTTATCCGCGCCGGTGGAAAGCAGTACCGGGTGGCGCCCGGAGATGTGATTCGAGTGGAGAAACTGGCCACAGGAACTGACGGCAAGGTGGAATTTCCTGATGTCCTGGCGGTTTCGGGCGAGGCCGGACAGATCGCCAAGCCGCAATCCGATGCTCGCGTGGTTGGCCAGGTGGTGGGCGAAGGCCGCGGCGCGAAGATTCTGGTTTTTCACTATAAGCGGAAAAAGCAGTACAAGAAGTTGCGCGGGCACCGGCAGGACTTCACCGCGGTGCGCATCAGCGAGATTGCTTTCGATGGGCAAAGCTTCAAGGCTCCGGAGTTGGAGAAGAAGCAGCCCAAGGTGAAGAAAGCTGCGCCGGTGGAGGAACCTGAAGCCGAAGCTGCTCCGGCGGTAAAGGGAAAAGCCAAGAAGAAGGCTGCTCCGAAGAAAACGGCGAAGAAGTCTGCAAAGAAAAAGCAATAGAGAGTGAGAGCAATTTATGGCGCATAAAAAAGGACAGGGAACTTCGCGAAACGGGCGCGACTCGAACGCGCAACGGCTTGGCTTTAAGGCATTCGGCGGACAAATTGTGCCCGGCGGGACGATCATCATTCGCCAGCGCGGCACGCGGGTGAAGCCGGGACTAAACGTGGGCCGTGGGAAAGACGACACTTTGTTCGCCAAGATCACCGGTCGAATCAAGTTCATGAATAAAGGTTCGATGGGCAAGTTCGTCATGGTCGAGCCGGTGGAAGTGGCGGCGGAGTAATTTTCCAATATTTTTCTGATATCGACGGACTTCGCTCAAGGCAGGTCCGCGCCACACGCCTCGCCTTCGGGTCGGGGCTTTTTCATTTCCTGCTAAGACTGCAATGTTCATCGATGAAGCCAAAATTCGAGTGAAGGCCGGCGACGGCGGGAATGGCTGCATGGCCTTTCGCCGGGAGAAGTTTGTTCCGCGTGGCGGGCCTTCCGGCGGCGATGGCGGCAAGGGCGGCGACGTAATCATGGAATCGAGCGAGCGGCATAACACGCTGGTTCACTTTCGTTTTGATCCCGAATACAAAGCGGAGCGCGGGCGGCACGGCGAGGGTTCGAACAAAACCGGGAGGGAAGGCGCAGATGTGCTTTTGAAAGTTCCTGTCGGGACGATTGTGTATGACGAGGAAAGCGGCGAAAAAGTTTTTGATTTTTCCGGGCCCGATCAACGCGTGGTGATTGCCCGAGGAGGGCGCGGGGGGCGCGGCAATGCGCGCTTTGCGACCTCGGTGCATCAAGCGCCGCGAGAGCATGAACCGGGGCGTCCCGGCGAGGAACATAATTACCGGCTGGAATTGAAGTTACTCGCGGATGTGGGACTGGTTGGCTTTCCGAATGTGGGTAAGTCGACTTTGATCTCTCGGATTTCGGCGGCACGGCCGAAGATTGCAGATTATCCTTTTACTACTCTCGAGCCCAATCTTGGCGTGGTTGTCGTCGGCGATGCCAAAGATGAAATCAGCTTCGTTGTAGCGGATATTCCGGGTTTGATTGAGGGCGCGCACACCGGTTCCGGATTAGGCACGCAGTTTTTGCGGCATATCGAGCGCACACGATTGCTGGTTCATCTAGTGGATGTTTCCGACTCGAGTGGCCGTCCGGAAGTAGTGAAAGATGTGGAAGTGATTCTCGGCGAGCTGGCAAGCTTCGGAGCACACCTGGAAGAGAAGCCAATGATTATGGTGGCCTCGAAGATCGACGTTGCGAATAAGGATAAGCTGGCCGCGCTGAAGCGTTATTGCAAAAAGCACAAACTGAAGCTCTACGAGATTTCCGCAGTCACCGGCAAAGGCGTGGAAGAGTTGAAGTATGCCATGGCCGAAGAAGTGAACGACCTTCGCCAACAGGCGCGGCAGGAAGCTGAGGCTGCGGCGCACTCTGAACTCTCAGGTACATGAGTGGAAGTCAGGCCTGCGGCAGGCGTGAGCCATGCTGGAAGTGATATTGAAGAATTTTGGCGGCCAGGGCGGGCGGCACCTGCTCGGCGGCGGTGCGCACGATTTCTCCCCGGCAGATCACTTCGGTAGGGGAAAGCCCCGCAATCTCGGCGGGAAGCACGAGATTTATTTCCAGCTGCACTCTCGGTTGCAGCAGATCCTCTGCCTCAAAGAGAAGCCCTGAGCGGCTAATGTTGCGGGTTTCTCCGTCGTGCCACTTCTCCTCATCCAGGCGGCGGTATTTCAGCGGTAATTGAAGTTGAAACCGTGGCGCTCGAGTGGAGGGCTCCTTTCCCCGTGCTGCCGAAGCGGCGGTTTGCAGCGATGCGTCGGCTCCAGCGGCCAGCCGTGCCGAATCCAGGACTTCCCGCACCTTGCTTTTGAGATCGCGTAGGGTGAATGGCTTTTGCAGCAACTGCACTCCGGCATCCAGTGTGCCGTTATGGCCGATTACATTTTCGGTGTAGCCGGACATATAGAGAATTTTGGTTTGCGGGCGAATTTCCGAAATTCTCTGCGCCAGTTCGCGACCGTTCATGCCCGGCATGATCACATCGGTGAGCAATAAGTGAATCACGCCTTCGTGGGCCACTGCGATCTGCATAGCGGCAGCGCCATCCGCAGCCTCGATTACCTTGTAGCCCTGCTTTTCGAGAAACTGGCGCGCTAGGTAGCGGAGGTTGGCTTCATCCTCGGCGAGCAGGATGGTTTCAGTGCCGGGCTCAGCAGCGGTGGTCTCTTCTGCTGGAACGACCACAGCGGGAGTTTCCGTTCTCTCGGCGGCGCGGGGAAAATATATTTTGAATGTGGTGCCTTTGCCGACTTCGCTGTAAACCCAGATGAAGCCGCCGCTCTGCTTCACGATTCCGTAGACGGTTGAAAGGCCCAAACCTGTTCCCTTGGGGCCTTTGGTGGTGAAAAACGGCTCGAAAATATGCGATTGCGTTTCGGAATCCATGCCGAAGCCGGTATCGCTGATGGCAAGCATGACGTATTCACCAGCGCTGAGCGGGGCATGCAGGCGGGCATACTCATCGTCGAGGGTTACGTTTGAGGTTTCGATGGTGAGCCGGCCACCGGAGGGCATGGCGTCGCGCGCGTTGACCGCGAGGTTCAGAATGACCTGATCGATCTGGCTGGCATCGGCACGCACAGATCCGAGATCGGCGGCAGGAACCATGACAAGGTCGATATCTTCGCCGATCACTCGCGTCAGCATCTTCAGATTCTCGGTGACGACGGAGTTGAGATCGAGAATCTTCGGCGCCATCATCTGCTTTCTGCTGAAGGCGAGGAGTTGGCGCGTTAGAGATGAAGCGCGCTGTGCAGCGCCGGCAATTTCCTGCGCCGGGCCACGCAAAGCCTGGTCGGGGCCGAGGCGGTCGAGGAGAAATTCGGAATAGCCGGAGATCACCATGAGCAGATTGTTGAAGTCGTGAGCGATTCCGCCCGCGAGCCTGCCGACGGCCTCCATTTTTTGCGATTGCCGGAGTTGCTGCTCGAGGGCGCGGCGCTCGGTGACATCTTCGGCAAACAACTCGAAGGTGGGGCCGTTTTTTCCGTTGGGAACGGTTCGCCCAGAAATTCGAACGACAGTGTTGGTTCCTTCCCGGCGCTTCCATTCGACAATCAGGCCAGTGAATGATGCGGTTGAGCGAAGGTAATCGGCGAGCTCGAACCAATGGCTTGAGTCGGCGTAGAGCTCTCCGAGATGCTTGCCCAACAAATCCTTTTGCGAAGAAGCCAGCATCGCCTCGAATGCCGGATTCACATCCAGGATCCTGCCTGCCGCGTTGCAGCGGCAAATGCCGTAAGGAGCGTTGGTCACGAGGGAGCGGAAGTTGACCTCGGAACGGCGCAGATTTTCCTGGGCGGCTCGCAGCGCGGCATTGAACCACACGATGAGGGCGGCCAGGACCACAAAGAGACTCAGCCGCAGCATGGTGGTCCGGAATTGTGCCGGAGTGTGTTCCCCGTAGAAAGAAAAGTAGGCGCTCACGGTGAGCGCGAACGAGGTCGCCACCAACCCTGGCTTCCAGCCGCCATACCATGCGCTCACCATGACGGCGACAGCAAAGACTGCCAGGCGGCTTTCGGTGATGTTTGGAAGCAGAACCGCGGGAATCAGCGCCAGGGTTGTGCTGAGAACAGCAACGCCATAGCGCAAAATAGGGGCACGAGTGGGTTTGATGCGGAGTAGGGGGAGGGTCAACCGCATGAGAGGATACTAATGTCTGATCTTTAGATGCGCGAGATTACAGGAGTTCATTCCAGATTCGCAGAGAGATTGTTTTCTTTTCAGATTCCGGTGTGGCCATGCGGACAATGGTCGAAGGGACAATGGGGTCTATATCCTGCGCCTCGCGTTTGGCCATGCAGTCGTGCCGAGGCGCTTGCAAACGAAGGCCGTGAACGACGACACTAGCGGCGCATGAATATTGGCCTGTTTGGCGGCACGTTTGACCCCATCCATCGCGGGCATCTAGCGCTGGCGCGCGCGGCGCGCGAACGTTACAAGCTGGGGCGAGTTCTGTTTGTGCCCGCGAACATTCCTCCGCACAAACAAAAGCAGCCTTTGTCGGATTTTGCGCATCGCTACGCGATGATTGCCCTGGCTACCGGCGAGGAGAAGGATTTCTTGCCGTCGCTGCTGGAAGCGCCACAGGCCTTGGATACTGCTCCGCAGGCCAAGAAGGCGGGAACGCGGGAAGCGAGGCCGAACTACACGATCGACGCGGTGAAGCGGCTGAAAGGATCTTTCAAGAAGGCGGATCGGCTCTTTTTGCTCATCGGCATCGATGCATTTGCCGAGATCGCGAGTTGGCATCAGCCCGAGGCTTTATTTAAGGAGTGTGAGTTTGTGGTGGCGAGTCGGCCGGGGTATTCGCTGGCCGATGTAGCGAATGCATTGCCTGCTAGTCTTCGTCCGCGGGCGGAGGCGACGAAGCCGTTTCAGAAGCAGGCTGCGACCGGAGATTTGGTCTTGAGCGGGGCGACGATTCATTTGCTGGATGGAATTTATCAGCCGATTTCTTCGACCTCGATCCGGCAGGCTGCCGCCGCGGGTAAAGCTCTCGGCCGTTTTGTGGAACCCGGCGTGGCCGACTACATCAAGAAAATGGGGCTGTATAGATCCGGCTTTCCACAGGGATAGCCAGAGCAGGCCGCCCTGGTGCGTTTACAATGATAAGGACCACGAACGAATTTCTGCATGAAAAAAACCGAATTGAAGCGCCAGGTAGCAGCCGCAATTCAGGCCTGCCTCGATAAGAAAGCTGAAGAACTCTCCATACTGGAAATGGACAAGGGGTCGGGAGCTTTCACCGACTACTTTGTGCTGTGCAGCGGCACCAATCCGCGGCAGGTGCAGGCCATTGCCGATGAAGTCGAGTTACGCCTGAAAGCGGCGGGCTTGTATCCAAAGCAGGTTGAGGGGTATAGACAGGCGGAGTGGATTCTGGTGGATTATGTGGATTTTGTCGTCCACGTTTTTTCCGAGAAGGCGCGCAAATATTACGATTTGGAACGGCTTTGGAAGACGGCACGGAGGCTGGAGCCTTCGGATTTGAAGGCCGAACCAAAGCGTGCTGCGTCAAAGAGCCGGCCAAGCTCTTCTCGGAAGCGAACTGTTACCGCTACTACACGGCGCAAGCGCGCGTAACCCGAGTCGGCTCGTCCGGGCTCGAAATTTCATTTGATGATGTCCAATCCTTCAAAAACAGAACCGGAGTGGGGAACTTCTTATCGGCTGATCGCCTCGGAGAAGTGGAAGGCGAAGTCGGCGGCCATGGGCAAGGCGGTGACGGAGGCTCTGGTGGAATACGCTCGGCCGCGGCCCGGAATGCAGGTGTTGGATTTGGCCAGCGGCACCGGCGAACCGGCGATCAGTCTGGCGGTTCGCGTAGGAGCAGAGGGTCAGGTCACAGCGCTCGACCTGAGTACGGACTTGCTGGAGATTGCCGAGAAGCGAGCCCGGGATCGCGGCCTCGAGAACTTTGTTACCCGGCAGGCGGATGCCCACGCGTTGCCGTTCGGGGATGAGAAGTTTGATCTGGCTACTTCTCGCTTTGGAGTAATGTTCTTTCGCGATCCGGTGCTTGCGATGCGAGAGGTGCTGCGCGTGCTGAAACCGGGAGCGCGGGCTTGTTTCCTGGCCTGGGGGCAATTCGAACAACCCTATTGGCAGAGCACGATGGGCGTGGTTCACCGGCATGTGGGAGGGACACTGCTCGCGCCGGGTTCTGATCCTTTTCGCTTCGCGAAGGCTGGCAGCTTATCAGAAGTGCTCAAGCGCGGCGGTTTTCGCGAATGCGAAGAAGAAGCGAGAACCGTGGCATGGACCTGGCCGGGAACAGCGGAAGAAGTATGGGAGCAAATGCGGTCGGTCGCGGTGCCGTTCCGTCCCATGCTCGACCGGGTACCGGCCGATTTGTGGCCGCGCATTCATGAAGAAGTGCATGCCGCGATCGGGCAGTATGTGAACGAAGATAACATCGAGTTTGGGGCGACGGTGGTCCTCGCGTCAGGAAGCAAGTGATAAGGCCGTGAAGATCAAGGTTGCATGGATCGGCAAAACGAAGGAAGCAGCCGTCCGGTCCTTAACCGAGGAATACATTAAGCGAATATCCCGCTATGCGGAAATCGAGGGAGTTACGCTTCGCGACGAAGCCGCGCTGCTGGAGTGGCGCGAGGGCGGCAAAAGCGGGAAACGAAGCGGGTCGACGCTGGTTCTGCTGGATTCGCGGGGAAAGCAGTTTTCGTCGGAAGAGTTTGCGCGCTTTTTAGGCGAGTATCAGGATCGCAATCCGCTACCGCTTATATTTACGATTGGGCCGGCGGACGGATTCAGCGAGACGACGCGAAAGGCGGCGCAACATTGTATTTCGCTGGGAAAAATGACGCTGGCACATGAACTGGCGCGGGTTGTTCTGCTGGAACAGATCTATCGCGCATTTACCATTCTTAAGGGACACCCTTACCATTCCGGGCATTGAAAGCGCTTTGGGAAGGTATGCGGCCTAGCCCACCTCCTCATGCACTTTTGTGATTTGTCTCTGGTCCGTTTACCTACTACAGTGGACGAAGCGAACCGACTTAGCGACGGTCGCATAGAGGGGGAGCAATGCGGGATGTGACGGAAGTTTTGCGAGCAAAAGAGCAACAGTTAATCAAGGTGAAGCGCGAGGTGGAAGCTCTGCGAACCGCGCTGCCTCTGCTCGCTGCGGAGGACGATCCGCTGATTCCCCCGACGGCAATTTATTCCAAGAGCAGCAGTCATCTGAGCTGACGTTTTCGGAGCTTCAGGAAATCTTCTCCGGCTGAAACGGGATTCTTGAACTCAGCGCTCGCTGGCCATCGGTTTATTGCTGGTTTATTGCGTGACCGTAGCCTGGTAGCTGACGATCTGCCACTGCCCATTCTTGCGAACCCAGACCCGGGTATAACGGTAAGGACCGCTGAAGTCTTCCCCGAGTTGGTGCCCTTTCACGTCGGCGCGGGCAGTGACCACTGCCGTATCGCCATAAACACGCACCACCATATCTGTGATGTTCATCGCTTCGTAGCGTAGCTGGCCGCTGCGCCGGGCGGTGATAACTTCCTTTTTGGTTGCGACCTGGCCCAGCGGAGTGATGGCAACATAGTCTTCGGAGAGGGTGCGTACCGAGAAATCTGAATCGCGGCGCAGGCTAGCCTCTTTCGACTGCCGTTCCATATCAACGATTTGCCGGATCGTTTCCTGCTCGACAGCTTCCGCTGTCGGCCTGGGATGAAGGGCGACATGCTGTGCGGAAAATGCAGGGATGGCGACAAGAACGCAGAACAATAACAGGCTACACTTGTTATTCAAAACGAGACCTCCGCTTTCTGCCCGGGACAGAGATCGACCTGTAGAGAAAATACGTCGGTTTGGATGCGCCAGTTCCGGAAAAAATTCAATGTTCTTGAAAACGTGCCGTGTCTCAAATAGCGACGGTCGCTTAGGGCGTTCAAGCGAGTTGATTTAGTAGAATCAAAATTCTACTCATGACAGACGTGCGCCGCGGTCTCATCATGGTTAACACCGGTCCGGGGAAAGGAAAAACCACCGCGGCGATGGGAACCGCCTTGCGCGCGGTGGGGCAAGGGATGAAAGTCCTGATGCTGCAATTCCTGAAGGGCTCGTGGCACTACGGAGAACTGGATGCGGTGAAGGCTTTCGGCGACAAGTTCGTGATGAAGCAGATGGGCCGGGGATTTGTAAAAGTGGGCGCCGAAAAAACCGACCCGGAAGATGTAAAGATGGTGGAAGAAGCCTGGGCTGAGGCCGAGCAGGCGATTCAATCGGGCGAGTGGGACCTGATCGTGCTGGATGAGATCAACTATGCCATCAGCTACGGGATGCTCGATCCCGCGAAGGTGCTGGAGGGTCTAAAGAAAAAACCCGAGATGGTGCATGTAATATTGACGGGGAGAAATGCGCACCCTTCCATTGTCGAGGTTGCCGACACGGTGACCGAGATGCGGCAGGTAAAGCACGCCTACGAAAAAGGCGTGATGGCGCAAAGAGGCATCGAATACTGAGTCTGTAATTTCGTAATCTGGTAATTGAGTAATTTGGAACCGCTCTAATTGGGAGTCATGGTTTTCAATTACAAAATTACAAAATTACTAAACCTTTTATGGCTTGGTTCAAACGCGAATCCGGTGAGTTGGATACTTCGGGAGCGAAGACTGTTCGCACCGAGGGGTTGTGGGTGAAGTGTGAAGGGTGCCGGCAGATCATCTGGAAGAAAGATCTGGAAGAGAATTTGAATGTTTGCCCGAAGTGCCAGAAGCACTTCCGCATCGATGCCCGGATGCGGCTGGCGTTGTTGCTGGATGAGAATGAATATGAGACCTTCGACGCGAACTTGTCGTCTACCGATCCTCTCAAGTTTGTTGACCTGAAGCCGTATTCATCGCGGTTGCGACAGGCGCAGCGCGATACCGGGCTGAAAGATGCGGTAATCAATGCACAGGGAAAACTGCTGGGGCGGCGGGTAATAGTCAGCTCCATGGAATACGCGTTCATCGGCGGCAGCATGGGCGCGGTGGTGGGTGAGATGATTACCCGCGCGATCGAGCGCTCGCTTGACGCGAAGATACCGCTGATCATCGTTTCCGCTTCTGGCGGGGCGCGCATGATGGAAGGCGTGGTCAGCCTGATGCAGCTGGCGAAGATTTCGGCCGCGCTAGCCCGGCTGGATAAGGCTAGAGTTCCGTTATATTTCGTTGCTGACCGATCCGACGACCGGCGGCGTGACCGCATCTTTTGCAATGCTCGGCGACTTGAACATCGCCGAACCGGGCGCACTGATCGGATTCGCCGGGCCGCGCGTCATCGAGCAGACGATTCGCCAGAAACTGCCGGCCGGTTTTCAGCGCAGCGAATTCCTGCTGGAGCACGGCATGCTGGACGCGGTGGTGCCGCGCAAAGAACTCAAGCCCTACATTGCGCGATCGCTCGATTTTATGAGTGGAGCGAGTCACAAGTTCAGGGCCGACGACCGCGAGCCCTGAAGCCGTAAAGCATCTGCCCTACCCATGTCCTACGAAACCGCGGTTGCACGCATGTTTGCGCTGGGCCACGAGCTGGCGCAAACTCCCACGAACAAGTTCGACCTCGCGCACATGCGCGTGCTGTTAGAAGCGCTCGATCATCCCGAAAAGCGCTTTCCCAGCGTTCTGATCGCCGGCACGAATGGAAAAGGCTCGACCGCGGCCACTCTGGCTTCCATTCTGCAGGCTTCCGGGTTGAAGACGGGCCTGTACACTTCGCCGCACTTGATTCGCATCAACGAGCGAATTCGAATCGGCGGAAAGGAAATCAGCGACTCGGATTTTGCATCTCTCCATGGTGAAGTGGATCGGGTTGCAGAGAGTCTTGTGCTGAGGGGCGCGCTGCCCTGGCATCCGAGTTTTTTCGAGATGATGACGGCAATCGCATTCGTGCATTTTGCGCGCGAGAAAGTCGATTTAGCGGTGCTGGAAGTTGGCATGGGCGGCCGGCTCGATGCCACGAACGTGGTCGAGCCGCGCGTGAGCGTGATTACGGATATTTCGCTGGATCATCAGAAGTTTCTGGGAAATACGATTGGAGAGATCGCGCGCGAAAAAGCGGGAATTATTCGCCCGGGCGGGGCGGTGGTGACTTTGCCGCAGCAGCCTGAGGCCAACGATGTGCTTGGGAATACGATTCTGGAGGTGGGAGCGCGGGCGGTGAATGCGGTTCCGTATGTGCCTCCGGTTTCGCCCGGCAGCGCGCGGTACCTGGTGGCGGGCGCCGAGGAGTTCGCCGCAGAAAATGGCGGAAACGCCGAGGAGAGCCGGCAGTCGATCTATCGTTATCCATTACAAGTCATGGGACGGCAGATCCTGGTGGAGACTCCGCTGGTTGGGCGGCACCAGTTGCGCAACGTGGCCCTCGCCATTGCGGCTGCGGTTGAGCTGAGCGAGCAGCAGGTCCACGGCATTACCGCAGATTCAATTGAGCGAGGTATTCGCGAAACCCGCTGGCCGGGCCGTTTTCAAACAATACCTCGGCGGCAGGAATCTCCGGAGATCGTCATTGATGTCTCCCATAATCCTGCAGGAGCCTGGGCCCTGCGATCGGCGCTCTCCGAGCGTTATGAGGATCGCCGGCTGATTTTTGTTTTTGGGGCGCTGCGGGACAAAGCAATATCGGAGATGGCGGAAATACTTTTTCCGGTCGCGGAGCGAGTGATTGCGACCGCGCCTGAAAATCCGCGCGCGGCCTCGCCGGAGGAAATTCAGTTGGCTGCCGCGCGAACCGGGGCGATGGTGGAAGCCATCGGAGGGGTGAACAATGCGGTCGAGCGCGCGAGATCGCTTGCCGGCAACGATGGTGTCATCGTGATCACCGGGTCGATCTATCTGGTGGGCGAAGCGATGCGGGCCCTGGGCGTCAAAATCTGATGCAGCGCTCGCCAACGATTTTCCCCTAGAATGGAAAGAGTGCAGGACGCGAACTCACCGGTAGACATCGAGCGGGACGAAGAGGTTCTTCGCCCGCCAGCCCTGCGGTCCAGTCCGCATGCCATTCCCGGGGCGCATTACGGCTGGCTGAGCCGGTTGCGCTCGTATCTGATTTTCGATCCGCTGATCTGGTTCTACACGCTGGCTCTCGGCGTGGCCGCGCTTCCAGGCGGGCTTTTCGATAAGAGCGGCCGCCGTCTGCATTGGTTTTCGCGGACGTGGTCGTGGCTCATCATGAAGACGATCCTTTCGCCGGTGAAGGTCACGGGCTTCGACAAGATCGACACGTCAAAACCGCATGTCTACGCCGTGAACCACGCCTCGGCCTTGGACATTCCGATGGTCTACGTGCATTTACCCTTTCAGTTCCGCATCGTTTTCAAAAAGGACCTCCTGGCCTACCCGGTGGTGGGCTGGCAGTTGAAGCGGTCGGGACAGGTGTGCATCGATCAGCAGAAGCCTACGAATTCCATTGCCGCGATCCGCTCCGCGGTAAAGAGTTTGAAGGCGGGAATGCCGCTGGTGATTTACCCCGAGGGCGGGCGCACGCCGGATGGCGCGATCAAGCCGTTCATGCCGGGCGCGTTTTTTCTCGCGCTCAAGGCGCAGGTGGATATTGTTCCGATCGCTCTGGTGGGAATGTACGAGTTGCTGCCGATGGATACTTACCACATCAAGAGCCGGCCGCTGGAGATGCGTGTAGGCGAGCCGATTTCGACCTCGGGGCTGACCATGCGGGATTTGGAGGCGCTGTCGGCGAGGGTGCAGAAGGCGGTTGAAGAACTCTACTACAGGGCGTAAGGCGTGAGAGGTCCCCAGAAACAGAATGCGAACCTACCACGCTATTCGTTTCATTCCGGAAACCGAGTCGAAATGGCGATCGCGGCTCAGCAGCGGCAGAGAGTGCTGCCGACAGAGGGCTGCGATCCAGAGATCATTGGAGGGAATTGGCTTGCCCTTGTGTTTTAGTTCGAGAGCGATTTCGGCGTAGTAGCTCGTTGTCGGCTCGTTGATATCCAGAACGACGCAGTCGCGGAGCAGGTCGCTAAGCCATTCCTCGTAGCTGGCCCGATGGCGCAATTGGGCGATTCCGTAACGATATTCGCCCAGGACGATTACCGGAATCGCCATCTGATCGGCGCGTGCAAGGATGGAGCTTATGGCGGGGTCGTCATCAGCCGCGGCGGACAAGGCGTTGGTATCGAGAATCATGGCGTTGTCCGATTTGACTCACGCCGGAGGAATCGTTGCAGTGCTGAGGCTTGCCAGTCTTGGATCAGCGCCATAGTTCGCGATCGATCCGCTCGAAAGCCTCTTCCACCCGCCTCTCGATCTGCTTCCGCTCTGTGCGGAGGTGCTTGAGTTTGCCGAGATGTTTCATCCAGGGCTTCTCCAGAGACGTGACTTTCAGCTTGTCCTGGACGGCCTCTGTGACGAACTGGCGCAGAGGAATGCCGCGCTCGGCAGCCACCGACTTGGCCCGGCGGAAGAGAAAATCTGGAATCTCGAGGGTCGTCTTCACTGACCCATATTACCATATTTATGGGAGACAAACTCTCCAAGGGGGGCCGGAAGTCGAGATAGGCTTCCTTTTGCGCGATTTGCTTTCACCTTTCAAACACCGAGAAGAATGGCCCGCCAATGAGTGAAATCGCGACGTTACAAAAACCATCCATCGTCCCCGTTCCAAAGTAACTTTGTGAACAGCGATTGGAGACCTAGCATGTCAGCATGCCGGTCAGGTCTTGGCCTCGGCTTCTCATGCGTATTGCGTCGTTCCTGCTGGCTGTAGTCCTCGTCATAGGAGTGCTTGCCTGGTTCTTTGCACTGCCCTTAGAGGCCCGTTACTGGGCTCGGCACGTTCCAGTATTGAAACAGACCCCTGCCCCGATTCGGGATTCATCGGTCACAGAATCGATGGGTCGAAAGATTGTTTTTTGCGGCAGTGCGTTCGAGATTCCCTGGAGTGATCTGAACGATCCGAAGACGAAGGCAGGAGGAAACTCAAGGATCTTCTATTTTGACTCGGGGTTGGTCGTCCTCATAAAGTGTGAACCTCCTCGTGAATTTGTGGAAGGCGTCCTATCCTCCGTTAAGATGAGGTCCGAGAGTTTCAGGCAAGCATTCGGCGACAGCGCGGCATCCGATTACGGACTGACACGCCTGATGTTGGAGACCACGCCAGACGCGATCACTGCTCACGATCGCGACCGACAAGGACGACTCATGGCGATGTTGGTTCTCAAGGCGATGGCGACGCCGCCGGCCGAATCCGGAATCTTTGCGGTCCATACCGACGAGTTCGATGGCTACCAGTACGAAGACCCTCGAGCAAGACCAAACAGAATACTGATGGATCTATTTGCTGCGGACCGAGGATTGGAGTTTTAGTTCTTTCTCAAGTACCAAGGCGCTTCGGCAAATGTTTCACAGGCCGACATCAATCGTATAGTGCGAACAATTCACAAGGTTGGTCCCTATTCTGCGATCAATCAGGCTAGCGTTAAAACCCGCTAACTGTTGTAGTCAAGCGATTACACGTTTTGACTGGCCAATGAGGGCTATCTGCTGACGCACCGGGCGGAATTCTACAGGCACCGGGGACTGGGCTAGCCTTGGGCGGCCAATCCCTTCCTCCCACTTCCCCGAAATTCGCCGTAACTTTTTCCTCTGATCTTCCGTTATCACTGTGTAACACTACTCCGCGCGGAGAAATCGTTGAAGGCTCTTAAGAAAGAAGCGGACGAACGGCTTCTCATTGAAGCTGCGCAGAAGGACCCTGCGTGCTTTGCGGAGCTTTATGAAAGCAATTTCGAGCGGGTCTATGCGTACATTGTGCGGAGGGTCGGAGACCGCGCGGAAACCGAGGATTTGACCGCCGAGGTTTTTCATCAGGCGCTGGCGAACATGAAGCGCTTCGAATGGCGCGGGGTTCCGTTCGCCGCATGGCTTTACCGGATTGCCTCGAATTTGATTTCCGACCGCTGGCAGCGAAATCGCCGCGAACAGACTGCGGACGAGCCGGAGCAAATCGAATCCGTTCCGGCCAACAGCGCGGAGTTCGAGGAAGTGGAGCGCCGGGCGACGATATTTCGTTTAGTCGACACGTTGCCCGCCGAGCAGAAACGAGTAGTCGTACTCAGGTTTGTGGAGGAAAAAAGCATAAAAGAAGTGGCGCGAGAGGTTCGCAAGACGGAAGGCGCGGTAAAGCAGTTGCAGTTCCGGGCGCTGACCGCTCTGCGCGCCAGAATGGAGGGTGCCGATGCCTAAGCGCTCTCTGAATACGGGAAACAACGAAAGCAAAAAGATCGAGCAGTTGAACAAGGCCGTCGACGCTATGCTGGCGCGGACGGACGGGCGAGCCCTCAAGCTGGAAGCGGAGATCGAGCCACTGGTGCGCATTGCGGCAGAATTGCGCAATCTGCCGAGCGCAAGTTTTAAGGCACGATTGAAATCACAACTAGAAGGGGAAAAGAAAATGGCTACGCTTACTGCGCCTACATCCGCTGTGCCCAAATCCGTGTCCGCACCAACCGTGCCCGCTGCTGCTGCCATCCGGCAGATCGCTGTACCGCGATTAACTTTCAAAGATCCGGCTAAAGCAATTGAGTTCTACAAGGACGCGCTGGGCGCGAAAGAAACATTCCGGTTCGCGACTCCTAGCGGCATTCCTCATGCCGAGATCACGGTTGGCGAGTCCACCATTATGCTGGGCGAAGAATGGCCCGAGGGCGGCCGCTTCAGCGCTGAAACCATTGGCCAGTCGCCGATTTGGCTCTCGGTTCAGGTTCCTGACGTGGATTCGTTTGTCGAGCACGCGGCGAAGGCCGGGATGAAAGTTGTGCGTCCCCCGGCCGACCAGTTCTACGGCCGCCGCGATGCTACATTGACGGATCCCTTCGGCTACACGTGGCAGTTCAACATGCCCACGGAAGAAGTCTCTATGGAAGAAATGCACCGGCGGATGAAGAACCTCACCGCTGGTCCTGAGGGCGGTCGCATGAAACCCGCGACCGGAGTGAATCCGGTTCCGCGCGGATTCCGCATGGTGACCCCATACCTGGTAGCCGAAGATGGCAACGGACTGATCGACTTCGTGTTGAAAGCTTTCGATGCAAAAGAGGAGTTGCGTATCGCCACACCGACGGGCGTGCACGGCGAGGTGCGCATTGGCGACTCCCCGATGATGATCGGCGGCGGGCTGCCGGGGAAAAAGTTCCCAGCCACTCTGCATCCCAACGCGCTGCATGTTTATGTGAAGGATGCCGATGCCGCCTACAAGAGTGCGCTGGCGGCGGGAGCGACCTCGCTTGATGAGCCACGCGACCAGGATTACGGCGAGCGTTCCGCCACGGTGAAAGATGCCGCGGGGAACTTCTGGTATATCGCCACGAGCAAGGGCGAGAGCTATGTTCCCAAGGGACTGAACAACGTAAACGTGTATTTGCACCCGCGCCGAGCCGAGCCTCTGATTGCCTTCATGAAGCGCGCCTTTGGGGCGCAGGAAATCTCCAAGTACGCATCACCCGATGGAGTGGTTCATCACGCCGAGGTTCGTGTGGGCGATTCGGTTGTGGAGATGGGCGAAGCACACGACCGGTACCAGACGATGCCCGCGATGTTTTACCTTTACGTGCCGGATTGCGATGCGCTTTATCGTCGTGCTCTGGCTGCGGGAGCGAAGTCGTTGCATGAATTGCAGGACCAGCCCTATGGCGATCGCAATGGCGCGGTGACGGATGCGTTTGGGAATATCTGGTACATCGCGACGCATGTGAAGGATGTGCAGGCGTAGGGTTCGCAAGCGCATAGTCCCACTTCTCGCAAAGGCGGCGAGAAGTGGGGCACCCGCTAGTCATTCGTGCACTTGAGATCGTCCCCACCGGTTTGACCCTCCTGAACCACTCCCATAAACTGAAGTATTCACTACACCTGCAAGGCCCAACATATGGCAGATAGCATTCATGTGAAGCTTCCTGACGGAAGCGTGAAGGATGTCCCTAAGGGCACCACGGCGCTCGATATCGCGAAGTCGATCAGTCCGCGGTTGGCGGATGCGGCGCTTGTGGCCCAAGTGTCGTCTAACGGCGATTCGGCGGGCGAGGGCGCCCGCCCCACGCTGATCGACCTGACTCGACCGCTGGAAAAAGATACCGACCTGCGTCTGATCACCGAAAAAGATCCGGAGGCGCTGGAGGTTTACCGGCACTCTTCCGCGCACTTGTTGGCCGCGGCGGTGCTCGAGCTTTTTCCCGAGACCAAGCTGGGCCACGGCCCGGCGACTGAGAGCGGGTTTTTCTACGACTTCTACCGGCCGACTCCGTTTACTCCCGAAGATCTGGAAAAAATCGAGAAGAAAATGCAGGAGCTGGTGCAGCAGAACATTCCTTATGCACGCGAGTTTTTGCCACGCGACCAGGGATTAGCCGAGTTCAAAAAAGAAGGCGACTTCATGAAGTGCCATTTCATCGAGCAGTTCACCAAGCCCGATGAAAAAATTTCCATTTACCGCACCGGCAAGTTCGTCGATTTCTGCCGCGGCCCGCACATTCCTTCCACGGGCAGAATCAAGGCGTTCAAGCTATTCAATATTGCTGGCGCTTACTGGCTGGGGGACGAGAAGAATCCGCAACTGCAGCGGATTTACGGGACTGCCTTCTTTTCGAAAAAAGACCTCGACGAATACCTCAAGCAGCAGGAAGAGGCGAAGAAACGCGACCATCGCGTGCTGGGGCAGCAGCTCGATCTGTTTTCCATTCAAGAACTCGCCGGGCCGGGGCTGATTTTCTGGCACCCCAAGGGCGGCATCATCCGCAAACAGATGGAAGACTGGATGCGCGAGGAGTACATCAAGCGCGGCTACTCGCTCGTGTACACGCCGCATGTGGCGCGGCGGCAGTTGTTTTACACGTCTGGGCACGAGGGCTATTACTCGCAGAACATGTTCGACGCCATGGAACTGGACGACGCCGAGTATCGGCTAAAGCCGATGAATTGCCCCGGCCACATTCTGATCTATAAGGATTCGCTGAAGTCGTATCGCGATTTGCCGGTGCGGCTGGGCGAGTTGGGCACGGTTTACCGATACGAGCGCTCGGGCGTGATGCACGGGCTGTTGCGGGTTAGGGGTTTTACTCAAGATGACTCGCACATCTTCTGCACGCCCGAGCAGGTGGAGGGCGAGATTACCGGCTGCCTTGAATTCGCGCTCGATGTGCTGAAGGATTTTGGCTTCGATCAATTCCAGACCGAGCTTTCCATCTGGGATCCGAACGACCGCAAGAATTTTGTGGGGAGCGAGGAGCAATGGGTCAACGCCATCGCGTCGCTCAAGAAGGTGCTCGATGACCGGAAGATCGATTACAAGACCATCCCCGGCGAAGCGGCGTTTTACGGGCCGAAGATCGACATCAAGCTGGTCGACGCGATTGGGCGATTGTGGCAGCTCTCGACCGTGCAGGTCGACTTCAACCTGCCGCAGCGCTTCGGCCTGGAGTACGTTGCCGAAGACGGTTCGCGCAAACAGCCGGTCATGGTGCATCGCGCGCTGTTCGGGTCGATCGAGCGCTTCTTCGGCGTGCTGATCGAGCACTATGCAGGCGCGTTCCCGGTGTGGCTCGCTCCGGTGCAGGCGATGATGATTCCGATCAGCGAGCGCCACGCCGCGTACGCGAATAAAGTTGCGGATCAGCTCAAGGCTGTTGGCGTGCGCGTGGGAGTGGATGCGCGCAACGAAAAGATGAACGCCAAGATTCGCGAACACGTTCTGCAGAAGGTGCCGTTCCTGCTTGTGGTCGGCGATAAAGAGGCCGAGGCGGGCAAGGTGAACGTGCGCACGCGCGGGAAAGAGAAGACCGAGGACATGGGCGCGGCGGAGTTTGTGGAGAAGATTGGGAAGTTGATTGCGGAGAAGAGTGTGGGGTTGTAGACCTCAGTCGCTCGACTGGCAGCAGCTGAGGCTATTTCCTCTGTAACCGAATGGGTGTTCCGGCGGCATTGATGATCGTGTGAACTTCCGGGCGGCTGCCATCTCGCGTCCGGTTCTGTACAACCTCCGCCATTCCGTTCCAGAAGTCAGAGACCCTATCGTATTTCGGCGGCACAATCAGATCGCCGCGCATATCAATATAGCCGCGCTTTCCATCGATTTGAACCCACGCTAGGCCTTCGGAAAAGTCACCGACCTCCTCGTACTTGGGTGAAATAACCATTGAACCCGATTTGTCAATAAATCCCCACTTGTCGTTCGGGGCAACGGCGGCAAGCCCCTCAGTGAAAGCTCTCGCGAAACTGTACGAAAGAGTCCCCAGTGCCGCGCCATGTTTATCGATGAATCTGTACCTGGACCCGATCTCGACGACAGCGTAGCCGTCAGAAAAGTCGTAGGCGTAGTCGTAAATCGGCAGTAGGAGGAAGGAGCCCGTGTGGTCGATGTAGCCGAATTTCTCTCCTCTCTTCGCGTGCGCCACACCTTCCGAGAACAGGCCGCAGTCCTCATAGTTCAAAGACTCGAATTTTGGTTCAATCGCAAAATTTCCCTGCTTGTCTATATACCCACACTTGCCGAAATCAACGCTCGCCGCAGCAACCCCTTCCGAAAAGTCGTCTGCCGCGACGAGATGCGGCGAGATTACAACACGTCCGGTAACATCAATGAACCCAACGTTTTTGACATATTCGTCGGTGTCATAAGCGTGAGGGTTGATCACTGGCTCAAAAACAGCTAACCCTTCGTGCAGATCGCCGAGACGCTGGAATCGCCGTGGTTGCATCAGATACTTGCCCTTACCATCAATAAAGGCCAAATCGCCATTCGGCAGCCGTACTCGGGCGGCGCCGTCCTCCCAATCGCTAGCTTCTACAAACATGGGTTCGATTACCCAATTTCCGGAGCGGTCGATATAACCGAGGAGTCCATCCTGAGAAGCGGTCGCGAAATCGTCTTGAGCGGTAGCGATGCAGCTCGAAGCCCATCAACAAGACAAATACCATCAGGCTCTTCATTCCGCTCATTAGATACCGAAAGGGACCATAAAGGCACCTTCCGACGGTAACCGAGGAATGGATGGCTGCAGCGAATGTGTTCTAGCCGAGATCACATCCGAGCGAGAACCTCAACGCCGCACAAACCTCGTTCATCCGCATAGACCTAAGCTGGGTAATCCGTTTCCCCAACAGCTCCTGAGAGACAGTGACCGCATTGTGCAGATTCACTGCGCAAGGTGCTTTCATTCCGTCTTCCTCATCCAGAATTACTTCGGACGGCACGCCCCGAATTGTGGATGTAATTGGCGCGACTGTGACGGTGGATAAATATCCGATGGCGCTGTCACGGGTAAGTACGACTACAGGTCTTTTCTTGTCCGGCGGAGCAAACTGATAAAGGCGGACATCTCCCCGCGCTACGCTGGCGGCCATGCCGCCTCCGCTTCCCACGCTACCGTTTCCTCGCGGGATTGCGGTTTCCTCGAATAGCCCTGGCGATCGCGTTCTTCATCCTCGCGGATTTCCAGCCTGCGAAGATGCTGCCGCAACGCATCCCGCACTACAGCAGAGCGATTGCTTCGCGCACGCCGCGCGGCCTGGTCCGCGGCTTGTAGAAGCTTCTTGTCGATAACTATCTGGACGACCATATGTGGAGTATATTCCACATAATGTTCCACATCAATTGAATTATGGCGTCTTCCCGAGCGGAGGCGTTCTTCAGCCGAAGCGAAGGATCTCCCCCAGCAGGCATTCGCGGCGCAGGAGATCCCCATTCGACGCGCTCGCTTCACTCACTTGCTCAGGGCAGGCTCCCCCCCGCTGGTGAAAACGCGGGCGTTCGGGATGACGCCGTTCTTCGAGCTCACTGCTGGATCGTACCTCCGCTTTTCCCGCCCAACCTTGCGCTACCATGTTGCGGTGGACCCCCTCGCGCATCGCTTGCTTCTTCACATCCGCCGGTATGAATTGTTGCAGGCCGGCGACCGCGTCGCCGTCGCTGTCTCCGGCGGCATCGATTCGGTTGCGCTTTTGCGGTTGTTTATCGTGCTGCGGCAGGACCTTGGCATTGTCCTTTCTGTTGTTCACTTCAATCACAAGCTCCGCGGGGCGGAGTCGGATGCGGACCAGGAGTTTGTTGCGGCGCTGGCGCGTGAGTATGGGTTGCAGTTTTATTGCTCTAGCGGGGACGTGGCGCGGTTGGCCGCTGAGGAGCATTCCGGGATCGAAGCGGCGGCTCGGGAGATGCGGTATGAGTTCTTTCGTCAGCTCTTGGTAGGCGGCGAATTCATCTCGGCGGCTAAAGCCGCAATCGACGACGGTCTTAATCGCAGTGCCGTGAGCCACGCTCTTTCAAATCAAGTCGCTCCCCCTTGTGAATTGCTGAACAAAATTGCCACCGGTCATACCCTCGACGATCAGGCTGAAACCGTCATCATGCGCCTGATTCGCGGGACGGGCATGCGGGGATTGGGCGGGATCTATCCGCGAATTGCAGTGGAGGATGAGGAAGATGGGGGAGAACCAGGCGAGATTGTTCGCCCTCTGCTCGGAATTCGGCGGCGAGAACTCGAACTATATTTACGAGAAATTGGGCAGTCCTGGCGCGAAGACGCTACGAATTCTGACTCAGCCTTTACCCGCAATCGCGTTCGCAAACTGATCCTGCCGATGCTCGAGAAGGAATTCAATCCCTCGATCGCCGAGAATCTCTCTGAACTGGCAGAAATTGCGCGCGATGAAGAAGATTACTGGGAGAACGAAGTCTCGGGTTGGCTGGGAACCGTGGTGCAGTGGTCGCCACCGGAGTGGACGCGTGGACTGCCGGGCTTCGATCGCTCGCAAAGTCTCATTCAGATCGGGGCTTCGGAGACGGTTGATCCTGGCCTGATGGAGCGACTGGAGGAACCGGGCCCCGCCATTGCGAATGCATCGCTGAGCCGGCCGTGGCTTGTGACCGAACCTCGCGCAGTGCAACGCCGGGTGCTGAAGGCGATCGGTGAGCAGGCCGGCATTCGGCTGGAGTTCAAGCACATTGAAGAAATCTTGCGATTTGCGACGGAAGATGGGCCGTCGGGCAAGGAACTGGCGCTGCCCTTGGGTTGGAAGTTAGTACGCGAACCGGAAGCCATGGTATTCGTCACCCCCGATCTAAGGCGGCAGGAACGAATTCCAGATTACGAATACGCGCTAAGTATCCCCGGACGAGTTGTGATCCCGGAACTCGAAGCCGCGATTGAAGCGGTGCGCATCACTTCACGGTCCGAGGTGGCGGAGTATAATCCGCAACAACTTCTTCGGGCAGATTTGTTGAAGAACCCGCTGACGGTGAGGAACTGGCGGCCGGGCGACAGGTTTTGGCCGGCGCATACGAAGGCTCCGAAGAAGGTGAAGGAACTGTTGCAGGCGCGGCATGTGGTTCAACCGGATCGCAGGCTTTGGCCGGTGGTGATGAGCGGAGATGAGATTGTGTGGATGCGCGGGTTTCCGGTTCCTGAGAAGATGCGCGCAAACGAGCATGAGCAGGCGGTATTGATTCGAGAGTTTGTGGACCAGGCTGGCGAACAGGGTAGCTAGAAGCGACGGGTTTCAGATCCAGGGCAGAGTCTGCATTCGGGTGATTGATTCGATGGAGGGCGTGGATTGATGACTACATTGAAAGCCGAATCGCTGCGGCAAGTGATTTCCGCCGAGCAGATTCAGAGGCGGGTGAAAGAACTGGCACGCCATATCTCGGACGACTATCGCGGGGAGACGGTTCAAGCGCTGGCCGTTCTGGAGAATGCCTTCATTTTCATGGCGGATCTCGTCCGGGCGCTGGAGATGCCTGTGGTGTGCCAGTTCATCAAGCCCAAATACAGCAAGCAATCCGGCAATCATGCGGAGGTCATGGAGATTTTCTTCAGCCATGAACCCGACATTCGCGGCCAGCACATTTTGCTGGTTGAGGGCCTGGTGCATTCCGGCGTTACCAGCGAGTTTCTGATGAGCGATTTACGGTCGCGTGGAGCTGCGTCGGTCAAGCTGGTTACGCTGCTGGATCGTCAATCTGCCCGCCGGGTCGCTTTGCAACCGGACTATTTCGGCTTTCTCGTAGATGATGTTTTTCTAGTTGGGTATGGTTTGGGCGCGGTGGAACAGACTAATCGCAACCTGCCCTACCTGGCCGCAGCGCCAGCCCCTCAAATGACCTAAGTCATGGAAAAGACGCCGCCCCTTTTTCCGGAATACACGATAGAATAAGGAGCCTAGGGAATTTTCCCTATCCAATTTTGCCGAACGGCATCTAATTGATTGGCGGAGTCTTGGGACTTCGAGTGGTTCGGTTTGAACCCCCGTTTCTAGGAGTTTTTGGTGAATTCAACGGTTAAAACGGTCGCTTTCTGGTTGGTAATCGGTCTTTCGGCGCTCCTTCTATGGCAGGTGATACAAGCCGGCCGCAGCGGCCAAAAAGACAAGGAAATCATCTTTTCCCAGTTCATGAATGATGTGAACCAGGGGACCGTGCACGAAGTGACGCTGGACGGCCAGCAAATTCGGGGCAAAGACAAAGACGGCGCTGCGTTCCACACCGTTGCCCCGGTCTCCTACCCCGACATGTACAAGGCGCTCACGGAAAAGGGCGTTCAGGTGACGGTGAAGGATGTGAACAGCAGCAGCTGGCCGCTGACGTTGCTGGGGACATGGGCGCCGCTGATCCTGCTGGGAGCGCTGTGGTTCTTCATGATTCGCCAGATGCAGACGGGCGGGAATAAGGCGCTTTCGTTCGGCAAGAGCCGCGCGCGCCTGCTCTCCATGCAGCAGAAGAAGGTTACATTCAAAGATGTGGCCGGCGTGGAAGAGGCAAAAGAAGAGCTGCGCGAGATTATCGAATTCCTGCGCGAAGCGCAGAAGTTTCAAAAGCTGGGCGGGCGTATTCCCAAGGGCGTTTTGCTGGTTGGACCTCCGGGAACGGGCAAGACGTTGCTTGCGCGGGCGGTTGCCGGCGAAGCGAACGTTCCGTTCTTCTCAATCTCCGGCTCGGATTTTGTTGAGATGTTCGTTGGCGTCGGCGCGAGCCGGGTGCGCGATCTGTTTGAGCAGGGCAAAAAGAATGCCCCCTGCATCATCTTTATCGACGAAATCGATGCTGTGGGACGTCACCGCGGTGCTGGTCTCGGTGGCGGTCACGACGAACGCGAGCAGACTTTGAATCAGTTGCTGGTCGAAATGGATGGCTTCGAATCGAATGAAGGCGTCATCCTGATGGCGGCAACGAACCGGCCCGATGTGCTCGATCCCGCCTTGCTTCGCCCCGGACGTTTTGACCGGCGCGTGGTGGTCAGCCGGCCGGATGTGCGCGGGCGCGAAGAGATTCTGCGCGTCCATACCCGCAAGATTCCTTTGGCAGAGGATGTCGATCTTTCGATTTTGGCGCGTGGCACACCGGGATTCTCGGGCGCCGACCTGGCCAACATGGTGAATGAAGCGGCGCTGGCGGCGGCTCGGCAGAATCGCAAAGCTGTGCTGATGTTTGACTTCGAGGTCGCCAAGGATAAGGTCCTGATGGGCGTCGAGCGCAAGTCACTGATCCTCAACGAAAACGAAAAGAAGGTGACGGCGTATCACGAAGCGGGACATGCGCTGGTTGCGGCAAAGTTGCCGGGATCGGATCCTGTGCACAAAGTCACGATCATTCCTCGCGGCATGGCGCTTGGCGTAACCATGCAGTTACCCGTCGACGACCGGCATAATTACACGCGGGAATATTTGAAGACCGATCTTGCGATCCTGATGGGCGGCCGGCTGGCCGAAGAAATTTTCCTCAACCAGATGAGTACTGGCGCCGGGAACGATATCGAGCGGGCTACCGAAATGGCGCGCAAGATGGTTTGCGAGTGGGGCATGAGCGATCTCGGTCCACTCAC
Organism: uncultured Acidobacteriaceae bacterium; assembly: GCA_963734675.1. Classification (GTDB taxonomy): domain Bacteria; phylum Acidobacteriota; class Terriglobia; order Terriglobales; family Acidobacteriaceae; genus Sulfotelmatobacter. The sequence continues at coordinate 85,399 of CAVTHZ010000007.1, forward strand.
CTTCGGCAAGAAAGAAGAGCAGATTTTCCTGGGCCGCGAGATCAGCCAGCATCGCGACTACAGCGAGGACACTGCGATCAAGATTGATGGTGAGGTCCGCAAGCTGGTGAATAACGGTTACGAGACGGCAAAGAACATCCTTGAGAACAATCGCGAAACCTTGCAAAAGATCGCTATGGCGTTGCTGGAGCGCGAGGTGCTGGATGCTTCGGAAGTGATGATGCTGGTGGATGGTAAGGAACTGCCGCCGATGAAGTCGCCCTCGAAACCAGACGATGGCGTGCAGCAGGTGCTGAAGCCAGAGCCCGGACGGCCGGGGATTGCCAAGGGCGGCGAAAGCCCAGCAAGAGCATAGGACTTTATTCAGAAGGTCTCATGGGCGGCCAACTGGCCGCCCAAGTTTTTTGATCGTTATCCGTTCACCAGGTCCATCATGTGCTCGGGATAGCGCAGTCCCGCTGCTTTCCCTGTCGGGAACACTTCATCGATGTGGCTTAAATCTTCGGGCGTCAGCTTTACATCGAGTGCAGCGACATTTTCTTCGAGATACTTTCGCCGCTTGGTTCCTGGAATCGGCACAATGTTTTTATCCTGCGCCAGCACCCATGCCAATGCCAACTGCGATGCAGTGCAATGTTTCTGCTTCGCCAGCTCCTCGATTCGGTGCACAAGGTCGAGGTTTTTCTGAAAGTTCTCGCCCTGGAATCGCGGAGAATTTCTGCGGTAATCGTCTTCAGGCAGATCCTCAAAGCGTTTGAACTGGCCCGTTAGAAAACCGCGGCCGAGGGGACTATAGGCCACGAATCCAATGCCGAGTTCGCGGCAGGTGGCAAGGATTTCTTCCTCCGGTTCGCGGCTCCAGAGGGAATATTCGGTTTGTAGCGCGGCAATCGGATGAACTTTCGCGGCGCGCCGAAGAGTGCGTGGCGAGGCCTCCGACAATCCGATAAATCTAATCTTTCCTTCTTTCACGAGCTGCGCCATCGCGCCAACAGTTTCTTCGATCGGAGTTTTCGGATCGACGCGGTGCTGATAGTAAAGATCGATGGTATCGACGCCCAACCTGCGCAGGCTTGCCTCGCAAGACCGTTTCACATAATCGGGTTTGCCGCTCACTCCGCGCACGGTTGGATTGGCGGGATCACGGACGATGCCGAATTTTGTAGCGAGAAAAACCCGGTCGCGCTTGCCTTTGATCGCCCGCCCAACCAGTTCTTCGTTCTTGTATGGGCCGTAGACATCGGCGGTATCGAGAAAATTGATGCCCAGATCGACAGCGCGATGAATGGTGGCGATCGATTCGTTGTCGTCACGGCCACTGTAGAACTCCGACATGCCCATGCAACCCAGGCCTTCCGCCGATACTTTGACGCCGCTGCGTCCTAACTCGCGAAACTGCATGATGATTTCCTTTCCAGAAAATGCACAGAAGAAAAAATGAAGCGGCTGTCTAGTAGATGCGGATGAGAGGCTTCTGGGATTCAGTGACTTCCCCGATCCGCTGCGCCGGAACGCCGACGCTTTGCAGTTTCCCCAGAAGTGAATCGCCGTCGCCGGCCGCGACCGAGATTAGAAGGCCGCCCGCAGTCTGCGGATCGAAGAGCAACGCCTTGACTTCCTCGCTGATCGAAGATTCATACTCGACCATGCACTCGGCAAAGTCACGATTGTTCTTCAGGCCGCCGGGGATATATCCGGCGCGCACACATTCTTCCGCGCCCGGAAGTAAAGGAATTCTCGCGGCACGCAAACGCAAAGATACTTTGGACGCAAGGGCCATCTCACGCGCATGGCCAATCAACCCGAAGCCGGTCACATCGGTCATGGCGTGAATTTGAAACTTACCTTGCTGGATGACCTCGGCTGCCCCCTTGTTCAGCGTAGTCATGGATTGAACGGCGCCGTCGATCCACTTCTGTAGCGCCTTGCCCTTTTTGATTGCAGTGGAGATGACTCCCGTGCCAATAGCTTTTGTGAAGAGCAGGATATCCCCGGGCTCTGCGCCCGCATTCTTGAGAACCCTTTTCGGATCGATGAGCCCTGTCACGGAATATCCGAACTTCGTCTCTTCATCACGAATGCTATGGCCGCCGATAACCGTGCACCCAGCCTCGATCATTTTGGAAAGGCCACCCGCAAGAATTCGCTCCAGGATGTCCAAATCAGCTTTATCGGGAAAACAAACCAAAGCTAGCGACGTAAGCGGCTTTCCGCCCATGGCGTAAATATCGCTCAGCGAGTTCGTTGCCGCGATCTGACCGAAGGTGTAAGGGTCGTCGACGATGGGCGTGAAGAAGTCGACGGTTTGTACGAGCGCCTGATCGGGCGCGATTTGATACACTCCGGCGTCGTCGGCATGATCGAAGCCGACTAAAACATTCGGGTCATGTTGCCGGGCTAATTTCCCAAGCACCTTGTCCAGCGCCGCCGGACTTAGTTTGGAAGCTCAACCCGCAGCTTTTACCGACTCCGTCAGGCGGAATGGTTTGGTTTCGGTCACAAGTTCATTGTACCGGGCGTCTATCGAGGCAAAGACTACAAGGCGCCCAGCCATTTCACAGGGAGATGCGCAGCCACTGAATTCGCAAGCCGTTCATCGGCGGTAATCATCTGCGCCCCGGATTCAACTGCCAGCGCCACATAGAGGCAATCGTACACGGGCCGATCATATGCAAAAGCAATCTTAAGCGCGCCATTGAGCAAGGCGTGGGATGGCACCGTGCGAAAGTTTCGTGCTTGCATCTCGAACGCGATCCGTTCGGCCGAAGCCTTGGACCACCGGCCTTGACGCGACCCCTTCCATAAAACATTGCCGACCTCAGCCCAAAAAATATCCGGAACGAGAAAATCCGATTCGCCCTTCACATACTGGCGCAGGAGATCGAGTGATTCTGAAGACAGAGTTTCATGGGTTGGCGGGATCGCCCACTTCAGCGCAACACTGGCGTCCAGTACATATGTATTCAACGTGACCGGTCCTCGCGGATCGTCTCTTCGACGCTTGGAAACTGCCCATTACGAAGCGCCCTGCTTGATCGGATTTTTGCCATTCGCCGATAAAAATCCTCGCGGCGCTTTATCTCTCTGGTCGTGGGAATATTACTTTCGAGGAGCGCGATTACCTCTGCTGCAATCGAGCTTCGATTGGCGCGTGCACGCAGGCGCAATCCGCGATACAAATCGTCAGGAACGTTTTCGACGTAGAGTGTAGGCATATGGATTCCCTATGGACATCATAGCATATCCATAGATACGTTTTTTCGCAAAGGCGGCCCGTACCGAGGAACTTTGAAACGCAGGATTACAAAGGCAAGCCCGTACCAGATACAAAAAGTGCGGGATCTCTGACGCCGGGGGCGTAACTGCTTGTTCCCCGTTTCAGCGTCTTGGAAACACCATCACCTCGTGGTCACTTCGACGAGCTGAATCTCCGGATATTGCCGGTTCCACTGCGTCGAGATGCTCTCGAAAGTGAGTCGAAAAGGTTTACTCTGGCCGGGACCAAGCGGCGACACGCTGAAGTCGACTGCCTCGGGATAAGGCCCGTCAGTCTTCAGCACCTGCATCGGAATTTCCTCGCGTTGCGCAATCTGTCCCATATCGTCGTTGAAATTTACTTGGACCACGACATGGGTGACGGTCTTGTCGCCGCTGTTGGTGATCGTTCCGTCGACATAGCTGACCGTTGCGCCGACAAAATTCTGCGCCGCGCTCATCTTGAAATCGGAAAGCTTGAGGTTCGCTGCATAGGGAGGCGGGCCGGATACTTTTTTCTGCGGCTGCCGCAGGGCCAGCGCGATGAGAACGGCAACAAGAATGACAGCCACAATGGCTATGGCGATAATGCGTCCGCTGGAATCTCGATCTTCGTTGACCGGAGCTGGCCCTATGAAACCACCCATGGAAGAGATTGTATCCGGAGGATGGAGTCATCTCCAGCCGGTTCAGCCGTGAGCGATTATTTTGCCACGTACCCGTGGAGGCGGTTGTTACCCATAGAGAAGCTCCCAATGATCTCGCCTTGATCATCGATGCCATCCGCGGTTGTGCCGGTGGCGTTTGGGTAGTCAAGGTTTGTGTAGACCCCATTTATGTATTCAAAACCGTGGCTTTTGTTCTGGGCATCCGTGTAGGTGCCGACGATTACTCCGGCGCTGTTGATGCTCTCGAAATTCTCAAACCTTCCTGCATTCGGAACATCGAGTGTCGTGAAAACGCCGTTGTGCAGAAGAAAACCGTGCGCCTTCTGGGTGCCGTAGACGCCGACCATGTCCCCATTGTCGTTAATGGCATTGATCGACGTAAATTTCGCGCCCGGAAAATCGACTGTGGTGTATACGCCTCCCTGAAACTCAAACCCATGGTCGCTTTCAAACGTACCGCACGAGGTGTCCGTTACGCAGTAGCTGCCGACGACTACTCCTTGCGAATTAATGCCGCCGCCAATGGTTGACGCGGCCCCGGGAAAATCCATAGGAGTCAAGGTATATCCATAAGATGGTGTGTAATCTGCGGCAAATGCATGCTCCCCGACAGTCGCCTCACCGCAGGCTTCTTGTAATCCGCACATGCTGCCAACAACAGTTCCAGAGGCATTGACGCCGCTGGCGAAGCTTGATCCGGCGAGCGGCCGCCCAAAGAGGCCGAGGCTAGGATAATTGAGTGATGACCGGGTCTGGGCAAATCCAACAAGAAATTGGTCGTACACAGCATCGGATTGGCAACACATATATCCGACGACAGTAGATTTGGAAACCGCCAGCGGAACTAACGGGAACATGCCCGAAATATCAGTGAATGTCAGCGCTTTGGTCGACGGATTCTGCGCGGCGGCGAAAACTGGCATGCCAAAAAGCGCCGAAGCAAGTAGCACCGCAATGGTCAAAAGCCGCACTGTAAGCCCCCTTTGTGAGTACATAAGGAGGCGAGTATATCCGATCGCTAAGCTCCGCGACAGTCTGAAAGAATTTGCAGCCGATTGCTATAGAAGGAAAAAAGCGAGCAGGAATAAGGCTCCAAATAGCAAGTCGACGCAGCCGAAGGTCAAGTCCGCCGGATGGAGCCGATGCTGCATGAAAAGCACGGTCAAAGCTGTGCCGTAGCTAAACTTTTCCAACACCGCAGGGATCATCATCGGCCGAAAGCGAACGGGGTCAGAGCCGATGACAAAGAAGACCAATTGAAAGGTCAGCCCAGCTCCAGCGAAGCCGTAATAAAAAGCCGGATGCGTGATCGGTGGCGGATCCTGCCGGCCGATTAAATCGAACATAAAATAGAGCGGCGTGAGAATCAGCACGCCCCAGATACCGGCGATCCAGAACAGGACTTTAGCGAATTTCATCTCATCCTCGCGCCGCCAGCAGCTTTGCCGCGTTGTCGTGATACACCTGCTGCAGGATTGTATCCGGCAGGCCGAAACCGTTCAGGTACCAGTGATAATCGAACTGGTCAATCTCATAAAAGTGCTCATCGTTCGTTTCCAGAATGCGAAACGTAACCAGATACATGGGTTTGTCGAATCCCATGTCTGTACCATAAACAAGGCGGTCGGCATATTTCGAATAGAACTGCGACGCCGCTCTGGGAGTGGCCGCCGTCTCGGCGTAGCGCGCGGAAATGTCGGCATGCAGGTTGGGGCAACGGTCGAGCAGTTCTCCCATGCGGGGGAGATCGTAATCGAGGTTGGCCAGGTGGCACGCGATGAAAGTGGTCTGCGGATGCCGTTTCGTGGTGCGCTCCAGAATGTCGACCATGCCGGAGAGGCCCACGATGTTGGGCTTATTGTCGAGCCGCCAGTTATAAGCGTTCATCAGTCCGTCATTGGTGCGGTCCATTTTCTGATACATCCAAATCGGGTCGGCAACATGCAGGCTGAAGGGAAGCCGCAGTTCGGCGCAGGTTTCGAACACAGGATCCATGCGGGGATCGTCGGGATGCATTCCCGTGGCCTTGGACTTGCCGGAATGAAGACCCTCGCCTTTGTCGTGAATCTCTCCTACGCCGCGGGCGCCCGTCTGAACGCAGCGTTTCAACTCTTTGACCACAGAGGAGGCGAATGCCGGCTCTTTGTAGCCTGTGAAATCGAGCCCGCACCAGATCTCGAAGCGGTCTCCGTGTTGGGAATAATCCTTGTAGATTTTGTCGAACTCGGCGCCGGTCGCCATAGCGAGAATGATGGTTTTTTCGACGCCCACTTCGTCCATGGTTCTTACCCAGTCGGCAATTTGAGCGGGAGTTTTGGCGTAGGGATGGGAATGCATGTCGACGATGGGATACTTCGCCTTCCCAATTTCAGTCACGGGAATTTTGTAGATGGACTTGGGGCGATAGTCTTTCAACAGGAGTGTTTCAGGATTTTGGGGATGCGGCGTGCTTTGCGGTTGCGAAGCTGTTGCGCCCGTGGATTGTTGAGGGGCTGAAGCGAAAGCCGCGGAAGGCAATCCGGCGGCCAGCCCGGCCGCGCTTGATGCTTTCAGAAAAGATCGTCGGTTCATGGATCTCCCAATGACGTGGAATCTGCCAATGATACTAACTAACGATCTTTATTTGTATTTATGAAAATGACGCGGACGCTATTCGCCGCCGACGGTAAGCCCGTCGATGCGGAGAGTCGGTGCAGCCACTGATCCGCGGAATTCCAGATCGTTCGCGATCTCGGAAATGTTGAAGAAGATTTCTTTCAGGTTTCCTGCGACTGTGATCTCTTCGACGGGATAAGCGAATTCTCCGCCGGAGATCCACATGCCCGAAGCCCCGCGGGAATAGTCGCCGGTGACCAGATTCGCCCCGTGGCCCAGAAATTCGGTGACGTAAAGACCTTCTTTGATGAAATCGATTAGCCTTTTGCAGTTCGCGCCCGGCTGAAGAAAATAATTTCCTTTGCCGATGCTAGGCGTACCCGCCAGGCCTCGCGATGCATTGCCAGCGTGGCGAGTTTGAGTTTTTTCGCCGTATAGGTATTCAGCAGATAAGACTTCAACACTCCTTTTTCGATCACGACCGTGCGGCGAGTGGGGACGCCTTCACCATCGAAGGGACTGGTGCCGAAACCGCCGGGAATGGTGCCGTCGTCGATAACCGTTACATTGTCGCCGGCAATCTTCTGGCCGAGTTTGCCCGCAAGAAACGACGCACCGCGATAGACCGAGTCGCCGTTTATGCCTTCGAAAATGTGATCGAGGATCGAGGTCGATACCATAGGATCGAAAATGATCGGAACTTGCGCGGTCTTGGCCTTGCGCGCGCCCAGCCGGCGCAAGGTGCGCTCGGCGGCGGTTCTGCCTACTTTTTCTGGCGAGTCGAGTTTGCTCAACGTGCGCGCCACGCTAAACCAGAAATCGCGCTGCATCGCGCCTTCGGGAGTTTGCGCGATGGGAACCGTCGCGACGGAGCAGTACGAGCGGCGGTACTGGCCGACAAAGCCGTGAGAATTGGCGAGGACCTTGCTGCCCGTAGCAGCATCGAACGATCCGCCTTCGGAATTCTTGATTCGGGGATCGAAATCCAGCGCGGCCTTTTCCGCGCGGCGGGCGTACTCGATGCGTTCCGGGCCGGGAAGCGAATAAACGTCTTCGTGATAAAGCTGGAGATCGCCGGATAGCTGGCCGAGTTGCGAAGCTTCGGGGATTCCGGCGAAGGGATCTTCGGACGTGATCTTTGCAAGCTCGAAGAGCAGACTTGAACATGCGATCGAGACTGTCGCGAGAGAAGTCGCTGGAGTAGGTGCTGGCCGCGCGCTGGCCGAAAAAAACGCGCACGCCGATGGATCGCGAGCCGGATTCTTTCAGCGTTTCGACCTGGCCGAGGCGCACGAGTGTGGAGAATTCGTCGCCTTCGCGGACGACGCATTCGGCGGCGGTTGCGCCGCCTTTCATGGCATGCGGGACGATGTCCTGCGCGAGGGAGCGGAGGTCGGGGGCGAGTTGCAGGCCGCTGGTTCCTAATTCGGTGGAAGGCATATCAATTCATTATCACAACAAATGCTTCGTCTTCCTAGACAGGTAGGAGCGCGGCGCATAGAGACGTCAGAACGAGATACTAAGATTTTAACACAGTAATGCATTTTTACCTTATAATGAGGCTTGAGATTGTTATGAGCACATTAACTGTAACCTCACGAGGCCAGGTAACCTTTCGAAAAAGAGTCATGCAACATCTGGGGATCAGGCCGGGGGAGAAGATCGAGTTGGAGCTTCTGCCGGATGGGCGAGGCATGATCAAAGCAGCCAGACGCTCGGGCAAGATTGAAGATTTCTTTGGAGTGTTGGCTGGAAAAACGAAGAAAGTAGCAAGCATCGAAGAAATAAATCAGGCAGCGGCCGACGGCTGGGCAGGCTTAGTAAAGTTGGGCGACTTGAAGAAGGGCGAGAAATGAAGGTCGCCGTCGATACAAACGTCCTGGTCCGCGCAGCCGTGCGCGATGACAAGGAGCAGACGGAGGCGGCGATGAGAATCATGGCCCGGGCGGAGATGGTTGCAATTGCGGTGTCCTGCCTGTGCGAGTTTGCCTGGGTGCTGCGCAGCGTTTACGGCTTTCGCGCGCCAAGCATAGCCAGGGCAATCCGCCTTCTGCTGGCAGCGGAGAATGTGGAGGCAGACCGCCAGGCGGCCGAAGCCGGATTGGTAGTGCTCGACGCGGGCGGGGATTTTGCGGATGGCGTGATTGCCTATGAGGGCAGGTGGCTGGGCGGGGAGACGTTTGTTTCGTTTGATAAGAAGGCGGTGGAGACGCTTACAGCGCAGGGACTATCGGCGCGGGTTTTATGAGAGATATATTTCTTTATTTCTTCCAATCGGCAACCTTCGGCTTTGCGATGGAAGCTCCCTGCTTTGTCGGTGCTCCTGTTTGAGTTAAAGGGATCCTTCGACTGCGGTTGATTTCTGCGCTTGGGCGCAGAAATTAATCCTCGCTCAGGATGACAGGCCCTTTAATGCGTGTAATCCGTGGCAAAAGTAACTACTGCATGAAGCCGCCAGGATCTTTCTTCGCCGTGCCGCCGACGGTCAGGCGATCGATTTTGATCGTCGGAATGCCCACGCCCACCGGCACGGCTTGGCCATCTTTGCCGCAGGTGCCGACGCCTTCGTCGAGCTTCAAATCGTTGCCCACCATCGAGACGCGGGTCAGCACATCGGGGCCATTGCCGATCAGCGTTGCGCCTTTGATCGGTGCGGTGATCTGGCCGTCTTCGATCAGGTAAGCTTCCGAGGCCGAGAAGACGAATTTGCCGTTGGTGATATCGACCTGGCCTCCGCCGAAGTTCACCGCGTAAATGCCGCGCTTCACCGAGCGAATAATATCTTCCGGAGCATCCTGGCCCGCCAGCATGTAGGTGTTGGTCATGCGCGGCATGGGGATGTGCTCGTAGCTCTCGCGGCGTCCGTTGCCGGTATTGGCCATGCCCATCAGACGCGCGGAAAGCTTGTCGCTTAGATAGCCCTTAAGAATTCCCTTCTCGATCAGCACAGTTTCCTGTGTGGGTTCGCCTTCGTCATCCACATTCAGCGAACCGCGACGCCAGGGCATGGTGCCGTTATCGACCACCGTGCAAATTTCGCTGGCTACGCGCTTGCCGATGAGCCCGGCGAAGGCGGAAGTCTTTTGCGATTGAAGTCGGCTTCGAGTCCATGGCCAACGGCTTCGTGCAGCAGAACGCCCGGCCATCCGGGGCCGAGAACAACTTCCATCTCTCCGGCGGGAGCTTCACGCGCGTCGAGTTGCAGAATCGCCTGCCGGGCCGCTTCTTTCGCGAAATACTCTGGAGTTTTTTCTCCGAAGAAAAAGTCGAGTGCCACGCGTCCGCCACCACCGGAGCTGCCACGGGCCGAATTGTTTTCGGTTTTAGCGATACAGGAGACATTCATGCGGGCCAACGGCTGGGAATCTTCCGCGAATGTTCCATCGGAGCCGACGACGAGGATGTTCCGCAATTCGTCCGAGTAGCCGGCGCGGACCTCCTGAATACGCGGATCGTACGCGCGTGCAGCGTTGTCGGCGCGCATCACCAGTTCCACTTTCGCCGTAATCTCGGCATCGACCGAGGGCAAAGTTACGGGATACAAACTGCGCGCAGCCATTTTCTGAAATCCGGCCACAGGAGTCTTTGCGGGGGCACTGGCGATCAATGCCGCTGTCCGGGCCGCGTGCAAAATGCGGGTCGGCGAAAGATCATCCGTGTAGGCATACCCCGTGCGCTCGCCTGAAACCACGCGTATACCGCAGCCTGCCGAAATTCCCTGCGAGGCCGATTTCACCATCGACTCATCTACCATCAGCGCAGTCGAGGAGAGATATTCGAAATAAAGATCGGCGTAGTCGCCGCCTGCGGAAAGTGCGGCCCCGAGATAATGTTCAAGGTCGTTTTCCGTGACGCCGTAATGATCGAAGAAAAAGCGCGACTTTTCAGCGAGAGACTGTTTATCCAAGCTCTTGCTCACAAGACTTTTACCCACAAAAATTAGATGTCGCGCCTGTCCATGCGGACTCATGCCCAGGACTCAATGGCGCGCGCTTTCATTATCCCACACACAAACTTCGCCTTGCGTGCATGCGCGGAAAGAGCAGCGATGACGATGGTCACATGTCACAGAACGGCAGGTTCCCGCTTATACAAGGTTCAATGCGCCCTTGCCTGCTAGAGGTAGTCGTAGCTTCATCATGAGTTCTGGCCGGACCTTGTCCCCAAGTAAGAACCGCACAAAATCACTCGCCTCCAACAGGCGGATGTTGTTTTCGTCGGCGAACGTTCTCGCTTTCTCAGTAAACCCGAATACTGACACGAAGCAAAGCTTCGCGTCATCACCTCCGAAGCTAAGTAAATTTTCTAGATCGGCCCTTTCTGTTGGAGCATCCTGATATCGCTTGACCTGGACATGCCAGATAGTCTCGCCCAGTTCGCCGTGATCGAATGATGCTTCAATATCGATGACGGCCCGGGTTCCTCCGACTCGCTCGTCCACGTGGGCGTGCTGAGCTCGGAAGTAGTCGGCCACTAGCCACTCCCATCCCTTATCGTCTAGATTCTGGGTGCGGCGGACGATGAGGTCGCGTAACCGTTCGAACGCCTCCCTCAATTCGGGCCCGGAGGCGAGGAGGTCGTGGGCTAGGGTTCCATTAGATAGTTCCGTAAGGGTATGGTGTGCTCCATGGAGCTGCCAGATGGTTCCTCGTGGGCCTAGAAGTTTTCCTTTCAAAGGCGCGAAGAAGTCAACGATCGGGATTGGAGTGCAAAGATACCTGATTTTCCGGTAATGCCAAATATCGACGGGTTCCCCGAATGTGTCGTGAGCATTCATTTCGAAATCACGGTAGTCCGCGTTTGACGTGACCTCGCAAACCTGCACTCTTTTTTGTGGGGGATCATAGTAGATAAATATGTCTCCTAGCTCGACATCGTGGCAGAACCTCGTCAGGGCTCCAGTCCATTGCCCGAGTTGCACCCGGCTTACTTTCTCGCCGGCCTTCTCGTACGCGTCACGCAGATGAGCAAAGAGAGCATCCCTGTCGCCTGTGGCAGCAATGCGTTTGTCAATGGCCTGCCACCCAACTCCAGCGATGCCGTGCCTCTCGCAGAAAGGGACGCAGCGCCCTCCGCTACCTAACTTAATAGCCCAAGCACGATTAGCCACTAATTTTTCCTTTAACCGCGGCCCGGTACTTCTTGTCTGGCTCTTCTGCTCGTTCGGCCCGAATATACCACGTTCAGACAATCACAAACGTCCATGGTCACATGTCACAGACGCCGGCAGCGCCATCCCTTGAAAATGCCGGGCGGAGGCGCCCATGCAAAGCGTCACGCCGCAAGCGCTCACGCGAACCGTTGAGGATTACCTGCGTGAGGCTTCAGGAGCGGTGGTTCTGGAAAATGGGACCGTAGCGTTCGACTTGGCGCGTTCTAAGTACTCGATTTCCGGCGAATCGCACCGCTGCCTGGTGCATTTCTGGTCCGAGGAGCGGAATATCGTGCGGCGCGTGCTGGAGGCGGAAGTGAAGAACGGAACGCTGCGGCTCGCTGTGCAGCGAATGGGACAAGCGCGCCCTTCGAAGCTGGAAATTTGCCGCGAACGCGATCGCCGCTCGCCTACTGTCCGCAAACTGGCGCGAGCCGCGTATGAGGAAAAACTAAGAAGAACTATCGACCGGCACTTTCCTGATTTCAAAGTCGCGCTGCTTACCACCGGCATGGATCTGGAAAAATCCTTTGGCCCGGTTTATGCGCGCGGCTTGATTCGGCGTGGCCGGTCAGCTTTTGCTTTTCTCGGCGTGAATGCGCAGGAGACCCAGTCATCGATTGACGCGGCTCTTACTTTCGGCATTTTGTGGCTGGACGTCTGCCGCCAGTCGCAGGCCGCAAACTTGTTGGTGGAAGGGCTGAAGCTTTTCGTTCCGGGGGGTACTTCGGCGCTGGTGCGCGAGCGCATGGCCAGCTTGAATCGCGACGCGGCCAAGTGGCGACTTTATGAATTCGACGAACGGGATGACGCGCTGACCGAGATCGATTGCGCCGACCGCGGCAACGTTTTCACACGCCTTGTACATGCGCCCGATGATGCTGCGACACGGGCGCACTTCAAGGATGCAATCGCGAAAATTCAGTCCATCCTGCCGAATTGCGAGGTCGCTGTCGTGTCTCCGGCGGAGGTGGCATTTCGCTGGCGTGGGTTGGGGTTCGCCAAGGCAAGGCTCGGTGTGGTTCCGGGAACGTTTCTGAGTTCTGAGGAAATTGTTTTTGGTGTGGGCTCGGAAGAGCGGGTTTTGGAGGAGCGCAACGAGTCTGCATTTGTGGATCTGGCCCATTGTTTGCGCGATGTCAGGCATCCTTATGGACCTCGTAACCACGCTTTGTGGAGGCTGAGGCCCGAGCGGTGGCTGGAGTCACTGGTGGTGCGCGACGTGAGCATCATCGATGAACGGCTTGACTGTTCCTGCACGTATTCACAAATCCCCGCGTTCTCGGCGGCGGATCGTGCCGTGATCGACGTGCTGACCGCCACGCGCGGTGGCCGCCTGGCGGTGGTGGAGTTGAAGGCTGACGAGGATGTGCACTTGCCTCTGCAGGGGATCGATTACTGGACGCGTGTGGAATGGCACCATGAGCGCGGCGAATTTGCACGGTTTGGATACTTCGAGGGACGAGAACTGTCGGCTGAAAAGCCCTTGCTGCTTCTCGTGGCCCCGGCGCTGCATGTGCATCCCGCGACTGACATATTGCTGCGCTACATCTCGCCCGAGATTGAATGGGAATTCGTAGGCATTGACGAGCGCTGGCGCGAGGGGGTGAAAGTCGTATTCCGAAAGCGCCATGCTGCCAAGCAAAGTTTGTATCCAGCCCTAACGGCCTAAGGTCTTTATCCTGTCAAAACTGCTATTCAGACGGTGGTCGCAGGCATTTTCCCTCTCCATTGTTCACGATTGCCACGCGCCCAGCAACCGCCGCACGTCGACTATCTGCCCGATGTGATACGCGTTGTGGTCGGCCACCAGTAGGGCTTCGCGCAGAATCGTTTGACCATCGCCCCAGGGAATGGGCGCGAAGAGATCTGTTTTCGGGTTCGCGACGAGATCCTCCGTGGCCTTGAGATCTTTGCGGAATTGCTGAATGCTTTTATCCCACGCGCCCGCGCTTGGCGGCGCGGCACTCTCCGGCCAGTAATCCTTCGGCCACTCGCGATGCTTGTATTTTGGATTGATGCTGAATTCGAGAATGTCCTCTTGCGCCATGCGGAGGTGCTCCAGCAACATCCACGCAGAGTGGGGCAGGCCATTGGGCTTTACGCCGCGAAGTTTTTCCGGCATGTCTTTTACCACTTGGTTGAATTTGGCATGCGCTCCGCCGCCCTTGAGCAGATATATGAGATGTTCGCGAAGCTGCGCGTCAGAATTTTTGGCCGCCGGCTTGGTTTTGCTGGTTTTCATTGGTCTGTCCTTTATTGATCGGTTCTTTTTGGTCCCATTTGTTCCATCTGAAATTGGATAATCCCGTCCCTAACTTTCGGCTGATCGAGCAAATCGTCTTCCGGTTTCACGCCGCGAAGCACACGCCCAACGCCGCGCACAATGCGGCGCATGGGAAGGACTTCCTGATCGTCGCAGAAAAAAATTTCACCGGCGCGGCGGCTGCGGTAGTACCAGCGCTTGAGGAGCGCAAGCTGCTCCATGGTTTCTAGCGCCGAAGCCGCGCTTGAGGGCATTGCGTCGAGGGTCTCCTGAACCCGCGATTCCAGGGATTGCGATTTGGTGTGCTCGCCACTTTGGATGCTAAAAGTTGCAGGGCTGGAAATTGTTCCGCTATGTACGCGAAAGAAAGTGACGCACTCGGGAAGATGGCTGGGCTGGATGATCAGCGCAGAAAGCCGATCGATGCGGCGGACGATCTCGGGAAGCTGGCTGACGACCGGTTTTAACTTCTCGATACGGACATGGATTGCAGCCGCGTCCTCGAAGGCGAGACTCGGTAGAAGCCCGATCGCGAGCCGCGCCAAACTCGCGCAGTAATGATTCGCCACGCGAGTCGAAGTACGATTCGACTCGGGCGACTTCTTCCGTGTAATGTTCGTCGGTGCATCCCTTGAAGCACGGCGCAAGGCACATCTTCATCTCCGAGTAGATGCAGCCGGGAAACTTCGGATCCGGATTCAGGTCGTCCACGCAGCGCCGCATCTTGAAAAAATCGAGCGAATCGTTCATGAATTTTTCCGCGGCCACGCGCGAGGGAAACGGTCCGTAGTAAAGTGCGCGGCCGTTCAGTTTTCCCAGGCGGGTGGTGATCGACGCTCGCGGATATTCGTTTTCAAGGTGCAGCTTTATGAAGGGCGCAAAACGGAAGCGTAACCGCTTCGCATAGGTCTTCGGAAAAGTCTGACGTAAAACCTTGTACAGAAGGAATCCGGACTCGAAGTCCGATCCGGTGGGAGCATATTCGATGGAGCCGACGCGGGCGCGCAGGCTCAGCTTTTTCGTGCGTTCCTCCACCGGACCGAGCAGGCGCTGCAGGCGGCGCCGCAGGTTGGCGGTCTTGCTGACATACGGCTCGGCTTGCGGATCAATACTGCGCAGCAGGAAGACGGCGGGGGCGGCTGGGACTGCGGAAAAGATTTCCGCATCGCGTTCAGGCGCGAATTCCAGGCGCTCGGTCAGCACGAAACAATTTTAGTTGCGATTCACCACGGAGGCACAGAGGCACGGAGAAAAACATTGACGATTCTTCGCTAGCCAGGCGGGCTCAGTAAATTGTTTCTCTGTGACTCCGTGGCGCCGTGGTGAAAAAACACGCTACCGGAAGCTGGCGCTCCTGAACTTCTGCCGGAAGTCTTCGCCTTCCATCTTGATGACGCGGCACATCTCGTGCAGGCGGGACCTCATGCGCTCGCCAATGCGGTCGCCGAGGGTTTCTGCTCGCGTAGCGGCGCGCACTGTAGATCCCGCTCCATTCGCGCCCGCGGCTGGCTGATCCTCGAAATTCGTGGTGATGATCGTGGTCCGGTTGTCGTTGTAGCGGGTATTCAGGATCAGGCTGACCGTGTCCCAGACCCATTCTGTCGGCTTCACGGCTCCTAATTCGTCCAAAACCAGAACCTCGGTTTCAAAGATCGGGCGCAGCACGTCGAGCTCGGTAGTTTGAACGGTGCTGTTGTACGAGTTCTGAATTTCCTTCAACAGCTCGCGATAGTCGTAGAACAGGCACGAGACGCCTTTATTCAGGATCAATTCTTTTGTAATGCCTACAGCGAGATGCGTTTTGCCGGTGCCAATTTTCCCGATGATTAATAGCCCTGTGCCGTCACGCGGGTCATACTCGTGCGCGAATCGGGCAGCCGACAGGTGCGCGAGCGTCAGAGACGGATGCGCTCCGGGGAAGTCCGTCGTGTAGCTGGCAAGTTCGCAGTGCTCGTAGCGCTTGGGAATGCGTGCCGCGGCCAGCAGGGTCTGGCTCCGCGCGCGGAGTTGGCAGTCGCAGCGTGTAACCCGCCGGTCGTTACTCACGCGGTCGTTACTTACGCGGTCGTTACTTACGCGCTCGCCATTTATGCGTTCGCCAGGATTCTTGACCTCGCTGGACTTTGCCCCGACTGTTTTCCAGCCCGTGCCCTCGCATAGAGGGCAAACCTCAACCGCTGTTCTGATCCCGTTCAACTGTTAAGCCACCTCAAAAAACGCTCTGGATCGACTTTGCTCCCATCTTCACGATTCCGCAAGTGGCATCGAGCCTGGGGCTGTGCACAAGTTGTGAAGGGCAGGCCCGGCCTGTGGAGGGATGAGGAAAACGCGCTTCTCCGGTGCGAAAAGCCTTACTCTTGGCCCGGATCGGCGACCGGGGGGTGCAAAACAGGCTTCCGGCGCGGATTTTCACAGTTGACATTCGCCGTGGAGAGAGGAAAATACCTTGCGTCAGGTTTCCCAACTCAGGCACAAGCTTATATCCTCCCGGAATTGTGCTGGGTATGCATATGCAAAGGAAAGAGACCTGCGAGGAGAAACAATCATGAACAAGGCCGATCTGGTCGATAAGATCGCGGGCGCATGCGAAATCAGCAAGGCGCAGGCAACAACAGCTATTGACACCGCTGTGAGCAGCATTACGGGCGCGTTGAAAAAAGGGGATCGGGTAGCTTTGATAGGTTTCGGCACATTCTCGGTATCGCAGAGAAAAGCGCGGAACGGGCGCAATCCGCAGACTGGCGCAACCATCAAGATCGCTGCCCGCAAGGTGGCGAAGTTTACCCCTGGGGCCGAGTTGAAGAAGTCAGTCAACAAGAAGTAAGAGAGAAGAATTTCAAACATGAACGGCAGGGGGTCGGCCCTGCCGTTTTCCTTTTCTGCGCGGTGCACGCGTTTGGCCGCTAGAATGGCTTCAAGATGATTGCCTACCTCCGCGGAAAATTATTGTCCAAGCACCCGAATCAGGCGGTAGTGGAAACCGCTGGCGTAGGCTATGAAGTCAATATCAGCGTACCCACGTTTTCGGAGCTTCCCGGCCTGGGGAGCGAGGTTGCGCTGCACATCCACACCCACGTGCGCGAGGATGTGATTGCGCTATATGGCTTTTTACGTTCGGCTGAAAAGCGCCTGTTCGAAAAGCTGATTACGGTGAGCGGCATTGGGCCCAAGCTGGCCATCACGATTTTGAGCGGTATGGCTGCCGATGAAATGGCGCAGGCAATCCGGGGGAACGATTTGGCGCGGCTTACGCGAATTCCGGGGATAGGGAAGAAGACCGCGGAACGCATGGTGCTGGAGCTGCGCGACAAATTGCCGGCAGCCGTGGGAACGTCTGCGCCGGCTGTGCCGCCGATGAATGCGATCGAAGAAGATGTGCTTTCGGCGCTGGTGAATCTGGGTTATCAGCGCGCCGCTGCGGAGAAGGCTTTGGCCACTGCGGCGAAGAATGGCGGCGCCAGCTCCTTTGATACGCTGTTCCGGCAAACCCTGGGTTCGCTTTCGAAATAGAATCGACCGGTGTATGAAATCATGGCCCACCCCTAAGCCCAGTCTTCGACCGAATGGTCCTCGTTTTCTGATTCTGCCGGTGCCGCTCCCGCTTTTGGCCGGCCCCATTTCTGTCGCCGGCGACTATCCTTGCCAGAATCTGCGTTTGATTCCACCTCTACGATATAGGCGTCAGTAGCGGCTTCTCCGGCCAACGCCGAAGCTGATTCCATCAGCTTCTTTCGCGTGCGGGCCGCTTCCGCTTGGGCCGAGGCTTTTTGAGCCGACTGCAGCGCGTCCAGTTGAGCGTTAGGATTCGTCTGGTTTGCGTGGATGTGCATGGTCTAATCTCGCGAGGCCGTCCCAACTGGATTTAAGCAACCGAAACTCCGATCGCAATACGATATGCCCTTCAGTGCAGAGGTTGCTCCACGCCGGTTCCTCGAATTCCTGCTGCGCCAAAAACGGTATGATTGATGCTGTCTGGCGCACCGCCGCTCCTGTAGTGCTGTGCCCGGGAGAGTTATCGAAAAACTGAATGTCACTTCTGTCTGATCTCGCTTATCTCTTGCTTGCGGTCGCGGTTATCGGCACTTTGTCCTCCACGGTTTTTCTAGGGCTGGTGCTGGCGGGAGTGATCCGCTTCCGCTCGGATGCGCGCCAACAACGGCGATCTGCATCCGAAGTCTCGAAGCTGCCTCCGGTTTCCATTCTTAAACCGGTGCACGGGCTTGAGGCGCAACTGAAGCAGAACATCGAGAGTTTTTTTTGCCAGGATTATCCCAATTACGAGATTCTTTTCGCCGCCGATGAACCCAATGACGCGGCACTCGATGTTGTCCGGGAAATCAGTTCCCGCTATCCCAACATTCCAGTGCGCATTCTGGTGACCGGTACGCCCTGGCCGAATCCGGTGGTCTATTCATTTCATTGCCTGGCGGAGGCTGCGGCACACGACATTCTTGTGACCACCGATAGCGATGTCGAGGTGCAGCCGAACTATTTGCGCGAAATTGTTCCACCGTTGCTGGATCCGAAAGTCGGAATGCTGACGTGCCTTTATCGCGGCAAAAACGTGACGAATTTTTTCTCGGGCCTGACGGCCATCGGTATGTCGGTGGAGATGCCGGCGGGAGTGCTGGTGGCGAATCTGCTGGAGGGAATGAAGTTCGGTCTGGGACCCACAACAGTGGTTCGCAAAGACGCGCTCGCGAGCATCGGCGGTTACACGGCGCTGCGGGATTATATCGCGTACGATTTTGCCATCGGCAATCTGATAGCGAAAGCCGGCTACCGCATAGTCCTTTCGCGGCATGTAATCGACCATGTGGTCAGCCAGAAATCGTTCCGCCACATGTGGCAGAACCAGCTTCGCTGGGCGCAGACCACGCGCTACTCGCGCCCCAAAGGACATTTCGGCAGCGGCCTGATTTTCGCCATGCCTTATGGGCTGCTTGGCTTCCTTGCAGGCGCACTTCTGGGGCACTGGAAACTTGGCGCGGTTCTTCTCTGCGCGGCAATTTTCAATCGATTAATCGAAGCCTGGCTCGTGGGCTGGAGGGTGGTGCGGGATCCCGTGGTGCGCCGCGCGCCATGGCTTTACCCGCTGCGCGATTTGCTGGGGTTCGCGGTGTGGTTCGCCAGCTACCTGAAGTTGCGCTACGTCTGGCGTGACAGCCGCTTCGAGTTGAAGGGAACGCGAATCGCTTTACGGCAAACCCGCGATTCTTCTTAAATTCTTTCCTGCATAACTGGAGGCTTTTCTTGCGCGTTTTCGTGACGGGTGCGGCTGGATTCATCGCCAGCAATATGGTCGACCGGCTTCTTGCCGCGGGTCACACCGTAATCGGCTTCGACAATTTTTCTACCGGACAGCGGCCCTTCCTCGCCGGCGCGGCTGGTCATCCGCAATTCACTTTGCATGAAGGTGACCTGCTGGACCGTCCGGCGATTACGAACGCGATGCAGGGCGCTGAACTCGTCATGCACTTCGCCGCCAACGCCGACGTGCGTTTCGGCACAGATCATCCCCGCAAGGATCTTGATCAAAATACGATTGCGACCTGGAACGTGCTCGAAGCCATGCGCGAACAAGGCTGCAAACGAATCGTGTTTTCCTCCACGGGATCGATTTACGGCGAGCCGGAACGTTTTCCCACGCCCGAGGATTGCCCGTTCCCTGTGCAGACTTCGCTCTATGGCGCGTCCAAACTGGCCGCGGAGGGCCTGATTCAGGCTTATTGCGAAGGCTTCGGAATGACCAGCTACATTTTTCGCTTCGTCTCGATTCTCGGCGAGCGCTACTCACACGGCCACGTTTTCGATTTCTACCACCAGCTCGCCGAGCACCCGGATCATCTTCATGTGCTCGGCAACGGGCGCCAGCGGAAGTCCTACTTGTACGTTCACGATTGCATCGATGCGATTCTGATGGCGCTCGAAAAGGCGCATGGCAAGGTGAACATTTTCAACCTCGGCACCGACGAATACTGCGAGGTCAACGATTCCATCGGGTGGATTTGCGAATATCTCGGCCTGCATCCGAAGTTGACCTACGGTGGCGGCGAGCGCGGCTGGATCGGAGACAGCCCCTTCATCCTGCTCGATTGCTCGCGCATGCGCGCCCTGGGCTGGCGTCCGAAACTCACGATTAAGGAAGCGGTCCTGGCGACAATCAAGTTCGTCAGCCAGAACGCCACTACGCTGCAACGCTAGTTTTCGATACGCTATACTTTCCAGCCGTTAAGGAACTGCTCGTTGATCATCACCAGAAGTCCGTTGCGAATCTCGCTGGGCGGAGGCGGCACCGACCTTCCGTCTTATTACCGAAAATACGGTGGATTCGTCCTTTCCGCCGCCATCAACCGCTACGTGTACATCACCATCAACGAAGCGTTCAAGCCGCGGATCATTCTGAAATATTCGAAGCTGGAAGATGTGGAGACGTGGGAGGAAATTCGGCACCCGATCATCCGCGAGGCTCTTAAGCTGACGGGCGTGATGGGACCATATCTTGAAATTGTAAGTCTCTCAGATATTCCTGCGGGCACGGGGCTGGGTTCGTCAGGCAGCTTCACCACTGCCTTGTTGCGCGCGCTGCACACGGTGAAAAGAAACTTTGTTCCTCCGCAGGAATTGGCCGAGCAGGCCTGCCACATTGAAATCGATTTGCTGAAAGAGCCGGTGGGGAAACAGGATCAATACATCGCAGCGTTCGGCGGCATCACTTGTTTCGATTTTCTGCGCGACGATCGAGTCGTCGCGGAGCCGCTGCAACTTGCTCCGGAAACCTTGGCCAACCTGGAAGACAGTCTGTTGCTTTTCTTCACCGGCGCGTCACGCTCGGCGGGCGAAGTTCTGCGCGACCAGGATACAAAGACTCGCGACAACTCGAGCGACATGCTGGAAAACTTGCACTTCACCAAGAAACTCGGCCACGAAAGCCGCGACGCGCTTCTCGGCGGAGATCTGCGGAAGTTCGCCGAAATCATGCACGTGCATTGGGAGCACAAGAAAAAGCGTTCTCCTGGAATGAGCAACGGATTCATCGACGAAATGTACGAACTGGCGCGGGCACATGGCGCGCTTGGCGGCAAGTTAATTGGCGCAGGCGGCGGAGGATTTCTAATGCTCTACACGGAAGACAAAATGCGGCTGCGCTCGGCCATGCGCGGGGCTGGGCTGCGCGAAGTGCGCATGCAGTTCGACTTCAGCGGCACCTCTGTACTGGCGCACTCTTAAAATGCTTCCCGTCGCTATTCTTGCTGGAGGCCTGGCCACGCGCCTTGGCCCGCTGACGGAGAAGACTCCGAAGTCATTGATCCCAGTCGCAGGGGAGCCTTTCATCGCCCACCAGTTGCGGCTTTTGAGACGAAGCGGCATCCAACATGTCATCCTCTGCGTCGGCCACTTGGGTGAGATGATTGAGAGTGCGGTCGGCACTGGCAGCGCTTTCGGAATGAAGATCGAATACTCCTATGATGGCGCGAAACTGCTGGGAACGGCGGGCGCGATCAGGAGTGCATTGCCGAAGCTTGGCGCAGATTTTTTTGTGCTCTATGGGGATTCTTATTTGCCCTGCGATTATGCGGCTGTCGAGCGTGAGTTCGTAAGCAGCGGGAAGCTTGGCCTGATGACGGTTTTCCGCAACGACGGCCGGTGGGATACGAGCAATGTCGAGTTTGAACACGGGGAAATTTTGGCGTATAGCAAGAAGAATCGAACCCCGCGAATGAGATACATCGATTACGGCCTCGGAGTTTTCAAGGCGGAGGCGTTTGAGCGAACGACAGCGTCGGATTTGGCCGACGTTTACGCGGACCTGCTGCATGACGTCCAGCTCGCCGCCGTCGAAGTGCGCGAGCGTTTTTATGAGATCGGTTCCCCGGCAGGATTGCAGGAATTGGAATCGTTGCTTTCGTTCCGTGGAGATACGAGGGGATGAGTAAACGCAAGGGAGAAGCGCCATTGTTCTCGCAGAGCTTTCTCTCCGAAGCCACGGAGATTATCGGGAAGCTGGACTTGGCTAGCATCGAGAAGGCCGCGCAACTTCTCGCCGGCACACGCGAGTCGGGCGGTCGTTTGTTTATTCTCGGCGTCGGCGGAAGCGCGGCGAACGCTTCCCACGCCGTGAACGACTTCCGCAAGATCGCTGGAATCGAGGCCTACGCGCCCACCGACAACGTTTCCGAACTTACCGCCCGCACCAACGATGAGGGCTGGAGTTCGATTTTTGACAGCTGGCTGCGCACCAGCCGGCTGCGAGCGAACGATCTGCTGCTGATCTTTTCTGTCGGCGGCGGGAACCTCGAAAAAAACGTCAGCCCCAACCTGGTTGCGGCGTTGAAGTATGCCAAATCGGTGGGCGCAAAAATCATCGGCGTTGTTGGCCGCGACGGCGGCTACACCGCAACCGTTGCCGATGCTTGCGTGTTAATACCTGTGGTGAATCCCGCGCACATTACGCCGCACACCGAGGCGTTTCAGGCGGTAGTCTGGCATCTGCTGGTGTCGCATCCTGCGGTAAAAACGCAATCGACGAAGTGGGAGTCCATGGCTCCTTCAGAATCGACAGCGCCCGCCAGAAAGCATCCGGCAATCTTTCTCGATCGCGACGGCGTCATCAACAAGGCCTTCGTCCGCAATGGCAAGCCGTTCTCGCCGCCCACCCAACAGGATCTGGAAATACTTCCCGGTGTGCCCGAAGCGTTGCGCGATTTGAAATCCCATGGCTACAAGCTGCTGGTCGTGACCAACCAGCCCGATGTCGCGCGCGGAAAGCAGTCGCAGCAGGCGCTGGATGCGATTCACCAGGACTTGAGATCCCGGCTTCCCCTGGATGACATTCTGGCCTGCGTCCACACCGACGAAGACAACTGCGAATGCCGCAAGCCGCTGCCCGGAATGCTGCTCGAAGCCGCCAAAAAGCACGATGTCGACATGGCTGCCAGTTACATGGTTGGTGACCGGTGGAAAGACATTGAGGCAGGATATAATGCTGGATGCAGGACAATTCTGGTTGATTACGGATATTCGGAGAGGCGCTCAGAACGCGTTCCCGACCATATTGTAAAGTCTCTCCGCGAGGCGGCTGACTGGATTATCCGTTCGAAGATAAGAAGAAGATAAAAGGAGCCCACTCTTCGTGAAGTCCCTGTCCGACTTGCGCGTCCAAATCTTTGCGGATGGCGCCGACAAGGCGAGCTTTTTGGAACTCTACCGCCAGCCGCACATCAAGGGCTTTACCACCAATCCCACGCACATGCGCGCCATGGGCGTTACCGATTACCAGGGCTTTGCGCTCGATCTGCTGGCGACGATTCAAGACCGCCCAATTTCGTTCGAAGTTTTCGCCGACGATGAAGAGGAAATGGAAGAGCAGGCGCGGCATATCAGCTCGTGGGCGAAGAACGTGTTCGTCAAGATTCCGGTGATGAATACCGAGGGCAAGCCGACCTACGATCTGGTGCGGCGGCTTTCACGCGATGGAATTCAAATCAACGTCACAGCTCTGCTCACGTTGGAGCAAGTGCGTAAGGTTTGCGCGGCGTTGCAGGGCAAGGCTCCGGCCTATGTTTCGATTTTTGCGGGCCGCATCGCCGATACCGGCCGCGATCCCATGCCGGTGATGCGAGAAGCAGTACCCATGGTCGATGACGTGAACGCGCAACTCATCTGGGCGAGCCCGCGGGAGCTGCTTAATATTTTTCAGGCCGAGGAAACCGGCTGCCATGTGATCACGGCGACGTCGGATGTTCTGAAGAAGCTTTCTCTCATCGGCAAAGACCTGGACAAATTCTCGCAGGAGACGGTGGAGATGTTTCGCCGCGACGCGGTGAAATCGGGATATTCGCTGCCGATTGCTAAGCCGGCGGTTGCGGCTTCGCGGCGCTAGCTGTGATTCACAAAAATCACCTTGCCGGACATTTCGCTGGCCACGTGCAGAGGCCTCGGCAATAGCGCTTCCACTCGCGCGTGTTCGTATTCCGGCACAAAAAGAAAAACCCGCTGCGGCGAATTCCACGCCTCTAACAACTGCTGATCATCCAGAAAAATATGCGGCGCGTCGGGATAGGTCGATCCCCACCACATAGATGTCGTATTCCCGTTGACCAATTCGATCGGCCGGCGAAGATAAAACAACAGAGACGATCCGAATGACTGGTCGCCGTAAATCATCACGCGATCGGTGGGATGCAGGTCCGGTTCGATTTGCCGCGCCATCTTGCTCGAACCGA
Source organism: uncultured Acidobacteriaceae bacterium (assembly GCA_963734675.1). Classification (GTDB taxonomy): domain Bacteria; phylum Acidobacteriota; class Terriglobia; order Terriglobales; family Acidobacteriaceae; genus Sulfotelmatobacter. Next base: position 109,561 of record CAVTHZ010000007.1, read on the forward strand.
GGAATGGATCGAAGCGCACGAGCGCGATGTGCGCGGCGATCAGAAATACCGCCATGGTCGCGGCCGTAGCCCATGTAGCCGCGGTTTGCTTGCTTCGCCGCCGTAGCCAGAACGCCCAGGCCGGGCCGATGAGAAGCGCAATGGCGGCAAGAATCGCCGGAAGCCGCAATGCCGCAAACGATTCTCCGGTGAGATCGAGCATGTGGCCCATAGAGAGCGTTTCGGCCTGCAGATTCGGCTTTGCGAGCACCGTGCCGATATCGGGCACGAATGGCAGATTCCGTGAGTTCCAAAGGCCGGCGGCCAGCACGGCCGCACTCGCGATGCAGATCAGAGCCAGCACGCCGGCGGTCCATACCAGCCATTTGCGCGAGCCGTATGCCTCTTCGTCCGAGAGTTGTGCGGCAATCAGCAAAAAGATCGGAAAATAAGCCGGGAATGTGTAGTACTCCTGGTTCGTCGAAAAGGAAAAAAATACAAGCGTGACGCCGGCCCAGAGCAGGCAGAGCAATTCAGTGCGCCTTCGAAAATTGATTGGCTGCGCCGGTGGCGCTTGTTGCTTTCGCCGCGCGAGCCAGTTTGCGACCGGCCGTCGCAACGCCACCGGAATGTACAAACTCCAGGGAAACAGCCAGACAAGATGAAGCGTCCAGTAAAGCGAATTCGTTTGCTTGTTGTAGTCCTTTGGAATGCGCTTCCCGAGGAAGCGCATGAAATGCTCGTTAACAAAATAAAACCAGAAGAAATGCGGATTGCGAAGGCCGGCAAGGATGTGCCAGGGCGCAGCGATTGCGAAGAAGAGCAGCAGGCCGGTGAACAGACGAAATTCGCGCCAGCGCCGCCACTCCCCGCTGATGGCGACGTATAACAGCGCCGCTCCGCCGACTACAACGAGCACCAGCAGTCCTTTCGTCAATACTGCCAGAGCCATGCACGCGTAGCCGCCATACCAGCGCCACGCTTGGCCATCTTCCAAAGCTGTCGCGAAAAAATAGAACGAAGCGGCAATGAGGAAACTGAGAATCGATTCCGGGATAAGAATCCGCGTGAAGAGATAACATCCGGCCGCCGTCGCGATAAATAATCCGGCGTAGACGGCTGCACGATCGCCGAAGGCCCGCCTTCCCCAGCGCATGGCAAGCAGCATCAGCAGAAGCATCGAGAGCGCGACCGGAAAGTGCGCTGCGAATTCATTGACCCCAAACACGAAATAAGACGCCGCCACCGCCCAATACATCAGCGGAGCTTTTTCCAGGTATCGATTGCCGTTGATTTTCAACGTCACGAAGTCGTGCGTCACATACATTTCGCGCGCGGCCTCGGCATGGGTGGAATCGGCGTCATCCTGCAGGCCGGGAGAAAAAAGCGAACCCACGTACACCACAGCGAAGACGATCAGGACTCCAACGATTTGCGTCTTAAAGCGGGTCGAGGATTTTGCGGCAGGGGTTTGTGTCTTCAATTTAGGACAATCCTCGGGTCCGAAGCCACGCGAAAATCGCCGAGCTCCGCCGATCGGGCAATCCCTGAATCTATCATTTTCGTTGGCGTGTCAGCTTCCGGCAAGAAGCCGAGGGTCTTCCCTGCCATTCTAGAGAATTCCATTTCTGCGTGACGCAAGGAATGCGAGCGGTGTATGCAAGATTTTGCAAGTTTGCCGCAGCGATTCAGTCCAGCGAAAAAATAATTGTCAAATCTGCTCCGCTTGTCGATGGGAATTCACTGAATCGAGTTATAATCCGGCGGCCTTGAGATTTCAAAAAAGACAAGGCGAGTTCTTAGCCCGGTGGAAAGTACGAAATGGGGGACCCCGAGCTTAAGACCGATCCACAAATGTGGGCCAGCAATCGCACCCCGGATTATGCCTACCTGCAAATCAACGGCTAATTTTGAAATTAGACCCAGGAGATGAAAACAGGATTATGAAACTTCTACGAAGCCTTATTTGTTTTGCCGCGTTGCTAGCCCTATCCGCAGCCGTGCAAGCTCAAACTTGGACCACCACGACAAAAACGCCCCCGGCCGCAGTGGGGACGGCGCTGCTTCTGACCAACGGCGTCGTGATTGCGCAAGGCATGCAAGCTACCGGATACGCCACGGGAACATGGTACTCATTGACTCCGGACAGCACTGGCAGCTACATCAACGGCACCTGGAAAACATTAACGACCATGCCCAGCGGATACTCTCCTCTGTACTATGCGTCGGCGGTTCTGGCCGATGGCAAAGTGGTGACGATCGGCGGCGAGTACAACAACAATGCCGAAGAAGAAACTAATCTGGGTGCGATCTACAATCCTCAGACCAACAAGTGGACCTCAATCACGCCTCCGACTGGCTGGACTCACATCGGTGACGCGGCCAGCGTCGTACTCCCCAACGGAACCCTCATGATCGGCAACTGCGGCTACGCGGGCTCGGAGTGCACCAATCAAACCTATCAAGCGCAACTGAATGAATCGACCTTGACCTGGACCATTATCGGTGCGGGCAACGGCAAGGCTGATCAAAACTCGGAGGAAGGCTGGGAACTGCTGCCCACCGGTAATGTTCTTACGGTCGACCTTTCGGACTTAAAGAACTCCGAGCTTTTCAATCCGAGCACCGACAAATGGTCGAGCGCCGGCAACACGGGCGTAACTCTTCCCAATAGCTCGTGCTACGAAATCGGGCCAGCCGTCCTGCGTCCGGATGGAACGGTATACGCAGTCGGCGGAACAGCTAACACAGCTCTCTACACGGTTTCGACCAGCACATGGGCGGCCGGACCGGTAGTTCCGAGCAACCAGGGTTCGATGGACGGCCCCGGCGCGATTCTGCCCGATGGAAACGTGCTGTTCCCCGTAGGACCGCAGTCACCGTGCTACGCGAATGGAACGAAGTGGTACGAATTCAACGGATCGAGTTTGACGTCAGTTCCTGCTCCGCAAGGCTCGACCAACAATCCGACCTATACCGGCCGCATGTTGGTACTGCCTACCGGACAGGTCCTGTTCACCTATGGCACCAACGTCGTCCAGGTTTACACGCCGTCGGGCACTTATGAGAGCACGTGGCAACCGGTGGTTAAGAAAGTCGCCGCCACTCTGACGCACGGCAGCAAGAACAACAAGGTTCAGGGAACGCAGTTCAACGGCCTCTCGCAAGGCGCGATGTACGGTGATGACGGCCAGATGGCAACCAACTACCCGCTGGTTCGAATCACCAACACCGCTTCCGGCAACGTCGTCTACTGCAGAACCCACAATCACAGCACCATGGGCGTTGCGACGGGATCGAAAATAGTTGGGACGTATTTCGACATCCCAGCCGCCATCCAAACCGGCGCCAGCACGCTGGAAGTGGTTGCCAATGGCATCCCCTCCAATCCGGTTTCTGTAACCATCAACTAGCTTTCTCAACACTCGCGCCGCAATTTTGCAATCGGAAAATTGCGGCGCTTTTTCTTTTTTCCCCAGGAAACCTACGCGCCTGAAACTCCCGCCTATTTGAACCAGTGATACCCGAGGCTGACCTGAATCCCGTTAAATTCGGGATTCTGAACCCCCAGATTCGCGTTCGAAATGTGCGACCAGCGGCAAGCGAGGTCGAGCGCTTGCTTTCTCCTCACGCGAATATAAATTCCGGCTCCGCCCCGCGGAGTGAAGTTGAAGCTCGAACTATTGTCCGGTGGAAGATTGGCATTGGTCGAGAGGCCGCCTCCAGCTAGTTCGATGTAAGGCGAGACTCGATTTGTATGTAGCGCCAGATTCCAGCGAAGTATCAGTGGATCGAAGCCCCATCCATGAATGTGTTGATTCCCGTAGGTTTCAAAAACCGGCATGAGGCCGAAGGCATATTCGAAATTTCCGCGCAGCCACTTCTTGCCATGTTCGCCGGTTAGCACTCTGCCCGCGAAAAAACCAGCCGACCAGACCTGTGCCTCGGTGAAAGAGTTGGTGAGCTCTTCTCCAGTTTCGCCTGCAGTCCACGCACTTAGATCCCAAGTTCCTTTTTCGTTGGGCAGCGGAGGATTCTGGGCATGGGCGAGGCCCGTGAGAAGCAAAAATATCAAGCACAGTATTCGAGTCGCGCTCACTCGCATTCTCGTGAAATTTCTCCTTACAAAATCATGCGGGATTTTGGGAAAAGCGCAGTGAGCATGTGACGAAGACTGGGCATCGGAAAAATACCGGGCCTAACGCTTTATGGCAGGATCCCAGCTCGAATCGCGCGCCCGGTACCAGGGCCGGTTGCCATGCAGAATGTTGGCTGCGCCGCGAATGGGATTGAACGTACAGCGGGTAAAGTCAATCAAAGAGCGGTTGTTGCTCCGGCTCTCAACGCGGCGAACGATGTTCTTGTCCATCCAGTCTTCCGCCAATTCCCATCCCAAACCGCCGACGGGAGTCATGACCAGGTTGACCTTCCCCACGCCCCAATAACAGGTCTTCGTATTGCAAGGATAAGACCCATCGGCATTCCACGGCTGCCGGTCATTCGAGCCATATTTTTCGACCGTCATTTCGCTCAGCGGCCCAATGCTCCACTGTGTGCTGTACACGCCGTTCCACAGCGTAGCTTTAACCCGGCTCCACCAGTAGGCTTTCGTCTTTCCGAATTCGAGATTCCGGCTCTTCGGATCGTTTTGAATCTCTATATAGCCCGTGATCGCCCCTTGAATCGGGTGGCCGACGTAGTTGTACATCGGGTTCTCGCCCGCGCTCCAGCCTGCCTCCCACCATCTTGTGAGCGATTGCTTGTAATCCCGCCAATAGTGATTGAAGGGGATGCCGTTCTCGGAGACGACCCAGCGAAAATCGGTGTGGACGACCCATGCCTGCTCAACTACAAGAAACGTTCCAGACTCTTCCAGGGCCCGCCGCCAGTGAAAACCTTCCGGCTTGGTCTCCGACGTGGCGTTCTTCTCTGGCTCGCTGAATGCTGTCGCGGAAGGTGCCGTATTGGAGCTGGGGGCATCCGGAATACTAGCGGCGTCGATGCTGCCTTCGCCGATTCTATCCAGAGGACTGCCGGAGCTCGCGGCATCCGCAGGCCGAATACAATCTAGACCGGCTGAGGAGCAGATCGATGAAGATGAATACTGGCCAAAGACTGCACCCGACAGTAGCAGAATGCTGGCTATGATGCTGCGGGCACGCATGACAATCGAGTCAAAATCATAACAAAGATTATTGTTGAAAATCTCCAGCGCGCCTGACGAAAAAAATTTCCCGTTGCGAGAGACTAAGTAAGCTTCTCGGGGTTTTTAAACAGATTTGCTCAAGACCATGAACCGCCTTGATGGCGAGCATGTGCAAAGCTGAGCTGGAGAATGCTAAATTTCAAATCTATGTGCAATGCGATTGAAAACCAGTCTTCCTGCTGTCGAGGCCGTCAACGGCGTTCGCGGGCCTTGAGTCGAGCAGGATTCCTCGGCGCAATTCTTTTTTGGCTGGCGAGTGCCGCGCCCGCACAAATCGCGACCTCCAGTAATAGCCTTGCCTCCAGCAACATTTTCGCTGGCTACTCCTTTTTTGCCGACAATCTTTTTTCCGGCCAACACGCCGACCTGAACGGGTGGCACATTTCGGCGGAGAAAAAATATCTGCCGTATTTTGGTCTTGTCGGGGATATTGCTGGACTGTACGGCGCGACCAATAGCACCTGTGCAAGCAGCTATCAGGGACAGTGCCTGATTCGTGCCAACGTAAGCGAATACACGTTTCAGACGGGCATTCGCGGATCCTTTTCAGCTTCGACCGTAAGACCGTTCGCTGAAGCTCTCTTCGGTGCAGCCCGCACTGGAGAAAGTGGATCGGGCCTCTCGAACTCCAATCTCGGTTTCGTTGCAACTCTGGGAGCTGGGCTCGATGGCCGCCTGACACGAATGCTGGGCTGCCGGCTGGTTGTCGACTACATCGTGGCCGGAGATTTCAACGCAAGGCAAAACAACATCCGGGCGTCGACAGGCTTGGTCTTGCGCTTTTAGTTGGAGCTTTGTGGCATTGAGAAAATTAGAAACCGTCCCCTCTTCTAATCCCCACTGAATTACTAATCTTTACGTAACGCCACGAAATTGCTATTGGAGCTCTCGGCGATTTGAGGTAATATTCTTTCCCGAACCGGCAATACTCCCAGAATGGCGGTTTCGCAAGAGCAGCCAGCACTCGTCGAGCCTGGCGAGCGCAATTGTTCAAACGAAGTCAGTTGTCTTCGTGCCACTACCGGGGTATGTGTGTGCGCATCGCAACGTCGATCTCAGTTGAGGAAATCCATGAACAAATTCTCTACACCGAATGTGTTGTTTGTATCCGCAATGTTTACCTTGTGCAGTATCGCCGTCGGTTGCGGATCCAGTGCAACTTACCCACGCCAGGTGGGCGCGTCCGTACAGGGCACTTCGAATCCCATGGTGGCGCAATTCTCAGTTTCGAGCCCATGCCCGGGTCAGGCAATGGTTGAGTTCGGAACCGACACTACTTACGGAAGGAATACGGCGTGGTATCCAGTGTTTGCCGGCTTGCAGACTCAGATCCTGGTGGCGGGCATGAAGGCCTCAACCACCTACCACATGCGCTCCGATCTGCAGTGCTCGGATGGCGTCACCCCTGGCAATGATTTGACGTTTACCACCGGCGCATTGCCTTCGCTTCCTTTTCCTACTCTTACGGTAACGCGCCCACATCCGTCGCCTGGCTCTCCAGAAAATCCCGGCGTCGAGGCAATTTCAGTCATAACGCCGACGTATCCCTTCCTGGTTACGGACCGCGATGCCAATCCCATTTGGTACTACGACGTGGGAGCGGGAAACAGCCCCTACATGTTCAAGTTGCTGCCTAATGGGCATATGCTGCTGATGATGAACACCCCGAACTCATCGCTCCTTCGAGAAGTCGACTTGGCGGGGAATCTCATTCGACAGCTGGATATTCCGACTCTTGACAACGCCATGCAGGCTGCTGGCTTCGATTTCCAGCCGGTCAATTTTAGCCATGATTTCGCGGTGCTCGCCAATGGTCACATCGTCGTTCTCACCATTTGTTTTAAAACGCTTACTGCAGATAATTACGGAACCCTACAGGTCACCGGCGATGGACTGATCGACCTGGACCAGAATTGGAACCCTGTATGGGCATGGAACAGTTTCGATCAGATGGAGCCGAACGGCCCACTCGATATAAATCGCCATTTGAATGGCTTGCCGGATTGGACTCACGGTAACGCAATCCTGTACCTCGCCGACGGCAGTCTGCTACTTTCGATGCGGCACCAATCGTGGCTGGCCAAGATTGACTACGCTAACGGAACCGGTAGCGGCAAAATTCTTTGGCTCCTCGGATATCAGGGCAACTTCGCTTTGACCCAAAACGGAGTTCCCACCGACGACCCGACCCTGTGGTTCTCCTTTCAGCACTTCCCCTCCATCATTAGTCAAAACGGATCCCAAATCATGATGAATGTCTGGGACAATGGAGATAACCGCCCTCTCGACACCAACGGGGATATTTGCGGTACTCCCCCGCTCAATGTCACGTGCTATTCCCGCGCCACCTCTTTTCAGGTGGATGAGAGTGCGATGGTTGCCGACTTGCAGTGGCAGGATCTACCCGGCGAATTCTCCCTGTGGGGTGGCGACGTCAACCAACTGCAGAATGGAAACGTAGAGTTCGACATTAATGCTCCAACTCCCGCGCCGGGCTTCGATATTCTTTCCCAGGTGCAGGAAGTGACTCAGACATCTTCTCCACAAATCGTCTGGCAAATGAACCTGAGCCTGAATGCTTATCGTGCGTACCGTATTCCCAGCCTTTACCCGGACGTGACCTGGCAGTATTAATCTGGCGATTTCTTGCGCAGGCCGTGGGAATCACCCACGGCCTGTTTTCTTTTTGATAGCTCAAAGCTACTTCCCCATATGCTCTTAACCGCGACTGCGACGCAATTTACTGCAGCGCGCGAATCCGGCGGTGCAGTCTGGTTAAATGACGTTGCCAAATATTTGTGCAGACTTGTGTCGCTCGCTTTTGGATTTTCCAGCAATTGCTCCGCAGGGAAGACGGCGTGAATGCGAGGGGCGATGCTCCCCCGAAGACCGGGGCGATACTCCACGAAGAAGGTGGAGAACAAAACCTTTAGTACGCGTTCTTGCTGCTGAACAGGCGAAACACCGTCAAGGTGATGATCTGCAGATCGAAGGTCAGGCTCCAGTTGCGCAGGTAGTACAGATCGTACTCCACCCGTTTCGCGATCGAGGTGTCGCCACGCCAGCCGTTGACCTGCGCCCAGCCCGTAATGCCGGCCTTAAACATATGGCGCGCATTGTAGCGATCGAACTCCTCCAGGAACCGCTCGACAAAGAAAGGACGCTCCGGACGCGGCCCCACAATGCTCATGTCGCCTTTGAGGACATTGAAAAACTGCGGGAGTTCATCGAGATTGGTTTTGCGCAGAAACGTGCCCACGATGGTTCGCCGTGGATCGTTGTCGCAGGTCCAGCGTGTATCACCCTCTTCCCGGCTTCCAACCCGCATGGTGCGGAACTTGAACATCCGGAAAACCCGGCCGTTTAACCCCACGCGGTCCTGCACAAAAAATACCGGTCCCGAGCTTCCCAGCTTGACGGCCGCCGCGATCAGCAGCGTCAGCGGAAGCGTAAGCAACAGAACTAAAATCGAGAAAGCAACATCGAAAATTCGCTTTTGGAAAAGGTAAGGCCCGGTTTCGGCCAGCGTGGGCCGAAGATCGAGCATGTGCAGCCCCCCTAAATCGATCAGCCGCTCGCGCAGTCCAACGCCTTCGCCAAGATCGATGACCACCCTCGTGGGGAGGCAAAGCTTTTCCAGTTGGGGCGCGATCCTCTGCACGTCGCTCAAGCGGGCGGCAGGCAGCGCGATGATGATGTCGTTGATCGAATTTCCGTTGGTAAATGCGGGAATCTGGTCCAACTCGTACACCGGTCCCTCAACGGAAACCTCCTGGTCCGGCAAGCGCACGAAACCCACAACCCGGCAGGGAAGGACTTCGCCATGCAGCAATGACACCGCCACCCGGCGGGCGAATCGATCCGTTCCAACGATCAGGATCTTAACCTCGTTCCTTCCATCCTTGCGTAACAGTTCAAGCGAAACCCGGAAGCCGATTCGCAGCAGCGTTGCCAGAACAAATAAGGCAACGGCGCTGATTCCGATGACGACGCGCGAATAGCTCGCCTGTCGATAGAGGAAGCCCGCTGCCATCACCACCGCATAAGTGAAGGCCAAAGCCTCCAGCAGCCTCCGGCTCTTGCCTCCAGGTGCATACAGCTGTTCGATGTTCCACAGTCCCGATTCTTCCGCCGCAATCGCCCACACGATTGTCGTGAGCAACACAATTCCCCAATAGGAAGGTAATCCTGCGGGAGCAGTCCGCGATAGCAACAGGTTGAAGCCGAAGCGAATCTTAACCGCGATGAAATATGCGCAGGCAGGCAACAACAACGTCACAATTCTTAAATACAAACGTGCAAAGCTCAAGCGACTACGAATCATGCGGACAGCTCACTTGCGAAAGTATTGGCTATAACAAACGCCGCGCTCGGCGCCCATTGCGGGGCAACCTTGTCAGGGTGAGTCCTCAAAATAGAATTTGGACGACGCTTAGATGCTTCCTGACATCCATTCGTGCTAACCCCTCTCCATTATTTTCCACTCGCGGATTTTGTTTTTTTGTCAGAATCCTTTGAACTCCGCTCTCCGCTCGCGCGGATCTTGTAGTCTCCGATGTCCCCCCAAAAAACCTTCCCCGGACTGCTAACCCGGAGAAATGAGCAGATTGGCTGTTAGACCTTTGTGTAACCCATACTGATAAGCTCGTAAATGCTCCCTGTCAAGGACTTTTCGTGGAATGAATCAACGCGGCAACCGATTCCCGTTCTGAGTTCTGTAATCCGACGATGAAGCCGGGTCTGCCGGGCTGGTTGGGATAGATCGGCACACAACTGCCGCCGGCGCGTCCGATTGCGGTTCAGGCTTGAGATCACTCGCCAAGGCATCCCGAGACCTCTTCGGATCCCAAGAAAAGGGGTCGAGGATTCTGAATTTTTGCAGGGAGAAGTGCGCCAAACTGACCTTTTGCCCGTGAACTCTCAATGGCACGGCTGGAAGCACGACCTCTGGCGGGATGGGCGGCAGAAAATACGTCAAGAACTGGAAGCAGCGGTTTCATTGCCCTACAATGAACTGTGAGTTTGAAACTGCTGATAAAATCGGCGGGGACGAATTCGTAGCAGCTTTTCAAGATCACAAATGGGTCCAGTGGAAATACAAACCGAGCCAATCGTCGACGAGGAAAAAACAGAGCTCTTTCGAAGCGAACCCGACTTTTCGTTGCTCGACATCGTAGTTCTTTTTCTGCAGGAGAGGCGTTTCATCCTGAAATTCGTAGGCGTAGCCACCGCGCTGGCGGTCCTAACCGCACTCTTATTGCCGGTACGATATGAGGCGAAGGTAGTTCTCCTGCCCCCAGCCCAGAGCTCGTCGGTTGGTTCATCCTTAATGGGGCAGCTGGGAAATTTGGGGGCGCTGGGATCGTTAGCCACACTGGCGGGGGGAAGTCTTGGCCTCAAAAACCCATCCGACATGTATGTCTCGCTGCTCACCAGCCGCACCGTAGAAGATGCCTTGATAAATCGCTTCGATCTGATGAAGGAATACCACCAGAAGCGGATGTCGGATACGCGAAAAGTCCTGGAGCGTCGTACTACCGCCGGCGCCGGCGCCAAGGACGGTCTAATAAGGCTCTCGGTCGAGGATGGTAATCCCGATCGTGCCGCCGCCCTGGCCAATGGCTACGTGGAGGAATTCAGAAAGCTCTCCGCCTCCCTGGCCATCACCGAGGCGGCTCGCCGCCGCCTGTTCTTCGAACAACAGGTAGAAGAATCCAAGCAGAAGCTCGCTGCCGCAGAAGACGCGATGGCCAAGACTCAGCAATCTACCGGAGTTCTACAGATCGATAGCCAGGCGCGAGCGCTTATCGAATCCGCCGCCGTATTGCGGGCTCAGGTGATGGCCAAGCAAGTGCAGATCGAGGCGATGCGTTCTTTTGCCACCGACGATAATCCGAATCTCATCCTTGCCAAACAGGAACTCGCAGCACTGCAGTCCCAACTCGAGCATATAGCCGGTTCAGGGAAGGATACGGGTTCCGACATCAACCTCTCCAAGGGAAGAGTCACCCAGGAAGGTATGGAATATATTCGCCGCTATCGCGAACTCAAATATCAGGAAACTGTCTTCGAACTGCTTTCCAAAGAGTTCGAGATCGCGAAACTTGACGAAGCCAGGGAGGGTTCGATCATTCAGGTCGTGGATACAGCCGTTCCGCCGGACAAGAAGTCGTTTCCTCCGCGGACTTTAATCGTCCTGGTAATGGTGTTCTTCTCGTTCTTCGTGGCGTGTTTTTGGGTTATCATGCGCCAACGGTTTTCCCTTGCTTCCCATATGCCGGAGAATCGACAACGCATGCGTTTGATACGTGAACTGTGGGCGGCCAAATCTAATAAGACCTAGGATTCCCACAGGGGGCCGCGGTGCTGTAAAGCATAAATGGTCGGCGGTTAACGGCTTAGGTTCCTCCACTGTCTGCCGTGCCAGGAGTGCATAAAGCGGGGGCGCGGATGCGACCGGCTACTAGCATTTAGTACCTGCTTTGCTATACTGACACACATGCGTGTTTTGTTTTTAAACCCCCCTTTCCATCCCCGTTTTTCTCGCGAGCAACGCAGCCCCGCGGTCACTAAGAGTGGAACTCTCTACTATCCAAAATGGCTGGCCACAGCCGCAGGGGTCGCGATCATGAACGGGCACGACGTGGATCTCGTCGACTCTCCCGCCGCCGGCTACACCGTGCAGGCCGTGATTGACCGCATCAATGCCAAGAATATCGAGGCTGTGGTATGCGATACGAGCACACCAAGCATCCTCAATGACGTGAAGGTTGTCGAAGCCCTGGTAGCGGCGAATCCCTCTCTCCACATCTTAATGGTAGGCCGCCACGTTTCGTCGCAGCCTCGGGAAACGCTGGCCATGTCGGAGGCCCTGGAAGCTGTCGCCCTCCGCGAGTATGAATACACCGTCCGCGACTGGCTCGCCGCAAAGGCTTGCGGTGCAGATCTCTCTGCGGTTGAAGGCCTGGTATACCGGAACCGGCAGACCGGCGAGATCATCGCCAACGCGCCGCGTCCCGCGATTGAAAATCTCGATGAACTGCCCTTCGTCTCGGAAGTTTACAAGCGCTTTCTGCACACTCCCGATTATTTCTACGGGCACTCCTTGTGGCCGCTTGTGGTCTTCGATAGCAGCCGCGGATGTCCCTATCACTGTTCCTTTTGCGTTTATCCGCAAACCTTCAGTGGCCACAAGATGCGTTATCGTTCGGTCAACAATGTTGCCGATGAGTTTGATTTCGTCTCGCGGGAGATGCCGGAAATCAAGACCGTGATGCTGGAGGACGATACTTTCATCATCAGCAAGCCCCGCACCATGGAGTTGGCCAAGGAGTTGATCCGCCGCGGCAACAAGATACCCTTCGACGCCAACTGTCGCGCCGATATTGGCGCTGAAGGCGAGCTGCTGTCTGTGTTGCACCAGGCCGGGGCCCGGCTATTTTGCGTGGGCTTCGAAAGCGGCGACGTAGAAGTGATTCACGGCATGAAGAAAAATAACGACGACCGCCGCGACGTGAAGTATCACGAGGAGGCTCATCGCTTCGTCCATCGCTGCCGCGAGGCGGGAATCATGGTGCACGGCTGCTTTATGGTGGGTAATCTGAACGAAACTCCAGCTAGCATGGAAAAGACTTTGGCTTTTGCCAAGCAGTTGCAGCCCGATACCGCGCAGTTCTTCCCAATCATGGTGTACCCCGGCACCACCGCTTATGAGGACGCGAAGAAACGCGGTTACATTCAGATCGAGGATTGGGGCGCATGGCTAACCAAGGATGGCCTGCACAACAGCGTTGTGACGCTGCCAAATATCACGCATGAGCAGTTGGTCAGCTTCTGTGATCGCGCCCGACGGAGTTTTTATCTGAGCCCCGGATATCTTGTTTATAAGATGAAACAATCGTTGAAGGATCGCCGGGAATTGCAACGCAATGTGAAGGGCTTCGTTACACTCTCGAAATATCTTCTGCGTGGAAGCCAGCATGAGAAGGAAGCAGGCTCGCAGCGGCAACCTGATGCTCGCAGCAACATATCGCCGGTCGCAAGTCCTCAGGGCGGCGATTAAGTCTGCTCTCGAGGTCCCGCGGGAGTGGGCAAAGAACTCGCAGATCACGAGCAGCTTGTTAACAATCTTGATCCCTCCCATCACTTCTTGACGAGCTCTGAATGAGGATTAGACTCAGTTCTCCCTTTTGCTGACGATGACGAAAATTTGTGCAGCTGCGCATCGTCGCCACGCGCTTAAGCCCCGAGTATCATTTAGCTATAATTCGTCAAAACAATTGCGCTGTCTCTCGACTCGCTCGTCAGGTTGTCAGCGTGGTTTCGCAAAAATGGCTTCCGCGAATGAAGCCGGGAAGTGAGTTCCCATCGCAACCAGATCTGTGTCTATCGTTATTCCGACTTTTAATGGCGCCGCGCGCATTGGCTATTGTCTTGATGCGATTCTGAGTCAGGGTGCGACGAGAGACGTAGAAGTTCTGGTCGTTAATGACGGCTCATGCGACGACACGGCTCAGGTGGTCCAGCGCTATCCTGCCGTTCGCCTTATCAATCAAACGAATGCGGGTCCAGCCGCGGCTCGCAATCGCGGGGCTAAGGAAGCTTGCGGCGCGATCATGCTCTTCACCGATGACGATTGTGTCCCGATGGCGCAATGGTTGGACGAAATGCTGGAACCGTTCACGGATCCGGAAGTCGTTGGAGTCAAGGGTGTGTACCGCACACACCAAAAGGAGTTGGTCGCCCGGTTCGTGCAGATCGAATACGAGGATCGCTACCGCTTGATGAACGGTCTTTCCTCGATCGATTTCATCGATACGTATTCGGCCGGTTTCCGCCGCGACCGCTTCCTTGAAATAGGCGGTTACGACACTTCCTTCCCGGTGGCCTGTGCAGAGGATGTCGAGCTTTCCTATCGCATGTCAGGGCGCGGATGGAAAATGAGATTCGCCCCGAAGGCGATTGTCTACCACACTCACCCCGCCAGTCTCTCGCGGTACTTGCAGAAGAAATACAAATTTGCTTTCTGGCGCGTTCTTGCTGTTCGCAAAAATCCGGCCAAAGCTGCCAAGGATAGCCACACGCCGCAGCTGATGAAGGTCCAGCTTCTGTTCCTGCCTGCATTCCTGTGTGCGCTGGCCTACGACTTGGCTGCGCGGCCGTCCATACCGGCGTCCCTGATAGTGTTGGCGGCGTTTCTGGTCAGCACTGTACCCTTCACGATTCGGGCGATGGCAAAAGACCCGGTAGTTGGACTGCTCGCTTCGGCTTTGCTCGCGGCGCGTGCATGTGCTCAGATGCTGGGCGTGAGCGCCGGCTTGATCTATGCGCGTCCCCGCAAGGCGGCGGGAGCCTATACAAAGTCACCAGTGTGAAGTCTTGGAATGACCTCGCTGTGCGGACCTCGCATCGTGCCTGTTCGATCATCCAAGCGGAGCGGCATTGAGGCCTGCCTGGTTGTTTTCACTGCGAATGCCATTTGGCGGTCCTGCGGATGCATTCCTCCAGTCCGATTGTCTGGTGCAGGCCGAGCATTTCGCGGGCGCGATCAACGCACGGAACGTACCGGAGCGGCGCAGCCCCTGCGACGGCTTCTCGGGCCACATGAATTTCCGTCCGCGGATTCAGAGTCATCGCGACCGTCTCTGCCAACTCCAGAATACTTACGTCATGCGCAGATCCCACATTGAAAGGCGTAAGCGACGGTGCGCGGAACAATATCGTCCACAACCATACTGCCAGGTCGGCAGCGTACAAATAAGATCTTCTCGCGGTTCCGTCGCCCAAAATCTGAATCGCCCGGCCTGCAAGAACGTCTGCGATGAAGTTGCCAATGGCAAAGTGCTGGTCGAGGGGAAGATGCGGACCGCAGAAAGCCCAGCAGCGGGCAATCTTGCATTCTAGCCGGCCAGTCTTCTGGTAAAGCGCGCAAAGCAGTTCGGCGGTCCGTTTACCTTGCGCGTAAACATTGCCCGCATCAAGCGGATCAGGCGCTCCGGCATAGCTTTCCGGCACATGCGTCAAGTCGGCGGGTTGCTTCCCGTACACTGCGCCCGAACTCGTCAGCAGGAACTTTCTCGTACCGTGCGTGACCGCAAACTCGAGAACACGCTCAGTTCCCGCCACAATGGTCGAGAGCATCTCAAGAGGGGCTGTGGCAGCCAGCTTCGCACTCGCTTCTGTCGCTGCGTGGATAACGTACCCGTATTCTCCCTCCGGGAACGGAAAGCTGCGCACGTCGCCTGGCTGAAGTTTAATTGCGGCGTCCGATGCCAGATGCGGGCACTTTTGAGCGAACGCTTCTGGGCTGCGCGTCAGTATCGTTGCCTCAGCCCCCAGGCCGAGTAAACGGTTCACAAAGCAAAAACTCTCCACCAGCCAGCAGCCAAAAAAACCCGTACCGCCGGTGAGAAAAATGCGCTGGCCTCGCACTTCCTCCCACAGTGAAGCTGTGTGCTCCAGAATGGATTCCAGGTCCTGGTAGGGAACGGGCTTCGCCGCCATCGTTACTCTCCCGCAGGAGAGACGATCATCTCCGACAAGAACACGTCGCGCGGCAGCCGCGGCGCCATATCTTCCATCGGCAGGCTCACGATGGTTCCGTCCGGCCGCACTGAGGACGTGGCCCTCGGCGCAGTCACCTGATCGGAGGACACGTTGACCGCGCAGACTATTGGTCCGGGATGATCGAGAACAGCCTGCACGCGAGCGCGGATGTCTGTATGGTCCTGGATTTGGCAGCTTTCGATACCGTAGGCTGCGGCAACTTTCCTAACGTCGGGCAAAGTCAGATGGCTGGAGGGGTCGCTACCCATCATTCTTCCCTCGAAGTAATTGCGCTGGGTCGCCATGATTGAAGCATAAGTGCCGTTGCAGAGAACGAAGTATTTAATCGGCAGGTTCAGCCGGCGAACGGTCTCCAGATCCTGGATGTTCAGCTGAAATCCGCCATCACCGTTAACGCAGATCGTGCGCCTGCGGCCAGAAGCGAGGCAGGTGCCGATCGAGCCCGGCAGCCCCGTTCCCATAGCGCCCAGTGAGGGAGAATTTACCACCCGCTGCCCTTCTTTCATCCGGAAACACTGCAAAAAAATATCGCTGCATGCGCCAGAGCTGCCGGGTGCCAGAACATCTTCCGGCATGCACAGGTCGGAGAGAACATCGGTAAGGATGTAAAGATTCACGACGCCGGGATTCTGGTTCCAATACTCGGGCAGAATGACTGGATATTTTGCAGCCCACTGCTTGGTCTTGGCAACCCAGCCGCTGACATCGGGCAGGCGAATGCCGGCGAGCTGGTCCAAAAGCTCCGAGAGGAAATCCGCCGCATCCGCGTTGATGGGCACATCGATTGGCATTTCAAACTTTGCTATTTCTAAAGGATCGACATCGACGAGTACCTTTTTGGCAGCGCGCGCGAAATTTTTGTGGCTGAAAGCAGTCTGCGGCATGTCGAGCCTTGTCCCCACGACGATGATGCAATCCGCATTTTGCTGGGTGAAGTTGGCTGCGCGGGATGCCACTGACCCCGGACGACCCGCAAACCAGGGATACTCCTCGGGAAGCATATCCATTGACTTCCAGGTCAACAGCACCGGAATTTTGAGCCGATCGGAAATTTTTTGAACCAAACCCTTCTTGTGAGCCATGCGCGCGCCGTTTCCAACGAAAAGAACCGGTCGCTGTGCCTGCTTCAGCAAATTAATGGCTAGGGAAACATTCTGCCGCAGGTCGGTTTTTTTCCTCTCTTGCTCCTTCTGCTCCGGCTCCGGCGTAAATCCCCGCAGCGTTTTCTCGTCTACCATCTGGGCTTGGACATCCAGCGGCACATCGAGCCAGACTGGCCCACGTCTGCCTTGGTTGGCAAGATAGACTGCTCGCTCCAGTTCATATCGAACTTCATTGGGATCGACAATGGTTTTGGCATGTTTGGTCAGAGGGCGGACCACCGAGACGATATCGAGCTCCTGCGGCCCCATGGAACGCACGCCACGGGACGTCAGCAGATCGGCGCGCTTCACCTGGCCGGAAATGAAAATACAGGGAGAGGAATCGAGCCATGCAGCCGCAAGGCCGGTAATCGCGTTCGTTCCTCCGGGGCCGGTCGTGACCAGCGCTGCAGCCAGATGGCCAGTGAACTCGGCATGCGCCTGCGTGGCAAATGCGACCGCCTGTTCGTGGAGGCAGCAGACATATTCCAATCCAGGCTGCCGGCCGACGGAATCGGCCAGGTGCATGCATCCTCCGCCGGTGAGCACGAAAATGCGATTGACTCCGGCTTCGGTCAGGAACCGGACCATATAGTCCGAGAGTTTGATCAAGATTCACCTGCCATTTGAGAAAGCTGCCGCAGCAATGCGGAGATGGTCAATTTGCTGTTGTTCCAGGGCTGGGCAGCCTGCAGAGTTTTCATTCCCAGCGATTCTGCCTGAACGATATTATCCGTCGAATCGTCCACCAGCACATCGCCCCGGCCTAGCCACGCCAGGTATTCCCCCTTGTTGCGGTCGTAGACCGGGACACCCTCATCCATGCGCGTGGGCACAACCCCGAAACAACGGATCCATGCGCCGAAATGCAGCATCACCCAATGGGCGACATCTGGCGCGGTCTCCAGGGGACGAGCGGTCAGGGCAACGTGGCGAAATCCATGTCCCTGCTCGCGAAACCAAGCGAGCACTTCCGAATTCGGCGCCATCTTGCAGGCTCGTTCGGTTCTGCGGAAGTTATCCATCGAAGAAAGGTATTCACTTCGCTCCACTCCAAGAACATCATGCGGCGGATTGCAGGTCAGTCCAGCATAGGTAGTCCGGCAGTTGGAATGCTCCGGAAGCCATGCATAGACGAACCATTGGTACATCAGATCGTTCAGGACGTCATCCACATCCCAGACCACGGTCAGCATTATTCGAGCCAGTGACTCACGAAGGTCTTGCGGTTCTTATTTCCACCAATCGCGGCGTCGGAATAAAACGAATCATCCGATGAGTAGCTGGACGATACTTCCTCAATGACCGCGCCGGTTTTGGTCCAGAACGCATGTTTGATTCCGTGCGGAATGGTCACAACTCCGTTCGCTTTATGCGTCGTCTGATTGCCTTCCAGATCGACCGTGACATCCCCATAGAGCACGTGATACGTCTCGTCTTTCACGTTGTGCCATTGCTCGGGATGCCTCTGCCCTGGCAATACCACCATCAGTCGCTTGCAGTATTCGCGATTGATGACTGTAATTGCGGTCAGCCCGAATTCGCGAAACTTTTCCAAACCATAATGGTGGGAAATCTCCAGTTCGCAGTGTCCCGGCACCTGAACCTTGCTCTTTCGGATCAGCGCCTTTACCTCACAGACAATCCTGTACACCGCGTCGCGGGTATTGATGGCCTTCACCTGGTTGCCCATGACCGCGCCATTGGCAGGAATGTTCTCGGACGCAATGTACTCCGCGTATTTTGAGAAGTCCTGTGCGACCAACTGGCCGTTCACGTTCGGCATGGCGTAGAAAACATTGGAGTGACGGATCGGCTCTCCTGCCGCTACGGGATTCCGGACAAAAGCGCCGCGCGCCAGATCTCGAAGCGCAATCTGCTCCCCCGGAGGGGCGGGATAACGCTTCCCTGAATCCCCGATGAGGGTCAAAGCCTCCGCTGCCGATTCCAGCCACTTCCGCACCTGGCTGGGGTTTGCACTGTATGCATTCAGCGCATATTTGTCGGTAGCCACCCCGACGTGCTTCTCGAACATGACGGCACCGAGTGCGAGAGCAATCTTCACGGCCTCGACGTTGTCGGGCCGCTCGTGCGTAGAGTAACCGATCGGAATCTCCGGATAGCGCTTCCTGAGCAACTCAATTTGGCCGAGGTGAAGGTGATCATCGGGCGCTGGGTACTCCCCGACGCAGTGCATGATGGTGAGCGACTTGTTCCGATGCTTAAAAAAACTGACGACCCGATCGATCTCTTCCAGAGGCTCTCCGGCGGTTGAGGCAACAATGGGAAGATCGTATTTCGCGATTCTCTCCAGGAGCGGCCAGTCCGTCATGTAGCAGCTGGGAACCTTCATGAAGTCGAAGCCCTGCTCGGCGATCTTATCTACCGAGATCTCATCCCACGGAGTGCACATGGCGAGAAAGCCGGCTTCGACAATTGCATCCTTGATCTGCCGGTATTGGTCCCAGGAAAGGCGAGTCTCCGAGAACCGTTTCACATATTTGAGATCGTAACGGCCCTGGTATGAAGGATGGATGCAACTGTCGATGTCGCGATACTGGAGCTTCACGCAAAAACCGAATGGAAATCCTTCCGAGGCGCTCTTCAGTTCGCGGATGATGCGAATCCCGTGCTCTACTTCCCCCATGTGGTTATTCGCCATCTCGTAGATAAAGAGTGGCCGTCGATTGAGGTCCCGCATTCTTCACTTCTCCCGTCTTAGCTAATCTGTCCGACTGTAGGCCGTGTCTCTGCGCGCCCCGATTTGCACTGCGCGATGAATCCCTTGATTGTAGCCGCTACGAAATCCAGCATCGGCTGCCTCAGGCCCGGGTATACACCCACCCAAAATACATTGTTCATCACAAAATCAGTATTGAGCAGGTGCCCTACCACACGATATTTGCAATCCTGATAAGCAGGTTGGCGCAGCAGGTTGCCGCCAAAGAGAAGGCGGGTGCCGATTTTACTTGTCTCCAAGGCTCGAATAAGATCCTCGCGCCGAAATGGCGCATTTTCACGCACTCCAATTGGAAAGCCAAACCACGATGGGTCAGAGCCTGGCGTTGCTTCCGGCAGAATCAGGTCCTCCTCCAGTTCCGCCAAAGCTGTGCGAAGAAAATGAAAGTTCGCCTTGCGGCGCGCAATAAACTCGGGCAGTTTGGTGAGCTGTGAAGCTCCGAGAGCAGCTTGCATATCTGTGGCCTTCAGGTTGTAGCCGATATGCGAGTAGGTGTACTTGTGATCGTAGCCGCACGGTAACGACCCTAACTGCCACTCGAAGCGTTTGCCGCAGGTATTGTCCTTGCCGGGATCGCACCAGCAGTCGCGGCCCCAGTCGCGAAACGACTCAATGAGCAACTGCAGAGCCGGCTTGTCCGTAAGAACCGCTCCGCCTTCCCCAGTCGTGATGTGATGCGCGGGATAAAAGCTTAACGTGGCGATATCGCCAAAGGTGCCGACCTTCCGTCCCTTATAAGTCGAACCCAGAGCGTCACAGCAATCTTCGATCAGCCAAAGATTATATTTGCGGGTAAAAGCAGTGACTGCATCGAGGTCAAAAACATTCCCCAGTGTGTGTGCGACAAAAACCGCCCGGGTACGCTCGCTGCGCGCCGCTTCCAGTTCGCGCGCATCAATCTCATACTGTGGAACGGTAACGTCCACAAAAACCGGCACCAGATGATTCTGAAAAATCGGGTTTACCGTCGTCGGAAAACCCGCGGCCACGGTAATCACCTCATCGCCGGGCTGGAGCCTCCGGTCGCCAAGTTTTGGCGAAGTCAGAGCGCTGAGCGCAATAAGATTCGCTGAAGAGCCCGAGTTGACCAGCGAGGCGGAACGGACCCCGACGAATCGCGCCAGGTTCCGCTCAAAAATCTCCGCGAAGCGGCCGGTCGTGAACCAGCCGTCGAGAGCCGCTTCTACTACAGCGCTAATATCAGCACCGTCGATCACTTTGCCCGATACCGGAACCGGTGAAACTCCAGGGATAAAGTCTCCTGGGAGCGATGATTCCGAACGGTACTGAGCGGTCAAATCGAGAATCTGCTTGCGAAGCTGGGCCGCAGTTTCTGCCATACAGTAAGGTCTTTCAAATCATAACATTCAAGCCATTTCTTGCGGGACGACTCATTCCCGCGTGGGTAAGCTATCATGGAACGATTTTTCCGCTCATCAATGCCAGCGTTCTGACGCGCAAAGCGCGGCGCGCGCCGAATGTGTGGTATACCGAATTTGATCGCGGCAGGAAGAAACCGCTCGGAGAACAAATGAAGGCAGTGATTCTTGCAGGCGGCTTTGGAACGCGTCTCAGCGAGGAGACGACCGTCCGGCCGAAACCAATGGTTGAGATTGGCGGCAGGCCGATTCTTTGGCACATCCTCAAGCTGTATTCACATCATGGGATCGACGATTTCATCGTGTGCTGTGGATACAAGGGATACATGATCAAGGAGTACTTCGCGAATTATCTGCTGCATATGTCCGACGTGACCTTCGATATGCAGAAGCGCTCCATGGAAGTTCATCAGAGCGTAGCGGAGCCGTGGAAGGTGACGCTGGTCGATACCGGAGATCAGACAGGCACGGGTGGACGGCTGAAAAAAGTGGCTCGTTATATTGCGGGTGAGGATGCCTTCTGCATGACGTACGGAGATGGTTTAAGCGACGTGGATATCTCAGCGAGCATCGCCTTCCACAAACAACACGGCGGCCGGGTGACGATCACGGCCGTGCAACCGCCGGCGCGCTTTGGAGCGCTGGGCATGGAGGGAACAGCAATCACTTCGTTTCAGGAAAAGCCGCAGGGGGAAGGCGGGTGGATCAATGGCGGCTTCTTTGTGTTGTCACCGAAAGTGTTGGACGAAATTCACAATGACGCGTGGATGTTTGAACGGGAGCCTGTGGACAGCCTGACCGCGCAACGCCAGGTGCATGCATTTCGGCACCGCGGATTCTGGCAGGCGATGGACACTTTGCGCGATAAACAACGGCTGGAAGAGTTGTGGGCTGAGGGGAGGGCGCCCTGGAAGACATGGTGAAGACGTGGGATGGGCGTCGTGTTTTTCTAACCGGGCACACCGGCTTCAAGGGAAGTTGGCTCGCCCTGTGGCTGAGTAAGCTGGGAGCGCAGATTCGCGGATACTCCCTCGACCCCAGCACCGAACCCAGCTTGTTCAACCTGGCTTCGGTAGGCAACGTTGTTGAAGATGTTCGTGGCGACGTTCGCGATTACGCCAAGCTCGAAGCCTCGATAAGAGAGTTCGCGCCGGAAGTCGTTTTTCATCTGGCGGCCCAGCCGATCGTCCGGCGCTCGTATGCCGACCCGGTCGGTACATACGGCACCAACGTCATGGGCACGGTGCATCTGCTGGAAGCGATCCGCAAGACTCCGAGCGTGCGCGCAGTGGTATGCGTTACGACCGACAAGTGTTACGAAAATCAGGAATGGATCTGGCCGTATCGTGAATCGGATCCGCTTGGCGGGCATGACCCCTATGCATCCAGCAAGGCCTGCGCTGAAATTGTCACTGCGGCATACCGCAGTTCATTCTTTCCCATCGAGCGGCTGCATGAACATCACGTCGCGCTGGCGACGGCGAGGGCCGGCAATGTCATCGGCGGCGGGGACTGGTCCGAAGACAGGCTCATTCCAGATCTGGTCCGCGGATTCAAGTCCGGGCAACCCGTTCTGATCAGGCACCCCAACGCCATCCGTCCCTGGCAACATGTGCTCGACCCCTTACATGGCTACATGATGCTGGCTCAGAATCTCCTCGCTCAGCCCGCTCGGTTTGCAACCCCGTATAACTTTGGGCCCAGCGATGATGACACTTGGCCGGTGGAGCGCATCGCCGGCAAGCTTGTGAGTATGTGGGGCAAGGGCGCGTCCTGCACTCGCGATACCGTTCCCGGGGTTCACGAAGCTCACGTTCTGAAACTGGATGCGAGCAAGGCTCGTGCCGAACTCGGATGGAAGCCGCTGCTCAAAATTGAAGCGGCCCTGGATTGGACCATGGCGTGGTATGGTGCCTGGAATCAGGGGAACAATATGGCTGAGTTCACCGAGCGACAGATCGCCGAATATGAGCAACTTTCAGAATGCAGTCCCTGAATTTTTCGTTCGGTGTGGTGCATTTTGATTGACTTGTTCTTTCCACAAGCGCCCTGATCATCGTTCGCTTTTGGCTGAGCCGTCCGCGGCGCCGGAAATCGAAGATGTATTTCTCATTGCAGATTTGCATCTTCGTTAATGGAGACATCGTATGAACTACGCAGTGCTTTGGAATCCGCCGAGACTTTACCGCGCGATAAAACGCCGAGTCGTTCAACGCAGAACTTTTAATGAAGCCATTAGCAGAGGCAAACGAAGATTCGGGAACGATCCGAACTTCCGGCCTGATCTCGTCCCGGATTATTTTGTACCCCGTCTAGTCGATTATCCCGACGATGTCCTCGTTCTGAAGCGAATCATCGCTGCTTATAAGAAAGCGAAGATCGCGCAGAAGAACTCCGGTGAGGCCTTTAATGTGAGCAATGAGTGGCTTCCAATTTATGAGCGCCAACTCGGACCCGTGATGGAAGCCCTGCTCTCCGAGAACGTGACTGAACTGCGGCGAATGTACCAAAACTTCTTTAGGGATCCATGCAGCACCGGCCTGGTGGGGCTCCCGATCAACATTCCCAATCTTTTTTCGGGCGGAGCGATCAAACAAAAATTCCGGGAGTACATCCTCTGCGATGTTCTGCATCGATACGACCTGTGGAAGAGCCGGACAGGAAATAAATATCCCCCCGCGGCTTTATCGGCGCCCTTAGTCGGAAATCCGTACGGCTACACGATGGATGGCGTTTTTATTCGGGCGGGGGGTGATTATCAACATTATTATGCTCACGCCATTGCCGAGTTGGCGGGTTCCAGCAAGGGGCGGATAGTGGTAGAGCTGGGCGGCGGTTTTGGAGGTCTTGCCTATTACCTCATGCGGGACGACCCACAGCTAACGTATGTGGATTTCGATCTTCCCGAGGCGACCGCTCTTGCGTCTTACTACCTTATGCGGTGCTTGCCGAATGTTCCTATGCGCCTCTATGGCGAGGCGGAATTATCAGCGGAGGTTCTTGCAACTCCCGGTTTTGTCATGATGCCCAGTTTCGAAATTGTGAATATGCCGTCGAAATCCGCTGCGGTAGCTTTCAATTCCTACAGTCTTGCAGAGATGGCGCCCTCCGCCATCCGCGTTTACCTTGACCAGATCGCGCGGATCACTTGCGGCTACTTTCTACACGTCAACCACAATAGAAATGCGGCGCTGAGCGCGGATAAGTTCGATATCGAGAAGCGCGGCTTCAAGCTGGTGAACAGGGAGCTGGCCGGATGGACTCTGGGAATCAACCCGCAATCGGATGAGTACGAGTATCACTACAGGGCGGAAGAGATGCATTCGTCACGCCCCGCCTGCGCCTGAACGCGGGCTGCGCTGGTTGCAGTTTGTCCGGCAAACGGATATCCTGCCTGCCGACACCTTGAGTCGAGGGTGTCGCTCCCATGGGCAGTATGCACCAGGAGCAGCTCGGTTTCTACGGCGGCGCAAAGACACGGTGGCAAGAGATCGCACTGTAGGCACAACTCCGATAAGCAGACGCCGCTTTCTTCAGCAGGCAGGTTTGTTGGCGGCTGGCTCGGCTTTTGGATCTTCTCTGATTGGATGCAATTCCGGATTCGTTATCCCTTGCCTGGGACCGGCCCCGCCGCCATCCTCCGTGCCCGGAATGACCTATATTCGCGCCTCGGAAATTGGGTGCGCCCTCAATTGCGACCTGAGATACGGGACCAACAAGTACACCGGGGGTGCTGCCACTGACGACGGACCGCGCATCAATGCGGCAATGGCCGGAGCGAGCGCGAACAATCCGATTACTCTGATCATTGACGGAAGCGCGCTGGTCTCGGGCTTATTCCTGCCGGCCGGCGGGCATTGGAGCATCGCAGGCCTGGGCTGCGGTACGGGATTTTTCGTCAAGGCAGGCACCAACAACGATTGCATCCACAACTTACCTCCCAATGTCCCCGTGTCCTTTACTCCAGGACCACCCGCTCCTACGCGCGGGAGGAACGTCTCGCTCAGCAACTTCACGGTGAACGGTAATCAGGGCAACGGTTTTGATGGAAATTCGACGACCGGAACGCCACATGGCAGTACAGAGGTCTGGTACTGCAGCATTAATCTGATGAACTTAGACAACATAACCATTGAAAACGTGGTCATCGTAAGGAGTCCCGCCTACCACGTACGGCTTTCGAACGTCGGCCATGTCGCCATATCCGGGTGCGTATTGCAGAGCCAGGGCATTAATACGGACGGGTTCCATTTTGATGGGCCGGCGAACGACATTACGATTTCAAATTGCCAAATCACCTCAGGCGATGATGCCATCGCGCTGAACTGCCCGGAGGGCTATTCGGGCAACATCTCTCGAGTCGCGGTCAGCGACTGCACATTCAACAGCTTTAGCCTCATGAGGCTCTATACGACCAACGGCGGTCCTAATAAATTCACCATCGACAGCGTGAGCGTGAGCAATTGCAGCGGATGGCTGGTGGAGGCCGCCTTTCTGATCGGCATGGCCGACAGCCTTCCAAATTCGGTTCTCTCTTTGACCGTCTCAGATTGCAAGCTGGGGGCGCCGACGATATTGGAAATCGCTGAGAATTTCGGGACGATCCTGCTCCAAAACGTTGTCTTCGAAGCCATCGAATCGGGCGAGACTTGGGCGGGAGCGCCGCAATGGAATCAGGTATGCAGTTTCTTGAGGCCATCCCCGATCTATGGCGCTGTCACTTCCGTCGGAGCGAGTCTCACGTTCGAAAATTGCAGTATCAGCCGAAACCGGAGTGTTTGGGCTCCTGCCTCGATCCTGGCGTACAACTCGAGGATCGAATATCTGGCCTTCAATGGGTTCCAAGTGCAAGGTGCGAGAAATTACATCTCGTTCCCCGAGTTGCTGGATGTCGCGCAGGGATCAATCGGGGAGCTGGTTCTCAATTCTGTCAGCAGCAACAACATTGTGGCTCCCGTTTCCGAGGGAGGCTTTGCCAATGTCAGGAGCGTTTCTGGGACAGGGGTTCTTGCAACAGCCTGGGAGTTTCCTGATGCCGTGATGGCAGACGGAGTTCCGTACATCTCGGCGGACACAGGGCTGCCTTCGATAAAAATAAATGGCGTGGTTATGCCATATCCTCAGCCCGCTGCTCAAAGTCGAAGCTCTGGAGCAGACTCTGGAGCGGTATCGTACTCGGAATCAAGGGAACAACATTGCGGGGTTCGCTGCGAAGCATATTCCGGATTACCCGAACCGGGCTAGCGGTCAGGGCTCCAGCCCATTTTGTGCCGTTTGAGGTCTCCGCGCTAGGGCTCGTATTACGGTTGCGCTAGTCCAACCGAAGTCCACCTCTTCTGCTTGAATTGACGCGACCGAGAGATGCGCGGCCCGCAAAAGCTCAGTCACTGACTTTACCGAATACCGGTTTATGTGTTCATGAATGTCCACCTTGATCGTTTCGTCCCCACCGGCAAGCCGGCTGATTGCGTCATTACTCAACTCCTGCGGAACCTCGATATAGAGATAGCCGGCATCTTTGAGAAACGATGCCGCCTTCTTCGTCAGGAGAAGGGGATAAGATACATGTTCCAGCACGTGAGCGAGTTGGATGTAGGAGTAGGAACCCAGTCCCGACTCGTCTCTGATTCTTGTGACTCCCATGGCCGGAGCGATATCGGAGATATCGAAGACGTATTTCTCTCCGGGGAGATCTGGTAAGAACTTTCCATCCGCCCCTCCATAGTCGAGCATTGAAAAATCGTTTTCGATGTTGATCTTCCCCGTCAACCATCGCGAGAGGCCAGTTGTGCGGGCCTGAATCTCATGGGTGCAACTGCCAACCTGTGACGCTAATGACGCATATTCGGGTTCGTACCGAGTCCTCTCCTGGTTATAGGAAGGAGAACGGTAATCCGCATAGAGTCTTGCAATCGCCTCGTCTGGAAAGGGCATCTTAGTCTGGATGAAGGAGCAGGTCGTGCAAATTTCGATTTCGATTAGCGCGGATTTCCCATAGATTCTCTGGAAGGTCTTGGATAAGAACTCGATTCTCCGCAGGAAGCGCTTCACCGGATGCGCAGAGGGAGCGAAGCCACACTCAAGGTTCAGCACCCGTTTCAGAAAGAATGGTGCGACCTCGCCGATGAAACCAAGGTCGTTCATTGTCTCCGCCTCACAGTTTCTGCACGCCTTCAAAACTCCTCCTCAGTCCAATTAAGATTGTCCTAGCTTTCTACAGGAAAATGATCCTCGATGTCACGGGAACACCGGAGGGTGTTGACTTGAGATCGCAGTTTTCGATTATCTGCTCGATTGCTGGCATCATGTTTTCTGCTGGGAACGTGTTATATTTGCTGCAAGAATAGCTATCCGATGACTGCGATTGCGCGGCTTTGTGCTTGGATTAATCACACCCGATCTGTCCTAAGGGTTTGGCATCGCCCATGATAATTCCGAGTGCTGGTTCAGCCTCCTGCCGATCGGCATATTTTTCGATAATCGATGATGAGCCACTATTCGAAAAAGATTTAACGTTGGATGGACACGGCAGCAAGAAGTGAGAAATCGACCCGACATGCAGTTTGAATCAAACGTCATCGCCGGAGATTTGGTCGCCGATCGGCTTGGCCTTCTTTTAGGTGAGTCTCCAATCGCAGCGGCGGAACGCGAACGCACAGCGTTTGATCGATTGGCTCATCCATTTAGCGAGCGAATTGTTTTGTTTGGGGCGGGCGGTCTTGGCCGGCGCACCCTGGCAAACTTGCGCCGTATTGGTCTGGAGCCCTTGGCGTTTGCGGATAACAACTCTGCTCTTTGGGAAACCTCGGTGGACGGCATACCGGTGTACTCAACGGCGAGGGCCGCAACAGTATACGGTCGGCATGCGGTTTTTGTAGTGACCATATGGGGCACGCAAGCCCGCGACCGGATGGTCGATCGCATCCGGCAGTTGCTTGATCTGGGCTGCAAACACGTCGCTCCAGCAGGCCTCTTGTTTTGGAAGTTTCCTGAGGTCTTTCTGCCTTACTTTCCATTGGACTTGCCCCACAAAGCGCTGCATTCAACGAGAGAAATCAAGGCAGCGTTCGATCTTTTTAAAGATGAGTCCTCTCGCCGAGAGTACGTCGCACAGGTGGCTTTTCGTCTATTTCTCGATTCCGACGAATTGACCTGCAGCCCGGAGTCCAAACAGTATTTTCCATCCGACCTGATTCATCTCGGAGAGCACGAGGTACTGGTTGACTGTGGCGCCTTCGATGGAGATTCGATTGCGGATTTCATCGACCGACAAGGGCACGCATTCGGCTCCATCGTCGCATTCGAACCGGACGCGGCTAACCGCAACAACCTTGATGCGCGACTGAGCCGATATCCCGCCTCCATCGGGGACAGAATTCATATTTTTCCCCAGGCGGTGTCTTCTCGAACCGGACACGTTTCATTCAGTTCTACTGGAACGGATCAATCCAGGATAGGCGATTCCGGGAACTTGGTAGAGTGTGTAACCCTTGACGAGGCCTTGCAAACCTTGCGGCCTTCTTTAATCAAATTCGATATCGAAGGCGCGGAATTGGACGCTTTGGCCGGAGCATGTAATGTGATTTCACATTCCCGTCCGGTGCTCGCAGTAAGCGCCTATCATGAACAAGATCACCTGTGGCGGATCCCCCTCGCATTGGCTCAGTTATGCAAGGATTACAAGTTCTTCCTGCGTCCTCATGGCAGCGAAGGATGGGACTTGACTTGCTATGCGGTGCCCTCGGAAAGGGTTAAGCTTTTCTGAACGGCCGCGTTCAACAGCCTGGCTCTTGCACTCCCTTCGATCTCATTGTCAGGCTACTATATTCCCGGTCGGGCTGGTTGCCCTCTCACGCCAGGAGCGCACTGAATGTCTGAAGGTTTGCCGGGGATAGCGCCTCTTCCGTTGAAAGCATCCAGTGCTGCGCGTGTTCGTCACTGGATGCGAAGAGTTCTTGGGGTTGACCGGGCAATAGGATTCACGGTTCTTGCCAGGCTTTGGTCCAGTTCTGCCGGCTTGGTCACAATTGCGCTGATCGCGCGATTTCTTTCTCCTGCGGAGCAGGGATATTACTACACCTTTGGCAGCCTGGTGGCCCTGCAAGTCGTTTTTGAGCTCGGGTTTTCGTTTGTCATTCTGCAGTTGGCCAGTCACGAACGAGCCGAGCTCTCTATCGTCGACGATTGTGAAATCCACGGATCCCCAATTGCTCATGCCAGGTTGGCTTCCGTCATTCAAAAGTCGGTTCGTTGGTATTCGGTGGCTGCCGTCTTTCTGGCGGGTATGTTGCTTCCTGCCGGTTTCTATTTCTTTTCCACTCACCAGCAGGCTGGGCAGCCCGTTTCCTGGCGCCTTCCCTGGTGCTTTGCTGCGTTGATGGCGGCGCTGAATTTCCAGATTGACCCATTCTTGTCGTTCTTGGAAGGCTGCGGATACGTCCCGGAAGTTGCGCGCCTTCGCCTTGTGCAGTCGGTAATTGGAAGCTCACTGGCTTGGATGGTCCTAGTAACCCATCATGGCCTTTTGGCGCCGTCGATGATGCTTCTTGGTATGGCTTCCGCCTCCACGGTGTGGCTGGCCAGGAAGCGTAAATTATTGCTCGGACTGTTGAGGCACCCCGCGGGGCCACACCGAATCCAATGGCTTCGCGAAGTCTGGCCTTTCCAGTGGCGAATTGCCGCCAGCTGGCTATCCGGCTACTTTTTGGTCTGGATTTTCAATCCTGTCCTGTTTGCATTTCGCGGTCCCGTGGAAGCGGGGAGGATGGGAATGTCGCTCAGCGTCGCTAATGCAATTCAGGCCATCGCTGTCTCTTGGGTGAGCACCAAAGCTGCACCCTTCGGAACTCTGATCGCCCGCAAGGAATATCGACAGCTCGATCAGACGTTTTTTCAGGCGCTCAGGCAATCCTTTGCCGTCTCTCTCGCGATCGCCCTGACCGCATGGCTCGGATGTATTTACCTCAATGTGCTTCACGTTCGTTTTGCCCAGCGTTTGCTCGACCCCTTTTCCTTCGGCATCTTGCTGCTATATATGGTCGTAAATGTCGTTATATTCGCGGAAGCTTACTATCTGCGCGCCCACAAGCAGGAGGTATTTTTCGTCAATTCGATTGTCGGCGCAGTTGCGGTTACGGTTTGCACACTTATTTTTGCCCGTCGCTATGGGGCCCAGGGGATTGTGGTCAGCACCTGCCTGCTCAACTGGGCCGGGTTGGTCTGGGCGACGTACAAGTTTCGAAAGTACCGCAGGCTGTGGCACGCTCCTTAAAGTAATTCATGGTTTACGGTCGTCACCATCAGGAGTACCTATTACGCACGTTTGGTAAGATGAGCGCTGAATTCGCCCCAGGGCATGGTACCGGGGCGGATTTCGCGCGGGCGGTGCGCGGCTTCTGTAATTCTGAGCAGGCCGTCACTGCGTCGCACGCCTGAAAATAGCCCCCAAGATCAATGATCCCGGAAGCGATGTCGAAAAAATTACAGCCGCCTGAGAAGCCCGGGCCGCTGCTGACTATCGCAATTCCGACCTACAACCGGGCCTGGTGCCTGAGAGAGCTTCTGCCGATTCTCGCCGGAGAGCTTAAAGATGAGCCTCGCGTCGAGCTGATTATCTCCGACAACGCTTCTCCGGACGAAACCCCGTCAGTAGTGCAAGACTTTGTGGCTCGCGGACTTCGCGTTCATTATGTCCGCAATACCCAAAACATAGGTTCAGATGCGAACTTCCTGCAATGCTTTGAACAGGCGCGAGGAAAGTACGTTTGGATTTTCGGTGATGACGACATCCTGGTTCCGGGCGGACTTGCCAAGATTCTCTCTATTGCGAGACTGCTGAATACGATCTCATTTGGGTAAGCAATTACCCCTTTGAGAATTTCCGCGAACCTCTTGCCGTTGAGCCGCGACCGGATGCCATCGAAATCACAGATGCGGTGGCCTACGTCAAGCGCATCCATGTTTTCTTTACTTTTATTACAGGTAACATCATCAATAAGAACACGGTGCTGGAAGCAGGACCGAAGGCCTTCTCAAGTTTGATTGGAACAGGTCTAATGCAGCTGGGGTGGACCTACACGGCGTTGAACCGATTCTCCCGAGGACTCTACATCCGGGAAAAACTAATTGCAATGCGGGTGAACAATACCGGTGGTTACAGGCTGTTTCAGGTTTTCGGATCGACCTTGGCGACGGTTACGAGAAACTGGTTAAGGTCCGAGAATCTCGGGCGCATCGTCATGAACGGAACGGTCCAGCGGTTCTGGCCTCCGATCTTGCTCCAATACAAGAAGAACGCAAAAGCCTTCGCGGATGAAGCCAAGCCTCAGGCGGTGTTGACTCCGCTTTTTAAGGGCAACCTCAGGTATTGGGCTTTCGTTTACCCGGTGATCGTACTACCCTCTTTGCCGGCGGCGTTGTGGGTCTTTGGTGTGCGCATTCTCAATCGGTTGGACAAGGCTGCAGGATTTCCCATGCTCTATTGGCGATTCCTGGGTAATGGCGCTAATCGGTCAAGCGAAAATCCATAAGACGTCGATTGGAACGAGTGACCGCGAGGTTTCGCCCGAAGCTTCCCGGGAATGTACAATCCCATGTTTGTGGGTGCCTCTTTGAGGTGGGTGATTTTGAATAAATTGCGGCGCTTTCTGCGCGAAAACGGCGTGTACATCCTCGGTGTAGCCTCGGCCGGGCATTTCGCCGGGTTCATCCGAGCCCGGTTTCTCTCGCGAAGGCTCGGAGTGAGAAAGATTAAGATCGGGCCCAGAGCATTTTTGCGGGGTTTATTCGCGATTGAGATGGGAGAGGATTTTGCGGCAGGGGAAGGATTGTGGCTGGAAGCGATTACCCACTATAACGTCAGACTTTCTCGCCGAAAATCATCAT
Source organism: uncultured Acidobacteriaceae bacterium (assembly GCA_963734675.1). Lineage (GTDB taxonomy): Bacteria > Acidobacteriota > Terriglobia > Terriglobales > Acidobacteriaceae > Sulfotelmatobacter. The sequence goes on from CAVTHZ010000007.1 coordinate 141,457, forward strand.
CGGACAGCACGTGCGCATTAGCCACTTCGTGCACATAGCCGCCACGAATTTCGTAGAGATTGGGGACAACGTGCTGATGGGCAGTAAAGTCATGATCACCGATCACAATCATGGCCAGTACTCGAAGGATGACATACTTCGCCGGAATCGGCCTCCGGCGTTGCGACTTCTCGATCACGACCGGTGAGCCGTAATAGGGCGAAACGTCTGGCTCGGTGATGGCGTCGTGGTTACCCCCGGAGCCTCTATCGGAGAAGGTTCCGTGATCGGAGCTAATTCCGTGGTTCTGGGCCACATTCCGGCATTCGCCATAGCTGTCGGAATTCCCGCGACCGTACGCAAGACGTTCAATTTCGATACCAGCAAATGGTGCGAAGTCGAATGATTCGCGCTGCCTGCACGATTGTCTCTTTAAATTATCTTCCCTACGCACGAACGCTTTGCGATTCGTTCCTGAAGTTTCACCCCTCGACAAGTTTTATGTTTGCTGGTTGACCGTTTACCTGCAGGCTTCCGGCCCGACGCATGAAAGATTCGAGCTGGTGCTCGTAGAGGAGCTAGACATCCCCAACTTCGACTCAATTGCCTTCAAGTACGGCATTCTGGAATTAAATACCAACGTCAAGCCGACATTTCTCAAAAAAATTCTCGCGGAAGGCGTCGACCAGATGATATATTTCGATCCGGAGATATTTATCTGTGCGCGCTCGACCCCGTATACGAAGCATTGAAGCGAATTCGATCGTCCTGACGCCGCATTCCACCTCGCCGAACGAAGGGCGCTCCCTACGCTGAATGCTGCTGCTGATAGATGGCGTTTTCAATTTGGGTTTCATCGGGCTCTCCAAAGCTGCGGAGACGGAACGCTTCCTCGATTGGTGGGAAAGACGATGTTTGAACCTGGGCTACAACGAACGTTGGAGTGGATTGTTCGTCGATCAGAAATGGATCAACTTGGTCCTTGTTATTTCGATTCCGTTAGCGTGCTGAAGCATCCGGGATGCAACGTAGCCTACTGGAATATCCATGAAAGGACGCTAGAAAAGAGAGACATCCTCTTGGATGGTGAACGGACATCGCCTCTTGTTTTTTTTCATTTCAGCGGTGTAAGCGTGGACGGAGGCACAGGATTTCGAAACATACCGATCAGTTTGACCTTCTATAACCCGCTCAGACCTGGCAGAATTGTTCGCCGATTACCGCAGACGACTCGTGTGACAACGGCATTCGTGAATTCGGCTGTCATCGTTACGCGTTCGGGCATTTTGACAACGGCGTCACCGTAAACAAGTTGCAAAGGGCTGCTTTCTCAGCCAACATCGAAAGTTTTGTGGGGGAGAATCCATTTGACTCCAATGGGCATTTCTATCGATGGGCAAAGAAGCGGCATTTGCAAAGTTCCCAGGACTCCAGCGAGAAGTACGGCAGAAAAGCATATAGCAAGACAGATATTCGAATTCGTTTCGTCAATGCAATGATGCGACTTGCATTGCGATTAATGGGAGCGGATCGCTATACCATTTTGATGAAGTATCTCGAGTATGCATCCCTTCTGCGCAACCAGAAAGATATCCTCGGCGATGTAGATGGCAAATAAGATCAATGCCCGATAGGGAGTAAGGCATGCAATCCAAATCCATCGGGAACAGCCCGCTCATTTAGAAGGCTCTGTTAAGTACCTCAAAATCGCTCAGCCCTGGATTTATGCCCCGGAATCGGCGGTTATCCTGCCGGGTTTTATAGACGCGAATTCGACTTTGCGGGAATTGTTATCCTGGTTCCGTGCGTAGAGAAACAACATCCAGAGGAACCAGTAAAAAGCCATTGTAGGGATATAGTTGAGCGCACCATCCATAGCTGCCAAAGCGATATAGAGTACCAGGCCCTCCAGAGCCGCCACCTGTATGGAACTGCGACGCAACTCCTTGAAAACACCCGCAAGGAACAAAGGGGAACAGAACAGCAACACTATCGCGGCCAGTCCGGCTATGCCTAGCATCGACAAAGCTGAGTAGTAAATTACTTCCAGAAAATTATCCAGTGGCAGCGCCGGGAGCACTGCGATGCGACCCAAATTCTCCAAATATTCTGCTCTTCCGCCGAGAGACGGATCCAAAAGGAAAGACACTCCGGAGAAAAGAATCGTCATTCCGACCACAAGGATAGAGGTGAGTGCTAGGCGAAGAAGGCGAAACATGGTCGCGCGGCGGACGGAAAATCTTCGAAAAGACTCATCAAAAATCAGCAGTCGTAGCACGTCAATGCCCTCATATATCACCAGGCCAACCCAAACGGTGCGCGAAAGCGTGAGGACCAGGGCTGCCCGGAGAACTAGCCGTCGAAACCAATTCGCCTCATAAAGATCGAACAGAGGGAGCAGGAGGAGCGTGGCAACCCCATACTGATTTCCATTGTTGTAGGTCGAAATGAGTTTGAAGAGTCCTCCCGGCCGGCTATTGAACTTGTCGTCCAGCGTTCCCAGGTCCCCAATGTTCACCGTCAGATACGGAATCTCCAGATAGCTGCCTGTGACCAACCGCCATACGAACAAGAAAATACCGTATGCCGCAGCCAGGAAAACCATCCAGCGGACGAACGAGAGTAGGCTATCGAGAGATACTCTTGGCAGGAATTGCGGGAAAATTGCCAGGAAAGCGATAGGAAGAACAAAGAAGCTCACCATATCGCTGAGAGCAAAGCCGAAATCGGCGACCCCATTAGCGGCAAGGGAATAAAGCAGGAGCACCTGCAACGGAAGCAGACAGAGAAATGCTGCAGCCGTGCCGCGCTGAACTCTGAACGGATCTCTAAAGGGTAAGAAAAGTGCTCCCAAACAAATAGAGATTCCAAGGGCACCGTATCCCCAGGTAAAGGGGACTGAGCCGATTTTGAATCCGCCCTTGGGAAAAAGAACTAGAAAGACAGCGAGAAAATAGGCAAGGCCGCTGGAAAACTTCCAGCGGGTAAATCCATGTTGTGCCGCATCTCCGGGCATTAGCATCTGCGCCTTCAGATCTACTACAAGTCTAACCCGCCGCTTTAATCTGAATGCATTCCAACCTGATCGCCGCGACACTGCATCGGCGAAACCGCCCCGACCAGTTCATGCGCCATCGCCGCCGTTTTTGACCAGCGGAATTGAGCGGCCCGGGCAAGGCCCTTTTTTCGAAGTTGCTCGCGCAGCGGCGTGTCGCGCACAATTTCTCTGATCGCCTCGGCGATCTCCTCGATGGATGTTGGGTTGACCAGCAGGGCAGCGTCTCCGGCAACTTCTGGCAAGGCGGTCGTGTTTGAGGTCACCACCGGCGTGCCGCAAGCCATCGCTTCCAGCAAGGGGAGGCCAAATCCTTCATAGAGCGAAGGAAAGACAAGAGCCTCAGCACCGCGGTATAGGGATGGCAGTTTCGCCTCAGGAACACGGCCTACGAAGTGCACCAGTTCGGTCACACGGTTCCGTGCTATCGAATCCGCAATCTCCACGCTCGGATTTCCTGTGAACACGAGCTTTATTTCGGAACCGACGCCCGACTTGGCGAAGGCCTCCACCACCCGGAACTCATTCTTATGGCGCTTTCGGTTGCTGACGCAAAGAAGATAAGGAAAGGGAAGGCCGTAAACGTCATCGCCCGGATGATAAGCCGCATCGACACCGCAGGCGACGTTGAAGATTTTCTCCGGCGGCACGCCGGACCATTCCACAATCTGCATGCGAGTGAATTCCGAGATAGTCAGAATCCGTTGGGCACGATGGGCAGCCCTCTTGGCGATGGTTGCATAGTACAGCCGGATCATCGGGTTGCTGTTCTCAGGACAGTAAATGTGACTGAGATCGCATATCGTGAAGACGAATGGTGAGGCACAGTAGAGGGGCGTGTTGTAACCGGGCGAAAAGAACAGGTCGTTGCGAGTGAGTCCCCCGAGGGCACGCGCAAGCCGCCAGGCATCAAGCGGCGCGGCTGGATGCGACGCCAGCGGCACGGGGCAATAATCGAGCTGTGCAAGCACATTCCGGGCAAAGCGGCCGATGCCGTGATCCCCAATCCATCGTTGATCGGCATAGATCATGACAGGCTCTCCGTGAGCGCGCCGTGGCCCTCCGTCACCTTATGTTTGACCGCCGCGCGCCAGTAATCCAGCAGGTCCTGTAGAGTTGTCTCCAGCGGGATTTTGGGACTCCACCCGGTCGTCATTTGAATCTTCCGTGGATCTCCCACGAGCTCCGGAACATCGCTGGAGCGCACGCGATCAGGGTCAACCTCTATCTTCACCGCTACATTGCAATTCTTCTGGAGCAGATTCAGGATGTCGGCTAATAGAATGGCGCGGCCGGAACAAACGTTGTAACTCTCTCCGGTGGCTCCCTTCGCGAGCAATTCGCAGTAGGCGACGATCACGTCGCGCACATCTGTGAAGTCCCTCCTTATATTGATATTGCCTACCTTGAGCACTGGAGGACAAAGACCAGCTTCGATTTCGGCGAACTGCTTGGCGAAAGACGGCAACACAAAATCCGGGGGTTGGCCCGGACCGGTGTGGTTGAACGCTCGCGCGGTGATCACGCCCCCACCACTCGTGCATTTTTCGTACTGCACCATCAACAACTCTGCCATCGCTTTCGTCGCGGCGTAGGGATTGTCCGGAGCTTGCCGGCTCGTTTCGGTCAGGGCAGAACTGGAGTGCGCATATACCTGGGAGGTGCTCACGTTCAAAATTCTTGGTGGAGACGGCAGGCGCAGCGCAGTTTCAAAAACATTGTATGAGCCCACGACATTGACATCAAAAGCAAGCCTCGGATTGTCCCACGATCGCGCGACCGATGAAATTCCGGCAAGGTGGAAGACCTGGTCTGGTTTTGCCGCTCGAAACGCAACCTGGAGCTCGTCAAGGTTGCGAATGTCCACTTTGCAATAGTCGACTCCCGCCTCTCGAACTTTAGGCTCCTCTGAAGAGACCACGATCAGCTTCGTGTCGGCCGATTTCAAGAAGCGAACAAGATGAGAGCCGACAAAGCCTGTTCCGCCGGTGATGAGAATGCGCCGCACTTGTGGGATAGATTCCAGCTTTGGTCGAAGGATTAGCCTGCCACAGATGCAGACTGCGGCAGTATCTTTGGAGACGATTTGAAGATCGCTATCGACCATCATCTCGATCAATTTCTCAAAGGTCACTTCAGGATGCCAGCCAAACGTGCGCCGGGCCTTTGTGCAGTCACCGCGCAGGTGCTGTACGTCGGCGGGCCTCAACAACTCCGGATCGATTTCTACATGGTCTCGATAATCCAGTCCGGCGCGGGAAAAGGCAAGTTCAAGCAGTCGCCTGACGCTATGCGTCTGTCCCGTCGCGATAACGTAGTCGTCAGGTTTTTCCTGCTGAAGCATCAGCCACATCGCGCGCACGTAGTCGCCTGCGAAACCCCAGTCCCGCTCCGCGTCGAGGTTTCCCATCTTGAGTTTGTCCTGAAACCCCAGCTTAATCCGAGCCACACTGTAGCTGACGCGGCGGGTTACGAATTCAACCCCCCGGCGAGGTGATTCATGATTGAACAAAATGCCAGAACATGTGTACAGACCGTAACTCTCGCGCGCATTCACCGAGATCCAGTGGCCGTACAATTTCGCCACCCCGTAGGGACTGCGCGGATAGAAACGGGTCAACTCGGTCTGTGGCGATTCGTGCACCATGCCGAACATTTCGCTGGAAGATGCTTGATAGAAGCGCACTGCGGGATTTACCACCCGGATCGCCTCCAGCATGCGCGTAACCCCCAACGCAGTAAATTCCCCGGTCAGAACCGGCTGGCTCCAGGAGGTTGGGACAAAGGATTGGGCCGCAAGGTTGTAAACCTCATCTGGTTCGGTTTTTTGCAGAGCCGTGATCAGCGAACTTTGGTCAAGAAGATCGCCGGGTATGAGCTCGACTTCGTCCTGAATGTGCCTGATACGCTCGAAGTTGATCGTGCTGCTGCGGCGGATGAGTCCGTAAACGCGATAGTTCTTTTTAAGCAAAAACTCGGCCAGATAGGAACCGTCCTGACCTGTAATTCCGGTGATGAGAGCTCTGCGTGGCATTGGCCTATTTCACCAAAAGTCTAGCATAGCGGCGCGCTCTACCGGGCGACCGGTGAGGGAAGAGGAACAAGGTGCTGCGGGAAGCCGCCAATTCGAGTTTTTCACCTCATCTCCGGTTCGAATCACCTACGGAGCGAGAATAGCCAACGCTGCAACCGTCAAAGCGAGCTGAGACGAAATCTGCGTCCAACTTTGCAGGCCGCGTATGAAGGCTCCGGTCGGGAGCTTGTATGGCACCACGATTTCATCTCCCGGGTACAGATGCAGGCGGTAGAACTTCGCGCCCGAAAACACGCCATTGACATTGTTCGCAGCCACGACCTCGCCATTGGCGCGCAGCACGAACGCATGATGCAGATCCGACTGCGGCTTTCCCTTGCCTGCTATTTCAAGATACGCTCCGGCGGTGTTGTGAGATTCGAAGATGAACGATCCGGGATTGTAGACATCTCCGACCACTGACACTGTTCCGGGAGTGTGAGGAATCGTCAGCCGGTCATTGTCTTCCATGACGATGTTCGGAAAGGCGGTCAGATTTTTGTCGTGCGGTCGAACAGGAAGTGCGACGCGCCCACTGGCGCGCGTGTTGCGCAACTGACTGATAATCGCTTCCTGCGCCGCCTGCATCTGGGGCAAAGCGCCGGGGCTTGCCGAGGCCGCTATCGCCACCGCGGATTGCCGGATTTGCACTTCCATCGTTTGCGCGAGTTCGTCCAGGCTCTTCTGCTGGTCGATCCGGGCCGATTCCCGCGTTAACTGTGTTCCGTAGATATACGCGTTTGGGGTGAGCCCGCCGGCGCGCTGCAGAACGGACTGCAGCGTTTCATTCACCTCCAGCTTGTAAACCCCGGGACGCTTCACTTCGCCTTCGACGATCACATATTGCGACCGCTCAGCCTGCGGAACACTGATATCCCGTTGCGAAAAGATGGTGACAATATCGCCGGGCTGCAGTTCCAGGTTGTATTCTTCATCGTGCTCCAGGATTGCTTTTCGCGGGCTCATCCAGATCAGCTTGGAAGAAAGATCGACGGGATTCACGCGCTGAATGATGGCATAGTCCCAATTGATTTCAGGAGCGTACTTGCGTACATCTTCGGCAATATCCCGGACCGTATTCAGATTGCCGTTGCCTGCTGAAACTTGTCCCTGTCGGTTGGCTAGCGATGCTTGAGTATTTGCCGCCCCGGTTTCGGTGGATGGTACGTTGTTCGCCCCAGCCTGTGCGGAAAGCCCCGCCGCTGCCGCCTCCGTTGATGACCCTGTCCCTTCCGGCAGAGGCTCTACCGTATTGTAGGTCGGAGCGGTGGTAGGAACGTTCCCGGTTTCGGGGGTATTGGCAGTCGCGGCCGGCTCCTGGGCGTTGGCATTGGAGCGGGTCTGCGTGCCGGCAGCAGTGGGCGGTGCGTTTAGAGGCAACGGAGGACGCACGGGATATTCGGTTGCGGTTCCGTTTACGATCGCGGCGCGGTTACGCCAGTATCGGCGTGTCAGCAAGGCCTGCGCATCCGGAATCAAATCGCGCACTCGCATCCCCGGCTTCCAGGGATAACGGCCCGGATTGGCAACATTGCCGCGCAAAGTTACCGTATCTTCGAAGCGCGGAACGATGGAAAACACATGCACAATGTCGCCATCTTTTAGCGGCAGGGCGCGCGATTGTGCATCGTAGGGGAATTCCAGCGTCTTGCGCGCGCTGTGATCGGCGAAGCGATCGATCGTAATCTTGCCGGTATCGGCAACCGTGCTCAGATCACCGGCAATTTCAATCAAGTCTCCCAGCGTGGAATCGTCCTTCATTTCATAAATGGCGGGAGAGTTTACGGAGCCGGAAATTGCGACTAGTGGTCCGACATGCGGGATGTAGATGATGTCTCCGGGCTGGAGCCGGACATCTTTGGATTTGTCTCCCTTGATAAGGAGGTCATAAAAATCGAAATCCGTGATGGTAGCCCCGTCGCGTCGAACCTGAATGTGCCGCAGCGATCCTTGCGGTGCAGGTCCCCCCGACGCGAAAATGGCATTCACCAGCGTGCTCAGCGCTCCGATGGTATAGGTTCCGGGATATCGCGCGTTCCCCACGACAACGACCTGAATGGAACGCAGTCGGCCCAGGCTCACTGTAAGGTTGAAATTCTTGAATACCTTCGAAATCTCGTGCTTCAGGTGCTCCTCGAGGTCGCTATAGCGGACTCCGGCCACGGAAATCTGGCCAACCTGCGGAATATAAATCTGCCCCGAGCGATCTACATAAACCCTTAAATTGGCTTGCACTTGCCCCCAGATCGCGACCTGCAACTGGTCGCCGGGGCCGATGATGTAGTCATTAGGAACTTCCATCCAGTCGACGGGGGAGAATGTGCTGGGCGGCTGAATAAACAAAGATTGGCCAAAGAGCGGCAAGGGACGGCCAACCGAGTCTGCCACCATCTGTTCGAATTCAGTTTCTGGCTGAGGCGCAACCTGCAAATGGCCCAACTGCGAGGGATTGAGCGGCGGCCGGGCCGGAGTGTACTGGTCCGGACTGAATCCGTAGGGATTCGTCAACACTGGCGTTCGGGAGTAGCCCTCCGACTGCTGGGATCCGGCAGATTGTTGCGCCTGGGATGCGCCGGTGCACTGCGGGCTTGTCGCCATTGCCGGATCGGTGCAGTCCACCGAGCCCTGTGACGTGGTGCCTTGGGAAAGAGGGTCGGAGATGGACTGGGATAAACCAATGCCAATCGGACAAGCGATGAACAGCGCTAGAAGCAGGAATTTTCGCATTACTATTCGAGCATTTCTCCGCAAACTATTAGACGCAAGTCCGCATTCTAACAACAAGTGGAGCAGGGTGCTTGGTTGAATGCAGGATTTCGGTTAGAACCCCTCGTTCCTGCGGGGAGATTTTGCAGATCAGGCTTCTCAGTCCTCCCTATAGAGATACCTTCGTGCGGTCATCGGGCCCTCGAGTTGCTTCCTCTGCGGAAGACGCCCGGAAACCAATGCCTTGGTAAAGAACATCTTAATCCGTCAGGCGTTTGGGAGTTTGCTGCCAATGAAAAACGTTGTGCTGTTATGTGTTTCGGTCCTGCTATTTCTTGGCGCCGGATTGATGCTTGTCATGAACGGATGCGGGTTCAGTGCAGCCGGCTCGCCGGCAGATTCGGCCCCCGCTCCTCAAGGCAAGATCCAGCACGTGGTTATTGTCTTTCAGGAAAACCGAACTCCCGACAATCTCTTTCACGATCCCATATTGATCGCCAGAGGCGCCGACATCGCCAGCAGCGGGATCGACTCCACCGGCGCCACGATTCCGCTTACCCCCGGGCCGCTGGCCATTCCATATGACCCTGACCACTCGCATAAGGGGTTCCTGGCTATGTACGATGGCGGCAAAATGGATGGCGCAAACAACATCAACGTTGGCTGTGTGGGCCCTACGCCGTGCTGGCCATCCCACCCGCAATATCACTATGTTCAGCCTTCTGACGTGAAGCCCTATTTCGAAATGGCCGAGCAGTATACTTTTGGCGACCGCATGTTTCAAACCAATCAAGGGCCCAGTTATCCCGCTCATCAGTTCATTCTCTCCGGGACCTCGGCCCCCACCGCCACCAGCAAATTGTTTGTAGCTGAGAATACGTCGACGAACAACAATGCAGGCTGTGCCGCTCCCGCCGATTCGACCGTGGCTCTCATAGATCCCGAGGGTAAGGAGGTCGGTTTTATTTATCCCTGTTTTGAACATCCCACCCTTACCGATGAACTGAACGCCAGGAGCATTTCCTGGAAGTACTACACGCCAACGCCGGATTCGATCTGGAGCGCACCCAATTCCATCCGGCATATGTGCGGGCCGAATGCGGATCCGCCCAATGCCACTGCATGCACGGGGCCCGATTGGGTGAACAATGTCGTCCTCTACACGGCGCAGAATCCTGCTCCAATTCTCACCGACATTAGCAACAATGCTCTGGCAGCCGTCAGTTGGGTGATTCCCAGCGGCCAGAATTCGGATCACGCCCAACTTAGCAATTCGAATGGCCCCTCCTGGGTCGCGGCTATCGTCAACGCCATTGGCAACAGCCCGTATTGGTCGAACACAGCCATCATCATTACCTGGGACGATTGGGGTGGCTGGTTCGATCATGTCCCGCCGCCGAAGATTATTAATGACGGTCGAAGTTGGGGATCGGGCTACGTCTACGGTTTTCGCGTGCCCTTGATCGTGGTTTCGCCCTATGCCAAGGCGCATTATATTTCTCATGTGAACCACGATTTCGGCAGCGTCTTAAATTTTGTCGAGCAGATTTTTAGCTTGCCATCTCTCGGCTATGCTGACGCCCACGCCGACGATCTTTCCGATTGCTTCGATTTCAATCAATCGCCTCTGCAGTTTCAGACTATTTCCGCACCCTTGAGCGCAGAGCATTTTCTGAACGACCATAGGCCGCCGTCCGATCCTGATGACGACTGAGTGAGTCGCGCGGCCTCTCACTTTCCAATGCAGAATGTGCTGAAGATTAAATTCAGAATGTCATCCGTGGTGGTTGCGCCCGTGATTGCATCGAGCGGGCGCAGCGCGTTATAGAGATCGAGCAGCAGCATCTCGTGGGGAACCTTTTCGTGGACTGCGCGTGTGGCGGCGGCGAGTGCGGTAAGCGAATCGCGCACCAGGTTTTGCTGGCGAACGTTGGTCAGGAATCCGGCTTCGATCTGTGCGCCTGACTCGCCGGCGACATGATGGAGGATTTCCGCCCGCAGTTCGGCGATGCCCTCGCCCGTCAGGGCAGAAGTATAAAGTACCTTCCGCGAATTGCTTGCTCTTGGCAGTGCTCCCAAATCGCATTTATTTCCCACCAAAATCGCTGCGCGATTTTCCGCCTGCTGGAGAAGTTCTTCATCTTCCGCCGCTATTTTTTGCGAAGCGTCAGTCAGTATCAGCACCAGGTCGGCATCCACAAGCGCTTCCATCGATTTGCGAATGCCGATGGATTCGGCTTCATCAAGCGCATGGCGAATTCCGGCAGTGTCGACCAACTGAATCGGAATGCCGCCCAGGGCGACAGTTTCGCTCACCAGATCGCGCGTGGTGCCGGGGGTCGCGGTAACAATCGCTCGCTCGCGCTCGACCAGGCAGTTGAACAAGCTCGACTTTCCAACATTCGGCCGGCCGACGATAGCGAGCGTCAGCCCTTGATGAACGATTTTGCCGTAGGCAAACGTGGCGGAGAGTTGTTCGAGGGGTTGGCGGATCGCTTCGATGCGTTCGAGAATTGTTGCATTCGGCAAGACCGAAACATCGTCTTCCGCGAAGTCGATGCCCGCTTCGAGCAGCGCAATCAATTCGACCAGCTTCTGTTTGACGGGCTGCAGGCGCTTCGAGAGCGCTCCTTCAAGTTGCTGTGCTGCCACCTTTGCCTGATACAGCGTCTGCGATTCGATCAGATCACGAACCGCCTCCGCCTGCGTCAAGTCGATGCGGCCGTTGAGAAAAGCGCGCATGGTGAACTCGCCCGGTTCGGCAAGCCTCGCCCCTGCGGCCAGGCACATCTCGACAATGTGTCGCAATACGACTGGCGACCCGTGCGCGCTGATTTCTATGACGTCGTCGGTGGTGTAGGAATGTGGTTTGGCGAAGTAGGTAACGACAACTTCGTCGATACGCTGCGTCGACGAGCCTTCCGGTTCTATTAATTCCCCGAAGACGGCGCGTCCCGGTTCCATCTCATGCGTCAACCGCAGCATAGGAGCGACGATTCCCCGCGCGGCTGGCCCGGCAATGCGCACCACGCCAATGCCTCCGCGGCCCGGCGGCGTGGCGATCGCGACAATCGTATCCTCCAAGTTCACGTCGAGGTTCACGGGGCGATTGTAGCGTTTACACTGGATGCGCAACCAGCGACTCCCGGCAGAGAATGGCCGGGGCAGCTTCCAGAACCTTAAAGAGCGAGGAATAAAAATTTGTCAGTCGCGGATGAACTGCTGCAAGCCAACCAGGAATTTGTGAAGAACTTCAACCTCGGAGACCTCGCGGTCAAGCCCCGGCGACGCGTGGCTGTGCTGGCCTGCATGGACTCGCGCATTCTTTTCGAGCGCTGCCTCGGGCTAAAGCCGGGCGACGCGCACATGATCCGCAACGCCGGCGGCATCGCCACCGACGACGCGCTGCGCTCGCTGATCGTCTCCCATCACCTGCTCGAAACGCAGGAGTTCATCATCATCAACCACACCGACTGCGGATTGCTGAAGGTAAAGGAGAATGAACTGCGGTCGCACCTGGCGAAGAAGATGAACGCGAGCGCCAGCGAGCCCGCGCATTTCTATGCCTTCGATGATCTGGAGGCGAACTTGCGAGAGCAGGTGAAGAAAGTGAAATCGCACCCGTGGATTCCGAAGAACATTCCGGTGCGAGGATTTATTTACGACGTGAAGACGGGGAAGCTGAGGGAGGCCGAAGGCCGGTAGCCTACTGTGGAGCAAGAATTCTGGAACTGCTAGAATCGCGCCGATGCCACCGCCCTCAAACTTCGCCGAGATCGTCGATATTGGCGGCGGGCTGGCAAGCGTCATCGGGCTCATCATTACTGCTCGGGTCTACTTCGTCGCCAAGGATGCTAAACAGGCTGCCCAAGAGGCCCTAGTTCTCGCCCGAAGCAGAAACCTCGTTGAGGAACTGGACGACGCGTCACAGAAACTGCAGCAGATCGGAATCTTTCTGCACCAGCAGGAGTGGTTTGGGACCCAGCTTCGGATCGACGAAATCGCGGCGATTTGCCGTTCCGCCCTCACCCGCTGGCCCGACCACCTCAGCGAAATGAGGAGAAACGACGTACTTAGCGCCGTTCAACTCGTGCGATCGATTGCCTCTCTTTCCGCTGAGCTACAGGGGAGGCAGCCTACGCCCGCGGAGAGCAGAAGACTGAAGACAACACACTCAAAGGCGTCGGAATTGATAAACGACGCATTAGGTGAAGCCCGCAAAGCCGAAGAAAGGAACGGAACCAAAAATGGCAACTGAAAAGGACATCGCCCTCGTCGACCATGTGGCCAAGCTTTCTCAAGAGGGTAAGCTGAAGTGGGAGCCGACCGCCCGCTCAAACGAATTTACGGCGAGCATTAGGGGCAAATACAACATTTTGGTGCGCAGGGGAAGTTATGGGTGGCGGAGCGACAATGACCCGGAGTTCAATCTGAAGCTGACCGACCAAAGCGAGCAGGAGCTGCTGAGCCTCACGGAGCGCGACCTCGACCGTGTAGCGGATCTATTTGAAATGGCGCGTCGAAGCTCCCTCAAGGTGGACGCCATTATCGACGAAATCATGCACGAAGAAGGAGACCCTCCTTTCTGAGTTCGGTTCCCCGTCGCTATCTCGTCACCACCTTCTCGATCTCGCCCCTCAACTCCCCATACGGCACTGCCCCCGGATGGTACCAAGCTACCTTTCCCGTCCGATCCAGCAGCACCAGCGTCGGCGTAGTCGAAGCCCCGTACACATCAAAGTTGTGTTTGCTGATCGGAACCGGCATATCGAGCAGTCCCGAATAAAACCGGTGCCGCACGGCGTCAATATACGCAAGCTCGTCGCTGGGAGAGGCGTTTTCCGTCTGCGCCGTATAGCCGTAAAGCTGCGTAGGGCCAATTACCAACAATCCCTTCGCAGCAAATTCCGAACGCAACTGGGTAATGATCGGAGCTTCCGCTTTGCAATCCCCACACCAGTGCGCCCAAAAGAACAGCAGCGTCGGCGAGTTCTTGAGTTTTGCCGCCGGGGGCAACTCCGCGCCCAGGTATTGGTCTTCGCGAAGCGCAGGCGCGGGCCGTCCCACGAACGAGAGCAGATTTAGATTTTTCTGCAGCCGGGCTCGAATCGAAGTGTTGCCGTAGGTACGGAGCGCGGCCTGCAACACGGCGATTGCCTGCGACCGCTCTCCGCGAGCGGCCAGCGTTTGCGATCGTACCTCAATCGCCGCACCCAATCCGATGGGCAAATGCGGCTCGGCGTCGAGCTGCCGATGCTTGAGTTGATCCGCCGCCAGCGCCTCGGTTTGCTTCGCGTAAGCTGCGGCCTGATCGTACTGCGAGTTATCTAGTGCCGTTCGCGCCATCCACGAATAGGCCTCGACATACTCGCCATTCACCCCATTTCTTGCGGCATACGATTTCAAATCCTGATCGGCCGCGGTGAAATTATTCTGTGCGAGGGCGATGCGCACGTCTTCGACTATTCCAGCCCAGGCGGGAGAAGCAAGCCAGGGAAAGACGAGCGCGAGAAAGATTAGAAAATTGCGGAAACGCATGCTTCTAATCATTCCATCGCCGCGCGAATCTGGCAAATGAGGCCGGACTAAGTGAAATGCATTAGCTGGCAAGTGTTTTAGAAACAATAGTTTAGATAAGATCATAGCAAATAGCTGTAGCTATTTTGATGCAATTCACATACAATTAAATTGCGTTTGACTTTTGAGTTCCTCGCAGTACTCAGTAATCTCCGCTAACCAGCGCGTGACCTGCCTGCAAAGAACCCCCTTAAGTTTCAGCGCTACATCAACACAAAGGAAATTTGCAACACATGGAAACAGGAACAGTGAAGTGGTTTAACGACGCCAAGGGCTATGGGTTTATCAGCCGCCAGAACGGCGAGGATGTCTTCGTACATTTCTCCGCCATTCAGGCGAGCGGCTTTCGCAGCCTGCAGGAAGGTCAGCAAGTGCAGTTTGACGTGGTCAAAGGCCCCAAGGGCTGGCAGGCCGAGAATGTGAAGTCGGCCTAAATCACTTCACAGTCGACAATTCAAAAAGGGGCGGCCAGAAATGGCCGCCTTTTGAATTTGGTGTTCCTTCAAGGCCGCTTAAATCCCTCAAGGTTGGGTGGCATGGTGGAAAAGCTTCCGCGGCTGAAATAGGACTTCCACTGCCGCGGTTACGTCGTTCGCAGGATTGGCCTGAATCACGGGCAAGAGCCAGCGCTCGTGTTGCACCCAGGCGGAAACGCCGAGATCCGAACGAAACCAATAATCGGCCGAAACCCCAACATCGGTGAGCGTCCCTCCGCCCGGGAGGAATTCTGCACTCACTTTTTGATGCCTGAAGTTTGCCTGAATCTTGCTTTTCGGGCTTAACCAGTAGCTTGTCCAAGCATCCGCGCCCTGCCCTTGGCGCCCAATCCAACTTCCAATCAGATTCCCCTTGTTCGTGTAGCCACTCAGGAAGCGGTCGTTAATGTAGAAAAAACCGTGTTCTATCGTCTTGCCCCCTCCGGGCGCATCCGTATAAACTCCCTCAACTCGAAAATCCAGCTTTGGAATGCCCGGTACACGAGCGAAATACAGTCCGGAGGTCAATGCAGCCTTATTCCATGCGACCCAGGGATTCACTTCATCGTCGGTAAAGGCGTCGGCGTAGAAAGATAGCCAGTCCCGCGCGCCGGGGATCCGGTAATTCATGTCGAAGCCGCCACGCCGGTCGCCGGGATCGCCAGACGTTCCCGGAGCGCCATTTGACGAGGAGAATCCCGCCTGCAGCAGCTTGTGCAGATTTGCCGGAACTCCGGGACCTCCGAAAAGAGCGGTGACGCTGAAGCCGAGTTCGAGATCCGATGTAGGTTTGAGCGTGAGTTTCTCGCCGAGGATAAAGGGCTGGTCGCTGAGAGATTTTGTCCACAACCCTACGAGACCGGAACTGGCGCCGTTGACCCAGTGATATCCGGCAAGCCGGCCTACGATGTAGCTCGCGCGCAACGAGCCCAGCAACGGCACGTGAAATGGCCGGACGCGATTGATCTGCAACATCAGGATTGGCTCGGCATTATTGCTGAACAGCATCGGTCCGCTGGCATCCTCGCCCCACCACAAAGACTGCTTGCCGATGCTGATCTCCCAGTTATCGAGCTGCATCCCGACGTAGCCTTCGAGAAGGTCCATCTGGTTGACAGCGGCAATCGGGGTCGTGGGGGCCGGCGGTAATCCTTCATCTGCGGCACCCACAAACGCGGCCGTCGGGGCAGAGAGTCCCGGCAGCGGGGCAGCATGTTGATATTCCGCCCGCACGTAGAACGACAATGGCCCGGCCACAGCCGATCCGCTCAGGCCGCTGACGTTATTGAAGCCCTGGCCATAAGGGCGCCCGTAATCGTTGATGATCGTCTGGCCAAAGTTCAAGCTGTTGTGTAGAGGCGTTCCAGAAATTTCGGTGGCTCGCGTGTATACGGAATCGAGGTTCACGTCCAGGTTCGTAGCCCCGTCCAGGCGCGCGATTTCGTCGTGAAACTCATCTTTTAAACCTTCATACAGCTTTTCCGCAGTGCCGTTTCCTTCGTCGTTCTGCAGGTTTTTAAATGCTTCTTCCTGCAGCAGCCGGGCGCATTCCATACGAGTCCAGGGACGCATACCCAAATCTGCGGACTGGATGTATCCCATCGCGATCAGTCGCTCCATGGCGGGATAAATCCAGCTATCGAGCGGAACGTAAGGCGAGCCCGTGTTGCCCGTTTCCTCCGCCATATCTAAATCTTCGCTCTTGCGGAAAGTTCCCCATTTCGCAATGTCGGCATCACTGTAGTGCGAATGGGCGCGATAAATTTGCCGCCCGAGGTACCACCCTAGAGCGCCGCCAGCGAGCAGGTCGGTAAAAAAATGCTGCTGGCCGGCAAACCGTGCGGCGCTGATGCCAGTTGCCATGCCATAAGCGAGAAACTGCGTCAAAGGGCCGGGATATTCATGCGCGATCACGCTGGCGATAGCAAAAGCGATAGCTGAGTGCTGGGAAGGAAAAGAGGTTCCACTCTGGAAAAAACGCCCGCGTCGATCACCCGTAAACGGACGCTCGCGTCCGAAGATGTATTTGAACGCTTCGGTGTCAAGCGCAGCATCGATCGCGGCTTCTCCGGCGAGCAACCCGGTTTCGCGCTCCTGATCGTTGCCCTTCATGTGTCCGAGAAGAAACATTCCGCCGCCGACCGCGACCATTGCCCCAAGGCCTGCATTGGAGGCGGTAACCGCATGAGAGGCTGTCGAAGGACTTGTGGTCACATGTTTCTCAATCGCGGTATCGCTAGCCAGCGAAATAGCGCCAACGAAGGCGACGGGAACCGTCCACTGCCAGTCCCGCTCGCTCATATGGAAGGGAGCCGTCCACAGGTTTTTTTGATCCGTAAACAGATTGCGGGGAAGCGACTTGAGATCGACCGGAGGCAGAGAGGTCTCGCTGGATTGTTTCGCTGGTGGAGGCCCGGAAGCGCTGTTTGTATTGTCCGGCGTACTCTGAGCCTGAGCAAGCAAAGTGGACGCAATCACCAACCCAGCTAACAAAAACGACCGCCATCGACCATGAATCCGAAGTCTCAGGATTCGTGTTATTCCTGCGGAAAGT
The DNA here is from genome assembly GCA_963734675.1 of uncultured Acidobacteriaceae bacterium. GTDB lineage: Bacteria > Acidobacteriota > Terriglobia > Terriglobales > Acidobacteriaceae > Sulfotelmatobacter. Next base: position 158,877 of record CAVTHZ010000007.1, read on the forward strand.
TTCATCCAGCGTCCTGTGTAACGCGCAAGCCAGCCGAATAGCAGGTCGCAGGAAGCCGCATTCTCACAATGCTTCTGTAGCCGTTTTGAGAGAGCCTTGCTGCTGGTCGCATTTTCTTTGAAATTGATTTCTTCCAACCTAGCACAAAAGGCTGGCGTATCCGGCAGCGAAGGCCGCGTTTTTGAATTTGGGAGAAATGAGCGATTGGGAAATTTAGTGATTCAGAAATTTAAAATGGGCAATGTGGCAGCAAAGCTTTTCAGATTCCAGGCTTTCAAATTCCTCAATTACTGAATTTCTCCATTACTCAATGATTTTCCCGGATCAATACCACATCTGAGTCGTTATGCCCTCGCACCAGCGCCAACTGCTTTCCATCGAACGACCAGTGGAAGTCGTAAATCCGCTCTGAGGTGAAATCCGTAATCTGTTTGCCTTTGGAACCATCGAGTGGCTGCCTCCACAGATTGTCGACGCCGTTTTCGCGCGTGGGGTAGACGACCGCTTTTCCATCCCGGCTGAAGCGCACCAATCCAAAGAGTTCGCGCTCAAAATCCGCCATCTTGGCCTGGCCAGAATTCGTGTCGACCAGCACCAGCTTTTCTTTGTGATTTGTGTGCTCAAGGGTGGCAAACGCTGCCAGCTTTCCATCCGGCGAAATATCAATCTGGCTTTCAACAATAGGCAAATCGGATAAGATCTGCGGCGTCCCACCATCAATCGAGACTCGTGCAAGCCTGGCTTCGTCTTGCTGGCGCATAAAATAAACCCAGCGGCCGTCGCCAGAACAAACAGCATGTGTATCGTTCCTGCCGTTGGTCAGTTGTTTAAGATTTCCGCCGGTGGAATCCATTCTCCAGAGATTGTCGTCGTCTGCACCTGCGCGGAAGCCCAGCTCAAAAATGATGTAGCGCCCATCGGCGCAGGCTTCGGGATTCCCGCTTACACTGCCTTCTTCGGTTGCAAGCGGAGTTTTGTCGCCTGACTCCGGAGCGATCCGGTTCAGCTTCGCACCCTGATCGCTGATCAGGAATCCATCTCGCGTCCAGGTGAAATTGGTGGTGGCCTCGGATGAAGTGACCGGGTGAGGTTGTGCTGCCGTGGGAGGCGCGGGCATAGTGAAAATATTCCATCGGCCTTCGCTCATTACAGCGCTCAATGTCCGGCCGCTCGCAGCCACGCTCAGATACGAGTAGGTGTTGGTGTCATGTGTGATAGGAGACAACTTCGCGTCGGGATAGGATACGAATGCAATCTGGGTTCGATTCAGGTTCGGGCCCATCCCATGCAGAATTCCGATCAGCCCGCTGCCATCCGGCATCCAGGTTGGGTTCTCGAACAGTTGAGCATTGGAGCCGAAAAAAACTTTCTTTGCGCCGCTGCGAACATCAATCGCACTCAAGCTGGTGAAAATGTTGTTGACGTTTAGTTCGTCACAGACGATTGTCTTTCCATCGGGCGACCAGACCGGATTGTAAAGGCTCTGGCTATTAGGGCCGCTCGCTAGAACGCGTTCGTCGGCTTCCCCGCCGTTTACCGGACGCACGATCAGCCGGTATTTCCCCCGCTCCGGGTTGTCATCGCGAATGAAAGCGAACTGCTTTCCGTCAGGAGAAAAAGTGACGTTCGAATCGACATCGTCAGCCAGTTTTTGTGGAACACCGCCGAGCAGGGGAGCGCGGTACAAAAAGTGCAGCTCGTCGTTACCAGGATCGCTGCGCACGAAGTAAAAATAGTTTCCGTCGGGGGCAAAGCGCAGCCCGTTGTAATACACGTCCTCGGCAGGCTGTACCTGTACGTTGCTGTTGGTGGGCACGTTTCTCAGCCACAGGCTGGCCAGCCCGTTTTTCCTCGTGATTACGAGAATGTACTGGCCATCGGGCGAGATCGCCGCGCCGATCACATCGCCGCTGTCTGTAACCCGGGTGGCCGAAATATCCTGAAATGGCGTGGAGTGCTTGCGGAAAAAGATGGAATAGGCAAGTAAGCCCGCCAGCAGTAAGGCTACACCGGTGCCCAGGAAACGAAAGCGGTGTCTGAAGCTTGTGTTGCCAGGCGCCCCAGCCGGCTGACTCTCAGATGGAGGGAACAAAGGAGCGCTCGATGGTCGATCGATGCTTGCGCCGGAATATGCTCGCTCCGCCGGCGAACTCGGCCCCGCTGCCGCCGGCGCGCTCACGGCTCCCGAGTGCGCTGTCTTCCCTCCTGACTCAGTATCCCGCTTCAGCCGCTTCAGATCGCCGCGCAAGTCGGCGGCAGATTGATAGCGCAAGTCGCGGTCCTTTTCCAGCGCCTTCGCAATAATTTCTTCCAGCTTGGGTGGGAGCCCGGAATTCACCTGCAACGCGGGCACAGGATCCAATTCGAGAATTGCATGAAATACCACGGCTGAGGTCGCGCCAGAGAAGGGCAACCGCCCCGTAGCCATCTGATAGAGCACCACGCCAAGCGAAAACAGGTCGGTGCGCGGGTCGAGTTCCTCGCCGCGCGCCTGCTCCGGTGACATATAAGAAATCGTCCCCACGGTCGCGCCTGGGCTGGTCAGTTGCGCCTTGGGCGCATCCTGCGTCGCGCCGATCGTCGTCATCGTCATCTCAGGACGAGTCAGTTTCGCCAGTCCAAAGTCCAGTACCTTCACCTGCCCGCGCTGGGTGATGAAAATATTCGCAGGCTTGATGTCGCGATGAATGATCCCCTTGGCGTGCGCGGCATCGAGCGCATCGGCGAGCTGTATGCTCCACTCCAGCAATCGGTCGAGTGGCAGTGACCCGCCGCTCAGGCGGCGATCCAGGGTCTCGCCTTCGAGCAATTCCATGGCAATGAAAGACTGCTCGCCAGCCTTCTCGACCGCATAAATCGTGCAGATGTTGGGATGGTTCAAAGCCGAGGCGGCGCGCGCCTCCAGCAGAAAGCGGTCCAGCGCGTTCTGATCGCGGGGAAGTTGCGGCGGCAGGAATTTCAGCGCAACGCGGCGGCCAAGATCGATGTCCTCAGCCTCGTATACCACCCCCATTCCGCCGCTTCCCACTTGTCCCAGAATGCGGTAATGCGAAATAGTTTGGCCAATCATGGGAGTAGGAGAGCGGAGAACTCATCTTAGGAGGGATGAGGGGGGCAGTCAAACAGCGGAATTTTGCGAAAAGCGGGTGCGGCGGCGTTCGGCCATTTGGGGTCTGATGTGGAGTATGCGGGCACGCCTTACGGGAGATTTTGAGTGTGATCGCCTGATTGCAGCAGCTAGAATCAATGCGCGATGAACGAGTACCGAACCAGCCTGTTCGTTGTGGTCCTGTTCCTGCCCTTATTTGTCAGTGCAGTGGCTCGTGCACAGACTGATGCTGCCTTAAGCCTCTATGGGACGTTCAGTCGCACAACCAACTACAACAGCGGCTTCGAACACCAGAACGCGGCGAATGCTGTGGGAGGGCTGTTCGAGTTCCGCCACATCAGGAGTCCGCTCGCTGGCTACGAAATAACCTATTCCTTCAACCGCGCCAACCAAGGTTATACCTACGCAGGACTGGCCCCGGTCGGGTTCGCGCCTGAGACCTTTTCTGTCTCCGTCCCAGCCGACACACACGAAATCACTGGCGACTGGCTATTCTCGGTACAGACCGGGAAGCTCAAGCCGTTCGCGGTGGCAGGCATGGGTCTCCTTATCACTAGACCCCTGAGTGGACATCCTGAAACTACAATCTCAAACGAACCGGTCTATGTCTATGGTGCCGGACTCGACTGGAGACTCGTTTCGCACTTCGGCCTGCGTCTTCAGTACCGCGGCAATGTTTACAAGGCTCCTAATATTACCGCGGCCTACGGCTCCAACGGCGGCTTCACTCACACGGCGGAGCCGATGATCGGCGCTTACTTCGAATTCTGAGAACATCTTGGTGAACGCTTCCGCCTCAACGATTCGCGAAAAATCCTGATTTCACTCCTCGCTCTTAAGCATAACGGTCAGCCGCCAGGCGCCGCACGGGCAGGTTACGCCGCGGAAGCCTGCTCCGCCGCACTCACCGAATCGAAAAACCGAAAAAACTGCTCCACCCGCGTAACCTTGAGCGCATTGTGAATGCGCTCGCTGACTCCCACCAGAGCCAGCTTTCGCCCGCTGTTTTGTCGCGACACGTATGCTCCCACCAACGCTCCGATCCCAGCCGAATCCACGTAAGGCACGTTGCCGAAATCGATAATCAGCGTGCTCGAAGTGTCGGCACGCACCGTAGATTGAAAGCTGAAGAACGTAGTAAGCGTGAGTGGCCCGTCGAGACGAAGAATGCGTTGTCCGGCCTGTGAGCCGGGCTGATCTTCAATGCGGAGAGAATCCTGCGGCATGTCGGAGATAGTAACGCCTGCGTAACAATCAATTGTTAAGGGAGTATTAATTTCGTCGCTTAGGACCTAGATTGCCGCGGCCTGCTCGCGCTGCCGCGCCTGAATCTCGATGTACACATTCACCAGCGATACCGCGGCTGGCGTCACGCCGGGAATGCGCGATGCTTGCGCCAAAGTTCGCGGCTGCACTCGCGTCAGCGTTTCCTGCATCTCGCGCGAGAGCCCGCTCACCGACTGATAGTTGAACCAATCCGGGATCGACCGCTGCTCCGACTTTTTCAATCGCTCGATGGCGCGCTGCTGCTGCTGCAGGTAGCCTTCATACTTGATCTCGGTCTCGACCGATTTGAGTTCATTGCGCACTTCCGACGAAACATTAGCCGCGGACTCGCGCGCACTCGCGCCGATTTCCCTTCTCTCGAAAAATTCGGGTGCGAAATTTCGCAGAATTGGAACGAGCATTTCAATTGTGATCTCCGGCCGCCTGAGCAGTTGGGCGATGGTTTGTCCGACAGCGGCTGAAAGCGCCGCCGATAGCTCGACCGGACGCACGAGCGCGTCCGTCCCAATGCCGTTTCCGATAATCTCTGCCGTGATCCGCGTTCCTTCCAGTAGCCCCTTCATTTTCTTCAGGCGTTCCTGCTTCGCCTGAAAATCCGACCACGCGTCATCCGAAATCAATCCCACTCGCCGTCCATGCGGAGTGAGTCTGCGATCTGCGTTATCGATTCTCAAGTGCAGCCGAAACTCTGCCCGCGATGTGAACATGCGGTACGGCTCGTTCGTTCCCTTTGAAATCAAATCGTCGATCAGGATCGCCGTATAAGCCTCGGTGCGGTCGAGAATCAGCGGCGGCTGTTGCTTCACCTGCAGCGCGGCATTGATGCCCGCCATCAATCCCTGGCACGCGGCTTCCTCGTATCCCGATGTCCCATTGATCTGCCCCGCAAGAAACAACCCGGCAATTTTTTTCGTTTCCAGCGTGCGCTCCAGTTCGGTTGGGTCAATCGAGTCGTATTCGATCGCGTAGCCCGGACGCAGCATCTCCGCGTTTTCCAGCCCGGCAATCGACTTCAGAATCGCAAGCTGCACTTCCACGGGCAGAGAAGTGCTCATCCCATTCACATAAATCTCGTGGGTGTTCAGGCCCTCGGGCTCGAGATAAAGCTGGTGCGTCTCCTTGTCCGGAAACTTGACGATCTTGTCTTCAATCGAAGGACAATACCGCGGCCCGATGGATTGAATCTGCCCGCTATACATCGGCGAGCGATGCACGTTTTCGCGGATGATGCGATGCGTCTCCGGCGTGGTGGACGCGATATAGCAGGGAACCTGCGCGTCGTGATGCTTCACTCGCTTGGTGCGAAAACTGAATGGCGTCGGATCTTCATCCCCCGGCTGCAAAATGAATCGCGACCAGTCGATCGTCCGGCCATCCAGTCGCGGCGGCGTTCCAGTCTTCAATCGGCAACCGCGCAGCCCAAGCGTCTTCAGTGCTTCGCCCAGCAGAACCGCATTCGGCTCTCCCGAACGCCCCGCCGGATATTGCTGTTCTCCGCAGTGGATCAAGCCATTGAGAAAGGTTCCCGTCGTAATGATGACCGCTTGCGAGCCGACCGTGCGGCCGTCGCGGAGCTTAATGCCACTGATGCGCTGAGATCCTTCGCTTCGCTCAGGATGGCTGGTCTGATCGTCTTCAACGATCAGATCCGCCACTTCCGCCTGCTTGATCTTCAAATTCCCCTGCGACTCCAGCACCTCGCGCATCTTCAGCCGGTAAGCCTGCTTGTCGCATTGCGCTCGCGGCGACCATACCGCCGGACCGCGCGAAGTATTCAAGAGACGGAACTGAATGCCGACCGCGTCCGTGATCTCGCCCATGATTCCGCCGAGAGCGTCCACCTCGCGCACCAGGTGGCCCTTGGCAATGCCGCCGATCGCCGGATTACACGACATCTGCGCGATCAAATCGACGTTTAGCGTGTACAGCGCGGTCTTCAGGCCCATGCGCGCCGCGGCCATGGCCGCTTCGCAACCTGCGTGCCCTGCCCCGACCACTACTACGTCATATTGTTCGGTAAACTGCATTGTTAGAGAGCCACGCTATCCCACCTGCTCAACCTATTCATTCTAACAACTCACGGCGTGGGGTGATCTCTATCACTTGCCCGCTTCTGGAGCCGGCCTTATAGTAGTGAGTCACTCTCAGTCCCCGAGGGAACATCATGGAAAGCGCTCAGTTCTTTGAACGATTGGAATCTGCCATCGCGAAGTATGACCTGCTTTGCCATCCGTTTTACCGCACATGGGCGGCGGGCACGCTCACACGCGAGGATCTGCGCGAGTATGCGCGTCATTACTATCACCACGTGCAAGCGTTCCCCTGCTACCTGGCCCAGTTTGCGCTCCGCCTGGACGAAGGCGAGCTGCGTCAGGCGGTTCTTGCCAACATGTGTGACGAAAAAGGAGTTGCCGGCCGGCCGGGAAAAGACGCCGTCCCTCACTCCGAGCTTTGGCTCGATTTTGCCGAAGGCATGGGGGCCAGCCGCGATATGCGCTGGCATCTGCCCGTTCCGGAAATCGCCGCCTTGGTGCGCTACTTCCAGAATCTGGCGAGCGAGGGCACGCCCGAAGAGGCTCTCGCGGCCTTCTATGCGTATGAATCCCAGGTGCCGCGCATCGCCAAAGAAAAAGACCGTGGCCTGCGAGAAATGTACTGCGCCGACGACAAGACCTGCGGCTATTTCTCCCTGCATGCCACCGCCGACGTCTACCATTCGAACGTGTGGCGGAAACAGTTGGAAAAGCGCATAAAGCGCAATCCTGCCGCCGCCGAAGCAGCGCTAGCCGCGGCAGAAAATACTGCGCGTATGTTGTGGCGGGCCCTCGACGGTATCGAAGCTGCTCGCATGGCCTACGCTGCCTGATCCAGCAAATTAACTTTTACGAGCCAACGATTGCGGAATCTCGCAGTCATTGGCTCTTGATTTTTGTGCAGAAAAACTAAATGGCGAAACCCATACCCACAGGCGCGCGCGGCGAAGCTGAAGAGACGGTCGAATTCCAGCACACGCTCACCTCGCACCACGCCGAGCTGCCGCCCATCTACTCCACGCCTGACATGATTCGCCTGATGGAGATCGCCGCCTTCCACGCGCTGCAATCCTTTTGCGAAGGGGATGAAATCAGCGTCGGGACCGCGATCAACATTCAGCACCGCGCGGCCAGCGGCATCGGCACGCGGGTTCGCGCCGAAGCCGTGCTGGAGTCATTCGACGGCCGCTTCTATACGCTGCGAGTGACGGTGCGCGATGATGGTGATCGAGTGATCGGCCACGGCACCGTCGGCAGAGCCATTATCAGCATGGGCGAATTTGCGGAGAAAATGAAACATCGGCAAAAGGCTTCTGCCGGCGTCTCCCGGCATGAGTGATCCAGTCTCCATTGAAATCTGCGTCGACTCTCCGGCTTCCGCGCTTGCCGCCGAGCAGGGAGGCGCGCAGCGTGTGGAACTGTGTGCCAGTCTAAGCGAAGGCGGCATCACTCCGAGCGCAGGCTTGATCCAATCAGTCCGGGCAAAAATTTCCATCGGCTTGCAAGTTATGATTCGCCCTCGCAGCGGCGATTTCTGCTACAGCGCCGAAGAGTTCGACACTATGCGACGCGACATCCTCTTTGCGAAACAACTCGGCGCCAGTGGAGTAGTCCTCGGCGTTCTGAACTCTGCGGGCGAAGTCGATGTTGGCCGGACCCGCGAACTAGTCGAGTTGGCGCATCCACTCGATGTGACGTTTCACCGCGCTTTCGACGTGTCTGCCGATCTTTTCCGCGCGCTGGAAGATGTTTGCAAAACCGGGGCAAACAGAATTCTCACTTCGGGGGGTGGGCAGAGCGCCTGCGAGGGGATTCCAGCCATCGCATCGCTGGTGAGGGCCGCGAATAGCCGAGTTTCCATTATGGCCTGCGGCGGAATCCGTGCCAATAACGCAGCCCGCATCGTCGAACAAACCGGCGTGAGAGAGATTCACTCAGGAGTGAGCCGGCCAGTTCCAGACGTGCTCTCCCAGAATCCGCAGAGTGCGCTGGGATCGATCTTCGACTCGGCGGAAGGGCGCTTTCAGGTTTTCGCCGAAGACGTCAAGGATTTGTGCCGCGCAGTCTCGACGATCCGGGTTTGACCATATCCGAAAGCGACTCAACTTGAAATCCTCTTTTCTCATCGGCGTGATCTCCGACACTCACGGCCTGCTCCGTCCCGAAGCCGTCGCGGCCCTCAGCGGCTCAGACCATATCATTCACGCCGGAGACATAGGCGCACCAGAAATCCTGGAGGAGCTTCGCAGCATGGCAACCGTTACCGCTGTCCGCGGCAATGTCGACACAGCGCCGTGGGCGCGCAAGCTGCCGGAAACAGAAGTTGTCGAGATCGGAGGCGTCTCCATTTATGTTCTTCACGATCTGGCGCAACTGGATTTGAAACCCGAGGCTGCGGGCTTCGCCGCCGTAGCCAGCGGCCACAGCCATGTCCCCAAACAAGAAACGAGAAACGGAGTCCTCTACTTCAATGCAGGCAGCGCCGGACCGCGTCGTTTCAAACTGCCAGTGAGCGTCGGCAGGCTCATCGTGGCCAATGGCAGGGTGCGCGGAGAGCTGATCCCTCTGCAAGTTCACTAGCAGACGCCCAGCCCGCTCACAGAACAGAGACCTGTTTGAGAGAGTTTTGAAAGGGCGCGACTTCAGTCGCGCCGTAAAGCTCCGCAAGATAATGCGGCTTTAGCCGCTGAGGGACGCCCCTGTTGCTAAAATCGCAAAATCAATGTCAATCGAGTTCAAAATAAGGTCAACCGCCGGAACCGCCCGTGGCGCCCGTCTAATCGCGCCGCACGGTGAAATCGAAACTCCCGTGTTCATGCCCGTCGGCACCGCGGCGACCGTGAAAGCGGTTCCGCAAGATGTGCTCGAAGAACTTGGCGTTCAAATTCTCCTCGGCAACACCTACCACCTCTATTTGCGTCCCGGAGTAGAAACCGTCCGCCAATTCGGCGGGCTTCACGGCTTCATGTCGTGGCCGCGCGCAATCCTCACCGATTCCGGCGGCTTTCAGGTCTTCAGTTTGAATGAGCTGCGCAAGGTCAGCGAAGAGGGCGTAACCTTTCGCTCTCATCTCGACGGCTCCTCCCATTTCTTCAGCCCCGAAAGTTCCATCGCCACGCAAATCGGCCTCGGTGCCGACATCACTATGGCGTTCGACGAGTGTACGGAATACCCCGCCGACCGTTCTCGCACAAAAGCTTCTATGGAGTTGACGCTGCGCTGGGCGGAACGCAGCAAAAAATATTTCGAAGAGCACAAACATGAGGTTCCGTGGCATGAAAAATTCGCGCAAAGCGCGGCTGAGGAACCTGCTGTCCTTAACGCTGGTCCGCGCTTTTCAGAGCGGCCCCAAACCCAGTCACTTTTCGGCATCGTGCAAGGCGGCATGGATCTCGACCTCCGAAAGGAGTCCGCCGAGCGAACGGTCGAAATCGGATTTCCCGGCTACGCCATCGGCGGCCTCAGCGTAGGCGAACCCCGCGAGCGCACACGCGAAGTCGTCGAAGCCACGCTCGAGCATCTGCCGAAGGACAAGCCTCGCTATCTGATGGGCGTGGGCACGCCCGAGGAAATCGTCGAATACGCCAGCCTCGGCGTCGATATGATGGATTGCGTTCTGCCCACCCGCGCCGCCCGCCACGGCTTGCTGTTCACATCCGAAGGAAAAATCTCCATCAAGCAGGCGCGCTATGCCCAGGATCACGGCCCGCTCGATCCCAATTGCCCTTGCCGTGTCTGCCGACGCTATTCCCGTGCCTATTTGCGGCATCTTTATGCTTCTAATGAAGTGCTCGCGCAGGTCTTAAACAGCATCCACAACCTGAGTTTCTACCTTGACACTATGCGGCGGGTGCGTCATTCTATTTCACTTGGGGAAGAGTCCCGTTTTCTTTCTAGCGTTTGGTCCCGGCCAAAAGCGTGACCCTGCTGGCGAGGCCTTCCCGATGTAAACCCTGAGCAGTCATGATTCAGGCAATCATGATCCGGCCGGAATCGGTCAGCACTCCCGTCGTAAAATGACAGGGCCGTGGTGATGCAGGCGCGGGCGGTAGTTCGCGGTCAGGACGCGGAGCGCGCCGGTTACCGCGCGGGCGAGGGCTGCTTTGAAAAGGCGCGGCTTGAGCCGCGCCACGGAAAGTTCCTCGGATTCAGCGCGGCTTGAGCCGCTGACGTAGCAAGACGAACATGCCATATCTTCTAGCAATGCAGTCGAGTGGGGGCGGGATGGGGTGGTTGAGCATCGCTCCGCTCATCTTTATTTTTGGAATTTTTTATCTCTTGCTGATTCTTCCGCAGCAGCGGCGTCAGAAGAAGTGGACCGCCATGCTGGATGCGCTGAAGACCGGCGACAAGGTAACCACCAGCGGAGGATTGCGGGGAACCATCATGGCGCTCAAGGACGATTCCCTGCACCTGCGCGTTCCGCCCAGCAACATTGTCGTGGAAGTGACCAAGGCTTCCGTAACCCAAGTGACCACAACCGGGGAGGAAGAAGCGAAAACGAAATAATTCCCCGCTGATTTGGATTTGCTTTTATGAACAAGAATCTTACCTGGAAGCTCGTCGTCATCTTTGCCACCCTGCTGGTTTTTCTCTTTGGCATTTTCGGCATTCCTGACAGTTTGTCCGGCCAGGGTCTGCTGGCCGCCCTCACCAAGCACATTCACCTCGGCCTCGACCTGCGCGGCGGCACGCACCTGATCCTGCAAGTGCAGGTAAATGACGCGATCAACGTGGACTCTGACAACGCCGTCGAGCTGCTGAAAGAACAGCTCAACAAGCGCAAGATCGCTTTCAGCGATATCTCCAAACCGGATCCGCAAAACGCCCCTGATCGGATTGTGCTGAAGGGTGTTCCACCGGAAGCCAGGAAAGATCTGCTCGATATCGTCAACGATCGCCTGCAGGAGTACGACCTCGCTTCCGGTTCCGATAACACCTGGACCTTGACAATGAAGCCGCAGACGCTGACCGAGTTGAAAAACAAGGCGGTCACGCAGGCGATTGAGACCATCCGCAACCGCATTGATGCGTTGGGCGTAAGCGAGCCCACCATTCAGGAGCACGGGCTCGGCCAATATCAGATTCTGGTGCAGTTGCCCGGTGTTGACGATCCCGCGCGCGTGAAGGACATCATGCAGTCCACCGCGATGCTGGAAATCAAAGAAGTTCTCGGCGGCCCGTATCCCAGCGAGCAGGCGGCCTTGCAGGATAAAGGTGGAGTTCTGCCTCCCGATGCGATTCTGCTGCCGGGCCACGCTGCACCCGGCGCCTCTTCCGACGAACAGGCCTGGTACCTGGTATCGCGGGTTTCCGCGGTGCGCGGAAAAGACCTTCGCGATGCGCAACCCAGCACCGATCAAAACGGCCAGCCTAACGTGCGCTTTACCCTCACAGGTGAAGGCGGCCAGCGCTTTTTCAACTTCACCTCGGCGCACGTCGGCGATCGGCTCGGCGTGGTGCTCGACAACAAAGTTCAGGAAGTCGCCAACATCAAAGAAGCCATTCGCGACCAGGGTGAGATCAGCGGCGGCAGCATGAGCCAGCAGCAGGCGAAAGATTTGTCGATGATTCTGCGTTCGGGCGCGCTGCCTGCGGGCATTAAGTATCTTGAAGAACGGACCGTCGGGCCGTCGCTCGGCACCGATTCGATTCGCGCCGGCGTTCGCGCCGCGGTCGTCGGCATGTTGGCCGTGCTCATCTTCATGCTGATTTACTACCGCGCGGCGGGAATTAATGCGGACGTTGCGCTTTTGCTGAACCTGGTCATCTTGCTCGGATTCATGGGATATTTCGATGCCGTGCTCACGCTGCCCGGAATTGCGGGAGTGATTCTGACCGTCGGTATGGGCGTCGACTCGAACGTGCTGATTTTTGAGCGCATCCGCGAAGAGCTGAGGAACGGCAAGACTCCTCCTTCGGCGGTCGATCAGGGCTTCGGCCACGCCTGGATCACGATTGTAGATACGCACGTTACGACCATCGTTTCGGCGGCCATTCTGTTTTTGTTCGGAACCGGTCCGGTGAAGGGGTTCGCGGTAACGCTCACTTTCGGTCTTCTCGCGAATCTGTTCACCGCAGTTTTTGTTTCGCGCGTGATTTTTGATTGGGTTTTGAGCCGCAAACAACGCGGCGATTTACTCAGCATTTAAGAGATTGGGTCATTGAGCGATTGGGTGATCGGGTCATTGAAAGGCGATTGGAGTTGAGGCTTTCAATTACCCAATGGCGGAATCGCTCGATCGCCCAATTTTACGAAATTATAAATTCGGATAAGAGGTAAGCAAGGTGGAGTTTTTTCATAATCCCAACTACGACTTTCTCGGCAAGAAGTGGTACTTTCTCGCCTTCTCTCTCGTTTTCAGCGTGGCCGGAGTTTCTTCGATGCTGTTCTGGCACCACATTCCCTACGGCGTCGATTTCCGTGGCGGCACGCTGGTATATGTCAAGTTTTCGCACACGCCCAACGACAAGGCGCTGCGTTCTGCCATGGACCATGCCGGATTGCACGAAGCGAAAATTCAGCGCTTTGACGTCCCGTCGAGCAATGAGGTCCTGATTGACCTTGATGTGCAGGAAACCAGCGAACAGGCACTTGATCGCGGCAAGACCCGGATCATCAACGCCCTTGAAACCAACAAACCGCCGGATAAGGACGATCTGAATAATGCCAGCTTCCTGAGCGTGAAGACCTACCTGATGGACAAAGACCCCATGCACCTGGGCTCGGATGCCGATCAAAAATATACCGCGCAGGCCCAGGCAGTTATGAATGCGCGCGATAAGGGCGCGGGCGGAGTCCTCAGTTCATTTGACCAGCTCAAGGGATCGGTAGATCCCGCCGTAATAGCCTCGCTGCCTGACAAATTCTTTCTCTCCGATTTCAGTGTGCGCAACGTGGAAATCGTTGGCCCCCAGGTCGGGGCGCAGTTGCGGCGTCAGGCATTGCTGGCGACCGCATATTCGCTCGCGGGCATGCTGGTCTACCTGGGATTCCGCTTCGAGTGGATTTACGGCATTGCGGCTGTAATCACGGTTTTTCACGACACCCTCATCACAGTCGGCGCATTCTCCCTGCTTAACAAAGACATCTCGTTGACCGTGATCGCCGCCATTCTTACCCTGATTGGTTACTCTAATAACGACACGATCGTGGTATTTGACCGCATCCGGGAAAACATTAAGCTGATGCGTCGCGAGAAGCTGTCGGACATCGTTAACCGGAGCATTAATCAAACCTTAAGCAGAACCATCTTGACAGCCGGGCTAACCTTCCTTACAGTTCTTGCACTCTATTTGTTCGGTGGCGAAGTGCTGCGGGGTTTCAGTCTGGCGCTCGTCATCGGCATCCTGATCGGCACGTATTCGTCGATCGCCATCGCTGCCCCCATTCTGGTGGCCTATCAGGATTGGCGGGTGAGCAAAGGCAAGCGGGCTGTAGCCATGCCCGTCCGTACAAAGTAAACGACTGTATTGGCATCGCTTCACGTTTTGTGATACGGCTCTTTATGACCGTCTCATTCGCTTGAGATGGCCCGTTGGGCTATCCTGCGCAGGCGGTCGATTTCGGGAGCAAAGGGGAGTTTGCCGGTGTCTAAGTAGTCGTAGGCTCTTAGTAGGGGAGAAACTCTATGTTTGAAGATAGCCTTTTGGAATCGGGCAATAGGCTGAAAACAAAGCGGGGACGCACCACAACCTTCGCAATATTTCTGGAAATACTGCTGATCGGAGTCATGGTTCTGATGCCTCTCATTTTTACTGAGGCCCTGCCGAAACAGCAGTTAATGACCTTCCTGGTTGCGCCTCCGCCCCCCCCGCCGCCTCCGCCGCCAGCCGCAGCGCCCGTCAAGATCGTCCATCAGATTCAGACCGATATCGTCAACGGCGCTCTGCGCACCCCCACCAAGATTCCTCAGAAGATTCAGATGATTAAGGAAGACGAAGCTCCACCGGCAATGGCTTCGGCCGGTGTGGTCGGCGGCGTCCCGGGTGGCATACCCGGTGGCCAGATGGGCGGCGTAATCGGAGGCATCATCAGCTCCACTCCGGTTGCCGTTCCCAAGGTCGCAACGCCGCAGCGCGTGCGCGTGTCTGCCGGCGTTACCTCAGGCCTCTTGATCCGGAAGGTGAACCCAATTTATCCGCCTCTGGCGCGTCAGGCGCGTATTTCAGGGACCGTGGTATTGCGCGCCGTGATCAGCAAAGATGGTTCCATCGAAAACCTTACGCTGGTCAGCGGCCATCCAATGCTGGCCCCGGCGGCAATCGATGCCGTGAAGCAGTGGAAATACAAGCCTTACCTGCTGAACGGCGAGCCGGTTGAGGTGGATACGGAAGTTCAAGTAAACTTCACGCTCGCCGGGGGCTAGACCCGCCGGGCGTGGCGAGGATGTAAGAGGTTTGTAATCAGGAAGTGTGTTTCACGGCCTTCCCCACCCACCTTTAACCGTGGCCGGGAGAGACCTTCGGTTCGGCGCTCTCTTTGTGTCTAGTGTCCTGAGTGATCGAGCGCCAAACCCGGCGGATGGTGTGACGAACTGTAGTTACCGGAAAACGTCCCGGTATCGGTTGTTCAGTTTGTTCACCCTCGTCATACATTTTTGTTCTTCGATTTCGCATCAAAGGTTAAATGGAAGTTCCGAGGAGGAAGTAACTCATGGTAGCTCACTTTGCAGCAGCAACTTTCAGTCATGTTCCTAGGATGGCCGCCTGGATTGTGCAGGAGGGTGGCGCAGTGGGATGGGACCCGATTTCACTCTGGAAACAGATGGGCATCGTCGCTAGAGCGGTCTGCATCATCCTGTTCATAATGTCGGGCTGGTCCATCGGCGTCATGATCGATCGCTGGATGGCCTACAACGCCGCCCGCAAGCAGTCTCGCGCCTTCGCTCCGGCAGTTGCCGGCGCGCTGCGCGATGGCCGCATCGACGAAGCTATCAAAGTCGCCGAGCGCAACAAGAAGAGCCACCTGGCCAAGGTCGTCACCGCCGGCCTGATGGAATTCAAAGCCCACCAGGATAGCCCCGGCGCCATTCCCGGCGAAACCATCGAAGCCTCCAAGCGCGCTCTCGAGCGCACCGAAGCCATCGTCCACGCCGAGCTGAAGCGCGGCCTCGGTGGTCTTGCCACCATCGGCTCGACAGCTCCGTTCGTCGGGCTGTTTGGAACGGTGATGGGCATTCTGAATGCGTTTAAAGGCATTTCAGAACAGAAGGCTACCGGTCTCGGCGCAGTTGCTGGCGGTATTTCGGAAGCGCTGGTGACCACCGCATTCGGTCTGCTGGTCGCTATCCCGGCCGTGATGATGTTCAATTATCTGACCGGCCGTGTAGAGGCGTTCGACGTGGAAATGGACAATTCGTCGAGCGAGCTGATCGATTACTTCCTGAAGCGGCGCGATGTAGCTGCTCGCCGGTAGCGAAGTGTGCGCCGGCCTATGGCTGGCCACTGCTTTTGCTGCTCTGAGTTGCTGCTGTGAGTTGATAAAGTCCGGCGCTGGAGAACCTCCGGCGCCGGTCCTCCCAACTCCCGCGGAAACATGGAAGCACTGGAGATTTACGCTATGTCAATGGCAAAAAGGAACGAAGGCGCCAAGGTCAACTCCGACATCAATGTGACCCCGATGGTGGATGTGATGCTGGTGCTGTTGATCATCTTCATGGTGATCACGCCCATGCTGCAGAAAGGTATCAGCGTCGATATGGCGAAGGTGAACAATCCTACGCCCATGCAGGACGCCGACAAGGAAGACGCTCTTCTGGTTTCGGTGATGCGCGACGGCACCGTCTATTTCGGTTCCGACAAAGTCACGGCAGACAGCCTCACCGGAAAGGTGAAAGATCGCCTGGCCAACCGCACCGACAAGCGCGTTTACGTCAAGGCGGATGCCCGGGCCCACTACAAAAATGTGGTTGAGGTAGTGGATGCCGTGCGCTCAGCCGGAGTCGATGACTTAGGCCTGCTCACTGATCAGAGGAAGACTACTCCAAACGCTCCGCCAGTCACGCCGGCAACTGGACAATAAGGTGGCACAGCTAAGAGGAGATCGACTATGAGTATGTCCATGGGTTCGGGCGGGGGTCAAAGCGCGAATATTAACGTGACTCCGCTCATTGACGTTTTACTGGTGCTGCTGATCATCTTCATGGTGATCACGCCGCTGACCCCGAAAGGGCTGGACGCGCTGGTTCCTCAGCCTCCTCCGCCGAACGCTCCGAAGAACAACACTCCCGACCGCACCATCGTCGTGCAGTTGATCGATCGCGGTGCAGGCCAGGACCCGGGCTTGAAGATCAATCAGGAAGACGCTACCTGGGATAATCTGCAAGGCCGCCTCGCCGATATCTACAAGACCCGCGCTGAGAAAGTCATGTTCGTGAAGGGCGATGACAACATTCCCTTCGCCGATGTGGCCAACGTGATCGATATCGCGCATGCTGCGGGTGTCGATAAAGTCGGCTTGATTACGGCGAAGATCGAAGCCGGCGGCTAAGGCTAAAGTTCGGCTTTACGCTCTTGATGTAGGCGCCCAGAAGATTTGAGCCTGAAAAGCTGCGCGCACGGGAGACGATCCTTCCGTGCCGCATCTGCCAAGGAACGCTCACCCTGCGCTTGTCAAACTGCTGTCTCTGGGCCTAGGATGCTGTGGCAAGGGAGACTCATACCGCAATGAATAAATTCATTCGTCTGCTGATGCTGGCGGCAGCAATGCTGGCGATCATCACTTCCGTGGGTTGTAGCAAACTGCGCGCCCGCGATCAACTGAACAAGGGCGTCACCGCTTACAAGAATGCCAAGTACGAAGAGGCCATCGACCACTTCCAGCAGAGCGTGGCGCTTGATCCCAGTTTGATCAACGCGAAGATGTACCTGGCCACTGCGTTCGCCCAGCAATACATCCCCGGCGCCGATACTCCCGACAACAACAAGATGGCGGAGCAGGCCATCGAGCAATATCAGAAAGTGCTCGACATGGGTGGTGCCGCGCGAGATCAGAAGGTCAACGCGGCCAAAGGCATCGCCTATCTCTATCTGAATATGAAGAAGTTTGACGACGCCAAGAAATATTACCGGATGGCCAGCGACCTCGATCCCAATGACCCTGAGCCATATTATTCCGTCGGCGTCATCGACTGGACCGCCTGCTACCAGCCCCGCATGGAAGAGCGCGCCAAACTCGGCATGAAGCCGGATGAGAATCTTAATCCCAAAAACAAAGATCAGAAAAAAGTCTGTGAAGAGTTGAAGACGAAAAACATGCCTGCGATTCAGGAGGGCATCGACAGTTTGAACAAAGCGATTCAGCTTCGTCCCGACTACGACGATGCCATGGCTTACCTCAACCTGATGTACCGCGAGAAGGCCGATGTGGAATGCGACGACCTCGCGCAGCGTCAGGAAGACCTGAAGACCGCCGACAGTTGGGTTGATAAGACTCTTGCCACCAAGAAAGCGAAAGCCGAGAAGCAACCCGGCCAGCAGGGCATTACCATGGATCAATCGAAGTAAGAATCGTAGCTTCGTTGTGAGGGCGGGCTCAATCGTGGAAGAGCGGCGCGTCAGCGCCGCGTCAAGAGTGTTTAGAGACTAGGGCTTCAGCCCCTGAGTCTATCGCCTGCTATACAATCTCACTTCCACCTCAGGAAACTGCTCCTCTTCAATTTCAACGAACGATTCATCCAGAACCTGTTTCATCATCACTGTCGTCACGTCAGGACGCCCCGCTGTCTGGTTGCTCATCAGCACCACCCACACCCGCGGATAGCCTGCTGCCAACGATTTCATTAGATCCATGCTCGGCTTGCCAGAAAAATCCCGATAATCGAGATGATCACCATGTCTCGGGTAAACAATGTCCGGACCGGCTGCGAAATTCTTCGAATCGCGGATGGACTTGAAGAACTCATACGGCACTCGCGCCTCGGCAATGTGAAACAGCATGGCATCTCTGGGTTGCGCGTGATCGAGCACATAATTCGTCGCCGTTTCCGATCCGTCTCGAACCAGGTCGAAATCGTGGTTGTAATAAGAAAATGTTCCCTGCAGCGAAAGCAGTGTAATAGCCGCAACAACGGCGACGATGAGCCAGGTCCTGCGCAGCCGCACAATGCCGGCAGCCGCCAGAATGATGAAAGGCGGCAAGCAGAAAATGAAATAGCGGCCAAGGAAAAGTGGCCGGGCCAGCGAGAGCAGCAATACCAACAAGATTGGAAAGAAAAACCACAGAAGCAGAAAACGTAGCCGCCAGCTCTCGAAAGCCAATATCGGCGCTCCGTGCTTTGCGTGCCTTCCCCGCAAAGCAACAAAAGCAATCAGGCACATCGACGCATAGATTAAAGGCAGGGAGATCCCGTCGTTGCCCGCCAGTTGCTCGGCAAAGCGAAGCAGGTCATGAAGCGTCGGCTTCGGAATCCAGCGAATCGGCCCGGCGCCCGTCTTTGCCGCGAATATCACTATTGGCGAGCACAGAATTGCCATCCAAATCCACGTCCGTCGCAGGATTCGGCCGCACCGTTCCTTGTCAGCGCCAGGGTTGATCCACGCGCGCGTCGAAAGCCGTTGCCCCGCAAACAAGAGGAGTGCGTAAAGGTGGGCGTAGACCGCCAGAACGCTGGTGACCAAGTATCCGATCTGGCTGCGGCGAGATTGTTGTCGCAATGCCGCGACAAAAAATCCACTCGAAAGGATCGCCAGCAGCACGAACAACGAATAGCTGCGCGCCTCCTGCGCGTAGCGGATGTGGTATGCATTGAAGCTCAACAACGCAGCCGAGAGCAGCCCCACGCGCCGGTCAAAGAGCTTAGCTCCCAGCCAATAAATGGCCCACACCGCGGCCAGGGAAAGGATCACAGACAAACTGCGAATGAAAAACGGGCTCCGATCCAAAATGCAGCCAGCCCCGCAGCAACAAGTAATACAGCGCCATGTTGGCTTCGCGATGCCAAAGCAAATGGAAGAAATCGCGCCAAGCGTAGCCGTGCTACCTCAACGCTGAAGCATTCATCGAACCAGAACGGTTTGCGAACCAAAAATAGAAACCGCAGCACGGTCGCCGCCGCTGTAAGCATGGCTAGAGCCGCTCAGAATTCGTGTCCAGAGCGGAGAACTGCGTGCCGCCCTTCGCAGCGTTGGCACTATCAGCGGCCCTGCTGGTCGATGTATCTAAAGAACGCATTCGAGCCCAGGCATAATCGCAGAATTCAGATGATATTATGCTAAGAATAGCCCGTAATTAAGCAGGGCTCTGTAGATTGCACTGAACGCATGGGAACTGTGGCAGAAATGTCGCTGCGCACTAACGCAGCTGTAACTCCGGAAAGCGATCGCTGGGCAGGACGCGTGTCGGTAATCGTGCCCATCTATAACGAGGCCGCGCACGTGGAGGAACTGCTGCGCGCGATCCAGGCTTCGCCGGCAAAAAAAGAAATTATTATCGTGGACGATGGTTCGACCGACGGCACGCGCGAAAAACTGCGGTCGCTGCCCATCACAGAAGATGTAACGATAATCTTCCACGAAAAGAACTACGGCAAAGGCGCGGCCGTGCGAACTGCTCTCCCTACGCCCATGGCGAATATGTTCTGATCCAGGATTCGGACCTCGAATACGATCCGCAGGATTATCCCGCGTTGCTCAAGCCGCTCGAAGCAGGGGCGCGCGAATGTGGTTTACGGCGTGCGGCCGGACCGGCCTAACGCGGCATGAGATTTTTTCTCGGGGCCAAGCTGCTTACGCATCTTACCAACTTTCTTTACCGCGCCGGCATTCACGACGAAGCGACCTGCTACAAAGTGTTCCGCCGGTCGGTGCTTTCGCAGATCCGCCTCGACTGCCGCCGCTTCGAATTCTGCCCCGAAGTGACCGCCAAGCTCTGCCGCATGGGCGAAAGAATCGCAGAAGTGCCCATTTCGTATTTCCCGCGCTCCGCGGTGGAAGGGAAAAAGATTCGCCACTCCGATGGCTGGCTGGCCATCTGGACGCTGGTGCGCTACCGCTTCAGCCGCCGCGCTAGCTGGATGAATCGCAGTCCAGACCAGTCGCAGTCGCATTCTCCGTTCCCTGTCAGCTTTGTTCGATCGTGCAACGGCTGATGGCTTTTTCGATAAGCCCAAATCTCTTCGCCTCCCCGTCCCTGATAAACTTCCGCTTGGATGCACAACCGTTCTCTCCCGCCGATCCCGAAATCCATCGTCCGGCTAGTCATCCTGTCCTTCTGTTGCAGGTCGCGGCCATCGGTGCTTTCCATCAGTACCGCACGCGCACCGGGGACGATCACTTCGCCTTCGGCTGGGAAATGGGACGCGTCGCCCGCTCCATCGCACAGGGAGAAGGCTTCAGCAATCCCTACGGAGACCATACCGGGCCAACCGCGTGGGAACCGCCGCTCTATCCCTATCTGATGGGCGGTGTGTTCAGAATTTTCGGCGTCTACACCTACGCCTCGGCGTGGGTGCTGCTCACCTTCAACAGCTTGCTGGCCGCGCTTACATGCATTCCAATTTATCTGATCGGAGTGAATACATTCGGGGAGCGAGTCGCGGTCTGGTCGGCGCGCATCTGGGCCTTGCTGCCCTACGTGTGGTACTGGTCGATTCACTGGATATGGGATACAACTTTCACGCCGTTGATGCTGAGCCTGATCTTCCTGTTGGCGCTGAATCTGTCGGACCCGGGAGTTGCAACGAAGCACTCATGGCGCGGCTGGATCTTATTTGGAACACTGTGGGGAATCGGGGCCCTGGCCAATCCCTCCATGCTCTCATTCCTGCCGTTTTGCGGGTTGTGGGTCTGGTGGCGAAGATCGCGGAGGCAGATGCCTTCGCTTGCGGGCGTGATCCTGTCGTCGGCGATATTTTTTCTTGTGCTCTCGCCCTGGCTGGTAAGAAATTATGAAGTGTTTGGCAGGTTCGTTTTTCTTCGCGACGATTTCGGCCTGCAATTCCGCCTGGGCAACTGGAAAGGCGCCGACGGCATGTTGATGGCTTATTTGCAGCCGAATCTGAACAATCTGGAGTTTGAAAAATTCCAGCGCATGGGCGAACTGGCCTACGCGGCCGATTGCAAGCGACTGGCCTTCGAGTGGGTTCGCGAAAGTCCAGGGCGGTTCGTCATCATCAGTCTCAAGCGATTTTTCTATTACTGGAATGGAGTGCCAAAAGCAACGGACAGCCGCGCCCCCGTTGACTTTCGCACATCGCTGTTTCTGGCGTGGTCGGTGCTGGCGATCTGGGGCCTGTTCGTTCGCTGCGGCAAAAGCGGCCCGCAGCGTGGCTTTTCGCGGGACTCATTCTGACCTACCCCACAACCTATTATTTGTTTTTCCCCACGCGCGCTACCGGCATCCAATCGAACCTGAGTTGCTGATCCTGGCGGTGTTCCTGGTTATGCAAGCAGTCAGAGTTCTCGCGGCGCCGCGGCGTTAAGAACCGCGCCATGGCCAATCTCCTGTAGAATTTTAACGTTTCAGTGCGATCGCGGTCGCGAGATGTTCAAGAAAATTCTCATTGCGAATCGGGGCGAGATCGCGGTGCGCGTCATGCGCGCCTGCCACGAGATGGGCATTGCCGCCGTCGCCGTTTATTCCGATGTGGATCGCGCCTGCCTTGCATGTTCGCAAGGCCGATGAGGCTTATCCCGATCGGCGCTGCCGCGGCGTCGGAGTCGTATCTCAATATCGAAAAGATTTTTGACGTGGCACAGCGCTCGGGTGCGGATGCGATTCATCCCGGCTACGGATTTCTTTCTGAGAATGCGCGATTCGCCCAGGCGTGCGCCGATGCCGGGAGTGAAGTTCATCGGCCCGACCGCTGCCGCTATGCGAGCCATGGGATCGAAAACGAAAGCCCGCCAGGCGATGGAGCAGGCGCGGAGTTCCGTTCGTGCCCGGCACCTCGCGCGGCCTGGAATCGCTCGCAGCAGGCGGAGGAAGTGTCGCGCGCGCATCGGCTATCCCATCATGCTGAAAGCGGCGGCGGGCGGAGGCGGCAAAGGCATGCGCCTGGTTCACTCCGCGCGACGAATCTGAAGTCTGCGCTGGAAGCGGCGCGCAGCGAGGCGGAGCGCTCTTTTGGCGACGGCGAAGTTTACATCGAGAAGGCGATCATGAATCCCCGCCACATCGAAATGCAGGTACTGGCCGATGAACACGGCAACACGGTTTATCTGGGCGAACGCGAATGTTCGCTGCAGCGGCGGCATCAAAAGGTGCTGGAGGAAGCGCCGTCGCCGATCGTCGATGCGGATATGCGGCGCCGAATGGGCGAGGTCGCGGTGCGCGTGGCGCAAGCTGCGAACTACACCAACGCCGGAACCGTTGAGTTTCTCGTCGACCAGGAAAAGAATTTTTATTTCCTTGAGATGAACACCCGACTGCAGGTGGAGCATCCGGTGACGGAACTGGTGACGGGGCTCGATCTGGTTCAATTGCAGATTCGCATTGCGGCGGGCGAGAGGCTGCCCTTCTCACAGCAGGATGTCAGATCCGCGGCCACGCCATCGAGTGCCGCATTTATGCCGAAGATCCCGACAACAATTATTTCCCAAGCCCGGGCAAGATCACTTTGTTGCTGGCGCCCTCGGGGCCGGGCATTCGGCGCGACAGCGGCATGTATGAAGGCTGGACTGTTCCCATGGACTACGATCCGCTGCTGGCCAAGCTGATCGGCTATCGGCAAGCGATCGCGAGCAGGCGATTGTCGCGGCTGACTCGCGCCCTCAATGAATATTTTGTCGGCGGCATCAAGACCAACATTTCGCTGTTCCGGCAGAATTCTGGCGCGATGCGGATTTTCACGCGGCAAAGCTCGATACCGGTTTTCTGGATCGAATGCTGAAGCGCGCGGAGGACAAGACTCTGGACGCGAATGCAGCCGAAATCGCGGCGATTGCCGCCGGAATATTCGCGGCGCTCGGTTCGAGCGCTGAATCCCCAGCGAGCAACGGCGGATCTGCGCGGGCAATTGCAGCCGAGTCAGAATGGAAGAACGCAGGCCGCCGCGAAGCCCTCCGCTAACGGACAGGCGGAGGTTGAAACTAAGAACTGAGGACTGGCCACTGCTCCCATGCTCTATGACGTAAACATCGACGGTAAGAACTACCGGCTTGAGCTCAACCGAGCCGAAGGACGGTGGCTTTGCCGTCTCAAGGGGCGCGAATTGGAAGTCGACGCCGTCCTCGCCCGCCCCGACGTGCTTTCCCTGCGTGTCGGTAATCTTGCCTATGAAATCAAATCCGAGCGCGTTGCCCGCGACTGGCATTTATGGGTCGGCAGTACGCGCTTCGCCGCCGAGGTTCGCGATCCCCGTTCTTTACGCAGCCGCAGCCGTGCCGGAGAGGAACTCGGACCGCGAAAAATCATAGCGTCCATGCCGGGTAAGGTGGTTCGCCTGCTCGCGCAGGCTGGCGATTTAATCGAGGCAGGGGCCGGAGTCATAGTGGTGGAAGCGATGAAGATGCAGAATGAAATCAAATCGCCGAAGCAGGGCAAGGTCGAAAGGATTCTCGTCGGTCCGGGCGCGGCCGTGAATGCGGGCGACGTGCTTGCGATCATAGACTAAAGGCTATCGAGCCATCTCATCGATCAGCTTTGAAAGGGCTTGGCTTTAGCTGAGTCGCGAAGCGCCGCGAAAGATGGCGGCCTTTGGCCGCCAGGGAGAATTACTTCATCAATCCGTTACTGTCCAGAATTTTCTGCGCGTAATAGTTCTCGACCTTCGCCGAATCCCGCAGAACTTCATAATAGGCAGCTTTGAGCAGTTGCTCCCGCCGGTCATGCAACTGCGCTCGTATGGCCTGCTGCACACGCGGATCGGAAAGATCGCGCTGTCCCGCCGGCTCCTTCGCAATCAGCTTCACGATACGGAATCCCACCGCCTGCTTGTTCGCAGGATTGGTAACGGTGATGATCGGGCTGTACTGCCCCGGCTTCAGCTTCATCACCGCATCGCGCGTGATCTGGTCGGTATTGCGCAGCGAAGATTCGGGAACCGTGCCCAGGTCACCGCCATTGCCCGAAGTCTCCGGGTCCTCGGAATAATTCATCGCCAGCGTGGCGAAATCGTCGCCGCTATCCAGCCGGTTCGAAATCATCTGGATTTTCTTGCGCGCGTCGGCCTCATTTTGCGCCTTATTGTTCTGGTTGTGAACCTGCGGATTCGGCACGGGCGTCACAAAAATCTGCGCCAGATGGTATTGCGGCTCGATTAAATTGAACTCGGATTTGTGCGCGGTAAAATACGAGTTGATGTCCTGATCGGTGACGTTGATCTTCGATGAAACTTCCTTGTTCATCACCTTGTCAACCGTGATCGAGCGCCGGATATCGCGCTTGAAATCTTCGAGCGTGATCTTTTTTTCCTTCAGCCGCTGGTTGAATTCTTCCTGCGTGTAAGGCGATTTGATCTCGTTCAGCTTGCGATCGACTTCCTCCTCGGTTGCCAGCAACCCAAGTTTCTCGGCGCGGCGCATTACCATCTCGTCATCGATCAACTGGCGAAGAATATTCAGCCGCAGAATCGTCTCTTGCTCGCCAACAGGAGTCTGCTGGGCGCTGGCCACCTGGTTGTCGTAATACTTGTCGACGTCAGAGCGGAAGATCTTGCGGCCGTCGACAGTAGCCATTACATCGCTGCCCGGCTGCGATTTGCAGCCCCATAGCGTTGCCGACAGAACGGTAGCTGTTATCAGCGCGAGGACTTGCGCCAGGTTTACGGTTTTTTTCAAGCCGGTTTCTCCCCACCACAAAAGAAGGCCACTTCGCAACCCAAGCAATCCGAAATCATCGCGCAGCGGGCGCGTTCGATGCCGCGTGATCGGGAACGGGCAAGTTGGCATCCTTCAACGCGCGATCCAGCGCTGCGCGCAGTTCGCTGGGAGGCACCGCGCCATCGATCTTTTCGCCGTTGATGAACAGCGTAGGCGTGGCCTCCACTCCTATCGAGTCCGCTTCCTTCATCGACGCCCTCACCGCACTTTCATCCTGCGCCTTAATGCAGGACTGCAGCTTGACCGTGTCCAAATTGTGTTTTTGGCCCTGCAGCATGGTCAGCCGGTCAATTGCGCTAAGGCGATCCGCGAAAGTTTTCTCGTTGCTTACCTCGTGCTGGTTCGCGTGAATGTAGTCGGAGAAGTCCCAGTACGCGTCGCCGTTTTGCGCGGCCAGGCAATTCGCATCCACGGCGGCATGCACCGCCCAGGGGTGAATTTCTGTAAGAGGGTAGTCTTTAAAGACAAACGTGATACGGTCCCCGTACTCTTTCAAGACCTCAGGGAAGAGCTCCTGATACATGCGCGCGCAGAACGGACACTCGAAGTCATCGAAATTCACCACCACCACCTTGGAATTCTTCGCCCCGCGCGTGGGCCGTCCCGTCAAGCTGATCTTACTCATCGTTTCCGCGTAAGGATCTTTATTCAGATCCAGCTTGTTTAATCGGATCAGCGAAGAACGATCCTTCGAAAGTAAAAAGTTAAGATCCTGCTTCCTATCGCCGCTGTCGACAGTTACGATCAGCGCGTCGTAGGTGGGGAAATCCTTGCTCGGCGAGATTGTGCCGACAATCACCTTGAAGTCGGGCGGAACCTTGAAAGCTCCGCGGACCTGGCGCTCAATCTTATGGGCCAGATCGGGAGGAAGGGATTCAGCCGCGCAACCAAGACAGATAACAAGCAGTAAAAGAAAAGCTCGCCGAAGAAGAGTCACTAAGAACCGCCTGAACATTTGTGGATTAAAGGTTGATTATCTCACAGCATGAGACTGGGCGCGGGGAAGAGGCCGCTGTTCTTAGGTGAGACCGGCTGTCCTTTAGCGCGCCGGAGAAAAGGCGCATAATGCGGCAAGGGGAGGCTGGGATGAAAAATTTTGTCGCTGGAATTGTCGCGACCCTGATCGTGTTCACGTTCGGCGGCTGGCTTTACCTGAGACTCGGCTATGCGGACCTGCGCGCGAACCTCCCAAGATCTTGGCTCGAATCTCAGCTCGCTTCCACGGCCTTGAATGCTTCAGCCGCACGCCATGCCCCACCCCAACCGAATCCAATCGCGCCTACCGAGGCCAACTTGCTCGATGGCGCCCGCTTGTATCGCGACAAGTGTGCCGACTGCCACGGCCGGCCTGACAATCCAGCGAGCGATTATGGGGCGTCCTTCAATCCGCGAGCTCCGCAGTTCATTCAGGCGCATCCCCGCTTGCCCGAGAACCAGGAGTTCTATCTCATCAAGAATGGAGTTCGCCGATCGGCCATGCCGGCGTGGGGGAATATCATGGCCGATAGTGAGATCTGGCAAGTTGTCACTTTTCTCAACCACCTGGACAACCTTCCGCCCTCAGTGCAGGAGGAGCTCCATCGGCCGGCGGGCAGTAATCCCGGCGGGTAGTAATCCCGGCGGCTAGTAATCAATGAGCGGCTGTAATTGCCTTTCAGTTAAGTTCTCTGTCTTGAATCCGGAGCAGGCAACCCGCTAGGACTTGCAACAGGAGTAAAGCCGGGATCATCCCACGCGCTTCAGTAATCCCTCCGCAGGCAGCAGCGCATTCATCGATCCCGAGCGAAATCCTTCCAGGTCGAGAGTCACGAACTTGAAGCCGAGATCTTTGAAAATGCGCGCGAACTCTTTGGCCATGGCCGGATCGAAGGCGCGGTGCAACTCCTCGCGCGCAATCTCAATGCGCACGATTTCGCCATGATGCCGCACACGAACCTGCCGAAACCCGAGCGCGTGCAGAGCGTCTTCGCCTTTCTCGACCGCCGCCAGCGCTTCGCGTGTGACCGGACGCCCGTATTCAATACGCGAAGAGAGACATGCCGAAGCCGGCTTATCCCAGACCCGCAGGCCCGCTTCGCGAGACAGTTCGCGAATCTCCTGCTTGCTCAAACCGGCATCGAGCAGCGGCGTGGCCACGTGGTGATTGGATGCCGCTTTTTGGCCCGGCCGGAAGTCTCCCTGGTCATCTGTGTTGATTCCGTACGCGATCGCATCAAAGCCGCGGGCTTCACGCAGAGCTTCCATCATCGTGAACAACTCATCCTTGCAAAAGAAGCATCGCTGCGCATCGTTGCGCGCATACTCTGGCCGCTCCAATTCTGCCGTCGCCACTACTTCAAGAGGAATCCTCTGCTCTTGCGCTAACGCGATGGCATCCTGCAATTGGGTGCGCGCCAGGCTGGGGGAGTCGGCGATGATCGCCAGCATCCTATCTCCCAAGGCCTGATGAGCGGCCCATGCCAGGTAAGCCGAGTCGACCCCGCCGGAATAGGCAACCAGCAGACGCTCCAGCGTCACGATCCGTTTCCGCAAGAGCTCGCTCTTCGATATACCTTCGTTCGCTGCAGGCATACGGTTCATGTTAGCAGCCTTCGATGCATTTCCCGCCGCGAGGGAAGCTCAGTCCTTCAATAGAGGCTCTCCTGATGGCGCAAACTGCCGAAGCCGCCGATGTTCGCCAGGTTGAAGGTGAAGCGGAACAGGTTTTCGTTGCGTACGTTGGCCACCGTGTAGCTGCGGTATTCGAGCGTCATTCCGCAGCAATCCCAGTTGTAGGTCGCCTGTGTGCTCACAAATTGCAGCTTGCCGACCTCATAGTCAAAGCCGAAACTGCCCGCGCCGCTGAAACCGCGTTTTGTGGCGCTGCCGTATCCCAGCGCGGTGCGGAACTGATTGAATCGTTCTGCCTGAAAGGTGCCGGTAGTGATCGTCTGCGTGGGAATTTGCAAAAACGCATCGCCTCCACCCATGGTGATCTGGCCGATATGGTAATTCAGCAACGCCGTGCTCGCGTTCATGGTGTTGTTTTGGAAGTCGTAATCCATGTCCCACTCGGCGTCGGTGCGCGAGCTGGTTTCCACCCGCAGCCGCGAAATCAGAGGCGAAAGGTGGCGGGGCTCGGTGACGAATGCAATTCCTGTCAGGTCTGCCGTGGTGGCAAAAACGTTCCGCTGCCCGGGAATCAGCGCGCCTCCAAATGTGGGGTCGAGAAAATACTTTTGCTCCAGTTCCAGGGTGGCAACCTCGCGCACCTGCGGCCCAGGTTGGCATGGAGCATTCGCCAGCGGGTTCACGTGTTCCCACGGAATCGCCGGCGACGGAGCCGCGCCGCCCACAGTCAGCGCTGACATGATCTGATCGCAATCCCCCGGTTTGCCCGAGGTGCGCTTGGCGTAAAGGCGGGTGATGAATCCGTATTGCACCTCATTGGTGTCCGTGAGGATGTCACGGTCGTCAAACTTGACGATGTTTCCAAAATTATTGACGCCCGTGACGAACCTGTAATCGAACCGCGGCTCGATTACGTGCTTCCATTTTCTTCCCAGAAACGGCTTGTCGAAAATTCGTTCCAGCGGCGGCGGCCGCAATTCGGCTGAGGTTTCGAGGGCCCGCCGGTTGGTCCCGCTGCTCACCGCCTGGCCCGGGTTCGAAGCTGTTTCTCCCACCAAGCGCTGCGTGTAATAAGTTTCATGCAGGGTTAGGTCCGGACGGAATGACCACCCCCTGTACAGCAGCGGCAAAGAAATCTGCGGATTCAGATCGAACCGTCCCAGCAGATTAGCAGTGCGAAACGCGGGAGTACAATTCTGCGTGGTTCCGATCGTCGAACACTGCTCCGGTTCGCTGCGCGACAGGCCCGTACCCGAACCATCGAACGACCAGTAAAACGGCGTGTGCTCAATCTTCTGATCTACGCTGGAAAAATCGGCGCTTGGGGCATGAAGAATCGTAATGACCTGCCCCGGCGTCGTGCTCAGGAAGTTTTGGTAACGTTCGGTGAATCCATTGATGTTGAATCCATCAACCGATTTGGAAAGGAACGCCTGCGACTTCACTTCCGAGTAAACCGCCTGGCTGAAAACTTCGTTGAAGGCGAGGCGGAACAAAAAAGAACTCAGGTAATCAATATTGGACACCCCGCGAAACCCGCCGATGTTCCCCGCGGAATTGAGTCGCGCATTTTCTCCGCCCTCTTTTAGAGGCGGGTAACCGATGCCGCGATCGATCACGCCGAAATAATTGAGATCCACATAGGAAGTCTCGCTGGGCCGCGCCCGGAACTCGCCGCGTTGCGACCAGCCTCGCAGCGAGAAATATTCGGCGCCCACGTTGGCATCCATCATCCGGTTGATCGCCCAGTAGTAGCCTTCACCAATGATGTTCCCCTTCACCGAAGACCGTCCCACCGAAGGCATTAAGAATCCCGACTGCCGGGATTCTTTTTCCACGGGATGTGTCGCATAGGGAAAATAAAAAACGGGGAACCCGTGCAGCGCAAATTCACTGCGATAGATTTTGGCATTGCCTCCGACATCCACATCCACTTTGCGCGCGTCGAAAAGCCATTTCGGATGCGGCAGCTCGCAAGTGGTGATCGTGCCGTCATACACCAGATAGTGCGTCGGGCTGACTTTCTCGACTCGCTTCCCAGTAAACGCGAACGGTGCCGTCGAGGTCAGGATCGGGCGATTGGCTTTGAACCGCAGCCCGGTCGTTCCGGTTACGTCATAAAATTTCCCAGTTTCCGTAACAAAGTTGTAGCTGCCGTGCGACGCGCGAATGTGATCGTCATTCGGTCCTCCGTCAAGCGCGAAGTGCCCGCTGGCAACGGCTTCGTTCGTATCCGAGTTGAAGGTCGCTTCGTCCGCTTTCAGAACATAATTTTCGTAATAGATTTCCACCGCGCCATGCAGCTTGTAGAGATCGCCTTCCCTTTCTTGCGTGATCGCGCAAATTGTGGGCCGGTCATTGGACTGCGCCGCAAAAGCGCGGCCGCAAGGGCTGGTTAAATCCTGTTCCGCTTTTTGCTGGGAATGCTCTCCCTGTAAAACACTGGCTGCCGCGGGCAGCAACTGGCTGGTTACTAATGGCGGGATCAGAAGCAGGTGACAAAGCAGTGCCGCCGTGATAAGGAATCTGTTGCGAAGATTCATCGGAACGAGATCATCGGAAACCAAACCACAGGTTCTCTCCGGAGCATGCGGCAGAAGCGTTTGAACCGTGAACGGCAGCGGTCGTGGTGAACTTAGCACGGCGATGCCTTCAGAGGCAAAGCCATCGATGGTTTGGATTCGGGCGATTTCTTCGCGGTTATCTGTACGACCCAAAATTTGCGTTCTAATAGATGTGATTCATGTCCTGTCCGCTTTGTGGTGATACTTGCCGGTGCTCTGCTTCAGGAAGTTCCTCCGCACCTTTACGCGGTATAGCGGATCCGGAAATCTCCCTTGGTGTCGCGTCGTCCGGCGAATCGCATGAACCGCCACCGACTGAAGTCGCAGTAAGAGACTTGCAGAAGGAAAGCATCGAAGCCGCGATCGAGACTTCTGAAGAGGATTCGACCTGGCGGCAGGAGTTGTCGGCTCGGCTCAATCGATATCACTCCCGCCGCAAGCCTCGCCCGCCCCGATATCCTTCGCTGCAGTTGAAATTCGAGCAATCTTCCACCATCTCCGGTAGCCAGGTCAGAAGCGATTTTTCCACTTTGCCTTCGAGTTCGAACCAGATCTTTTCAAACCAGACGGTTTCAAATCAAGCTCTAGCTTTCGATCAAGTCCTGTCCGTCGATCACCCGTTGACCGACCCCGCGCCTTCCAGTTCCACGGAAACCATTACTCCTTTGGAAGAAACCCTTGATGTACTGCCTCCGGCCCCGTCCCACTCCTCAGGCGCAAAGATTATCGAGTTCCCGCGTTCCTGGACTCCAGCACCGCCCCCCTTCGATCAACTGGCCGGTCCCGTGATTACCACCCCCCGCATTCTCGAGGCCCCGGAGATCGCACCTCCGCCCCCGGCGTTAGGCGGCATCACCATCGAGCCGCTGGCTCCGCCGCCAGTCGAAAAGCGCCCAGGCATCGACATCCCGCTTCAATCGGCAGCGTTGGGCCGGCGCATTTCCGCCGCCTCAATCGACTCCCTGATCGTCACGGCTGCCTGCGCGCTCTTCGCTTTTATCTTCTGGAAGTTGACCGCGATTCAGCCCCCGCGAATTCAGATCGTCGGAATTTTCGCAGGACTATCAGGCTGCGTTTTGGTCGGCTTATCAGTACCTGCTGGTCACCTACGCCGGAACGACCCCCGGTCTCCTTCTCGCGCGCCTGGAGTTGTGCCGGTTCGATGGCAGCTATGCCAAGCGCAGCCTGCGCCGCTGGCGCGTCCTGGCGTCGCTGCTCTCCGCGGCGTCGCTGGGCATGGGATACGTATGGGTCTTCCTCGATGAGGATTCCCTCTGCTGGCACGACCGCATCACCCATACTTACCTCGCGGGTCAAACTAGGCGGAATTCGCCGTAAGTGGCGCCGTCCATTCCATTCGTAGACTGTCCCAAAGTGCCCATTCCGCCCAAGGAGAACCCTGCACGGTCCGTCGGCTCCCTATGTTATCTTCAATGAGTTTCCGTTTATAAGCGGTTTGCACTCCTAAAGCATGGCTACATCCGTTGAAGGCTCCAAGCCGGCCATAAAGGTCTTCGTCGCCACTACGGTGATGTTGACCTTTATTTCCTTCTGGCGAGCCTCGGCCATTGTCCTTTCCGATCTCGCGTCTTCCGCCTATTACGCCGGCGGTGACGCCGAAAAGGTCATCGGCAAAAGCGCTCCCTGGTTCATTCTCGCCGTCATGCTGTTCAGCTATTGCGTTCGGGCGCTTTATATCGAATCGAGCAGCATGTTCGTCCGCGGCGGCGTTTACCGCGTGGTGAAAGAGGCTATGGGCGGAGGCCTGGCCAAATTCTCCGTCTCAGCGCTGCTCTTCGATTATGTCCTCACCGGACCCATCAGCGCGGTGTCCGCCGGGCAATATCTTGCCGGTTTTATCAAGGACATGGGCATCTATCTCCACCACCCGCTCAGCTTCTCGGACGACCACTTTGCGGCCGGTCTGGCCATTGTTGTGGTGGCATATTTCTGGTGGAAGAACACTCAGGGCATGCATGAGTCCAGTCAGAAGGCCCTGCAGATCATGGCTGTCACCACCGTGATGGTGGTCATTCTCCTGATCTGGTGCACCATCACCGTGCTGCGCGCGCCGATTCAGTTGCCCCCTAATCCTCTGCACGCCGGGGTGGTGCCGCTGACTAAAGAGTCGCTGGGGTGGCTGGATACGGCATGGTTCAGACACCTGCCTTTCGGCCTTCTCACTACGGTCATCGTTTTCGTCGGATTTGGCCATTCCGTGCTCGCCATGAGCGGCGAAGAGACGCTGGCTCAGGTGAATCGCGAAATCGAGCATCCCAAGCTCAAGAATCTCGAAAAAACCGGCCTCGTCATTTTCATTTACAGCCTTCTTTTCACCTCGCTGGTTTCTTTCTTCGCGGTAATGATCATCCCCGACAAGGTTCGGCCGGAGTATTTCGCCAACCTGATCGGCGGCATCGCCATGTATCTCGCCGGGCCGGAGAGTTTGAGGCTGCTCTTCCACGCCTTCGTAGTTTTAGTTGGCGTGCTCATCCTCGCCGGGGCGCAGAACACCTCCATCGTCGGCGCGAACGGCGTTCTCAATCGCGTCGCCGAAGATGGTGTGCTCACCAGCTGGTTCCAGAAGCCGCATAACCATTACGGCACCAGCTATCGCATCATCAATCTGATCGTCGGCATGCAGTTGCTCGTGATCCTCCTGAGCCTCGGCAATGTCTACGTTCTGGCCGCTCTCTACGCCTTTGGCGTGATCTGGAGCTTTGCCATGAAGTCGATCGCGGTCCTCGTGCTCCGCTACAGCGAGCCGGGCAACCGCCAATGGAAAGTGCCAGGCAACCTGCACATCGGAAAAACTGAGATTCCCATCGGTTTGATCCTCATCTCCGGCGTCCTGTTAATGACGGCGGTCGTGAATCTCTTCACCAAATACCAAGCCACCATTGCTGGCGTCATTTTCAGCGCCGTTTTCTACACCATCTTTACCTTGTCTGAGCGTCACGTCGCCCGGGAGCGCCACGGCAAGCCCGAGCAGCTCGACCAGTTTCGCGTTTATGGCAATCAGGAACTCGGCAGCGGTGCCATGGGCGTGCGGCCTCGAAACATTCTGGTCGCCGTTCGCGATCCCCGCAATCTTTACTATTTGCGCCAGGTGCTGACTCACACCAACACCGGCAAAGAAGACGTGGTCGTCATGAGCGCCCGCCTCTATCATCGCGAGCACACCTTCAGCGGAAGCTCCGTTCTCGAAGCCAGCCAGGTCTTCGATCACTATGAACAGGAGTTGTTCACTGCTGCCGTCGCCGTAGCAGAGAAGGAAGGCAAGCCGATTTCACTCCTGGTGGTCCCTGCCTCCGATGTCTTCGAAGCCATCATGGTGACCGCGCAGCGGTTGGACTCTGCCCGTGTCATCTGCGGCCTCTCCAACAAGCTGACTTCCGACGAGCAGGCCAAGCTTACCGGCGATGCCTGGGAGCGGCTACCGGAGCCGCGTCCCCGCATCACCCTGGAAGTCTGCGCGCCCGATGGCAGCACCCGCGAGTACGCCATCGGCCCGCACACTCCCCGCCTGCGTCCTCAAGACGTCGAGTTGATGCACCAGCTCTGGCTCAACATCACCACCGATCCCCGTTTTGCCTGCGCGCACCACTACCACATCGTGGCCCTCGCTCTGGAAGAATTGAGGCGCGAACTCAGCACCGAGCAGCGCGCCGAACTTCTCCAGAAATTGCAGGATGAAATCAACCGTCCCAATGTGCAGTGAAAAGAGCGCTATGCACGCATATCATCAGGAGAAGTGGCCGAGATTATTGAGGCAAAAAATCCAGTTCTCCCAGGCATCAACTACGGAGATTGAATGGTAAAAGGGTTTGCGAAACTATTTGTGCTGATCCTGATGCTCGCCGCCTCAGCTCTGCCGCAATCGCCGGGCGTCGGCAATAAAATTCAGACCGGGATCGAAGCCGTGCTCCGCGCCCAGCAACAAGCCTGGAATCGCCACGACCTGAAGCAATTCATGTCCGGCTACTGGAATTCTCACCAGCTTACATTTTTCTCGGGAGCCACCGAACACGACGGCTGGCAAGCCACGCTCGACCGCTACATCGCCTCATATTCCAGTCCCGGCCACGACATGGGGAAACTGGAATTCTCCAATTTGCGAATCGAGCCACTGGCCGCGGACGCCGCTTTCGTTCGCGGCGCATGGCTGCTGACGATGCCCGACGGCAAAACGCCCCACGGCTTGTTCACTCTGATATTCCGCAAATTTCCCGACGGATGGAAAATCATCCACGACCATACGTCGGCAGAATGACGACCCTATCAACTATCCGCCGCGCTTTTCGGCGCGCGGAACTCGATGCTGCCAAAGCGCCCCGCCACTGAACCCGCACCGGAACTTTCCTAAGCTCCCGGCATACAATTCTCAGTGCCTTTAACTCACTCCTTTGACGCTCTGATCCTCGGCGGCGGCGCCGCCGGTCTGATGTGCGCCATCGAAGCTGGCAAGCGCAACCGGCGTGTAGCTGTCCTCGAACGAGCCGACCGACTCGGCAAGAAGATCCTCATCTCCGGCGGTGGCCGCTGCAACTTCACTAATCTCTTTTGTCAGCCCGAAAACTTTCTTTCCTCCAACCCGCACTTCGCCAAATCCGCTCTCGCCCGTTACACCCCCGCAGATTTCATTGCGCTCGCCGAAAAACATCGCATTCCTTATCACGAAAAAACTCTCGGCCAACTTTTCTGCGACCGCTCCGCGCGCGACATTCTCGGGATGCTCGAAGCCGAATGCCGCGAGGCAAAAGTGTCAATTTTCGCAAGCGTCAAAGTCGTGGAAGTCGAGCACACTTCCGAGTTCATCGTCCGAACTTCGACGGCGGATTTCCGCGCCCCGGTTCTAGTCGTCGCCACCGGCGGTCTCTCCATCCCCAAAATCGGCGCGACTTCATTCGGCTACGATCTGGCCAGACAATTCGGCATCGGAATTAAAACTCCGTATTCCGCGCTCGTCCCGCTCACGTTCGACGCCAACGATCAAAAACACTTCTGCGATCTCCCGGGTCTGTCCACTGAAGTCATCGCTTCCTTTGGCCACCAGCAGTTCCGCGAAAAAATGCTGATTACGCATCGCGGCCTGAGCGGCCCCGTGATTCTGCAAATTTCCAGCTACTGGAAAAAGCCGCAGCCCATCCACATCGATCTAGCCCCGGGAAGCGAGATCACACAAGCTTTCCAGGATCCGAAACTGCCCAGAACGTCCGCCAGCCTTGGCACAGAACTCAGAAAGGTTCTTCCGCAGCGTCTCGCCGATCGCTGGCTCGCTCTCCACACGCCAAATTCCTGGACAAATCAAGCCCTATCGGATTTCGAGAAACAACTACACGACTGGCCCGTCACCCCCGCAGGCACCGAAGGCTACGAAAAAGCCGAAGTCACCGCAGGCGGCATCGATACCGATGAACTCTCCGCGAAAACCATGGAGTGCCAAAAAATCCGCGGCCTTTATTTCATCGGAGAAGTAGTAGACGTGACCGGGCAACTCGGCGGCTTCAACTTTCAGTGGGCGTGGGCCTCAGGCGCAGTCGCCGGCCGATCTTTATGACGGTAGCGCCCCTGGGAGACAGCGTCACGGCGTCATCCTCAGCGGAGCGTTCTTCAGCGAAGTGAAGGATCTCGCGCCCCTACCGTGGTGGCAAGGGACTTCGCCACGTATCCCTGTCATTCCGACGCCCGAGCGAAGCGAGACAGGAGGAATCCCTGCGAACCCATCGAACAGCAAGTATCTCGCGCCCCCACCGTGGTGGTAAGGTACTTCGCCACGTATCCCCTGTCATTCCGACGCCCGAGCGAAGCGAGACAGGAGGAATCCCTGCGAACCCATCGAACAGCAAGTATCTCGCGCCCCCACCGTGGTGGTAAGGTACTTCGCCACGTATCCCCTGTCATTCCGACGCCCGAGCGAAGCGAGACAGGAGGAATCCCTGCGAACCCATCGAACAGCGCCGTTCTTAGGCGTCCTCGAATGTCTCGAAGATTATCTCTCGAAACTGTTGAATGGTGGGATTGCTAATGGTTGGATTGCTAAAGAACGATAGAGCCGGCGCGGCCCTTACAGCACCTTAATCATGAAGTTGACCTGAATCTTAGCCTGCGTCTCCACTGGCTGGCCATTCTGCAAATAAGGAGTGAAGCGCCACTGGCGTGCCGCTTCTACCGCCGCTGAAACCAGAATCGGATTTCCGCTCACTACGTGCAGGTCTTTAATACCGCCATCGGCGCCAACATATGCCTGCAGAATCACCGATCCTTGCACCTTCATCTGCTTCGCCAGCGACGGGTACGATGTCTGCTCGGCCTGCGCCACCCGCTCCGGCAGGTCCGAAGGCATCCGGGTCAGTTCGGCAGCGTTCGTCACTGGATTCCACTGGAAGGTTTTCGCAGCGCTCGTGTGAGTAGGGATTTCAACCAGCACCGCATTGCTGTCTGCGCGTAATGAATGATGCGAGTCGCCTGCGACTACTTCGACTTCCATCGGTGGAAGCTGCTTGCGCGTGGACGCGGTAACGGACGGCGCAGGGGCTGGGTTGGAAGCGGAGGTCGCAGGAGCTGTGGCAGGAACTGGCGCAGCGGCCGCTTTCGCTACGATGTCGGTTTTCTTCTCGGTTTCGGCTTTTTTCTTAACTACCGGTGCTGGAGTCGAGGCCGGGGTTGGGGCCGGGGCGGGAGTGGTTACGGCGTTCACTACCGGGGCGGCCGTGGCGGCAGGCGTCGAAGCCTTCGCCCCCGTCGTTTGAACCGCCGCTGTGTCGGAATCTGCAACTTCATCCGTGCCAAACCAGAAATCCCGGTTCCGCACCAAAACCACGATCAACGCCACTACCAGGAGCGTCAGTGCGAGAACCAATCGGCGTCGGTTTCTAGCTTCCATTTTCGCTCTCGGCTCCGCAACCTTTCGTGGAGTAACTATCGTGCAGTAACAAGATGCCCTAGTTACCTCCGGAAGAAAATGGCACGCCCGGCGAGATCCATGGCACGGAAGGGGGATGGACAGATAGACCCGCCAAAACCGGCCTCACAAGAATCAGCCGCGCGTTGGCCATGCAGCTTTTTGCGCAGTCGATTTTCGGGATAGAAAACCGGGCGTGCTGCTCAAAAAAACACTGCAGCTTTTGGATTCGCGAGTACACTGCTCGTCGAGATTCGTTCGCCTTCACCTGCAAATGGGCAAAAGCGCAGGGTGTTCCATAGTTATCGAGGGCGACAAAAGGAGGCTCTCGCTAGTGCCACGTCGGAGTGTATTGGTTCTCGCTCTCCTAGCGATGCTGTTACCGCAAGCCAACCTGCGAGCGCAGCAGCCATCGGCCACTCAACCCACAACTGGGGCCATCTCAAATATCGACCGGGAGCGCGCCTTGGGCATTCTCTACGGCGTCTCTAAGGGCATTCAGGAGCTCTACTACGATCCAAAGATGAACGGGGTCGATTGGAGCGCCGCCGTCGCCAACGCGAAAACGAAGATCGCGGAGTCGAATTCACTAAACGAGGCGTTAACGCAGATTGCGATTGCCGTGGATATGCTGCACGACTCGCACACGCAATTTAGGCCCCCTGCTCGTCCATATCGCCTTGATTTTGGCTTCCAACATCAGATGTTTTGGAGCCTGTGTTTCGTCACGAGGGTACGGCCCGGTTCCGATGCCGAAGCGAAGGGTCTCAAGCCGGGCGCCCAAATCCTGAAAATGAATGGAGTGGTTCCCAGCCGCCAAAGCCTCCGGAGCATTGAGTATCTGGACAATGTTTTGAACCCCCAGCCGGAAATGCAACTTGAAGTGCAATACCCGTCAGGCGAGCAGCAGAAGCTGGAGATAAAAGCCAAGGTTACACCGTCATCGGATGTGGCTTACCGATCGGGAGCGGGCGTCCGCTACGATGTAATGCGCAGGAGCGAGAGCACGAGACACCGAATGAGGCCACAGCTGGCCCACTTTGACGACATCGGCATCCTTAAGCTTCCGTGGTTTGTATATCGCCCGACTCGCTCCTACGACCAAGCCAGCATCGACGAGTTCTATTACGATCTCCCTGGAAAGATCCGCAATTTCAGGGCATTGATCGTAGATTTGCGGGGCAATCGCGGCGGATATGTCGACGCACTGGAATACTTTCTAGGTATCTTTATAGATCACGACGTGAAGGTGTGCGACAAGGTAATGCGAAAGAAAACTTCTCCGGAGATCGTCAAAGGCAAGCCACACCTTTATTTTCCCGGCAAACTCATCGTGCTGGTGGATAGCGAATCCGCCTCGGCAGCCGAGATTTTTGCGCGCGTGATGCAACTCGAGCACCGCGGCACCGTCATCGGCGACCGAACGTCCGGCAGCGTGATGGAGGCGACCGGATACTATTTCGCAAGTTCCGGGGTGGACTACGGCGCGGAGGTCACCATCGCCAACCTGATCATGACCGATGGCAAGAGCCTCGAACACCGTGGAGTAAATCCGGATGAAATTGCGCTGCCCCAGCCCGGCGACCTTGAATCGGGAAACGATCCCGTACTCGCCCGCGCCGCGCAAGAGCTTGGCGTTACCATTTCTCCACAGGCCGCCGGCAAGCTTTTCCCTTACGAGTGGCCGCCGGACTAACTGTGGCATTGCGGCGAATGAAGCTGAGACCTGCAGCCAGGTTTCACCTTCCCTATGACGTAGAATCACCTCTTGCTCCTAAACATCGAAAAGCTGATCTACGGCGGCGACGGCCTAGCCCGGCTGCCTGCCGACGCCAACGGCCGCGGCAAAGCTGTCTTCATCCCCTTTGTCCTCGCTGGGGAAAAAATCGACGCTACGCTGACGGAACAAAAACCCGGCTTCGCCCGGGCCAGGGCGGAAAGAATCGTCGAACCTTCCCCAAACCGCACCCCACCCGCCTGCCCCTACTTCACCCTCTGCGGCGGATGCCACTACCAGCACGCCACCTGCGAGCATCAACTCGAAATCAAGAAGGAAATTCTCCGCGAGAACCTCCGCCGCATCGCAAAGCTGGAATTGCACTGCGACATCACACTGCATGCCTCTCCGCCGTGGAACTATCGCAATCGCTCCCGCCTGCAGCTTCGTACTCAGCCGGAATTCGCGCTGGGATATTTCAAATTCTCTTCCCACGAACTTCTGCCAGTCGAACAGTGTCCCATTAGTTCGCCGCTGATCAACCGCGCCATAGCTGCAACGTGGAACTTGGGACGCGCCGGCAAGTCTGCCGAAGGCCTACGCGAAATGGAGTTCTTCGCCAACGAAGACGACACGCGTCTTCTCATCGAGCTCTCCTGTGCTCCGGAGGCCCGTCGCGCAGATGTGCGCGCCTGGGGCGAAGAGCTGCGCTCGTCCATACCAGAGATTGCCGGCATCGTCGCATTCCGGGGCTCGCAAAAAGGCTTGCCGGAACCACTCGTTACTATCGGCGCGCCCGATCTTACCTATAAAACAAAAGCCGCCGCTTACCGCGTCAGCGCCGGATCGTTTTTCCAGACCAACCGCTTTCTCGCGGACGAACTCATCAACATAGTCACCGCCAACCGCTCGGGCGAACTTGCCCTCGACCTCTACGCAGGAGTCGGCCTGTTTTCCACAGCCCTGGCGAGTGCCTTCCGTCACATCGTTTCGGTTGAGATGTCACAGACTTCCTTTGCCGACCTTTCATACAATCTCCCCTCGAATGGAAAGGCGGTACATGCCGCAGCCGAGCGATTTATAGGCGCGCTCGGAGATCAAGGGCGGGCCAAGGTCGGCGCAATCCTCCCCCAACTGCGCCAAACACCTGAGTTGGTTGTGGTGGACCCGCCACGGAGCGGCTTGGGTGATGGCGTGGCGCGCTCGCTCGCCGGGCTGGGCGCGCCTCGCCTCACCTATGTGTCGTGCGATCCGGCAACGCTGGCCCGCGACCTCGTCCCGCTGCGGGCCGCAGGCTATCGCCTCGAGGAGGTTCACCTGATCGATCTTTTCCCTCAAACCTACCACCTGGAAACCGTGGTCCATCTGGTGCGCTGAAGCTGCATCGTCACGAACCGTGGCATCAACTGTGGAAGAGCGACGCTTTAGCGCCGCGTCAAGGATCGAATTTGAAAGGGCTTCAGCCCGTCCGGCCGATGAGTGTTCGCGAATGATCCTCCTCCGCCGTCCCTAGAATGCCATCCGACCTCCCAACCGCATCCAGAACTCAAAGCTTCTTCCCCGAATTCCATCTCAAACCCACCCGCCAGCCTATGCTCTGGGCGGCCATAGCCTATTCGCTGGGCATCATTGCCGGCCCCTGCCTTTGTACTCCCGCCCCATGGCTGATCGGCTCAATTTTGGCAATCCTGTCCGCATCGCTTTATTTCATTCGCATAGAATCACGGCTCGCTCCGGTCTTGATTCTGCTCTCCCTGTTCCTCACGGGCGCGTTCCACATACAACTCAAAGGCTCTTCAGCCCCAGTCGCTTCCACGCTTAAACCCTTCGCCTACGGACCCGAAGTCGAACTCACCGCTCATGTCACTCACGAAGGCAAACTGCGCGAGTCTTCTCCCGGCGAACAACGACAGACTCTCGACGTAGAGACGGAAGAGATGACGGCAGGCAACGGCGAGCGAACTCCGCTCCGTGCTGGCGTCCGTCTTAATCTTTATGCGGGCGAACGCGCCTCCATGCGAATGTTCGGCTATGGTGAACGCATCCGCTTCCCCGCTAAGCTGAAACTCCCGCGTAACTTCCACAACCCCGGCGCATTCGACTACGAAAGCTACCTCGCCGAAAATGGAATCTCAGCACTAGCGTCGGCCAAAATCGAAGAGGTTGAGCTTCTTCCCGGTTTTCACGGCCACAGAATCGAGCTCTGGCGCAGCCGCATTCACTCGAGCATCGTCGCTAAAGTCCGTCAGCTCTGGCCTGCGCCACAAGCGGCGCTCATCGACGCCATGGTCATCGGCGAAGGCGCCTTCATCGACCGCGACACGCGCATCGACTTCCAGCGTTCTGGCACGTATCACGTTCTCGTCGTCTCCGGCATGAACGTTACCATTTTGGCCTTCGTCATCTTCTGGACTCTTCGCCGATTGCACGTCGCCGACCTTCCAGCAACTGCCTTCACCATCCTCTCCTGCGTTGCTTACGCCTTTCTCACGGAAGTCGGCGCTCCAGTCTGGCGCGCCACGCTGATGTGCGCCATCTTCCTCATCACGCGCCTGCTCTATCGCGATCGAGCCATGGTCAATGCTCTGGCCGCCGCCGCGCTGGGCTTGCTGGTCTTCGATCCTGGCCAACTCACCACGGCCAGCTTTCAAATGACATTCCTCTGCGTTCTGGTCGTCGCCGCCATCGCCGTCCCTTTGGTCGAGCGCACCTCCGGCCTCTATCGCCAGGCTCTCGCCCACTGGGATTCCGACGACTACGGCACTCGACTCCCGCCAAAAGTCGCTCAATTTCGCCTCGATCTTCGCCTCATTGCGGGCCGTCTCGCGCGCTTCCTGGGCCTGCGATGGTCGCTTCGCCTCGTTCGTGGCTTTAGCATTTTCTTGCTTAGAACGTTTGAGCTCCTGCTCGTGTCCGCGGTCATGCAGATGGGTCTCGCACTTCCCATGGCCTACTACTTCCACCGCGCGACGACCATCGGCCTTCCCGCGAACATCTCCGTTGTTCCGCTCACCCAACTCCTGATGCCTGCGGCCATTCTTTCAATCTCACTCGGTTACATCTCCCTTGCCCTGGCGAAGCTACCTGCATTTCTCACTGCCGCGGCCCTCGAAGGAATAACTGGGACCGTCCGCGGTCTGGGAAGCCTCCGCCTTGCCGATCTCCGCGTACCCACGCCGTCGCTGATCATGATGACTCTGGCATCCGCCGCGCTTATCGCGGCCATGATCCTCGCGCGCCGCCGCGCCGTACTTGCCATCGCCGGAATATGCGCTCTGCTCGCAGCCTCGTTGTCCCTTGCAGGCCTGCAGCCGGCTCCACAAACTCGCCCCGGCATACTCGAGGTCACCTCCATCGATGTTGGCGAAGGCGATTCCATACTCGCCGTAACTCCGCAAGGCCGCACCCTGCTCATCGACTCCGGCGGTCCTATCTTCGGTGCCGGCTCGCAGTTCGATTTCGGCGAAGACGTAGTCGCGCCCTACCTATGGACCCGCCGCATCTCCCGTCTCGACGCGGTCGCCATTTCCCACGGACACTCCGACCACATTGGTGGCATGCCCGCCATCTTGAGAGATTTTCATCCCAAAGAATTATGGGTCGGCCTTCTCCCGCCCAGCCGAGCTCTCGATCGTCTGATCGCAGAAGCCCATACCTTAGGCATCAAGGTGGTGCGCCACTGGGAGGGAGACGATTTTGATTTTGGCGGAGCGGAAGTCAACGTGCTCTTCCCGCCTCGAGATTGGCCCCTGGGAATGGAGCCGAAGAATAACGACTCAATGGTGCTGCACGTTACTTATCGAGGGACATCGGTCTTATTGGAAGGCGATGCTGAAAAAGCCGTCGAGCGCCGTATCGCGGCTCTGTACCATCCCCACGCAGATCTTCTGAAAGTAGGCCACCACGGCAGCGGCACATCGACAACCCCTGAAATCCTGCGGTCAGTCAAGCCGCTCTACGCCGTAATCTCCGTCGGATACCACACCTCGTTCGGCTTGCCTAAGGCCGACGTCCTGGCGCGCCTGCAGGCCGCCGGAGTTCACGTCTATCGTACCGATCTGAACGGAGCGACCACGTTCTATCTCGATGGTCGCTCTGTAACTCCGCAAGCCACGCTCAACCCATGAGATCTTCGCCACAAGACAACTTTGTCATTCCGAGCGAAGCGAGGAATCCCTGCCGCTCCCACACCCTGAATGCCTGCCACGCCCCTCAAGCCACAGTCTCATCCTCGTCTGCTTCTTCCTCCGCCACCTCGGCAGAAGTCCGCCGCGATTCTTCAATCAACCGCAATGCCCTCTGCTCATCCTCTTCCCGTACCAAAATAATCATTCCGCCCAGCCCCGGAAACGCATCCTGCAGAAAGCTCGCCGATTGCAGGTCGCTATCGATCCCGGCCGAGTCGAGCAGCCCTTTCACCACGATCGCTTCCGGTTCGTCCTCGCTGTCAAACACTTTCACCAGCTTTTCATTCGGATCAGGCCGCCGTTCCTGCCCCGCATTCGCTTGTTCTGCCATGGCAATCTCCTGGCGAGCCTCGAAGCGGACCAATACGCTCGCACTTTTCTGATTCTAACTCTTGTGCGTGAGTTGCACGTCGTTGACGAAACCGCAAGCCGCTGGGATTAAGGAACCCAACCGCCCGCGCCATGAACACCAACTCAACCCACTCACCCCGTTCCTTAAACGTCCGACCCCCCCCGACACTTCGACATCGTCACGCCCCTTCAGTAATAAATTTCTGTCATTCCCACCGCAGTCCGGCGC
This sequence comes from uncultured Acidobacteriaceae bacterium, assembly GCA_963734675.1. Lineage (GTDB taxonomy): Bacteria > Acidobacteriota > Terriglobia > Terriglobales > Acidobacteriaceae > Sulfotelmatobacter. Next base: position 202,630 of record CAVTHZ010000007.1, read on the forward strand.
GTCAGCCTCTCCTGCTTCCTGTCATTCCGACCGAAGTCCGGCGCGCAAGCGACGGCAAGCGGAGGAACCTGCTTCTTCATCCCCCAAAAAAAGGCGCAGCCCGCAGGCCGCGCCAATTATTCCTAAAGCTTTACTCTATATTTCTACTATATCGCAACGAAACACCCCCCAAAGGGACATCCCCAAATTTACTTCACGAATGTTCTGAACCACCTGCCCCAAAACCACCCGTCCCCACCCTCTTGACACTTTTCACCCGACACCACAAAGCAACTATTGTCATTCCGACGCGCGAGCGAAGCGAGACAGGAGGAATCCCTACCGACCGAGAAAAAGCCTCTGGGTGGCGCAGCGGCCTTCAAACCGAACGCGCACTCGACTACAAAATACCCGCGACTTCGCACTGCACGCGAGGCGGACGCTACGATCACTCCAAGCCTCAATTTATCCACGCTGCTATAATCAAAAATTGCCCTCATGCCAACGAAGCGACTGATTCGCTCCACACAGTTCTGTCCGTCCGCCGCAACGGCAACGTCGGTTCTGGCCGGCGACGGCCAGGTCACGCTTGGCGAATCGGTGATCAAGCACACCGCGAAGAAAATTCGCCGCCTCTACAACGACAAGATTCTCGCCGGATTCGCCGGCTCAACCGCCGACGCCTTTACCCTCTTCAGCCGCTTCGAGTCGAAGCTGGAGCAGTATCACGGCAACCTGGGACGCGGCGCGGTGGAATTGGCCAAAGACTGGCGCACCGATAAATTTCTGCGCCATCTGGAAGCTCTGCTGCTGGTCTGCGACAAAGAGCAGACATTTCTGCTCAGCGGCCAGGGCGACGTGATCGAGCCCGACGGCGGCGTGGCCGCCATCGGCAGCGGCGGCCCTTATGCGCAGGCCGCGGCCCAGGCGTTGGCCGCAGCATACGCAACTCTACCGCCCGCCAGATCGCCGAAGAAGCCATGAAGATTGCCGGCAAAATGTGCATCTATACCAATGACAGCAGTAACGATAGAGGAGTTGTAGCTCGTGGCAGCGACGTGACAGTGCTTCGTCCGTCCACTGACACCGATACGATATTTATGGCCATCTATTTACCCAGCACCGCTGAAGAAGAACAGCTCGCCCTCGACGAACTCACCCCGCGTGAAATCGTCGCCGAACTCGACAAACACGTCATCGGTCAAAAAGACGCCAAGCGCGCCGTCGCCATCGCTCTGCGCAACCGCATCGCCGCCAAAAGCTCCCGCCCGAACTGGCCGAAGAAATCATCCCCAAGAACATTTTGATGATCGGGCCGACGGGCGTGGGCAAGACCGAGATTGCGCGCCGGCTGGCGAAGCTGGCGAACTCGCCGTTCTTGAAAGTGGAGGCCTCGAAGTTTACCGAAGTTGGTTACGTGGGCCGCGACGTGGAGTCGATGGTTCGCGATCTGGTGGAGATTGCGATCGACAACGTGCGCGAAGAAAAACTTGAAGACGTCGCCGACAAAGCCGAACTAAACGCCGAAGAGCGGCTGCTGGATATTTTGTTGCCGCCCTCGCCGCCGCCGCGTCCAGCCGAACCAACTCACCGCGGGCGGAGTGGTGATCGACAGCGGCACTGCCTTAGCAGAATCGTCCATCGCGCACGCGCGAAAAATTGCGCCAGCAGTTGCGCGAAGGCAAGCTCGACGAGCGCAGGTTGAGATCGACGTCCGCGAGAGAAATTTTCCGTCCTTCGAAATCATCTGCAACCAGGGCGTGGAGGAGATGGATGTCAACATCAAGGACATGTTGCCCAACATCTTCGGCGCGCGCACCAAGAAGCGGAAGATGAAGGTGAACGAGGCCTTCGAATATCTGATCCAGGAAGAAGAGCAGCGGCTGATTGATATGGATCAGGTAACGCGCATGGCGATTGACCGCGTGGAGAATTCCGGCATCGTGTTTCTGGACGAGATCGACAAGATTGCCGGGCGCGAAGGCGGCCATGGGCCGGATGTTTCGCGCGAAGGCGTGCAGCGCGACATTCTGCCGATCGTCGAAGGCACGACGGTGAACACGCGCTATGGCATGGTGCGCACGGACCACATTTTATTTATCGCGGCCGGCGCGTTTCACGTCTCGAAGCCCAGCGATCTGATTCCGGAGCTGCAGGGGCGCTTTCCCATTCGCGTCGAATTGCAATCGCTGACCATGGAAGATTTCGTGCGCATTCTGACCGAGCCGAAATCGTCGCTGGTAAAGCAGTACACGGCGCTGCTGGAAACTGAAGGCGTGAAGCTGGAGTTCACGCCGGAGTCTCTGGACGAAGATCGCGCACTTCGCGTTTCGCGTGAACGAGAGCACGGAAAATATCGGCGCGCGGCGCCTGCACACCATCATGGAGCGCGTGCTCGATGAGTTGAGCTTCGACGCGCCGGAGAAAAAAGGTGAGCACGTGATTATCGACGCCGAGTATGTGCGCAAGATGCTGACCGATATTGTGAAGGATCAGGATTTGTCGCGCTATATCTTATAGTCCCGCGGCTCATCGCTACGCCGCTCTGTCTGCATTTCCTGCGGGCACTACCTGCCGTTGAAGCACTTTTCGCATCTCCTCGAACGCCGCGGTATCGCTGTGGTGCGACGAGAAAGCGATGTATCCGTCAGGCCGGACCAGCATTATCCCCGCCCGGCTCGCGGGTCGAAGTTCAACGACACCCGAGAATGATTCGACGAACTTCTGCGCCTCTTCCTTTGCCGGCGCACCCGCTTCATTGCCAAGAAAAAGCAGGAAGCGGCTGGTGATGCCTTTTCCTCCTCGCAGTGAATCGTCGAAATACCGCTGTCCGGGCCCTTCTACAATCGGACTCTCCGGATACGCAATGCCAAGCTCCGAGAGCCGTTGCACGAACGCATGCTGAAACGGAGCAAGGCGCGAAACCATCGGTATCACCGCGTCGCGCAGAGCTTGGGCAAGCTTGTTCGGAGTGCTCATGACTCTAGTCAGAAGATCGGTAGTCTCGATGACATTCTTGATCACGGGCAGGCGTTCGCTGCTGTAACTATCGAGCAACCGGGTGTTGCCAGCGCCCTTCAAAAACAGTTCCAGCTTCCAAGCCAGATTCCAGGCATCGTGCAGCCCGGTATTCATTCCCTGGCCGCCGAATGGGCTATGGATGTGCGCGGCATCGCCGGCGATGAACATGCGCCCTTCCCCCAGCCGTGCTACCTGGCGGTGATGAATGCGAAAGTAGCTGCTCCAATTCAAGGAGCGAGCCTCGATTCCTCTGGGTGCGCGCTGACTCAATACGCTGCACACGAGATCGAGAGATGGAGCGTCCCCCTCAGTGTGGTCGATTGTGGCCACGACCCGGCGGCGCGTCGCGCTCATGGGAAAGATTGCCACCGGCCCAAACTCGCTGGGGCACAATTGCATCTCGTTGGCGGGGAACTCCGTCTTCGTCTCGATATCCGCCAAAAGAAATGCCCCCCGATATTCATCGCCCTCAAATGGTAGATTCAACTGATGGCGAACCGCGCTGTGCGCTCCATCGCAACCCACTACGATCGAAGCTCTGACCTTTCCTGAACCGCCTCCATGT
>CAVTHZ010000008.1:0-664361 GCA_963734675.1 uncultured Acidobacteriaceae bacterium
TTGTGCTGAATTTTTTGAGCGGAACGGCCACTGTGCTTCAGGTGCAGAGCCAGAATATGGGCGGCGTGGCGTTCTGGGCGCATGTCGGCGGGTTTTTGTCGGGGATGTTGCTGGTGCGCGTGTTTGGGGAGAGACGGTTGCGGTATCCGTATGCGGTGGGGTGATGCTCGCCCGGCTACTATAGTACTGGCGGCCGAGCGCATGGGTCCTTCGCTTCGCTCAGGATGACAGAGCGTTCTTTGGGGTCTTCTTTTTTTCTATTCCTAGACCCTTCTATTTTCCTTTACTTCTCCTCTATTTTCCTTTACTTCTTCGGCCGCGATTCTGGTGGCACCAATCCTGACAGGCGATAGTAGACGACGAGCTGGCCGTAGTGTTCTCCTGAATGCTCGATGAAGGCGTAGGCCCAATCGTAGATGCGGACTTGCTGGTGGGCAAAGGGGTCGACGACCAGATCGTTCATACCTTTATCGCCTTTGGCTTTGATGGCGGCAGCTCCATCGGCGAAGGACTTCTTGACGTAAGCTACGACCTCGGCCTTGGTTTTGTAGATGGAGCGGCTGGGATTTTCATCGACCTTCTTTTTTTCGCCATTGGCGGCGTAGGTGAAGTAATAGGTGGCGCCGGCGGCATGCAGGAGTTGCTCGGCGAAGGTGCGTTCGGCGGGCGTGGCCTTGAAATCGTATTTGTCTTCGGGGAAGTCCTCGGCCATGGCGATGAGTTTGCGGCCGATATCGTTCCAGGAGTCGAGGACGACTGTGGATGGGCTGTCGGCGGGCTTGACGGCTTCCATCTTCTGCTGTGCACGAGACGGAATGGAAAGGCCTGAGATTGCCAGCAGGATTGTGGTCAGGAATAAGGCTTTACGCATTGGTTCCTCCATGTGTCTTTAGCCGGACGCAATTCTAGACCGAGATTGAGTGCCCTGTAAATGCGAGCAGGTTGACCCAAGCGCCTGCGGCATCTAACATTAGCGCCGTTGGGAGCATCTCTTCTTTCATGATCGGGCAGACGGTGTCCCACTATCGCATCCTGGGTAAGCTCGGAGGCGGTGGTATGGGCGTGGTCTACGAAGCGGAAGACCTCAAACTCGGCCGCCACGTCGCGCTCAAATTCATCCCCGACAATCTTACTGGCGATCCCAAGTCACTGGAACGTTTTGAGCGCGAGGCTCGCGCCGCGTCTCAGCTCAATCATCCCGAATATCTGCACCATCCACGGAATCGAGGACAACAACGGCCATCCTTTTATTGTGATGGAAAAGCTGGAGGGCCAGAGCCTGAAGCAGCGCATCTCCGGACATGCAATGGAAATTGGAAGCCGTCTTGATATCGGCGTCCAGGTGGCCGACGCTCTCGCCGCTTCGCATGCTAAAGGAATTGTGCATCGAGACATCAAGCCCGCGAATATATTTCTCACCCCGAGCGGACAAGTGAAGGTCCTCGACTTTGGGCTCGCGAAACTGGTGCAAAATGCGGGGACCGACGACGGCGTGGACAAAATTCGTTGACCGCAGTCGGCGTGATTCCCGGCACCGCCGTTTACATGTCTCCCGAACAGGCGCGCAGCGAAGCCATCGACGGACGCAGCGACCTGTTTTCCTTTGGCGTTGTCATGTACGAAATGTCAACCGGGAAGAAGCCCTTTACCGGCAACAATTCGCTGATGACGCTCGATGCGGTGCTGCACAAAAAGCCCAAGCCGCCGCGCGAACTCAATCCCAAAGTTCCAATCGAGCTGGAAGGCATCATCGGCAAGGCGATGGAGAAAGACCGCAACCATCGCTACCAGAGCGCCACGGAGATGAAGTCGGACTTGAACGTCCTCAAGCGGGAGACCGAGTCGGGCCTGGTAAAAACCGCGGAAACCACACCATGAAGTTGCGCGTGGCCACCAAAACGTTCGGCCAGAGCAATCGGCTGCTCATGTACCTTTTGATTGGCGTGGCAGCGCTGCTGGTCACCGTTGTAGCCGCTGTTGGAAGCTGGTGGTACCGAAGCACCGGCAGATTGCCAACGCGGAAGAGCGCAATGCGATTGCGGTGCTGCCTTTGCAAAACATGAACGCCGACTATAGCGTGGATTATTTGCGCTTTGCCCTGGCCGACGAATTGACCAGCGTGCTCACTTACGCACGATCGCTGGAAGTGCGGCCTTCGTCGCTGACAAGAAAATTCGTAGCGCCGGATATCGATCCCCACAAAGTGGGCCAGGAACTGCGCGTGGGCCGATTGCTGACGGGCCATTTTATTCGTCAGGGGGAACAAATCGCGGTAACGCTGGAAGCAGTCGACGTGGCCACAGATCGTTTGATATGGCAGAGGACGATCATGGCGGGAATCGACGACTGATCGCCTGCATCAACAATTCAGCATGCAGGTACAACACGGGCTGTTTCCGGCGCTGGGCGTGCGCGGGAGGAGAAGTTGAGCACGGCGTCGCGACCGAAGAACCAAGAAGCCTATGATCTATATCTGCACAGCCTGGCGCTGCCGCATGATCCCGGACCGAACAAGGATGCGATCTCCGTGCTGGAGCATGTGGTCGGCGAAGATCCCGGATATGCACCGGCATGGGAGGCGCTTGGCCTGCGCTATTATTTCGATTCGATATTTGGCGGCGGCGGAGAAGCACATGTTCCAGCGGTCGAAGTCCGCTTATGAACGCGCGCTGTCTATCGACCCCAACCGGGTGGGCGCGGCGAGCAATCTGATTGCACATCGTGTGGAACGTGGAGAGTTGGGACCTGCTTATGATGCGGCGACGGAATTGGTAAGCGCCGTCCACAAAGCGGGGATGCACACTTCGCATTCAGTTATGTCCTTCGCTATGCGGGCATGCAGGAAAAAGCTACGCAGGAGTGCAATACGGCCGGTCGCTCGATCCGGGGAATTATATTTTCCGCTCTTGTGCATGGGCGTTCCTCGAGATGGGACAAACCGAACGCGCCATGGACTTCATACATCTAGATGCGGGTTCTGAGTGGGCCAATTGGGTGACGCCGTTTGTTTACCTGGCGGCGGGAGACGTAACCCAGGCGCACAACGCCGCGAAGAGCGTCGGAAAGTCGTCTTCGTATCACCGGGATTTGCTCCTGGCATGCACGCAGGTGCCCCGGCCGCCAGATCTGGATAAGATTGTGAAAGATGCAGAAACGTCTGTGATGGCGGAGCCCGATCCGGAAGCCTGGTATCACGTGGGCGCCGTGATGGCATATTGCGGCCAAAATGATGCGGCGTTGCGATTATTGAAGGCCGCCGTACAGCAGAATTACTGTGCGTACTCTGCTTTGCTGGATGATCCGCTGCTGAAGAATCTGCGCAAGGAAACGGCATTTAACGAAGTGTTGACCGCGGGCAGCGAGTGCCAGGAAGTGTTGAAGGAAACGGCGAAGTAGGCCTCTGGTTTCCAGCTTCTGTTTTCTGGTTTCCGTAGTGTCGTTGCTTGCTGGGGAAAGAATTTGCGTCGAAGCAGGTACAGGCCCCATCCTTGTAGGGTGAACTTTTTGGAAAGAAACAACTTTTCTAACCGCTCAAGGCGGCAAACCCGGCAGCGTTTTAAAAACCTCCAGCATTCGCTCCTTAGTCCTAATTCCATGCGTTCTGCTTGCCTTTCAGTTATCGGCAACTCCACAGCATGTTGAAGATGGCGATCATGCTGCCAGCGCAGCATCGCAGACGGAAACTTCGCCATCGGCAACCGATTTCCCCCAACTTCCTTATCAGGGCTCGCCTGCGGAGATTCCTCAGGATGAAGGTGCGATTGGCTTGCGCCTACAGTTGCGGCGTTTGAGTACGACGGCGCGTCTGATGCAAACGGTGGCCCATCCGGACGATGAGGATGGCGGAATGTTGACGTTAGAATCGCGCGGGCATGGGGATAGCGTGCTGTTGATGACGCTGAACCGCGGCGAGGGGGGGCAGAATAAGGTTGGCAGCAACTTATCGGACGTGCTGGGTGTGGTACGCACTTTGGAACTGCTGGCAGCAGACGAATATTACGGTGTGCAGGAGCGATTTTCGCGCGTAGCCGACTTCGGCTTTTCAAAGACTGCCGAAGAGACCTTCCAAAAATGGGGCGGGCATGACATCGCTCTGGGCGACATGGTACGCGTAATTCGCGCGTTCCGCCCTGATGTGCTGGTGGCGCGGTTTTCGGGCACGCCGCGCGATGGACACGGAAATCACCAGGCATCCAGCATTTTGACCAAAGAAGCCTTTCGCGCGGCGGCCGATCCCAAACGGTTTCCCGACCAGCTTAAGGAAGGGCTCGAGCCCTGGCAGGCAAGAAGGCTTTACATTGGCAACGTTTGCGGTTTTGGCGCGATGACTTGTCCGGATGCGGACTGGACGGTGAAGTTGAATACCGGAGAGCCCAGCGCAGACTTAGGCGGATCCTATGCGCAGTTTGCCATGAAAGGACTCCGGCATCAGCTTTCCCAGGGCGCGGCGAACTGGAATGTTGAACCGGGAGATCGATTCACGTTTTACAAGCTGGTGGATTCGATTGAGCCGGCAAAGCTCGACAAGGATGGGCACGAGAAAGATTTTTTTGACGGCATCGATACTTCTCTTCCGGGGCTGGCGGCACGGCTGGGAAGTGAGGAGTCGAAGCTGCCGCACCTGCGGAGTGACTTGGAAGAAATCTCGAAGAAAGTCGCCGCCGCGAGCCACGCAGCCAAAGGCAGCAATATATCGAATACAGTTGCACCACTGATGGAGATAGTGACCGGCCTGGAGCGAGTGAGCGATGAAGTCGAGAAGGCGGATCTTAACGTGATCGCGAAATCTGACTTGCTGAGCCGCCTGAAAGAAAAGCGTGAGCAGGCTGCGATAGCGCTGAACGATGTGCTTGGCACGAGTTTGTCGGCGACTGTGGTTTCGCGTGCCGAGCCGAAACCTGCCGTGCCGAAAGAAGAGGATGCGGTCACGACGGTTTCGCCGGGGCAGGAATTCCTGGTCGCCACGGATTTTCACAATGGCTCTCATGAGCGTTTGCTACTGGACGGTATCAAGCTGGAAGTGCCGAAAGGTTGGGCGACAATTTCGGATAAAACCCGGCGAGTGGCGATTAAGCCTGGCGACAATGTTCGCGCGGTTTTCCGGCTGAAGGTCCCCACTGATGCGGAGTACACGCGACCCTATTGGCACCGGGATGACCCGGACACCGAAAGCTTGAATCACATCGATAACGAGAAGTATGTAACGCTTCCGTTTCCTCCGCCTACTCTGCGCGCGCAGGTGCAATATTCGATTGCGCGCACGAACGGCGCAGTTGTGAAAAATGAGATTGGCGCGACCGTGGTGACGCCGTTCATCGACGATTCGGGCGTCGAACGCGCGCCGCCGCTGGCGGTAGTGCCTGCATTGTCCGTCGCGCTGGAGCCGGGGACGCAGGTGATCTCAACTCACAATGGCTCGCAGACGACCGTGAAAGTTGGGGCGACCAGCGACCTCAATAAAGATGTGCACGGCGAATTGCGGCTCGAGCTTCCGGCGGGATGGCGGTCGGAACCGACGCAGCTGGCGGTAAGCTTTTCGCACCGCCATGAGAAAAAAGATTTCGAGTTCACGGTCTTCCCTGCGGGTTTACAGGAGGGCCGGGCGACGATTCGGGCAGTACTTGAAGCTGGAGGAGAAAAGTTCAGCGAAGGTTACACGCTGGTTACGAGGGAGGATCTCGGCAGCTTTTATTACTATCAGCCGGCATCGCAGAAGGTGAGCATCGTGGATGTGAAGGTGCCGCATGATTTGAAAATTGGTTACATCATGGGCGCTGGAGATGACATTCCGACTGTGCTGCAGCAACTGGGCATGAATGTAAGCCTGATTGCTACCGAGAAGCTTGCGACCGAGGATTTGAGCAGGTTCGGGACGATCGTTCTCGGAATCCGCGCCTACGACACGCAGAAAGAAGTTGCCGGGAACAACAAAAAGCTATTGGATTTTGTGGCAGCCGGTGGAACCTTGGTCGTGCAATACAACACTGGCGTGGCCGACTTCAACTCTGGGCATTTCACGCCGTACCCGGCGGAGTTGAGCAGGGCGCGAGTTTCGGTGGAGGAAGCCCCGGTGCAAATTCTGGCTCCGGATGACAGCGTGTTTCACTATCCGAATGAAATTACGCAGCGGGATTTCGATGGCTGGGTGCAGGAACGTGGCCTCTACTTCATGAACAAGTGGGATGAGCATTTCAAGCCGCTGCTGGCGTGCCATGATCCGGGAGAGGACGAGCAGAAGGGCGGATTGCTGCGGGCGCAGTACGGGAAGGGGACATATATTTACGCGGCCTATGCATTTTTCCGGCAGTTGCCGGCGGGCGTGCCCGGAGCGGTGCGTTTGTATGTGAATTTGTTGAGCGTGGGCCACGGGGATGCCAGATAAGACAATGCGAGCGGTTCGCGTTCACAGTTACGGCGGACCAGAGGTCATGCAAGTAGAAGAACTGCCATTGCCCGTTCCGGGGCCTGAGCAGGCGTTGTTGCGCGTGGAGGCGGCAAGCGTCAATTTTCTGGACGTGCAAATGCGGCGCGGAGAGCTGGTTGGGCAGGCATTCTATCGCGCGCATGGGGCTGCGCCTGATCTTCCCGCGACAATGGGAAGCCAGGGCGTGGGGCTGGTGGAAAAGCTTGGGTCCGCGACGGACCAGGTTCGCGTCGGGAGCCGGGTGATTTTTTTCGGCAGTTCTTACGCCACTCATGCTCTCGCGCCGGCTGCGTGGCTGATTCCGATACCGGATAGTATCAGCACGGAGCAAGCGGCCGGAGGTCTCAATCAAGGTTTTCTTGCGTATGCATTCACGCACTGCGCGTATCCTGTTCAACCGAATGATTGGTGCCTGATTCACGCGGCTGCGGGAGGGATCGGACTTCTCTTGTGCCAGATGGCGAAGATCCGCGGCGGACGCGTGATCGGAGTAACTTCGACGGCAGAGAAAGCGAAATTTGTAAGAGAAGCCGGAGCGGACGAAGTGATCGTTTCGACGCTGGTTGATATCTCTGCGGAAGCGCGACGAATTACAGATGGCCGCGGCGTAAACGTGGTTTACGACGGCGTGGGCAAGGACACATTCGCCGCGAGCCTGGACAGCCTTGCGCCCGCCGGATATCTGATTATGTACGGGCAATCGAGCGGGTACGTGCCGCCTTTCGATCTGATGACGTTGCAAGAAAAGGGCTGCGTGTTTCTCACCCGCACAAACGGCCTGCCTTACCGCAAGGAATATCCGGCGTATTTGCGGCGCTTCGAAGAGTGGGTTAATAACGGCAAGCTTTCCATCCGGATCGAACGCACATTTCCTCTATCCGGCGCGGCCCAGGCTCATACGGAATTTGAGCAACGGCGGGTGAGTGGAAGATTGTTGCTCCTTCCTCAATCGTAGATACCATCCACAAAGAATGGCGCTCCCACCTCAAAGCGAGCAGAATTCGCACGGCCTGATTCGCGGCATGGGATTGTGGAGTGCGACCACGCTGAACATGATCGACATGATCGGCGTGGGGCCGTTCATCACCATGCCGCTGGTTCTGGCGGCGATGGGCGGACCGCAGGCCTTGCTCGGTTGGATCGCCGGCGCGTTGCTGGCGGTATGTGACGGATTGGGCACGGCGGAGTTGGGCGCGGCGCTGCCGGGATCGGGCGGATCCTATACCTATCTGCGCGAGATTTATGGACCGCGGAAGTGGGGACGGCTGATTTCGTTTTTGTTTATCTGGCAGCTATCCTTTAGCGCGCCGCTTTCAATTGCCAGCGGGTGCATTGGCTTGGCGGGCTATGCTTCCTATTACTGGCCTGGTTTGCAAACGGTATATGCGGCGCACAGCGTGGTTTTACACGTGCCCTGGGCAGGACCCCTGCAGGTGGATTGGGTGGCAACACCAGGGACAGCCCTCGGAATTCTCATCTGTTTTTTCACTGTGTTTTTGTTGTATCGCCGGATTACCGTCATCGCCCGGCTTTCCAAGATATTGTGGTTCGGGGTGATGGGGACGATTGGATGGATTATTTTCGCGGGATTTACTCACTTCAGCGCTGCACGAGCTTTTAGTTTTCCTCCTGGTGCGTTTACTTTGTCGCCCGCGTTCTTTACAGGACTCGGTGGAGCGCTGCTGGTGGCGACCTACGATTACTGGGGTTACTACAATGTTTGTTTTCTGGGCGATGAAATCAAGGATCCCGGTAAAAATATTCCGCGGGCGTTGCTGCTTTCCATTGGGATCGTCGCCTGTCTATACCTATTGATGAATTTGTGCATCCTGGCCGTGGTGCCGTGGCAGGAGTTGCTGCAAGCCGGCCACAACAATAGCGGGCTGTATGTTGTGTCGCTGTTTATGCAGCGCGTGTATGGAGCCTGGGCAGCGCGAATCGTAACCGGGCTGGTGATCATTACTGCGTTCGCTTCAGTCTTTTCGCTGACGTTGGGATACTCGCGGGTTCCCTTTGCCGCGGCACAGGATGGAAATTACTTTCGGATATTCGCCAAGCTACATCCGGTGCATCGATTTCCGCATATTTCGCTGTTAGCGCTGGGAATCGTGGCGGCCGCGTTTTGTTTTTTGCAATTGAAAGATGCGATCGCCGCGCTGGTTGTGATTCGCATTGTCATACAATTCATTGTTCAGGCTGCGGGCGTGATCGTGTTGCGGGTGCGGCGGCCGGATTTGCCGCGGCCATTCAGGATGTGGCTGTATCCGTTGCCCGCGCTGGTGGCGATTGCAGGCTTCTTGTTCATTCTGTTCAACCGGCAGAATGCTATGAAGGAAGTGCGGTACGCTGCGGTGATTCTGGTCGCGGGTATTCTTATTTATATGGTCCGTGCGTGGCGCGGCCAGGAGTGGCCTTTTACGCGGGCTGCTTCTGGATGAGAAGAGATAGTTAAGACATAGAGGGAGACAAAGTGTTCATGAAACGACATTTTCGCGTATTGATTTTCTGTACTCTGGCCTTTTCGGCTCTGGGCGCGGCGGCTCAGCAGAAAGGAATGAAAAAAGAGGAGCATCGGACGGTGACGCAGGTGTTGGATCACTCCGTCTCGAACACGGAGCGCGAGTTTACATCCGCGGCCGAGGCTATGCCTGAAGACAAGTTCGACTATGCACCGACTGCGGGTGAGTTCAAGGGAGTGCGCAATTTCGGCGAGCAAATTAAACATGTGGCGGCGGTGAACTATATTTTCGGCGCCGCCATTTTGGGTGAAAAAGTCCCGGTGGATGTAGGGGATGAGTCGGGACCGTCTTCTCTGAAAACCAAGGCGGAGATTCTTTCTTATCTGAAAAACTCATTCGTGTACGTGCACAAGGCGATTGCCACCATTAACGAAAAGAATCTGGTCGAGCCGCTGAAGAGTCCTTTTGGCGAAGGATCGATCACAAGATTAGGTGTTGCGACCAGCGTTAGCGCGCACGCGTTCGATCACTATGGTCAGATGGTCGAGTATTTGCGGATGAATGGGATTGTTCCGCCCGCGAGCAAGTAGATTGCAGTAGTGCTTCTTAGCCGCGGGCGCCACGCAGAGCGATGGAAGTGAGAAGCAGTTCCGCCGGCAGCTTTTTTTGCTCAAGGTGCGCGGCGATTGCTTTCTTTGTTTTCTGTGCTGCGCAGGCCGGATCGAGAAAAACGATGACCGAAGGACCCGCGCCGCTGAGAGCCGCGCCCAGAATACCGGGCGTTCCTGTCAGCTCTTGCAGGATCGGCAGCAGCGGACAAAGCGGAGCGCGGTAGGGCTGATGAATTCGATCTTCGAGCGAGGGTGCCAGCAGTTCGGTACGTCCCTGCATGAAGGCCGCGAGCAGGAAGAGCGAGTTCTGAATATTGAGTACCGCATCGGCGCGAGAATAATTCTCCGGCAGGACGCCGCGAGCCTTTTCTGTGGGCAGACTTTCCTCGGGAATCGCGAGAAGCAGAGGCCACTTCCCTTTCGGCCGGATGCAGGCTACTTGAGCTTCATCTTGCGATGACATGCGTGCGATGGCAAGACCGCCCATCCAACATGCGGAAGCGTTGTCGGGATGGCGCTCGCGCCGCGAGGCCTCGCCGATGATGCGCGAATCGCTCCAATGCATGCGGCCAAAGTAATTCGCCAGAGCCACGCCGGCGACGCGCGCAGCCGCTGACGATCCGCATCCCTTGCCAATAGGAATTCCGTTCCTGATGCGGAGAGTAAGTGGAATGATCCCGATTCCCTGCTGCTCAAGAACATCGCAATAAGTAGTGAGAATCAAGTTATCCTGCAAAGCCTGGCAAATTTGGGAATCGCGCCCCGTGGCTTTAATGGAAAAATCGTTGGCGAGCCGGGCATCGATGGTGAGGTAGAGATCCATCGCAAGCGCGGCGGCATCGAAGGCTGGGCCAAGGTTGGCTGACGTCGCCGGTAAAGTGAGGCGCAGAGGCGATGGAGGCTGAAGTTTCTTTTTAGGCATTGGGCTTGCGGTCGGATTTCTCGGCCTGTTGCAAAGTCTGGATTACGGCCTTAATCGTGGCGTCCAGAACGACGGGCGGATGCCGCAAATGGTGAAGCGGAGCGGAGGCCTTGTCGTCCCGAAAAAGATCGCCACGGTGAAACTCCATGGTGAAATCGGGGTCCTTCAAGAGATTTCCAGTGAGAATGAGAACGACGGATTCGTCTTTTTTCACAAACTTCTGGTGAACAAGTTTTTTGAATCCCGCCAAAGTTACAGCCGAAGCGGGTTCGCAGCCAATGCCTTCGGCGCCGATTTCTGCTTTCGCCTGCGCAATTCCAATCTCACTGACCTGCTCGCAGGTCCCATCCGTTGCCTGAATCACCTTCACCGCTTTTTCCCAGGAAACGGGATTGCCGATGCGAATTGCAGTCGCGCGAGTCTCCGCCTGAACGCTGATTAACTGCTTGCCCTGCCCTTCACGTAAAGTGCGCACTAACGCATTCGCGCCCTCAGCCTGAATCACAGAAAGCTTCGGGAGACGCGGAATCAGGCCAAGCGCGAGCATTTCGAGCAAACCCTTGCCCACGGCTGAACTATTGCCGAGGTTACCGCCTGGGACGATGATGTGGTCGGGAGGCTGCCAGTCAAGTTGCTCCAATAGTTCGAACGCGAGAGTTTTTTGGCCCTCGAGACGGAATGGGTTGATCGAGTTCAGTTGATAGATGGGCGCTTCTTTCACCAGGTCTTGAAGGAGGCGAAGGCAGCCATCGAAATCCGTGCGGAGCTGGCAAGCGAGGGCTCCATAGTCGAGAGCCTGCGAAAGTTTGCTCCAGGAAATTTTTCCTTCAGGAACGAGCACGAGACTACGAAGCCCGCCTCGGGCAGCGTACGCGGCCATCGAAGCCGACGTATTGCCTGTGGATGCGCACGCGACCCATCCGCATTTCGCCTGACGCGCAAATGTGGCGGCCACGGTCATCCCCGTATCCTTGAAAGAGCCGGTTGGATTCATGCCCTGATGCTTGGCGTAGAGGCGATCGACTCCGGTGATGCGAGAGCAAAGAGGAAGGTCATACAACGGTGTGTTACCTTCGCGCAAAGTGATAACTTCGGCGGGCGTTTCCGGGAGCGGAAGCAGTTCGCGAAAACGCCAAACGCCGCTCAGATCGAGAGTTGCGTTGGTGGTTCGGCGTTCGCGCCATAGCGATTTCAGGCCGGCCCCATTGGCAGTCTTCCAGGAATCGTCCGCAATTTCCAATAGCTTTCCGCAATGCTGGCAACGATAATCCTGCGCGGCGTTGGAAACAATCGAGCCACAACCGATGCAGCGAAAAACAAAGCTGCGTTTTGAGCCTGCATTGCCCCTTTTATCGGAGCTGCGACCCGAGGTGGCGGAGAGCGGCATGGCGTCCGGAAATTATTTTCTCCGCAGATACTGGTCGCTCCGATTGATCCAATCGGCGCGGGGCGGAGTGAAGACGTCGAGATCGACCGTATCTTCAACTGCCTCGGCTTTGTGCGGCATATTGGCAGGGATGCAGAGAACTTCGCCGGCATGAACGGTGATTTCTTTGCCGTCGATCCAGAACTTCAGTGCGCCATCGAGGATGTAGGTGAGCTGCTCGTTGTGATGGCTGTGCTCGGGAACGATGCAGCCTTTTTTCAGAAGAACGCGCGCCAGCATAATTTCCTGGCCAACCACGAACTGGCGCTGCAGCAGGGGGTTCAAATCCTCCAGCGGAATCGTGTGCCAGGGGATGTATTGCAGATCCACCTTGATCGCAGCCCGTTTGGTCACGGAGCGCTGGGCGCGAGAGTGTGTCCTTGAGGTTTTGTTCGACGAAGAGTTTCTTTTCTTTGCTTTGATTTTGGTCGCCATTCGATTCGCACCAGCGGCACGGATGAAGCCGCGTCCTTTCAAAACTGTTGCCCCAGCTTTTGTTAGTGAACTCTGCCGCCGTATAGCTTGACGGCGGTGTCATGCAGGTACGCGTGCGCCATCTCCAGAGCTCGCGATTCGGTGATTTCATTTTCAGAAATCATCTCGGCTAGAGCGGCCGCCAGTGCCGTACGTGCGGATTCGGCGCCCAGCCAATAGCTCTCTTCTGCTCCCAACGCTTCATTGTAAGGGAAAGCGTCCGTACCAAATGTGATCTTGTCCGGGAAAGTTTCCAGCCACATCTTCAAGATGTTTTTGAAGGCCGACGGATACTGCACGAGTTCTTCCAACGAAGAGTCCAGATAAACATTCTTCATCGAGGTGAGCCAGATGGCTTCGCGTTCCAGCGGGTAGCCGCCATGAAGCATGACGAAGGTTGTGCTGCGATACCGCGGGTCGCGCAACACGTTTTCAAAATTCATAATATTGCTCTGCGAGATACTGAAATAGTCGCCGATGATGGCCGCAGAATGAATGTGCACCGGAAGATGCAGACGGCCACCTTCCACAATAAGGTAACGGAAAATATAGTCCTGAAATGTCCGGTAATCTTTTTCGGTGGGAATGCCGCCGGTGACATAGCGCTGGTAGAGATCGGCCGCCTGGTCGCGGGTTGGGTCGCCGAAGGTTGTCGGGCGGAAATATGCGACTTCAAACTTCATGGCGATGCCGCCCTTGTTGTTTCGATTGTCCTCCAGCACCTGGGTGATCAATTTTAGATAGCCGTCGAGATCAGGGGGGAGCTTCGCGACGTTTTCCTGCTGCATCCAGCGGTGCAGCATTTTCTCCTGGAGCGGAATGTAAATTTCTTCATCCGGGTTACGAGCGGACTCGCGCTGGTTGTTGAAAGGCCACATGAAAGAATCGACGAAGAACACCCAGGGAAAACGCTGGGGATCGAGGTAATCGGCCATCATGGCGCGGTTGGCGGCAGAGCTTTCAGTGTTGATCTTGTCCAGGATCATGTCGAAATAGGCGGTGCCGGAATATTGTTTCTTCAGTTCAGCTTTTTTCGCTACCAGCCACTTGGCATGTTCGGGAGAAAGATCTGCATAGGGATATCCGAAGAGCGCCTTGGCAGCGGCGATGAGTTCGGGATTATCGGAGCGCGTACGCACAGCTTCGCTGAAATCGGGGGGCGCGGCCATGGCATCAACGTCAGGATCGTCGAAGTAACCGGGGTGAGCATGATGGTCGAAGGCAGGGATTTTCTCGATTTGCGGAAGGAGGCGCTGGTAAATTTGCTGAACATCGGCACTCGGGAGCGGGCGGGCTTGAGCTAGGCACTGTGGGCAGAGCGCGGCGGCGATGACCAGGGTGCAGAATGTCGTGTGGAGTTTTCGTTTCATTCGAGGTTCGCTTTCCTTAGTGGAAATTCTGGCTCGCTTCGCTCACCCTACGGGCGAAGGCGCCCCCGTCACCACATGGTGTTGCCGATATATGTCTAATCTTTTATCGTGAGACCAGACTTCCCTGCCAGGCAGGCTGACGCTTTCATAATTCGTTGCGTCGCTTCTTTCAGATTTGCCACCGACGATGCAAATGAGAATCGCACGAAAACCTTCCCGGCCGGTCCGAAAGCTGCTCCGGGAATCGCGGCTACGCCCGCGTCTTCTAACAGGATGCGACACACTTCTTCAGCAGAGGCGCCGGTCCCGCGAATGTCGACCCAGGCGTAAAACGCACCCTCTGGCGTTTGGCAATGGAAGCCGGGAACCCTGTTCAGATCGTTCACGAATTGCTCGCGGCGACGAGAAAACTCGGCGACCATCTTCGGCGTTGTGCCATCCAGGTCGCGAAGAGCCTCGACGCATGCATACTGTGTGAATTCGGCCACGCAAGTGTAACTATTCACAGCCATCATGGCGAGCGCCACCGAGACTTCCGGCGGAGCGACCGCATATCCAATGCGCCAACCGGTCATGGCGAAGCTCTTCGAGAAACCGTCAATGATCACAGTGCGCTCGGCCATGCCGGGATAGCGCAGCATCGACAAATATTCGCCGCCATAAATGATGCGTGCGTAAATTTCGTCGGAGAGAACCCAGAGATCGTGCTCGACAGCGAGCTCGGCAAGTCCGCGTTGAACCGCATCGGTATAGACCGTTCCCGTGGGATTGCCCGGAGAGTTGGTAATCAGCATCCGGGTGCGGCGCGTAATTTTCGCGGCGATGTCGGCTTGAGATCCGGCTGAAACCGGTTGCGCGGCGAGAGCTCGAATGGAACTGGAACCGCGCCCGAGACCGAGAGTGATCGAAGGATAGCCGGGAAATCCAGGATCGGGAACAGAACTTCGTCGCCGGGTTCGAGAAGGGCCATCATGGCAAAGAAGAGAATCGCCTTGCAGCCCGGCGCTATGACAATATTGTCCGGAGAGACCGTAATGTTGCGCGTACGCTGCAGGTAGGCGCTGAGTTCTTGACGCAGTTCAGGTATGCCGGCGACCGGGCAGTAGCGGTCCTTCCCTTCCTCCAGGGCTTTGGTTGCTGCCGCGATCACCGACGGACCGGGGTGAAAATCAGGCTCGCCTAACTCGAGATGGATGATGGAACGGCCTTCGGCTTCCAGTTCCTTGGCGCGGGCGTAGACGGACAGTGCGCCTTCGCCGCTCATGACCGACATTCGGGATGCTATCGAGCGCATTATTTCTCCGAATCCAGACTCTCAATCTAATGCTCTGGGCTAGTCACAAGCCTTTATACATGCCGCCATCGACAAGGATGGTTTGGCCGGTGATATAGGATGCGCGCTCGGAGGCAAGCCAGACGATGGTTTCGGCCACTTCGCGCGGCTCGCCAAGGCGCTTGAGCGGCGCATCGGCGGCCCAGCCATCAAAGAATTCCTGCTCAGTTTTGCCGGAAGCGCGGAGCGCGCCTTTGCCAATTCTTTCAGGCGATCGGTAGCGGTAAAGCCGGGGCCGACGTTGTTCACGAGAATTCCATCTTTGCCGAATTCATTGGCCAGGCTTTTCACCAGTCCCACCACGGCGGCGCGCACGGCATTGGAGAGCACGAGATCGGCGACTGGCTGTTTGGTCGTAATCGAGGTGATCGTGATGATGCGCCCCCAGCGTTTGCGCTGCATGTGAGGGATAACTTCGCGGGCAAAATAAACCGTACTAAGAAAGTTCAGCTCGATGGCGCGTTGCCAGTCTTCGAGCGTGGCGGAAAGAAATCCTTTGGCGGGAGGCCTCCGGCGTTGGTCACGCAGATATCGATGCTGCCAAATTTTTTGGCGACCGTCGCCACGAAACACGCACGGCTTTAGCATCGGTGACGTCGAAGGCTTCGGCGAAAACTTCGCGCCTTGTCTGTTTTCTGAATTTTATCCGCGGCGGATTGCAGGGTCTGCGCGTTGCGGGCGCACATGGCCACGCGGCAGCCTTCGGCGGCGAAGGCTTCGGCAGTGGCGCGGCCAATTCCCTGACTGGACGCGGCAACCAGGGCGACACGGTTTTTCAGCCGAGATCCATGAATGTGAGGAATTATAAACGGTGTGCGGCTACATTCCGCGCTTGCGGGAGTCTGCTTGCGCGATTAATCTGAATAAGTGAGGATATCTCATGAAACGCAGACGGCATCTCCGAGACCAGGGCCGTACGCGGCGCGGCCGATTTGGAGAAGAAAAACGGCCCGCTGGCTACGCCGATTTTTCAGACTTCGACATTTGAAGTCACCGACAACGACGAGCAGGTGCGCGTCACGCACACCGACCAGTTCTACACGCGCTACGGAAATCCCACGAACACGGTGGCGGAAGAAGACGATGCGGCGACTGGAAGGCGCGGACGCGGCGCTAACATTTGCCTCCGGCATGGGCGCGATCACGACGACGATCATGGCCCTGCTCAAGAGCGGCGACCACATCGTGGCGCAGCGCGATATTTACGGCGGAGTGACAAAATTCTTGTCCCAGTGGCTGCCGAAGATGGGCATTGAGACGACATTCGTCGATACGACCGATTATCGAGCAACACGAGCAGGCGATCCGTCCGAACACGAAGATGCTGTATCTGGAATCGCCCACCAATCCGACGCTGCGCGTCGTGGATTTGAAGAAGAGTTGCGGCCATCGCGAAGCAACATAAGCTGATCAGCATGATCGACGGCACATTTGGCACGCCGATCAACCAGCATCCTGCGGAATACGGCATCGATCTGGTGATGCATTCCGGGACAAAATATCTCGGCGGGCATTCCGACCTGATCTGCGGCGTGGTTGCCGGGCGTCGCGAGTTGATGCGAAAAAATCTGGGAGACGCGGACGACGCTGGGCAACTGCATGGATCCGCATGCTTCGTGGATGCTGGTGCGAGGATTGAAAACGTTGTCGGTGCGGGTGGCGCGGCAGAACGAAAACGCGCTGCGCGTGGCGGAATTCCTGGCGCATCATGCGAAGGTGCGCAGCGTGCATTATCCGTTTTTGAAGAGCCATCCGCAATACGCGCTGGCGCGCGCGCAGATGAGCGGCGGAGGCGGAATGGTTACGCTTTGAGGTCGAAGGCACGGGTGAAGACGCGCGCCGCGTGAGCGAAGCGATGCGGCTGTTCACGCTGGCGCCGAGTCTGGGCGGAGTCGAGTCGCTGGTGTCGATGCCGGTGTTGACTTCGCACGCGATGATTTCGGCCGAAGCATCGCGCAAAAGATGGGCGTGACCGAGCAGATGATTCGGCTGTCGGTAGGAATCGAGAACGCCGACGATCTGATCGCGGACCTGGAGCAGGCGCTGGAAGCGGTGAAGACTCCCGAGCGGGTGACGGTGGGAAGGTTGCGCCTGCGAACGTGATCTCAGAAGCTAGAGTCCCTAGCTTTCAGTGGGGCTACTGGGCACGGCTGTAAGCCGTGCCCCTTCAAGCCAGCTCTGAAATAGGTTCTAGAAAATAAACTTCAGCCCCAGCTGCAGAATGCGTGGCAGGTGCGAGGAGCCTGAGCGTAAGTAGGTCGATCCAATGCAATGGAAGGGTCGCCCGCGGAGTATGGTGCCGCTGAGCCGTAACAGGCGAGGTGTTCGCGTCCGTTCCCCGTCCGGAGTTATCTGCAGCCGAACCTGCATCGCCTCCCAGCCAAGTGTACTCGACATGATTGAATACGTTGAAGGCTTCGGCGCGGAATTCGAAATATTTACTCTCGGTCACTGCGAAATGCTTGAGCAGCGCCATGTCGAAATTCGTACGCCATGGGTTGCGAAGAATATTTCTGCCGGCGTCGCCAAAGGTGAGGCCGGTCGGCTGCACGAAAACGTCCAGGATTGTAGTAGAGCGGCCCAAATCCTGAGAATTGCCCGGCCAACGGGCTGGCGGCCGTACCTTGCTTAGGATTGCCGATTAGGTCGGGATACGAACCGCCGGTGGCAAAGCCGTTTCCTACTCCTGCATTATCACCTGACGCAGTGAAACCACCGTTATATACACTGAACGGCGACCCGCTTTGGATGAGGGTAATCCCGGACCACTCCCATCCGCCAAGAAGCTTGTGCGAGAGATCGTGTCCCTTCTGCAGGAAGGGCAGGTCGTAAACATAGGCAAGTGTAATGTTGTGGCGCTGATCGAAATTCGAACTGGCGCGGTAGCCATTCAGATTGTAGGAATTGACGAAGCCAGTGTCGTTGTAGTCGGAAGAGTCGTCGATGGAGTGGCTATAGGTATAGGCTGCGTTGAGTTCAAGGCCGCCGATGTTGTGCCGGAGCGAGGCTTCGAGCGCGTTGTAATTGGATGATCCGGTCTGGTCCTTGCGCTGAATGCTGCCGATGCCGACAAACGGCCGGAAGAAATTCGGCATTGTTCCCGCAAGCAATCGAAAGATTGACTGCTGCGCCTGACGGAAGGCCCCCGGGCGTGCTTGGTGGGGTATAGCCTATTGGAGTTCCATACGCGGTTACGGCATTGGTTGGAACTCCGTAGGCGTCGGTATTGTACGCGCCGTTATCGAGATTATTGCATTCGTTCGTGATGACTTGGCCGGGAGCGTAGGGATTCTGGCTCGCGGGTAGTGGAAGAACCTGGTTGTATTCGTAGGAGCGGGTGAGGTGTACGCCAGCGCTGCCAACATACGAGACGGTTGCCACGATGCTCTTGCCGATATCGTGCTGTATATCGAAATGCCATTGTTGCATGTAGGGCCAAGTGGCCGTGTTCGGCAGCGAAACGAATTGCAGCGGCGGGGTACCGTTGTTTGCAAGCAGACTTGGCGTCAACGTCGAGTAGGTGACGGGAATCGACTGAGTGGAACTTACGCTCGTGATGGGAGTGCTCTTGCTCTCGTACTCCAAGGACTCGGTATTGGATTCGTTTCCATTGGTATGCTCGAAGAAAATACCGTAGCCTCCTCGGATGGCCCATTTCCCATCGCCAAACGGATCGAAGGCAAACCCCAACCGTGGCGCTGGATTCCACCAATGGTTTTTTAGACATCCGGCCGGAACCCCCGGCATTACACCGCAGTCAACCCATCCGTTATAGGGATTTCCTACCACCAGCCCCGTGGAAGGGTCGATGCTGCTGGCGCCCGGAACATAAAAAGCCGGATCGAAGTTCCATGCGAGATTATTCTCTTCGCGATAGGTCCCAAAGAAGCTGAACCGCAAGCCGAGATTTAAGGTCAGGCGTTTTGAAACATGCCAATCATCCTGAAAGAATGGCTCAAAAATCTTGTAGGTTTCATGCATCTTCAGGGCTGCGCCTTCCTGCGTGAAAGTCCCAATGTTTCCCAGAAGGAGATCGGCAAAGGCGTTTCCACTTGAGGTTGCGGCGGTGTTGCTGAATTGCAAGAGGCCATTGACGCCATAGCCCGGTTGCGGAATCTCGTTCTTATGAGCATCCACCGCGTAAATGCCGAATTGCAGGTTATGGCTCGCTACGATTTTGGTGACGATATCGCGATAAGTGAAGGTCGGGTTAGAGTTCAATGCTCCCGCAGGGACGTAACCCGGATCTTCCGCAAACCCGCCGCCGAACTGCCCTCCTGAAATGCTGATGCCGGGCAACTTGCCGCCGAATCCATTGTCGAAAAGGCCGAGCGCCGGATAATTCTGCGGCCGCTGCCAGGCTCCGGTGAGATTGGTGCCGATGTGGTCGGTGGTATAGCCCGCGACAAATTCGTTCAGCAAAGTCGGCGTGACGTTCGCCGTGATGCGAGCAATCATGGCCACGCCCGGGTTGGTAAAGTTCGTCTGAACAGTTGGAAAGCTCGTGCCGCTCGTCCACAACGGAACCGGATACTGCTGTTGCCACGAATCGTGGATGTAGTTGTAAGACACGCGAACCTTATCTGTGACGTTCTGGTCGATGCGGAAAAGCTCTTGCCGCCAGTATGTTGGAAGGGTTGGGGTGGCAAACCAGGTATCCAATGCGCTGCCCAACGTACCATCGGAGCCGTTCGGCTGAGGAATCATGGCGAGCAAGGGCTGGGTAATTGCCCGGTTCGCCACAAAAGCTGGTACGACATTCAGATTGGGTGTATGGCCGGTGCTATCCAAGAAGCCGGGAACGATCGGGCAATCCGTGTAGCTGTTCCCCGGCTCCGGGCACGCCTCGGAGAAATCGCCAGCCCGTTCCTTCATGCTCGGTACCGGAGTCGTGGAGAAAAATCCGGAAGCCGGCGTCAGTTCACGCCGCCATTCCTCCGACCAGAAGAAGAACGTATTCTGCTTGTTCGTATTGTAGTGGCCTGGGATGAAGACTGGGCCGCCAACCGTGAAGCCAAAGTCGTGCTTTTTGTATTCAGGGACAGAAGAAAGTCCGAACGGCGTCGCATTGAAGGCATCGTTACGAAGAAACTCGTACAGATCGCCGTGGAAGGAACTGGTGCCGGATTTGGTTTCGACTTCGGTGGTGCCGGAGGCGTTGCGGCCAAACTGGGCCCCGTAATTCGAAGTTAGAACTTTCGCCTCAGCGATGGCGTCGATGCTGGGGTAGACGTTCAGCGTCGAGTTGCTGCCGTTGTCCATGATGTCGCCGCCATCGACTTCGAAATTGTTATATTCGGTGCGCCCGCCGTTGATGGAGAATGCAACCGTCGACGCGCCGGGTTCCCCTTCATCGGAGCCGGACTGGTTGGTGACGCCGGGAGAGAGCGCTACGAGTTGGGTAAAATCTCGCCCGTTAAGTTCAAGCTGGCTGACTTCTTTGCCCGTGACCGTGTTGCCAATTTCGGAGGACTGCGTTTCGACCTGCGCTACTTCCGAACCTTGCACCACCACCTCCGTGTTGATGGTACCCACTTCGAGGGAGACGTTGACGCGCGCCTTTTCAGCCACGCGCAAAATGACTCCCTTGGCCTGGTACTTCTTGAATCCTTCGGCGCTGACCGTCACGTCGTAGGAGCCGATGGGCAGCGAAGCGAAAAGATAGTCGCCGCTCTCATTGGTCTTTCCGGTATGCACAATGCCGTGCTCGGCGTTGCTTACTTGTACTCGAGCGTTGGGGATGGCTGCACCGCTCGAATCTGTAACCGTTCCGGTGATCGAGGCAGTGTCCTGGGCCAGCGCGGCCGCGGCCAGTAGGATGTTCAAGAGCAGAAGTGCGATCGGCGGCAGCATGCGATGCAATTTCATGACGATTTCCTTCTCCATTCGCGCAGGTTCGGGATAAGGCATTCTGTTACTTATCGGCAGATTCGGCTCCGGCCCGGATTTGGGCAGAATGCCGGGCCGAAAACCGTTTATTAAAACGTATGAATAGTGCTTTTTTACTAGGTCTGCTGTCAAGAAAAAAACGCGGGTTAAGCCTCCCAAATCAGGCCGGCTTGCTGGTCGATTCCCGTACCACCAGTTTCGGAGCCAGCTTGCGGTGATAAGCCGCAACCTCGCGCTTCTCGAGCACGCATTTGATTCCACCCAGCACCACTTCCACGGCGCCTTCCCCCATGGCCTCCATCGGTTGGCGCACGGTGGTGAGAGCTGGAGTGCACAACGCCGAGGGCGCAACATCGTCGAAGCCGATGACCGAGCACTGTTCGGGCACGCGAATTCCATGTTTATTCAGCGCGCGGATCGCGCCGAAGGCCGTCATGTCGTCGAACGCCAGCACGGCCGTGAACGGATGTTTCTGCTTGATCAGATCTTCGGTGAGCCTCTGGCCCATCTGAAAGCTGGAGAGCGGGTCGCGAGAATCGGGCAAGTCGGCAATCAGTTTTTGATCGAGGTCGAGGCCACTGGCTTTGGCGAAGTTTCGCACTCCGCGCCAGCGGGGTGAAGTATCCGATAAAGTTTTCGGGCCGCGGATAACCGCGATTTCTCGATGGCCGAGGGAATGAAGGTGTTCCAGAGCGAGATAGCCGCCGATTTCGTTATCGACGACAAAAGAACTCATGGAGTCGCCCTTGAGTTCGCAACCGATAAGAGCTGTAGGGATGCTGCTCTTTTCCACGTCGGCCAGCACGTTGATATCGAGAAAGAGCCAGTTGGCAAGGACGATGAGCCCCTCGATGCGGCGGTCGAGAAGCATTTCGAGATAGCGCTCGAAACGGCTGCGCTCATTGTGAACATCGGTAAGGATGGGCAGATACGACGCCTGATAAAGTTTGTTTTCGATGCCACGCAGGATCATGGTGCAGTAAGGATCGGTCATGTTAAAGACCATGACTCCGACGGTATGGCTGCGCTTGCTGCGCAAAGCGCGGGCAAACTGGTTGGGGCGGTAGCCCAGCTTCTCGGCGGCCTTTTCGATGCGCTGCTTGGTAACTGGCGGAATATAGCGCGCCAGGGGCGCGTCGTTGAGCACAATGGAAACTGTGGTGGAGGAAAATCCGCTTTCCTTGGCTACATCGCGAATCGTGACCATCGCAGTCTTGCCTTTATAGTGCCGGACAATGCGGTTCTTGCAATGCACCCTCGCGGCTTGAATTTGCCGCCGAGGTTGGCGGACACTACAGCAGAGAGTAATGCCAGTGTCAAGTGTTTACATGCGGTCGAGCTTTCTGGTGCTACTTCTGAGCTGCGTAACAGCCTCCGTTGGGTTGCAAGATTCTGTGATGACGGCAGAGGGTTCTGTCCAGGCGGATGCTCGATCTACTTCCGTCGCGGCAAATAATCCGGCCAGGATTTTTGCCGAAGGCCAGGAGGCGCTGAAGCAGAACGATCTGGATGCGGCCGAGCGGGATTTCCGGCAAGTGATCGCCATGAACCCGCAGGCCGGCGGGGCGTATGCGAACCTGGGGGTCGTCTACATGCGGCGCAAACAGTGGGCGAATGCGCTGGAGATGCTGCACAAAGCCGAACGGTTGATGCCGCAGGTTGCCGGAGTCCGGCTAAACATTGGCCTCGCCTACTACAGGCAAGGCTTATTTCTCAAAGCTATTCCTCCATTTGAGTCCGTGGTACACGATGATCCGGCCGCACAACAGCCACGGCACCTGCTTGGGCTTTGTTATTTTTTTGTAGAGCGCTGGGCGGATGCGGCGAACACGCTGCAGCCTCTGTGGGAGCAGGAATCAGGACAGCTCAGCTATCTGTATGTCCTTTCGATTGCCGCGCATCGAGCGCGCATGAAAGAACTCGACGATCAGGCTACAGCTCAATTGGTAAGGGTCGGCGAGGGTTCGCCGGAGTTTCATTTGTTTATGGGCAAGGCGCATTTAAACCTGGAACAGTACGACATGGCGCTCGAAGACTTCCAGGCGGCGGAAAAGGCGAACCCTAAGCTGACGTTCGTTCACTTCAACCTCGGCCTGACCTATTTAAAGAAGCAGAACTACGAACAGGCGCGCGACGAATTTTTGAAAGATGCGGCGGTTGAGCCAGACCTGGCGTTCAATTACGACAAACTCGGTGACGTGTATAGCTTAATGCAAAACGATGCGGAGGCGGAAAAAAGCTATCGCGAGGCGCTGCGCCGCGATCCGCAGATGATCAACTCAGATCTCGGGTTGGCAAAAGTTTACCTGCGCACGGGAAAGTATGAACAAGGATTGCGGGCGATTGACGCCGCCGAGAAGATCGATTCGACGCGCACCGACATTCACTACGTAAAGGGTCAGCTTCTGCTGCGGATGGGCCGGAAGGAAGAAGGAAAGAAGGAATTGGAAACTTCGGTGCGTTTGGATAACGAGCGCCGCGCGGAGCGACAGAAACAAACGGAGACCGGCATCGTACCTTCGCCCGAACTTCTCCAGGATGAGCCGTAGCGGCCTGGGACAAGTGCGGCCCGGTGTGCAAGAATTTGCAAGCGGCGCTCGAACTGAACCCGCGATTCTACCGTCCTTCTGGCCGGAGTTTGATAAACTGACCCGGCTGTCCGGAGCCGCTATCTGCGGATTTGCGGCAACCCAGGCTTCAAACTGTACTCGCAGACCTAGCACAGACCGATCCGGCGCCGCCAGCTGAGATCGGGACGACGCGGTTTCCGCCAAATCGCTTCCGCTGCGAGTAACTTTGTGCCGAATGGGGTTTGATGTGCCAACGGAGGAGGGTTCTCGTGTCGAAGCTATCCCTGTCTAAAGCGTGCGTTGGAGCCGGTTGTACCGCTGTCATCGTGGCCATGGTCGCCGCCATCGCAATTTCGTTTCCCGTACCGGTGACGAGGACTTCCGCGACGAATATGTCCTCACATTCGCAAGCATTGAAAACGAGCGCAGCGGATCGCGGGAACCTGCAGGCGAAGTTCGCTGCATTGCCGTTGGCGTTTGAAGAGAATGTGGGTCAGACCGATCCGCAAGTGAAGTACATGGCGCGGGGGAGCGGGTACACCCTTTTCCTAACATCGAGCGACGCAGTTTTGTCTTTGGCTTCGTCGTCACCCGCCAGAATGCCCCGGCCGCGGGAGATCATGGAAGAACGGTTCGCAGGTTACTCAAGAAAGGAACCTAGATCGATTCAGCGACAATCCGAGCGGGCTGGCGTAGCTTCTTCAGCGGCCTCGTCCTTGCGTATGCACCTGGTGAACGGCAGACCTGAGCCGACGGCTGAAGGCCGAGGGCTGCTGGCCGGCAAGGTAAATTACTTTATCGGGAACGATCCACATAACTGGCACGAGGGAGTTCGCGAGTTTTCCAATATTTCGTACTCTGGAATTTATCCGGGCGTGGACCTGGTGTATCACGGGGAGCAGAAGCAGTTGGAATTTGACTTTATCGTTGCGGCGCACGCCAGCGCCTCACCAATCAGGCTGAGTTTTGACGGCGCACAGAAGATTGAACTCGATAAGTCGGGCAACCTCCTTCTGCACACATCGGGTGGAGATATTACGCTGCGTAAGCCAGTGGCATTCCAGGACGGAAGTCACGGACGCGAGACCATCGACGCAGATTTCATCTTGAAGGCGAATCATGAAGTGGGATTCGCGCTCGGAAATTACGATAAGAGCCGGGAGTTGGTGATTGACCCATTGCTTACCTACGGAACTTACCTTGGCGGCAATCAAGACGATGAAGCATATGGAATTGCTGTTGACGCCAATGGTAATTCGTATGTGACGGGAGAGAGCGATTCGACCTCGGGATTCCCTGGATCAAACCCATCGGATGGTGGCTACGATTGCTTCGTAGTGAAGATCAACGCCGACGGGAGCCTCGGGTACACCACCTTCGTAGGGGGCTCAGGTGATGACCTGGGGTCTGCCATCGCGCTCAACAACAAATTGACGGCAGGAACCGTTTTTGTGGCAGGCATAACGACCTCGACAGATTTGCCGGTTACCGCGGGAGTGGTCCAATCAAACAGTGGCGCGCCCCCAGGGACGAACTGCATCACTGGTGTCGGCCCAGGCGCGCCCTGCACAGATGCATTCGTCTTTGAGCTTAACCCCAGTGGCACGCCGTCCTATCTGACTTATCTCGGCGGGGCCAACGACGACGGAGCGTTCGGGGTCGCGGTCGACGGTTCAGGAAATGCGTATGTGGCGGGTTTTACGTTCTCGACGGATTTCCCCACGGCGAGCCCTGTGGATTCACAGCTAAATGACAACCAAAATAGTACGTTTGAAGATGGATTTGTGACGGAGATTAATCCCAACGGGACGGCGTACGTCTATTCGACCTATCTGGGCGGCGCAAACAACGATTTCGCCTCCGCCATTGCGGTCGATGCAAACGGGTCAGCCTATGTAACGGGAGGCACGACTTCGGCCGGTCCCCCAAACGGTTTTCCGGTGACGACGGGAGCTTTCCAGCCGCAATGCGGCACGGACGGGACTTGCAATGCCGGCAGTGGATTGATTTTTTCTGACGCCTTCATCACCAAGTTTGTCCCGGGTGGAACGTCGCTCGCATATTCAACTTATCTGGGCGGCAGTTCGGATGATGTCGGCATGGGTATCGGTCTGGACAGTTCGGCCAACGTTTATGTTACAGGGGAAACGAGGGACGACAATTCGGTTGTGGGTAACGGCGACTTCCCGATTGTGGGAGGGTTCGAAGCGAATTATGGAAATGGCAATACCAGCGCCTTCAGCAATGGATTCGTCAGTGAGCTGAGCCCTGGTGGTCAAGGGTCCTCCGATTTGAAGTATTCATCGTATCTTGGAGGCAGCACGGCAGATGCCGGCATGGCAATCGCAGTCGATGGGTCAGGAAATGCGTACGTCACGGGAAGCACACGCTCTTTCGATTTCCCTACCACCAACAGCAGCAAACTCAATGGAAATTCCGATGCATTCGTGAGCTACGTGGCAAGCGGTGGAGGCTCGTTGACCTATTCCACATTTCTTGGCGGGTCGGGGAATGAGAACTTTGATGCGTCAACGGCCTCGTTTCTAGGAGCTGGCATCAATCTAAGCCTGTCAGGTTCGACGAATACCGGCGTATATGCTACCGGAACCACCGATTCTCCATCGACCTCCTCATCCACTTCGTTTCCAGTTACGGCTGCTGCTTTGGAGTCGAGCTACGGCGGCGGTTCGTTCGATGGCTTTGAAGCAACATTCGCAGACTTTAAAATTTCTGCGACTGCTCCCAGCGCAATATCCGCAGGTAGCAGCGCTACCTCAACGATTACCCTGACTTCCCCCAGCTACACGAATTCGGTAAGTCTCAGTTGCAGCGTAAGCGGCACCGGATCGCCTTTGCCAGCTTGCGGCAGTTTCTCGCCTGCCTCGGTGACGCCGACCGCCGCTGGCGCTACCTCGATGCTGTCGATTACGACCACAGGTGCGAGCGCGCAACTATCCCTCCCCTCGAAGAAGTTTTTTTATGCGCTGTGGCTGCCGGTGGGCGCATTGGTGTTGGTTGGGATTGTTTCGCCTTCCCGCCGGAGAAAGCTGTCGGCAACGGTGTTAATGGCCGTTGCCATCGGCCTTATGTTGTTACCCGCTTGCGGCGGGGGCGGGAGCAGTAGCAACGGCGGCGGTGGCGGCGGGGGTGGTGGCGGTGGCTGCACGGGATGCACCCCGAGTGGAAGTTACAGGGTGACCGTTACCGGAGTCGGGAATGACGCGGCGAAGACGACGCAATCGACCTCATTCACCTTAACGGTAAATTGACTCGCAGTTCGCGAGCGCCATTGGCGCAAAGGGGCACTCTAGTCTAAGATTCTTGTTCCGGGATTCTGGTTCTGACACATTCAGGAAAAATATTGAGGCGGGATTGCCCTGCACGGCTCGGTCGGTGGAGTTTTGTGCTGAGCGGGCAGCGTTTGCGCCATTGGAGGAATCGAAGGTAGTGAGTCTGCGTCCCCTCATGTTCTATCACCGTCAGGTTGTGCGCATTTTCCTGGTCGCGTTGCTGGCGACTTTTCTTTTGCCGCATCGTTCCTATGCGCAGGCAACTTTCACGCTCACGCCTGGAGCGTTGAGTCCTGCGGCGGTCGATCCGGCTGGCGCGGCTACGGCGGTAATCGCTCTGGGCGGCGACAGCAGCGTGGGAACGGTTTCGCTGAGCTGCGCCGTGACCTCGAGCATCTCGACCACCGCGATGCCGACGTGCCTCATCAGCCCGGGCAGCGCAACGCCGCCGGCCACTCTCTCTTTAACGGTGACGAGCTTGGGCGCGACACCGGCTGGGCAATATTCGATCACGGTTACGGGGACCGCCGGCGGCACGACCCAGACCGCCACGCTGTTTCTGAATGTAGTGCAGGCGCAACAGAATTACGCCTTGACTGTGACCAGAGCCATCGACCCGGGAACCGTGAGTCCGGGAGGAGTGGCACAGGCCATCATTACCATCACACCGATCTCTGGTTATTCGGGCAAGGTGACGTTGTCCTGCTTGTCTGTAACTCCCGCGGTAATAGCTTCGCCCTATTGCTCGTTCCAATCGAACACCACTCCGGCTGAACCTTCCGTGGCGGTTGCGGCTGGCACACCGGCGGCGGGAACACTGATAATCAACACCTACGGAACTCAGCAGACGACCGCCGAGCTTGTCGCGCCACGCATTTTCTATTCCTTTCTGTTCGGGGTTCCGGGCCTGGTTCTAGCCGGTGCCGGAATGGCGCGGCGCGGCAGAAGAAAGTTGCTCGCAATGCTGGCGGCTCTTACGCTGGCCGCAATGATTTTGCTGCTGCCTGCTTGCGGCGGCATCAGTCCGACCTCTAACAATACCTACGGCTATATAACTCCGAAAAATACGTACATGTTTACCATCAGCGGCGTAGATCAAAACGGGGTTTCGCCGAGCAATGGCGGCACGCAGGTTACCATCAGCCTCACAGTCAACTAGGGCAAGTTCGATGGCCGCCTCGCAGTTCACAGGGGCGCCTTGGCGATTTGGCATCCCTGCCATCGCGCTTTCGTCCCTTCTCCTCTGCCTGTGGGCCGTAGCTTCTCCTGGCGACAAGAACGAAAAATTTGGGCCGGTCACGGTGCGCTGGGATGAAGCCACTCCCGGCTGCACATTTTCAACGACCGCGGACGGCAAGTATCAGTATGGATTGTGGTCTGACGATGTGGGGATCATTCTCTCCGTGGATTCGCGCGAGGTGCAGATCATTCATCACCGCATCGAACCGATTTTTGGAGTTTTTCTCACGATTCGTTACCGGGGCCAGAGCGGGCTGGACGTAAACACGAATGGAATCACCCTGCAGTTCATGAAGCACTTCAAAGTGGTACAGAGTTCGCTCGTCCCAGAGGACTACGAGAAAACAATCCAAGCCGATGCCGACGCGCTGGATGACGAGACGCGGCGGGAGATCGCGAAACATCCTAAAGAAAAAGACGCGCGAGAGGCGAGACTGCAGGAATATCAGAAATCGGTGAGCGAGTTGATCGAATTTCTGGGTAAAAACAGCCTGCAATCCGTGCACCTGGATACGGGGAATCGGGAAGTGAGCGGATGGGTATTCTTCAATACGCGCAACAAATGGATTGGGAACTGGAAGTCCCAGGAAGAATTTGTGCTGCGGGTGCCGATGGAAGGAAAGGTGTTCGAGTTCCCTTTCAAACTTCCGCCCAAACCCGGGGAGTTGCTGTTGCGGAAACGAGAGTGATGGCCGGTTACGACGCGGCGCGACGCGACTGACGATCGAGTTCGGCGGCCTGAAGTTTTACCATGTCGCGCAAAGAAACCAGCCCGCGAAGCTGCTTGCCTTCGACGATGGGCAGGTGGCGGAAGCCGAATTCGTGCATGATGAAGAGGCACTCCTCCACGCTCTCGTCGATGTTTACGGCACGCGGTTTGGGAGTCATGACTTCCGCAACGGCGGTGTGGCCCGGTGTGCGGCCCACGGCGACTACGCGGTTCATGACGTCGCGCTCGGAAAAGATTCCGGCCAACTCGCCATCGCGCAGGACCGGCAGGGCGCCGACATTGTGCTCCATCATGAAGCGGGCAGCCTCAAGCACGGTGCTGGCGGCGTCGATGGAATAAACTTTGCGGTCTTTCACGAGCTCTCGGAGCGTGAGCATGAGACCTCCAGAGTGGCGCTCAAATCCGGGTGGTTGGGGCCCGGCGGTTCGCAGGCGTTTACTTTACCACAGAAGCCTTCCTGGCGGGTGCGAGCTGTTATTGAAGATGATTGAGGCGAACGGGCCGCGCGTCGGCGGAGCTTTCTCCCAGCGGTTTTACTGAAATTACCGAGAACTTGCGCTCTTTGTTGTCGAGACTGGGAACGCGAACCACCAACATTGATTTTTGCAGCCTGAACTGCGCCGGTGCGCCTACGGGGAGCAGTACGGAATGCTTTTCGTCAATGGGCCGAATCGAATACACGACCTGATCGGTCTGCAAGGTGTACTCCGGGCAGAGCAGGTCGTCGTCCTGCGATTTCGGCGCGTTCCCGGAATCTACTCTGCAAGCCGCTAAATTCATCGCCACCAGATTTCCATTCTGATAGGCCTTTAAGTCTTTTCCGTATGCCAGCGATGCTGCCAGCACTAACACCGTTGCGATGAATTTCGAATGCATAAAAACTCCTGAGCTGAATGTTTCAATTTGGCGCCCGCCGCCGCAATGAGCGGCAACCCCGGATGAATTGTTTCTAATTTGAAAGGCGGGGGTTAGATTACTTCAGTCGCTACAGGAGGTAACGAGTGGAGGGCGGCGGCGACGGCTTAGTTCCGCCTCTGGTAAGCATTCAGCGTTCGACAAGCGTTTCCAATGTCGAGAAAAAGTTTGGATAAGAGATGGCGGCGCATTCGCTGCCGCGGATCAGAGTTTCGCCCTGCGCGCGCAAGGCCGCGATACTGAAGGCCATGGCGATGCGATGGTCGCTGAAGGAATCGATTTCGCAGCCGTGCAGTAGTTGGCCGCCAGGGATCTTCAGCCCATCTTCGAATTCTTCAACCTGCGCTCCCATGGCGCGAAGATTGGCGGCGATTGCCGCGATGCGGTCGGATTCTTTGACGCGGAGTTCTTTCGCGTCACGGATCTCGATTCCCTGTTGGGTGTAAGGAGCGATCGCCGCCAGCACGGGGATTTCATCGATTAAGCCGGCTGTGGTAGCGCCGGTGATGGTCGCGCCTTTCAGTTGGTTGCCCTGGACGTGCAGCGCGCCGACGAACTCGCCGTTGACTTCCTGCAATTGAGTAACGGAGACGTGCAGGCCCATCTGCATGAGAATATCGAGCAGGCCGACGCGAGTGGGATTCATAAGCAGGTCGGAAACGGTCAGTTGCGAACACGGAAACAATGCGGCGCCACAGAGGAAGAATGCGGCGCTGGAGAGATCGCCGGGGACGCGAGCTTCGATGCCGCGGAGGGTTTGGCCTCCGCGAATGCGAACTTCTTTGGTCTTCTGGTTGCTTTCTAATTTCGCACCGAACGCGCGAAGTGCGACCTCGCCGTGGTCGCGAGTAAGGACCGGTTCTTCGATGAGAGTCTCGCCTGAGGCGAACAAGCCGGCAAAGAGCAGACAGGTTTTTACCTGCGCGCTGGCGACAGGCAATTCGTAGTCGATGGCTTTCAGGATGCCGCCGGTTATGCGCAGGGGCGGACGTCCATTTTGGGAAACGATGTTTGCGCCCCATGGACGAGAGCGGAGTAATGATCCGCGCCATCGGCCGCCGGGAGAGGGAGGCGTCGCCCACAGATCGGACGAAAAGGTTTGGCCGGCAACGATGCCGCTTAACATTCGTATGGTCGAGCCGGAGTTGCCGCAATCGAGCGCGGTTTGGGCGCGGTTAGAGCGTGGCCGCTTCCCTGCACTTCGATGGTATTGTCGCCTTCCTGGCGCTCGTCCACTTCACGCCAAGCGTGCGCAGGCAACCGAGTGTGCTGGCGCAATCCGCGCCCGTAGAAAAGTTTTCCAGGCCTGATCGGCCTTCTGCGATGCGCGGCAAGCATGGCGTAGCGATGAGAAATAGACTTATCGCCGGGAAGGCTGACGCTGCCGCGCACATTGCGGACGGGACCGATGATCGATTCGGAGTGGGTCGTCATGAGGGGTCAGGATTCTGTGGCGGCCAGTTGCGCCCCAAAGCATCACCGGCAAAACCTTCTGTAGCTGGCGGCTGAATGGCGGACTGAAGCCGCATTCCTTAAAGTAGTTCGTGGCCGTCAAACTGTCCGCTCTTACACCGAGACCTTCGCTCCGGCGGCGGTTTCCCGCACCACCTCAGGCGGGACTTCTTTCAAGCTCAAGCCGAACTCGAACATCGGAGTTTCTGTACCGCGTCCCCAGCGCGCGACTTCCCAGTGCGCACGAATGAACTTAACGTTCGACTGTGCGCTGAGGTCGAGCAGGAACGGATAGTGGCCACGATAAAATTTCTGCGGAAACGTGATCACGGGCTTCGCGTCCCACGTTGTGCCATCCGCCGAGCCGGAGATGATGATCTCCAGCGCTTCCTGTTCGACGATGTTGGTGATGTCGAGTGTCAGCAGGAAAATTCGACCCCCTGCAGCGCTGAGATCGACGGCGGGACCGTCGCCCTTCGCGCTGACCACAGTTTTTGCCGGTACAAGAGCGGTATCAATCATGACAGAGGATTCTAGCAAAGTGGGGCCGGTATCGCTGCCCGATTTGCAGGGCCGAAGCCCATTGTCGCAAGCACTTCACGCGGCGGTGAAGCGTCGGACCTTCCACTTTCCCGCAGAATTTATTCGGACGGGTGCGGTCCGGTGAAATCGGCGCAGCATGGTTTTTCGGCCGGTTTGAATTCCATGAGTTCGATGCGGGTGAAATCGGGATCAAAGAGATTGAGTTGCCACTTCCCGTCCCTGCCCATTTGGGCTTTCTCGCCCCCGTGCGGCTTCCATCCATGCGACTCGAGAAGAGCCTGCGTCTTTTTCATGTCGGCGACGCCCAGAGAAATGTGATTGAGCACGCCCATAAGCTGCAGATCGGGATGCTCGGGATGGTGCAGCATGTATTCGAGCCAGTCGGTGCCATCGGGTACCTGCATGGCGACCCAGTCGGTCTCGTCGGGCTTCATGCCGCCATGCCAGTAGAGATGGAAGCCAAGAAGATCCCGGTAGAAATGATCTTCGGCCTCGCGGCTATGGACCAGAAAGCCGACGTGGATCATGTGGCGGGAGACGGCAGAATGGGGCGATGCGGGCGCCTGAAATGCTGGCCGCTGGATGAACTCAATATGGTGGCCTTCCGGATCGGTGAGCGTGATTGCATGGCTTTCCTCGGGCCGGGCTTCGACTGCCGATACTTTGACGTTGTTGGCGAGGAGATATTCGCGAAGGGCTGCGACATTATCTGTTGCGAAGGCGACGTGATCCATGCGGTCGGTGGCTTTGGGATCGGGCGCGGGACTGTAGCCCACCCATTGTTTGCCGACCAGGTACCGCGCGGTTTCACCGGGCTCGATCGGTTCGGCGGAGGCAAGCCCGAGCGTGCCGGTGTAAAGTTGCTTCACGCCATCGGGTCGCGTTGTGTAGAAGGACACGTGATCAATACCGAGAATACGAGAGCGTCGAGGCTGAGGTTGAGAGTAGGCAGTAAGAGTGAGACAGGTGATTATTACCGGGAGGAAAATGCTTTTCATGGCGTCTTGAATTTTACGCCTGCCGGCACGTTCAACGGGTCGCTAGAGGTTTTCCAGAAATTGACGCAAGAGTTTTGCGACTTCTTCCGGTCGCTCCCAGGCCGCGTAGTGGCCGGCTTTCGGGATCATGCGAAGTTGGCTGCCGGGGATATGCTGGTGCATTAACTGCGCTTCGTTCGGTCCGGTCAAAATATCTTCATCTCCCGTCAGAATCAGCGTGGGAACGTTAATGGTCTTCAGCATCTCGATTGAATCCGGTCGCTCCGCCATTCCGCGCTGCACTTGAGCCACATCCTCCGGGGACATCTTGCGCATCATCCGCAAGGCGCCCTCGACCAGGTCCGGCCTGGTCTCGCGGATGGTTGCGCCCATCACGCGCGGAACCATGCTTTCGAAGAACGGTTCGGTGCCGCGTTCTAAGACATCGTTAGCGGATCGAAGGCGGCCAGCGCGAGCATCCTCGGTGTCTGCGGGCGCTTTCGTGTTGCAGAGCCCGAGCACGGTGACCCGCGGCCGATGTCGTCTCCAGAACTCGAACAGCGCGTAACCGCCGATCGAAACACCGACAATTGGAGCGCGGCCAATCTCTGCGTCATACATAATTCGAGCGATGTCGGAGGCGTGCTTGTCCATTGTGGCTGGTCCTTCGCCGATGCCGGAGTCGCCGTGCCCGCGAAGATCGGGCAGAACTATGCGAAAGCGGGTGGAAAGGTCATGCGCAACAGGAAGCCAGAATTCGTGATTTACCGGAAAGGGGTGCAACAAAATAACAGGAGAGCCATGGCCCAGTATGCGATAAGCAAGGTTGGCATCGCCGCTGCGGATTTCGCGCAGAACAGCACTCGGCTCCATAACAGCGATTTAATCACAGGCGCTCGCCACACATGTGACAAATCCCGGCTACGAATTTGTCACACGCTGTGCCCCGGCAGGCGCGGAGATCAGCAATGGCTCTTCCGGCATCACGACCCACGCGATGGGATATGAGATCAGGCCGATCCCGGTCATAAACGATGCAATGAGCCACACCAGGCGCACAACGGTTACATCGATGTCAAAGTATTCGGCGAAGCCGAGGCAGACGCCGGCGATTTTCCTTCCGGCGCGCGGACGCACCAGACGCTTGCGAGCGATAGAGGCGCCCACACGAATCCCGCAGTACGCACAGACAGCCGCATCGTCCTGAATTACCTTGCCGCAGTAGTTGCAATACATAGCTTCACCCCCAGAACCCTTTACAAGACAGTACGTAATTGTATGGGAAAAGTTCCCGGCAACCAGTTCGGGGGCCGGCCACGGTCGCCCTTGACAATACACATAATATTAAGATATCTACACATCAGGAGATCCGATGCGAACCAACATCGACATTGACGACCATTTGATGAGCGAGGCGATGCGCCGAAGCGGCGCCCGAACCAAAAAGGCGGCGGTCGAGGCCGGGCTTCGACTGCTCACAGAAACCTATGCGCAGGCGTCGATTCGCCATCTCCGCGGAAAAGTGAAGTGGGAGGGCGATCTTAACGAATCGCGGCAGGGCCGCGTTCAGGAGTAGCGTTGGTTATCGTCGATACAACTGTTTGGGTTGATTACCTGCGGGGCGATGACAACAACGAAACACTTTGGCTTGAGCGGGAGCTGCAACGCCAGCGATTCGCGTTGACCGATCTTATTTTGTGCGAGGTGCTGCAGGGGATCAAGAACCAGAACGCCGTTGCGCAGGTGCAGGCCAATCTGTCGCAATTCCATATTTTTGAAACCGGTGGAGTTGATTTTGCTGTAGCCGCGGCCGGGAATTACAGAAGATTACGCGAAGCCGGATTCACAGTTCGCAAGACGATCGACTGCCTGATAGCAACCTTCTGCCTTCAGCACGGACATCGGTTGCTCCACCGTGATCGTGATTTTGATCCTTTCGAGACCGTGCTTGGGCTTTCCGTCGTGCACCCTTAGAGAGGGGTGACCGCGGCTGAACGACGAATGCTGCTTCTTCACTCCCGATACGCGGCCTTCATATACTGGCGCGCCTGCTCCGCTGGAGGGGTGCTGCCATTCTCCGCAACCACAATCTGATACTTCTTCACCGCCATGTCACGCTTTTGCAGAAGATCGTACATCTCTCCGGCGGCGAGGTTGGCTTTTTGCAGCGTTTCCGCATCCGGATTGGGAGCCTCGCTCACCCACTCAAACGCGGCGGCGGCGCCTGAGTAATCCCTCTCGCTGCGCAGCAGGTCTCCAAGTCCCCAAGCGGCGATTTCGTAATGCTTGCTGTCGTATTTTCCCTGGCGTCCGTTTTGCCAGACTTTGCGATAGCACTCTGCCGCTTCCTGGAGGTGGCCGCTGGAGCGAAAAAGATTGGCTTCTTCAACGGGAAACAAATAGTTGCGGGGATAACGTGCGGCCAGATCGTGCATGAGCGAGCGGGCTTCGTCATAACGGTGCTCGCGGCGCAGGAAGATGCTGAGCACAACCTTCGCGTCCACGCTGTTTTCGCTGTTGCTATCGGCGACCTGGCGAAGATATTCCAGGCCTTTTTCTTTGCTGCCGCTCAGACCGACCAGCGCGCCAGCCACCTTCACGCTCCAGGGCAGGCTGCCCATTACGTAGTTGTGCGCGCCCACGACCAGCTTGGCATCAATGTAGTTGGGATCCAGTTCCAAGACGCGTTCATGATCGCGGCGCGCGCCAACAGCGTTGCGCAGCGCAGAAAACCATGCGCGTTCGACGAGGGCGGTATAGAGAGAAAATTGGGCGCGAGTGACACCACGAGCGTACAGAGCATCCACATTTTTCGGATTTGCGTTAAGTTCCTGCTCCTCGAGGTCTTCCGCTCTCTCCACCAGTTGTTTAATACGCTCCTTCACCTTGGGATCAGCCGGACGGTGAGCCTGTCCGATGAAGCTGTCATTCGCGAACTCGCCGGTATTCATCGCCCCCATACGATAAAGCTCACGCATAAGGATTACCGAAAGCAGATGATTTACGTCAGCAGGGTTGTTGGGATTGCGCCCAAGGATCTTTTCGAACTCCTCGATCGAGCGCTCGTAATCCATGTTGTAGAAATTATCGAAGGCGGAATCGACCAGGGGATCGCGCGATGCTGTAGCGGTGGCCGGATGAGCCGATGCCTGCGATTGAGCCCGCGCTGGCATGAGCTGCAGATACAAACCAACAACGCAAAACCATACCGCCAAGGAGACAACCCGCGCAGTGAGAGAAGCGATCAACAGGACCCCGGAATTCCAAATTTAGCCTAAGTCTATTCGATTTTTAATTGGATGCAGCCAGCGGTGGGTTCGGGAAAGAAACCGAGGTACCAAAACTGCACTGGTCGAGGCGAAGAAAGCGCTTGAAGTCATGCGATGTCGCAAGGCTATAATCTGCCACCCTTAAATGATGAAACTAAGACATCTTTACGCGAATTTGCGAGTAATAATTGCGCGAAGTGAAAGCTGAAAACTGGGCAAGAAATTGCAAGTAATTGACACAAGAAGTGGTTAGTGCGGTGCAGGTTTTGGCTGAAGATTTGCCTTCGCATTTGTACATCAATTTCAGGGCTTTTTGGTTTATGGCAGACGTAGTTCCCGGCGCACAACAAGAATTCTGGCGACCTCCGAGCGTTCTGGAGCCTGCTCCGGAAGGCGGTGTACCTTCGGCTGCGCCGCAGCAGCTGGCCGAGGCTTGCCGGGCTTGTCACAGCGAGTTCATGATTGGCGCCCGGTTCTGCCACACCTGCGGATTGCGCCGGCCATTCGCCGCCGCCGCAGTAGCATCTCCCGTGGCCGGATCTGTCGTCGATACCTTTTGGTACCGGAGCGTGGAGTGGGCGCGAGCTCTCTCCGATCGGATGGCTGATACCCTTGAAAGAGTCCCCTTTCCCGCCTGGCTCCGCTACCTGCATTTCCATGAAATAAAGCGCTGGGTGGGGCTGCCGACTGCATCGCTGATCGCCTTTATTGTGGGAGTGGGCTGTGTCGCCGGTGCCATTTGCGTGAGCCTGTTCTTCAAAGCGTCGAATCTGGGTGAATTCCAGGCGATTCAGCTCTGGCGTATCGAATGGCTGCTTGGGGCTACGGCATCGTTTGTGGCCGGAATTCTACTGAAGAAGTCGTCTGACTAGGGCCAGTCATTCTCTTTCCACATGTTCTCACTTCTCACCCGTAGATGCCGCAGCACGCCGCTGCTGGTTCATGCGGTAAAGATGGTTTACCGGACCAATCCCGTTTCCCAGAAAGTGGCCTGCCGCAATGGCGGCCGTAACATATGTCTTAGCCAGCAACGTTGCTTCGGGCAACCCACGGTCGAGTGCGAGGTGGCAAGCGATGGCTGTAGCGAAGGCGCAGCCGGTTCCATGGGTCGAATTTGATCGCTGGCGCTCAGCTTTGAAAACCTCCTGTTCGACGCCTTTCTTTGTCGTAAAGCTCAATAAATCAATGGCCTTGTCGAGATGACCTCCAGTAACCACGACTGCGGCAAGGCCCATCTCGTGCAATTTTCCGGCTGCGGCCCGGATCTCTTCGAGATTGGTAACCTTGAGCCCGGTCAGCGCAGCCGCCTCGTCGATATTCGGCGTGATGACGTCGGCTAACGGAAGTAGGAATTCAACGAGCGACTTGGTACCGGACGGGTCCAACAGAATCGCGCCAGAAGAAGATTTGAGAATGGGATCAAGGACTATGTTTGAGATTTTGGTTTTTGACTTTGGTTTACCCAGGAAATCAGCCACGGCCCGGACGACTTTGCCGTTCCCGAGCATGCCGATGTGGACCGCCGCGATCGGCATATCGGCCGCAAGTTCCTGCAGGGTGTCGGTAATTAATGATGGGTCCAGCGACTCCACGCGGCGGACCCCAGCAGTCGACTGAACCGTCATCGCCGTAATACAGGCGACTCCGTAACAGCCGTGAGCGGCGATCGTCTTGATGTCGGCGGTTACTCCCGCGCCGGACGAGGGATCGAAACCCGCGATAGTAAGAACGATTTGGGGCGCATCCGCCATTCGTGCCATGCCGGGAACAATTCATTTTGTACCTAATCGGCTGGGAATAAACAAGTTAATCGACAATGGTCTGCAAACCATTGAGTTTATTGACTTTGAAAATAATTCGTACCCTGCTGGATTTTGGCTGTTAATTTACAGGTAAACACCTAAGTCTATTGCTCACAGTCACATCAGTTGATTTCCTTATACTTGACAATAAGTTACGTAAGATATCAATTACTATCCGATCAATATATACAGCGGACTTCCGTATTGACAATACCCACCCCGCCCTCTACGATTTACAAACCGTTAACGATTCAACCTAGCGCGCCAGGACGACTTTTTGAGTATGCGAGGAGAACCGAATGCGAAGATGTTTAGCTCATGGACTGATGATCGGTGCATTGATCGTCGGGCTTGGAGCGGCACAGGGTCCGAACAGCTCGGAGGCCAGTTCAGCCCCAAGCAATACCGCACCGATCAAATCCGAAATCCACAACTCCGGTAAGGCGCAACCGTATCAAATTGGGACAGCTTCATGGTACGGAGAGGATTTCGACGGCAAGCCAACTGCCAGCGGCGAAGATTATGACATGTACGACATGACCGCCGCCCATCCCACACTTCCGCTGGGGAGTTACGTTAAAGTAACCAACCTGCATAACGGACGCGCGGTGGTGGTGAAAGTGAACGACCGGGGCCCGATTGTGCCCGGCCGGATCATCGATTTATCCTATGGAGCCGCTCACGCCCTGAATTTCGATCACAAAGGCCTACAACGGGTGCGGTTGGATCTGATAAGGCCGCACACTCAACATCGCGAGGCTTATGAGACGGTAGCTTACAACCATCCCATAGCCGAACTTCGCTGAATGTTTTACACTGCTGGGGATGCAGGAAATTCTGCCTAAACTCATCCCTGGCAGCGATCGACCCTCCCAAATATTTCAGGACCCCCGAGAAAGACTGATTGTTGCCCTCGACGTTTCGTCGGCTGCGGCTGCGCAGAAAATTGTCACGGCGGTTGGCGACTCCGCACTGACGTATAAGGTCGGGATGCAGCTTTACACCGCCGAAGGTCCGCATGTGGTGCGGGATTTGGTCGCTTCCGGCCGACGGGTCTTTCTCGACCTCAAATATCATGACATTCCGAATACGGTGGCTTCGGCTGTGACCGAGGCAGCGCGGCTTGGCGTGAGCATGTTGACTGTGCACGCCTCGGGCAGCGAGAAAATGCTGCGGGCAGCGGCCGATGGGGCGCGAGCGGTGAATCCTTCGCTGATCGTACTCGGGGTGACGGTGCTTACGAGCATGGCTGAGGACGACCTGGAGAAGATCGGCATTCACGAGCCGCTGGTCGACGAGGTTTTGCGGCTAGCTGCGCTGGCCTTGAAATCGGGGTGCACAGGTATAGTGACTTC
The DNA here is from genome assembly GCA_963734675.1 of uncultured Acidobacteriaceae bacterium. GTDB lineage: Bacteria > Acidobacteriota > Terriglobia > Terriglobales > Acidobacteriaceae > Sulfotelmatobacter. Next base: position 39,051 of record CAVTHZ010000008.1, read on the forward strand.
GGCGCGCGAGGCTTCAGCGGCACGGCGAGAGTTGGGCCGCGAGTTCGCGATTGTCACTCCGGGCGTGCGCCCTGCTGGATCGGGATATGCGGATCAGGTGCGCGTGGTGACTCCGGCGGAGGCGATTGCAGCTGGAGCGAGCCACATCGTGGTCGGTCGGCCGATTACCGGTGCGGAAGATCCGGCGGCGGCGGCGCGGGAGATTCTGCGAGAGATCATGGCCTGAAGTGTTGGCGCGTGGGTCGACTTCAAAGGCGAACCAATGATTTGATTTCCTACATGAGAAAAGTCACCATATCTGAATTCAAGGCGAAGTGTCACCGTCTTCTCTTCGAAGTCGAGAAGACGAAGAACCCCATTCAGATCACGCGTTTCGGAAAACCGATCGTTGAGATTGTGCCGTCCCGCCCTGAACTGCTGACGGCAGACTGGTTCGGATCAATGAAGGGAACGATAAAGATTCTCGGGGATATCGTTTCTCCTGCCTGCGATCCAGAGGACTGGGAAGTACTGCGCGACTAGTCTTCCCATCCCCTCTCTGTCAAGCTGGCAAAGTTCCCCCTCAATCGCGCTAGTGGTTCGCTGCATGGTCTGATCCCTTGAGCAAATTTCTCAACACCGCTACTTCAGCCATAATCCCCGTGTGCAACGCGGGATCCACATCTGGCGCGAAAAGCGGTGAATGATTCGAAGGCAGTTGTGTTCCCGCTGCTTTTGCCTCCGCGAACTTTTGCGGATCTGCTCCGCCTAGCTCGAAGTAAAAGCCGGGAATCCCCTGCTCTACGAAATAAGAAAAATCTTCCGAAGCGGTGATCGGCTCCTGGCTCACCACATTCCCTTTGCCGAGCGAGGCCTCGAGAACTCCCCGTAATCTCTCTGCGAGGGCGGGGTCGTTGTAGACGAGATCGGTTCCTTCGTAGTGCTCGATCAGCGGTGATCGTGGCGCACCCGCGGCTTCGGCCTCGGCCTTCGCGATGCGATCGATGGCAGCCAGGACTTGCTCGCGCACTTCCGGTTTGTTGGTGCGAACGGTGAGGCCGAGCTCAGCTTGATCGGGAATGATGTTGTTCTTTGTACCAGCGTGAACGTAGCCGACTGTCACTACAACCAGTTGTCCCGGTTTCACCTCACGCGATGCGATCGTTTGCAGAGCGAGAATCGTTCTGGCTGCGATCACGATTGGATCGATGGCTGTCTGCGGGGCGGACCCATGTCCACCTTTGCCATAGATCGTGATGCGAATGGAATCGGCATTGGTGTTGTATATTCCGGGCACGACACCGACTTCACCTGCGGGCAAGGTGTTGCCTACATGTAACGCCACGGCAACATCGGGCTTGGGAAATCGTGTCAAGAAGCCGTCGGCAAGCATGGCTTTCGCTCCACTGATGGTTTCCTCGGCGGGCTGGCCAATCAGCATTAGCGTGCCGTGCCAGGTGTCTTTGCTGTGCGCCATGATCGTGGCCGTTCCAATCAGCGCCGCCATGTGCAGATCGTGCCCGCAGGCGTGCATCACCGGGACATCGTGGCCGGCATCATCCTTGGCGTGAACTTTGCTCGCGTAGGGCAAGCCGGTTTTTTCTTCTACCGGAAGCGCGTCGAGTTCAGTCCGCAGCATAACCGTTGGCCCGCTGCCGTTTTTCAGGATGGCTACAATTCCTGTGCCGCCGACATGTTCCGTCACCTCGTAACCGACCTTGTGCAGGCGCTCGGCGAGTTTGGCGGCGGTATGAACTTCGTGCGAAGAGAGCTCCGGATTTTCATGCAGGTCGAGATAGAGCGCGCGAGCTTCCGGGTAGACCGCATCGACTTCTTTGGAAGAAGAGGTTTGAGCATGAGCGGCAAATGTCAGAACAGCAAGCAGAAAAATGGGCAAGGTTTTCATCGTGCACGAATATAGCTGCTGCTGATGTTTGCAGCAAATCATTGTTGACGGGAACTTCTTACGCCTTAAACCCAGAGTGCGCAGAGGAGCACAGGGAATTGTCTAGCGCTGATCGTTTGGTTTTGTTCCTCCTGTTCCAGAGAAGCGAATGAATGTGAATCCTCGAACTGATTTTTTGATTTGCCTTTTTTGGTGGGGTGTACAATCGAATTAGAAAGCACTGGTTTGCGCTCCTTCGTTTGCAAGCTTGAGGTGCTAATGAACGTCCACATCAGTTACCGGCTTCATAAAACTCCCGCCGTAGAAAAAGACATACACCATCAAATTGAGAAACTGCGAAAGAGATTGCAGGTTTTCCGCCCCGAACTGATTCACCTGAAGGGGATGGTGGAGGAAATTTCTGCCAAAGAAGGGATTAGTGTGTCTTTAAACCTGCGCTTGCCTTCGGGACAGATGGCGGTGCAAGAGAAGGCGCCGACCGCCGAAGCTGCAGTAAAGAGTGCGTTCGAGGACCTGCTGCAGCAACTGAATAAACATAAGGAGATCCTGCGTTCCTCGCATAAATGGACGCGCAGGCAGAAAGTAACATCGGCGAGGCGGCCAGCCACCGTGCCTTTCGAAGACACGGTAGCCGTGGTATTTCCGCCGACAATCTCGGCCGAGGATGTGCGTTCCTATGTGAATGCAAATCTGTCACGCCTGGAGCGCTTTGTGGAACGAGAAATTTTTTTCCGCGAAACTTCCGACCAACTTCTGGAGGACTCGATCAGCAAAGATGAAGTGATCGACGAAACCGTCGCCGCCGCTTTGGGGGACTCGCGGGAAAAACCGGAAAAACTGGCTTTGGAGGCCTGGCTTTATCGTCTGGCTCTGGATGCGCTGGACCAGATGTCGAATTCCGGTCGCGAGGATGGACGGGCGATTCGTCTGGAGGAGTCAGCCCGCAAACCGAATGTTAAGGCGAGCGACGAGCCGGAATTGCAGTTTCATCAGTCTGATGAGGCCATCACTGCGGAAACCGTGATTGCCGACGACCGCGTGGCCACTCCGGAAGAAATTGTAGGATCGGACGAAATGGTGCGCCTGATTGCCGCCGCCCTGCGCGATATAGGCGCGGATCACCGCGAAGCGTTCATCCTGCACGCGATTGAGGGCTTCGGTATCGATGAAATTTCTGCCATTACCGGCGTCCCGCCGGACCGTGTCGTGAACTCCATCTCGGCTGCGCGCGAGCACCTGCGCAAATCACCCAAATTTGCAGGGCAATTTAAGGGGAAATTTGCGGCCACCGGCATCGCGTAGAAAAATTCAATCGAAAGGAACTGGACACGAATGATCACTCGTGAACAAATCCATGAACTGGCGCAATTCGAGGATTCGGAGAATTGCGCGATCAGTTTTTATTTTCAACCGACGGCTCCGCGCAACAAAGCGCACAAGGAAGAAGCAATCCTGACGAAAGATTTGATACGTGAAGCATTACGGAGAGTAGAGGCAGCGAATACGATTAAGGAAAACTACGAATTGGCGCGAGCCGACCTGGACCGAATTCTGGAGCTCTCGCAAGAATTGCGCAGCAACGGAGTGCACGCCAAGGCGGTATTCGCCTGCTCGGGACGGAATTTCTGGCGGGAATATGATTTGCCCGCGCAACTGAGCGCAAGCGAAGTCAAGGTCAACCGGCGTTTTCATCTGAAGCCATTGGCGCGTCTTCTGGGGGCGTTTCCCGCCCTTGGCGTCGTGCTTCTGGATCGCAGGCGCGCTCGCCTATTCGATCTGCGATTGGGCGAACTTACCGAGCGGGAGGATTTCTTCCACCCTCTTTCGCGCCGGGGACGCAGCGACGGATTCGCCGGCTACGATGGCGGTCATGCCGAGCGGCGAGTGATAGATGAAGTTCATCACCACTTCAAAAATGTTGCGGAAGTGTTAAAGACGGCTTTCGAGCAGCACATGCTCGGGGGATGGATTGCTGGCTGCCACGAGACCCATTGGCCGGAGTTCGCGGCCGTGTTACACCCGGATGTCGCGCAGAAGCTGCTCGGGCGTTTCACTGCCGAGGTTGCTCATGCCAGCCACGATCTCATACGCTCGCAGGCAGAGCAGATTTTGGCTGATTGGCAAAGGCGCCGCTCTTCTACGCTGGTTCATGAAGCCATCGAGCAAGCCCGCGGTAATGGCCGCGGCGTCACCGGTTTGCGCCGCGTCCTGCAATCGCTTGAGCTGGGCGAAGTACAGACGCTTTTGGTAGGCGAGCATTACCTGGCCCAGGCGGTCGAGTGCCCGCATTGCGCGCATCTGGACGCGCACCTGGTCAGCAACTGCCCCGTATGTGGACACGAAACTCGCGAGATTGTGGACGTTGCCGAAGCGCTGTTGCCTCGCATAATCCGCCAGGAAATTGAACTATTCTATGTTCAGGAAGGCGCTGAGTTCGACTCTGTAGGCAACATCGCCGCCCTGCTGCGTTTCCGCTCCGAGCAGAACGCGAATGTGCGGTCAATCGACGAGGCGCGGCCAGGTTCTCCGGCTCCGCGCCGGGAGGGATTTGGGGCGCGGCCTGCGAAGGCGGATCAGAAGATGATTATGTAAGCCACCCCACCCGGACGCCCTTCCGCGGGGCGCGATCATGCTTTCGATTGGCCGCTCGTGATATCCTCGCGCTTTTGGATTTGGATATAGAGGAGGACTCATGTCTTTTTCACGGCGCGATTTTGTTAAAACTTCCATGCTCGGAGCGGCGGCTGCCGGGCTGCGCACGCCGGCCCTCGGGGCCGAACCCAGCGCAGACGCTGCACAGAATCACGACGCGCAATCCGGCTCATACAAGCGTCCGATCATTATTTGCGCGCACAACGGATATGCATATTTAGACAGTGCGTTCGCGTTCTTGAAGAGTGGCGGAGACACGCTCGACGCCGCACTCAAAGTAGTTCAGGGTCCAGAGGACGATCCCAACGATACCAGCGTTGGCCTTGGAGGCATTCCCAATGAAGACGGCGTGGTCGAACTCGATGCCTGCTGCATGCACGGCCCGACCCGGCGCGCGGGATCGGTCGGAGCAGTACGAAATATCAAGAACGTGTCACTGGTGTCGAAAGCAGTAATGGACCATACCGGTCACGTCATGTTGGTGGGGGAGGGCGCAGAGAAATTTGCGGTTGCAGTGGGGTTCCCCCGCGAGAATCTGCTGACCGATCACTCCCGGAAGATCTGGTTGCTGTGGAAGGAATTTCACACTCCGAACGATTGGTGGGGGCCGGGCCTGGACGATCCCGGCTGGCAGGGACCGGAGTCATCCGAAAAGCCGCAGGCGCGAGGCTGGCAGGAGCGTATCCAGAATCTGGAAGCGCGTGCCGCGGAACTGGGCATTGCACCCGAATTGCGGGCGGATGCAGTGCATAAAGTTTTGTTTCCACCGACAGGGACGATTCACTGCTCTGCGTTGAATGACAAAGGCGAAATCTCGGGCTGCACTACCACCAGCGGCCTTGGCTTCAAATTGGCTGGACGGGTTGGAGATTCTCCTATCATTGCCGCGGGCTGCTATACCGATCAGGATGTGGGTTCTGCCGGTGCGACTGGGAGCGGCGAGGAAAACATTAAAGTCGCCGGAGCACATACGATCGTAGAAAACATGCGACACGGGATGTCTCCGCATGAGGCCGGCATGGATACGCTCAAGCGAATCGTGCGCAACTACAACAACGACATGAACAAGCTGCAGTTTGTCGATATGACCTACTACATTCTGCGGAAAGATGGCGCGTACGCCGGCGTCTCTCTATGGGAAGGCTATTCGAAAGGCAATCCTCATAAGATTTGCGTGCATGACGGAAACTTGCGGGCTGAGGTAACCGTGAGCCTGTTCAAAGGATTTTCGCAGGATTTTCCGCCGGAACCGAAAGTGCCTGACGATTTGAGGAAAAAGTATTTGGGCTGAATTGAAATGATCACGGAAGCGGTGCGAGAGCTGAGTCCTAATTAGCGCAGCATCAAGAGGAGCATTAAGAAAAGAGCGTCACGCTCGCTTGCTTAGCCGCGTGGATCAGCTCCCGATCGAGCGTTGCAAGCGGCAACTGCTCGCGTCTGGCGATTTCGAGGTAAGCCGCATCGTATGCAGTGAGCCGAAAAGTGGACGCGGCAGAAAATGTTTGTCGCATTGAGATCCCGCTGTCCGCCAGAGCCACCGAGGTAGTCAAGAGTAGTTCGAGTTCTGTGAAGCAGCGGTCGATGTTCGATCGCGAGAGCACTCCCCGACGCTCAGCTGTGACAAAACCGTTCGCCATTTCCAACAGCCAAAGTTGCGGAACAATTGCGCACGCGCTTTGTTCCAAAGCATGCCAGGCATGCAGCGCTAACCGTGGTACCGGGCGATCGAGGAACCAAGCCAAACCGATGGATGCATCCAGCACGAATTGATTCAACGCCTTCCCTCTTCGATCAGCTCCTTCAGAGAGGTGAATTTCGAACGGTCAACCTGCTTTCGGATTTTGTCCATATCGGCCCAAATCTCCTGCAGTGTTTTTTGCTGCTTTGCAGGGACGATCAGAGCGGCGAGTTTCCCGCGGCGGGTGATGCCGATATGTTCACCCTCGCGGGCGCGCTCGACCAGCTCCGAAAGCTTTTGTTTGGCTTCAAATAAGCCTACCGTTTTCATACTAACCATCCAGATGATGAGTCTAGATGATTCGATATTACTTTAGCAAACCATATTTTTGGAACGTCTACGCGAATCTCACCTTTATATCCGGTCCGCGCTCCAGGTGAATGCTTTCGATAAATCGCACTTTGCCGGTTTGCTGCGTGAGAATCACGGAAGACGTGCGAGTACCTTCACCGAAGAAACGGACGCCTTTGAGCAGCGCGCCGTCGGTAACGCCTGTGGCAGCGAAAATCAATTGCTTCCCCGGAGCTAGGTCCTGGGCCTCATAAATTCTCTTCTTGTCTTTGATGCCCATACGCAGGAGGCGCTCTTCCTGGTCGGGCTTGACCACGAGACGGCCGAGCATAAAACCATTGAGGCAGCGAATGGCAGCAGCGGTGATTACGCCCTCGGGCGCACCTCCGGAGCCCATGACGGCATGGACGCCGGTACCAATGACCGCGGCTGCGATGCCCGCTGAAAGATCGCCATCACCGATGAGGCGAATGCGAGCGCCGGCGGCGCGAATATCGGCGATCAGCTTTTCATGGCGCGGACGGTCGAGGACGATGATCACCAGATCTTCGACGTCACGATCGAGTCTCTTTGCAATGTTCTTCAGATTGTCGGCAACGGGTGCGTCCAACTCGACGGCGTTCTTGCAGGAAGGACCGACAACAATTTTATCCATGTAACAATCCGGCGCGTTCAGCAGACCGCCACGCTCGGATGCTGCGAGAACGGTAATCGATCCAGGCGCCCCGGTGGCGCAGAGATTAGTGCCTTCCAGAGGATCGACGGCGATATCGACTTCGGGGACTTCCCTCCCGTCAGTAAATTCAGCTCCAACTTTTTCGCCAATATAGAGCATGGGCGCTTCATCGCGTTCGCCCTCGCCGATCACAATAGTCCCGCGCATGGGAATTGAATCCATGGTTTTGCGCATCGCTTCCGTCGCTACCTGGTCGGAAAACTTTCGTTCCCCCTGGCCCATGGTACGGGCCGAGGCGATGGCCGCAACTTCCACCACACGCAGGAATCGCGATGCCAGATCGCTTTCAATGTTTTCTCCGAAGCTGCGGGCTTTGCCTTCAGGTCGAGTTTGAGTAGCCATGGGAGAACCTCCGGTCAACAAAATAGTAGTGTGCCGGGTTGAGACTATAGCGCAATCGAAGAGAAAAATGAACGGAAACCGTGCACGGCTAATACCGGATGCCGCGCCGCGCCCAAGCGTGATATTCTCTCTGCCCTGACCGCAGGGCATGACCGGAGACCCATGACAGCGCGATCTTCGCTTACTTTTCTGTGCATCACGACTTACGAAAAAGGGCAGGAGTTCATGCGCGAGTGCAAGCGTAGCGGATGCCGCGTGCTTCTGCTAACGGCGGAGAAGCTGCGCGACGCGGACTGGCCGCGCGAGAGTTTGGACGGAACATTCTATCTTCCTGCGGAACTTCCTCTGGATGATGTTGTCAAGGCAGTAACACACCTGGCTCGCACGGAAAAAATCAACCGCATCGTGGCGCTCGATGAGTTCGATATGGAGACGGCCTCGACACTGCGCGAGCATCTCCGCGTTCCAGGCATGGGCCTGACAACGATGCGGTATTTTCGCGACAAGCTGGCAATGCGGATGCGGGCTCTGGATCGCGGTGTGCGCGTGCCGGATTTTGTGCCGGTAGTGAATCACGAAGACATTCGCTACTACCTGGATCACGTACCCGGGCCCTGGGTGCTGAAGCCGCGGCAGGAAGCCTCGGCAATTGGCATCAAAAAGATTCAGGCCGCGGAGGAGCTTTGGCCGATTCTCGAGCAGTTGGGCGATAAGCAATCCGGATTCTTGTTGGAGAAATTTGTACCGGGCGATGTGTTTCACGTGGACTCGGTCGTCTCCGAAAATGAATTGGTCTTTGCGAACGTCAGCAAGTACGGCAAGCCGCCCATGAATGTGGCTCATGCCGGCGGCGTTTTTACTTCGTTCACCGTGCCGCGTGGGGGTGAAGAAGACGATGCGCTGCGGCAGATTAACCGTGAGTTGATTGCGGCGTTAGGATTACTGCGCGGAGTCTCTCATGCGGAATTTATTCGCGCTCATGAGGACGGAGAATTTTATTTTCTCGAGTGCGCGGCGCGCGTGGGCGGGGCTTACATCAATGAAATGGTGGAGGCGGCGACCGGTGTTAATTTATGGCGGGAGTGGGCGCGGATTGAAGTTGCAGGCGGCGATGGGACTTACAGGCTGCCACCTGTACGCGAAGATTACGCGGGAGTGATTCTTTCTCTGGCCCGGCAGGAGGAGCCGGATACTTCGGCATATAACGATCCGGAAATTTGTTTGCGGATCAAGAAGCATCATCACGCGGGGCTTGTGTTGCGATCAAAAGAGCCGCGGCGGATTCCGTCGCTGCTCGAAAATTATGCGCGGAGATTTGCGGAGGAGTTTACTGCGGTGGAACCACCGAAGGATAAGCCGACGGCGTAAGAGTACCAAAGTCACTCTTGCATCATCTTAATCTGCCAGCGACAATGGGAGTGATAGAATCACTGCCAGACAAGGGAATTCGATGGCCGTTGCCAAACTAAAGCGCCCGAAGGAAGATCGGTTGGAGGAATTGGCCGAGCGCATAGCAGCTGAGATCAACGAACGCGCCGATAAGATGACACCCGAGGATCGTGCCCGGGCCGACGCCGAGACTAAGAAGATTGCTGACCGCGTGCGGCGTCGAACTCTGCGAGGATGAGGTCGATCCGCTCTTTCGAGTAACCCCACCTCTTGAGAAGTGCCTGCAACTCCTGCCGTGTTCCTTTGCGAAATATTTCGACCACCTCGTTCCGCCGCCCTTCGTGATCCCTGATCGCGTCCATGTCGATCGGCCGCTTTCTGCCTCGGCTGCTCTCTTCTCGGATTACGTCCTTCAGATCGTCGTCTCTTTTTTTCACGGCACCGCCGCCTTAAGCGAGAGAGCGCGAACCGGTAGTCTGGCTCAGGGCCCTAAGTAGTGAGATCGGTCTCAGACGCAGCGGAGTACAACTCCGCAGTGGTTCAACTTTTCGTTTCCGGCAACTTGCCGATGACCATATGCGCCCCCGAATCGATGCCGTAGTAACCCTCTCCATCCTCGGTCATCGGTCCTGCGTGAGGAACGGTGTACCCTGCCTCGCGGCTGGCCGCATCGACGATCATCTCCGTTTGGCGTTGCCCGTACATGAAGTCGAGAAGGTGACGGTAGCCAGTCACCTTGCCACGTGCGTATTCGGTGTCCCTGTGCGTGGGATCTTTCTCGTACTCCTGGTGGAACCTTTTCAGCAGCCCCGCGCCATAACTGGCAAGTCGCTTCGCTTCATTTGCATCGAGCTGTCGTCTAAACCCGCCAATACCCGAGATCATTCTTTCGAGCCGCTCTCGATCTTCGGGGCTGAGGCGACGATGCTCGCCCAACATCATAACCATTTCGACAACGACTTCCTCTGGAACCTCAGGAGCTGTCCGTGGTATCCTGCCGTCCTTTCTGTACGCATACTTGATCGAGAGCTTGCCCTCCTTGTTGTCCGCGTCCCAACTTGGCACCCCAAGCCACAACTCGCTGCCCTCTCTGTACGGCTGTTTCCAGATCGGCTTCACTGTGTCGCCTCCACTCCATTTCCCAATCTCAGTATGGCATGTAGATGGCATAATGTAAAACTACTGGCTGCAGCAGGGCACGATAATACAGTCAGTACCCATGATCCTGCAGGGTTGGGGGGGTGGTTATCGTTCAGACTGCACAAGTTCCAAGAGTACCCTAGAACGCGTCAATCCCGGTCACGCTCTGCCCGATGATCAGCGAGTGCACATCGTGCGTGCCTTCGTAGGTCTTCACCGATTCCAGGTTCATCATGTGGCGCATGATGGGGTAATCGTCAGCAACGCCGTTAGCGCCGAGGATGTCGCGCGAGAGCCGAGCGCATTCGAGGGCCATCCAAACGTTGTTGCGCTTCGCCATCGAGATGTGTTGATGCTCGACTTTGCCCGCATCTTTTAGCCGTCCTACTTGCAGGACGAGCAACTGCGCCTTGGTGATCTCGCTGATCATCCAGGTGAGCTTATCTTGCACAAGTTGGTGAGAGGCAATAGGCTGATCGCGCCACTGCTTGCGCAACAGCGAATATTGCAGCGCGGTGTCGTAGCAGGACATGGCCGCGCCGATGGCTCCCCATGCGATGCCATAGCGGGCTTGATTCAGGCACATCAGCGGCGACTTCAGGCCATCGCTTTTTGGAAGGAGATTCGATTCGGGGATGTGAACGTCCTGCAACGACAAGCCGGATGTAACCGACGCGCGCAGCGACCATTTGCCATGAACGTCATCGGCACTGAAGCCGGGGCGGTCGGTTTCGACCAGGAAGCCTCGAACTTTATTGTTTTCGTTTTCTACCTTGGCCCAGATGATCGCGACATCGGCAATGCTGCCCGACGTGATCCACATTTTTTCGCCGTTAAGCACATATTCTTTGCCGGCTTTTTTTGCCCGGGTAAGCATGCCCCCGGGATTCGATCCGAAGCCCGGTTCGGTAAGCCCAAAGCAGCCGAGTTTTTCGCCTTTTTGCATGGGCGGCAGCCATGTTTGTTTTTGCTCTTCGCTGCCGAATTCGTAAATCGGGTACATGCAGAGACCAGACTGGACGCTAACGAAGCTGCGCACGCCGCTATCTCCGCGCTCCAGTTCCTGAGTCATCAAGCCGTATTCCACATTGCCCATGCCGGCACAGCCATAGCCTTTGATAGACGCGCCGAAAAAGCCGAGATCAGCCATGGGCTTGACCAGTTCACGCGGAAAGCGCCCGGCGCGGTTACATTCTTCGATGATGGGAATGAGATTATCTTCGATAAATTGCCGCGTGGTGTCGCGAACCAGGCGTTCTTCTTCCGTAAGCAACGAATCGAATTGAATGAAATCGACGCCGCGAAATTTGATGGCAGACATGGAAATTCCCTCGAATTAAGCAAAACATAAGAACGTAGCAGGCGCGAGGGAGCGGGGTCAAACGGAGCCAGGAGATTTTGGTTGGGTGCGAGTCATAGCGCACAGCGAGAGCGCCTCGCTCACAGGCGCTCTACGCTGCACACGACTTATCTGAGCTTTAACGTGCAAGCTCGGAGACTATGATGACGATATTACGTGGCCGCGGAAAGCGCCATTGTGCGCCACCGTGTAGAATGGGTGACGACGGAAACGACGCAGCCCGCGGATCTCCCAGGACGTCTTCCTCGCGGTTCTTAGTTTTAACTTTGATCTCATCCGCAACCTTGGTACGGACTAAGCGTGTGCTGCGCGAACTTTCGATAAAAATTAGGAGAAACGAACCATGGCCGTAGGCGCCAAGATCGCTAAGACAGCAGACCGCAAGAAGGTGATGGACACCAGCAAGAGCACGGCTTGCCCGAAGTGTGGCAAGGAGACGCGCATCGTGAAAAGGATGAAAGATCGTGAGCGCGGCGTTCCGGGGGGAATTTACATTTCCTGCTCGGCATGTGACTTTTTCGAGAAGCTATAGGCGTTTAGAGTTCCAGCCGGAGGCGAGCGAATATGCCTCCGGCGATGGACATTGGCAGAATATAAGGCTTCCGTTAAATTTCTGCTTTTTGGCGGTTCGTCCCGCGGAATTCTGGTCTTTCTTCTCCAGCAACCTTCGATCTCCTGTTTTCCATCCAATCCCTGCCCTGTTTTGTGTAGTTTTCCCGCGTCTATGCAACTGCCGCTTGAGGTCCGGTCATGAGCCAATCTCGTCTCGTGGGGGCCTTCCTGATTATCGTTCTTGCTCTTCTTCAATGCACATGTGGCGGCGGAAGCAGCAGTAGTACCGGCGTCAATACTGGTGGAGGCGGCGGAAGCGGCGGGGGGAGTGGGGGTGGAACCGGAGGTAGTGGCGGCGGGGGCGGCGGTGGAACTGGTGGCGGCGGTGGTGGCAGCGGGAGTGGCGGCGGAAACAGTGTTCCGCACTTTGCCCACGTGTTTCTGGTGATCGAAGAAAATCACAGTTTCTCTGACGTGATCGGAAACACGAATATGCCTTACCTGAACGGACTCGCTTCCGCGAATGCCTTGGCGACGCAGTACTATGCCGACGCGCACCCTTCTCTGCCGAATTACTTCATGTTGACGGTGGGCGCGGGAACGTCGATTACGGGTACGGAAGGAGATTTCTACAACGGCGTGGTTACACAGGACAATGTTGTGCGCGCCCTGACGGCGGCGGGCAAAACCTGGAAGTGTTACGCCGAGTCGCTGCCGTCGGCTGGCTATCTGGGCACGGATTCGGGCGCCTATGTGCAACATCATGATCCATTCGTGTATCTGTCGGACGTGCAACAGAGCCCGAACCAGGCGGCGAACATAGTGCCATTCACTCAGCTCGCCACCGACATGGCGAACAGCACCCTGCCCGATTACGCATTCATTGTTCCCAACGTGAACGATGACGCACATAACTGCCCGGCTGGGATGAGTACGTGCACGGATACGCAGAAGCTTTCTACCGCGGATCAGTGGCTAGCCACGAACATCGCTCCTCTGCTCGCAAGCTCCGCATTTCAGAATTCGCTTCTGATCGTCGTCTTCGATGAGTCGGAAGACACCGACACGACCAATGGCGGCGGTCATGTACCTGCCGTGTTTGTGAGTCCGATGGCGAAAGCGGGATACCAATCCACAACCCTCTACCAGCACGAGAGCACGTTGCGATTGATGTTGGAAGGATTGGGCGTCACCGATCTGCCGGGAGCCGCGGCCAGCGCGCCGGAGATGAGTGAGTTTTTCAATTAGGTTTCTTAGGCCAGACCGTCGCACCAGGGAGTTGAAGGCCGGCCTACACTGCTACGGTGACAGAGGTTTCTGTGCGCGTGACTGGCCGGTAGAGCGTGTCCCGCTCGATTGGTTCGCGTCCGGCGGCGCGAATCAGCCGCTCCAATTCCTGGCGCCTCATGCCTTGGGGTGTGGTAGCTCCGGCGTCGTGATAGATCTTTTCTTCAATCACCGTTCCATCCATGTCGTCCGCGCCGAAGCGTAGTGAAATCTGCGCAATCTTCGCCGTCATCATTTGCCAGTAGCTCTTGATGTGCGGAAAATTATCGAGCACCAGCCGGCTAACTGCGATCTGCTTGATATCGAGCATGCCGGTCGTTTTCGGCAAATGCTGTAGCGGGGTGTTATCAGGATGGAACGCCAGAGGAATGAAGGTTTGAAAGCCGCCGGTTTCATCCTGAAGAGCGCGCAGCTTCATCAGGTGATCCACGCGGTCTTCATCACTTTCAATATGGCCGTAGAGCATGGTAGCGTTCGACTTCAGCCCGATCTGATGAGCGATTCGGGCGGTTTCCAGCCACTCGCCGCCATCGATTTTATGATCGCAAATAATGTGCCGCACCCGGTCGGCGAAGATTTCCGCGCCGCCGCCTGGTAGCGAATCTACGCCGGAAGCTTTTAGCCTCTCCAGCGTTTCGCGAATCGAAAGCTGCGCACGCCTGGCCAGATACGCAACTTCCACCATGGTGAACGCCTTGAGGTGCACCTGCGGGAACCTCTGCTTCAGGCCAGAGCAAAGATCGAGGAAATATTCAAACGGCAGATCGGGATGCAATCCGCCCACGATGTGAAACTCCGTGACCGCCTCGCTGTATCCTGAAGCTGCTGTTTCAAAGGCCTCTTCCAGCGCCATGGTATAAGCGCCGGGGGAAGCTTTCTTGCGTCCGAAGGCGCAGAGGCGGCAGGCTGCGACACAAACATTCGTGGGGTTGATGTGGCGGTTGACATTGAAATAAGTCTTGTCGCCATGCATGCCCTCGCGAACGTAATTGGCCATCCAGCCCACGGCGAGGATGTCGCCAGTGCGATAAAGAGTGAGCGCGTCGTCGAAGCTGAGCCGTTCGCCCGCGCACACCTTGGAATAGATCGGCTGCAGACGTGGATCGTCTGTCTGGAAGGGATGGGGTTCGTGCACGGAAGCCATCTATGAAATTATCGCACGGGGCTGGACGCGGTTACAAAATGCGCTTACCGGCCGGCGATGATGCGGTCCTGGATTCGGCTGTACTCCGCCTCGGAGACGATGCGGCGCTTCACCAGGTCGTGTGCATCGTCGAAAGGGCGCTCCGCGATGATGCGGTCCGCTTCGCGCTCGGATAATCCCGGCAGGCTTAGCAGGTCTTCGCGCGAAGCTTTATTGATGTTGATCGCGTTGTTTCCGTGGCCCAGGCCCTCCTTCACGCCATCCACCACGGCTTTCGTATCGCGGCGCATGGTTTCCGTGGCTTGGGCCGTCTGCCGGCGGATTTCATCGGGATTGTCTTTGGTGGTGCAAGCTGTGAGCAGAATGAAGCTCGAAGCGATCGCGACGCAGAGCACGAACTGAAGGCGGATCCGTTTCATCGAAGTTTCGATGCTTGTTTCTTGATTTCGGTTGGCGTTGGAGCTCGAGTCCGGTCTACGCGATTGGCAGTTTTCAGTCGACTATTGCCCGGCAAAGCGCATCACACCTTCGAGCACTGCGCGCGCCTTCGGTGGATAAGCATCAAGTTCAATGGAGGTGGTTTATGCAACGAATCCTTATCGGAATTGTTTCTTTCGCTCTGGCCGCAGGCGTGGCATCGGCACAGAGCAACAGCACGCCATCTTCGACCCAACCACGCGCCGTCGCGCAATCGCAAGGACAGCAGATGCCGACAGCTCAGGGCACACCCGCAATGCCCCCGAATTCACCCGGCAGCACTGTTTCCGTGCACTCCGGACCGGCGGCCCGCATCGCCCCCGGCAGTGTGATTCCGGTTTCCTTGACCAAAACGCTGGATGCGAAGAAGGTCAAGGTGGGAGACGAGGTTGTGACCAAGGTCACGCAGGATTTAAAGAGCAACAGCGGCGAAGTGATAGTTGCGAAAGATACCAAGATGATGGGCCGCGTGACCGAAGCGCAGGCGCGGAACAAGGAACAAAAAGAGTCGGAGGTTGCAATCGCGTTCGATCGCGCGGTAATGAAGGATGGAACTACCGTGCAGATGCCGATGTCGATTCAGGCGGTCATCGGACCGCAAAATAATAATTCTCAGGAAAATCAGAACAGCACGGCGGGCGGCGCGGAAATGCCCGGCCCCACTCCCAACACTGGCGCCGCGCGGCCTGGAATGGGCGGCTCAAACCCAAGCCCCGCTCCATCGCCATCCAGCACCCCCGAGGTTCCGGGCAATTCGCCAGCGAGCACCTCATCGCGACCGCCGATTACCGCCAATACTCAGGGAGTGATTGGAATCTCGAATCTCACGCTCGATTCCGCAGCGCCGAATCCGAGCCAGGGTTCTCTGCTGACCTCCGACAAGAATAACGTGAAGATTGAGAGCGGCACCATGCTTCTTCTGAAGGTGAATCGCTAGCCTCCTCGTTGCCAATCGTGCGGATAAACTCCGCGCGATTGGCGTCTTCCACTGACACTCCTTTTCTTCCTCTTCTCTCCTGGTCCTGTACAATCTTGCTTCCGATGAACCTGCGCATAACCCGATGGTTCGCCGCTGCCGTTTTCTTGGTTTTGTCGCTGGCAGCTCTTGCCGAACCCATCTCACAACTCAAGGCCTCTGGCTACGTCAACGACTTTGCCCACGTTCTTAGCCCGACCTCAATCGCGCAAATGGATGACCTGTGCCGGCAGATCGACCAAAAGGCTCACGCACAGATTGCGGTTGTAACCATCCATACGCTCGATGGGTCCGATATCGAGAGTTACGCGAACAATCTTTTTCAAAAATGGGGAGTCGGCAGCAAGGCGACCGACCGCGGAGTGCTGATTCTCTACGCCATCGACGACCATCGCGCTCGAATCGAGGTGGGTTACGGCCTTGAGCCGATTCTGCCGGATGGCAAGGTCGGCAGCTTCCAGCGCGAAGCGATCCCTCTCATGCGCGGCGGCGATTACAGCAAAGCCCTGGCCCTTGTCACGGTACGAGTCGCGGATGTGATCGCGCAAGATGCCGGCATTCAACTCACGAACGATGAAGCGCCTACAGCGCCGGTTCAGGAGCAGCCCAATGGAGGAATGTCGCTCGGCGGAATTGTTCTGCTCGTAATCATCATCGTGATTGTATTAGTCACGCCGCTGCGAAGCTTGCTGTTTTGGCTGGTGTTTTCGCAAATCTTTGGCGGAGGCGGTAGAGGTGGAGGCTTTGGTGGCGGCGGGTTTGGTGGCGGCGGCGGATTTGGTGGAGGCGGGTTCGGGGGATTTGGCGGAGGCAGTTCCGGCGGTGGCGGAGCAAGCAGCAGTTGGTAATTTGCGAGGAATTATGGATCCTGATTTGGAAGAAACACGTGCATCAAAGAAGGCGCAGGAGTTTGTAGCGAAAATTCGCGAGGCGGCCAAGGATAACCTGGTCAGCGTGATTCTATACGGGTCCGCCGCCGCGAACGACTTCCATCCCGAGTATTCCGACCTGAATTTGTTCTGCGTGTTACGCGACGGCTCGTTCGCTGCGCTGCAAAGCATTGCACCGGTCGTGAAATGGTGGGACAAGCAAAAGCAGACGCCTCCTCTCTTTACGACGCGCGAAGAAGTGGAACGCTCCGCGGACGTCTTCTCGATCGAATTGCTGGACATGAAGCAACATCATCGAGTTCTGTTTGGGCAAGATGTTCTGCAAGGGCTCATGATTCCGACCAATTTGCGCCGCGTCCAAGTGGAATATGAGCTGCGGGAAAAGCTGGCCTTGCTGCGGCGGCATCTGCTGCTCGGCGCCGGAAAAGACAGCCTTATGTGGCAGACATTGACGCAGTCGATCTCATCTTTCGTCACTCTCTTCCGCCACGCTCTGGCTGTTTTGGGGCAAGCAGCGCCTCCCTCGAAACGCGAAACAGTGAAACGACTGGCTGAGAAACTCGGTTTCGACCCTTCTGGATTTTTGCATGTGCTCGACGTGCGCGAGGATCGCGTGAAATCGAAGCAACTCGATGTTAACGACGTTTTCTCGCGTTATCTCGCCGCCGTAGAGCATGTAACCAATGCTGTTGATAAAATGCTGGACTCGGGCGTTGCAGGACCTTCGTAGAATCAGCGGAGTCGCAAGGAGAACATTATGAACAAGGGACTGATTGCAGTTCTGGTTGTCATCGGAATTATTTTGCTGATTGTGTTAATGAGCTTCGGCCAGTACGTGAGCGTGAAGAATACGCTGGTAAGCAAGAACGAAGCCGTGAAAGCGGCCTGGTCGCAGGTGGATATTGTGCTGCAGCGGCGCGCCGATTTGATTCCCAATCTCGTCGAAACCGTGAAAGGCTACGCTCAGCAGGAGCAGACCGTTTTCGGAGATATTGCAAAAGCGCGCTCCGCGCTGCTTTCCGCCGGTTCTCCGCAGGACAAGATTGCCGCCAACAATCAGCTCGATGGAGCCTTAGGCCGGCTTCTGCTCATCGTTGAAAACTATCCGCAGTTAAAGTCGAACGAGAATTTTCTGCGCCTTCAGGATGAACTGGCGGGCACGGAAAATCGCATCGCGGTCGAGCGCAAGCGCTACAACGATACGCTGCGCGATTACAACACCTACGTGCAGCAGTTTCCAAACAGCTTCTTTGCGGGATTTGCGGGATTCAAGCCGAACGAGGCTTACTTCGAGGCGACTCCCGGATCACGGGAAGTTCCGAAGGTGAATTTCACGAGTCCAACGACGCAGGCTCCGCCGAATCCGCAGCCCGCGCCAGTGCACTAGACCGGTTGGAGTCTCGCAACGAAGATCAGGCGGGTAGGTCCCAACCTTCGTCCTTCATTTTCTTGTTAGTCCAGTGCTGTAGTTGCTCGAAGAGTGCGGGATCGATCACGGCGAAACGCAGGCCGACGCGGCCCTCGTCTCCCATCCAAACAATCCGGGCTTTTGCTTTAAAGATTGTTTCTGTATCAGGAAGCGCGAAACTGACGTCGAGCAACCCGGCGAACCGCATGGGCTCTTTGACGCCATCCAGCCCCATCCCGCCGGTGCTCAGGTTCACGCCTTGTACGGTTAGTTCGTCGCCGCGCTGGTTTTTCAACGTAACTGTCAGTTGAATGCGCGCGCGGAAAAACTTCTGCTGCTCGAGGCTGATGCTTCCCAGCGCGTCATTTCCTTCCCCGGAGCTGACGTTGATGTTGTATTCCTTTAGTTTGCGGCTGAGCGTGCGGCGGGAAATCCCCAACTGATCGGCCGCCTGCCCGCGATGGCCGCCGCTTCGCTCGAGGGCGCGAATGATCATCTGCTCCTCCATGCTGTCGAGATTACCGACTGGTACAGAGGCGGTTTGGCGCATGGTCGCCGGATTGCCGCTCATCGCGGCGGAAATTTGAGATGCCTGAATTTCCGGGCCACTCGATTGCACTGCAACTCTTGCCACCAGATTCCGCAATTCACGCACATTGCCGGGCCAGGAATGGGCCAGCAGCGCGGAAACCGCCGCAGGGGCCAACGAAGTTTGCGGAGCTTTGAGACCAAGAAAATGCTCCGCCAGAGCAATGATATCTTCCGGCCTCTCTCGCAGCGGTGGCACGCGAAGCTGAAACTGGCCCAGACGATGAAAAAGATCTTCCCGGAACCGGCCCGCGGTCACGGCAGCGTCTAAATCCTGATTGGTGGCGGCAACGATACGGACGTCTGTTTTAATTTTGCGATGCCCGCCGAGACGATAAAAAGGATATCCATCGAGCACGCGCAAAAGCTTGACTTGAGTGTGCAGCTGCAGCTCTCCAATTTCATCGAGGAAGAGCGTACCGCGCTCGGCGAGCTCAAACAGGCCCGGCTTGGATGTGTCCGCACCTGTAAACGCGCCCTTTTCATAGCCGAATAATTCACTCTCCACCAGATTCTCTGGCAACGCGGCGCAGTTGATATCGACCCACGGACGGCCGCGGCGGCTGGAGGATTGATGTATGGTGCGGGCGACCAACTCCTTGC
The DNA here is from genome assembly GCA_963734675.1 of uncultured Acidobacteriaceae bacterium. Lineage (GTDB taxonomy): Bacteria > Acidobacteriota > Terriglobia > Terriglobales > Acidobacteriaceae > Sulfotelmatobacter. The sequence continues at coordinate 58,509 of CAVTHZ010000008.1, forward strand.
CCGTGCCTGTTTCGCCGGTGATCAGAACGGTTTCCGTATGTTGAGCAACACGATCGACCATGCGCATAAAGCGATGCATGATCGGGCTGGATACGACGAAAGAGGAACCATCGACATCTCGGGAAACGGTTTGGTTTGAATCGTCGGCGGCCTCTTTACGCGAATTTTCGGCTGAATCGCCATCCGAACCCGCGGCAGCCCTCACTACCTCGGCAACCTGGCTGAACGTGGCCACCATCGACGTGGCCACCGAGCGTCCATCGCGAAGCAATGTAATTGACAATTCGGCAGAGCCGACCCCGCCACCCTTCGTTTGATACTGGCAGCGCGACCGGTACTGGCCATCACGCAGGAGAGTGCTTCTTAGCACGTGCGGGTTGGTATCGCAGGAACTCTTCTTAAAAAACAGAAGCGATTCCAGCGTGTGGCCGAGAATTTCGCCGGATGTATACCCGAATAAAGCCAGAGCTCCATCGCTACAGCCACTAATTTTTCCCTCAAGATCTGCCAACACGACGGGGAGCGCCGTTGGAGCCGAACCAGCCTTGCCCTGGCCGGACGTACCCTGTGGCTGCGGATTGAAGTCCAGCGTAGACATTTCTGCCTTTGGACTCGATCTTTACATGGCCGTGATCTCTGCCAGCGCGCTCGACGCAATCGGAGGGTAACCAAGGTAATCGGTCGGGTCCAAAGGCCATGGAATGGAGGCATCAAAGTGAGATCAAGTCAATCATCAAAACTCCGAAGAGAGTCTTCCGCGGTTACGACCGTAAGCTACTGAAAGGCTGGCGACAAACAGTAGGATTTCTTAACCGCTGTTAAACAAACTCAGCGTGGAAGCCGCTTTTTCTGCGCTGGTAGCGGTCTGCTTAATCCCCTGCAATTGCAGTAACGACTCTATGTCGCTTCAGACCAAACTATTTGTCGCGATCACCGCTTCGTTTGGCCTGCTGATTCTTTGTTTTTCCCTCGCGCATTGGCAGTCGGCCGACTTCCTGCGCTTTCTCTGCTATCTCGGAGTAGCTGTCCTGGCCTCGGGATTAAAGGTCCAGTTGCCCGGCATCGATGGCACGATGTCAGTGAATTTCCTTTTCATTCTCCTTGGAGCTGTGGAGCTCAGCCTGCCGGAAACATTGGTCATCGGATGCACGGCAACGTTGGTACAGAGCGTGTGGCAGGCGCGCAAAAAGCTGGATCCGGTGAAAGTAGTCTTCAACGTCCTTGGAATGATGGCGAATGCCAGCGCACTGTGCTACGAGAGCTATCACTGGTTCGATACCAGGGTCGCAGCCAGACCTGTGATTCTGATGGTGGCGGCGCTGGTCTTTTTCCTAGCCAATACGCTTCCCATCTCCGTTGTGATCTCGTTCACCGAGCACAAGCCGGTCCGCAAGATCTGGACGGAGTGCTACTTCTGGTCTTTCCCCTACTACATGGTGGGAGCAGCGGCGGTAGGCCTTGTCGGGGTAATCAACCGGCGTGCCGGATGGCAGACTTCCCTGTTGGTGCTGCCGCTGATTTACTGGGTCTATCGCTCATACCGGCTCTATCTGGCGCGGCTGGAAGCGGAAAAAGACCGCGTCGAAATCGAAAAGCGGCATGTGGAGGAGATCGCATCGCTCAACATGCGCACCATCGAGGCGCTCGCGCTGGCGATCGAAGCCAAAGACCACACGACGCATACGCATCTGCAGCGCGTGCGGACTTATGCCGTGGAAATCGGCAAAGAGCTCGGCTTGCCGCCGGAAGAAATTGAAGCCTTGCGCGCAGCCGCGCTCTTGCATGACATCGGCAAGCTGGCCGTGCCGGAGCACATCATCAACAAACCCGGCAAACTCACTCCCGAAGAATTCGAGAAGATGAAAGTGCATCCGCTGGTGGGTGCGGAAATTCTGGAGCGTGTCGCATTCCCTTATCCCGTTGCGCCCATCGTGCGTTCGCATCACGAACGCTGGGATGGCTCCGGATATCCCGCTGGACTGACAAAGGAAGAAATTCCCATCGGAGCCCGGATTTTATCCGCTGTTGATTGCCTGGACGCTCTCGCTTCGGACCGGCAATATCGTCCCGCAATCCCGCTCGACCAGGCCATGGCAACGGTGCGGGAAAAATCGGGCAGCTGGTTCGACCCGAAAGTCGTGGATTTGCTCGAGCGCCGCTACGTCGAGCTCGAGCGCAAGGCGCAGTCGAACGACGCCGGCTTTATTCCTTCGGGTTTCTCGAGGGGTCTGAGGGTCGAGCGCGGACAGGCTCCAGCCGCGGGCTTTGAACGCTCCGTCGAAACTCCGCCGGTGGAAACTGACTTCCTTTCATCGATTGCATCGGCACGGCAGGAAGCGCAGGCCATGTTCGAGCTGAGCCAGGACTTGGGAAATTCTCTCAGCCTCAGTGAGACGCTTTCCCTTCTGTCGATGCGTCTACGCAAGCTCATTCATTACGATTCGATCGCCGTCTTCGTAAATCGCAATGGCTGGTTATTGCCGGAACTAGCCAGTGGAGAAAACTTCCGGCTCTTATCGTCGTTGAAAATTCGCGTTGGGGAGGGCTTGTGCGGCTGGGTCGCCGAAACTGGCAAGCCGATCCTGAACGGCAATCCACAGGTGGAAGCGGGTTTTTCGTCGGATGCGAAATCTACGCCCATGGCTTCTGCGCTGGCTGTTCCGCTGCAGGGATTGAATGGCGTGGTCGGTGTGCTGGCCATGTACCACTCAAACCTCGACGCATTCACTCCTGACGATCTGAGAATTCTGCTGGCGGTCGCCTCCAAAGTTGCGCTTTCGGTAGAGAACGCCCTCAAGTATCAGCAGGCCGAAAGCTCCGCCACAACAGACTTTCTCACCGGCCTGCCCAACGCCCGTTCGCTCTTCATGCATTTGGCGCAGGAAGTGTCGCGTTGCCGCCGCATGAAGACTTCCTTGGCTGTGATGGTATGCGACATCGATGGACTGAAGAGGGTCAACGATTCTTATGGCCATTTGGAAGGCGACAAACTTCTTCGCGAATTCAGCATGAGGCTAAAGGAAGTCTGCCGCGGCTATGACTACGTCGCCCGCATGGGCGGCGATGAGTTCGTGATTACCGCGCCGGGCTTGACTGCGGAAGATGCAATCGAGAAGGCGCAGCGGCTGAATCAGGCAGCCATCGAAGCTGGCCGCGAGGTCTGCGGCCGCGATGTGACGACGCTCAGCGTGGGGAGCGCTTTTTGTCCGGAGGATGGGTATGACGTCGAATCGCTACTGAGCGAGGCGGACCGGCGCATGTATGCGGTCAAGCAAATTCATCACGCTGAAACGGACGCGCTGGCAAAAGGCGCAGCGGTGAAATAGATGCTCAGAAACAAAGTCGCCGGACACGTTCTCGCGCTGGTCACAACGGTGCTGCTTGGAGGCTTACTCTCAGCCACTCTGGTACGTCTGGCGCCCGGATTCGATGTGGATGAGCAGGAGCTTGATCCGCACTTGAGCGCAGCCAGTGTGCAGGCTTTGCGCGACGCGCGCAGCCAGGATCGCAACATTTTCAGATTTTACCTGTCATACATGAACCGCCTCGTGCATGGCGATTTAGGGACGTCGCTCTCTCTTAGCCAGCCGGTTCGAACTCTATTGCGCGAGCGCGCGCCAACCACTCTCCGATTGCTGATATTTGGTCTTGCGATGGCTTGGGCTGCGGCTTTGGCTCTCGCGCTGAGCGCGGCACGTTTGCGGCTTGCCGGTTACGACGCGGCCGGTACGCTTCTCAGCGGAACACTGTTGTGCCTTCCCGCAGCCGTTCTTGCCCTGCTTTCCGTTCTGTGGAATGTGCCCGGTTCGCTGGCAATCGGCCTTGTGGTTTTTCCGAGGGTTTATCGCTATGCAAGGAATCTGCTGGCGAAGTCGTACGCTCAGCCGCATATCGTTATGGCTCGAGCCAAAGGCCTTGGCGAAGCTCGAATTCTGTTCTGGCATGTTCTGCCGGGTATCGCGCCGCAATTGCTCGCCCTGGGCGGAGTTTCCATCAGTATGGCGATTGGAGCTGCCATTCCCGTGGAAGCCCTCTGTGGCCTGGCCGGCATCGGCCAGCTTGCCTGGCAAGCGGCCCTGGCGCGGGATTTGCCGCTGCTGGTAAACATCACCATCCTCGTGACGCTCGTAACCTTGCTGGCAAACTCCGGAGCCGATGTAATCGGTCAGATGATCCGGGGCCAGGAATCATGAATCTCTGGCAGAAGGCGGCGTGTGCCTTTCTGTTGGTCGTGGTGTGTGCAGCCGCGGCGGCGAACTGGCTGGCTCCAACTGGGTACGCAAAGCAGGATCGAGAGGCGATTAGCGCGGAACCCTCGCGGGCACACTGGCTGGGCACTGACGAACTTGGCCGCGACCGCTTCGCGCGCGTGCTATATGGAACGCGGATTTCTCTGTTCCTGGCGCCGGCAGCGGCGTTGCTTTCGACGCTGATGGCGGCTCTGATTGGCGGGCTTTCCGGCTATCTGGGCGGAATCTGGGCCAAAGGCGCGATGGCGGTCACCGACTTGTTTATGTCGTTGCCGTGGTTGTTTCTGTTAATCACGGCGCGGGCATTGATGCCGCTGAATGTGTCGCCTCTGTTTTCGGTAGTCGTCACATTTTTGCTGCTCGGGCTTCTGGGTTGGAGCGCGGCGGCGCGTGTGCTTTGCACTGCGGCAGGCTCGTTGCGCTCGTCTGATTTTGTACGTCAGGCGCGAGCCTCCGGAGTCCGCGGCGCCAGGCTGTTTTGGATTCACGTGCTACCCAACTTGAAACCGGTTCTCTTTGCCCAGTTCTGGATTTCGATTCCAGTCTTCATTTTGACCGAAGCCAACCTGGGTGTTCTTGGCCTGGGAGTGTCCGAGCCGATGCCTTCGTGGGGAAGTTTGCTGCGGGAAGTTGAAGGATTGGTTTCCGATGGCGAGGAGCCGTGGAAATTTGCGTCTCTCGTGCTGCTGGTTCTGGTCGTGATGTCGTTTCAGCTCCTGCTCGCGAGGCAGGAAGAGATTGCTTTTTAAAGGAAGTTGAAATGAAAAGAACCTGCGCAAGAGCACTAGCCGCCGCTGTAATCGCTTTGAACCTCTTCACGACTCATGTCCTGGCACAGAGCGGCGGCGAACTTCGTTTTTGCCTGCGCATGGAACCGAAGACGTTTGATCCACTTAAAGTGGAAGATGAGGCTTCGGCCGCAATTCGTTATCTTACGGGCGGCGCGCTCGTACGCATTAACCGCCAGACGCAAGAACTTGAACCGGAATTGGCGCTCGCGTGGAAAGTATCGAAGGATGGGCGTCAGATCAATTTCCGCCTGCGCAGCGGGGTCTTGTTTTCCGATGGCACGCCGTTTTCCGCGGCCGACGTTGCCTATACGGTTCAGCAATTGATGGACCCGGCTCTGCACTCGCCTACAGGAGATGCATTTCGCTCCGGCACCGGCGGCGTGGAAACAAAAGTCATCTCTCCTACTCAGATCTCTATTATTTTTCCCGCGCCAGTGGCGGAGCTCGACCGGCTTTTCGACCAGGTCGCAATTCTTTCGCAACATTCCCCGAAGCGTGAGTTGGCGGTGCTCGGGCCATTCATGCTTGCGGATTACAAACCGGGCGCATCGGTACTGCTGAAACGAAATCCCAACTACTGGAAGACGGACGAACGCGGACGCAAACTCCCGTATCTCGATTCCATCCAGATGGACATCCAGCCGAATCGCGATGTCGAGATGCTGCGCTTCAAGCGCGGGCGAATCGATCTCATCAACTCGCTCGACAGTGAGTATTTCGACAAGCTGGCGTCCACGTCGCCGCAGGTAGTGCACGATGCGGGACCATCGCTGGACAGCGAACAGATTTGGTTCAACGAAGTCGCCAGGGCGCCGATTCCCGATTACAAAAAAGCCTGGTTTCGTTCCGCCGATTTTCGGCGAGCGATTTCCGAAGCGATCAATCGCGAGGATTTGAGCCGCATGGTCTATCGCGGACACGCTCAGCCCGCTGCAGGACCGATTTCGCCTTCAAACAGATTCTGGTTCAACGGCAAACTTAAGCCGCTGGCCTACGATTCCGACGCCGCGCTGAAGGCCTTGCAGGGAGCGGGTTTTCGCCTGGAGAATGGCACGCTCAAGGATCAGGCCGGAAATGCGGTCGATGTTTTCGATCATCACCAATTCGGGCAACAAATCTCGCGAGCGCATGGCGGTCCTGATTCAGGACGATCTGCAGAAGATCGGCATCCACGTAAATGTGGTCACGCTCGACTTCCCTTCCCTGATCGAGCGCATGACGCAAAGCTTCGATTACGAAGCGATCATTCTCGGGCTGACGAACGTCGATCTCGATCCGAACGAGCGAGATGAATGTGTGGCTGAGTTCGGCAGAGAATCACCAATGGAATCCGCAGCAGAAGGCACCGGAAACGGCGTGGGAGGCGGAGATCGACCGCTTAATGCGAGCGCAGGCTTCGGCGATCGACCCCGGAAGCGCAAAGAGGCATTCGATCGAGTGCAGGAGATAGCGGTCGAAGAGGAGCCGTTCATTTATCCTGATTAACAAGAATGCGCTCTCGGCGGTTTCAACTCGAGTACATGGCGCCGTTCCGGTGATCTTATCGCCGCAGACGTTTTGGAATGCGGAGCGGCTCACGGTGTCGCAGTAATTGCGTTAGTCCTGGATCCTGACGGATTGATTCGGTTTCAGTCGGATCCAGAAATGAATTGAGGTATTGATGTCCTCCGCGGTCCCCACTCCCGCTCTGCTGTCCGCGCGCCTCTCGGTCGCTTATTCCGGCAAGGGGGTCTTACGCAATCTGCAGCTCGAAATCCAACGCGGCGAAGTATTGGGCCTGGTCGGCCAGAGCGGCTCGGGCAAGAGCACGCTGGCAATGGCGATTCTCGGTCTTCTGGACAAGAAGAAGGCGCGAACCGAAGGCGCCATAATATTTCAAGACGAGCTTCAAGGCCGCGACCTGCTGCGCCTTTCCGAGCGCGAGCTTCGCAGTTTGCGCGGGCGCGCAATCTCGCTTGTGCTGCAGAGCCCGCTCTCTTCCTTGAACCCCGCGCTCCGGATTCGAACCCAGCTCAACGAAGCTTGGCGCGCCCATGCTACCGGTTCCAATGCCGAGTGCGAAGAGGCTATCCGAAATTCTTTGCAGAGTGTTTCGCTGCCCGCGAACAGCGATTTTCTGCGCAAATATCCTTCGCAAATGAGCGTGGGCCAGGCGCAACGCGTATTGATCGCCATGGCCATCCTGCACCGGCCACTGCTGCTCATCGCAGATGAGGCGACCAGCGCGCTCGATGTGATTACACAATCCGAAATTCTCACCCTGTTTCGCACGCTCAACCGTTCCATCGGAATGGCGATTCTCTACATTTCGCACGATCTCGCCTCCGTGGCCGGGATTTGCGATCGCATTGCCATTCTTCATCAGGGCGAGATCGTCGAATGTGCCGCGACCGCACAAATATTCACCAGCCCGCAGCATTTATATACGCAGCAACTGATGGCCGCTTTGCCGCGCATTCTACAGGCGCAGCCAGTGGGCGCATCCCAAGCCGCCACGGCTCGATAAACGGCCAACCGCTATCTCGCGGTAACCAACCCCTCGAATCTAAAGTAATCCGCCTCGCAGAGCCGGGACAAACTGGCTCATGCCCTCGCGATCAGGACAGACTGTCCCAGAACCACTCAATAAAGAATCGCAGAGTCCCTTTATACTCAGCCACTTACGGAGACTTCACTTGGCTCCTCCCGTGCATTCACTAATCCGAGTCGAAGCACAAGTTTGTACTAGGGAAGGGTGAGAAAACTTTATGTCGCAGACATTGAAACCTAAGTCTCCGGGGCGCAGCGAACGCCACAGTGCGGCCTGGGGAAAACGTTTGGGCTGCTTACTGGTGCTGCTCGTCGCACAGGCGGCGTGGGGACAAGGTCGCTCCGGCAAGTTCGCCGACGATCTGACTCCGACTCTGGCGCGCGCACATCAGGGCATAGCCTCGGCGAAGGAAACGGTGCGGGTGATCGTGCAGTACAAGGCCGTCCCCACGTCGACCCACTATGCGACCATGCAACAGCGCGGCGGACAACTTCATGCCAAGCTGCACATGATCAAAGGCGCATCCTTCACTATTCCGGTTCGCGCATTGCCACTGCTCGAGGCCGATCCGGAAATTGTCTCTGTGAGCATCGACCATCCGATGAATGTGGCGGACGATCTCACCAATGCCGCGACCGGCGTCGGGAGCGCATGGAATGCCGGCTACACCGGTGCGGGCATCGGCGTGGCGGTAATCGACAGCGGCATCAACGATACCCTGGCCGATCTCAAGAACTCCAACGAAACCGCTTCGCGCGTGGTTTATCACCAGGACTTCACGGGAACTGCGACCACCGGTCCGAATGGCGCGAAGTACGACTTGTACGGTCACGGCACGCACGTCGCCGGCATCATCGGCGGCAATGGCTATCTTTCCGGTGGACAGTATGAAGGCGTGGCTCCGGGAGTCAATCTGATCGATCTTCGCGCTCTTGATATGAACGGCGCCGGCACGGACAGCACAGTGATCGCAGCCATTCAGCAGGCCATTGCCCTGCAGAGCACCTACAACATTCGCGTCATCAATCTGTCACTCGGCCGGGGCATTGCGGTCAGTTACACGCAGGATCCCCTGTGCCAGGCCGTCGAGTCGGCCTGGAAGGCGGGAATCGTTGTAGTGGTGGCCGCCGGGAATTATGGCCGCTTAAGCGTGTTCGGCAGCAACGGTTATGGAACAGTAACCGCTCCGGGCAACGATCCTTATGTTCTTACTGTCGGTGCAACCAAGAGCAATGGGTCTGCTTCGCCCGTGGCTCAAACTCTGGCCAGTTTCAGCTCGAAGGGTCCAACGACCTACGATCACGTAGTCAAGCCTGACCTCGTTGCGCCGGGCAACGACGTAGTGTCTCTCGCCGCCCCGGGAGCAACTCTGGAAGCCGTCTACCCTGCGGAATTCGTGACCGGCAACGACGGCAAAAATGATTACTTCACCTTGAGCGGCACCAGCATGGCGACCCCGGCGGTAGCTGGCGCAGTTGCTTTATTGCTGCAAGAGCACAGCACACTCACTCCTGACCAGGTGAAGGCTCGTCTCATGAAGACGGCCTACAAGATGGGGCTGACTTCAACCAGTGCTTTCGTGCCACATCTTTCGCAGACTTTCACCAGCTTCTACGATCTGTTCTCGGTTGGTTCTGGTCTGATGAACCTTCAGAGCGCAATCGCTAACACCGATCTCGCTCCCTCGAGCGTTGGAGCGGCGCTTTCGCCCAGCGTCGTCTATAACCCCCAGACGGGCACGATTTCTCTGGCGAATGGAAATTCCTCCGTATCGAGCAACTCGGTGGTTTGGGGCACCTCGGTAGTTTGGGGCTCATCCGTGGTCTGGGGATCGTCTGAAGTGAGCGGCAGCTCGGTCGTCTGGGGCAGTTCAGTTCCCTGGAACAACAACCTGCTTAGCGCCTTCAGCGTAGTTTGGGGCTCAAGCGTGGGCACCGCGACACAGGCCACCAGCGTGGTCTGGGGATCTTCAGTGGGTAATACCGACGCCGCGTTCTCTGATGCCGGCGACGATGAGCAGTAGCCGTGAAACGGTAAACACAGAAAGGAGAAAAATCATGAACTCACGGCCAACTAAAACATTCATCGGCGCAATGGTTGTGGCAGCGGGAACAAGCATTACGTATGCCGCAGCGCAGAGCCACACCATGCACACCTTCTACGCTCTGGCAATACTTGCACTGGCAGCAGCCACTTCTCGCATGAAAGTGAAGCTGCCCGGGATTGAAGGCAACATGTCAGTCAATCTTCCGTTCCTGCTCACGGCAGTGATCACGCTGAGCGCAGTGGAAGCAGTCGCAATCGCCTGCCTGTCCACAGTGGTTCAGTGCTGGCCGAAACAGGGAGGAAAATTCAAACCCGAACAAATGCTTTTTAACGTCAGCATGATGGGTCTGGCCGCAAGCCTCGCGAACCTGGTTTGGAATGCGGGCTGGAGCAAGGCGGATTGGGCAACGGAGCCGTTGATGCTCGCCGCGGCTACTGCCACTTTCTTCCTGGGGCAAACGGTTCCGGTGGCTGCCATCATCAAGCTGACTCAGACTGAGTCGATGCGCAAGGTTTGGACCAGTATCGCGCTAATGTCGTTCCCGTACTTCGTTTTGAGCGCGGGTGTGACGACGATGTTCGATGCGGTCAGCCATCGCTTCGGCTGGCAGGCTGCTGTGGTGATCTTCCCACTGATGTACGGGATTCACCGCTCTTACCGCCTATACTTCGCGCGGGAAGCGGAAGCGCTGCGAGCTCCGGCCTTGGCGCGAGCGGCCTCGGCAAGCGCATAATCAGTTGTATAAAGCTAATGGCGTTCCGGCCTCTTCCGCCGGAACGCTTTTTTGTTTCTTGGGCTTAAGGCTTTAGTTCACTGTGCAAGAAGCTGCATCTTGACGGAAGCAAATAAAGGAATAACATCGATGAACGGTTCTTTTCGTCCCCCCTTTAACGCTGCGGTTCCAACCTTCATGGGTATCGGGGTCCATCCATTTTGAGCGAGGCAGCCGCAAGAAGGAATCCGCAAGCCGGGGCCAGGATGTCAAATACGATAAAGGTGGTCCGCCCTTTGATTAATCGAACTTTTGCTCTCACCGTCATCTTCATAGTCGCAGCCTTGCCGGCGCTTGCCCAGGAAAAGAAATCCGGCGACATCACCCAGATTCAGCACATTATTTTCCTCGTGCGTGAGAATCGAAGCTTTGATCAGTATTTCGGGCTCTTCCCGGGGGCCGACGGAACCACTACCGGCCTCCTTTCGAACGGCCAGACGATTACGCTGGGCCGTGCGACCGACGCGACGCCGCAGGATCTTTGCCACACTCAGAATTGCGCGGAACTCGGCATCGACAACAACAACATGGATGGATTCGATCTGCTCGTTGGCGGCAACAAGAGCAACGAATTCATTGCCTATACCGAGATGTGGCAACAGGACATCCCCAACTACTGGGCGTATGCGCAGAACTTTGTTCTCGCCGACCACATGTTCTCATCCGCGCACAGCGATAGTTTTCCTAATCATCTTTACACTGTCGGCGCCACTTCGGATGGCGTGATCAATATTCCGTTTCCGCCGCCGGACAATCCTACAGAACAAAATTACTCCTGGGGTTGTGACACTTATGCCGATGTGACAGTGCAGCAGATCGATGACCTGGGGAACATCGACTCCGTTTTTCCGTGCTTCGATTTTGCGGTGCTGCCCCAGAGTTTGAGCAATATTGGCGTGACCTGGAAATACTACGCCGTGCCCGAGGACACGATCGGATACAACTTCTCGACTTTGGATGCGATCGACTACATCCGCAATGGGCCGCTCTGGTCGACGAACGTGGTTTCCGATCTTACCTTCATCAATGACGCGCTTACTGGGAACCTGCCGCAGGTCACCTGGCTCACGACTGGCCGCCATATGACCGAGCACCCGCCGCAGAGCGTGTGTTCTGGGGAAAACTGGACGGTAAACGCGATTAACGCAGTAATGCAGGGGCCGGATTGGAATTCGACGGTGATTTTCCTGATGTGGGATGACTTTGGCGGTTTCTATGATCACGTCCCTATTCCGCCGGCGGAAGATCAGTTTGGCCTGGGAGAGAGAGTCCCGTTTCTGATCATTTCTCCGTATGCGAAGCCGGGGTATATTTCGTCGACACAGTACGAAGCCTCTTCGGTGCTGAAGTTCATTGAGGAGCGATTCGGATTGCCGCCCTTGACGAACCGGGACGCGAACGCAAACGACACCACCGACAGCTTCAACTTCAGTCAAACTCCGAATCCGCCTCTGGTTCTCACGCCGCGCACGTGCCCCATGTCGGCGGCATCCACGGTGAACTTCGGCAAGTGGTTTCCGATGAAACGTACCAGCGCAAACCCTTACCCACTGGTTTTGTCGAACTGGGGAACCAGTCCGATTACGATCAAACGCACATCAGTGACGGGAGACTTTTCGGTTGTGAGCGGATGCAAGTCGAAAATTGGGGCGGGAAGCGGCTGCACCTTGGACCTCGATTTTACTCCGACCGCGACGGGCACGCGCACGGGAACACTGACCATCCTTGCATCGAACTCGAACACGCCGGAAATCGTAAATCTCACGGGAGAAGGGACCGCCGTATCGCTGTCGCAATCCCCGGTCATCTTTGGTGGAAAACTATCCACCGGCTACCCCGCTCTCACCAGCTTTGGAACCACGATTACGGATAAAGTGACGCTTAAGAATAACGGGACCGCAGCGCTGACGATCTCCAGCATCGCCATCGGGGGCGCGAACGCGAGCCAATACGGCCAGACCAACAATTGCGTCGCCACAATCCAGCCCGGCAAGACGTGCTTGATCACAACCACGTTCACTCCAACGATTGCGGGCTTCATTCCCGCGCCGCTGACCATTACGAGCAATGACCCGGCCAGCCCGCAGATACTCTATTTGCAAGGGGAAGGCACCCAGGTATCGGTTCCCCCCAGCGTCAGTCTGCCTAATGCGCCGGTCGGCAACACAACCACGCAGAACATCACCGTGAAAAATACCGGCAACACTACTCTTACTTTCGGCGGTTTTTCCACCAGCTGCTGGAATGAGACAGTCGGAATTTGCAACTACTACACGCAAACCAACACTTGCGGGTCGAGCCTCAATGCTGGGCAATCATGTTCGGTCACAGTGTCGTTCGATCCGGGAGTTGTCGGTAGCAGTCCCGGAACCTTGCTGATTATGGACAATGACAATGCAAGCCCGCAGAGTGTGAGCCTCTCAGGATCCGGCCTCGCGGGCGCGGGCGGGTTCCGTAGTCGGCAGTTGTCTCGAAGGGCAATTCGAATTACGGGTTGGCGAGTTGAGTCAGAAGGCCGCGGTTGCGCCGCTCTTCGATCAGGTTGCGGATTCGATCTCTGTCGCTCGCAGGCCACATCTCGTCAAACGCCTGCCATGCTTCTTTCTCGCGGCCACTATAAAGATAATTCAGGACGATGGTGAGCACTCGCTTCACGGTTTCCGTCTGGTCGGTATACATTTTCTTGTGGAAATCGGATAAGCGAAATTTTTCCAGAGACGCGGCACTGAGTTCGTTGCGTGCCTTCGCAATTTTCTCATCGTATTCTTCCAGGTGCTCCGAGCTTATATTTTTGAGCTGGCTGCCAGAGAGCCGCATGATGACCTCCGGAATCACGGCTTGCCCTCGCGGCAACAGAAATAGCTCGAAACTTCCATCGCCCGCGCGAATGGTGACGCTGCCGTCGCTTTCCTTTTGAAAGCGCACTGGCAGTTGGTTGTGAATAGTTCGCACCATCGCAGGATGCTTGCCCAAGCTTACGATCGTGTACTCGAAACAACAGTTGCCTTCCCCGGTGAATTCCCCAAAAACTACATCAGGTATGCCCGCTTCGTTGAGATTGATATCCTGGCCCGAAATGTTATCGATCCACAACATCCAACCCCTGGCGAAAATGGCTGGCCTTGCTCCGGGCAGCGTGACGGAGCCACGGCATCGGTCCGTCGCAGATTCCTTATCGCCGGGAAATAGACGCACCGCGTAGCCATTAATGTGGTGGACACGCTGATATCCCGGCGACTTCGGGCATGATAAGGGAGCTTGCGCGAAGCAGTTTGCCAGCAGGATCACGTTGATAAAGAAGAGAAATTGACAACGTTTCATTCGGCTTGAATCCTATCAGCGGTTGAGTTCGTAGCTTTGTGCTTGTTGCGCTAGTCACCGAGATCTTCAGGAATCCAGGTAATTACAACAAGAGCAATTGGAATGCTCTGGGCTACTTTTCCTCCGCTTGCCACACTTGGTAGCTTCACCTGCAGGACGCTGGTGCCTTGATCGTCCGTAATCAAACTCGGGAACCTCTCATCCGTATCGATCGCGACCAGGCTCATCGCAACCGGACGATGGATAGGAGAGGCGAGCCGGCTGCGGTGGACCAAGGTTGTCAGTGGCAGAACCACGGTAGGGCTGCGATCGGCGCTGACTGGCGTGAGAAGAACGAAATCTCTTGGCTCGTTTTCATTCGCGCCTTTCGGCATGATGGCATAACGCATGGTGTAGTAGCCGGGCCGCAACATCTGGGAGCGATAATCGCGCACGTAACGCTCGATGACCAGGAAATGGATGATGCCGATCAGGGAACCTTGTTTCAGATTTCCATAGAGAACTCCGCTCGGGCTTTCGGCGCCACTCCGAATCTTCTTCGCCCAGAAAACTTCGCAGACGAGTTTTTTCTCGTCCGCATCTTTGTCCTTGTCCTTATCTTTATGTTTGTCATTCCCCGCATCGTTGTCATTCCCCTCCTCCTCTTCCGGCGTTCTGAAAATCCTGTAACCGAACGATTGAAGGTACCCGATGAAATTGGTGGGAAGTTGCGCTGAAGCACGGAGACGAACCCGCTCCATGGAATAGGAAAAATGTTCTTCTTCCGGCTCTTGAGACCAAGCCAGCGCCGTGAGCGACGCCAGAACGAGGAACATGCAGAACAGCCGCACACTTCCTCCTTTGGCGAAACGCTCCGCTGTATTTTGTCGGGACATTCTTAGAGCTTACAAAATTTGCGGTGAACTGTGCGGTCCTCGGATCAACTTTATTCGTCTTCCTGTGCGGCCATTCTCTCAGCCAGAGTATCTCCACGGCGTCGCAGGCCTTCCTCGCAGAGAATGAAAGCCGGCGAATTGAAGGGATTCTGGCCACAATTTCTGCATCTAACCAGGATCAGGATTTGTTCCGTTGATGTCAGTTATCGCCAGATTTTGATCACTGCCCGCTCGTGAACGGATATCCCTTATCGCGCCAATTGGTGACGATGTTCTCGGCGAGATAAAGCGCTTTGACGTTGGTGAAGCCCATGGCGCGCAGTGCATCGTCGGCGGGCTTCAGGTTCGGGCAATGAGTCCAGGGGCAGCATCCGCAATAGATGACGATGAACGTGTTGCGGGGGAGCGATTCGACGCGGGCGCGGAGCTTCTCAATGGCGCTTTGGTCGGAGGCCGGTCCGAAGTATTCCGAGCCAGGAATGTGTCCCTGCAAATACAACACGTGGAAACCAACATGAATCGGCAGCGGCTTCTCCGACTTGGGGGACTGGAGGATTTTCGCCAGCTCCTCAGGGTTGATGAGGTGGGATGAAGCGATCGCGCTTGCCTGAAAGGCCGATGCACTAAAGGCAGTGAAGATAAGAAGCAACAGCGCAATCGTGAGAGCGATTGAAACGTATGCCCTGCGGGCTCGGTCCAGATGTTCCATGGAAATATTGCCTCCTGCTTTCACGCTATATTTTGCGCGATTGAGGACACGATTGCCACAGCAGGCTGGCCGCCGAGTGAATGGTGCGCCTTGGTTGTGTCCCAGACGTGCGGGACTAGTCCTCTGCCTCTTGGAATCGCGCTGAATGCGTTATAAACTTGCGACGGCGCCGCCGATAAATTGCCTATGAAGGTTGCCTTCCTCACCTTGCTCTTCCTCGTCTCGGCATCGCCGTGCGCCATCTCGCAGAGTTCTGATAATTCCCAAAACAAATGCTCACTGCACGGCACGGTAGTCGATTCAAAAACCGGACAGCCGGTGAGAGGCGCCGAGGTCACGCTCCGTGGTGGAGGATTTGGTTCTTCGGGCTACCGGGCCGGCGGGGTGGGAAATCGGTCTGAACCGGCGGCCGCCGTTTCTGATTCTGAAGGTCATTTCGCCTTCGACAATCTTGCGCCCGGGCGATATCGAGTCACAGCGTCTCGCAATGGCTATGTAAGCCGCGGTCCCCTCTCCGGAGCGGGATTGAACCTTATTACATTATCTTCTGGCCAACAATCATCCGATATGGTTGTTCGCCTCACTCCCTCTGCCGTACTCGCAGGCCGCGTCACTACCGATGGCGACGAACCTGCCCCGAACGTTTCGGTCGAGGCCATGAAGTACACATATCAAAATCAGCGGCGGCAGTTGACCGAGATCAGGTCTTCGACGACGGATGATCGCGGCGAATACCGCATCTGGGGCCTGCCTCCGGGAAAATACTACATTCGCGCCACGCATCCCAGAGGACAGACGGCGGGGCCCGGCGGCCTGGTTTTCGTTCCTATCTTTTATCCTGGCGTCACCGATCCGTCGCGCACGCAGCCGGTTGATCTCCATCCCGGCGATGAAGCGACAGGCATTGATTTGAACTTTGTCTCGATGCACTCGGTCCGCGTAAGCGGACGTGTCCTGAACGCGAATTCTCAGCCGGAAAAAAGCGCGCAGGTTTCGCTGATCGGTGGCTCAGGGAGCTCGACGTTTACGGTTGGTCAGGCTTCCTCGGACGCCAAGGGCACATTCGAGATTCGTGGCGTGCCACCCGGTTCCTACACCCTTATCGCCGAGCAATACGGCAATGGCGACAGCGACAAAGTGATGCGCGGTCGCGCGCCGCTGGAAGTGGGAGAGACCAATATCAGTGACGCGGAAGTTGCCACGAGCCCGGGATCGAGCGTAAGCGGCCACGTGCGCGTTGAAGGAAAAAATCCTGCCGATCTATCCAAGCTAAGCGTTGTCCTCGATCCGCTCGATGACCTGGCCTCGCTCGGCTTTGCGCCGGACGTGTCGAACGTTCACCTCCTGCCGGATGGAACCTTCCAGTTTCACGATGTGCCCGAGGGAACGTATCGCATCAATGTGATTCCTCTGCCGAACGGCTATTACCTAAAGCCGGGCGCGGAGGGCGATGCTGTCGAAAGCGGTGTGAAGGTTGGGCGAAACCGTTCTGCGGCAGTAGAGCTAACTTTGAGCGCCGGTGCGGGACGGGTTACTGGCACTGTAACCAAAGATGATCAGGCTTTTTCGGGCGCGACCGTTGTCCTTGTCCCCGACCCTCCGCGCCGCGCCGAGCCGCGCCTCTACCGGCAGGCCATCACCGATGCCGGCGGCCGGTTCAATATCCAGGATATAACTCCAGGGAATTACAAACTGTTCGCATGGGAAGAAATTGATCGTGGAATGTATTTCGATCCCGACTTTCTACAGTCCTATGAGGATTCGGGCAAAGCTGTAAGCGTCGAGGAAGGCGCAACGCTCAATGTTGAGCTCGAGTTGATTCCGGGAGGCGAATAGTAAAGCGATCAAGCGATCGGTTCTTCTTCCCGCTTCCACGCCTCGCTCTGATGTGAGCCTGATGCCAGTACTCCCAGACTCCACGGTTGTGCGCGCACTCCACCTGAATTGGTAGCGCCTTCTTCACCATCCGTTTCTTTCGTCGCCCCCGCCTCAATCGGCTTGTTCGGAATGGTTTCATACGCAAATCCAGTCAGTACCGCGCTGCGCACGGCGGTCGCCACTCGCGCCCATCCGTAATGAATCTCTCCATTGATCAGAAACTTCAACCCGAGATACGGTGGATGCGCTCCATGCCACGGGCAATGGCTGCTGCGCCCTCGCGTATAACTTCCTGCAGCCTCCACCATCATCAGGGCTCTGGGTTGGAACGGGCGTGCCTGGTCGATACTCAATCCCGCGCGTACCGCGGCGGCGCACTGATCTTTGTGGCTGCTCACCGCCCACACTTCATTGCCGGCCTGCGCCGGAATCACTCGCAGCCAGGAGCTGAAGTTGCCCATGGGAGGCGCACCCGCAAATTCGTAAATATGCGCGCTGAGGCCGAAATCCGGAACGCCGTCACCATTGAGGTCGAATTGAATCACACCGGCGTTCAGCGGGATGTTTATATTCACCTCGCTGGAGATGATGCGCGCTTCAGCGGGCTCTGGCGAGGCCAAAATTCCTGCTCCAGCCGCCGCGGCGGCCAGGGCGTACGCGGTGAGGTGTTTCTCTAACTTGTGATTAACAGCACGATGTTCGCGAACACGTCTTCTTCTCGACTGCCGATGGGACATTGCGTCTGCCTTTGTTGGCCGGGGCTCCGGCTATAGTCTACGAGTCCTTGGGGAGAGGATTGCAAATGATGATACAGCAGTCAGGTCGGAGAAAGGAATCTCAGAAGTACATTGGATGTAAACAGACGCGCCGCGGAATTGCACGCAGGACCTCATCCCAGCAGAGAAAACTCCTCACAACTTCAACTCGGGCATCTGAGAGCGCGAGGTTCGATCCGAAACTACTTTGACGTCTTTTTGGAATTGGTCGAGAAGTTGAAGATTTCCGTCGCCCAAGTCAGTGCTTTGGGCATTTCATTTCCATTCAGGTATTCGTTCACGCCCCAGAACTCCACGCCGTTCGCCGGATCCAGCGCAACGGAAACATAGTTCCCCCAGTCGGGCACGTATGTTGGGCTGCCAATGCTCACCCCCGTGCCTTCCAAAACCAGGCTCGGAGTTTGCGGATTCCATGTTGAAGTCGCGCTGTCATAAACAATCTGCGCGGAATAAATACTCGGCGGCATCGGGTTCACCGTTCCCGAATCGTCTTCGGTAAACGTCAGGCCAAGCGTGTCCTGGGCATTGATGGCAACGCTCGCCGTCCAGCTGCTCCAGGTCGAATCCACCGCCGGGAAAGTGCCGGAAGTTGCAAGCGCTGGCATGGATCCCGGGCTCGCGAGCAGAATCGAGTACTGCACGGTTTGCTGTGGAGCTGATTGCGTGCCGTAGCCGTTCCAGATTGTGTTCGTGCCCGCAAGAATCTCTTCGTTTAAAGTCGAACTGTCATAGCGATAAGCAAAGCGGCCGCTCACACGATCGGAGAGGCCATCAATAACCTGGGTTGAAGTCGCCGGGCTCGGCTGCGGTACGCAGAATGTATCGCTCGGTTTCCATGGGTTATAGCAGCCGGGCATGAATGTGCTCGAAATCGCCGTTCCCGGCGCGCCGGTTGAAATCTCCGACCACGTCCATAGCAGCAACTCCGCCGAACTGGCGCAGCCGTAGCTTTTATAGCAATTCGAGCCTTGCGTCCAGTTCGACCCGCTCGTGACAGGATTCACTTGCCCCAGGAAATATTCGCCCTGCGTACCCGGAGCAACTGTCGTGCTGTCCATATCCGCTGGCACCAGACTATGGATGATGGAATCAAAACCGTTGGTCCGAGTGGGCAGGTAGACCGCGCACTGCGCGCTTGAGGCCGGCTTTCCGGCAACGATGTCTGCCTTGTCGAGCGAGCACACTAGATAGCCAAGAATATGTTGGTAGTCAGGCGAGCCAAGGGTGTTGTCGATGTAATCGATGGCCACATAGAAAGTGTTTCCAAACGTGCCGAAGCGCGGATAGTCGAAGTAGGCATTCACCCCGGTGTCGGAGACCATCATGTTGCCAAGGCTGAAGCCGTATGAGTTCCAGTAACTGCGGCCGTTGGTCCCGAGCAAATTGTCTTGCGTGCTCGCCGCGATGCAGATGGCGGGCACATTCTTCGATGACGCGCTCGAAATGCCAGAAAGAATGAAGACTGCGTCGGCTTGATCGTAAGTCGCATTGACGTCGACGGAAAGGCTGCCGCAATTCGCGGTCAGCGGCGATCCTGAATACGAAGCCCACGGACGGCTGGGTGATTGCGGCGTCGGTGCTTTTGATCCGTTCTTGACAAACATGGGATTACCCGTGGTTTTGTCGTAGGCCTGAATGCCGCTATTCACAAACTCCAAAACCTGCTTCTGCCCGACAGCTCCGTTTGCGTTAGGCGTATCGTAAGCGGGCGCTCCGGAAAAGTTGGAGTATGCAATTCCAGGGAACTCCGCGCCAGCCGTTCCCGCAGCGGGTTTCACCGTATAGAAGCCAATATTTGCCGATCCGCTCGGCTGCGAGCACCCGTTCGCGGACTTGCTCTGGCAGGCAATTTGCGCAGCCGAATACAGCCCGCAGAAGCCATACTGATTCGGTGTCGCCCCGCCCGGGCAGCTTACCGCCGCCAGCACAAGATTCGGGCACACAAAGAACAGTAACCCACTAAAGTAACGCCTCAATTGTTACCTCTCGATTCGCCCAACCTAAAGGCGAAATGGTCACATGGAACAAAAGGAAGTTTAAATCCGCACTGATACCCAATGGTGAGGGTGTTATAGGAAGCTGTCAATGGGAAGGCCGTGCCATCCAGCTTGGGGTTCAAACCCAAGAACCTGCACACAATGCGCGGCAAATTCCGTGAAAACCTATTGGCAGCCAGGAATGGCAAAGTTTGCGATCCGCGTCCGCCAGGTGTTATCGGCAACGAAATATTCGTTCACATACCAGAAGGTGCAATCATCGGTGGGGTCGACAGTCATGCTCGAATACGATCCCCACTTGCCAATGCCAGTTCCCGGAGTTACTTCCTCCCCCTGACCCTGAATGATAGTAAGCTCAGTCGGCTTCGCCGAAGCCTGTCCTAGATTCCAGAAAGCGACGTTAATTCCGGGGTCGTTGTTCCCATTCGAGAAACTGTATCCGACGGCGGCATTTCCATCCTTGTCCTCAGCAATACTCGGCAAGAAGCGGAAAAAAATATTGTCGGGGTTTATTTTGCCCGATTGGTTAAGAGCAGGAGTACCGCTTCCCGAATCGCGAAATTCATACCACTGAATGCCTGTCTGTTGGCCGTTCTCTCCTGTACCAGGACCGGCCCCCGTTTGCACGGTTTGGCTGACAAGAAATGACTCGTAGTTGCCGAAATTACGGTAGGCAAAACGAGGCATGAGACGATCGCCCACGGAGTCAACCAGTTCAGGTTCTCCGGGTCCGGCGGGAATTTCAGGCACGCAATTTGTGAGCGAAGGTGAATTCGTCGTGTAGCAGCCGGGAGTATAACCTGGAGGGGCCAGACTTACGGGGATTTGAGTATAGGTGAGCAATCCGGGGTTGGACGACCAATCGATGTGAAAATCCCACAAGTTCAGTGTGTTGGAGGTCGTGCTTACGCCATCATTCGGAGGATTTTGGATGCTGACCATAAATTCGTCCCGGCCAGTCGGAGGTGGCATTGTTCCGTCTACATCGGCAGGAATCAAACTGTGGCTGAGATAAAGGTCCGTACTCGCGTTAGCCGGAATAGTGGCACATCCTGGGGCTTTGATGGTTGCGGGTGGCTGAGGCGGATTCAGAAGATCGGCGCGGTCCATCACACAAACCACGACGCCTACTTCCTGATTCAGTACCTGATCGACTTCGTCCATGGCCACATAGTAGCCATCCGGCCAGGTGCCGACTTTGGGCCAATCCGGCAAATCATAAGTCGTGCCATCCATTCCGAGATTTTGCTCTAGCTTGTAAGAGTAGGCGCTCCATGTAAAGGTAGAAGAGGTAAAATCGTCGGTGCTGGAGACTGCAATGCACAAATAGTAATTATTCGCTTGGCTAGTATGGCCAACTACGACCCAGCGTCCTGGGGATGCGAGCCGGTCGAAAAGAATCACCACGTCCAACTGGATGGCACTCGACGTACCGTTCCCTCCGAGATAACACGGGTCTTGAGGGTTGTAAGACCATAACGTATTGATTAGTTTCGCCTTCTGAAATAGCGGTTGATTGGTTATCTTGTCATAAACTTGGTACGAAGCGTTAATGTATTCCATGTATTGATGGGTTCCCACCGCACCGTTGGCGTCGACATCTTGATCGTTTCCAGTTCCCGAAAAATCGGATTGAATCATTCCGTCGAAGGACGTAATGAGATTCACGGTTACTGTGGCTGACGCCGTGGCCGTTCCGCCGGGCCCCGTTACCGTGTACGTGTAGGTCGTCGTACCGGTGGGATAGCCGGTTGTGCCTTGCGTGAAGGAAGTGCTACCCGGCCCGAGCCCGACCTGGCCGACGCCGTTATTGATCGTCCCAGACTCGCCATTGCTGGAGGTCCAATTGAGCGTAAACGTCTGCCCAGCCACAATCGTCGACGGAGAGATAGTAAGCGTTGCCGTGGGCATGGGTTCGCCGTTGCCGCCCCGCCCGCTAGTTCCCCCGCAACTAGCCAGGATGATCGTCAAAGCCAACGTTAGCGCGCTCGCACTTAGTCGTTCATGCCGGCATCCGAAAAGTGTCCGAAGAATAGTCGCGCTCATACGTCCCCCCAACATCCCCTTGTGCGGTTCTTGCTTGGCGGTCGGAACTTGCGGTCTGCGGGAACAGACCGTTGCTTAGCTCGTGCCTTTTAGTGTTCTAAATGTTATCAGAACAGGAACATTCCCGGCTGCGGACGAAAGTGCAGCAGCCCTGGCACGAAAGTGCCTTGACACCGCGCGCGAGTCTGACCTCCGTTGACGCAGCTTCGGTCCGCACAAAACGCTGGTAGGCATAAACTGGGGGCCCCGGGCGGAGTCGAACCGCCGACCAACGGTTTAGGAAACCGCTGCTCTATCCAACTGAGCTACGGGGCCATTCCGAGCTACGGGCCGGTGCCTCTCATTATCGCACGGCAAATCCGGCCCACCTTCGCGCCGGTTTGCCCGCCGCGCCGCAAATGATTTACCCTCGCGGCAGTCCACCATGAATCCAACCCGCGCCAATTCCACCACCACGGCTCTGCCTTTCTCCCACGCCATGCGCCGTGAGATTTACGAACAGCCACAAGCCATCGCCAAAACCGTCGACCAGCATTTGCAGGACGACATCCTTTTTCCCGGCGAACTGCACGCCATCGAAGGCGCGCTGCTCACTTTTGAAAAGCTGATCATCGCCGCCAGCGGATCGAGCCGCCACGCCGGCCTTGCCGGCGAAATCATGATTGAGGATCTTTCCGGCGTTGCAGTCGACGTGGAATATGCCAGCGAATATTGCTATCGCTCCACTCACGCCGCCGTCGATCCGATCGTCATGGTCGTTACACAATCGGGCGAAACCGCCGATACCATCGCAGCGCAACGTGAGGCTCTTACCCGCGGCGTGAAGACCATCGCTGTTTCCAATGTTGCGGATGCGACCATCCCGCGCGAGGCGAGTGCGGCGCTGATTACGGGCGCAGGCCCCGAGATCGCGATCCCCGCGACAAAAAGCTTCACCACGCAGGTCACCATCCTTTACTTGATGGCCCTTTTTCTGGCGCGCCGCCGCGGCCGCATGACCTCTGAAGTCACGCGCACATATCTGCAGAGCCTGTTACGCCTGCCCGAAGCGATCGATCGCAGCCTGCGCGCCTGGGACGATCTGGCCGAGCGTTTCGCTGAACAACAATATCGCGCCGAAAAATTCCTCTACCTCGGGCGCGGCGTGCACTACGCCATCGCCCGGGAGGGCGCGCTGAAGTTGAAGGAAACTTCCTACGCACATGCCGAAGGCTATCCTGCGGGCGAGTTGAAGCATGGCCCCAACGCGCTGGTGGATGAAAATCTTCCAGTGGTCGTACTGGCCACTTTCGACCGCAATGACCCGGACTCGCTCTTGCGATATCGCCGCACGCTCGATGTAATGAGAGAAGTGAGGTCGCGGAATGGCCGCCTGGTAGTGGTAGGAACTGAAGGCGATGACGAAATCGCGAGTATTGCGGATGCAGTCTTCTTCGTTCCCCCTGCCCCTGAATTGCTGCTCCCCATCGTGGAAGTCATCCCCCTGCAGTTATTCGCCTATCATGTGGCGACGAAGAAGGGGTACGACGTGGACCGGCCGCGAAACCTGGTGAAAGCGGTGGTGACCGAATAATTAAATCCGCCATCCAGCACCGCGCCACAAAGTTTCAAAGCGACAATCCTTGAACTGATATTTGTCTCTGCATCTGTGCGCCGGCCATAAACAATTCTTGTCCTATGCCCAATCATCCATCTCATGCCGATCTGCAAGCGATTGCGCTGGAGGTTGTGCATCAGCGCGGCTTTAATCCAGATTTTTCCTCTGCGGTCGAGAAACAACTTGTCCAGCTGCATGCTCACCCGCCCCAGGTCGCGCCTGCAAAAGACGCTCGCGACCTGCGCATGCTTCTCTGGTCGTCGATTGACAACGATACTTCCCGTGATCTCGACCAGATTGAAGTGGCCGAGCAGCAGCCGACCGGCGAGGTCAAAGTGATGGTCGGCATTGCCGACGTCGATGCGTTCGTTCCAAAACTAACTCCCATCGATCAACATGCCGCGCGCGAAACAACCACTGTTTATGCAGGGGTGAGGAATTTTCCAATGTTGCCGGAAGACCTGAGCACCGGCATGACTTCCCTTCTCGAAAATCAGGACCGTCTGAGCGTGATCGTAGAATTTGTGGTTGACGAGCTCGGCCGCATTACGTCGAGCGATGTTTACCGCGCCCTGGTTCGCAATAAAGCTCAACTGCAATATAACTCGCTGGGCTCCTGGCTGGAAGGTACAGGACCTGCGCCCGCGAAAGTCGCAGCCTCCGCCGATCTTCAGGCTCAGCTCCAATTGCAAAATGAGACTGCCCAAAAGCTGAAGGCACAGCGCTTCGCGAACGGGGCGCTGATGTTGCAAACAGCCGAATTTCAGCCGCTGATATTAGACGACCAAGTGGTCGACGTGCAGAACCAGCAGAAAAATCATGCTACCGAGTTGATTGAGGATTTCATGATCGCGGCAAATGGCGTAGTCGCGCGCTTCCTCGAAAAAGTCTCGTCGTTGCGGCGCATCGTAAGGCAGCCCGAGCGGTGGGATCGCATCGTTCAACTGGCCAATGGGTATGGCGAGAAGCTCCCTTCAGAGCCGGACTCCAAAGCGCTTAACGATTTTTTACTCAAACAAAGAGCGGCTGCACCCGAGCACTTTGCCGACCTCTCGCTCGCCGTCGTCAAACTGATTGGCCGGGGCGAATATGTTCTCGAACGTCCCGGCGATACCGCTCCCGGACATTTTGGGCTGGCCGTGCGAGACTACACCCATTCGACGGCGCCAAATCGCCGCTTCGCCGATGTGGCCTCGCAACGCATTCTGAAAGCCACGCTCGCGGGAAAACCAAATCCCTACTCCGACTCCGAACTCACCGCCATCGCCGCCAATTGCACAGCAAAGGAAAATGCTGCGGACAAAGTGGAACGCGATATGTCGAAACGATTGGCGGCGGTCGCCATGCAGCGGCAGATCGGAACGACTTTCGATGCCGTGGTCACCGGTGTCACGGCGAATGGAACCTTCGTTCGCGCGCTGCAGGCGCATGTGGAGGGTCTACTGGCGCAAGGCGCGCAAGGACTCGATGTCGGAGACAAACTCCGCGTAAAACTCATCCGCACCGACGTACAGCGCGGTTTTATCGACTTCGCCAAGCTGTAAATCTAATCGGGCCGCCTTTCGGTTTAGATACGATACAGTCAGACTCTTTCGTAATCCCGCGCACCTCAAAAGCCAATACCGGAGCCGAATCCGGAACGCTATCCTTTTGAAGGGATTCGTGCGGATAGAAGGCGGGAGTCTGTTTGCTTGCATGGCGCAAACTCGTTTGCGGTGTGATGATTGCGATTGCCCCGTCGCCGCTTCTCGCGCAATACAGCGAGCGCGCCCTGCTGCGCAATGATGGCGGCACATGGCTGAATGAGAGTCCCGCACCTTCGGTTTCTGCGATCTTCCCCGATTCGCTCATCCAGACCCAGGCCAATCACACCGCCAGAATCGAAGCCGAAGGCTCGACCGCGCAGATTTCACCGGAAACCGTGGTGCAGTACCAGGGCCTGGAACTTGCCCTCGACCACGGCATCCTGCAGCTCGACACTTCGCGCGAAATGAAAGTCCTGATCGGCTGCATCACCATTACTCCGGTCAATTCCGATCGAACCCAATACACGGTCCAGGATGTGGACGGGAAAGTAAAGATCTCCGCCTTTAAGAGCGATGTGAAAGTTCATTTGCACGGGGCGGCTCGCCGGTCGAAGCAGAGCGGTTCGTCCGATTTCATCGTGCACGAAGGCGAAGAAAAAACTCATGGCGAACATTGCGGAGGGTTCCTGCCTCGACCGGCCGATGGAGCCGGAATTCAGACCGGGTGGCTGGACAGCACGGCGGCAAAAATCACGGCAGGTGGCTTGATTGCTCTTATCTGCCTCGAGATTTGCCGCAGCGACGATCCAATCAGCCCTTCGAAACCCTAGTCCCTTCGCTTTCGGTAGACTCTTTCGGCTCCGCCCCGGATCCCAGCGCCGTCAAGCGTCCACAACGCAGCAAATACAGCATGTAGAAGACAACGATGAGATTCCCAATAAATACGGCTGAGCGCAAAAGCGTAACGCCGTGCAGCAACTCCCGAATCTCCAATGGAATCAGCAAGGTTCCCGATCCCAATGCCACCCATTCCGCCCAGGTCCGCTGTTTCCACAATCCGTAAGCTTCAATGAAACGAAGAGCAGTATAGGCGAAGGCCAAACGCGCCAACATCCAAAGCCGCGCGTCGGTGAGATCGTCGGCGTAATCGAGGAACAACTGTGCCGAACGCCGGTCCGTGCTGATGTGCAGCAACGCTAGAATGCTCTCGGCAATCACCCAGGAATCTTTGTGCAGCAGGAGAATCGCGATCACTCCAAGGAGCAAAACGAAGATGCCCTTCATCAGCTCGATGGAAGCGACAGCTCGCAAAATGCGCCGCTGCGTTGAAGGAAGAGCGAGTTTCGATGCATGTGAGGCCATGCCGCGCGGCGCAGTCAACTCTCAGACTAACACGGCTAAGATGCCTGTTCTTGGCCTTACGTCCGTAACTGGAGCCGACTCGTCCCAGATGGCAAGATCAAGGTATTGCAAAAGGAAAACTCCATGAAACGATTCGCAGTTCTGATTTTCGCCCTCGCCGTCGCAGGCTCGGTCTGGAGCCATGCACAGGAAACGGCGACTCCGCAAACCGCCCGGCAGGCGCTCATCGAAATGCTCTTCAGCAAGAACCCCGGAACATTCATCAAGCACCTGCCGGCAGCCACGCTCGCCGCAATCGAAAAATCGGGAGCGCTTCCGAGTTTGCAGGGCTATTCGATGTTAGCTTCTCAATTTCAGAAAACTCAGGATCAGGAGAAATCCTTTCAAACCTTCGAGAGCGGGCCTGTACTGCTGACCGGCGTCAGTAAACAAACCGGCGATAAATACGAGGTTACCGTCGAGAATGATTCCCTGCAGGGAAATACCGATAACATCACCATTTCCTTTCGTACCTACAAAGGCCAGCAGCTGCAACGCACTCCCTACATGCCTACCCTGACGATCGCTATGCAGCAGGAATCCGGCGTGTGGAAGCTGGATGTGATTTCCGTCACGGTCCGCATTTCGTTGACCGATCCCGATTTCCTCAAGAAAATTACGGAAGGAATGAAGGCACCTCAATCACAAACCATCAAAGCCCTGCCCTCGCAGCCGCAGGCCCATGTTTCGGTCACCAGCTTCGGCTCAGATAATCAGGTAATCTCGGCAATGCGCTCCATTCTTGCCGCGGAATCAACCTACAGCAATAGCTATAGCTCCGTCGGCTACACCTGCACCCTCTCCGATCTGGATGGTTTTGGCGCTGCCGAGCGCAACGAGCATCAGGCCATGCTCATTCCCAGCGATCTCGCGGGTGGCCGAAGATACGGTTACGCGTTCACGCTTTCGGGATGCTCTGGCAATCCTGCAACCGGATTTCAACTCACGGCTGCGCCGGTGGGAAATTCCTTCGGCCATCGCGCCTATTGCGCCGACCAGTCGGGCGGCATTCGCTACTCGAACGAGGGAAATCCCTCCGCCTGTCTGGCGAGCGGTATTCCGCTGCAACAAGGACCGCAGTAAGAATAGTTCGCTGTAGCCGTTTTATCTCGCGGCCTCCCGACGTTTTCCCGACCGGACCGCCGCGCGCAACTCGTTCACAATTTCCTGCGACGCTTTAATCGCCGCCGCATGCTGATTTACGTTGAACGAAATCGCGCCCACGCGCGCATGTCCGCCGCCGCCGTAGCGCTCGCAAATTTTCGCCAGGTTGACTACTGGCTCTTCCGGCGCCCATGGATTCGATCCTACGGATACCTTCACGCGAAAGCTGCTTTTGCTCAGGCCCACGCTGTAAATTGACTCAGGATGCAGGTAATAAGGCACAAACTTGTTGTAGCCCTCGAGCTCCTGATCCGTGATGTCGAAGAAAATGGTGCCATCCCTGCACTCTGTGCGCTGCCGCAGAATCTCAATCGAAATCTCATGCCGCTTCAATAGTGGCGGCAAAAGCGGCGCCACAAAAGGTTCCTCTAAAACCGCTTCGAGCGGCTTGGTCGCGAGTAGTGGAATGAGGTTCGGAACAAATCCATGATCCGGCGCAGATTCGATTACCATCGTCAGCTTCATTGCCGGAGCTTGCATTTCAACCGCGGTCTTCGCGTCGGAATACAGTGCGCCATCGATCACATCGGTCCAGTGCACCAGATCGGCGACCGGCGCGGGATCGAACCCGAAGCGCTGCTGCCCGATCATCGCGATAAAGCTGGTGCACGATTTGAAAGCCGGGTCGTAGAACTTGCGGTTGCTCTCGTCGTGCTCGAAATGTTCGGCATCGGCGGGCGAAAGAAATGCGCTCTCGTGATGATCGAACCACCAGGTAATTTTCGGCGAACTTGAATATTTGAAATCGACGATGGCGTTCTCGTCGCCCGTAAAGTGCGACTCGTCAAATAGCGCTCCGGCACGATGCAGCAGGCCGGAGAATTCGAATGCGACATCGTCGCGGATGCGCTCGCGGTAGAAGCGGGCGAACAGCGCCGCCGACGATGCCCCGTCAAAACACTTGTCGTGATAGAAAACTTTGACTTTCAATCCAAACCTCTGTCCGCAAAAAATTCGCCGTTCGGCGCCGCAGGAGGCGCACTTCGGCAATAAAGTAAAAGCTAATAGGAATGACAGCTTAGGCGAGGAAAGTCAAGGGGCGGAATGTGAATTTGTTTCAGGGACAGTACTTCCCCGCTTCGCCATCCACCAGCGTTCCTCGACTATCGCGATGCCTCTACGGGGAACGTCTAGACCTGCTTTTCCGCCATATCGCCAATCACGGGCAGCTTGTACATCTGCCCCTGGTTGGCCTTAATGACGAGAATCAGCCAGACGACGAACCCGCCCAGCCACACCAGCGGCCAGATCAGCAGCGTAAGAAAGCCTAGCGGAAGATGAATCACAATGCGCAGGGCGATCCAGACTATCCACCAGGCAATATTGAAGAAGATGCTCTGCCAGGAGTGAAAACGCACGAACCGGTTGCGGTTGTAAGGTTCGATCAGCAGAAAGACGATCGCCGGGATGATGGTGATATAGGCCAGCATTCCGGCTACGTTGTCGGCAAGTCCTGTCCCGGTGTTGGCAGTCGCGGTGACAACCGGCCTGTTGCTGCAGGCCGGGCATGCGGTTGCGCCGTCAGGAATTTGTGCTCCGCACATGTTGCAAAATGCCATTGGAAGCCCCCAAGCAAAAACAGTTTTACACGCAAAAATCCTTCATTAGCAAAATCGCACACAGTTTACGGGATTTCTGGCGGATTAGGATGCAAATTTCCTATTTTCCCAAGTATTCTTGTTGTTTCGTCCAGCTTCGCAACGGAGCAAGCTTATGAAAGCCGTTCGCATCCACCAATTCGGCGGACCCGAAGTTCTCACCTATGAAGACGTTCCCGACCCGCAGCCGCGCAAGGACCAGGTGCTGGTGCGGGTGCGCGCCTGTGCGCTGAATCATCTTGACGCCTGGGTGCGCAAAGGGCTGCCAGGCGTAAAACTGCCACACATTCTCGGCAGCGATATTGCGGGAGAGATCGTCGAGATCGGCGAATATGTTAGCGGCTTCACGATAAGCCAGCGTGTATTGCTCGCGCCCATGCATTTTTGCGGTTATTGCGCGAAGTGCGTGGCGGGCCTGCGGAACCAGTGCCGCGAATTCGCCGTACTCGGCAACACAGTCGACGGAGGCAATTGCGAACTCATCGCCGTGCCTGCCGTGAACGTGATTCCAATCCCCGACTCGCTCGACTTCAACCAGGCAGCGAGTGTCCCGCTCGTATTCGTCACCGCCTGGCACATGCTGGTCGGTCGCGCAGGCATTCGTCCGGGGCAAACCGTGCTGGTGCTGGGAGCCAGCTCCGGAGTTGGCATCGCGGCCATTCAAATTGCCAAGCTATTTCATTGCCGCGTTATCACCACCGCGGGCGATGAGACGAAACTGGTCAAAGCCCGCGAACTCGGCGCCGACTCCGGCATCAATCACTATCAACAGAAAATTTCCGAAGAAGTGCGAAAGATCACCAACAAAGAAGGCGTCGACATCGTAATCGAACACGTAGGCCAAGCCACCTGGGACGAAAGCATGAAGTCGCTGAAAACCGGCGGCACGCTAGTCACCTGCGGCGCAACCACAGGATCGAACGTCGGCATTGAATTGCGGCATCTGTTTGCCCGCCAGTTGTCGATTCTAGGGTCTTACATGGGGACGATGGGCGAGCTATACGAAGTGCTCGGGCATGTTTTCGCTGGGCGGCTGAAGCCGGTGGTCGATCGCGTGTTCCCGCTGAAAGATCTGCGCGCGGCGCATGAGCTTTTGGAAAAGAGCCAGATGTTTGGGAAGATTGTCGTGAACCCGTAGAGCGTTTGCGGAAGGGGTCGCCTCGATGGGTGTAAGGAGATTTTCCACCAGTCTATTCACGCCGCCAAAGCGCGATTCCGTTCGATCCGAGGCTCAGCGAGCCGAGGATGGAAACCTCATGGATTCTCGGTGGCTCTCCCGGCGAGTACTGATTGGACTGACCCTCCCACTCCTGGCTGTCTGTCTCTGAAGTCTGACCAGCGGTAATCCCTTTGTTAGCCACCGTTTCATATGCGTAGCCGGTCAACTGCGCTTTCCAGGTCCGCTGGCCCTGCACTCCGCCCTGAAATTTCACATTCAGCCGGGCCCATCCGTAGTGAGTCTCTCCCTTAATTTTGAATCTGAGGCCCAGATAATGGGCGCTGACATTAACCCACTGCTCCGCGTATTGCTGGGTTCCTAATCGGAATAGCTCTTCAAAAGCCATGCCAGCCTGGGCGTCCCATCCACGCTGGCGCTCGTTTGGACCGATTTGGCCTCCTTTGACAAAAGCTCGCGCGGAATTGTAAGTCGCGCAAAAGGTAGTGGCGCAGTTGATGTCGTTCCCTTTAACACCCGCCACATTGAGAAACTGAGAGGTTCTGAATTGCGTGTGCCCCGCGAATTCGATGATGACAAAGTCAGCAAATCCGTCGTGATCGATATCCAGTCGGTAGGAAGCATCACGACCGATCACAACGTCGGCGGGGGTGTAAACGATTTCCGCCTCAGATGGAGTTGTCAGCGCCAAGAGCGCCACTCCTCCTGCTCCGGCCGCCATGGCGTACATGTTGAGCCGCTGGTGGAGCGAACTCGATAGTTTCGACGACGTTCTGACCGATAGCATGGCCTGCCTCACTGGTTTCGGCCCTTAGCGCCATTCTGCAAAGCGCATAGATGTCAGGGCAAACTTCAAAGAGCGTGATCTTAGCACGACCGTAGCCGGATCACCCGACTATTGCTGACAGGCGATTGCACTCACCAACCTGTGCCGGTGACCCTGATTTCGCGACCACTCCTGAATCATTTAAACTCCTCCACAGAGATGCAAGGAGGGCAGTCATGTCCCTGCGCAAACGATGCCTCTATGGACTCCTTGCCGCAATCTTCAGCTGCACGGCGCTCCCTGCCGATTTCCTCCAAGCCCGATCGATCCCAGTTCACTCAAGGTCCGCGAAGAATCTAGCTGTAGGCAAGCTCCTGGTAGCCAGCCGCAACCTCGGCGACCCGAGCTTCGCCAAAAGCCTAATCCTGCTCGTCCGCTACGACGAGAAAGGCGCACTCGGACTCATGCTCAACCACCGCACCGACGTCCCTCTCTCGCGAGCCCTCGATAAACTGAAGGCCGCAAAAGACCGCTCCGACCCCGTCTATCTCGGAGGGCCGGTGGAACTGCCGTCAGTATTCGCGCTGTTGCAGTCGCCCAAAAAGATCGAAGGCGCAGAAAACATCTTCGATGGCATTTACCTGATCGCCGATAAAACCCTCTTCGAACAAACCATCGCGGCTAAACCCGACCTCCACGTTTTCCACGTTTATCTCGGCTACGCCGGATGGACTCAAGCTCAACTGCAGCAGGAAGTGGAGTTGGGCGCGTGGTTCGTTTTTCCGGCCGATAAGAACGCTGTTTTTAATTCGGATCCCGATTCTCTATGGCAGGAAATGATTCGCAAGACAGAGCTACAGATGGCAGCTTTGTCCATCGCCGACGGCGTCATCCTGAGCGCAGCCGCTCTTCCGGCGGAGCGAAGGATCTCCCTAAGCACCGGCGGCACACCGCTGGGAGATCCCTCGGCCCGCTGGTAAAAACGCGGGCGCTTCGGGATGACGCCTTTACCCGAATCCGATGAAAAAAAATCGACTTAAATTCGTCGTCTGTGTCAAGAACAAGGGATACGCCGCCTCGTTCGAACTGAGTCCGGAGAGAAGGCCGTTCGCCGCGCTGCGAATTCCAGCCGCTAGCATCATTCAGGCCTTGTCTGATTTAGAATATAGTGATGGCTCCCGAGCTGAACTTCGGCCCCTACGTTGACGTCCACGACGGCAAGAAAGTCGTCAAAGATCTAACCTATGGCAATCCCACGCCCGAAGGCCTAGTTCTCACTACGCTCGACCACGCCGTGAACTGGATGCGCAAAGGCTCCATCTGGCCCATGACTTTCGGCCTCGCCTGCTGTGCCATCGAGATGATGTCCATGGGCGCATCGCGCTTCGATATCGCGCGCTTCGGAGCCGAAGTCTTCCGCCCGTCGCCGCGGCAAAGCGACCTCATGATCATCGCGGGCCGCGTCTCAAACAAAATGGCGCCGGTGATCCGCCAACTATGGGAGCAGATGCCGGAGCCGAAGTGGGTCATCTCAATGGGCGCTTGCGCGACTTCGGGCGGCGTGTTCAACAATTACGCGCTTGTGCAAAGCGTGAACCAGGTGATCCCCGTCGATGTTTATGTTCCCGGCTGCCCGCCCCGTCCGGAGCAACTGATCTACGCCATCACCCTGCTGCAGGAGAAAATTCAGAACGAGCGCGGCACCATTCGCAAGGCATTGAACCTGAGTTAATTAGCGACCGCGCTCGCAAACGCCTCGGTCGCGGCAAGTTGTGCGTTGCTAATCCTAAAGGCTAACCCTGTCAAGGCTGTGCAAAAACCTCACATTTTATCCTCAACCTACTGAATAGCAATCACTTGACGAATCCCGGCGCCGCTGTGTCATCCGTCACAGCAGGAAACGCGAAACCAATTTTCAATGATATGAATCTAAGGGATTGAGTGTAGAGCAAGGCGATTTCTCAGGGGGCCGCACTCAAAACAACCCGAGCCCAGATAGAAGTACGAGGGTGTGGAAGGTGCTCCGTGATTGCAAAACTTTTGGATGTGTTTTTCGGTTGTCGACATGCCCGCTATAGTTTCCCGGTGACTTTGCGCGTGTCTTCTGGCCGGCCGCAGGCTGGCGCGTTGACCGGAACTTATGTTGCCTGCCTTGACTGTGGAAAAGAGTTTCCCTACGACTGGAAGGAAATGAAGGTCATCACATCGCCCTCTGAACGGCGCGAGTACGTGGCATCCGTTGCCACAAAACAGGCAGCCTGATTCATCCGAAGAACGTGACCAACCGGGTGTAAAGCAGGGTGTAACAACCAAAAACGTGCGTCTGGGCGCGCTTCTTTTCCCCTCGCTTCTGGGTTTCTATCTCGCCGTTAGCTCGGCTGCCGTCCGCTTCTCCATCGGTACGAATTCGCGCTGCATGTGGCCGGTATAAATCTGTCTCGGGCGCGTGATTTTTTGCTCCGGGTCGTCGATGAGTTCCTGCCACTGCGCCAGCCATCCCGCAGTACGCGGGATCGCGAACAACACGGTAAACATTTCCGGCGGAAAGCCCATCGCCTGGTACATGATTCCGGAATAGAAATCGACGTTGGGATAGAGCTTTCGCTTAATGAAGTAATCGTCTTCTAACGCAATGCGCTCCAGTTCCAGCGCAATATCCAGCTTCGGATTGCGACCGGTCACTTTAAACACCTGTTCGGCCGTCCACTTGATGATTTTTGCGCGCGGATCATAGTTCTTATAAACCCGGTGCCCGAATCCCATCAGTTTTGTGTGTCCTTCCTTTACACGTTTTACGTACCCGGGCACATTATCTTTCGATCCAATTTCATCCAGCATCTTCAGAACTTCTTCGTTCGCGCCGCCATGCAACGGGCCTGCAAGCGCAGCCGCCGCTGAAGCGGTCGCCAGATACGGGTCGGTCTGTGAACTCGCCACCGAACGCATCGCATTGGTGCCGCAATTCTGCTCGTGATCGGCATGAAGAATGAAAAGAATATCGAGCGCCCGCGCCAGCACAGGATTCGCCACATACTTCGGCTCGACCATCTTCCACAACATGTTCATCAGATTTTCGGTATAGCTCAGATCGTTATCCGGATAGACATATGGAAATCCCACATTGTGGCGATACGACATACCCGCAATCGACGGCACCTTTCCAATCAGCCGCTTGATCTGCAACAGCCGGTTCTCCGAGTCATGCACGTGGCGCGCATCCGGATACACGCTCGATAACGCCGCAATTGTGGAGACCAGCATGACCATCGGGTGCGCGTTATAGCGGAAGCCCTCCATGTACTTTTTTGTGGTCTCGTGCAGCATCGTGTGATGCGTAATGTCGTGCACCCAGTTCTTCAGCTCAGAAGCTGTCGGCAATTCGCCGAACAGCAGAAGGTAAGCTACCTCCAGAAATGTGCACCGCTCCGCCAGAACCTCAATCGGATACCCGCGATACCGCAGAATTCCCCGGTCGCCATCGATATATGTAATGCTGCTGCGGCACGAAGCCGTATTCATGAACGCGGGGTCGTAACTCATCAGTCCAAAATCGTCAGGGTGCGTCTTGATCTGCCGCAGGCTCATCGCGCGAATAGCGCCATTCTCAACTGGAATCGTATAGGTTTGCCCGGTGCGATTGTCGGTGATGGTGAGTGTGTTTTCTGGCATGGAAAAACCGGCTCCTGTGCTCTTGTACGCTAGCCTAGCCTAGGCGAACGGGCCAATACAACATGCTGCATGTAACTCAAGTCACCGTTCAAACGACCGTTTTCAGGCCGCTTCGCGTTAGGCCCATTTCGGTACCAATAAAAAACCGGCAGCCATGGCCGCCGGTTCACTGACCTGCTAAAACCTTAGTTCGAAGAGTCATCCCGGCGTTTCAGGGTCGGACGATCGTCGTCCGGATTGTTATTGCCTGGGTTGTCGCTGCCGCTGCTGGTCCGCCTCAGGCTCGGCTTGTTCTCATCCCGCTGATCGAGCACCTTGTGGCGGTTCTCGATTGAGGCCAGCCGCGCCTTCACATCGTCGAACTCGGAAGTGGTAACGATGTACTCGCTTTTCGCGGGAAGAATCTTTCGAATTTCTTCCTGCGTCTTTTCAATTCGATCCGGAGTCTGCGGGTGCGTATCGAAAGTCTTTGCCAAAGTCCCAGGTTTCTTCTTCTCCATCGCCTGGATTTTTTCGAAGAATGAAACGAACGCTGAAGGATCGTAGCCCGCCCGGTACATGTACTCCACGCCCAGGTAATCCGCTTCCGCTTCAAACCCGCGAGAGAACTTGAGGAAGCCCAACATTGCCGCCGGACCTGCCGCTTCATAGGCTCCATAGCCGATTCCGCCGCCTACGAAAATAAGAGGGATGGTCGCCAGCTGCATCAGCGTGCCCCGCGTCTGCTCGCGTGCCAGATGGCATGCGGCCACGTGCGCGATCTCATGCGCCATCACGCCCGCCATTTCAGCTTCTTCGTCGGCCGCAAGAATCAAGCCGGAGTTCACGTAGAAGAACCCGCCGGGCAGCGCCATCGCATTCACCACATCGGAGTCGATTACTTTGATCGTGAATGGCACCTGCGCATCGGAGTTACGCACCAGATTCTGACCGATGCGGTTCACATATTCGGTCACAACGGGATCATTCACCAGCTTGACCTGTGACTCGATTTGCTGCGCGTACTGCCGGCCCATCGCCACCTGGCGCTCGATGCTGTACCAGTTGCCCACTCCGCGCCCGCAACCGACGTTGCGATTGCCGACCGCATCCACATCGGTTATCGAGCCATCGTGTTTGATGGCGCTGTCGTCCTTGCTGGGGGAGCTCGGCCGGGGCCTGCGGTGGAGCATTTTGGACATCACCCGCTTTCGGTTGACCATTGCCGGTATCCGGCACAGGAGACTGCGTCGGCGGCTGACTTTGCGGCTGACCGGGGGTTTGCGTGCCCGGTGTCTGGGCTTGAGGAGCTTGCTGACCTGGCGTCTGCCCGGGATTTTGTCCTGGCTGTGTTTGCGCAAACGTCCACGAGCCCACGCCGAAGGCCGCCATCGCCACCGAGATTGCCATCCATCGCGACTTCATGAGATACCCCTTTTACACTCAACCAGCCCTTAAGCGGATTATACGCCCGGACGAAACGAAGCAAGCGACGAAATGAACCCACCGGGTTAGACGCTGGTATCAGCACCCAGGGTTATCCCATTTAGCCGGAATACAATGGAAAATCGGCAGTCTGCCATGCTCCGTTCACTCGCCTACACCTCGCCAGATTGTTGCTTAAATGGCGGTTTCGACCGTGATCGCCGGCTGTTTCACCTTGCGGTCCCACCGCCAGATTTCTTACCGCGGCGGGAACTCAGTTCGGTACCCCGCCCGTTACTCCAAGGTTGCTGCCGGGCGCTCTTCCTGCCATAATAATTTCGCTCTGGCCGATTTGCGCCACGGTACTTTTCGTCCGTGGGAACAACGGCCTACATGGATTTTCTGGCAAGTGTCTTTGTCCCGACGGCCAACCGGCGGCTCAATGAGCTGATCGGTTTCCTGTTGTGCGTCTCCGCGCTCCTCCTCTTCCTCGCGCTGGCTTCGTATTCTCCGCTCGATCCCTCGCTGAATAGCGCCTCGGTCCTGACCGGCATCCACGCGGCCCGCAACTGGATCGGCGTGGTCGGCGCCGTGATCTCGGACCTCGCCTTGCAATTTTTCGGCATCGGCGCGTTCCTGCTCCGATTTTCGCTTCGTGCTCGGTGTGCGCTGGTTTGCTCGCGGAAAGTCCAGTCGCCAATCGCAAAAACCCTGGGCGGAATCTGGCTGCTGATGTTTGTTCCGGCCTGCTGGCGCTACTCCCCGGGCATTTCCGCTGGATGCGTGCGATCCCGATTGAAGGCTCCTGGGCCGCGTCATCGGCGATTTCCTCATCCATTACTTCAATCTGGCGGGCGCATACATCGTCTGCGCCAGCGTGCTCGCGGTCGCGCTCTGTATCTTTCCACGGCATTCTCGTTCTCCTCGCATCCAACTCTGGGCGTCGACTCGCTTCGCCTTTGTTACCGCTTGTGGAATCGCTATCAGGACTGGCAGGAAGACGCGGCTCAAACGCCGGCAACAGAAGGAACTCGAAAAGCGCCGTATTTCGAAGCCGATCGTCAAAACTCAGCTGATTCCAGTCCCGCCGATATCAGCGCCTGAACTGATTCGTCCGACAGAATCACGCGAGTCCCCCCGCACTGGCATCGACCGCATGATGGAACGAGCAATCGCGGCAACGAGACTTCCTCTTCGCCTGCGCCGACGGGTGGAATCTTGCCCGAGTCGTCTGCCCCGCGATAGAGAACTCGACCGATCCCGAAGTCACCGAGCGCGCCGACAGCGGGCAGCAAGCCAAAGACGACCATGCCGCGAATCGCCGGCGGTTACAAGCTCCCGCCCAGTTCAGCCTGCTGCACCGTCCCGACGAGCAGCAGGCAATCGATGCCGATGAACTGAAGTTGCTCGCGCAGGTGCTCGTCGAAAAGTATGCCGAGTTCGATGTTCACGGGCAGATCACGCAAATCAATCCCGGCCCGGTGGTCACGACGTTCGAATTCAAGCCCGAAGCCGGAATCAAATACAGCCGCATCACCAATCTTACCGACGATCTCTGCCTCGCCCTGAAAGCCGAAAGCATTCTGATCGAGCGCATGGCGGGCAAGATCGACGGTAGGCATTCAGGTGCCGAACCGCGAGCGCGAAATTATCTGGCTGCGCGAAAACATCGAGTCGCAGGAATTCATGGGCACGAAGTCAAAGCTCACGCTGGCGCTGGGCAAAGATATCAATGGACGCATCGTGACCGCCGATCTCGCGGGCATGCCGCACCTGTTGATTGCAGGCTCTACAGGAGCGGGCAAGAGCGTGGCCATCAACGCCATGATCATGTCCATTCTGTACAAGGCGACGCCCGAGCAGGTGCGCCTGATTCTGGTCGATCCGAAGCGGCTCGAACTCGGCAACTACGAAGGCGTCCCGCATCTGTTTACGCCGATCATCACTGAGCCGAAACTGGCGGCCAATGCGCTGCGCAATGCCGTGCGCGAGATGGAACGCCGCTTGAAACTGCTGGCGGAAAAAGGCGTGCGCAACATCGACCAGTACAACCGCCTCTTCGATGACGACGCAACTCCCAGCCTGTTTGAGAAGACTCCGACGAAGAGCCGATTCCCTACATCGTCATCATCATCGACGAATTGGCCGATCTGATGATGCTCGATTCGTCGCAACGTGGAAGAATCGATGACGCGCCTGGCGCAGATGGCGCGCGCCGTCGGGATTCATCTTGTGCTGGCAACGCAGCGGCCGTCGGTCGACGTAATCACCGGACTAATCAAAGCCAATTTCCCGGCGCGCATTTCTTTCCGCGTCGCGACGAAAGTCGATTCGCGCACTATTCTCGATGCCAACGGCGCTGAAGCGTTGCTGGGCAAAGGCGACATGCTTTATCTGCCGTCGGGATCCGCTCGCGTGCATCGCCTGCATGCGCCATTTGTCACCGAAAAAGAAATCGCGGCAGTGGTCGAATTCTGGAAGCCGCAAGGGGACGGCGGAATACGAGGAGAAATTCCTGCAGGCGCCGAAAGAAGAACGCGAGGCTGGCGGCGTAGATTCCGGCGGAGACGGATCGATCGGAAGCCAGCGGCGAGGACGATCCTGTCTATCGATGACGCCGTGCGCCTGGTGGTCGAATTCGGCAAAGCCTCTACTTCCCTGCTGCAGCGCCGCCTGCGCATCGGCTATGGCCGCGCCGCCCACCTCATCGACCTCATGGAGCGCGACGGAATCGTAGGCGCCGCCGACGGTCCCAAGCCGCGCGAAGTACTGAAGCGTCCGGACTGGATTTCGGAAGTCGAAGAGAGTACGCGGTAGCGGCTCACTGAGGACCAAAACTAAATTTTACGACTTCTACCGTTTCCTTGGCCGCGGACTGGTATTTCCACTGTCTTACCGCGCGTGCCAGTGCATCGGCAAGCAACGGATGACCGCCAAGGATCTTTACCTCCTTCACAGTTCCATCCGCTCTCACTAATGCCTGCACCTGCGCCGTGCCCGTCAGTTTCATCCGCTCGGCGATCGAGGGATACTGTGGCGGATCGCTGCGTTCCAGCCGCCGCGAACCTTCCACTGATGAGGTGGAGTCGGCTGCTGCCGGCTGGTGAAGGTCCGATTCAACCTTAGCCAGCGCTAGAATTTTCGAGCTGAAATGGATCTCGGAACGGTCCAGCGCGTCTGAATTAACTTCGAACCGAACTCTTCCATGATCCCGCACCAGATTGATCATGCCGCCTTGCCCCAAAAAGGACTCGTCCTCACCGACCAAAAGCACGCCAGATCGTGCCAAGCCCTCGATGGCGGCCTGGGCGTGCTCTTTTTCGCCGGCGCGAAAAAAAACGATTTGGCATGATCTCATGTTCTCCTCGGAGCTTATGCGTCTGACCACCAGCGGGTGAGGCCCAACGGTTTTTCCTGCGGCCACCGCCTTCAAGATAGCGAGAAATTCTTCATCCCCGCCGCTGACTCCGATGGTCAGAGCGGACGGACCATCCGGCAAAGCAGTGCGCGGCCACTCCGCCAGTTTCGCAAAATTGAGGAGATAGGCAGCTTTAACCTGATCTTCCGTCGCATTCTGCTGCCCCACCACTGGATTTTGTAACGTGAAAAGCGCAAGAGCGATCACCAGAGCGGCCCGGGGCGGCGCCCAACGGGGGAGCCATTCGTCGTGACCTTTGCCCAG
The DNA here is from genome assembly GCA_963734675.1 of uncultured Acidobacteriaceae bacterium. Taxonomy (GTDB): domain Bacteria; phylum Acidobacteriota; class Terriglobia; order Terriglobales; family Acidobacteriaceae; genus Sulfotelmatobacter. Next base: position 98,485 of record CAVTHZ010000008.1, read on the forward strand.
GCAGTGCATTTTGCGCTTCAAAACCTGACCGTGAATTTGACACGGAAATTTCTTCCGTCCTGTTGAATGCTGTCTTCCGGATCCTCCGGGCGGCCGGGGTCGAAATATTTCTTGTTAAAGACGTTGTAGACACTGCCCGATAAATCCAGATGCTTTCCAAGCGTGTGTCCCAGCAAGGTGAAATTGAGGACCGAGAAGCCGTTAATAGTGTTTCCCGCCAAGGTCTGAACGGCGCTGGTGTACTGCGCATCGGCGCTGGCGAACAGGCGATGCTGCAGGACGGGGTAGCTAACATCCAGCTTGCCTAGGTGATGAGGGGAGTTGGTGAGGATCTGATGAGTAGTTGGCTTTTCGGCAACCACATAGCCGTAGCTTGCCCAGCCTTGCAGACCGCTGGCCAAGCGGCCCTTCAGTTCGACTTCTACGCCGGTGGCAACGGCTTGATCGGAGTTTTCATAAACCAGTTGACCATTGCTTTCAGTCTCATTCGTGATCAGATCGTCGATCCAGTTGCGGAAAACGCTGCCCGACGCAGTGAAGTGTGTCCCCAGTCCCTGTTCCACCACGCCCTCGACGCTTCGTATCTTCTCTGGCCCGAGCCTCAGATTGTCGTCATAGACCGACCCGAAGTCCGGTGTGAGTTCATAGGGTTCGGGAGCGCGGAAGGCTGTACCGTAAAGAAGCTTCAGGGTGGTGGGGTGGAAAAGATGGTAGATTAACCCCAGGCGCGGATTGGTGGTTCCACCGAAATCAGAATAATGGTCGTAACGAAGCCCAGCGCTTAGGGTCAGCTTTGAGGCGATGGCAAACTCGTCTTGTCCGTAGAGCGCCCAGATCACCGAGCTTTCAGGGTCAGCTGTAAACACATTTTCGAAGAAGTTTCCCTGGTCCTCCCGTAAGTTATCCGTCATCTCCGTGCCTATCGTGATTCTATGTTTCTGGAACAGGTTTCCGCTCAATTTCGCCTCGCCGTCTAACCAGTTCCCCCGGAACGAGTAGGTATCTACCGCTGTCGGTGCATCCGGCGATCCGGTCGGAAACACTACCGGCCCTTGCAGCCGGGTTTGATCGTATGAAGTTCGGGCCGAAAGGTCCCATTTCTCGCCAACGGAGTGCTGGTAGCTGAGGTCGAAATACTGGTGGTAATCGAGATTGAGGGTGCGGGGGTCATTAAACACCGCGCCGAAATATCCCGTGGGCACGCCTTTGTCGCGCGCACTGAATAATCCCTGCAGCGTGAATCCATGAAAACTGATGGTCGCCAGGATGTGCTGAAAGCTTTCGTAGTCGGTGTTTCGCGTAATTCCGTAGTTCGTGACCGGGCTGTCAAACTGCGGGAAGAACAGAGTCGGTCCCTGACTGTTGTAGAAGGTGCCGGAGAGCAACATGCCAACGCCCCGATACTGGCCGGCGTAGCTGGCCCGTCCCTGGTAAGTGCCAAAACTGCCGGGCGCAAACGAAAGTTCGAAGCCTTTCAGTTGTGGCGGCTTGCGCGTGATTACGTTGATCACAGCAAGAAAGGCGTTCGTGCCATAGAGCGAAGAACTGGGCCCGCGAATGATTTCCACGCGATCCACCAAATCCAAATCGACCGGAAATTCCGGCCCGATCAAACCATCGCCAAGAACGTTGTCGTTGATGCGATGGCCGTCAATCAACAGCAGGATACTGCTGTTCCAGTTTCCCAGCCGCCCGAAGCCGCGCACCCCAACGAAGGTGTAATCGCGGTCGTAAGTGATGTAGAAGCCATGCACACTCTCCAGAATGTCGGCCAGGGTGCGATAGCCATATTTTTGAATCTCGTCCGCAGTGATTACTGTGACGGAGGCGGGCGCGTCACTGGCGCTCTGCAGGTGCTTCGAGGCGCCGTAGACCTGAATGTTCCCCAATTCTTCCAGGCTGGCTTCCCCAAGATCTTTCGTTCCCTGGCAGGCTGCGGGAATCGCAAGTACAAGGAAGAGAAAAAATAGCAACCATGGCGTCGAGCGGATCCGTGGACTCGCACCGGGCAAGCCGCGGCAAGACGAGATGACGGAAAGTGACTTAGTGGAAATCACGAAGACTCCATAGAGCTTCCTGAGGCGCGAACCCCGGTCTTAAAGCTTGCGCTCGTGCTCCTATGGCTATCTTCGGCAGGACTTTAGTTCTTCTGTAGTGGAGTTGGCTGGTTACCTTGGGACTCGAAAATGGGTGTAGACCTGGCGTTGGTCGGGAGGCACGCCGCGCCGAGGGCGCAGTAAAAGCACTGAAGGGCGCGGCCGAAACCGTGCCCTTCTAGTGCCACTCACGACTAACTTTCACTTACGGCGACCGACGAAGGAAGCCTTACCGGTGATGCCGTTCTTCGGGCCGCGCGTGTCCTTCCCGCGCTGCCCGCCGTTCGGCCTGATCGCGCTGAATCAAGCGATGCGTCTCCGCCCGATTCGCAGGCGCCCACCGGCGCACCCCCGGACCCCACGGATGCACATACACCCCGCGGTTAAACCACGTCCTTCCCCACGGATGGCCGGCGATCAGCACCACGTGCGCTCCCCAGTTGAAGCTGGTAAATCCCCAACCCCAGGGACGGAACGCCACGCCCACGCCGATGCCGAATCCCCATCCGATTGCGCCTCCGACAAAGAATCCCGGCCGTGGCGCCGCGAAAACAACCAGCGGGTCGTACGCCGGAACGTAGATAAACGCCGGATTCACCGGATCAATCGTGATGTACGGTCCGCCACTCACCACGATCTCATCGTTGTTGCGCAGATATCCGAAGTCTTTTGCCTTTTGCCGCATTCGCTGCACCGCGTCCATCACATCTTGCTTCTGCGCCAAAAATGCATCGCCAAGGCTGCGCGTCCAGTCCAGATCGTTGGCCATCATGTCGAGTACGGAAGGAAACGGCACTAGCGCCTGCACACTCGGGTCATAGGGAAGCTGATCGTCCGAAATTGCGCGAGCTAAGTCGTCCCCGCGTAGATAGTGATGTTCATCCGCCCACCGGGCCGCGTCAGGAATTTGATCGGAATAAGTCGCCGCGGCCAAAACCTGCGCCAGCAGAGGATCTGGATACAGGGCGATTCGCGACACCATGCGATCCAACTGTTCGGGCGAATACGACGGCGGCGGAGCTTGATCCTGCGGCGGCGCGGGTGCCTGCTCTTGCGCCAACAACGGACTTGCCGACCACGCGATCAACATTGCCGCACTCAACACTGCGGTAGTAATTTTCCTCTTCCATTCCGAAGTACGCATTCTTTCCTCCTGATGAACTCCTGAATGATTAAACCCCGATTCACGAGAATGGATGCGGCCGGAAGACACGGCGTTGCGGAAAGTAACAAAGCAGGAAAATCGACGCAAATCTGCAACTTTTCGTGGCAGAGCGGGTTGAGATCGGAAGAAAGAAACTGCAGGAAAGCGTTCGCCGCCGAACTATCGCGGCAAAGCCGGCGCCGGGTTCAGCGCTCTTCCGGCTTGCGCCACGAGCGCAGATTCAACCCATAGAGCGCAATGCAGAACAGATTCGCGGGAATAAACCCGAACTGCGAAGTCTGAAATCCAATCAGGCAAATAATCACGCTATTGACCGCCGCGAGAATCCACCCTTCCCAGTACCGGCGGCCCACCAAAATGGTTGAAGCGATTGTCAGTATGCAGGACAAATAATCCAGACGAAACAGCACCTAAGTCTCCTCGAAATGAGTATGCCGCACTATGCCCGCCCACGTATGTGATTTCACGCAATCCGACATAACGAAAGTGCGCGTCCCAGCGTCAATTGCACTCGGTTAGACTGTCCTATCGAAGGAGCCGGATATGAAAGTTCTTACCGAATACCTAAAATTCCATACCAAAACCCATCGTGCCTACATACACATCACACCCCAGGTAGAAGAAATAGTTCGCAAAAGCGGAGTCAGCGAGGGAATGGTGCTCGTCTCCGCTATGCACATTACTGCAGGCATTTACGTAAACGACAATGAGAACGGGCTAATCGAAGACATCGACAAGTGGCTGGAACACCTCGCACCCTTTCGCAAGGACTACAAGCACCACGAAACCGGGGAAGACAATGGCGACTCCCACTTGAAGGCGCTCCTCATTCATCACGAAGTAATCGTGCCCATTACCGCCGGCAAACTCGATTTCGGAACCTGGCAGAGAATCTTTTACGCGGAATTCGATGGCCAGCGAGACAAGCGGGTGATCGTGAAGGTAATGGGAGAGTAGCAGACTCACACATTAATCGGCGTTGCCCCTTGCCTGACCATCTTTGAACCCGTAGTATCGATGGCTGCTAAGTCCGCGATTGCGACAAAAAGGAGCACCATGGCTGACGAACTGCAGGACCTGCACGAAAATGCCGAGCACGCGCACCATCGTCCCGACTTGGCTCCGGTTTCTCTAACCATGGCGATCCTCGCGGTCCTCGTCGCCGTCTCCACTTTGGCAGGTCATCGTGCACACACAGAAGAGGTCGTACTGCAGGCTAAGGCCTCTGACCAGTGGGCCTACTATCAGGCAAAAAATATTCGCCAGCGCCAGGACGAACTGTTTTCCGACTTCAGCGCCGTTGCAGCCAGCAAAGACGCTGCTGCAATGGACAAGTTTCACAACAATGCCGCGCAGGAAGCCGACCGTTACAAACACGAAAAGTCGGAAATTCAAGACGAAGCCCGCAAACTCGAGGGCGAAGTCGCCATGGAAAGAAATCGCGCCGACCGCTACGACCTCGCTGAAGTATTTCTGGAAATCGGCCTCGTCATCACATCGATTACGCTGCTATCGGGCAAGCGAATTTTCTGGCACGTTGGGTTGCTGTTCAGCGCCGGAGGGGTGGTTCTAGCCGTCACCGCCGCGCTGATTCACACCTGAGGTCGACCGCAGACCCTCGCATATCCATGCGGCTTTTCACGTGCTGACTTTCGGCGATCCTAATCAGGACCTGAAGCTGCCCACCATACCGAAGAAGTGATACGCTGAACCATGCTTGCGCAAGGGATGCTTCTTCACGGCATATTTCCGCCCACCACCACACCGTTCTATCCCGACGGCAACGTGTACTTCAAAAAACTGGAACACAACATCGAGCGCTACTCTCGCACACCGGCGGCGGGCATTGTGGTTCTCGGATCCACCGGCGAAGCCATCCTGCTGTCGAGCCAGGAACAGCGCGATGTGCTCAAATCCGCTCGCGCGGCCGCGGCTCCAAACAAAGTGCTGATCGCGGGAACCGGAGTCGAATCCGCAATCGAGACCCTGCGCCTGACCGACTACGCCGCCGAACTCGGATACGACATTGCCATGGTCCGGACGCCTCACTACTACAAGAAACAGATGCTCCCGGCAAACATTCTGGCCTTCTATCGCGCCGTGGCCGACCGCTCGCCCATTCCGCTCATCGTCTACAACCTTCCCCAAGCCACTGGCTATGACATTCCCGCCGAACTCGTCATCGAACTTGCCGAGCATCCAAACATCGTTGGCATCAAAGAATCGGGCGGCGACGTCGAAAAGGTGCGCAAAATGGTGGAAGGCACGAAACACATTAAGCGCAGCGCCACCGTGACCGAAACGTTCGAGGCCGTCACCCCTCGCATGATCGCCGCCGCGAATTCGGCCAATGGTGCAAACGGCGGCGAACTGGTTTCCATCGGCGCGAATTCGACGACAACAATGGGCAAGCCGTCATCCTCGGCCGTCATAGTCGTCGGCAACATCAAGACGCGGCAGAAGGAAGTTGGTTTCCAGGTCCTGGTCGGCATCGCCGACAAGTTGCGCCCCTCGCTCGACGCGGGCGCCGCGGGCGCCATTCTCGCCTTTGCCTGCCTCGCGCCCACCGCCTGCTACGAGATTTACACCGAGTGGAAGGAAGGCGATACAGAACTCGCTAACCTCAAGCAGGAACGCATCGCCGCCGCATCCCGCCGCATTGTCGGTGAACTCGGCATTCCAGCCGTTAAACACGGCATGGATTTCAACGGCTACTACGGCGGCCCGTCACGCTTACCCTTCCTGCCGCTCACCGGCGAGGCAAAAAATGAAGTCGAACGGCTCTTGCAGGAGATTCGAAACTAGCGGCTACCCTCCCTTGTGACATAGATCACATCCTCGTATAATCGAGTTAGAACGAACGTTCGAATAAGCACCCTTATGAGCAGTCCTGCGGCAACCCGCCGCCTCTCCCTTCGCGCCCGGCCCACCTCCCGCGCCCGCTTTGACCAGCGTCTCTCCGAAATCCTCGCCCATGCCACCGAAGTCTTCTGCAAGAAGGGCTATGAGGGCGCGTCCATGCGCGATCTTTCCCACGCCAGCGGCATGTCTCTCGCGGGACTTTATTATTACTTCCAATCGAAAGAGCGCCTGCTCTTCCTGATTCAAAAACATACATTCACCACCATCGTTCAGCATTTGAAGGCCCGCCTCCAAGCCGTATCGGACCCCGAACAGAAAATCCGTATTTTCATTCTCAATCATCTGGAGTACTTTTTAGCCAATCAGGCGGCGATGAAAGTCTTATCGCACGAGTCTGAGGTGCTGAAAAACGGTTTCGCTTCCGAGGTCGCCGCCATCAAACGCGAGTATTACCGCATCGCAACGGGATTGCTTGAAGAGCTCAAACGCGAGCGCGCCCTGCAGGTTTCAACTCGCATCGCAGTTCTGAGCCTGTTCGGCATGATGAACTGGATCTACACTTGGCATAACGCGCGAGTCGACGCCGATGCGGAACAAATCGCTCGCGAAATGGGAGACATATTTTTACGCGGCGTAACCGCAGGCGCAAAGCGCGGAAATAAGAAATTGGATAAAACAGATTTTCAGATTGGATGACAAAGGAGTCATAAACATGGCCACCACGATGCAACCGGCAACGGCAGAAACCGCCAAACAGCTCGTCAACTACCGCACCGATGGCGGCGTTGCCATCATCGAAATGTGCGACCCGCCCGCCAATACTTACACCTACGAAATGAACCGCCAGCTCGACGACGCGATCCTTCGCGCTCGCATGGCGAATGATGTTTACGTAATCCTCCTCACCGGCGCTGGCGACAAATTTTTCTCGGCGGGAGCGAACATAAAAATGCTCTCCAGCGTCGATCCTACCTTCAAATATTATTTCTGCCTTCATGCCAACGAAATGCTTCTGCGCCTCGAGCACACGCCGAAGCTCGTCATCGCCGCCATCAACGGCCACTGTGTGGGCGGAGGGCTCGAAATCGCCATGGCCGCCGACATTCGCATCGCCCGCAAAGACGCCGGCAAAATCGGCCTGCCCGAAGTCAATCTCGGCGTACTGCCCGGCACAGGCGGCACGCAGCGCTTGTCGCGCCTCGTTGGAAAAAGCAAAGCCATCGAACTGATGGTGACCGGAAACACCTTCTCGTTCGAAGAAGCCCAAGAGCTCGGCATCATCAATGACATCTACGAACGCGACGGCTTCATGGAGAGCATCATGGAATACGCCAAGCAATTCTGTCCGCCGAACAAGGCGGCCAAAGCTGTCGGCCGCATCAAACGCGCAGTGCAGACGGGGTGGGAGATTCCGATGGAATCGGCGCTGGCAGTAGAACGGGAAAATCAACAACTGCTCTTCCAGAGCGAAGACGCAAAAGAAGGCCTGGCCGCGTATGTAGAAAAGCGGCCAGCAGAATTCAAAGCACGATAGCAGCCAGAATTGCTTTGAAAGCGCGGCGTTAGCCGCGCCGCGCAAAGCTCGATAAGAAAAATGGGGCTCCAGCCCCTGAAGTTGAGGTTTACATGCCCGGCAAAATAGCAAAAATCGGAACTTTCTCAGACTGGATCGGCCTATTTAACGACTGGCGCAAGGATATCGGCGTCAACACCAACGACATCGATTCCTTCCACTTCGACACGCTCTACGGCGCCATCGACACCGAAGACATCGAATTCGGCCACTACAAAGGCCGCCACAAGTGGGAAAACCTGCGCCAGATGCCCACGCAGCAAATGCGCGACGCGCTGATGAATATGATTGTCTACCAGGGCGACACCGAATTTGCCAGCGTGGAGCAGCAGCGCAACCTGCTCGAAAACGCCCCCACCGACTGGGACCGCCGCGCCATCACCCGCGTGATGATCGAAGAAATGCGCCACGGCTGGCAAATGTGCGCCCTGTTAATCGATCACTTCGGTTACTCCGGAAAAGTGGAAGCCCAAAAAATGCTGGAGCGCCGGGCGTTTGAAAACAAACGATTGCTAGGCGCATTCAACGTCGACGTGGACAACTGGATGGACTTCTTCACCTACACCGATTTCGTCGACCGCGACGGAAAATTCCAGCTTCAGATGCTGAAATATTCCGCCTTCGCTCCGCTAGGCCGCTCCATGTCTTACATGCTGCGCGAAGAAGCCTTTCACATGGGCACGGGCAACGACGGCATTCGCCGCGTAGTCGAAGCCGGCGTTATACCGGCGTGGCTCATCCAAAAATACCTCAACAAATGGATTTCGAGTTCTTACGATCTTTTCGGCACGGATCACTCGTCATCTGCGCATTGGGCTTATGTGTGGGGGATTAAGGGCCGCTATGACGAGCCCAAAAACGACAAAGCCGCCGATCTCGACGATCTCAACGACTACAACCGCCATCTCTATCGCCAGGAAGTTGCCGGTCTGATCGAGCGCTTCAATAACTCGCTGAAACCGGGTGATCCCAAGCTCTACGCGCCCGATATTAAATTCAACCGTTTCATCGGACGCTGGGCGAATCAGAAGTTTCACGCCAAGACTGGCGAACCGCTAGATGACAAAGCCTACGAGCAGCACCTGATCGAATACATGCCAACCGCAGCCGACAGAAAGCTGTTACTAGACATCATCGAAACAGAAAAGAAGTGGATCGCCGAAAAAACAGGCGCACGCGATCCGCTTGCCAGCATCGGCGAAGTGAGGAAGTCGGCGATCAACCTGTAGCCCGGAGTTTTTCAGTTCGTTTTATTGGACGTCGGCGTCATCCCGAGCGCAGCCGTTTTTCAGGCGGAGCGAAGGATCTCCCGGTCCACGGACTCATCGGTACAGGAGATCCCTCCGCCCGCTGCCAAAAACGCGGGCGTTCGGGATGACGCAGAGCAGTTCGACAAATTCGAACTGACCCGCTACTCGGAGTCGCTGGTACCTGCATAGATAAGAGAACGGACGGCAACAGACGATGACCACCATTTCCGCAGAAACCTCTCTCACCCGCCTCGCCTTCCAAATCCGCCCTCCAGTCGCGCGCATAGGCCTCAACCATCCTCCACTCAACGTAATCGACATCCCCATGATGGAGGAACTCGCCCGCGCGCTAACCGAAGTCGAAGCCCGCCCCGACGTCTCCATGATCCTGCTAACCGGCGAAGGCAAAGGCTTCTCTGCCGGCGTAGACGTCGCCGCCCACACTCCCGACAAAGTCCCGGAGATGCTAACCAAATTCCACACCGTAATTCGCTCTCTGGTAGCAAGCAAAAAAGTAACCATCGCCGCAGTCCACGGCAACTGCCTCGGAGGCGGCGCAGAACTCGCGATGGTCTGCGACATCGTCATCACCACCGACGCCGCAACCTGGGGCTTTCCAGAAATCAAGCTGGGATGCTATCCGCCAGTAGCATGCACGGCCCTGGCTGCGCTAATCGGCCATAGACGCGCAGCCGAATTGATCCTGACAGGAAAATGCATCAGCGGAACTGACGCGGCAAACATTACCCTCGCAAATCGTTCCGTGCCGGTAGACTCTCTCGTCGCCGCCGTCGAAGAAACGGTCGCCCAATTATTTCCACTCAGCCCGGCCGCTCTCGCCGTAACAAAAAAGGCAATCTACGCCTGGGACGCCGCGCACTTCGACAAAGGCCTGGCCCGCGCCGAAAAAATATATCTCGAAGAAGTAATGAAAACCAACGACGCACAGGAAGGAATCCAGGCATTTATGGAGAAGCGTGAACCACGCTGGTCGGGCAAATAACGACTCAAGATTGAATCATGGACTACGAAATCAGCTGCGAAGAAGTGAAAACGAAATTAGACCAGCGAGACGCCTTCACCCTGCTTGACGTCCGCGAGCCATGGGAGTTCGAAACCGCCCGGATGGAGAACGCAAAACTAATCCCCATGGGCGATATCCCATCCCGCGCCCATCAGGAACTCGATCCCGAAGATCACATCGTTGTGGTCTGCCATCACGGCGTGCGCTCGATGAATGTCACAGCATGGCTGCGCCAGCAGGGCTTCGACAAAACCCAATCCATGCGCGGCGGCATTGATGCCTGGTCGCGCTCCATCGACCGCACCGTCCCAACGTATTAAACTGCTTTCTGCCACCTGAACGGCGCCGATGATCACCGACTGCCACATTCACATCTCGCCGCTGGAGATGTTCAAGCCCGCCGCGCTGGAGCTGATGAAAAAGAAGCGGCCGAATTTCGATCAGATCGCAGAGTTCTGCCGTTCTCCAAAATCATTCCTGAAATATCTCGACGCCTGCGGCATTGACCGCGCCGTGCTCATCAATTACGTCGCTCCGGAGATCATTGGCTTCACTAACGAAGTCAATCCTTTCATCGCCGATTACGTGAAGGAGGATCCGAAGCGTCTGCTTTCCTGTGGCAGCCTCGATCCTCGCCATACAACGAATGTCCTGGCTGACATGGAGCAAATCCTCCGTCTGGGCATCCGCATGATCAAAATCCACCCGCCGCACCAACTTCTGTTTCCCAACGATTACCTGCACGGAGTAAAGGAACTCGAAATCATCTACCGCGCTGCCGAGGCGAATGGCGTGCCGGTGATGTTCCACACCGGAACCTCAATCTTCCCCGGCGCACGCAATAGATACGGAGATCCAATTTATATCGACGACGTAGCCGTCGATTTTCCGCGCCTTAAGATTCTGTTAGCCCACGGCGGCCGCCCACTTTGGATGGATACGGCATTCTTTTTGATTCGCCGCCATCCCAACGTCTACCTCGATATCAGCGGCATCCCTCCGAAATCGTTGCTCGAATACTTCCCACGCCTCCCCGAAATCGCCAGTAAAACCCTGTTCGGCACGGACTGGCCAGGACCCGGCGTGCCAGACATCAAGAAGAATCTCGACGACTTTCGCGCCCTGCCTCTTAGTAAAGAACTTCAGCAGCAGATTCTCAGCGAAACCGCGCTCGAGATTTGGCCGTCTTAAGAAAGAACGCTCTATTTCGGCTTCCACAAACCGACGGTATTCCCCTCGATGTCGGCGAACCAGGCAAATGTGCCGGCAGGAATTTCCACTGGAGGTACAACGGTTTTGCCTCCGAGCGACGCGGCCTTGTCCAGATAACTCTGCACGTCATCCACTTGAACATAAAACGTCGTATAGTGATGCGGTTCATGGCCAAGGGCAGAGATATGCCCGTGAATGCCGCTTGCCGCGCCAGTATTGATCATGGTTGCAGGTCCCATGGGTTGCATTTCCCACCCAAAGAGCTTGGAGAAAAAATCTGACGTCTTGCCACTGTCGCGGCAGCCAATTTCAAAGTGTACGACTGGTTGTCCCATAGAACGTTCCTTTCATGAAGTGGCGCCGATGTTAGCACGGTGGCCCGCGCAATTTGTCATCATCGATACCTGGGGTGAACCGCTCACCGCGGCAGCAGTCCGCGGCGATGAACCGGTAACCCACTTCGGCTTGGAACCCAGCCATCCTTTAGCGTATAAAAGACAGTTGCACCCCTCGCATCCCCCTGGCGCGGTCCCGCAACAAACGTCATATCAGAGCTCAATATTATGTCGACCGTGACCACAACTCCCGCGGGCAAAGGGCTGGAAGGCATAGTCGCCACCACATCTTCCATCTGTTACATCGACGGTGAGCGCGGCGTTCTCGCCTATCGCGGCATCGATATCCACGAACTGGCCGAGCAGTCCACCTTTGAAGAAGTCTGCTATCTGCTCTGGTTCGGGCATCTGCCCAATCGTCAGGAATTAAAGGACCTGCAATCGCGACTCGCCGAAGAACGACATCTCGATCCTGCCATCCTCGATTTCCTCCGCACCGCCCCGCGATCCGCGCTTCCCATGGACGTATTGCGCACCGCTGTCTCGGCACTTTCCTTCTACGACCCTGACGCGCGCAAAAACGATCACGACGCCAACATCCGCAAATCCATCCGCATCACGTCCCAGATCTCGATGATCGTCGCTGGTTACGACCGCATCCGCAAAGGCAAGCCGGTCGTCAATCCCGACCGCTCTCTTTCCCATGCTGCCAATTTCTTGTTGCAGCTCAACGGCGAAAAGCCTTCCCAAACCGCCGAGCGCGCGCTCGATATCGCGCTCATCCTCCACGCCGACCACGAATTGAACGCCTCCACCTTCGCCGCGCGCGTTACCGCAGCCACCTTGTCCGACATGCACTCCGCCATCACTTCGGCCATCGGCGCGCTGAAAGGCCCGCTGCACGGCGGCGCAAACGAAGCCGTCTTCCGCATTCTGCAGACCATCGACAGCAAGAAAACCGATCCGGTCGATTACGTCCGCGGCATGTTATCGGAGAAGAAAAAAGTTCCCGGCTTCGGCCATCGCGTCTATCACACCGAAGATCCGCGCGCCACGCACCTGCGCGTCATGTCCCGCGATCTGGGCAAAACCAGCGGACAGCCGCAGTGGTACGAAATGTCGGAGAAGATCGAGAAATTCGTGAAGGCCGAAAAGAAATTAAACGCCAACGTCGATTTCTACTCGGCTTCGACCTATCACGTTCTCGGAATCGATGAAGACCTGTTCACGCCCGTCTTCGCCGTCTCCCGCATCAGCGGCTGGACTGCCCACGTGATTGAGCAACTCGACGACAACCGGCTCATCCGGCCCCGGGCAGAATACATGGGCCCGGAATATCCGAACCGTTACGTTCCCATCGACCGACGCTAAGTCTCGCACCTCTTCGTCATTCCCAACCGGGCGAAAGCCTGTGAGGAATCTGATTTCCGTCGGGCAGCGCCGAGTCCGCCGTCGCGAGCAGCTGCAGCAATTCATAGTCCACGCAACTAGTCCACGCCAACCCTCGCATTACCGCGTAAAATAAACAGATGGTCGCGATGCGGCGCATTTACCTCGATAACAACGCCACCACCCCGGTCCTGCCGGAGGTGTTCGAGGCCATGCGTCCGTACTTCACCGACCACTTCGGCAACGCCTCTTCCATCCACCATCACGGCCAGGAAACCCGCGCCGCAGTTGAGCGCGCCCGCGATTCTGTAGCTGCGTTACTCAACTGCCGCCCCGCAGAAATCGTCTTCACCAGCGGCGGCACCGAAGGCGATAATCTCGCGATCGCAGGCCTAGCCAATCCCGGCGATCACATCATCAGCTCCACCATCGAGCATCACGCCGTTCTCCATGCCTGCAAGCACGCGGAAGAACAAGGCTGCGAAGTAACCTTCGTTCCCGTCGACGGACGAGGACTAGTTGACGGCGACGACGTGAAGCGCGCCCTGCGCCCAAACACGAAGCTGATCTCGATCATGATGGCCAACAACGAAACCGGAGTGCTACAACCGGTAGAAGACATCGGAAAGATCGCCGCCGAAGCGAACGTCTATTTCCACACCGACGCCGTCCAAGCCGCAGTCAAAGTTCCCATCGACGTAAAGAAAATCGGCTGCAACGTGCTTTCGATCTCTGGCCACAAGATGCACGCCCCGCAAGGAGTAGGCGCACTCTACGTCCGCAAAGGCACGCATCTCCAGCCACTTTTCTACGGCGGACGTCACGAACGTTCCCGCCGCGCCGGAACCGAAAACGTTCCCGGCATTGTCGGACTAGGGAAAGCCGCCGAACTGGCGATGCAAGGTTTCGAGCGCGGCGACAATAAGAAAATCTCCGCCCTGCGCGACCGCCTGCAGCAAGGAATTCTCGCGCAAGTCGAAGACGCCGCCGTGAACGGCGAAGGCGCTCCACGCGTCCCAAACACGACGAACATTTATTTCGATCACATCGAAGGCGAAGCCATGGTCATCTCGCTCGACTTGAAAGGGCTCGCGGTTTCAACCGGCGCGGCCTGTTCCTCGGGCGCAATCGAACCCTCGCATGTGCTTACAGCGATGGGCCTGCGTCCCGATCGCGCCGAGCGCCACAGAGCCAGTATTCGCTTCAGCCTGGGCAAGCAGAATACAAATGAGGATATCGACTTCGCGCTGGCGCTGGTGCCGGAAGCGAGTAGCGCGACTGCGGGAATTGAGCCCAGGCATACCCACAATCGGCAGACAGTGAACTCATAACATGTTGAAGCAGAAAACCATTGCCGTAGCCATGTCCGGCGGAGTCGATTCCTCCACCGTTGCGGCCATGCTGCGCGCCGAAGGCCACAACCTCATCGGCCTCACCATGCAGCTCTGGAACCAGCGCCGCCTCGCCGGACGCGAAGGCACGCCCGAGCAGGTCACCGGCCGCTGCTGCTCGCTCGACGACGTCTACGACGCCCGCCGCGTAGCCGAGCATCTCGGCATTCCCTATTACGTGGTCAATCACGAAGAGCGCTTCGAGCGCGATGTAGTGCGCCCGTTCGTCGCCGAGTATCTTTCCGGACGCACGCCCATCCCGTGCAGCCTCTGCAACAATCATCTCAAGTTCGATCAGCTTCTGGTCGTCGCCCGCCAGATCGGCGCGGACAGCGTCGCCACCGGTCATTACGCGCGCGTGGAATTCGACGACAACAGCGGACGCTGGCTGCTCAAGCGCCCGACCGACCGCAGCAAAGATCAAACTTATTTCCTCTTCGGCCTGACGCAGGAACAGCTCAGCCGCACTCTCTTTCCGCTGGGCAACATGACCAAGCTCGAAGTCCGAGAACTCGCCCGCCAGCACGGTCTCGCCCTCGCCGAAAAGCCCGACTCGCAGGAAATCTGTTTCGTTCCCGGCGGCGACTACAAGCGCTTCATCGACGCCTACCTCGCCGATCAAGGCGAGTCCTTGTCGCTGCCCGATACTGCAGGCGAACTGGTCACCACGAACGGCGACGTCATCGGCGAGCACGCCGGCATTCACAACTTCACTGTCGGCCAGCGCAAGGGCCTGGGCGTAGCCACCGGCTCGCCGCTCTATGTAATCCAGATCAACGGGGCCGAAAAGAAAGTCGTTGTCGGCAGCGACGAGCACCTGTACTCGCGCACGCTGCGGGCTCGCCGCATCAACCTCATCTCCGTCGATGACCTACGTGAACCGAAGCGCGTTTCTGTCAAGATTCGCCATCGTCACGAGCCTGCGCCTGCGGTTATCGAGAAGATTGGCGATGACGAAATCGTCGTCACCTTTGACCAACCCCAGCGGGCCATCACGCCCGGTCAGGCGTCCGTTTTCTACGATGAAGATGTAGTCGTGGGCGGCGGATGGATCGCGTAGTCTCGTCTTTTTCGGCAGGATGGACAAGACACAATCTGAGCGAGACAATTAACAACATGGCGATCAGAGCCGTCTGTCGCGAAGCTCGAAAGGGGCTCCGGTGTTTCCTTGTTGTCTGCGCCCTTCCAGGTGCGCTCTGTTTTTTTCATGTTGAATCGGTCGTCGCCCAGTCCACCGACTCTCAATCCAACAACCAATCCTGGACCGACACCAGCGATCTTCACGCCGACGGCGCCAACCCCACACGCAAGGTCGAAAGCCACAGCCAGAGCGGCAATCGCACAGTCGATCACCAATCGATTGAGCGCCTCGGCGCGGATGGAAATTACGAGCCTTTTCAGGACATCGAAAAGGAGACGGTGAAAGTCGACGCCAACACGGTTCGCACCGTCACCCGCACTTACGGCCGCGATGCCGACGGCGCGAAAACGCTGCTGCAAGTCACCAACGAAGAGCAACGCACCTCCGCCGGAGGCGGATCTTCGATAGTGCGATCGACCTCCAATCCGGATGCCGACGGCAATTTGCAAGTAGTGCAGCGCGAAATCCAAAATACAACCAGGCTCAGCAAAACCGCGGAAGAAACAAAAACCACCATCCTGCTTCCCGGATCCAATGGCGGTCTCGCTCCCGCTATGATGACCCAGGAGCGCAGCACGCAAACCGCGCCGGGAACGGTCGATGCGAAGAAGACCACACTGCTTCCCGATGGCAACGGCAACTGGCAGGTGAGCGAAGTAAAGGACACAAAGACTCAGGAGCAAGGAACCTACCGCAGCACGGAAGAGAAAGTTTCCCGTCCCGATGCGGACGGCAGGTTGAGCGAAATTTCACGCAAAGTGAGCAACGAGGCTGTAAGCAACGGGGAAAAGAAACGCACTGAAGAAGACTACTCGCTCGATGTTCCCGGCGCAGCCGAGGATGGCGGCTTGCATCTGGTCAAACGAGCCACATCGCTGCAGGGCACAACCTCAACCGGGCAGCAAACCAATAGAACTCAAATCGCACAGCCGAATCCCGCCGACCCAAACGCAGGCCTGCAAGTAACGATTGTGACCTCCGGCGGTGTACGTCCCGACCCATCCGGTGCGCGCTCGACCCAGACTATTCAGCAGCTCGACGCGAACGGCGATCTCTCGGTCGTGTCGGTCGACACTACCCGGTCAAGCGACAACCACGCTGTGCAGGTTCAGATTGCGCCTGAGACAAAATCGAAGCAATAGGCTTATTCTTGAGGCGGTCTTTTCGTACCGGAGATCACATTCAGAAACGGCGTGCCCGTGGCCTTCAATTTCTGCTCCAGCTTCACCGTACAATCGCAGTTACCGCAGGCCCAAGCCTCCGAACCATTTTCATCCTTGCATTTGCGCCGGTCATGCGCATCCTGCACTTTGGTGAGATCGAAATACTCTTCCCAGTAAGGCCGCTCTTCCTGCAGCGGAGTCGGACAATAACAAACCTCCACCCAGCGCACTGTCTCGTCCTCGCAAAGCCGCGCCTCGCCCATATTGCGCAAGTATTCCCCCTCCGCAACCGATCCGCGGCCTAACGTTGCATCTTCAATTGCATTGAGAAGAGCCGCCTCGCGACCCGGTTTTAAGCGAGCTCGCACCAGATAACGCATAAAGGAGAGTTTGAAACACTCGACGGCGAAGAGCGGCGGCGTAAGGCGATACCACAGTCTAGATAAACATCTCATCCTGCGGCACGGCGCGCCGTGAGCCGCGGCTGTCGCCGTTTTTTCGTGCGCGGTGGCTCAGCAGAAACTCCAGTCCCGCGGTCACTCCCTGAATAATTCCCGAAACCTGCCGTACCGGGGAAACGACCGTTTTACTCACCAGATCTGAAGTTTGCTCCACGCGATCCAGCGTCCGGCTCAGCATCTCATCCGCACGAATAATCTGCAGCCGTGCCCGGTCGGTCGCATCGCTCACGGTGGCGTCAACCCGCTCGACCTCATTGCGCACCAGGACCGTGGTTTCCGTCAGATTATCGGTGATTACCTGCAGCTTCGGCCGCAACTCGGTCAGCGTAGCCTGCACCATCTCCAGCGTGGGCAGAGCTTTGGTTTTCACTTCCTCAGCAACCGCTTCCATTTTCGTGCTGCTCTTGCGTACCGCCAGATACAAAGCCACAAGCACGCAGGCCTGCAAAACCACCGCAGCGCCGGTCAATGCGATGAACACAGTAATCAGATTTTCCATAACACAAGCTCCCCAACCAGAGCTCAATCCGAAAGCCGCGCAGCGGACGCTCTTCGAGTGCCCGCCCAAGCGTTACAGATTTTTCGGCGCAGCTGTCTCCGCCGTGGCCTCCTGATAAGCCTGCCGTCCCGCCTCGTAAGCTGCGCGGAACTGATCCTTTTGCTGATTCACAACGTCGCGGCCTTTATCCACCCAACCCGACGCCTGATCTTTCGCCTCGCGCGCCCGGGAGCGCACATAATCGCGTCCCTGCTCGGCGCGGGAACGCCATTCCTCGCGCGTTTCGCTTCCTGCTTTCGGCGCATACAGCACGCCCACCAGCGCTCCCAATCCCAAACCCGCTAAGAACCAAACAAAACTGTTTCCATCACGGTCCGACATATGAATAACCTCCTCGGCAAGTGCATTAAACACTAACCCGGATGGTAGCACCCGCTTTAGGGAAATACAATTACTGCAGAATCTGTAGAAGCGAGGAGAAAAAATCGCAGAAACAGCGGTTGCCGAGCCTTTCAGCCCGCGCAAAGCACAAAGATTGCTCCGAGCAGAAAGTTAATGCGACTGTGCGACACATGGAATTCCGGGAAAAGCGCGCCAGCTATTTCTGGGTCGGATTCCCCTGCGCAGGCGCCACAGGCTGAGTCTTTACCGGTGCCGATTTATTCGCCCTGCAGCACCGATTCGCGGCCCGCCCTGCTTTGATGGCGTGAATCGAAAGCGTAACCGAGGTCAGCATGAACAGCACGGCCACCAGTAGTGGCCTTCGAAAGCGCGTTGCCGCGCCCCGCGGCCCGAATGCCGCCTGGCTGCCCTGCCCGCCGAATGCCGCCGAAATGTCTCCCGCATTGCCGCTTTGCAGCAGCACCACCACAATCAGAAACAGGCACACAATGATGTGCACAATGGTGATAAAGATAATCATGAGTTCAAAACGTCTCTTCAATGATTCAGCTGATTGGTGCGGAAGGGGGGATTTGAACCCCCACGCCTTTCGGCGCCACCCCCTCAAGATGGTGTGTCTGCCAGTTCCACCACTTCCGCACTTTGTAAATTACTTGTAATCAATAGCTTAGCAAGTTCGTCCTGTGAGGGCATTTCCAACTGCACCGGATTTTGCACCGAGTTCTCGCACGCGATGCGCTCCTCCGGCGGCTGCAAGTCCGCCAGTCGCGCAAACAACTTATGGACTGCAGCCTCCCGCGGGTGTACATAGCGCATCGTGGTCTTAATGTTATCGTGTCCGGCGACATACTGCAACGTAAAGGGGTCCGTGTACTCTCCAGCCTCGGTCAGAAAAGTATGACGCAGAGCGTGCAGGCCGGCATCGGGATGAGTCTTGATCTTTTTCCGTATCTGGCCTATCTGTTCCTCCAGCACCCAAGGCCCCAGAGGCTTTGTCGGATATTGCGGGCTCGTGAAGACATAGTCGCACTGGGAATCTTTCAGAAGCCGTTCGAGTACTTCCTTCATTTCGTGATCAATTACCAGCTTGCGCTTTCGCGCGCGCCGTTTCAGACCGCGCTTGATGATGAGCTCTCCGCAGATTTTCCCCTCTGCACGCTGCTCCGAGTGGAGGCGAACGCAATCCTTCATCAGCTTTAGCATCTCGTTACGACAGATACCGGAGTGCCGAGCCAGAATGGAAGCGGATCGCAAAGGTTCGGCGGCACGCGAAGTCCATTGCGCATACTCCGCCGCGCTGAAGACGTAGTCCGTTTCACGCTCTGCTCCTTCGTCCTTCGTGTACTGTTCGACCGTCGGCACTTTGGCAATCAACTTAAGCTTCAGATGCGCATAACGCAGGGCCTTGCGGAAAGTGGCCAAATAGCGATTAACCGTGGTTTTGCCGACCGGCGTAGGTTTTCCGTCACGCCGTCGTCCCGCTTGCTTCAAAGCCCAAGCTTTGAACGCTTCGATGTGAGCTTCGTCGATCTGGTCGAGCGGGAGATCAGCCCAAGGACCGTAACTGAGCAGCTTCCGATAGCTCTCCTGATAAAACTTGACGGTGCCATTTTGTTCCGCTTTGGCTGTGGCAACCCACTCGTCGAAAGTTGTTTGGAACTGTCTCAGCGTAGGAATGCTCTTGGGCTTTCCATCACTCGCGGGAGATTTGCGCTGGGGCTCGGGTTCTTCGAGACCTGCCGCCTGGCGAACAATGCGAGTTCGCGCCGCACCGGCGATAGCCTCCGCTTCGCGGCGATTTTCGGTCCCAGTCGAGCGGTAGTATTCCTTGCCTCGGTACTGGAACTTGTAGGCGTAGTAAGAGCTTCCAGAGCGTTTGAATACTTTCATCAGCCTGCCGCACGTCGGGTGTTGCTTGTCACGAACTGACGGATGGTTTCCGGCCGAATCATGACTCTTGTGCCAACTTTCACGTAGTCGATCCTACGACCCTGAATCCAGTCACGCAAGGTCTTGACCGAAATGCCTAGCAAATAGGCAGCTCTGCTCACGTCGAGCAAGGGTTCGATGGGATCGGATGCGAATGTTGGCGGCTTCGCTTCGTGCACTGCGCACCTCGACTATGACCTCATACTTGACAATAGCGGATCTATACACGTACAGTCAATAGGTAACGTTACGTTTTTACCGATTGTAGCACAAGAGAGGATTACATGGCAGAGAAGGAAGCGACACCGCAGCAGCCCGTGATCTCCATTCGCATTTCCGAGGCTCTGCGCTTAAGGCTTGAGACCTTAAGGAAAATCATCTCCCTCAAGAGCGGCCAGAATGTCTCGACATCGGAGGCGGCAAAGCAGCTTCTTGAGTCTGCCCGAGACGACCGTCTTGAGTTGGTAAACCTGCTTACTGAGCCAACGGATTCCTTGCTGAGAATTCGCGGGAAGGCAGACTCAGGACTACCGCTTTCGCAGGCGGAATGGACCATAGTGGCCCATTACTGTGCGGTGGGAGCGGAGTCATTCATGAATACCGCTCAAGGCCAGATTTCCTACGAGACGCTGGCCGAAATCCTGGAGGCATTCCTTGCGGCTTACGTCATCGTCCGCAAATCGAAGAATTCCCGACTGGACTTTGTATACCTGATGACTCTTCCAGGGGACAAACAGGTGGAAGCAAAGGAAGCTAATGATGTTGGAAACGAAGACGTTCGCCGGGTGGTGACACGCACCATTCAGATGCTGAGGAACCCGGCTCAAAAGCGGCGCAAACCGATCCTCGCCGTGCGGAATCTCTATCGACTTCTTGATGAGGAACAATTCCCGAATATCGAGAAGCTGAACGATGCACTTTGGAAGCATTGGACGGCCCTGTGGAAGGTGTGCGCGCGCGGCCACTATTCCGCTCATCGAAAGCCCCTGCGAGAGAAGGCGCCTGCGGAGACAGACGACGAGGATTTTGAGCTTGCGGTTCAGCCGGCATTGCCCTCCTTGGAAGAAGGCGGATACCGCCTCGATCTGGTGCGGGAAGAGGGGAATGAATTCTCCCCTCGTTTGCAGTTTCCCGGAACCCTTACCCCGCGGTATCCGGTGGTTGGATACCCGAGGATTGCGGAGTTCCGAAGGCTGCTGGAGGAGCTCGATTTGGAGCGGGACCTTTGCCAATGGCAAGGCTACTACTTCTACGCGCACACGGCGATCGTGGAAAACGAGCAGAGGGGCGTATTTTTCTTTGCGCGGGAGAACGGAATCGCTTTCCGATTCCCGATGGAGCACTGGCAGTCGATTCGGAATCTGTTTCGCCGCGCCTGGCAAGCCCCCGAGGTGATCCATACGTGGGAGGCTCAGATGCTGGAATATGGCGAGTTGTAAAAAACGCGGTGCTTCGCACCGGAAGAAATGTGGACACGTCACCCCCAAATTGGGAACTGCGGAACGCCAGCCGGGCTGAGATGTTTACGCAGGTTAACTTTCGATGCGTCAACAAAATCGCCGATTGACTGAATGAGCGCGGTAGCGAACGACCACATTTGTTTGCGACAAAGCGCCGCCAATCGTCGTTCAGGTAAACGCGTTGAAGCGCAAGAGCTTGCTGTGAACTAACGATTGCGCAGTTTAGTCGCAGCGGAATTAAGCGCAGTAGTGCAACAAGGCGGTTCGTCCAATGAGTAGTTCCCGTGTTCAAGCTAATCCCCAGTCCAGTTTGCCGTTCGGAGAAGAGGCGAAGCCCGGCTTCCGCACCAAGACCGCGGCCACGAGGCTGACTCCCGAAGAACTAGGAGAGATAGAAACTGCCGCCGAAAGCGCGGGGCAGGCTCTCTCCGAGTGGCTGCGCGGGACCGCTCTGTGCGCTGCGCGACAGCGGCCCGCCGATCCCAGCGAACTGCTATTGGCAGAACTCTGGGCAGTGCGTTATGCGCTGCTGAATCTCTTCCATGCAGCCGCCGAGGCTGCAGCGGAAAATAGACAATTGTCGCCCGATTCCGTCCTCAAGATCCGTGACCAGGCCGACGCGCGAAAGCTCCAGCAGGCTCGCAAACTTCTCGAAGAGTTCTTTGCCCGCGAGGACAAGGAAAGGGCTCGCACGCCATGAGCATCATGTCTTTTCCCAGAAGCTTTTCGCTCTTGACGCCGTTGCTTTGGGAAGCCGCCATGTGCTTTTTGCTACTGGCTGTGCGGAGTGTGTTGCAGAACCGGCCCTCACGTAAAGGGCGGGATAGCGAGACGATCGAATGGGGCCCACCGCTGCCAAGTTTGATCCAGAGATGGAGGACAAAGATGGGCCGAATCCGATTCCGACTGCCGAGATTTTCGCAGCGGCAGATGCCTGAGATCGCTCCGAAACCAGCGCCATCCTTGCCCGCGAATGCTCCCGCCGATCCGCCGAAGAAGCCTATCCAGCCGATACTCGCGCTCTTTGGTTCGACCATCAATGGTTCGACCATCGGTGCGTCCGAGACCAAACCCAAAGAGGCATTCGCCTGGGAGAAAACGAAGGGAATCGAATGAGAGAGAAATTACCAAGAACGCCACTTTACGCTTGAGGAGCCCTCGGTATGCTCACGATCTCGAAACCGCTGTCAGCCAGCCAGGCGCAGACCTACCATGTGCGGGAGTTTGCCTCGGAAGAACAGAACTACTGGAGCCGCGATGAGCGGGGTCACAGTGAGTGGCAGGGCAGACTCACCGAGCAGTGGGGGTTGCAAGGTGGCGTTGGCTCCGAACACTTTACACGACTGAGTGAAGGCCAACATCCGCACACCGAAGAGCAGCTCGTACTCCATCAAGTTTCAAGAACATACGAAGGCAAATTTGGCAGAGAAGTGACCAGCGCCGAGCATCGCGCCGGGTGGGACGCCACATTTTCTGCGCCGAAGTCGGTATCGCTTACCGCTCTCGTGGGCGGCGATGATCGGGTGCGGGAGGCCCATCGGGAGAGCGTACGCGCGGCACTTCAGGAGCTTGAGCGATACACGCAGGCGCGGATCGGCAATGTCCATGCCCCGGAGACGACAGGCAAATTCATCGCCGCCACCTTCGAGCACGATACTGCGCGGCCCGTCGAGGGCTATGCTGCACCCCAGCTTCATACTCATGCCGTGATCTTCAACATGACCGAGCGCGAGAACGGTTTCGAAAATGGGAAACAGATGCGAGCCCTGCAGCCGCACGAGATGTTTGTGTCACAGCGTTACGTCACGGCGGTGTACCGATCCGAACTGGCTCTGCGTCTGGAAAAGCTGGGCTACGAACTGGAGCGCGGCAAGCATGGACAGCCAGAGATAAAAGGCTACACGAAAGAATATCTGGAGGCTTCCAGTCCAAGGCGTGAACAGATCAAAGACCATCTCCGAGAACAAGGAATCGACGGAGCGGCGGCGGCACAAATCGCTGCCCACCATACGCGCGACCGCAAGGAACTGCTGTCGCCTGGCGAAGTATTACAGCGGCACCGCGAGTTGGCCGCACAGTACGGGCATCAGGCGGACCGCGTCGTCGGACAGGCGCGCCAACATAGGCAATACCAGATGCCGGAGCCAGAGGGTCAGGCGAAGCAGGCCGTGACATGGGCGCGCGATCATGTCTTCGAGAGATCGGCTGTGCAGGATCGTCGCGCGATCCTTGAAACAGCGCTGGTGCGCGGCATGGGAGAAACCACCTATGCCCAGGTCCAGCAGGAGTTCGAGCGTCGGATCGAGGCCGGGGAGTTCCGCGAAGTCTCGCACCTTGGTGCTGGCAGACAGTACACAACCGCCGTGATGGTACGCATGGAGCGTGAGATCGTTGGCAGGATGCAGGAAGGCAATCGGCGCAACTATAGCGATCCCATGCTAGTCTCGCCGCATGTGCGCATCTCCACGGAAGACCGCCACCCAGAACTCAACGCCTCGCAGCGCCAGGCAGTAGACGAAATCTTTCTTTCGCGGGAGAAGGTTGTCGGTTTAGATGGCATTGCGGGCGCGGGCAAGACAACAACTCTGTCAGTGATCCGCGAAGGCGCGGAGGCCCAGGGCTACAGGGTGGAAGGTTTCGCGCCAACGTCCCGCGCGGCGCAGAAGCTCGGGGAAGCAGGCATGGAGACATCCACTCTACAGAAGCATCTGGTACGTGGACAGCATCCGGATAGCGGGGAGAAACGGCTCTATGTACTCGACGAATCCTCGCTGGCATCGACCAGGCAGGTGCATGAGTTCGTGAATCGGCTCCATCCGAATGACCGTGTGTTGCTCGTCGGCGACCGGCGGCAACATGAGGCGGTTGAGGCCGGCAGGCCCTTCGCGCAGCTCCAAGACGCCGGTATGAAGACGGTCAAACTAGAAGAGATCGTGCGGCAGAAAGACCCAGAACTGAAACAGGTGGTCGAGCAACTGGCGCGGGGTGAAGTGCGCGAAGCAATACAGAATCTTGACCGGCAGGGCCGAGTCCACGAGATTCAAGGCCGCGACGAGCGTATCGCCGCTATCGCGAAGGAGTACGCACAATCGCCGGAGAACACGCTGGTGATTTCTCCCGACAATCGCTCTCGCATTGAGATCAACGAGCGCGTCCATGCGGAACTGCAGCGGAGTGGCCTCGTCAGCAGGGAGGAGCACAACATCAGGACGCTAGTGCCCCGCCAAGACCTCACCGGAGCGGATCGCACATGGGCCGAGCGCTATGAGGTGGGCGATGTACTGCGGTATTCGCGCGCATCGAAGGAGACTGGCATCGGCAAAGGAGCGTACGCACAGGTGAAGAACATCGATGCGCCGAAGAACCGGCTGACAGTCGAACTGCAGGACGGCACGCGGCGCACTTACGATCCACGCCGGCAGCAGGGCGTTTCCGTCTTCCGCGAGGAGATGCGCAGTTTTTCAGTGGGCGACCACATCCAATTTACTGCGCCGGCCAACCAGGTCAAAGTTGCGAACCGCGAGTTGGCCACCATCGAGGGCATTCACGAAAACGGGGGGCTGCGCTTGAAGATGGACGGTGGTCGCGCGGTCGAACTCGATCCGCCCAAGCATCCGCATCTCGACCACGGCTATGCCATGACCAGCCACTCCAGCCAGGGACAGACTGCCGACCGTGTTCTGATTCACGTAGACACCGAGTTGGGCGCTAAGGATCTGCTCAACAGCCGCATGGCCTATGTCTCGCTCTCCCGTGGGCGCTATGACGCACAGATTTATACGAACAACGCACAGACGCTCGGACAAGAACTCAGCCGCGACGTGTCCCATTCTCCTGCGATTCAGCAAGAGCCAGTAGCGCAAAAGATAGAACCACAAACCACGCACAAGAATCAGATCAGTCAGGGTTTCGGTCTTGGTCTGTGATGCGGGATTCCCGAATGACATGCCCCGGACAGCCAGAGCGCATAGCCGATGCCCGGTCTGTGTCAAGACTCTGCGAACGCGTTACGCGGCGGGCTTCGCCCGGTCTTGACACAGACCTCAGCGGCCTCGGCTTATCATTCCTATATTCCGGGAATGTCACATTATTCGGCAAAACCTCCCCATCTCGGCGTCTTCGACGCGACAAGTTCATTCTAAGGCTCGTTACAGCTAGCGAAATGTCACCCGGAAGTGGAAACTCTTTGCTGTCCAGCAGGCACCGCACGCCGCTGCTCTTGAGTGGTCCACTAGAAATAAGAACTCTATCATTCAATCATCGGCAGAAGCCGATAATCTGGAGACAGCGCGCAGCTACAAAGCCACGGGGAAGGAGAAGAGTGGAGATTTCTGCGGACAAAGGCATCCAAGGCATACTTATAACGCGTGCTTGGCTCGTGGCCGATCTATCCTTCAGTCCGCGAGACTCCGAGCAAGCTGTAACTAAGGTTCGCGAATGGGTAAAGTGCGTAAAGCCTTGTAGCGCTATTAAGATGTGTAAGGTTACTCCCTTCAGAACCTACATCGTAAACACAGCGCTTATCATTATCAGTGTTTGTTGTTGACTCACTTCCTACGTCGTTGTAGCTTTTGCAGCAGACGGCGATGATACAAGGAATCGCAGTGTTGCTGCTTTCTAACTGATTCCTCATACTGTCGAGTTGTACGTTTAATACCTTGCTGCGCTGCTGAGGGGGCCCGTCCCTAGCATTCCACGATTTGAAGGAATGCATCGTTGTAGCGGAGGACGCAAGTGTCAGGATTCGCAGCTCAGAGCGCTCTAGGTCATGCGTTTCCCTCCTACGTTACTACTGAAGCAAAATGTCGTCCCGGCATTCCTCCCTTTGCTGATCTCTCATGCGGACCAATGTATTCGGGCGTCATTTGTTCGAGGGGCGAAGTGGTTGCCCGTACTTCTTATTTCTTTTGTCGTTGGGGCGCGAATGTAAGAATCGCGAGGATGATCAGCTGTGTGTTGGTTCAGATCCCACCGTGCTTGGTGATTTACCTCATCAAAATGAGCCCAGGCGAATCGAATCATAACGCGGGCAGGGCACGCCTGGAATCGCAATCTGAAAACTCGGAGGTATGAATGAAAACAATTATTTTCGCGCTAGTGGGGATATTCGGTGCTGTCCTATGCGCCAATGCGCAAGTAGATATTAATACCAACTTGCTCGGTTTTGGGTCCGGAACTAGCCCTGACACAGGAGTCTCACGCGACAGCGCTGGCGTGTTGGACATCGGCAACGGAACTTCGGCCAATAAAAGCGGCGGCCTCAACTTGCTCAACATCACGGCCACGGGCACGATTCAAGCGGCAACGCTCAACGCGACTACTCAAATAAACGTCAACAGTGTCCAGATTGCAAGCACGAACCTCTTGGATGGAACGAGCCTTGCTAGCTTGACTGGAACTCAGAACCTCACCAACAAGACGTTGGGCTCGTTCTTCCTCATGGTGGGTTCCACAAGTGGGACCGCTACCATTCAAACTGCACCGGTCGCGGGGACACCGACGCTGACTTGGCCTACGACGAGCGGCACAATACTGAACAGCGCTATGGCGTCCT
This sequence comes from uncultured Acidobacteriaceae bacterium, assembly GCA_963734675.1. Classification (GTDB taxonomy): domain Bacteria; phylum Acidobacteriota; class Terriglobia; order Terriglobales; family Acidobacteriaceae; genus Sulfotelmatobacter. The sequence continues at coordinate 125,391 of CAVTHZ010000008.1, forward strand.
GTCAGATTCTCGATACCGCAATCTGTACTACCGCGGTGGACTCGAACGGGAATCCTAATTTCCTCAATGTGTCGAGCACGAGCATCCAGATACTCGGTGGTACAACCCCTGTGAGTTACTTTGTGGCGGGCGTGTACCAGCAAATAAACAGCACATTGACCATCACCAACTGTGGTACTCAGCCCTGTTATTCGACACCTGCCGGGGAAACGGAATTCTTCATCTTTGTTAAGCAGGATACTTCAAATGCAAACCCAGTTGCGGCCGATCTGGTCATTACGAACTGCGTACCCCTAGTCTCCTACACGGCCCCGTCGGGTTGTTCAGGCGTAAGTACAACCAATCCGCAGTACTGGTTCAACCTCAGTACGAACCAAATGATGGCTTGCACCGGATCTTGCGGAACGAGTACCAATTTTACCGTCCAGAACTCGATCCTGCTTGGTGTCGCAGCCATTAGTCACACGCCTAGCGTTGATGCGGTTCTGGCAATGCCATACCGCCTGAACCCCTACGAGCAATTCAAACAATTCAGCGATGGTTCAGGCGGACCGCTCGCCCTAACGACTGGCACCACAGCCGAGGACGGCGAGTTTCACTATTCGAGTTGCCTACTGAGCTCTGCGACGCTGTCACACTCGAATCCCAGCAACACGCTGAATACGCCTGGACTGCTCATTAGCTGTCAGACCCCGATGCTGGTCGTTGGTACCGGTTCAATCAACGTTTCCGGTAACGCAAGAGTTGGTGGAACTGGTGGCATAAGTACTTGCTCGGCTGTCGCGAGTGCTTCGGGATTTGGTGGAGGTGGAGGGGGTTCGGGATCTGCATCAACGGGCACTAGCTTTGGTTGCGCAGGTGGCAGCCATGCTGCATTTTGCTGTTCTGCAACAACGAGTGTGGGCGCGGGTGCTGGAGGTGCTACCGCCGGCGCAAGTGGTAGCGCGGGCGGCAATTCAAACGCGGGCTGGGCGGGCAGCGGTGGCCTGTCCCCGATGTCGTCGAGAGATCTCATGCCCTACGCGTGGGGAATGGGCGCTCCCGGTGCTGTTGGTGCGGGCGGCGGCTCGGGTCACGGCAGTGGGGGAAATGGTGGGAGCGGGGGCGGCGTAGCAGTAGTTAAGGTGCCGTCCTTGTACGTTGGGGCGTCTGCGTCGATAAATTGCAATGGCACAGCCGGCGGCAATGGGACGAGTACAGGCGGCGCCCCAACCGGTGGAGGCGGAGGAGGGGGCGGCGGCGGAACATGCGGATACATCACTGTATTCAGTGAAAATGGAACCACCGGTATCACGGCGAACGGAGCAAGCGGCGGAACCGGAGGAACGTCCGCAGGAAATGGTGGATCGGGTGGTAATGGCAATATTGTGGCGGTGAAGTTATGGTAACGCACATCAGTCGAATCCTATGTTGCCTTGCAATGCTAACGATGGCAGCTTTGGCTCAGAATGCAGATGTCTACGTGTCTCCATCCGGAAATGACTCGACAGGCGATGGTTCTCTAGCAAACCCATATGCAACGATGAGCCAAGCACGCTCGGCGATTGATCTGATCATGGCGGACTCCGTCAACGGGTGCTCAGGCTCAGCCCATCGCACCACCCCTTACGTAGTGATGTTCCGCGGCGGAACTTATTACATGGGCACGCCCGGCGGACAGCCGGGCTCCACGTCTACGACCAAAGGCACTGCGACCTTCACAAGTTCGGACAAAGGATGCTCGTCCAGCCAGCCGGTTATCTACGAGAATTATCCTGGAGAGACGCCGGTTCTGAGCGGCGGGTACCAGCCAGGAGGGTGGGCAACCGCAGGATCGATCACATGTTCAGGGACATGCACAGAGTACCAAACGACTCTCAGTAGTGCCGTATATTTCGAGAATTTATGGTACAGCGGAGCGCGGAGGCTGCGACCTAGGCTTTACGTTTCGGGTGGCACGTTCCCTGGTACCCCGTATCTCGGGAGCTATTTTACTGTCAACAATGCAGTTACTGTGACAACTAACACGACCACCAATATTAATTGCGCAGGTCAATCTAGTCCATACACATGTGTCGATCGATTCACATACAATAGCTCCGATCTTTCATCTCCTTCGGCGTGGACCAACTATATGCCATCCTCCACGAATCCATGCACCGCCCTTGAGGGCTCAGTAAAGGCGCAAGAAGGCGACATAGAAGTCATAAGCCTCGAATCAGACCTCACTTCAAAACAGCGGATTTCATGTCTTGATACCTCACACCACATAATCTACTTTACGGGTGCCACCTACTATCCAAATAACTTCGCAAACCCCTCCAAAGCACCGGCTTTGGTGCCACAACATTCCTATCAAATTGGTCATCGCTATCTCGTCGAGAACGTCGAGTCGATGCTCGGCCAATCCGCACAACAATGGTTTCTGGATGTCTCAACTTACACTCTAACGTATCTGGCGGCGACAGGTGAGAATCCAACAAATAACGTGGTTATACCCCAACTTGTACAGGTAATCACCGGTAACGGACTACAGTACGCTGTATTCCGCGGCCTCACAATCGAACACGATAACTGGACCATACCTTGGAACAATACAGGTGCTGGATACGGTACTGCAACCTATCCTTATCAAGATGGGTACGCAGACATGCGTGGCCAATTCGACTTTTCGTATACATCTCCCACCTTCACAAATAACGGAATGTTGGCGGCATTCACTTGCTTGCAGTGTCAAGACATCACATTCGAATTCGATACCGTCACCCAGACCGCAGGCGGCGGAGTGGACTTTTATACGTCCAATACCGGCTCCTCGACTCAAAACATCAACATTCACGACAATGCTTTTGTGGATCTCGGCGGCTTTGGAGTCCGCATCGGAATCCTCAATACCACGGGATGCAACTTCACAAGCTCCCCTTGCGCAAGCTTTAACCCTGGCACAGACACCGATTCAAACATGCCCCATAACGTAACCATTTTCAATAATCTGATCGATGGATACGGGCGTGTAATTCCGGGGGCAATTGGGATCATGCTGGGCAGCGTGCATGACACTCTTGTCGAGCACAATGACATCACCGATGGGTATCACGCTGGATACAATCTCTGTGCGCTGGGATGTTTATACGGAAATCCGACCACAGCCAATTATCACGGCGCAGCCAACAATCTCGTTTCCTGGAATCATATATGGAACATGATGCAGGGAATGACTGGCGACGGCGGGACCCTTTACCTAAACACTGGGACGGCGCAGAGTGGCGGCTTTCAAGGGCAAGCTAACATCGCAGCCAATAATCTCGTCCACGATACAACCGACGACGCAATATTCGACGGATATACTTCCGGGACTACCGGCGGTGGGCAGGGCATATACCTCGATGCCAATTCAGGAAACATACTGGTCACTAACAATGTCGTGTACCGAGTGTCCGAAAATACTATGTTCCTAAGTGTGGGGCCATATGCGAATGGATCAGCCCACATCATTCGCAACAACATCTTTGCGTTTGGTCGGAAGGGCCTTGCAGGACATTCGACTCCAAGTTGGTATGGTGGGTCCTCTTGCCCCACAATCCCACCTGAATCTAATGTCATCCTCGGTTTCTATATGCTCGGAAATCTATTTTATTTCGATCGAACCGATCAAGAACCTACTAATCCACCCGCATTTTACGTTCAGCAGGGATGCTCATCGCTCTGTGGTGGAACTAACTACACCGACCTTGAAAACTGGGATCGAAATGTTTTTTACCGGACAGATGGAGCTTTTGGCACTTGCACATTAGGTGCTGGCTGCGAACCGTTTCATAATCAGACAACACCAACGCCAGCGTGTCTCACCCAACCACCAAACTGGACGTTCGGCACACTTTCCAGTTGGCAGACTTCGCTGAATGGGGTGTCGATGGGAGAAGACCCAAATGGCAGCGCGACTTTCAATCTTGGAGGCGTCAACTATTTCAATAGCGCCACATCCGGGACTTTTACCGGCACTCTGGGAATATCGCCGGGCTTTGGTTTCGACGCCACTCAGACCAACGGTACGGTGTCGAGCGCGGGAAGAGTTCATCCAGTCCTCTATCCCACAATTCCCACTATCCAGCCGACATTTAGTGTAATGTCCTACTCTACAGGCGACTTCTAAGCCGAACTCCGCTATCTTATAGATCGCGAATCAGGTGTTCTTCTCAATCGCCAGTCTTCTGGGCCTTGCCGATCACGCCTGCGGAAAAGCGGTTGCATCCTAGCCCGGCGCAAGCGCCGTTGTTTCCCCACGTTGGAACATAGAAATCGCCGGTAACTGCCGACGTATCAAATGAGTCGTTGGCTGGTTCAAAAGGGCCAACGTGATTTGGAGGCGGACTATCCTCGACGTCTGAAACATAATAGCGCGCTGTCTGGCAGGTCTGATCCTTGGGATTTGTGCAGCGTGCTACTACCGACAACCAGTAGGTACCTGCCTGGAGAACTGTAGGATGCGTTTGCACCAAAAGAGTGTATTCAGTGTAGCCATTGTAGCTACGTCCGGTGGGGGTGTACGTGGTTGGGCCCGTCGCCGTCGCGATCACGGTGCCAGCGTTTCCTTTTGAAACACCGGTCGAGATGGAATATGTCGCCTTTGCTGGGTCGACGACGTCAGCAATCGAGAGTAGATTTACGAAAAGGCCGCCGACCGTCCACTCTTGACCCGAAGGGATGATGAAGGGTACGTAAACTGCGCTTACGCCTGCCGTCGACAGCACTTGATCGCTCTCTAATCCGTCGGCGAGTGGACTTGTAGGATCGAGGTCGCCGCCATAAAACAGGCAGGGATGGCAATAAGCAGGCACCGTGGGTGCGAGCGGAGCAGGAGCTGGCCCGGCAGCGCGGAGGCTCTGGGCAAACGATAACGACGCCAGTGCTGAAAGCAGAAAAAAGGGGCGTAATAATCTCTTCACAATTTTCTCCTGGGGACGCCGGGCGCGTGGCGATGGGGGAGTCTGCCACTAGACAGCGTCAATATATGCCTCATGCCAGTGCAAGTCAAGCATTTTCTAGTACTCCGATGGTGACTCAATATCGCAGATCTTAGTTCGGGGCTTAATTCCTCAATGAGATTCCGCACTGAAATTCCCAGACAATGCACGTGGGCGCTCCTCTCGAAGTGATTCAAGAAACACGTTTCATCTTGACCATCCCTGCCGCGGGACCGACAATTGAGACGGCCGATGGATCATTCCCATGATTAATCCAGACTTGGATGTCGAACCTTAGGTTGCTGGGAGGCTTATGATGCGAACGCGAACAGGTTCTTCTAAGCAAGAGGTGCTGCTGATCTTGGCATCTGCGGTCTTGTCCTCAGTTTGCGTCGCGTCTTCGAGTGCCACTCCTGGTTCGCGACCTGCAAGCTTGGCACAGCCGTTGCAATCGTGGGTTCAATTGGCTGAACTTATCGACGGCGGACCGAACGTCTACGCAGAAGTGGCAATGAGCAACGACACGGTGGTTGTCGGTGATTACTCGGCAAATTCGTACGAAGGGGTCGCTTATGTGTTCGTTAACAAGAAGAGCGGATGGGTCTATGCCGGGGAATTGACTCCTTCGAACGGAGGCGGGGAGTTTGGCCGGGCGGTGGCTATCAGCGGCAACACAATTGCAGTGGGGGCATATGGCGCTGACGATGCTTACGTATTCGTGAAGCCCAAGGGTGGATGGACAAGTATGACTGAGACCGCTCAACTCACGCCTTCGGAGTTACCGGGAGGCTTGTATTTCGGCACGGGTATCGCCATCGCGGGCAATACTGTCGTCGTCGCGGCTTCGGGGAGCAACCTTCCTGGCGCGGCTTACGTGTTCGAGGAACCGAGTACCGGTTGGAGCAACATGACTCAGACGGCCGAACTTACGTCCACGAAACTTGGCTTTGGAGAGGCGTTGGCCACGGACGGGGAAATCATAGCCGTTGCAGACGCCATTGACGCGGTCTATGTCTTTAAGAGGCCTCCTAACGGATGGGAAAACAGCGACCGCTTTAACTCGGAGCTGGCGCCGGAGAGTGGGATTGGCTTTGGAGTTTCTATCGGTGTGGCGAACGGGACTATTGTCGTTGGAGCCCTGTACGATTCGATCACCTACGAGGATCAGGGTGCAGCTTATGTTTACACGGAAACGAGGAGCGGATGGTCGGGTTCTATTCTTACAGCTTCCGATGCGGCAGTCGGAAATGAGTTTGGGACTTCCGTGGCCATCAGTAACAACACGATTATTATCGGGTCGCCTGGTAATCAGGTCGGTTCGAATGTTGTTCAGGGTGCTTCGTATCTATTCGTGAAACCGGCGACTGGTTGGGCGACCATGACCGAGACAGCAGAGATCTTTGCCTCAGATGGGACTGCTAATGATAACTTCGGCTCTTCGGTTGCAATCTTTGGGAACTATGTCGTGGCAGCCGGTGGCTACAGCACTAATTACAAGAACAGTGCCGTCTATGTTTTTGGTCCCTAATGCGGCGTCCGCTCATATGTGGCTATCGCGTTATTCCCTAATCTCGGGTACCACTTGTGCGCCGAAGGAATTCTTTCTCAAAACTCGCTTTTCTATCATGCGTCGGACCTCCCGTGTTGCCTATTTCAACGGATTTCCGTAGCTGTCTGATTAGCTTTGGCGGGTTATAGTGCCAAATCTAGACATCTAATAGCCACTTGAGGCGATATCGTTGCAAACTGTATTCATCTGCATCAGTTCTGCTTGACACCGAGCGCAATGAGTGACACAAGTAAAGACGCAGGCCCGGTTTGGAAAGTTCCCGCTTCTGTCGGTCGCGCTATTGTTCGAGGGCCCGCCGGGACAGGCTACGAGCCAAAGTATCGCATACCTTTAGACTTGCGGAGGTCGACATCCCATGAAAACCTTCTTTGTCGCAGGAGTATTGGTACTTCTACTTCTCACGGTAACTCTCGCGAGCAGCCAAGTATTGAATGTTGACACGAGTGGAAACGTCACTCAAGCGGGTAATCTTACAATCCAAAATCCAGGTACTGCGCCGGTTATTGACCTTTCAAATTCCAACTGCGCTGGCGCCGCCTGCGTCACGGCAAACGAGTTCTTGCAATTTGGCTGGGACGGTACCAATTCCGCTTTTCAAATCACAACCAAGGCAACTGGAACCGGGACAGGGCGGAATATCGAAATAACTCCGAGCGGATCGCCGACAAGCTACGTTGCGAATACCTCTGGCGGCTTCACAAATGGTAAGTGGACTGTTGGGTCTTCCGGAATATTCACGCTATACAACAATGTGACGACCGCCGGTATCGGCACTGCGGCAGTTGTTGGTGTCACTGACCTTACCAACCAGACTGCCAGTTTCACAGCGACCAACATTGTACCTTCCACACCTGCATCTGGACACTATGAGATTCGCTACTATGCGGACATAACCTCAGCTTGTACAACTGGCTCTGCTACGTGGACCTTCGTCTTCGGTTGGTCGGACGCGACTTCTGCCCGCACGCTCACAACTACGTTGAATGTGGGAACCTCGCTGTCCGCAACTTCCTACATTGAGGGGGTAATTCCGCTCTATGCTCAAAGCGGCAGTGCCATTTCCGTTACTGAAACCCGGTCTCCAGTTTGCGGTTCCGGAACGCCTCACTTCGACATTCACGCCGACGTCGTCTGGACTGCGTAGCACCGAAAAAGCCGGATGCTGGATGGTTCGCCGAAATCATCCCTACGTATTACATAAGGATCAAGCAAACCGAAGACTCATTGTTCGAGAGGCCGATTCCGGGCACCAGATTGATGCCTTGTTGGCGTCTCATTGATTTTGTTGTCTCGCGCATGGAGTGATCTGGACGTGCAAGTTGTTCTTTGTGATTGGGTTGGCGACCATTTTAAGCATGGGTCTGCAGATTCGTTTTGAAGCTGCCTGGCACACAACCTTCCGCCCCCGCAAGCCGCTTCCCCTGCACATTTGAAGTCTCCCAAGCCTATTGGTGTCCAATGGCATACAATCTGTACTTGTATAGTGTCCCAATGGAGTACGAGAGAATTGTGCGGCGCGGTTTTTTGTGTTTATATCTGGCGCAACGAGAGTCTTCCGGTTTTTCTTGTCACCGTTTTCCGAAGAATGAGAAAGAAAATCTGTCGATGTCAGAGCGCAACACGCTTAAAGAAAAGAGCCGATAGTATTTTGGAGACCTACGGGAGCTAGCATGAAAACGCAATTCGAGCAGATGATTCATGTACTTTGCTCACCATCATCGACGAGAATCCCGCTGACGTGCTCACCGCGCTTGATTCCCGCTGCCGTTTGCAGCTGCTGTCGGCTCTTCTAACCCCAGCGCCGTCTGCGGGCGTGGTAGAAGGCGTCAGACGCCTAGTGGCATTACAAAACGGAAGGAATATTCTGCTGAGGGCGGAAGAGAATCACGAAGTGAAACTGAAAAAGAACTGCTTCCGATTCGCGACGAGACTCGTGATCGAGCGTACGAGCGACGAGTTCTTGAACCCGTGACTTCAACCCACGATCGTCACGTCTCTAACGACTTTTCAAGGACTTAGGCGGCCACCCAGAGTCACTTAAGTTGTTGAAACTACGAGATAACGTAGCACTGAAAAAACTACGTTCTAGTTCCGGGCGATCCAGTCCGTGTGGCCTTAGTCTTTCAACGTAATCGACGCAGAGCGCCTCTTCCATTACTCCAAGAAACTGCACCGGATTTTGCACCGACTGCCTGCATCCGGCGCTTACCGGCGCCTACTGGCCATGCCGAAGGACCTTGTCGGAAGTGATAGAGGCGAAAGGTAGAAGGTTAATTATCAGAAGTTTGTAGAGGATTTCTAAAGCGACACGGTTAGATGGTGTGTCTGCCAGTTCCACCACTTCCGCACGGATGTGAAACCACACTCGAAGGGCAAGCTGGATTATAGCAGAGAGGCTTCAGCAAGAACCGCCCCAAGCGCAGATAATGGGCGAGGATTTCGACTTTCGATCGTCCCTGAAAATCCCCCCCCACGAACTTTGATGGCAGCACGCTTCGCGACAGGCTACGCGACGTTCGTCTTGCGGAAGCGCTCCCACCACACCTTCGGGTCATCAGGTTGGTTGAGCATCTGGGAGAGTTCCTCCTTGATCTCGCGCAACCGATTGGCGCGCAGCTCAAGAGCGGTTTGATCGTGCTCGCTGTGAATGCCATTCTTGCTGACCAGGGCATTCGAGTTGCGCAAAGAAGTAATTTCCCGGCGAAGGCTGGAGAGGTGCTCTGAGATGTATGGCATCTCCTTTATCATACCCTGTATTGGCAGGATTGACGGGTAATTCGGCGGCACGCGCGACCCCCACCTCTTGCGCAGAACGCAAAACAAGCACGGGACAGTTCCATATGAGGAGATGTTAATCGGGTAACACCCCTAATTTTCGATCCACCAAAAAGCCCGCCCACAGCAAAGCTTGGGACGGACACACTCCTCAGGATTCGAAGTGATCTAAGGCCGCGCCGGGCCACTCGCCAACCTCGCTCAACAACTGCCAACCCTCCCGATAAACTTCGTACTTGGAACGTCGTCTCCGGGGCACCGGATACAGCTTTATGCCTTTGATCTTTCGGAACACGGTTACCGGAACCACGTACCACAAATCCTCCGGGACGATGTATGCCACCAGCACGTCGATTTCTTCCAGGCTATAAGTTTTCTTGGTATTGCTCCCACTTGCCCGAAACGCGTAGCCGCCCTGATCGCTGCCCCGGGCAGCCGATTTCACCTGCACTCGCCACAACCTCGTCCCCGAATCCACAATCAAGTCGTAAGGCTCGCTGTCGCCCCACGGCTTCGATACCCCAAATCCCATCCTCGACGCCTTATGCAGAAATGCTGCCTCCGCCATCTCTCCGCGCCGTTTCCGCGTAAGCCCAGCCCACCAGGCCGCATCCCGAGCCCGCCACTCCCCAGCCTCCGCCACTGCCATCAAATCCCCAATACAAACACCCATACCCATCATCCTCTCCACGTTCCCGATAAAGTTTTGTCATCCCGAGCGGAGAAGGCGGGCCGCGTAGCGGACCGTCTTCGCAGTCGAGGGACCTGTTGTTCTTGTGCGCCGCCACCAATGTCGCTCGCCACCTTCTCCAGCCCAAAAAACCAAAAGCCCCAACCGGAAAACCGGATGAGGCCGAATCGATCACATTTCGCGACGATACATAAATCATCCCACGGAGAGGGACATAGCGTCAAGCAAATTCGCAAAGGCACACTATAGCCTGTTGGACTTCGCTGTAATTCCCGTCACTTAGAACGCAAGCAGACCACGGACTTACTCAATGATCCAGCTCAGCGTTGTTCCGATCCGGGAACCCAAAATGTCTGTCAGGACATTTGAGAATAGCCCGGCGCTTCAGCGCCGGGTAAGCTTACCAACGTGTGAATCGCGTCCCGGAGAGACGCCTGATCCTCTCGGAGCCATCTAATGTCGCATACTTACGTTTCCTGCCTGATTCATTGTGTATTCTCCACGAAGAATCGCCGCGATTTGATCGCTGAAGAGGTTCAACCTCAACCCTGGGCATTCCTGGGCGGGATAGCGGGAAAGAACGGCTTCAAGTCCGTGATAGGCGGCGGAACAGCGAACCATGTTCACACTCTCCTGTCATTACCCGCGACACTGCCGCTCGCGAATTCGACAAGAGAGCGAGCATAGCAAAGCAAAGGTCCGGAGGGACCACCAATAATAGCCCACCAGTTCACTGGCGGGAAAACGTCCAGCAAAACCCCAACCGCGTCCCGTAGGGACGCCTGAAACCAACCGGAAGCATCCGGGGCAGCTCTCGGCGTTACGACCGCTCTCACACTTTGTTTACGTTCGCAATTTCGGTAGACTCAGACCATGGCACGCATCCCCACTAACCGGAAACGCCACGCCCACGACCTGATCGACCGCATGGCGCCGGCACAGCTCTCAGCCGTGGTCAATCTATTGGAGGTCATGCTCGATCCGCTCGCATCCGCGCTGGCGAATGCGCCCGACGACGATGAACCAATCGGCGAAAAAGAGGCCCGCGAAGCGGAAGAATCCAAAGCTGCCCTGGCCCGTGGCGAGGGTGTTCCGCACGAAAAAGTTCTGGCCGATTTTGGGCTCAGCGCCGAAGACTTCGAGCGCATGGGCAGTACGCCCCTAAAGGCCGAGCGCCGCAAGCAGTAAAATGCCCAAGAAGATCATCTGGAGCGAACGCGCCCAGGCCCAACTTCGAGCAATCGACCAATCAACAGCGCTTCGCATCCTTCACGCCGTCGCCCGCGCCGCCTTCACTGGTGAGGGTGATATCAAGCGGCTCAAAGGAATCGAGCCTCCCGAGTTTAGGCTGCGCGTCGGAGATTACCGCATTCGCTTTCGTGAGCCGGAGAATTCCGTCGATATTATCTCTGTGAAGCACCGCCGCGAAGCCTATCGTTAACCACCTCAAGGAACAAAAAAGCCCCGCTCTCGCGAGCAGGGCTTTTGAGTTTGCTGAAAGCTGACGGCTGATAGCTGGAAGCTTTCTTAGTACATATCTCCCATGCCGCCGCCATGTCCGCCGCCCGGCATCGGAGCTTCCTTCTTTTCCGGAATCTCCGCTACCAAAGCTTCGGTGGTCAGCATCAGAGCCGCAATCGAGCCGGCATTGGTGAGTGCGGTGCGCACCACCTTCGTCGGATCGAGCACGCCAGCCTTGACGAGATCTTCGTACTCGTTGGTCAGCGCGTTGTAGCCGAAGTTCGAGTCCTTCGCTTCGCTGATCTTGCCCATAACCACCGCACCCTCTTCGCCGGCGTTCTCGGCAATCTGGCGCAGAGGCTCCTGGATGGCGCGCTTCACGATGTTGACACCGATCTGCTCATCACCCTCGAGCTTCAGCTTATCCAGAGCCGGGACGCAACGGGCCAGCGCCACGCCGCCGCCGGGGACAATGCCTTCTTCCACGGCTGCGCGCGTCGCATGCATCGCGTCTTCCACGCGGGCTTTCTTTTCCTTCATTTCGGTTTCGGTTGCGGCGCCGACTTTGATCACGGCCACGCCACCAACCAGCTTCGCCAACCGCTCCTGCAATTTCTCGCGGTCATAGTCGCTGGTGGTCTTATCGATCTGGCTGCGAATTTCCTTCACGCGGCCTTCGATCTCGTTGTGCTTGCCTTTGCCTTCGACCACGGTCGTGTTGTCCTTGTCGATCGTGATCTTCTTGGCCTGGCCAAGATCGCGAGACCTGCACGTTCTCGAGCTTGATGCCGAGATCTTCCGTGATCGCCTTGCCGCCGGTGAGGATCGCGATATCCTGCAGCATCGCTTTCCTTCGATCGCCGAATCCAGGAGCCTTCACGGCCGCAACTTGCAGGGTGCCGCGCAGTTTGTTGACTACGAGAGTTGCGAGCGCTTCGCCCTCAACATCTTCTGCAATAATCAACAGCGGCTTGCCGCTCTTGGCAATCTGCTCGAGCAACGGAAGCAGATCCTTCATCGAGCTGATCTTCTTTTCGTTGATCAGAATGTAAGCGTTGTCGAGCGCAACTTCCATCCGCTCCGGATCGGTAACGAAGTACGGAGAGAGATAGCCGCGATCGAACTGCATTCCTTCGACAACTTCGAGCTGGGTCTCGAGCGTCTTCGACTCTTCCACGGTGATCACGCCATCCTTGCCGACCTTCTTCATGGCTTCGGCGATGATGTGGCCGATGGTCTCGTCGTTATTGGCCGAGATGGTGCCAACTTGCGCGATCATGCTCGTCGTTGACGGGCTTCGAGAACTTGTCGATCTCGCCTTTAGCGCGCTCGCCAGTTTTCTTGTCGAATGCGCCGCAAACGGTGGAGACAGCCTTCTCGATGCCGCGCTTCAGGGCCATTGGATTGGCGCCGGCAGCAACCGTTTTCACGCCCTCGCGATAGATCGCCTGGGCCAGAACGGTCGCGGTGGTAGTCCCGTCGCCGGCTACGTCCGAAGTTTTGCTGGCAACTTCGCGAACCATCTGGGCGCCCATATTCTCGAGGCCGTCCTTCAGTTCGATTTCTTTTGCCACGGTCACGCCGTCTTTGGTGATGGTCGGCGAACCGAATTTCTTCTCGATGACAACATTGCGGCCTTTCGGGCCGAGCGTTACTTTTACTGCATCGGCGAGAAGATTGACGCCGCGCAGGATTGCCTGCCGCGACTCTTCTCCATGTACGATTTGTTTTGCCATTGTTTCTTCTCCTTGATTCTGTTGCAGGATTTACCTGCGGAAATTTCTTTTGAGGCTCTCAGCTGTCAGCCGTTGAGCTTTCACGTCCTGGTTTCGAGCTTCGAGCTAAACCGTTTTTCATCCTGAGCTGCGCTCTTTTGCGTTGCGAAGGACCTTAGGGAATTACCGCGCGTCAGCCCGCGAAGCGGAATGACACTAACGCGCAACGCGCCCTCCATTATTTTCTCGAACCAGCGAGTTCCTTCTTTGCAGGGTTCGCAGCTCCGGTCAGAATGCCGAGGACTTCATCTTCTTTCATGATGATGTACTCTTCGCCGTCAATCTTGATTTCGGTGCCGGAGTATTTGCCGAACAGGATGCGGTCGCCCTCTTTTACAGCCAGAGGAAAAGTCTTGCCTTCGTCGTTGGTGCGGCCTTTGCCGGTGGAGATGACTTCCCCCTCCTGCGGTTTGTCCTTCGCGCTATCCGGAATAATGATGCCACCGCGGGTGGTGGTCGCTTCTTCCACGCGCTTTACCAGAATGCGGTCGTGTAGTGGGCTGAATTTCGCCATATTGCAACTCCTTTCATGCTTGTAGAAGGTTGAGGTACTTGAACATATGAATTTGTTGGGAAATAGGCAGGCTGTTAGCAGTCTCGCCTACTGAGTGCTAATTATAGGGATGTGAGCGGGGCATTGTCAAGGGGTGCATGTTCCACAATTCTGCAGGTTTGCGCTCAGTGGAGGATCGCACAATTTGCAAACCGAACGACCTAGGGATTTGTCGGCACAAACGGGGAACGGGCACCACGTTGTGGGCTTCCCTGCTTCATGATGACAAAGCCGTTCGGTCGATCGCGGTTGTGCCGTCGGCTGAGGGAAATTGGTTTTTTTTGCCCGCAACGAAGCGCGATGTTATATTCGCCCGCCCTGCACGGCTTTTTCGCTTGTCTCAGGGCACAATCCGGAATCACAAGGATGGACGGTCGACAAGACCCTGACTAATGGGCAATCTCAGATCCTCTCTTGAATTAGTTAGTCAACGGATCAATAATCGCCTTACCGCTGCAAGCAATTCACCGTTGGTCACGTGGCGGCTTGCGCAGCTTCGTCTTATCTCAAAACAAAGTAAGGAGCGCTTATGAAAAAGCAGACGAAACTGGCACTTAAGAAGATTACATTGAAGGACCTCGATGAGGCCAAGCTGGATACGATGGCTGGCGGCCTCTCGGATACGGGATGCACGCGGTGTCCGACTGCGTACAAAACTTGTTTTGGCCCGAGTTGCCCGGACGTGTGTTAAGCGGGATTTCAGGGAATTGGAAGCCCGTTCAGGCTTTGCCTGGACGGGCTTTGTTTTGCGGTCCGCAATGGTTTGAAGCCCTCGGAAACGTGAGCCTAGTTGGCATATAAGCGGGCTCTATTCGAGGCTTTCATTATTAAGAGAGATGCGCCGAGCGATTGTTTCGGCACGCTAAAGTCATGCCCTTACTGTATTCTGCGCACAAAAACCGCTTCCCCTTCCTTTTGGGAAGGGGAAGCGGTTAGTGCCGGTTTGTGTGACCACTTATCGCGCTGTTTATTGGACGATTAAGGTCACGTTCATCGTGTGAACAGGCGCGCCATTGCCCGATCCGGTGGCAGTTACCGAAATGGTGTACTGGCCGGCAGGAGTACCAGGCGTGCTTCCGTTATTGTTGTTGTTCGAAGAGCTGCTCCCGCCGCAGCCCACCAAAGCGAACATAGTGATCAAGAGAGCGACTCCGAGAATCGCCATGTGCCCACGGCCACGCTTAGAGCCTGCGCTCACGAAGACCAGGCCGAAGAGGCCAAAGCCGCCGAGACTGGCCAGGAGCATGGGATCCGTCGGTTTCGAGTTGGGCAGCACGGGCGGGGTGAGCGACGCCGTGCTGGCCGCTGTAGTGGTCAGGGTGAGTGTAGTCGACGAATACGTTCCGTTCGATGGCGTCAACGATGCCGGGCTGAAGCTGCATCCCACCTTCGAAGGCAAGCTTGCCGGGCAGTTGAAGGCTACAGTGCCGTTGTAACCCCCGCTGGGGGTGATGTTGAAGGTATAAGTAGCTGACTTACCCGGAGTCACAGTCACCGACGGATTCAGCGTGCCGAAAGCGAAATCCGGAGTGGCCGTAATCACCTCGCTCAGGGCTGAAGACGTGCGCGCGTGGAAGTTGGCAGTGCCGCTATAGACTGCGGTGATGTTATGCGTACCGACGGCCAGTTTTGCGCTGGTGAAGGTAGCTACGCCGTTCGCCAGATTCGCGCTGCCCAACGTGGTGTTCCCATCGAGAAAGCTAACGGAGCCGGTTGGAATCGCGGTTACGCCGCGGACGTTCGCCGCAATCGTCGCGGTGAAAGTGACCGACGCGCCGAGAACAACGGGGTTCGCAGAAGACTTCAGAGCGTTGGAGCTGCCGGTAGCATTCAGCAAGACCGTCGCCCCAGCGTAGTTGTAGTTGGCGGTGACTACGTCCATTGCGCCGTCGTTGTTTACGTCAGCCAACGCAATCGCGTTAGCGGTGTAGTTTGCCGCACCGCTGCCAGCAGGAGTCTCAACCGGATCGTAGAACATTCCAGCCGCGAACAGGTTGGTGCCAGTGTTGTAGAGAACTCCGATCGTTCCGTAGCCGGAGTTGCTGTAGATCACGTCAAGCTTACCGTCGCCATTGAGGTCGAACATCTTGACATCGCCAGGTGTCGGCGGGACCAACAGGGCGTTCTGCAGAGTGGTGGAGAAAAGAACGGGCGTTTTGAACGTGCCGTCACCATTCCCCTGCGCGATCGCTAAGCCCTCGTTCGGTGCGACGTGATCGGCTACCGTGACAGCGATGTCCAGTTTGCCATCGCCCTTCAGATCGCCGAGAGCCACGTTACCCAGGTTGTTAAAGGCGAAAGTGGAAGTCTTGGCAGCCTGGAATGTTCCGTCGGAGTTTCCAAGAAAAACATCCACGCCCTGATTGCTTTGCGGCACAACTAAGTCAAGGATGCCGTCGCCGTTTACGTCGGCTGCGGCGATACCAGTTCCGGTGCCGTTAGTGGCATAAGTCACTGCGGTTCCGAAGTTGCCAGTGCCGTCGTTAAGCAGGACACTGATGTTGTTGCTTCCGGTGTTCACAATGGCAAGGTCAGGATGGCCATCGCCGTTGAAATCGCCAGCAATGATTTTGAATGCATTCGTGCTGACGCCTGGGAAGAAGGTATTCGCTGGGAAGCTACCCTTGCCATTGCCGTAATAAATTTCCACACCATTGTTGCTTTCGTTTACGGTGGCGATATCAAGATTGCCGTCGCCGTTGAAGTCAGCTACCGCAACGCCTTCAAACGATCCGCCTTTACCGAGGTTGATTCCCGGCTGCAAGCTGCCATCCGGGTTGGAGAGAAATACCGTGACGCCGATGCCGCTGCCATTCGGCGGATTGAAGCCGTAGTTGCCGACGACAAGATCGGGATAACCATCACCGTTTAAGTCCCCGACGGCGATAGCGGTTGCACCAGCGCTAAAGCCTCCCGGAACCGGAGCGTAGAAATCCTGCGCGCCGCGAAAAGTGCCGTCGCCATAGCCTTGCAAATAGGCGAAACTGAAGTTGTCATCCGGAACCACGATGTCCGGGATCCCATCGCCATTCAAGTCTTGCACGATGGCTGAAGTCTTCGGTGTGCCTCCGGCGTTGTAGCCGACCGTGGGCACGTTGACCGTTCCATCGCCATTGCCGAGGAGCACAGTTACATCGCCGGCATCGTGATTGGAGACAACGAGGTCATTCTTTCCGTCGCCGTTTACATCGGCAATCGTAACCGCGAGAGGAGAAATGTTGGCAGCAGTGTTGTCGGTAGTTTCGGTTCCAGCCGAGTAGTAGACACCAGCCTTGAAAGTGCCGTCGCCGTTATTAACGTAAACCGTCAAGTTGCCCGCCGCGCCTGAGGCGCTGCAATTGGCGGCGATCAGCTCAGGTTTGCCATCGCCATTCAAATCACCGGCGGCGTTGTTGCAAATGTCATAGAGGCCATCGGGATTGGTGAGCGGAGTTCCGGCGACGAAAGTTCCATTGGCATGGCCGAGGTAAACGACATCTTGAGTGCCGGTAATTGCCGCAAAGTCGAGAATGCCGTCGCCATTGAAGTCGTCGAATATGACGTTCGAAACTTTGCTGCCGAGAGCCACGGATGTGGGCGCCTGGAAAGTGCCATCGCCGTTACCCAACAGAGTCCAGACATTGGCCGGAGTGTGCGCATCAACAAATACGAGATCGAGATTGCCATCGCCATTAACATCGAACACCGCGCCGCCAACCAGGAAGTTTGCCGTGATCGTAGTGGGACCGGTGCTGGGCACAGTGAATGTGCCATTGCCAGTAGGAACCCACAGTTCGAACGTTGCCGGATTAGTGCCATGCACAACGATCAGATCCTGCTTGCCCGTGTTATGGAAGTCACCATACAACAACTGGTCGCCGTCGACGCCATTGGGATTCGGGATCAGCACGCCGGGCTGGAAGGTGCCATCGCCATTGCTAAGCGCGATCGAAATCGCGTAAGAGTTCGTGCTCCCTTGCACCGGCGCGGCCAGGTCAACGATGCCATCGTTGTTGAAGTCTGCAGCAATGGCCGACCATTGCGCGAGGCCGTTGGCCGGAATCTGCGTGCCACTCACAAATCCGACGGGATTGCCGATCGGGTTACTGCCGCTAACCAACGGCTTGCTGCGTGCCGCGTGCATTTTTGTGGTGGCGGACGGTGCTGCGCTGGCGTGCGCGGCTAGTTGCTTGGCCGTAGGCGCTGAGAATCGGCTTGAGGGGCCTGTGCCCGCCAGGAGCGGAATAGAGGCCAGCGCGAGGAACACAAAGGATGCAAGGAACTTCTTCATAGAGTTGAAACGCTCCATTCGATTGACTTCAAAAAGACAAGATCAGCAACAAGGTGCTGCTATTTGGGGGGCCGACATCGGGGGAAATGGCATTAGGGCTCGCAAACAGTCTCCAGTAAAGTTACCCGGAGAGGAATGGCCCTAACGAGTGGGGCACGAAAGTAACAGATATCCCCTTACTCGTGGAAAGAACAAGTGCTCGCGAAACCCGGATTGATCGCCCCCTGCAGGAAAGTATTAGGAGGAACTTAATTTTGGGAGGGTACGAAGGTACTGGCTTGGCGTGGGTACTACTGTGGCTGTACTTGATGGTTCATGTGCCCGGAGGATTTACTCATGGTGTGATGACGATAGGGATTCTTCGACCTGGGCTCCATGGCGCTCGCCGCTGCACTCAGAATGACAAAGGGCTACCTGGTCTTCAGAGCTTGTGCTGCGGATGATAGTGCTGCGGCTAGAGATGTGGAGTTTGGGACGCCGCCCTGGGCAAGATCTTTGCTGCCGCCCCCGCGGCCGCCGTGGCTTGCGACTGCCTGCTTGAGAAGGGCGGCCATATCGTTGGGCTGGCCGGGTGATTGCGCGAAGATGAGAACCGGTTGCGGCGATTCGGCGGCGAGAAGAACGATTGCGTTCGAGGCTTGCCGTGTCAGCCGTTGGGCAAGCAGTTTTAGGAAGTTGAGATCGCGATCCGGAAAGGTATGGAGGATCAGCCTGCGTCCGCCATTCTCGGGGGTTTCAGCGAGCAGGCGGCCGGCCTGAGCGGTTGCGAGTTCGCTGGAAATTTGCTCGTGCTGCTTGCGAAGCGATCTTATTTCGTCAAGCGATTTGCGGGCTTGCGTAGGCGTGTCGTAAATATGGGCGGAGAAAAGCGCGGCGGTTTCACTTAGGGTGTTGGAAATCGCGGCGGGCGACGGACACGGCGCGCTGCCCGGCTACGAATTCCACGCGCCATCCCTGGCGAACTTTCTCGAATTTGCGGCAGAGCAGGCCGGCAATTTGTCCCGTGCTGTTTACGTGCGTGCCGCCGCAGGCGGAGAGGTCGAAGTTCTGAATGTCGATCAGACGGAGTTGGTCGCGGCCTTCGGTTGGCGGTTTGCGAAGACCTAGACCTGCGGCTTCTTCGCGGGCTACGTAGCGGATGCTTACGGGGCGATTTTCGAGAATGATTTCATTGGCGCGCCGTTCGGCGGATTCTACTTGGGATTGGGTCAGGGTTGGAGTGTTCAGGTCGCTTAAGTCCAGATCGATGGAGCAGTAGTCATCGGCCATATGAAAGGAAACCGTTGGCATATCGAAGAGCTCGATGAACGCGGCGGATAGAACGTGTTGGGCGGAATGTTGCTGCATGTGGTCGCGGCGGCGAGCGGCGTCGATTTGGCCGTGGATGCGGGTTCCGGCGGAAACGTCTAGTGGCGCTTCTAAATAGTGAACGACGTGGCCGTCTTCGGTGTCAGCTACTTCCGTGACGCGGAATTTGTGGTCGCTATTGGCTACAGTAATGTGTCCGGAGTCGTGAATCTGGCCGCCGCTGGTGGGATAGAAAGCCGTGCGGTCGAGGATCAGCGACGGCCGGGGGAGTCTTGGACTTCGCGGACTTCGGCGTCGAAATCGTAGAGGAAGGAATCGTTGTAGTAGAGGCGGTCGGTCATGTTTTCAGAATAAGTAGCTGGGCGGTTGGGTGCAAGTTTAGGTGGCGAATGGAAATAACAGGGGACATAGAGGTTCACAGAGGTAAGGCTTTCGGTTCGTCGGTGTGATTTCCGGCGGGGGTGCGGTAATCTCAAAGCTTCCATGAATATTTTAAGAAAATTGTTCGAGGAACATTTTCACGGACCCGCTACTCGCGTGCTGCCCCTACAGGGTGAATTGGGCGGATCGGGGCGCAAAATCATCCGCTTGAGTAACGACGAGGCAAGCGCCATCGGGATTTTGTATGGCGTACGCGAGGAGAATGCGGCGTTTCTGGAATTCTCTAAACATTTTCTCGGGCACAATCTGCCGGTGCCGGAGATTTATGGCGAGGATCTGGATGAGGGAGCTTATCTGGAAGAGGATTTGGGCGACGTCACTCTATTCGACTTTCTTTCGAACAACCGACAAGGGGAGAACATCGCGCCTGTAGTAGGGGAGGCGTACCGGAAGGTCATAGCAGTGCTGCCCCGGTTTCAGATCGAAGCGGGGCGGGATTTGGATTACAGCAAGTGTTATCCACGGGCTAGTTTTGACCGGCAGTCGATTAATTGGGATTTGAATTATTTCAAGTATTACTTTTTGCGCCTGGCGGGGATTTCTTTTAGCGAGCAGGCGCTGGAGGATGATTTTGAGAGCCTGACGAATTTTTTGTTGAGCGCGGATCGCGATTACTTCATGTATCGCGATTTTCAGTCGCGCAATATTATGCTGCGCGGCGGCTCGCCATTTTTTCTTGATTATCAGGGAGGGCGCAAAGGAGCGTTGCAGTATGACGTCGCTTCCCTGCTCTACGATGCCAAGGCGGATTTGCCGCCGGAGTTGCGGCAGCAGTTGCTGGATTTGTATATCGAGCGGGTGCAGGAATTCGTTCCACTTGAGCGCGAGAAGTTTTTGCATTACTTCTACGCCTACGTTTATGTGCGGATTTTGCAGGCGCTGGGGGCCTACGGGTTTCGCGGATTTTATGAGCGCAAGGCGCATTTTCTGCAGAGCGTGCCTTATGCGCTGAAGAATCTGCGCTGGTTGTTGCATAACGTGAAGCTGCCGATTGCTTTGCCGACGCTGATGGAGGCGTTCAATTCCATGCTGGCGTCGGAGAAACTGCAGGGGCTGGCTTCTTCGGGGGAAAATCTTAGGGTGCGAATTTTTAGTTTTTCATTTCATCGGGGTTGGCCTAAGGATGAAAGCGGAAACGGCGGAGGGTTTGTTTTCGATGGGCGGAGCTTGCCGAATCCGGGGCGTGAAGAACGCTTTAAGGCTCTAACTGGAAAAGACGCTACGGTGATCGAGTATTTGAATCAGCAGGAGAGCGTCCATCAGTTTCTGGCTAGTGTGATGTCGCTGGTGGATGCGAGCGTTCACAACTATCAACAGCGCGGATTTAAGGATTTAATGGTTTCGTTTGGGTGTACGGGCGGCCAGCATCGGTCGGTGTATTTGGCGGAGCAACTGGCGAGGCATCTGCGGGCGCGGAGTGGAGTGGATGTGGTAGTAAAGCATCGGGAGTTGGAGGCGGCGGGTGGCGAGAATCAATAAGGAAGGTCGCGTCGCGCTTTATTGTCGTCCCGCTTCGCGGCACGACGCGCGGTCGCTCCCCCAGATCCTTCGGCGACGAAAACCGTGCCGCCTCAGGATGACAATGCAATGAAGGCGATGATTTTGGCTGCGGGGCTGGGGACACGGTTACGGCCGCTGACCAATGATCGTCCGAAGGCGCTGGTGGAAGTGGGCGGGCGGGCGCTGCTGGAAATTACGCTGGCCCGGCTGCGCGAGTTTGGGATTCGCGAGGTAATTGTGAACGTGCATCACTTCGCGGACATGGTCGTGGATTATCTGAAGGCGAATGACAATTTTGGAATGCGGATTGAAATTTCGCGCGAGGACGAGTTGCTCGATACCGGCGGCGGCTTGAGGAAAGCTGGGTGGTTTTTTCTGGAGAACTCTTCCGAACGCGAAGAACCATTTGTTTTGCATAACGTGGATGTGATCAGCACGATTGATTTGAATCGCATGGTTGCGTTTCATCGGGAGCGTCGCGCGCTCGCTACGTTGGCAGTGCAGGAGCGGGAGACTTCGCGGTACTTGCTTTTTGACGAGGGTGGGAGGCTGTGCGGGCGTCGAGCGGGACAGGATGGCAAGCTTGAGATTGTGCGGGGAGCGGAGGATGGATCTTTGCTGAGCGCGCTCGCTTTTTCGGGCGTACACGTTATTTCGCCACAATTTTTTTCTTTGCTGACGGAAGAGGGAGGGTTCTCCATCGTGGCAGCATATCTGCGACTCGCAGGTCAGGGAGAAAAAATCTGCGCGTTTCGCGCCGACGAATGCTACTGGCGCGATTTGGGACGGCCGGAGAATATTGCGCCGACGTCGCGGGATTTTCAGGCTAAAATTCTGTCCTTTTGAGCGAGGCGACCCGGCTAGTTTTTAGTTGTTAAATCCTACCTTTTTCAGCAGGTCGTTGAATCTTGGGTCTCCGCGTAGAATGTCGAAGCCGGGGTCAACTTTCAGGTTGGCTAGAGCAGGATCGTGTTGCTGATAGGCCTTCTCCAGGAACGCGAACGATTTTTCCTTTTCTCCGAGCATGGCGTAGGCCCAGGCCAGATAGCCGGGCGGGATATAGCCATGGCTTGTGCCGGCCATTCGCTGATTGCTTTCCAACTCCGCCAGTATTTTTAAGGCCGCCGCATGATCGCCGGAACGGTCTAGCGCTGCCGCCTCAGTAATGAATCCATTCAGATCGTCCGGATTGGCGACCTTGGGCATTTTCAGCGTCTCAGCATACCGTCCCTTGAAGATGTAGGCGTGGGCGAGGATGATCCAGCCGACTTTTTGATCCGGCATGTTAAGAACTGTAGAAATCGCATCATCGTAGCGGTGCGCATCATAGAAGTTCTCCGCCAGGCCCTCGGTGATCATCGGAGAGAGAGGATCGAGCACTTGGGCTCGCCGGAACTCGGTATCTGCGGCCGCGAACTGGCCGAGTTCCATATAGTTGAGTCCGGCCCAGTGGTGGGCCGGGGCATAGTTGGGATCGAGTTCGGTAGCTTTGCGAAAATCCTGCTCGGCCTCCTGCCATTTCCACTCGCATTGGGACTCGAGCAGGCCTTCGGTTGCATAGGCCCGCGCGAGATTGGGATCGAGTTCGAGCGCATGCTGCAATGCGGCTTTGGCGCGGGGGACGGCTTCCGCAGGCGGCATTTGCGAGTTGATGGTCATCACCGTGTAGCTGTCGGCCAGCCCGGAGTACGCCAGGGCGTAGTCGGGATCATCTTTTATGGCGCGCTCAAACAAACTTATGCTTTCCTGCATGTCCGGGAGTTGGCGGGTATTCCATAAATATCTGCCGTGCAAGTACAGGACGTGGGCTTCGGAGTTATCCGTATCGCGCTTGAGGGGGCGAAGGCCGGCGTTAACGGGAATGCGAAGGACTGTGGCGGTTTCCTGAAGAATATTCTGCTCGGAACCTGCCAGGTCGGCAGGCTGAATGTCATAGCCCTTCGACCAGAGATGAAAGCCGTTTCTGGTGTCGATGAGCTGGGCGTCGATGCGCAGGTTTCCGTTGGACTGGCTGATGCTTCCTTCGAGGAGGGCTTCTGCGTTCAAGGCCTGGCCGATCTTGCGGACGTCTTCGGCTTTGCCTCGGAACTGAAAAGCGGACGTGGCGGCTACTACGCGGAGACCTTTCAACTGGGCGAGGCCGGTGGTTAATTCTTCTGCGACTCCGTCGGTTAGGTACGCTTCGCCGGGCTCAGAGGTTAGATTCAGGAACGGCAGTACCGCGATTGACGTGGGCGTGCCGCGGCTCGGATGACGGAATCGAATGTAGTAAATCGCACCTATGGCGAGTACGGTGGCGAGAGCTACAACTGGTACTTTTCCGAGCAACCAAGTTTTTGGTTGGTCGGATTTCTGGTTTCTGGAGCTCGCGATCTCCAGTTGCGAAGTCTTGCGCCCGAAGGTAGGAACATAGCCGCCTCTGGGCACCTCGATAACGAGAGGATCATTTCGTCCGGGTCCACCGTAGTATTCTCCGAGCTTTTTCCGAAGGCGTCCCGCTTCGATCCGCACCACTGGGTCGTCTTTGGGATCGTAAGCTTGGGGACGGCCGAAGACCTCGACCCCCAAAACATATTCCTTGATCTGACGGTCTTTGCCCGCAAGCGAGGTCTCAACGATGAAACGGAGGAACTGGCTTGGGCGCTGGGCGTTGAGGAATAGGTCCGATGCGAGGATGCGTTGCAGCTGGGCACGGATTGACTCCGACGACAGGCCGTCATCAGTTTCGACTTCGTAGCCCGCCGCGAGGTTGCGCCTCTGGCTCATGCTCATACTCGGCTCTAGACAACGATTTCGGGGGACGAATGCTAGATTGCCGGATGTCAGGGGACCAACGACCTCGGCAAAGTGCAAGATACCACAGATTGATACCGTAACAATACCCCATGATTCTTGCACCCTCTTTCCGACCAAGGCATTCTTTCATGCCGACAGGCTCGTGGAGTGGGGCCCTGTAGGGGGCGCGACTAGCTATATGTGCAGTTTGTTGCGCACTCTCCCTGTTTCTACGCGGTTCGAACTTTGCAAAATCGACCGGGCTTCGAAGCACACCCTCTCAGGAGAATGAAAATGAGAACGTTACAAATCATGCTATTACTCGGAACGATTTCGGTGGGAGTGGCACAGGCACAGTCGATAACTTACTCGACCTTTTTGGTCCCTGAAGCCGCGCCGAACATGCTGAACGTACAGGGCATCAGCCGCTCCGGTGAGGTTGATGGATACTTGACCGACACTTCTGGCAATCTGGAGGGATGGATTCGGGACAAGAACGGCGACATCACCCTGCTAGTCGATCCGCTGGATACGGGCACGCCGTCAGCGACCGTGGCTTATGGTTTGAGTCCGTCGGGGATTGCAATCGGCTATTTCTTCGACACTTCGGCGAATCTCTACTATGGGTACTTTTACAGTGGAGGCAACTACCAGACTTACAGTGTGCCTGATCAGCCATCGGGGACGGACACGACTGTGGGAGGGATCAGCAGCCCGGGAATGTTCTGCGGGTCTTTGCTTCAGCCTCCCTACACCACGTACTTGAACTATGTGAGCATTAAGGGTCAAGTAACGGTTTTCCAGGTGGAAGGATCGAATGACGAAGATTGCCTCGGCATCAACAGCGCCGGCACCTCCGTCGGATCCTACGTCGATGATGCCGGGGTCGATCACGGATGGATACGTGACGTATCGGGGAAGGTCACGACGGTCAATGTGCCGGCTGCATCCACGACTGCGGGTACGGCTCCGTGCATATCTGGCATTGTCGGCGGCACGACGATAAATGGCATCAACGATCAGGGATTTATTTCAGGCCATTATTGGGACAGGAAGTATAACGAGCATGGGTTCATCCGCACTCCGAGCGGGAAATTTATCACACTGAATGTCCCCGGGGCATACCAGACGGGAGGAGGCAGCATTAACGCCAACGGGGAGATGGTCGGTCATTGGGCCACCGATACTTCCTGCGATGACCAAGGTTTTATCGCTACCATCAATCAGTAGATCGCGGCATTAGTTTGGTTCGGCGAAAGGCTTGGGCTGGCTTGTTCGGGGGGGTTAGCTGTGATCTATCAAGACGTTGTACCCACCGGAGCGCGGCTGATAGGTGGAGCGTAACCGAGACTACCATGCGGGCGGTGGAGGTTGTAGTGCTCCAGCCAGGGTAAGAGTTGCTGATCGCGTTCTTCTGAGTTGCGGTAGTGGCGAACGTAAGCCCACTCGCGCAAGGCGGTTTGGATGAAGCGTTCGGCCTTGCCGTTGGTGCGCGGAGTGTAGGGACGTGTGAAGCGGTGCTGGATGCCGAGTTCAAGGCAAGCAGCGCGAAAGTGGCGGGAGCGATAGCAGGAACCGTTGTCGGTGAGCAGGCGGCGAATGGGGATGCCGAGCTGGGCATAGAAGGCGACGGCGGCCTGCAGAAAGGCGATGGCGGTTTGGTTTTGCTGGTTGGGCAGCATGCGGGAGAAGGCGAGGCGGGAGTGATCGTCGATGGCGACGTGCAGCGCCTGCCAGCCGGCGAACTGAGGGCGGCCGCGACGGCGGCCGTCGCCGCGAATAGAGACCTGCTGATAACGAGTCATGCCCTTGATATCGAGGTGGAGCAGATCGCCGGGAGCGGGATGTTCGTAACGCACGACGGGCGGAGCGGGATGGAGATGACGCCAGCGGTTGAGATGAGCGCGCCGAAGAATGCGGCTGACGGTGGCGGCGCTGAGGTGAGTGGATTGGGCGATCTGATAGGCGGGCTGCAACTGGCGGCGCAGTGCGATGACCTGCGCCGTCAACTCCGAGGAGGTTTGGCGCGGGCAACGGAGAGGCCGCGAAGAACGATCGCGCAATCCAGGCAAGCCCAAGGTGCGGTAGCGGCGAAACCACTTCGCAGCGGTTTTTCGGCTGACCTGGAAGGCGGCTGCAGCCGCCTTCAATGTCAGCCTCTCCATCATGATCTTATGGGCTAAAGCCTCTCGACAGCGAAAACTAAGTCGGGCATTCTGGTGAAGGTCCATCCGATCGACTCCTGGGAAGCGGATTGGTCAGCACCATCAGCTTCTCCGGTCTTGCTCGAATGGACTATTCACTTCTTGGGAACAACGTGTTGAAAGACCACAGTTAGCCCGAGTCTCTTTCTGATTCCTTTATCCCCGCTTTCTCAGTAGGGGCCGATGATTCCGGCGATGGCGCGGGAAGCGGGCGAGGGCGGCCGCTCCACGTTACTCGTATCAAGCACGTCCAAATATTTCAGGCCGGAGCCGGTGTTGAACAGGACTACGGTATCGTCCGGCGCAAAGAAGCCGCTGGCCAACAGCTTTTGATACGCGACCAGAGTGGCTGCGCCTTCCGGGGCCGCGAAGATGCCCTCGATCTGTGCCCAGTGGCGCGTGGCAGTGAGGATTTCCGCGTCGGTGGCAGAGATGGCGAGGCCACCGCTTTTCTTCAGAATATCGAGTATCAGATAATCGCCGTAGGGCTTTGGCACGCGCAGCCCGGCCGCGATGGTCGAGGCGTTGGGCCACATCTCGGATTGGCTGCGGCCTTCATCCCATGCTTTAACGATGGGCGCGCATCCCGCAGACTGCACGCTGATCATGGTTGGCCGTTCGGAACCGATGAGGCCAAGCCGTTCCAGTTCCTCAAAAGCCTTCCACATGCCGAGCAGACCAACGCCGCCGCCGGTGGGATAGATGATACTGTCAGGAAGTTTCCAGCCTAATTGCTCTGCGACCTCATAGCCCATGGTCTTTTTGCCTTCGACGCGGTAGGGCTCCTTGGTCGTCGAGACATCGAACCAGCCGTCTTTTTTCCAAGAATCGGAATCCTTGAGAGCTGCGACTTTCTTCGCGCAGTCGGAGATCAGACCATCGACCAGCGTGACGTGCGCGCCGTAGTAATCGCACTCCACGCGATTCGCCAACGGGACGTCTTTGGGCATAAAGATGTGGGCCTCAAGTTGAGCTGCAGCGGCGTAAGCGGCCAAGGCGCTGGCGGCGTTTCCCGCGGAAGGGAGAGCAAGCTTCCTGAGTCCGAAGTGGCGGGCCATGGTGACCGCGGCAGAGAGTCCGCGAGCCTTGAAAGAGCCGGTAGGGTTGAGGCCTTCGTCCTTGATGAGGACGTTCGGGTATTCGCGGCTGCGCAACATTGGGGTGAAACCTTCGCCAAGCGTCACGGGCGCGGCTTCCGGAAGAACGGCATCGTAGCGCCACATGGTGGGCGCGAGGGGCAGAAGAGATGCAGGTGTGAAGGTTTTCTTGATAGCTGCAAGATCGTAGCGGGCGTAGAGAACACCGCCATCTTTAGGGCAAACGGTTTGGGGGCGGTCGGCGGGATAATGCTCGCCGCAGCGGGTACATTCGAGGTAAGTTGGGCGGGGCACGAAGAGAGTTTAGCAGCGCGAGGTAGTCGTACGCGTAAATTTACTGGTGCGGTAACCGCGCCATGATTGCTTCGGCGAGGACTCGGAAGGTATCTCGCAAGTTGCAGCATGTGTCAAGGGATTCGGGCGCAAAAACAACCGGGGTGGAGAGCATCCATCGCTCCGCTTTGAAGCTCGAACCGATTCCGATGACAAAGGCGCCGCCTGCTTCGCAAGAGGATGGAGTACGCTCACCGCTCTACCGAACCGGCGCCTGGATGATGCTGCGCCAACCGTCCTTCATACCTACAAATGTAAACTTTGCGCCATCGTAGCAGGCGACCGCTTCGCCGAGGTCCTGCGTGACTTTGTAATCTGTAATCGCCTGCCCCGAATCATTATCTACGAGCCGGATGCGCGTGCCGCTCACGTCGGGCGACTCGGGGAAATCAAACTCGACGGCCACGCGTCCGCTGTGCTCAAGCAACGCAACCGGAATTGCTCCTTTTCCGGGTGGCTGAATCGTCAAGGTGCGCTCGAGACTTCCTCCGGGAGAGATTACGTAGACCACCGCCGGGCTTTCAGCTCGCATCATGTAAAGATTTCCGTCATCGCCAACGACGGTTCTGCCGAAATGCACGGCCCGATTCTGCGAGCCGCTCAGATCTTGGCTCTGCAACGGCTCGTTTAGACGACCTGAGTCTTTCTTGAACCGAATCTCTTTCAGTCGCCGGCCGCTGTGGTCGTAAAGAGCGTTAAAGGGTTGCCCGGCCTGACGACCAGCCTTGTCGCCAACGAGCGTACCAGAGATAAATAACACGTCCCGCGGCAGAGCCTCGAGTTGTGCAGGAATAAACGGCTCAGGGGCCTGCAGTTCATCTCTCTCCTCGAGTCGCCCATCCTCGGAAAAATGTAAAAGAAGAATGCGGTGACCCGATGCCCTCAGCAATTCATACATTTCTCCGTGTTCGCTTTCGGAGTTTGCCAGGAGACTGTCGTCCTTTAAGTCCGCTACACCGGAATAGCTGTAAACCGATTTCTGCGATCCGTCGGGCGCAATTTTCACAACATCAAATCGGCCTGGCCCGCGCGCGGAAACTCGGAAGTAGACGTTCCCCTGGTCGTCGCACTTCACGGGGAACACGATTTGGACAGGTTCCGTAAGAGGGTGGTAGTCCGAGTCGGCCAACTGCAGGACCGTCTGACCATACAAAGCGCAGCCGAGCACCAAGGTCCACGATGCCCAAGCAACCACGCGGAACTTTGGCCGGGCAATCATCGCGAGCTACTTCCGGGACGGTGGCTGACCCATTAGGATCGAGGACGGCAATGAATCCGACTTGAGGTCGCTCCAGAATCTGCGGGCATCTCTGGTTCCAGTAAGTCCGGTTGTGCAAGCGAACTGCACAGACGCAACGTAGCATGTGAAGTGCCCTGACGAACCGCAGTACGTCCCCGGCAGACTCACGGCGCAATCAGGGCAGCCGTACTGACAATCACTCGTATCGCAGTACTGCGTTGTAATCGGCTTATTCGTGCAATCGCAAGTGGTCTGAAATTCCGTGGGTATGCCAGGGCACGTTACCGCCTAGGCTAGGGCCGCCTGCAGGAAAGCGCCAATGGCGAGGAGAGGTACTCGTTTGCGGAAGGTCATATAACTCCTCCTACATAACTCACCACGCGAATTTACCCCCCGCCTATTCAAGTCAAGTAGAACTTACTAAGTAGATTCCTACTTCACCTTACGCTTAGCTGAGTGCTTCGAAGGCGGTTTTATGCCTTTTTCTGGGCTCTCTTTCTCGATTGGATCAGACAGATGGTGCAGCGGCTTGTCGTTCTTGGACGAGAGTTGCGGACCTTCTTCTTTCACGATGAGGCCTTCTGCCGTGTACATGGCCTCGCTGAAGGTGCTGCCGGATTTTGCTGCGGCTACCGCGAAGACTCCGTGGGGCACGCCATTGCTGAAGGCCGTGGCGATGTAGTCGCCGACCATCAGTCCGTTCTGCGAGTTGGGCAGCCAGGTGAGCTTCATGGGTCCGGCG
This sequence comes from uncultured Acidobacteriaceae bacterium, assembly GCA_963734675.1. Lineage (GTDB taxonomy): Bacteria > Acidobacteriota > Terriglobia > Terriglobales > Acidobacteriaceae > Sulfotelmatobacter. Next base: position 155,069 of record CAVTHZ010000008.1, read on the forward strand.
AGCTTAACGGGAGCATTCCAGGTTGACCCGCCGTTATGCGAGGAAATATAGCCGACGTAGAGCTGGCAGGTCGACTGGCTGCAGTTACTCTTGGGATAGAAGTAGTAATGAACCGCCACGTGCGCGGTGGCGCCGGACGTAGTTGGGTCGATTCCAATGCCGGGGATGAAGTGGTCGATGGTGCTGGTAATCGGATCGATGGGAATGCGAGCGACCTTCGACCAGTGAATACCGTCGGCGGAGCTGCTGAAAACCAGATCGTTGGTCGAGCACTTGGATCGGAAGCGGCAATCCTCCCACACAATGTAGACGTTGCCTGCGCCGTCGGCCGCCGCCGAAGGGAGCGGGCCGCTGCGGATGCCGCCTGCATCAGTATGGCTTTGAATATTCGAGACGGTAACCGGCGCGGACCAGGTTGCGCCGCCGTTAGTGGAATTGAAGGCTGAGATTCCGTTGGTTTCAATCGGAACTACGACGGTGCCACTCGGCTGCACCAGCGGCAGCCCGCCGATACCGAAGGATTTATTCGCGGTCGGCGTGGCCGGACCCCAGGTGAGTCCGCCGTCACTCGAGGTGCTCATCAGGATGCCGTCACCCGTATCGGGATTGTCCCACTCGACGTAGCAGTTGCCGTAGAACGGGCTGGTCGAATAACTATCGCACGCGATCCAGTTCTTGTCGGAGCTGATTACTTTTGGACCGACGCTGACGGGGTTATCCCAAGTGAATCCGCCGTCGGTGGAGCGGCTAACGACGACGGCCGGTGTTTCAGAGGTGTTCGAGATCGGCAGGCTGGCGACCATCCAGACGCCGTGCTTCGCGTCGTAGGCGACAGCTGGGTCGCTGGCGGCGTCATAAAGGCCGCCGCCATTGCCTGTAGTCAGACCCGGGAGAAAACCATGAGACCAGGAATTACCTCCATCCGTGGACGTGGCCCAGCCGATGGCGGTTGCGCCGCCGGGGGCGATGCGGCCGACTTGGAATGCGGAGACTTGAGTGGTGCCGTTGGAAAGAATGTGCGGTTCAACTTCGGTGGCGTGCTGGCCGGGGCCAACGGTGAAGGGATCAGAGCTGATTTGGGTGAGGCTTACGCTGGGAGCTTCTTGTCCGTAAACCATAATGGCAGAAAAAGTGAAGAACGCGAGACATACGAAAGAGACAAGCGTGCGGCGTGCAGATGGAATTCGATTCATTTAAATACGTCCCCGGGTGCGAAGAGTGATGGTTCTATTCCCTTTGCAATTGGCAGGGTTTTGCAAAGGCAACGATCACGGATAGTAATCGCGCGCTGAAGATATCGCGGAAGCTTGAGGAGTGTCAATGTGAAGGAAGTTGCAACTTATTACAGCACGGGGATGGATCGCTCCAAACCCGTGCCGGTTGCGCTTGTTAATCAGCCAGTGACGCGGAATGACACGTTGCTTTTGAGCGTGGCATGGGGAGTCGTGACTTCAATCTTGCCCGTTGTTGCTCCGCTTGGAACCGTAGCAGTAATTTCCGTGTTCGAAACTACAGTGAAGGTCGCAGCGGTGCCATTGAAGCTGACAGCGGTCGAACCCGTGAGATTGTTGCCGAGAATAATGACCTTGGCTCCGACCTTCCCCGAGGTAGGAAGAGGTGATACGAATGGGCCGAGCTTTAGCGAGAGGCTATAAACCGTGCCCTCGTTCGAGGGTCCACCTTGTTGAGTCGTGCCATACAGAATGCCATCGGTACCCTGCAACAAAGCCGCAAAGGGGAACGCGCCGTTGGTTTGGTCAAAATCTTCCAGGACGGTGAAGGTTCCTGCGGTGCTGATTTTGAAGATTGTGCCACAGCCTTCCGTGCAACCCGAACTGACTTCCCCGTCTGAATTTGCAGTGCCGTAAAGATTGCCGTCCGTTGCTTGTATGAGGGGATCCGCAAGGCCGCCACCGTCGCTGCCACCGTTCAAACTATGGAGCAGGGTCACGGTTCCGGTTGAAGTCATCTTGAAAATAGAGCCGAAGTCCTCGGTTCCGCCCTCCCATGTAGTTCCATAAAAGCTTCCATTCGCGGCTTGCACCAGTCCGGCATAGGGCTCAGTTCCGTCCGAGGGATATCCGCTGAAACTGTGCAGGCTGGTGAAGGTTCCTGTCGGCGTGATTTTGAATACGGTGCCGAGGCGGTCGGCGCCACCCTGGTAAGTGGTTCCGTAGAAGTTTCCGTCCGTACCCTGGTAGAGCGACCCCATCGGATAAGCGCCATCACTGCTATCGAAGCTATGCAGCGTCGTCACCGTGCCGTTAGAAGTCATTTTGAACACGGTGCCGTAGCCGTTCGCCCCGCCGGATTCAGTCGTTCCATAGAAGATTCCATTCGAAGCCTGAATTAGGGCTGCGACGCATGTTGCCCCGTCAGTGGAATCGAAGGCGTGCAGCGTGGTCAGCACACCTTTGGGCGTGATCTTGAAGACAGTGCCATAAAAATTATTCGCGCCGCCGTATCCCGTCGTGCCGTAGAAATTGCCGTCGAGGCCCAGAAGAAGTCCAGCGTAGGGATATCGTCCATCGTTCCCATTGGTAAAGCTGTAAAGAGTGACCAGCTTTCCGGCGGGAGTAATCTTGAAGACCTCCCCGTTTCCCAAGCTGCCTCCAAAGACGGTTGTACCGTAGAAATTGCCATCGGTTCCTTGCACAACTGCTGGATAAGGCTCGCTGCCATCGGTACCGTCAAAGGTGGCGAGCGTGGTCAGGGTTTGCGCAAATGCGAGCGTCGCCGATGCGGCAACAATTACGATCAAAAACAAAGTGGTCTTCCAAATGCTCTGCCTGTGAAAACTCATCGCTTTACCTCAGTCATAAGATCTATTTCTAAGTCGGTTCTGCGCCGGCCGGACTCGAAATCCCTGAATTACTCGCCGAGAAGATACCCCGGAAACACGATGATGGTCAATATGAAGGGATTTGCAACTTTTGCCGGCGTTCGTTGCCTGTGGCCGACGTTTTAGATGTGAAAACGACAGCTACTTCGTCCGAGTAAATTGGCTGCCATCGCGGAGTTTCCAAAAGGATATTGGCGAGAGCGGAAGACTTGGGGATCAGCAATATATTTGCCGGATATTGGTCGATAAAATCCTGCCACCCGGGTTCGACGTGAATTGTTTTCAGGTAAGACTTGAGGAATGGCTCGCCGTAGAGATCATGGCGGTCGTCGATTACGACCTTGGTTTGGGGATAGAGGCGATAGATCAGATAGCCGCCCCAGAAATCAGGAGCGAAGATGGGACCGCGAATATTGTGGCGCTCCACATAATCGACCGAAGCGACAGGAAAGCGCGTCGAGTCGAAATGAGCATTCATGAGGGTAGATGTGCCAGCCTTGCCGCCATGAAAGGCAATCCACGCGGAGATCGCGATTGCGGCGATGACCCAGACATGACCTCGCAGACCCGAATCGATGGCCCGCATTCGCTGAAGGAAAGATTCGGCTGAAACTTTTGATGTGCCTGCTACTGTTCTGGTGAAGCTTTCTGATACAAAGTTCAGCGCGCGCGACAGTTTCGGGCCTATCACCCAGATTAGAAGCAGCGAGGACACCGGAATGTTGCGTGCTGCATATAGCCCGGAATAGGCAGCGAAAAGTATGAGAAGCAGTTCGGCGTGATTTTTACTGTCATCGATTTTGTCTGCCGCCAGCGCCAGTAGCGTAAGAATCAACAATAGGGCAAAGCATTTTTGTGCGACACCATGAAAGTTCGGAGATTGAAATTCGTCGATGTGATCCATCAGGAAGCGATTGGAGAGATAGCGGTAGATGTGAATATGCAGTTTCCAGCCATAAGGATTTACCAAAGTCGCGACGGCAGATAGAAATGCAATTCCCGCGAGATCGCGAGCGCGCTTCCCTGCTCTGAGTTTTTCAAGAACCGCTTCAAAGTGATTCCCGCGCGAGCGAAAACTTTGCCAGATTGCGCTTAGCCAATAAATCGCGAGGAGAGCAAAGCCCACCAGAAATCCTCCGTGGACGTTGACCCAGATCAACATTGAAAGGGGGAGCAAAAACAGAATGCGGCGATTCTGCCAGGCGCCCGAATTACTTGTGCCGTGAGACTGCTCAAGGCGGTCCAAAATGCAGAGCCATAGTACTGCGAAGAGCCAGGTCACCACGTGCGGGCGCGCGAAGAAGTGGATCATCGACGCTGAGGCGGCGAACAGCAGCAATAGCAACGCGACAATGAGATTCGTCTTGCGACGTATAAGCAGGAGAAATATCCAGGAGAAAGTCGCCGCGATAACGATTGCGGTGAAGACCACCACGGCGTTCAGCCCGGCCGCTTGATCGAGCCATCCCACGACTACGTCATATAGCCATTCCCAGGCAAACCAGGGATGGCCGGCCATCGAGGAGGAGAAAGGATCAACGTGAGGAATGGAGTGCGTTGCCAGGATCAATTGCCCGGTGCGGATGTGCCAGCCAATGCCGGCGTCACCGAGCAAACGCACGGATAAGTTGGTGAATGCAAGGACGCCGAGAAATGCGATGAAGATCAGATCTGCAATCGATGGCAAAAGCCATTGCGTGGGGGAACGATTATTGTTTGCAGAACTTATGGAACTGGTGTCCATTGCGCTGAATCTTATAGACAGAACCGAATGGACGGCAAGACTACCCCTCGAGTGGTGATTGTGGGCGCGGGATTTGGCGGCTTAAACGCAGCCACGTCATTGACGAGCGCGCCGGTGAAGATCACAGTCATCGACAAGAAAAATTACCACACGTTTCAGCCGCTGCTCTATCAGGTGGCGACGGCCGGACTGTCTCCGGGCGAGATTGCTTCTCCCATTCGCTCGATTCTGCACGGACACAAGAATGTTGAAGTGTTACTGGGTGAAGTGGTGGAATTCGACTTGCAAAGGCGAGTAGTAAAGGCCGCAGGTCAGGAGGGTGAGTATGAGGTCGGTTACGACTATCTGATCGTTGCAGCTGGAGCCAGCCATGCTTATTTCGGCCACGAGGAGTGGGAGACGCTAGCTCCGGGGTTGAAGACAATCGAAGATGCGCTGGAGATTCGAAGACGTGTGTTGCTGGCCTTCGAAGTGGCGGAGCGACGTGCATTCGCGGGTGAGGGGGATGATCCGCTGAACTTTGTCGTGGTTGGCGGAGGGCCGACCGGCGTGGAGCTGGCGGGCACGTTGGCGGAAATCTGCAGGCATGCTCTGGCGGAGGATTTTCGCTCGATCGATCCACGGCGCACGCATATCCGGCTGATTGAAGGCGGGCCGCACGTCTTGCCCTCGTATCCCGAAGACCTTTCGCGCAGCGCGCTAGAGCAGTTGCAGCGCCTGGGCGTCGAGGTGCTGACTTCGACGATGGTGACGGGGGTCGAGCCGGGCGTCATCGTGATGGGCGAAACACGGATGAAGGCTACGGTCATCCTATGGGCCGCGGGCGTGGCGGCTTCGTCTCTGGGAAAGAAATTGGGCGTGCCGGTAGACCGCGCGGGCCGCGTGCTCGTGCATCCCGATTTAAGCGTTCCGGATCATCGGGAGATTTTTGTCATCGGCGATCTGGCGGCTTTGAAAGATCAGCATGGCAAGCTGCTTCCGGGTGTCGCTCCGGTAGCGATTCTGGAGGGGCGGTATGTCGCGAAGGTGATTCGGCGGGAAGTTACTCACGGATTTTCTTCAGAATCTCGCAACGCTTTTCACTATTGGGATAAGGGCAGCCTGGCAACGATTGGCCGCGCGGCTGCGGTTGCCGAGTTTGGCAGGATTCACATTTCCGGATACATTGCGTGGCTGGCGTGGCTATTCATTCATATTTTCTTCTTGATTGGGTTTCGCAACCGGCTGCTGGTGTTTATTCAGTGGGCCTGGTCGTATTTCACGTATGAGCGAGGAGCGCGCCTGATCACAGGGAGTTCAAATTTGCCTGAGTGAGGAGGCTACCGCACCGCGAGACGCCCACGTTTAAGCGGATAAATCAGCCCTGGGTGATTTCGATTTTTCTTGTATTTTCGCCTTCGGGCTCAAGAGAAATTTCCACATCCCGCTGGCGTACAAGATTCGGAAACTTCTCACCCCATTCAATTAGCAGGATGCTGTCTTTTGTGCGCAAATCGTCTAGGCCCAGGGTTTCGAGCTCGCGCGGCGTATCGATCCGGTAGAGATCAATGTGGTAGAGCGTGACCTCCGGTCCGCGATATTCATGCACCAGAGTAAACGTCGGACTGGTGACGTCCTCTTCTTCGCTGGCATTGAAACCGGCGGCAATTCCCTTGACCAGCGTGGTCTTCCCTGCGCCAAGGTCCCCGCGCAGCAATATGAGTTTTGGCGGCGTCAGCAGTTCGACGAGCTTTCGGCCGAGGGCTACGGTTTCTTCCGGGGAATGTGTCGTCGTCTCTCGCGTCATGATTGCGGCCGGCGCTTATGCGTGACCGTTCAGTATAGCTAGAGGCGACGAGACTTTGACGGTACGGGGGTTCTTCGCTCGCGGTGTTTCGCTCGCCCGGACTCGCGAAACTCTGCGGAGCTAGATCGTTTTCGGCGTGACGAAGACCGACGACTTGAGCCCGAGCAGGTTATTGCGATCGACAACATGGTCGACGGAAGTGCGCAAGCGGCGGTGGTCGTCGTCTTCGAACGCGACGAAACGGAACGGTTGCAGCGTTCCATTCGGCGCTTTGCGCATCGGTTCCAGGATCTCGGCCATCCCGTGCACTGGACCGGCTTGGGTTTGAAAGGCTAGTTCGACAAAAGATCCGCTTCCGAGGGGATGCTGCAGTTGCAGCAGCCCTCCGGTCACGGAAATCGATTGCAGTCTTGCTTTTGTGCGCCGGCCATCTTCTAAACGAATCGCAGCTAGAACGGAAGCTCCAAGCTGGACCCTGGCCGCGCGCCTCGAGGGGTGCGGTTGGGGGAAGTGAGTCATAACTGAAGATACTGTGGCACGACGCGAGCACCGACAACAGGTTACGGAAGAAGAGGCTGGAGTCCGCTCTGGAGGCCGGGTTTCGGGTGGTCGAACAGTTGCAGCGTCAAGGAGATGGCGAGGGTTTACTGATAGGTTAATGTCCGATAGTACAGTTGGCCTGGTTCAGAACTGGACTGTTTTTTCTCGCGCCTTGCGTTGCATGCGGCGGAAAGCTTCGGGCAGGCCAGTAAGAAGGTCGGTGGCGATTAAGGAATGCTCGCCCAGAGTTTCGCGCATCACGTCGCCGGCGAGGCCGTGAAGGTGAACTGCGGCGCAGGTTGCGAGAAACACATCTTTGTTATCGGCATGCTGCGCAATCATTCCCGCGACCATCCCCGTGAGAATGTCGCCAGTGCCGCCGGTGGACATGCCCGGATTGCCGGTGGTGTTCACCCAGGCTTCGCCGTCTGGATGCACTACCAGCGTTCGATGGCCCTTGAGAACAACAATCAGCTCGTGCTCGCGCGCAAATTTTCGGGCTACTCCCAGTCGATCTTTTTGGACGTCAGGAATGCTCATGCGGGCCAGACGCGCCATCTCGCCGGGGTGCGGTGTGATCACTAGCGTTTTTCCTGCGCCGTTTAATTCGTCGGCGCGGTTTTCGAAGGCATTCAGACCGTCGGCATCGAGAACTACAGGGGTACGTGTTTTGGCAACCAGCGCGCGAACGAGTTCGGAAGTTTCGGGGTTGCGCGAGATTCCGGGGCCAATGGCCAGGACGGTTTTGTTCTCGGATAATTCTTCGATTTGAGCGAGGGCTGCAGCGGAGATCGTGCCTGCGTTGGTTTCGGGCAGCGGTTCGGTCATCAGCTCCGGATGGAAGCTGGCGACAGTGGGCAGAGCGGATTTTGCGGTTGCTACCGTCGAGAGGCCCGCTCCGGAGCGCAACGCGGAAATGCCTGCCATGGCTGCGGCCCCAGCTTTGCCCAGCGAACCGCCGATCACGAGGACGTGTCCGTAGTTGCCTTTGTTCGATTCGGCGGGACGTGGGCCGACGAGGCGAGACAAGTCGGGAGGTGTAATTACGTTCAGGTGCAGATTGGAGACGATTGCTTCGTCGGGAGAACCGATGGGGGCGACTATCGTTGGTCCAGATGTCAGCAGGCTGAAGATATGGGCGGGACGCGGGGCTGTGAAAGTGACGATGGCGCTGGTTCGGACGATGGTGCCGGTTTGCGGGCTGGTTGCGTCGGCGTCCGCGCCGGAGGGGATATCGACAGCGATCACCGGCGCTGAGGTTTCATTCAATCCTTCGATCGCGCCGGCGTAGAGGCCCGTTACTGGCGGCTTGACGCCTGTACCCAGAACTGCGTCGATGTAAAGGTCTGCGTCGAAGAGAGAACGCACGCGCTCGCTTTGCACCTCGTCTATCGAAGTGGCGCTGATTGCTGGCTTCGGAAATTTCTTGAACATGGCTGCGGCATCGCCGCGGAGATCTTCGGGCTTCGCCAGCAGGAGTATTTGTACTCTTCTTCCCTCCTCGTACAGATCGCGAGCCGCTACAAAACCGTCGCCCCCGTTGTTGCCTTTGCCGCAGACGACTGTAATACGCTTCGCGTCGGGATACTGCTTCAAGACAAAATCGGCTACGGCGGTCCCGGCATTTTCCATCAGCGTGAGCGAGGGTACGCCAAAGCGCTCGCTGGTAGAGCGGTCGATGGCGCGCATTTCTTCTGCCGAGACGATTTTCATGGAATTCAGGGCCTAAAGGTCTGCGCCCAGGCTAGGAAAGACTGACGAACCGCATCGTTCGTTTTTCTGGTCCGGCCCTCGCCCTGAAATTAGTCTGCCATGGATGGCGAAGGCTTCGCCACCGTGGACGCATCTCGCGCCTGCACTTTGCTGTGCTTCTGCCCGTAGCTGAAATAAATGACCAAACCGATGATTAACCACACGATCAACCGGAGTTGCGTCCAGTAGGAAAGCGAAATGATAAGCACGGTGGAAAAAACAATCGCGAGAATCGGCACCAGCGGCACCATGGGAGTCTTGAAGGGGCGATTCAAGTCGGGGTGGCTCCTGCGCATGACCCAAACTCCGGCGCTTACCAGCACAAAAGCAAGCAGCGTGCCCACGCTCGTCATCTCGTCGAGCACGCTGAGCGGAACCAGTGTGGCCAGTAGAGCTACAAAAACTCCGACTACGATGGAACTGATATAAGGTGTGCGAAAGCGGGGATGAATTTTGCAGGCCCACGGCCACAGCAAACCGTCGCGTGACATGGAATAAAACACGCGCGACTGGCCGAGCAGCATCACAAGCATTACCGTGGCGAGCCCCCCAATGGCGCCTAATTCCACCAGGAACGTCGCCCACTGGTGACCCGTTACTCGAATACCGACGACCACGGGATCGGGAACCATGAGTTGATCGTAAGGAACAAGGCGCGTGAGCAACCCGGAAACCAGGATGTAAAGAACCGTGCAAATTACCAGCGAACCCAGGATGCCCAACGGCATGTCTTTTTTCGGATTCTTCGCTTCCTGTGCCGCCGTTGAAACGGCGTCAAACCCAATATAGGCGAAGAAAACCACCCCGGCCCCGCGCAAAATTCCGGACCAGCCAAACTCACCTCTGGTGCCCGTATTCGGCGGAATGAACGGATGCCAGTGGTTTGGCTGCCCGCCGTGCGAGAATACGAAGTACCCAGCCATTGCGATGAACATGCACACTACGGCGACTTTCAAGATCACGATCGCGGTGGTGAAGTTTGCCGATTCTTTGATTCCAATCACTAGAATCGCGGTGATGGCCATAATCACCAAGAACCCGATGTAGTCGTACTTCAGGTGCACGGGATATCCAAACATCAAGAAATCGGAGGATGGCATTGCGGGCAAGCCGACGCCCAGGTCTTTGAGAAAGGCTCGAAAGTGGCCGCTCCAGCCCACGGCCACGGTGGCTGCGCCGAAGGCATACTCCAGAATCAGGTCCCAGCCAATAATCCAGGCAACAAGTTCACCGAGAGTGGCGTAGGAGTAGGTGTATGCGCTGCCCGCGATCGGGATCATGGAGGCAAACTCAGCGTAGCAAAGTCCGGCAAATGCGCACGCGATGCCAGCCAGCACAAATGAAATCACGATCGCTGGCCCGGCAAACTGCGCGGCCGCCTGGCCGGTAATTACGAAAATGCCCGCCCCGATAATCGCGCCGATGCCGAGCGTCAACAAATTCAACGGTCCGAGAGCGCGCCGCAAACTGTGCTCGTCGGTTTCGGAGGCCTCCTTCATTAATGTGGGCAGGTCTTTTTTTGCGAACAGATTCGCCATGCTGAGTTTCTCCTTGGGTTCCAAGCAAACGTCAGGTGCGGCTTACGTTCCGCTCCCCACTCCGCGACCAAGCGTAATAAACCGGAATACCGATCAGGACGACGATCAGCCCCGGCCAGGTGTATTGCGGCTTATAGCGCAATAGTATGACATCGACGAACGCCGCCATCAGTATATAAATCGCCGGCAGAACCGGATAGCCAACGGCCCGGTAAGGTCTTTCGGCATTTGGACGCTTGCGCCGCAGCACGAAGAGTCCGGTGATTGTCAGAATATAAAAGACCAGCGCAGCGAAGATAATGTAATCGAGAAGCTGGCCGTAGCTGCCGGAGATGCAGAGCAGGCAGGTCCAGATTAGTTGCACCATCAGCGAGACGACCGGCGTTTTATACGTTGGATGCAGATTGGCTACTCTGCGGAAAAAGAGGCCGTCTTTGGCCATCGCGTAATAAACGCGGGCACCGGAAAGGATGAGGCCGTTGGCGCAGCCGAAGGTTGAAATCAAGATGGCCCCGGCCATCAGCAGGCCGCCGAGGGGGCCGAACATTTGCGTCATGGCGGCGGTGCCTACGCGGTCCTCTATGGCGTGCTGGATGCCGCGGCCTAACACGGTTGTGGCGGTGGCGCTGCCTTCGAGTGGAAGTGTGTTCAGATAGACGAAATTGCAACCCATGTAGAGGGCGATTACTACGATCGTGCCCAGCGCCAGCGAAATGGGGAGATTGCGGCTGGGATTTTTTACTTCTCCGGCGGTGAAGGTTACGTTGTTCCACGCGTCCATGGAGAAGAGCGAACCTACCTGCGCTACGGCGAGGATGGTCAGCGTGCCCACCATGACGACCGGTCCGCCAACCCCGACCTGCACTGCGTGCTGCGCGCCGAGAGCGGCGTTGCGCCAGAAGTGTCCGCTGAAATTTGCCGCGATGGCGGTTGCGTTGCGGCCGAGAGCTACGCCGAGCAGAGCGAGCGCGAGAAGACATGCGGCCTTGGCTGCGGTAAAAACGTTCTGAATCATCGCGCCGGTCTTGACGCCGAAGATATTTATTATCGAAAGGAAGATCACGATCACGATCGCGACAAGATTCTGGGTGTTGATGCCGACATCCATATTGCCGAGAACCATGGGTCCGATTGGAATCGGAGGAACTTTCCAGAAGTGGAGAATCCAGTGAGTCGAAGAGATTGAGGGAAAGAAAACGCCGAGGAACTTGCCGAAGGCCACGCCTACGGCGGCGATGGTGCCGGTCTGGATAACCATGAACAGCGTCCAGCCGTAGAGAAATCCCCAGAGCGGGCCGAGCGACTCGCGCAGGTAAACGTATTGGCCGCCGGCGCGGGGCATCATGGCCGCAAGTTCGCCATAACTGAGGGCAGCGATGATCGTCATCACTCCGCCCATGGCCCACGCGGCCAGTAGCAAAGCGGGCGAGTCGACTTCGCGGGCGATATCGGCGGAGACGATGAAGATGCCGGAGCCGATCATCGAGCCGATGACCAGCATAGTGGCGCTGGTGAGGCCGAGGCCTTTGACCAGTTCTTTGTCCTGGTGGGTGTGGACTTCCCAGTCTGTGGGGGTGGTCGGGGTTGTGGGTGGGTGCAGGACTCCTCCCGGTAATTTCTGTCATCCTGAGCGCAGCGGAAGACCTAGGCAATTTGCCGCTGCCGGCCGCCGAAATGCATGGATCCTTCGCTGCGCTCAGGATGACAAGTGAATGTTAGATAACAGTGAGCGTCGGCGCTCCTGAGCACTTTACCTCAAGATGCGGAAAAATTCCTCTGCTGATTTGCGGGGGCCTTTTAATAAATCGGAGATCACGGCTACGGAGTCGGCTCCCGCCTCGATCACCGAGGCAGCGTTGGCGCGCGTGATACCGCCGATTGCGACCAGCGGCTTGCGGGTTAGCTGGCGGGCGCGGCGGACTCCTTCAAGGCCTACGACTGGGTCTGGATTTTCTTTGGTTGACGTGGCGAAAACCGGACCGATGGCGAGGTAGTCGGCCGAGGTTTGATCTGCTTCAGCTAATTGCTCGGGATTGTGGGTGGAGACTCCGAGCCAGCGATTGGGGCCGATAATTCTGCGGACGGACTCGGGCGAGAGATCGTCCTGGCCTACGTGAACGCCGTCGAAGCCGGTGGCGAGGCAAAGATCGGCGCGGTCGTTCATGATTAGCTTGACGGATGCGGGCAGGCGATTTCTCAGTTCACGGGCGTGGTCGAGCATTTGGCGGGCGTTGTTGGATTTGTTGCGGTATTGGAGGAGGGTGCAGCCGGCGGTTACGAGCTCTTCCGCGGCGGTAAACAATGAGTTGGCTTGGGGAAAGCACTGACCATCGAGAATGGCGTACAAGCGAGAAAACCGCAACATACGTTCCTACAGTGTATCGGTTGCTAATTGCCTCGGCGAGCAATCCCAGCATTTCCGCTTCTCAAGGGGATCCCGAGGCATGAGCTAGATCGCGTGATAAAGTGCTCAAATGTCGACCATCGTATTGGTGCACGGAGCATGGCAATCGGCTGGCACTTGGGACCTGCTAGCTCCGCTTTTGCTAAAACACGGTCATGAAGTTATCACACCGGTATTGAGCGGACTCGGTACAGACCAAGGACGTCTATCTCCCGAAATTACACTGGCGCAGCACGTGGAGGACGTGACGACACAACTAAAAAACCTTCCAGACAAAAGTGTACTCGTGGGTCACAGCTACGCTGGCATGGTCATAAGCGGCGCGGTGGAGGCCGTGCCAAGTAAGGTGCGTAACTTGGTTTTTCTGGACGCGTTCATTCCAGAAAATGGGCAAAGCGTGTTGGATGTGCTTCCGCCTGAGACTGGTGCGTATTTTCGCCAAGTCGCGGTGGAGCATGGAGAAGGCTGGCGTCTGCCCGGTGGCGAGCCACAACTCGATCTCTGGGGGTTAAAGACTGGCGAAGCCCGCGACTTTGTTCGGTCCAGGCTTTGTGATTTCAGTTTAGAGTGCTTTGAAGAACCACTTTCTCTTCCTGCCAATCGAAAGGCCGGCTTCGCTGCCACATACGTGAGTTGTGTTGCGGAGACATATCCCGCTAGATCATTCTTCGAGCCGTTCGCCAGCAAGGCTCGCAATGCGGGCTGGCGCGTCTTCGAGTTGAAGACTGGCCATGACTGCCATGTCGAACGACCCCAGGAGGTAGCGAATATCTTGCTTTCTGTAGCTTAAGCCAACGACTCACTTCCCGTTCTTCGCCAGAAATCTCTCGATGAATCCCGTATCGAAATTCCCTGCACGGAAATCTGGATCGGCGAGAATCTTGCGATGCAGCGGAATCGTTGTGTACACGCCTTCCACTATGAACATCTCCAGCGCGCGCGACATGCGCGAGACAGCTTCGTTGCGGTCTTTGGCGCGGACGATCAGTTTGGCGATCAGAGAATCGTAATAGGGCGGGATCACACCTTCGGCGTAGGCGGCGGTGTCGACCCGCACGCCCGTGCCTCCGGGAGGATTGAACGTCGTAATCTTTCCTGCGGAGGGCGTGAACTTCTCGGGATGCTCGGCGTTAACGCGGCACTCGATGGAGTGGCCGCGATGCACGATGGGGCCTTGCAACACTTCACTCATGCGAGCGCCAGCGGCGATCATGATCTGGCTCTTGACCAGATCGACGTCGGTGACCATTTCCGTAACCGGATGCTCAACCTGGATCCGCGTATTCATTTCGATGAAATGCAACCGGCGGTCCTTGCCCATGAGGAATTCGATTGTGCCGGCGTTGGTATAGCCGATTTCCGCGAGCGACTTGCATAGGATGCCACCGACTTCGGCACGCAGCTCTGGCGTAACCTGGGTTGATGGCGATTCTTCCAGCAATTTCTGGTGGCGGCGCTGGATCGAGCATTCGCGCTCGCCGAGACTGACTACGTTGCCGTGCTCATCCGCCAGCACCTGGAATTCGATATGCCGCGGATGCTCGACGTACTTCTCCATGTAGAGATCGCCATTGCCGAATGCGCCTGCGGCTTCAGATTGCGCGGCTTTGAACAGGCCGGGGAGTTCTTCTTCATTGCGGACGATTCTCATGCCGCGGCCTCCACCGCCGGCGGACGCTTTTACGATCACGGGAAAACCGACTTGTTTTGCCCACTCTATAGCTTCGCCGTCGGAGGCGATGATTCCATCTGATCCCGGAAGAATTGGCACCCCGGCGCGCTTCATGGCGGCGCGCGCTTTTTCTTTTTCGCCCATCAGCCGCGTGACTTCCGGGCGCGGGCCAATGAATTTGATGCCACTGGTTTCGCATACTTCGGCGAAGTTGGCATTTTCGGCGAGCAGGCCATAGCCGGGATGGATGGCGTCGACGTTGGCGATTTCGGCGGCACTGATTACGGCCGGAATGTTCAGGTAGCTGTGCGCAAGTTGAGGCGGACCGATGCAGATGGCTTCGTCGGCAAAGCGCACGTGCAGAGAGTGGCGGTCGGCTTCGCTGTAAATAGCTACTGCGCGGACGCCAAGCTCTTTGCAGGCGCAAATGACGCGCAGGGCGATTTCTCCGCGATTGGCAATGAGGATCTTTTTGAACATGAAATCGAGTTATGAGCTATGAGCGGTGAGTTGCGAGCAAAATCATCAGTCGGTTCAACTCACAACTCGGTACTCACGGGTTGAAATGGCGCCTTCGGCAGGCATTTGAGAATTCCAAATCACTTCTGGGGCCTTATAGCGAACAGTTCCTGGCCATATTCGATGGGCTGTCCGTTGCTGGCTAGCTTTTTAACGATTTCACCGGCCACGTCGCATTCAATTTCGTTCAGGAGCTTCATGGCTTCGACGATGCAGACCACCTGGCCCACTTCCACGGTATCGCCGATTTTTACGAAAGGCGGAGCTCCGGGCGAGGGTGCTTCGTAAAACGTTCCTACGATCGGCGATTTCACCATCTGAAGGTTTTCTTCGGCTGCGGGGGCCGGCGATGAAGCGGGTGGCGCGGCAGCCGATGAGGACGGTTGCGCCTGGGCAATCGCGAGCGGAACAGAAAGCGGCGGCGCGGCGACAACCGGCGGATACACAACTGTGTGTTCACCACCGCGTTTTATTTTTACTTTGACATCGCCGCGTTCCAGTTCAAATTCGGTGATGTCTTTTTCAATTAAGAACTCGATGAGTTCTTTCAGCTCTTTTTGGTTCATGTATTAAGGATGAAGCCCCTGTACTTTGAAACCTCGCATGTGGCCTCTCCGCAGGAGAGGGGCGCGCTGCATATCCTGCTGCAGATGCTGGAAACTATAACGCCAGGAAATCCTTCTTCGTCGGGGTCAGCACCTCGCAGCCGGTTTCGCTGACGACAACCATGTCCTCGATTCTCACACCCCACTTGCCGGGGAAGTATACGCCCGGTTCAATGGTGATGACCATGCCGGGGCGCAGCGTTTCTTTCTGGCCCGCGGCAATACGCGGGCCCTCGTGAATTTCCAGCCCTACACCATGCCCGGTCGAGTGAGTAAAATAGCGGCCAAGGCCGGCTTTCTTCAATACCTTGCGCCCCGCAGCATCGACTTCTGCAACAGCTACGCCGGGCTTTACCCAGGCAATCGAAGCCAACTGCGCCTCCAAAACCGAATCGTAGGCGTGGCGGGCGGCGTTAGGAACTGAACCGGACGCACCACTAACCCATACAGTGCGCGTCTGGTCTGAACAATAACCACCGAGTATAACACCGAAATCGCAGACCACGAATGATCCCGCTGGAACGGCTTGCCCGGAGGCGCGGCCATGAGGCAAGGCAGATCTTGCTCCGGAAGCGATGATCGTCTCGAACGACATGGCTTCGGCCCCGGCCCGGCGGGCGGAGAATTCCATTTCGGCAGCCACGTCGGTTTCCTGCACGCCCGGCCGTAAGACCTCCAGAGCGCGGTCGAATAGTGTGGCGCCCAAGTTCACAGCCGCGCGGATGCCTTGCAGTTCGGCGCCATCTTTCACCATGCGAGCGCGCTCGACGACCGCGGCGGACGGCCTGAGCCTGACGCGCGACGGCAGCAGGTCGATAAGCTTTTTGTTCTCCGCCAGGGTCATGTGCTCGCCTTCGACTCCGATGGAGGTGGAGCGCGACTTCCTCCGGCTGCGCGTGATCCAGCCGGCGAGCTCTCGCAGAATCGGCTGGCGGGAAATCACGACCTTGGCGGCTTTTACTTCCTGACGCGCTTGCGGGTCGTAGCGAAC
Organism: uncultured Acidobacteriaceae bacterium; assembly: GCA_963734675.1. Classification (GTDB taxonomy): domain Bacteria; phylum Acidobacteriota; class Terriglobia; order Terriglobales; family Acidobacteriaceae; genus Sulfotelmatobacter. Next base: position 171,462 of record CAVTHZ010000008.1, read on the forward strand.
GTCGGTGATGAAGATGCTGGCAGATTCGTCGATGAGGAGGACGCCTGCACTTCCGGTGAAGCCACAGAGATAGCGGATGTTGGGCAGGTGGCTGATCAGCAGGGCGTCGAAGCGGGTGGTGGCAAGATGGTTGCGCAGCAGATTCTGGCGTCCCTGGTAGTTCATCCGGGACGAGTTTAGCAGGAAGTACAGAGCCTGCGCGCCACGGGGCATGAGCTACGAGCAGGAACAGTCGGTTTTCGGGAACCTGGACGAGTCAAGTGGAAGGCGGACCGCCCTCAATGCTCGTACATCGCTCCTGGTTGTCAAAGACAAAACCGCCGGCCTGACAGGTTCTTCGGGCCGGCGGTTCGAATCTTCTGCTTGCGCTGCGCTTATGTCTGAATGATTCGCGGCGTGATGAAGAAGATGAGCTCCTGATTTTCGGTATTTACAGTCGTATGTTTGAACAGGTTGCCGAGGATCGGAATATTTCCAAGCACGGGCACCTGGTCGATGTTGATTGAGTTCTGCGTCTGGATCACGCCGCCGATCACCACCGTACCGCCGTCGGTGACGAGCACCTGAGTGGTGGCCTGCTGCGTAATCAGTTCGGGGTTGCCCTGCACTTCCTGTCCGAAGTTCGGGGTGGTGTTTTCCACGTCAACATTCAGGAAGATCGTGTTTTCCGAGGTAATTTGCGGAGTCACGGTTAAGCGCAGGAACGCGTCTACATAAGTGACCGTTGGCGGACCGCCCAACTGCGCCTGAGTCACGATTGGTACGCGGACGCCCTGTTTCACAAGCGCTTGAATGTTGTTCTGCGTGACCACTCGCGGACGCGAAAGAACTTTGAGCAAGCCGCGCGATTCAGCCATTGAAAGCACGGCATCGATTCGCACGGTATTGCTGGCATTGAGGAGCGTGAAGCCGCTGGTTGGCGAGGTCACGCCCAGGTTCGAGAACAGTGGGATGGTCGATCCCGTAGTGGTACCGGTGCCCGGCAGCGTGATATAGCCGGGGGTCAGTCCGTTGACCGTTGTCGGAGAAGTACCGGCGGTCGCGTTTCCACCGATAGCGCTGTGCCCATTGCCCCATCCGAAGCCGAGCTGCGTGCCGATGTCGCGGGCAAACTGTCGAGTTGCGGCTACGACGCGAGCTTCGATTTCCACTTCCTGGGTCTTACGATCAAGCTGCGTCAGGAGGCGGTCGATGACCGGAATCACCTTCGGGATATCGTTAACGATGACGGCATTGGTACGCTCATCGGCGACCACATCGCCACGCTGCGAGAGGAACTTCTTCACAGTTGCGATGGCATCCTTGGCGTGAGCGTAGCTGAGGAAGCGGGTAACGGAAACTTTTTCGACCGCCATGGCTTCCGCTTCTACCTGCGCGCGCCGGGCATCAGCTTCTTTCTTGAGCGTGTCGACGGTGGCGATGCGAAGAACGTTGCCTTCTAGTTCGCGGGCCAGATCGTTGTTCTTGAGCACGATGTCCAGAGCCTGATCCCACGGTACGTCATCGAGAACGATCGTCAGAGTGCCGTGAACATTAGGATCGAGCACGATGTTCAGACCGCTGATTTCGTGGATGAGGCGGAAGAAATCTTTCAAGTCGACATCTTTCAGGTTCACCGAGATCGGCTCGCCTGTGTACTTGGGACCAACCGAAGCAGGCTGCTGTCCAGATTGCGCTCTCTGTTCGGCGGCAAGATTGACCGCGGGCTGAAAACTAGGGGCCGCAGCGTTGCTTTGGGCCGACATCTGCGCATTTTCGCTGACGGGCAACAGCTCGGGAGCAGTCTTGTCCGCAAACTTTGCGGCAGCTTCCTGGGCGCGGTCTGCGGGCTCAGCAGTGGCAGCGCTAGCGGAAGCGGCAGGGTTAGCTTTAGGCGTGTACGTTGGTTCGACGAATACAAAATCGTTGGAGGCGGCTGGAGCAGTCGCAGGGGCTGCAGCCGGCGCTGAATTTTTCGTCTCGACATTCGCGCTCGGGGCCTTGACCTCGATTACGCGAGCGGCGAAAGGAGAAGGCTGCCTGGTCATCTGAACAGTGGCAACGTCGGCAACCGTGGTTTTCGCAAGCGGCTTGGAAGCAGGGGCAGCGCTGGCGATAGTGTTGGACCCATGCAGAGTGAGCACCAGCTGGCCATCAGCGGAGGGCGCGAGCTCATAGCGGCAAGAGTGCTCGAGATCCACGACGACACGCGTGGTGGGCGGATTCTGGCCGTCCATGCCGATGCGCACTTCTTTCACGTCGGCACTGCCCACGGTGATGTGGCTTTGACGCGTAGCCATGATCGTCCCGGGCAGATCCACGATTAAACGCTTCGGGGAATCCGCCGTGGACAGCTTTGGCGTCACCGTGCCGCGCGCATTGATGACGACGCGGATTTCATCCGCGCCGCGCACCACACTGACGCGCTGCAGCTCGTTTCGTTGGCCCGCCGCCGGCGCAGCCGGGGTGTCTGTAGCTGAAGCCATCAGCCCAGTGAGCAGCAACGATAGGAATACACTCAGCAGTTGCTTTCGCATTTCGCCTCTCCCAGACTCGCGGGTCTGCCCCGCGGGTCCCTTGCCAGAATTCGTCTTTCGCGGCGCTCCGGTTTCCCTCGCGCCTTTATTTCCAACTAAACAGCCGGCGTAGAGATTCGCTTGACAACTTCACGCGTCAGCGCTTTGCCCAGCTGGTCCGTATAAGTTTCCTGGAACACAACCGTGTCGCCGGTAATGCGCACAACGTAACCGTTAAATACGGGATCGTTTTCCCGCAGGAAATATGCTTTGCCCAGATTGTTCGTGACCACCGCAATGAAGCCGCTATCGGACTTCACCACGCCATGCAGATTGATCGAGCCGATTTCGAGACATTTTTTGCCAGTGGAGCAACCTGAGCCTGTCGGCTGCTGTACCACCGGGCTGAAGAACGGATCACGCTTGCCGTTCATCGCCCACTTTTTCTCCTCGGGCTTGGGTGGCTTGGCCGCTTCGGCAGTCTTGGCTACGACGACTGGAGCTGTCTCGGCCGGAGCTTTCGGCGCGGCGGAAATCACGGTTTTTTCATGTTTCTTCTCGCCGGGCTTCGCAGTTCCCTTCGGACTCGCTGCAACGCTTATCTTCTCGGCGGGTTTTGCACTTGCACTTACTTTTACGGCCGGCTTCGCAGTTGCATTCGTGCTTATCCCCACGACCGGCTTCACGCTTGCCTTCGTGCTGGCTTTACTCGCCACTTGCTTTACAGCCACCGTTTTGGGTTCTGCGTGCTTGTCCGCAACTGCAGTCTTGGGAGCCACCGCACCAGACTTGCTTGCCGGGGCAGCCCCTTGTGCTTTCGCGGGCGCGGCAGCCGGAGCAGGAGTATTTTTGGCGGCCGAAGGCGCTGCCGGATTTGCAGCCTTCGCGGGAGCACCCGGGGCAGGCTTCGCTGCTTGATTTGGACTCGACGCGTTCTTGATCCCCAGGGCAGCATTTGAATCGGTCGTTTTCTGCTGCTGCACCGAGTTCATGGTGTTCTGCACGCTTTGGATGACGTTCGGATTCTGTGCCCAGAGTTCGCCCGCCATCAATCCCACTGCGAGAAGTGTTGTCGTTAGCTTCATAGCGATTCCTATTTGGCTCCGGGCGCTTTGGCTCCCGGCCCAGCACCGGCCGGCTCCAGGTCGTGACTGAAGAATGTAGTTGCGGTGAAAGTCGCGACCACACTCTCATTCGGCGCGTACTGATATGTATGCTTGGCTTTGGCGTCCGCCGGATTTTTCGTATTCCCGACCATCAATCCGCTGATGTTCACGATGCGCTCGAGTTTGCCGACGCGATCGAAGAAGTTCAGCATCGAGTAGTAGGGTCCATCTAATTCCATGTCGAATGGAAGCTCGGAGTAATAATCCCTGGCGGCGACGGGCTTTGCGGTGTATCGGCGAAGTTCCACGCCGGCTTTCTGCGCTTCCCCGTCCATGGTCTGGATGAAGGTATCGACATCCTTGTCGTCAGGAACGATGCGCCGCTCGATTTCGAGCTGCTGCTTCAGGTTGGCGAGCTGGCGTTCCATATCCTTGAGCTTGGGACGATAGGATTCGAGTTCGTTGTTTTCCCGAACCTTCGTCTGTAAGGCTGTTTGCGCCGTCGCATTCTTGTCACTCATGCTCTTGAACATGGTGAAGTACAGTGCCGCGGTCACAATTGCCCCGCCGGCAAGCACTGCGCCCCACTGCTTCAAGCCCGAGAGTTCGCTGAAATTGATCGCCATAGGTCTATTCCTTACGACTTTCCCTTCACGCAGCTGAGTGTGAACTGAAAGGCCTGCATGTCTTTAATCGTGTCGTCCTGAAAGGTCTCTTTCATTTCCACACTCGAGAAGAATCCGGTCTTTTGCAGATTGCCAATCAGATTAGCCACCGCATCGGTGCTCAGAGCGGTGCCTTCCACGTTCAAGCTCGGTCCGGTGTCATCCATTTTGCGCAGCCAAACCGCTTCGGTGCCGTTGACGGTTTCACCCATCATGGCCAGCAGATTCACCGGGCCAGCCTGGCCGTCGCGGAGCTTATCGATCACATCAACGCGCCGCTTGTAGTTGTCGGCCTGGCGTTGACGCTCGAGGAAGCGCGCCTTGACGTCGCTGAGTTCGCGATTCTTCAGTTCGGCAGCCTGCATTTGCTGTGCGATGCTTTTGCCCTGCCGGTCAAGCCGGTACCAGTAACCGAAATTGATGACGCCCGCGACCAGCAAAATCACGAGCACCTTGAGCTTGGGCGAGCCAAGGTCGCCCATCTCCATGCTTGGCATCGAGGGACCGCCGCCGCCGGCGCGCTTGCCCTTGCTCTTTGCCGTTTCGAGAAGATTGATTTTGATCATAGGGATTCAAAGCTCCTCAAAGCCAAGCCCACAGCCACAGCCAGCTGGCCGGGATTCTGCTCCACCAGTTGCACGCCCGGACCTTCCGCGGGCGGCACAACGCGCTGAAACGGATTCAACAAATCCACCGGCATCGAGAACTCCTGCCGCAGCGCTTCCATCAAGCCGGGAACTTTTGCCGAGCCGCCGGCCAGATAGATTTTCTCGATGTGCTCGCCAGCCGCGCTGGCGCGGAAGAAATCGAACGTCTTTTGAATTTCGAGCACGATGATTTCCGTCACTTGTTGCAGGATCGGCCCCTTTGCGTCTTCGCTGACCGTTCCCACTTTCTCGCCGAGCTTTAACTTCTCGGCATCATCAAAATTGAGATCGAGTTCCTTCTGGAGCGAGTCCGTGTACTGATGGCCGCCGACGCTGACGTCGCGGGGGAAGAGCGGCGTTGTGCCCTTGACGATATTGATGTTCATGACGCTGGCGCCCAAGTTCAGCAGCGCCACCACCTGGCCCGGCGCCGGCTGGTAGTTGTACTCGTAGCAGTTCTGCAGCGCCAACGCGTCGATATCGACAATAGCCGGGGTCCGGCCTGCCATCGAGAGTACGTTGGTGTAGTTCAAAATCTTGTCCTTCTTCACGGCGACCAGCAGAACGTCCATCTGCGGGCTGCCCGGCTCTTCGGAAAGAATCTGATAGTCGAGGCTGACATCGGCGAGATCGAAGGGAATGTGCTGCGCAGCTTCTTTTTCGATAGTTTCGGCGAGTTCCTGATCGCTCATCGAAGGCAGCGAGATCTTTTTCACGATGACCGAGTGTCCGCTGACTGCGGTAGCGACTGCTTTCGTCTTGATGAGGCAATCGGTGAACAGTTTGGCGATCGCACTCGAGACGGTGCCCGAGTCGACAATCATTGAGTCGACAACGATGTCGGAGGCCAGCGGCTCGAGGCCCAAATGAGAGACTTCGATGTTGCCGCCCTTCTTTCTCAACTCCACCGCCTTAATGCTCGAAGAGCCCACATCCAGACCTACAATCGACTTCGATCCCATTCCAAACATGTGCCCGCCTTTGCTGTGTGGCGCGGGCACTCTTGCCCGCGACGTTTTTGTCTACGACTGTCCGGCAGCTTTCGCGGCCGCCTTCGGTTTTCGTTTCGGTTCGATCTGGCTCGATTTCTCTTCCATCCACTGGTCGAGGCGCGACTTTTTGAAGCGCCATCGGTTGCCCAGTTTGAATGCGGGAATTGTCTGTTCGCCGACGTACTTGTAAAGCGTGTCGGGGCTCACGCCCAGGTACTGCGACGCTTGCCGAATATTCATCACTTCCCGCGAATCGGCCATAGCTTCCTTGCCACTTCCGCCAGAACTCCCGTGCCGGTCCGGCCACGAGATTTCCTTTGCGACTCTTGAAAACCTTCGGCAAAACTCTCCGAGAGCTTTCGTGTCCAGAGCATATATCAGGCCCAAAAAACCGAAACTCGAAGCGAGTTTCCGGTATTTGCCCGGTTTTTTAGGGGTTTGCTGGAAATGGGAATCGGGCCGGATTGGGTGAATTTCTATATATTGTGGTTTTGGGAGAGTGTGTGTCGATTAGGAGGGGTCACCGCGCACATCGCCGTCGGTGACTTTGGAACCCATAACCGAAGTACTACAGACGGTACGGAAGTACTTGGACGATGGCGGAAGTGTCTGAGAGCAGAAGGGTTAATTTGACCCCGGGCTTGATGAGTACATTCAGAGCGGGACCGAGTTAAGGCTCTTCAACGGCATCTTGCGAGTTCGGGAATGGCAACGATTGGTTCTCGCACGGTTAGCGTGTTGCTACGATTCCGCCGGGGCCTCCGGGCTGGGGTAGATCGGGCGGGGGAATGTTCGGGGGCGGAGCTGCGCCGTTGGCCGGTTTGGGAACATTGTCCTGATCTTCTCCCGGTCGGCGAAGGCTGGGTGCAGTTGCCGGACGGTCTTCCTCCTGTTTTTTTGCTTCCTTGTTTTTGTCCTGATCGAGGAAGACTTCTTTCTGGGTGCGGACAATCTTTTCGCCGTCGACCTTCATGGTCTCGACACGCACCACCTCATCGCCGATGAAGCGAACGAAGTTTACATCTGCGGGCATTTCACCGTAGATCCATTCTTCATACATGGTGTCGCCCGCCTGCTCGCGGTCTTTCTTAGGAGGCTTGCCCATGGCGTGCAAAACCATTTCCTGATTCATGCCCACGAGCACGCGGTGCTGCTGAATGGCCTCGCTGACTTTTGGAGGGAGCGAATCGAGGTAGGCCTGCTCTTTGTTGTGGGCAGCGAAGTCCAGTACTGGATAAAGAATTCCGCGCAATTGCGCGGCGGTCATTTCGGGAACGTATTTGTCGAAGTAGAGATCCAGGTAGGAGCCATGAGGATTGGTCTGGGGATTATCAGGGCTGGTGGTGACTGGGCCGTCGCCGCCGGAAATCTCGATGCGCTGGTACCACTTCTGCCGGTGGACGGGACCGCCATTGATCTCGAAGTGGATGTGGTCGGGCTTGATCTGGATATACGAGATGTGGGCGGGATCGCCGGGCTTGATGGATGGACCCCAGAGATTCAGTGTCTGTTGCATCTCTTCGCCATTGGGAGAGATGACCCCATCTTTCAAAATCAGCCCCTTGGTTCCCATGGGGAAATTGGTGCGCGAGTAGACGAGAAGAGTTTCGAAGTCGTGGATGATTTCGTAACGCGTGCGCCGCTCCATGCGAGGGGCGTTGGGAGCGATGGGGGTGAAAACAGGTGGACCTGGCGCGGAATCGGCTGAGGTTTGGTCGTCCGAAGTGGCCGGCCGCGCAATAGAAGTGCGCAGCTTTCCAGAATCGCTGGTTTGCGCACACACGATACACGCGCTATTGAGAAGGCTGAAAATCGCTAGAAGCGCGAAACCCCGAAGCTGCTGCATACCGCACCACCAAGCCCTTGGCAATGATTATATGCGATGGAGGCAAGGCTGGAGGGGTTGCAGCGAACTTTCGGTACCCTTCAGGCGCTCTCGGGAGGGCGCTTCTTATGCTGCTGGCACTTCTTCATGATGGCCGAGCGGAGACGAGAGCGGAGATCTTCGGGCAGTTCGTAGAGTTGGGAGTCGCGATAAATCTCGATGGTCTTCTTGGTTGTGTCGCAGACTACGTAACAGTTATGGCACCAGGAAAGATGGTTCTCCAACTCCACCTTTGTAGGTTCATCGATAACGCCGTCCAGGTAATTGGTCAGCTCGTTCAAAAACTCAGAGCATTTCACCGGTTCCCATCTCCAGAAACGACATTGTCTCGTTTATCTCCATTCTCACGCCGTTGGAAGTACCGTCCGAGCCTCTCGCGAAGCTGCAGCCTTGCGCGGAGCAGCCGCGACTTCACTGCAGGGACGCTCAACTCCAGCGCAGCTGCGGTTTCTTCGGTAGATAACCCTTCCACATCCCTTAACACAAAAACCGTCCGGAAGCCCGGGGGAAGCCCCTGGATCGTCTTACTCAAAATCTCACTCAATTCAGCTTGCGTATATTGCTGTTCCGGATTCGGGCTCCAGTCCGCGATTTCCCGCGGAAGCGAGTCGTCTTCCGTCTTGATGTCTTCATCCAGTGAAACCGTGCGCTCCGGCTTCTTGCGCCGCAGCTTCATCAAGGCTTCGTTGACAGCAATCCGGACCAGCCAGGTATAAAACTTAGACTGTTCCTGAAATTTTGCCAGATTACTGTAAGCCTTAAGAAAAGCCTCCTGTACTACATCTTCTGCGTCTTCGCGGTTTTGCGTGATGTGTTGCGCAATGCGAAACACATTACGGTCGTAACGGCGGACAAGCTCTTCAAAGGCGGCGTCATCGCCTCCTTTTGCGGCCCGTACCAGCGCTAGCTCTTCAGTGACAGGCTCTTCTAGTTTGTTTTGGATGGTTCCCATTCTTTGGACGATGCAGTATTTTGCGGTCAAAAAAAATGCTGCAAACGACAATTCCCATTTTAATGGGTGTGCGGCCTTTTTGCCCAATCCCGGGGGGTGTCGTTGCAATAGTTTTCTTGCCGGAGGCTTCACGCCTAAATGCGAAGATTCGCTAAACCCGCTGCGGACTCGCAATCCGCAGAGATGGAGCTTACACGGCACTGTTACAGGGCGCAGAAATAGAGAGCGCAGAAAAGCCGTTAAATGCGGCGCGACCCTGCCGTAAATTTGAAGTTGTAATCCGATTCGAGTTGGGATAAAAAGGCTGCTTCGCGAGGTTGCGAACCAGAAAAAGGCAGCCAAACGGATCGGGCCACCCCTTCCTCCACCCCGATTCCCAGGCTTACTTTCGTCCCGAAAGGTGCCACAAGTATGAGAATTGTTTGCCCCCTTTCTGCGCCCGAGTTGCGGAGCGCAGCGCTTCCCGCCGTTGTGACATTTTTCGTAATTATTGGCATGGCTTCGCCTGCGATGGCCCAGAGCAGCGGCGCAGTGCCGCATCCTTTGATCGAACAGGCGATCGACGAATCGCAACTCACAGTGTTGAAGGGCAACACGCATCCGCTGGCGAAACCGCAATTTGACCTCGGGATTGCGCCGGCCACGCTTCCCATGGAGCGCATGCAACTGGTGCTGAAGCGCAGCGCGGGCCAGGAATATGCGCTGCGGAAGCTGCTTGATGACCAGCAAGATAAACATTCGTCCAACTATCACAGGTGGCTGACGCCGACGCAGTTTGGCCAGCAGTTTGGACCGACGGACGCCGATATTCAGACGATCACCGGGTGGCTACAATCGCACGGATTTCAGGTTGGCACGACAAAAGGCCGGACGGTGCTGGAGTTTTCCGGTTCGGCGAGCCAGGTGCAGGAAGCATTCCACACTGCGATTCACAAATACATTGTGAATGGTGAGCAGCATTGGGCAAATGCCAGCGATCCTTCGATCCCGACCGCGCTGACGCCAGCTGTAGCGGGAGTGCTGACGCTGCACAATTTTCTGAAGAGGCCAACAATTCGATTCACTAAACAGACTTATCCAGGAAAGATTCGACCCGGCAAACGGCCGAGCATCACCTTCAGCGATGGGTCGCATGGGATGGCGCCGCTGGATTTTGCCACGATCTATAGCAGCTCAGCTTATGCTGGCGGAGGTACGGGCGGCGGTGTCATTATTGGAGTGATTGGGCGCAGTGATGTTTTCAATTCCGGGGCTGATATATCGGATTTTCGATCTTCGCAGATATTCAACGTTTGCTGCGGGAATTTCACCACTATCGTCAACGGGGCGGACCCTGGCGACCTTGGCGGGGGCGAGGAAGTGGAGGCTACGCTGGACAACACATGGTCTGGTGCGGTTGCTCCGGCGGCGAATGTCGACTTTGTAGTTTCCGCTACGACCAACACAGCTGACGGAATCGACCTCTCTGAAATCTACATCATTGAAAATAATCTCGCCGACATCATGACAGAGAGCTTCAGTGGATGCGAGGCTGGTAGCACAAGCGCCGAGGCGGCTGGAGTTTCGGCTTTGGCCGAGCAGGCTGCGGCACAGGGTATCACTTATTTCGTTTCAACGGGAGACGCCGGGGCGGAAGGATGCGATGATCCGAATTCGGAAACGGTGGCGCAGGGACCGATTTCTGTAAACCTGCTGGCCGCTACCCCCTTCAATGTCGCGGTGGGCGGGAACGTTTTCAACGACACTGCTGATCCGACGAAATACTGGAGCACTACGAACACCAATCAGGAAAGCGCGCTTTCATACATTCCAGAGAATGTGTGGAATGACAGTTGCACGTCGACGGCTTGCGGAGCCAATGCCAACATCGCAGCGGGCAGTGGCGGGCAGAGTGCGTTTTTCACGAAGCCGGCGTGGCAGCAGGTAACTTATACGGGAATTCAGCTGTCAGACAACACGCGCGATTTGCCGGATGTCTCTCTGACTGCCGATGTACATGATGGGTATGTGCTCTGCCTGGACGCTTCCTGTGAGCCCAATTCGCAGGGAGAATTCTCTCTTTATCTGGTTGGCGGGACGTCTGCATCGGCACCCTCGTTTGCTGGAATTATGGCGCTGGTGGATAGCGAGTTCGCGAGCGCAAATCCAGCTCTGGGTCCACGGCAGGGTCTAGCGAATTACGGTTTGTATAGGCTTGCGGCAGCGCAGGAGAATTCTATTCTTTCCGAATGCAATGGATCGAGCACTACCACCCCGCCGGCAAGCAATTGCATTTTCAACGATGTGACCGTAGGCAACAATGCGGTTCCGGGAGAAGTCAATTACGGCTCGCCGACGGCACAATTTCAGGCTGGGGTAGGCTACGACATGGCGAGCGGACTGGGGTCGGTCAATATTAGTAATTTAGTGGCGCAGTGGAGCTCGTTTACGTTCAATCCGACAACTACGATGCTTACGCTTGGACAGTTGACTGGAATTGTTCATGGGACATCGGTGAGCGTGAATGTCACAGTTGCTCCGAGCAGCACCGGGGGCCCAAGTTCGATGCCAACTGGTGACGTTTCTTTGCTGACTGTGCCGAATCAGAATAATTGTTCGCAACCACCGATGACCACGCTGGGATTCTTCACTCTGACGCCCGGAACGACAAATTCCACGATCGTTTCCTCGATTAGCGATCTCCCCGGCGGTAACTATAACGTATGTGCCTATTACAGCGGCGATACGAACTATTCTGGCGGCACGTCCGGCACTCAGCTAGTGACGGTGACCGCGCAGTCGAGCGCAACCGCTTTGTCCGTACTGTCGTTCGATTCGAACGGCAATCAATTCAACTTTACTGGCGGACCCTTTGGCAGCTTTGTTTACTTGCGCGCCGATGTTTCCGGGACTCCTCCTCCTGCGCAGGGCACGCCCACGGGATCGGTTACCTTCACCGATGCTTTTGGAGCCATCCCCGGCGGCGGCACGTATCCGCTGAATTCGGGGGATCAATTCCAAAACGGAAGCAACACCGCCACGCCAAACGGAATATTGACCTTCGACACTGGCAGGCACAGTATCTCGGCCAGTTACATCGGCGATGCGAGTTTCACCCCCAGCACTAGCACGCCGGCGATATCCTTCTCTATTACCCCTGGATTTTTTGCTTCAATCGCGACGGCGCAGTCGACCGTATTAGTTTCCGCGCCGGGGAGTTCCGGGACGACCTCTGTGTCGGTTGCCTGGTCCACAGGATTCAGCGGGGCGATCAGCCTGTCCTGTACGGGCCTTCCGACGGGAGCAAACTGTGCATTTAGTCCGGCATCGTTTCAGGGATCGGGCAAGCTGTCGACAGCTAATAGTTCCACCATCACCGTGACAACCACCGCAGCGACCACGGCCGTGGTACCGCCAGCGGGACCCAGCACGTATACTCGCTCGCTGGCCTTCGGAGGCCTTATGCTGTTTTCGATGGTGCTGATTGGCCTCCCGGTGCGGCGGCGCTCGTCGGTTCTTCTTGGTGTGATCCTCGGCGTGATTCTGTTTGCCCCGGCATGCGGAGGAGGCAGCAGCAACAGTGGAGGAGGGACGCAGACCAACGCACCACCACCTCCCACGCCGACTTCGGCGGGGAATTACAACATTACGGTGAACGCGACCAGCGGCTCTTCAACATACCAGACGGGTTTCACGCTGGTGGTGCAGTAGTTGATGGCTGCAGTATCGACGGGAAGATGGCTCGCGCGTGAGTATCGCTTGCACCAGTGCGCCGAACAGAACGGCGTTGTAGTGTACGATTGATTCGTCTCACCCGACGAGAATGAAACTTTCGGCAATTGCATCTGCTCTTGATGCGCGGCTGGAAAACGGCGCGCCTGACAGGGAAATTACAGGGATCAACGGCATTGAGCAGGCCGGATCCGCAGAAATCAGCTTCGTTGCCAATCCTAAATATGCCGCCGCCGCGCGGCTGACCAAGGCCGCCGCGGTCATCGTTGCGAAAGACTTTCCTGCCATTCCTGCCGCGACCCTGCGCGTGGAAGATCCATATATCAGCTTCGCCCAGGCGCTGGAATTGTTTCACGAACCGCTGCGGTATCCGCCGGGCATTCACGCCACTGCGGTCATCGATCCCAGCGCGAAGATTGGACGGGACGCGCACATCGGGCCTTACGTTGTGATCGGAGAGGATGTCGAGATCGGCGGGAACGCGGTTCTGCTGGCGCATGTGGTGATCTACCGCGGAGTAAAGATCGGCGACGGTTTCTTTGCTCATGCGCACTCCACGGTGCGGGAAAATTGCCGGATTGGTAATCGTGTCACTCTGCATAACGGCGTGGTCATCGGCGGTGACGGATTCGGCTTTGCCAAGACGAGTGAAGGAACCTGGCGCAAGATTGCGCAGCCCGCGCCGGTGGTGATCGAAGACGATGTCGAGATTCAGGCGAACTCGTGCATTGACCGGGCGAGCGTGGGCGAAACTCGCATTGGGCGCGGGGTGAAGATCGATAACCTCGTGCAGGTTGGGCATGGATCGCAGGTGGGAGAAGATGCTCTGCTTTGCTCGCAGGTCGGGCTGGCGGGGTCGACGGAGATTGGCAAGCGGGTGATTTTGACGGGCCAGGTTGGCGTGGTGGGCCACTGCAAAGTTGGAGATGGTGCGATTGTTACGCCGCAGAGCGGCGTGGCGCACGATATTCCTGCTGGGGCTCTCGTGAGCGGGGCTCCTGCAGTCGATCACAGAACCTGGCTGAAGTATTCGGCTTTGTTGCCGAAGCTGCCAGAGATGGCGAGAGCGCTGCGGGCCCGGATCACGAAAGGTAAGTAAGCGCTACGACGCCCCAGGCTCCGTGGCTGCAGGCCCGGAGCGATGTTCTTCCGGCAATCCGCTTTCAATCGCAGCTCTGACCTTCTCCATCAAGCGCTCCCGGCTTCCGAAATCCACCGGTTCGATCGGCGGATGAAAAATCACTCGCACCAAGCCCGGTTTTATTGCGAATCTGCCTTTGGGCATCACGTAGTGCGTGCCGGTAATCGTCAGTGGCACGACCGGCACGCCGCATTCCATCGCTAGATAAAATGGTCCCTTCTTGAACGGCAGCAGTTTGCCATCGAAGGAGCGCTTGCCTTCCACGTAAATTGTCATGTTGAGTCCCTGCTGCACCACTTGCTTAGCGCTCCTTACTGCGTCGATCCCGGCGTCGCGATTGCCGCGATCCACGGGCACCAGAGACCCCATACGCATGGCTCTCCCGAGAATCGGATAGCGAAATAATTCTTTTTTCACCATGACGGAAGTTCGCTTGGGGATGAGCGGGATGGTGATGGGGGGATCGAGATTGGAAACGTGGTTCGACATGAAGATGTAGTTACGAGCCGAGTCGAGACGATCGAGGCCGACCGCTTCGACGCGGACTCCTGCGAGGCGCACGCCACCGTAGGCGCCAATCATAAACATTCGATACAAAAAGCGAATGTCGCCAGTGAGGAAGGTCCAAGGAAAGCCCGCCAATGCCGCGACCGGCGCGGCGAGGGACCAGAGGGTCAGCATGGCGATCGTTCGGATCATGAGTGCTTTTTGTGAGTTTAATTTGAGGTGGATTTAGTCTTCTGCGATTCGCCTTTCAACCAAGCCACGCGGCGCTGCCTTTGTTCGGAAGTAGTATTCTCCGCATTTTTGAGTTGGTATGATTACTTCGGCACGAGCCGCCAGCTTCCATTGAATTTCGCGCTCCCCTTCGCGGCGGGAGCGGATTTTGAGCGAGATTGTATCGCCGGGGTTCAGCCGCATCCAAATTCTCTGCAGAGGTCTGTCCCGTGTCCTTGCCATTGATTTGGAGAACGGTATCGCCTACTTTCAGACCGGCTTTTTCTGCTTCGCTGCCCGCGGCGACGGATTCGACTCGCATGGGACCATCAAAGTTGCGCGAGGCGGAAAATCCGGGATCGGCGACATCGGTGGTCTGCTGGAGAAGCTGCAGGCCAACCTCGCGGAAAAAATCGTTCCACGGGATTTCTTCTGTGCCAGAAATGTATTTCGAGAAGAACCAACCTAGATCGGAATGGCTGACGGCCTCGGCGGCTTCCCGCACACCGTCAGAGTCGGGAAAGAATCGTTTCTCCTTGGCGAAGTTTTGATTCATCCACTGGAAGACTTCGCGCAGAGAGGCTTGGCCGTGGCTGGCCTCGCGCACGGCCAAATCGAGCATCACGCCAAGCAATTCGCCTTTGTTGTAGTAAGAAATGCTGCGATCGGGACGGCGATAATAGGGATAGCCTTCGAGCCAGGCGTCGAGGCTGGAGTCTTCAGCGGATTGCGTCAGGTGAGCGGGGCGGCTTTCGAGTTCTGTAATTCCCGCAGCTAGCGAGCGTTCGAACTCGTGTTCATCGAGCAGGCCGCCGCGGAGCTGGATGATATCCGCCGCGGTGCTGGTGCATGCCTTCACTGAACCACAGAGCACGCGTGTAATTTTCTTTGCGTGTAGTCCACAGGCTCGAGGGTTCGGGGGCGAATGCGCTTCACGTTCCAGAGATGGAAGAATTCGTGCGCGGTTACACCGAAGAAAGAATTTCAGGCGAACGCGCCATGGCCTCGGCATTCACGTCAATGGCCGTGGAGTAGGCATGTTCCATGCCGCCCCCGGCTGGGCCGCGAGGGAAATGGTAGATGAACATGTAGGTCTGGAAGGGGCGATCGTCCATCCAACTGGTAGCGGCTGCGACGACTTTGTGTAACATGACGTCGATCTTTTCCATATCGTAATCGGCCGGTTCGGCGTCAATGACCACGCGATAGTGTCGGCCGCCCTCGTCGAAATCGGATTCGCGAAACGTCTCCGATCTCGACCGGTGAGTCGACCAGTGCGGTCGTAATTCTCTCCCGTGAATATTCCATCCGGCGAGAACTGCAAGGGCGTAGCGATTCGCCAACCGTTCGGAAGATTCGCGAAGCGTACCGTCATCGATTCTTGCCGGGCGTTTACGGAATACATCAGAAGCTGAGCAAGATTGAAGAACGCATGGTGCGCGTTCAGTTGGGCGCCGAACGGTCCGGCAGAATCGGCATACATCTGATAATCGACCGTGGCTCCGTTTCCGGCCCCGGAAATCTGCCAGAGACTTTTGTTCAGTTTGCGAACCGGAAGGGAGTGGCCAGCGCGATCTTGGGCGCGAACCCAATTCACGTATTGGGAAAAATCGCGGACCTGATAAAGGGCGTTCCACACCGGAAGCTGTAATTCGTCGAACGGCCTGCCCGGCGGGCAATTGGATTTGAACCTCCACGAGATGATGGGCGGAGTCCGCCAGAGAGACTGTGTAAATGGTCGACGAAAACGAAGGGCACGAACCAGCCAGCAGGAGCAGGAAAAAGGCAAGCAGTGAGTACGAGCGGCTGCGAAGAATCGAAAGAATCATTGCCGGGCCGCCGCGTTCGCCGACTTGGAATCAGCAGTTCCTCCGGCCAGCGACTGCAACCGTGCCGGAAGTTTTTCGTAGATGCCGCCGAAGCCGCCGTTGGAAAGAATGGCGACGACATCGCCAGCGCGCATTTCCGGAGCGATAATGTTTGACGATTTCATCGGCGTCATCAATCAGGCGGGCGCGTTTGCCATGTTTTTGAATGTCTTCGGCAAGCATGGGCAAATCCAGCCGCTCATTTTCCGGCACGGCATCTGAGCGGAAAACTGCCGCGACGACGATTTCGTCTGCGAAAGCCAGACTGCGCGCCAGATCGTTTTGAAGACATTCGACGCCGCAGAGTATTCGAGCGCGGCTCAAGAATAGCCCACAGGCGCGCCCCGGAATAACGCGCGCGCAATGCCTTCAGCGTGCCGGCGATCGCCGTTGGATGGTGCGCAAAATCGTCGATGATGGTAATCCCGTTGACCTGAGCTTTTACTTCAAGGCGGCGTTTCACGCTTTTGAAAGTTTTCAGGGCGCCGACGATTTCTTTGGCTGATATGCCATAAGCCGTGGCCATGGCGGCGGCGGCGGTGGCGTTCCACACGTTATATTCTCCGGCGAGTGAAAACTCGAAGTCGGCCCAAGGGCTGCCGTTGTGCAGGACGGTCCACGAGGTTCGGCCTGCACCGAATTTAAGGTCGGTGATTCTCCATTCGCGAGCGCTCGGCAGCACCGTAACGCTCGACCGGGCAAAAGGCTTTGCTTAGGCAGCGCTCCAGACTTGGGCTTCCGGACACTTCCCCAGCCACACCGTCAAAGGCGACGATGCGGCCGCGTCGTGGAATCAGATTCACCAGGCGTTTGAATGCTGTCTCCACCGCATCGAGATCCTTGTAAATGTCCGCGTGATCGAACTCCACTGAGGTCAGAATGATGGCGTCGGGAAAGTAGTGCAGAAACTTCGGGCCTTTGTCGAAGAAGGCAGTGTCGTATTCGTCGCCTTCGAGAATAAAATGTTTTCCTTGCCCGAGGTGAAAGCTGCGAGCCGAAATTTTCCGCAATGCCGCCGATCAGGAAGGAAGGATCGAGTCCCGCAGAATGAAAAATCCACGGCGAGCATGGAAGTGGTGGTGGTCTTGCCATGAGTTCCGGCAACGACCAGCACTTCTTTGCCGCGCAGGAATTCGTCGTGCAGGATTTGCGGAAGCGAACAAAACGGAATACGGCGGTCGAGGACGTGTTCGAGTTCCACATTTCCCCGGGAGATGGCATTGCCCACCACGACGAGATCGGGCGCAGGCTCGAGATTCTGCGCGCTAAAGGGTTGCGCCACCGGTATTTGAAGGCCGGCGAGAAAATCCGACATCGGCGGATAGGCCGCTGCGTCCGAACCGGTGACGCGGAAACCGCGCTCCTTGAGCATTCCGGCGAGCGAAGCCATGGCGGTGCCGCAGATTCCAATCAGATGAATATGCTTGTTCTGGATCATGATTTCTTACGCGAACTACGCGATCACCGCCGGCTCCAGCAAGTGTAACGATACATCGCTTCCCTGCACCGTCAGGCGCGCCTGCACGCCGATAGGCAGTGTAATATTTCGCCCGGCCACGTGTCCCGATCTTAGACCGAAGGCGACTGGAATTCGCAACGGGCTGACGATGCGCATGATGACTTCCTGAAGCGTGTAGTCCTGGTTCGCGGTTTGGATGCAATCGCGCATCTCACCAAAAACAATTCCCCGTACCTCGTCAAGCGTGCCCGCGAGTTTTAGCTGCATCAACATGCGATCAATCTGAAACGGCTTCGCGGCTACATCTTCCAGAAATAAAATTGTGCCCACTGCGTTCATTTCATACGGCGTGCCCAGCGATGCCACCAGGATGGAAAGGCAGCCGCCAAAGAGAAGTCCTTCGGCTTCGCCGTCGCATAGTCCCGACATGCCGGATTCGGCATGCAGTTTTAAAGTCGGCGCTGTGCCGCCGAGAACCGCCTGCCACGACGGCAAGTCTACGCCATCCTTATGCGCCCAATCTTTGGTGACCATGGGCCCGTGAAAAGTTACGAATCCACGACTGCCGGAGAAACAAGCGAGCAGCGAGGTCAGATCGCTGTAGCCGACGAAGATTTTCGGATGAGCCTTGATGGCTGCCAAGTTGAGTGCCGGGAGCAGATAGTTGGAGCCGTAGCCGCCACGCGCGCACACGATGGCACGCACATCGTCGCGGGCAAACATGGTTTCGAGTTCTTTCGCGCGCCGTTCCACCGATCCAGCAAAATAGAGATCACGGGACAGGATGGAATCGAGATAAAAAGGTCGATATCCGGCTTGCTGCAGGCGCTCGCAGCCCGCATCCAAGTCCTCGCGCTTGATGTTGCTGGCGGGCGCGACGATGCCGATGGTGTCTCCCGCGCGGAGGGCGGGCGGCCTGACCAACGGACTTTGAATCGAAGGGATCAAGTAGAAGCCTATGCAGCCAGAAAAAATTCTCCACGACACACTAACTGCGCCGGACCCCGAAGAAACACGCTACCCTGCTCCACGCGCACGGTCTGCATGCCACCGATTGCATGTACCCGCACGGGAGACGCGGCTGCGTCCGCGACAATTGCCGCTATCGCCGATGCACAGGAACCCGTTCCCGAAGATTGGGTTTCGCCGACTCCGCGCTCGAAGAATCGCACCGCGACATTATTTTTGTTTTCAACCAAAACCATTTCTACATTGACCCCGTGCGGAAACTTCGAGCTGCGCTGAATTTCTGCCGCGCGGAGCTGCCAGTCTGGCGCGAATTCCGGCACGAATACGACATAGTGCGGATTCCCTAACGATACCGGAACGCCGCTTACTGTGCCCGCTGAGATGTGAACGTCCAGCAAATCGCCTATTTCGGCGTGGCCCATTTCGGCCTCGAATTCGTACTCGGACTCCGTTCGCGACATCAGCGTGCAGGTTTTCAGGCCCGCGCCGGTTTGAATCTTGATTTCTTCTTTGTCTCGTGTCGCGCAGATGTAAGCAGCGACACAGCGCGTGCCGTTGCCTGAAATTTCTGCTTCCGAACCATCGGCATTGATCAGTCGAACTTCAACATCAGCCGAGGCGTGCCCAGACATCCATTCGACTCCGTCGGCTCCCACGCCCAGATGACGATCGCAGATATTGCATGTCAGTTCGGCGAGGTTGGCATCGCGCGGTAGATTCGCGAGGTCGATCAACAAAAAATCGTTGCCGCAGGCATTCGCCTTCACAAACGGAATTGCGAGTTGCGGCAGGCTCACTCCAACTCCAACGGCCCTAAGGATGTGAGACTTCCGAGTAAAAAAGATGAGGTCGGCAGATCACGAAACAATTGCCGCTCTTCGCGATCACAGCCGGAAACATCGAATCGCATGGGCGCGAGAAGCGCCAGTAAGATGGCGCCAATCCCGCTCGCCATCCCGTGCCAGATGAAAGCCTCCATGAGTTGCCAGTTCATCGTACGTTGGCCGGATTTTATCACCGAGCGACGCAGCGCCTTGCGGTTCGAGGTAACGCCTCTGATTACCTTCTCAGTTCAGGGGGACGCGGTGCGGGTTTCGAAGATGAGACCCGGCGGCTGGCCGCTGGAGTGAATTTCGACTAAGGCCTTCAAATGGTGATCTCGCGCGGCAGTCCACACCGGGTCCCCCTCGAATGCAATAGCGAAGTCAGCGTATTTTGCCGGATCCGCCAGGGCTCGCTCCCACAGGCCATCGGGATCGGATGGCTGCTTCCACACACGATGATTGCCTTCGTTAATCGTTCTGGCGAGTGGAATGCCTGCGCGCTCGAAAATTCCTGAATGCTGGCCTAGAAACGTCAGAAACGTGGTTGTCGGCGGCAGCGACTTGATCCAGTCGCCGATTCTGGTATCGAGCGCGACGAGGCCCCTCATGTTCCGATCGGCTTCGCGATAACAGATCGGATCCGCACGCCAAATGACCGCATCGCTCGATGCAGCAAGCAAAAAGATGAGCAGAACAGCCGCCGGGGAGGCCCATCGTTTAAGCGCGCCTTCGATGGAAGGAATTCTACTGGCGGATTCGATTAGAAAAGAAATTCCCACCGGAACGAGCACGACGAATGCGGGCAGCAGTTGCAAGCCGTAACGCACGTTATATAGCGAAAACGGCCACCACGTCGGTACAAAGATCGGGACACTGCCATACGCTACGGAAAGCGCATAGAAAACCAAAGGCAACGCCAGCAGCAGCAAGGTGACGCGATTGTGGCGGCGCCAGGCTGCGATCGCTCCCAGGATTGCAAAGAAAAGCCATACGCGGCCTTCCCAATTCGAGTTAGAGACATTCAATTCTGCCGCTTTCAGAAAATAGGAGCCGGCGGCAAACAAGTTTCCCCGCGCCGGATTTACTGTGTGAGTTTTCTGTTCGATTGCGTGCGGAGAATACGGACCGTTCATGAACTCCAGAGGATTCCGGTAGACCGCTGCGTTATATGCGAGCCAAAAGATCGGTGCTGCCGAGGCGATCAGAATGAATCGGGCAATCGAGCCGATGGCCATTTGATTCTTCGACGGAAGGCTCTCCTGTTTCTGCGATGAACGGACCCGCCATGAGCGAAATTTCATCGAGAGCACTAGGGCACTCAGAACTGCAGCCAGGAACCAACCGTCGTAGCGCGTTAAACACGCTGCCGCTACACAGAAGCCGCAGCGGTTAAGCGCCTTGGTGTTGCCTCGCGTAAACTCTGAGAAAAAAAAGAGGGACCAAATAAAACAAGCAAGATATAGAGACTCGCCCATCGCGGTCGATTGCAGGTAAATCAAGTTCGGGTTAGCCGCATAAAGAATCGCTGAAATCCACGCGCTGAGGCGGCCCGCTGAACTTTGCTCGTTGCCGAGAGTACTTCGAACCAGCTTGAAAATCCCGAGCGTACCGAGAACGAATGCCGCCATGGATGGGATCGATCCGCCAGTGCCGCTTTGCCACATCTGTTTCGACACGATAAACGGCAGGATGAGCAGATGCGGCAGAGGAAGCCAGACGGTTCCCAGCTGCAAAAGTCCGGGAGTTCTGGAGTCAAAGACGCGGCGCGCGATGTTGATGTGAGCCACGGCGTCGCCGTAGAGCAGCACCTCTCCGTGGCGCTGATAATAGAGAAACGAGAAAACGGAGATGAAGATCGCCAGCCAGATCAGCCTGACGATTTCAATTTCCGGACCAGCTTTCTGAGAGGGTCGAGTCTTCATTCAAGATGGGTAAGCTCGCGGAAGATCTGGAAGCGGGCGTCGATCTCTTCGCGCGTGAGGGATTGCAGGCGCTCAGTGCCGAAACTTTCCACCGCGAACGATCCCATCACTCCACCATAAAAGAGGGCGCGTTTCAACACTTCACGGTTTAATTCGGGCTGCGAGGCGACGTAACCCATAAAGCCTCCGGCGAAGGAGTCGCCGGCGCCGGTGGGATCTTTAACTTCGTCGAGCGGAAGGGTGGGCGCGCGAAATGGATGGCGGCCGATCCCGAAAGCGCCTTCGCGGAAAAAAATTGTTGCTCCGTATTCGCCGTGCTTGATCACCAATGCTTTCGGCCCCATAGCCAGCACTTTCTTTGCCGCTCGCGGAAGGTTTGGCTCGTTGGCCAGCATTTTGGTTTCGGTGTCATTGATCAGCAGAACGTCGACCAGCCTTAGGGTTTCGGCGAGTTCGGGGCGCGCGCCTTTAATCCAGTAATTCATGGTGTCGCAACCGGTGAGGCGAACACCGTTCATTTTGCGGCGAACGTTCGCTTGCAAAGTGGGTTGGATATTGGCAAGAAACAGGAATTCGGAGTCTTGGTACTCCTTGGGAAGTTGTGGGTTGAACTTCTCAAAAACGTTTAGGTCTGTGAAGTCAGTTTTCGCTTCATTCAAATTGTCCGAATATGTTCCACCCCAGCGAAAAGTTTTTCCCGCGGCGCGCTCAATCCCGCGTGTATCTACATTGTGCTTTTTCAGAATGTCTTCGTACTCGCGAGTAAAATCGTCGCCGACAACCGCCACTACGCGCACTTGCGTGAAATAACTTGCCGCCAGCGCGAAATAAGTTGCAGCTCCGCCAAGGATGCCCTTCGCGCTGCCGGAGGGCGATTTTACGTCGTCGAACGCAACCGATCCCACTACGACAATGCTCATTCGCTGGTCTGTTTCCTTTTGATTGAAATGGGAATCTATGATTTCGCCTGCAAGTACTTTCCGAGGATCAACTTTAATTTTCTCTTCGTGGCTGCCGGAATCATTTTGCGATCGGTGAGAATAGCGTGGGCAAGCGCCGAATTGCATTTGCAAGAGCGCCCGCGCGGCATCGCTGCCACGGTCTGGCGGACTACTCTGCAGGCATTTTCGGCGTTCTTATTAAGCACGGCGATAATCTGGTCCACGCTCACCGAATCGTGATGCGGATGCCAGCAGTCGTAATCGGTGACCATGGCGACGGTTACATAGCAAGTCTCCGCTTCGCGCGCGAGCTTTGCCTCTTGCAGGTTCGTCATACCAATCACATCCATGCCCAGGCTGCGGTAGACGTTGGACTCGGCTTTGGTGGAGAATTGCGGCCCCTCCATGCACAAGTAAGTTCCGCCGCGCTTGGCATTGACTCCGATTTTTTGGCAACTGCTTTCCACGATGGCCGCAAGTTCTCCACAAACAGGATCGGCAAAAGCAATGTGCGCCACCACTCCCGCCCCGAAAAACGTATCGATGCGGTGCCGGGTGCGGTCGAAAAATTGATCGGGAATCACAAAGTCTAGCGGCTTGTGCTCTTCCTTCAGCGAGCCCACAGCAGAGATGGAAATGATTCGCTCAACCCCGAGTTGCTTGAATCCATGAATGTTGGCGCGAAAATTCAGTTCGCTGGGAAGGATGCGGTGTCCTCGGCCGTGCCGCGCCAGGAACGCAACCTTTCGCCCTTCCAGAACGCCGCAGACGTAAGCATCGGAAGGCTTGCCAAAGGGCGTCGCGATGCGAAGCTCTTTTACCTTCGTCAGCCCCGGCATTGAATAGAGGCCACTGCCGCCGATAATTCCAATTTCCGCTTGGGGCAATCTTCCTCCGAGAGAAACACCGCACAACCATCTGCCGTTATTCCAAACCGCTGATTATAGCAAGCCGCGCGACGGGGCTTCTCTGCTTCGTTTCACCCGAGAGATTAAGCAGCTACAATCTCCGTGTGAAGGTGGCAATTATCATTTGTGTGCTTGCGATGCTAACCGCTCCAGTGTCGGCCCAAACTGGAGCAAAAGCTGGAGCTCCGGTGAAATCCGTCACCGTACCGATCACGCTCGATCACAACCGAGTTGTGGTAGACGTTTATCTTCCCTTGCCAAACGGTTCGACTAAGCGGGTGCGCGCTTGGGTGGATAATGGCAATCCCGATCTCACTCTCTCCAGGAATATTGCGACCCTTCTGGGTTTGAACGTCACCTGTGATGAGAAGGAATGCACCGCACCGCCGCCGGCTGCAATGACCATCGGCGAGATGAAGATTTCGCTTGAGGCGATCAAGCAGGCGAAGGTTCCGCTGAGACCGGCCGGCGCCGCGTCAGTTATGGCACCCGGAATGTCGGCGGAGATCAACATTCCCTCCACCGTGCTGCGCAATTATGAGGTGCTCGTAAATTTTCCAGACCGCGAGTTCACGATTGGCGAGCCAGGAAGTCTCAAGTTCAAAGGGGTAAGCGCCAAGGTCGCCGTGAATAAGGATAACGGCCTGATTCAGGTTCCAAGCCGGATTGCCAACAAAAAATATAACCTTGCGCTCGATATTGGATCGTCGATCAGTTTTTTGAATGGCGAACTCTTCGCTCAGCTTGCAGCGGCCCACACAGATTGGCCGCAGATGCAGGGCGCAGTCGGACCCGCAAATATGTGGGGATCGCCGGACGAAGCCAATTGGAAATTGATGCGCCTTGACCGCGTGGAGTTTGGACCGCTGTTTCTGACCAATGTCGCGATGGTCGATTTTTCAAAAGATCGGGAAGAGTGGTTCGAGAAACGCGCCGGAATGCCAACCGCGGGCTTGTTAGGCTCGGAAGCTTTGGCGAATTACCGCGTCGGACTCGATTACGCGCATTCGGTGGTTTATTTCGACATCGGACGCACATTCAACTTTCCCGACTTCGATGTTGTCGGGCTCGTTCTGCGGCCCGAGGACGATACTCGATTCACGATCATCGGCGTTGCCGATTTCGAGGGAAAACCTTCCGTGCCCGAGGTGCAGGCGGGCGACCATCTCGCAGCCGTTGACGGCATTCCCGTACCTGATTCGACCATGGGGCAGGTATGGTCCCTGC
The DNA here is from genome assembly GCA_963734675.1 of uncultured Acidobacteriaceae bacterium. GTDB lineage: Bacteria > Acidobacteriota > Terriglobia > Terriglobales > Acidobacteriaceae > Sulfotelmatobacter. The sequence goes on from CAVTHZ010000008.1 coordinate 195,891, forward strand.
TTGAGGGTTCGCCCGGGCAGGAAAGAAAGTTGACGGTTGAGCGCAATGGAAAACAGTTCACCGTCGCGGCTCAAGTGCAACATTTTCTCGCCGAGGCGCAAACAGATACTTCAAAGGAAAAATCTGAAAAGAAGTTAAGGTGACGCCGGAGCTTGGTTCTTAAAAACTTCCTTTTCTAAAGTCGCTGTAGTGGGTGCATCCAGGCTTTCGCAGACCAGCACAGTATCGCCGCGCTGTTCAATTACAACTGTACCTTCTTCGGTATTCCACTCGTGGCGCCCTTGCAGGAGTTCTATTTTGTATTTCGAATGTTGCTGCTCTGCCGATCCTGAATTGTCCTGCCCGACCTCTTCCGCTTTGTTATAGCGTTTAGTTAAGGAGCGGGCGTAAACATCGGCAAACTCAGCCGCTTTTTCGCCATCGGACCAGCGCGAAACATAGAGTAATCCCAAGGGTCCGGCAGCGCGGTTCTTCGGGCGAGCCGCGTAATAATATCCGCCGCGCCACTCGGGATAAAGCCGTTCCGCCAATTTCTTGCCGGCATATTGCTCGATAAGAACCGCGACATCGAACTCGCCCATGGCGCCCAGATCGAACTTCGCGTAATCCTTGAAGTCGTGCTTGAGTTTAACGACTGGCATGAGAGGAATCTGCTCACCCGACAAGTAGGTTTCCGGTTGCATGATTTGGCGCGTGGTGTGCGGAGGATTGGCCAGTACATCGGAGAAGGCTTTTTGTTTGCCGCCTTCTTGCAGCAACTTCACCTCGAACTTCAAGCCATAGCTATAGGGGAAGGTTAGGGATTCCCGGAGAAAAATGGGGGCGTCCTTGAAAACGGCGGAGTCCTCAGTGCCACTTGCCATCTGCGATTCCATGGCATCGACCAGGTCGGGAGAATTGATGATCGAACGCCCGACCGGCGCGAGCTCGTACTGCAGCATGACCGCTTCGGCCTGGCCCTCGACCACAGCTTCGCGCGTGTCATCCATCTCGTCGTTTTCAATGTCTTCTGGAGTTGGATCTTTCTTGGTTTCTCCTAGGTCTTTTTCTCCGGGTTTCATCCATTTGTCGAGGCCGATATCCTGATCCTGGAGGGCATGGGTTAACTCGTGCGCCATTACCGGCTCCTGCTCTTCCATCGGAACCCAGTCCAGCAGATTCACGGTCTTGGTTTTGGGATCGTAATATCCGGCGATCTGCTCGCGGAGCAGCGCTACCAGCAGCTTTTCCAGATCGAAATCACGTGGAAGCAAACCGAATTTCTTCAGCACCAATTCGGAGCGGCGCAGGCGTTTCACGTCCTCGTCTTTCATGTGCTTGGTGAGGTAGGCGACAACTTCGTCGCGGCTGGTAAGGCGGCGCTTGACTGGCTTCTTAATGGGCAAGCCGGTTTGCTTGCTATCGAAGGCGAGAATTTCATCGACGGAGTGAAATAGTTCCTCCGCTTCGTGGGGAGTGATTTTGACCTCGGGTTTATTGGCCTCCGGCTGCGAGCCAGGCGGAGGTGGGACAGGAGTTTGAGCGGGCGATTGGCTACCGGAGTTTTGGTCCTGGGCAGGGCTGGCGGTCTTGCTCGTGGGCTGGGTTGAGTCCTGCTGCTGCGTCCCCTGCACCTGCGCTCGAGCCGCAGAAACACCGATTGCTGCGGCAAACAAGAAAATCAGCAAAAGCGGCGGCCGGAACCTTCTGCCGAACCAACTAACGGTAATCATTAGAAAAGAGTCTAACCTGTTTCCATGTACTTCCTTCAAGGGCGGATGTTGCGAACCGATTTACTTCGCTCAAAACGGCAGATCTCAGGCGCTTCCGACCAGGTTTGCTACCCACTCCCCCGCCTCTCGCGTCCCCAGCATTCCACCAATCTCCTGCGTTGTCTTTTTCTGCCTGACCGCCTCCAGCACTGCGGCCTCAATCTTCTCCCCTTCTCTCGTCAGCCCCAGATGTGCCAGCATCATGGCCGAAGTCAGAATTGCGCCAAAAGGATTCGCCAGATTCTTTCCCGCGATTGGCGGGGCGGAGCCGTGTACCGGCTCGAACATTGACGTCTGCCCTGGATGAATATTCCCGCTGGCCGCCATGCCGAGCCCGCCCTGCAGACCCGCAGCGAGGTCGGTAATGATGTCTCCGAACATGTTGTTGGTCACGATTACGTCAAAGCCGCGCGGGTCGCGCACCATCTGCATGCAGAGCGCGTCCACGTACATGTGCTGCGTCTCGATTTGAGGAAACTCGGCGCTTACCTCTTTGAACACCCGCTGCCACAGGCCGCCAGCGTGGGTCATTGCGTTTGACTTGTCGCACATAAGCACGCGGCGGCGCGGCGATCCATCGAGTTTCTTGTGCCGCTCGCAGTAATCGAAGGCGTAGCGGATGATGCGCTCGACTCCCTTGCGTGTGTTGATGTCCTCCTGAATGGCGATCTCATCCGCTGTGCCCTGCTTGAAGACTCCGCCGGCATCGGTGTAGACGCCTTCGGTGTTTTCGCGGATCACCACGAAATCAACGTCCTTCGGCTCGACTCCCTTGAGCGGGCAGAGCGTCGCGTCGAGTAACCGCACCGGGCGAACGTTGGCGTAGAGATCCATCTTGAAACGCATGCCAAGCAGAATTTCTTTGGCGTGGATGTTGGTTTTGACGCGGGGATCGCCAAAGGCGCCGGCAAGAATGGCGTCGAAATCGCGAGCCAGCATGGCGTAGCCATCGGGCGGGACGGTCATGCCGTCGCGCAAATAACGGTCGGCGCCCCAGTCAAGTTCGCTGACTTCGATATCAGCTCCGGTGGCGCGAATCACCTTGAGCGCTTGAGGAATAACTTCCTGGCCGATGCCATCTCCGGCGATGACCGCGATGCGTTTTTTAGAAGATTGATTAGAGCTCACAGCGGAAAGCTACCATAAGAGAGCATTGATTGCCGACTGCGGATTTACGAGGTCGAGACAATCCGAATTTGGGCAATTGGCAGTTCGCCATCGAAGTGAATCAACGATTCGTTCGATATAATCAATACCACATGGGGCTTACTGCACTCCTAACTTCGCTGCGCGCGCAGGCGCCGAATAGCCTGCAACCGGCCGACATTCGTGAGTATCGCGGGGCCGAGGCTCTGTCGCGATTTTCCGATTCGGGCCAAGAGTTTGAAGCAATGCTGAACGGCTGTGCAGTGTTCGATCTCGGCTTCCGCGCTAGAATTTCGCTGAAGGGTGCTGACCGCGTGCGCTGGGCGAATGGCATGGTGACGAATAACATTCGCGATCTGGCCGTTGGGCACGGGGTTTACACCTTTCTGCTCAATCCGCAAGGACGAATTCTCGGCGAGATGAACGTGTTCAACATGGGCGATACCCTGGAAGTGGAAACGGATCGCAACCAGGTCGAGAAGATTCTCGCGACCTTCGATCACTACATCATCATGGACGACGTCGAGGTTGCAAATCTGAGCGAAGCCTGGACAATGCTGGGAGTGGCAGGGCCCACGGCTCGGACCAATTTGAACACGGCTGGAATTCAGGTTCCTGAGCTTGAACCTTTGCAGGCTTGCGTTCCCAAATGCAGCTGCGATTGCGAATGTGTCGAGTGCACGGTGATTCGCGGCGATGACCCGGTGAGCGAGTCGTACGAAATCTGGCTTGCTCCCAAGGACGTATTGAAGACTTGGAATGCGCTCGTAGCTGCAGGCGCGACGCCTGCAGGCAGCGAGGCTTTGGAGATGCATCGCATTGCTGCGGGCATTCCGCTGTTTGGCATCGATGTTCGCGAGCGCGATCTTCCTCAGGAAACCGAGCAGGCGCGCGCGCTGAACTTCAACAAAGGCTGCTATGTTGGACAGGAAATTGTGGAGCGCATCCGCTCGCGGGGCAACGTGCATCGCAAATTTACCAGTTTCCTTTTTGAAGGAGTAGCGAATGCTTCGGTTGGCGCCAAGGTTTCTTCCGGCGAAAAAGAAGTGGGCGAAATAACGAGCGCCGCGACTCTTCCATTTCCGTCTGGCGAACAGACGGTGGCTCTGGGATACATCCGGCGCGAAGTGGCAACGCCCGGACGTGAAGTAATGATTGCCGGGTCTAAGGCAAAGGTAGCCAACCCGCCCTTAGAAAATATGGTTGCTCCCAGTCTACAGAGCGCGGTTTTGCAAAAGGCCTGAAGGCCGATTTTGTCTTTTCCGCAACTCTGAGTTAAGAATGCGACAAGGAAATTCCTTATGGCTGAGAAAAAACAGGAATCTGGTTTTACAGTTACAGACCGCCGCAAATTCACCGAGGATGGCGAGTTACGGAGCGATGTTTCAGAGCAGGAACAGGAAAAATCTAAACCTGCGGCTGCATCGACGAGCAGCGCATTCACCGACGACACGTCGACCGGCAGTGCGTCGATTAATAGTGCAGCCCCTTCCAGCTCCGTGACCGCTTTTCCCGCCGATGGCAATGCTCAACCTGACATGCCACCGCTGCCCACGGCTGCCGAGCAGCAGGAGCAGGCCGATGCTTATCACAAGTCGAACCGGGACGTGGATTCACGGGTTGAGCTGAGCGGGCACTCGGCCAAAGAATTCGAAATGACGTTTGAGCGCTTTCTGGCCTCGCTCTATATGACAGCAATGTTGCAGCTTGGATTGATGCATCAGCAAGGGGAACAGCCACACGTCGATATCATTGGCGCGCGGCAGACGATCGACACGTTGGCGCTGCTGGGGGAGAAGACCAAGGGCAATCTCACATCCACGGAACAGAATTTCCTGCAGAATAGTCTCTACGAGGTGCGCATGGCTTATGTTGAAGTGACCAATGCACTCTCCCGCCCGCCGCAACCAGGAGCGGCCACGGGAACAAAAGGACGATGAGCAAGGCGCACGCATGAAGGCAACACTGACGGTGCTGGGAAGCGGCACCTCTATGGGCGTGCCCACGCTCGGTTGCGATTGTGCTGTCTGCCATTCGACCGATCCCCACGACCGGCGCACACGTCCTTCCATCATGCTCGAGTTCGGGGGAAAAGTTGTCCTTATCGATACGACTCCCGATTTTTACACCCAGGCGATTCGCGAGCGCATTACTCGCGTGGACGCGGTGTTTTACACGCATACGCACGCCGATCACATTCTCGGAATCGACGATTTGCGGCCGCTGAGTTATTCCCACAAACCCGCGAAGCTGCCGCTTTACGCGCGTCCTGATGCCGCTGCATTTCTTCGAAAGATGTTCAGCTACATTTTCGACGCCGATTACAAGTACGGAGGACTGCCGCAACTGGAGTTGCGGCCTATCGACGGCCCGGTCCATTTATTCGGGACTAAGTTCGTTCCGATTCGCCTGATTCATGGCGAGACAGAGATTTACGGATTCCGCTTTGGCAGTGCGGCGTACCTTACGGATCACAGCGAAATTCCTGAGGCATCCTTTCATCAGCTCGAAGGATTGGACATTCTCTTTCTCGACGCCTTGCGCTACAAGCCTCACCCGACCCATTCTACGGTGGAGAATTCACTACGCATCGTGGAGCGGGTCAAGGCCAAGCGGGCGTTCTTTACGCACATCTGCCACGATTTGGGCCATGAGGCCACTAACGCCAGTCTGCCATCGCATGTGCGCTTATCCTATGACGGTCTGAAGCTGGAGTTTGAAATCTGAGCCGTGACCTCAATGCAGATATTTCACAAACTGGATGATGTCCCGGCAGGTTTTGGACCTTCGCTGGTGAGCGTTGGGAATTTCGATGGCGTGCATCGAGCTCATGCCCATGTCCTGGGCGAAATCGTGCGACGAGCGCGGCAGCAGGAGGCCAAGGCAGTTGCCGTCACCTTCGAACCGCATCCTGCGCGCATTCTGCGTCCGGATTCCGGATTGAAGCTGCTGACTCCTACGCCTGAGAAGTTGTGCCTTCTAGAAGCGACAGGCGTTGATGCTGTGTTGACGCTTCCCTTTGGACGCGATCTCTCATTGATGACACCTCGCCAGTTCGCCGAACGAATCCTGAAGAAGAAACTTCACGCGCGTGAGGTGCATGAGGGATACAACTTTCATTTCGGGCACAAGGCCGCGGGCAACGTGGAAGTGCTGGCTGAATTCGGAAAAGAAATGGGCTTCGAAGTAAAGGTCTACGCGGAAGAAAAACTTCGGGGCGAAAGCGTTTCCAGCAGCCACATCCGCAAGCTCCTCGGAGACGGCCGCGTAAGCCGAGCGCGGCATCTGTTGGCCCGGCCTTTCTGCATTTTGGGGGTGCCGGGTCGCGGCCGTGGTTACGGCTCGAAGTATACCGTTCCGACTATTAACCTGGCGCGTTATGAAGAACTGGTTCCAAAGGATGGCGTCTACATCACTTCTACGAGAGTGGGCAACCAGCGCTTCGATTCGGTCACGAATGTAGGCAATCGACCGACGTTCGGCGAGGATTCATTCGCCATTGAAACACACTTGCTGAATTTTCATCCCATCGAGCTGACGCCCGAGAGCCAAGTCGAAATTTGTTTTCTCGACCGGCTGCGCGATGAGATCAAATTTCCTTCCGTGGAGGCGCTGCGCGAGCAGATTGCGCGCGACGTCAAAAAGGCGAGAAGATATTTTCACCTAATGCGGCTTTCAATGCGGAAGATATCCTGATTCCATTGGCAACTTGCCATCGACGCGAACCACGTTCACATTGGCATCGACCGAGCGCACGTCCACAAGCCCGACCGCTCCGGGGATGGACTGAACCGCTTTCAGAACATCTTCATCCGTATCGACAATCTGAAAGGCATCCCCATGAGCCGCAATCAGCGCCTTCCATTCTCCGGGAGTTACCTTGATGAGGCGTCGCAACGTTTCCTCTTCGCCCGCACTGTTGCTGTGCAGCACCACGACGATGGGTTTGGCATCCGGCCACTTCCTGACCTCCGAGCGGAAAATCTTAGCCAAGTGGGCCGCCGAGACATTTCCTACTTCATTTTCTTTGTTAACCACCACCGCCATGTGATGAGCAAAACACGGCGTTAGAAAAGTAAGCAGGAAGGTTACGACCAAACTGGAGCGATGAAATTTCAATTCGCGCCTCCATTTCATTTCGCACATCCATGGTGCCACGTTGAACCGAGCAGCACACGATGAAGCTAACCGAGAATCTACCTCGGAGAAGTCACGAAATTGTCAAAAACGGGAGCGAGTACCCGAAGTGCAAACATGCGGCTTTGCAGTGGACCTACGTTTCGCACCCCCGAGCTAAAACCAGGAGTGCGAGCACAAGTCTTCTCACCGCCGTTCTTCCGCCGCCTACTCGATCGGTTCCACCGCGACCGGTATTTCGACTCCAGGCCGAGCCGGCCACTGCACAATCACAATGGCGGAAAGAACGAAGACGATGCCGAACGCTTGAACGGGCCGAAGAATCTCGTCGAGAAAAATAGCTGCCAGGACAATCGAGAATACAGGCTCCAGACAACTGGCAATGATGGCGCGTGACGGCTCCAGATATTGCAGGCCGAGGAAGTACATTGAGAATGCTCCAAGCACGGAGATCATCGAGAAAACAAATAAGAAAAACCATTGCGGGCCGCCGTAGCCGGCTTGCAGAACTTTCCATGGAGGATTGACCACCAGCCAAAACGCCGCCGCGGCAGCGAGCGTCCACAGCAGCACGCGGCAGCGGTCGTAGCGCGCAAGAATGTTGTGCCCCGCGACATTGTAGAAAGCGAAGGAGAACGAAGCGAGCAGGGCGGCGATGATGCCATACAGATCCAGGCGAAGTCTTGCGGCGGAGCCAATAGTGAAAATGTCAATTACGAGCGCAATGCCTGTGAGCGCTAGAGCGACGGCTGCGACTTTTTGTCCGCTCAGTTTTTGCTGGCCGCGGGCAACGACGTAGATCAGCACCCAAACGGGAGCGGTGTATTGCACGATGATGGCGACGGCCACATTGATCCGTTGAATCGCGACATAATAAAAATAATTCGATACCGCGACGCCCAAGGTTCCGAGCAAAAAACAATAGAGAAGATCGCGCGCGGGCAGTTTGATCCGCTGCCAGCCTCGGGCAAAGGCGAGAATAGGAAACAGGACCAACAAAGAAAACGTAGTGCGAGTTTGCGAAAGGATCAGAGGATCAATGGGGCGGGACGGCAGCCCGAGGGCGAGCTTACCCGTGAACACAGCGCGGCCCAGAGCTGCAGAAACTCCCCAAAGAAAAGTCGCGGTGGCGATAAAAAAATATCCACGCAGAGAATGATGCCGCTGTTTTCTCTCTGGGATTACTGGCCTCAAGGTTGCATTCGATCATGGGGCAGATGGAAGTGCCGGGTCAAGGCTCTAGATTTCTCAGGAATCGGCATACTCGATCTCCGTTGTTATTTTGGCGGTTTTATCGAGCATCGCCGAGACGGAACAATACTTTTCTTTCGACAGGCGAACCGCGTCCTCGACAGCCTTGTGCGCGACTTTCCCGCCAACGCGATAAATAAGTTTGATTTTCGTGTAGACCGAAGGTGGATTCGGAGCACGCTCGGCTTCGGCTCGGACTTCAAGGCTGGTCAAGGGCTCGCGCTTTTTCTGCAGAATCGAAACCACGTCATAGCCGGTACAACCGCACAGGCCAATCAGAACCAGTTCCATCGGACTGTTTCCGGCTGTCTTATCGCCGTCGAGGACAATGCTGTGACCGCTGTCGGAAATTCCGTTGAAGCGCTGTTTTTCGATCCAGGTTGCTCGGGCATTCGTCATAGGGCTTTCCTCTCTTTTATCGCCGATTATCCGTGCTGGGCTCGGGATGGATCAGCACGCGGAAAAGTTGCGGAGCGACCTGCCGGAAGCGTATTTCCAGCTCGGTTTGAATCTCGTGCACGCGCGTCAGCGAAAGATTGTCGGTGAGCGTGCAGTGGCACGACACGTAGAGGCGGCCGCGGACACGCGTGATAACGAAATCGTGAACGTCCAGAATTTCCGGGAACTCCCTGGCTACAACTTTGAGGGTGTGCTCGAGATTGGCGTCGTGCACGCGCTCCTCGGGTTTCTCAATCGTCGCCTGTTCGCTTTCGATGTGGGTCAGAATGGCGGAGATCTCCGGCACATCGCGACGGATATCAGCCTCAAGTTCTGTAACCTCGTCGTGAGCAGCTTTGAGCGTTAATCGCTCGTCGAGTTCCAGATGCTGTTCCACGTGGAGCTCTCCGTCGAGATCTTGCACGGTAATGTCATGAACATTGAGATTGTGGCGGGTGGCCACCGCGCGAATGCGGTCAAAAAGGTTTTCCGATCCCTGGGCGCGAGGCAGCGGCTGAACTGTAACATCGGCGTCGGGAAGGATGTTGCGGACTGCGGCTGTGACGGCTACAACAAGCTGCTGCGAGCGTTGAAAAGTGACGTTGCGGGCAAAGCCGACGGCGAGGTCGGCAAAATAGCGGTTGCCAGCGCGGCGAATGCGTACACGCCCGATTTCCAGCACACCATCGACTCGTGATACGGCGCCGATGATTTGCGATCGAATTCCGGTAGGAGCGGCGTCGAGTAAGGCATCCACAGTCCGGCGGGCCAGCCGCCAGCTAACAGAAACGATTACCCCGGCGACAAACAGAGCAGCGATCGGATCGGCCAGGCGGAGCCAATCGAGGTGGTAGGCGCGTCCCGCCAGGATCAAAACGAGACCTAGAACGACAACACCGGCCGACCAAATGTCGGTGGAAAAATGCAGCGCATCAGCCTCAAGCGCCTGGCTGTCGTACTTGCTGGCGATGCGGCCTAGAGCGCGCGAACGCCACCAGTCCACCGCCATAGACACCAGCATCACCGCGAAGGCCCAGATTGAAGGCTCGACTTCCACGCGACGGAAGAACAGGCGCATGACCGCTTCGTAAATGACCCATAGGCAGGTCAGCAGGAGTAAGCCCGTTTCCACAAAAGCTGAAAAGTTTTCGACTTTGCCATGGCCATACTGGTGATCGGCATCGGCAGGCTTGTCGGAGACTCCGACTGAGAGGAAGGTTAAGAGTGCGGCGATCAAGTCCAGCGCGGAGTGGGCAGCTTCGGAGAGAATGCCCAGGCTGCCCGTCGTAACACCGACAGCGATTTTACCGCCTGTGATCAGAACGGCGGCAGCCACAGAATTGCCCGCCACGGCACGCTTTTCTGCGCGCATGGCGCTCGGAGAATAGAGAGCCGGACTGCCGGACATGATGGGATTATCGGCGATAACATGGAATTACGCCACGTTAATGCTGCGCGCCCGCGCTCACTCAGTACTGGGGTTCAAGTCCCGCGGCTGAATCAGGCTGGATCAGGATTTCCTTAACTTGAGTTCATCTTGGCCCGGCCGTGTGCTACGATTTTAGGTTCGATTTATTCCAAAACTTCCTGAACGACCAATCCTGGAGGATTTTCGTTATGCATAAGAGTTGGCTGCTGTGTGCGTTGTTGTCGGGTGCGCTGGCCTGGAGCCAGGCACAGCCGGAAAGGACGGCGCCGCCACCAACGCCGGCACCGTCCGGCGCTCAGAGCGCGGAACAAGCTCCTAATAGCAAACCTGGGGAGGCTGAAAAGCCTCCTGCGGAAGTGCCGGAGGATGCGGCTGTGATCACGATCGTTGGCGTATGCCCATCCGCATCGGCGGCGTCGAAAACGGGTACCGCTAAGACAGCCGGAACTGCCTCGGCGAAAAAGGGCGCGGACTGCAAAACCATAATCACTCGGCGCGAGTTCGAGAAGATGGCTAGTGGGCTCTCTCCCAATGTGACCCCCCAGTTGAAGCGCCAACTATCGAACGTCCTGCCCCGAGACATGGCCATGTCAGAGATCGCGAAGAAAAAAGGCCTGGATAAGACGCCGGCATACGAGGAAACCGTGAAGTTCGCCAAGATGCAGATTCTTACGACGGAATTGCAGCGTTCGGTGCAAGAGCAGGCGGACAAGATAACCGATGCAGATATTGAGGCTTACTATAAGAAAAATCCCGAGGCTTATGAGCAATTCTCTTTGGACCGGCTCTTCATTCCGCGGAATAAACAAGTTGAGCCGGAAAAGATTGAAGACGAAGAGAAAATGACCGATGAACAACGCAAGGCCAAAGAGGATGCCGACAAGGCAAAGCAGGAACAGGGGCAGCAGGAACTCGACAAGCTAGCCGATAGCATGCGCGAGCGCGCCGCAAAGGGAGAGGATTTCGCCAAGCTGCAGAAAGAAGCCTACGAGGCTGCGGGTATGAAGATGGAAGCGCCAACCGTCAATCTGCCCAAGGTGCGGCGCACCGGCTTGCCGCCTGCTCACGCGGCGGTGTTCGATTTGAAAGTGGGCGATGTTTCGCAGGTGATCAGCGACAACGGTGGACATTACATTTACAAAGTCGTGAGCAAGGATGAACTGCCGCTCGATCAGGTGAGCCAGGAAATTCACAATACGCTTAAGAACCAGCGGATGAAAGATGAGATGGAACAATACACCAGTTCCTATCACGTGGAAACCAACGAGGCATATTTTGGCCCCCCAGGACCGCAAGGGCCGATGGGCAGGCCAGGAATGGCGCCGCCTCCGCACCAGCGCCCTCACATGATGCCGGCGCAACCGCAGGGGCAACAATCGCCTCCATCTAACTGATGTCGAGTACAAAACCTGTTGTCGTCGTTACCGGCATTGCGGGAAACCTGGGGTCGCGGCTTCTCCCGCTGCTCGGAGATTTCTCGGTGATTGGGGTGGACCTAAGTCCACCCCGAACCGATTGTCCCCTCCAGTTTGAACACCTGGATTTGGGAGAAGAATCTTCTACTCGCGCGCTATACGAACTGCTGCGCGACACGCAACCCGCTTCCGTGGTGCATCTCGCGTTTGTGGTCGATTCCGTGCGCTCGGGCATACTTAACCCAGAGCGCATGTGGCAGATCAACGTCGCAGGAACGGCGCGCGTGATGGAGGCGATTACGGAGGCGAACCGAACCTCCGACTTGGGTATCAAACAGTTTATTTTTCCCAGCAGCGTCTCTGTCTACGGCTCAAATCTGCCGTCCCCGGTCAGCGAAGAATCCCCCATGGCGGCACACACGCTGCCCTATGCCATCCATAAGAAACAGTGCGATGAAGTTGTGCAGCAGAGATCTTCCTCGTTGCGCGGATGCAGCGTATATATTTTGCGGCCACACATTTTCACCGGAGCCAGCGTGGAGAATTACCTGCTCGGAGCATTTCGTGGAACTCCGAATGGTAAAGGCGCGCGCGCCGAAAAGATGCGGCGCGAGGGCAAGCGGTTGCCCTGCATGCTGCCGCGAGGACAACAATACCTCGATCACAAAATTCAGTTCGTCCATGTCGACGATATGGCGCGGCTGATAAATTACATCCTGCATCGCGATCCCGAATCGCAACGCCTGACAATCATGAATGTAGCCGGACGGGGCGAACCGCTCACGTTTGGGCGGTGCATTGAGTTGGCCAACGCTAAACTGGTGCGGGTTCCGGGCAAAATGGCGATGCGGCTCGTATTGCAATATTTGTGGAACCGCCAAATATCCGCGATTCCGCCGGAGGCGCTGCCCTACATGAGCGGGCAATACATCATGAATACCGACCGGCTGAAGCGGTTCTTAGGTGGCGAATATGAGCACGTGCTGCATCACACAATCGAAGACGCGTTCGCCGACAGTTTCAAAGCGACAAGCACTTCTCAAAGTGCAAGCGCCAGCGCGAAGTAAAGCACCTCACGCCCTATTTCTTCCCCCGATACAAGCCGGCAATCCCGAAAGTGTAGGGCGTCCAGGTTACCTCCCGGAATCCGGCACAGCGCATTCGCTCCAACATTTCCTCCGGCGCCGGGAATCTCTCCACTGAGCTTGGCAGATAGGCGTAAGGGCCGCTGACTCCTGAAATCAGTGTGCCTATGCGCGGCAACACCTGTCTGAAGTAAATGCGATAAAACTCGCCCATCAGACCTTTGGGCTCGCCGAAATCGAGAATCCCGCACTCGCCCCCCGGCTTGACCACGCGCGCGATCTCGCGAAGACCTGCATCGTAATCGGCAAGATTGCGAAAGCCGAAGGCCGACGTGACTAAATTGAAATAGTGATTGGGAAACGGCAAGAGGAGCGCGTCAGCTTCGATCCAGGTGGGTGCTGCGAAAAGATCGCTCACTGCCTTGTAAGAAGATTTTATTTTTGCGCGATGCAGCATGGCATGAGAAAAATCAGCGCCGACGATTTGCGCGCCGGATTTTTTCGTTTGCTTCAGCATCGCGAAAGTCATGTCCCCGGTACCGCAGCATAAATCCAGAACGCGGCTTTCCGGCTCGGCAAGAATATGCGCGAAGGTGCGCGCGGTACGCCACCACCAGAGACGATCGACATTGAAGGAGAGTAAATGGTTGAGCAGATCGTAGCGCGGCGCGATCGATGTGAACATTTCGCGCACGGCCAGTGCCGCAGAGCGGCTGTCGGTAGCACCTGCAGGCGTGGCGCCGCGTGATGGTCGGGATGATTCGGTCACAGAGGTGATTGCCAACTGTCGATTTCCAATTGCCGATTTGCGTGAGGGCGTTTCTCAATAGGCCATTGGGAATTGGTAATTGGAGAGTTGTTTATTTGCCCCATCCGCCGTGAGACAAGCGGCGCAATTCCTCAACAGCGGTCAACACAACTTTATCCGGAACGTCGGCTGCAATTTCTACCTTTCCAATTTCACGCGGCAGAATGAAGTGCACTACGCCATTTTGGGTTTTCTTGTCCGCCTGCAAGCGCGAGAGAATCTTATGAGCACTCACCTTCACTTCCGGCAACTTGCCCAGGCTGAGTACGGCATCCGCGATGCGGCCTGCCGTCACGCTATCGGTCCGTCCTACCGAAAGCGCAATATTGGTCGCCGCCAGCATGCCCCACGCGACAGCTTCTCCATGCAGCAGCATCCGATAGCCGGTTTCGACCTCAAGTGCGTGGCCGATGGTATGCCCAAGATTGAGCACGCGCCGCAGGCCGCCTTCTTGCGGGTCAGCGGATACGATTTCGGCTTTCAGCTTCACACTTTGAGCGATGATCCCTTCTACTTCGGCTGGCTCGCGCTTTAGAATCTGTGCTCGCTTCTGTTCGAAACGCAGGAAAAGATCGAGATCGCCGATGATGCCGCACTTGAGCGCCTCATATAATCCGGCCCGATATGCGCGATCGGAAAGCGTGTGCAGAATTTCCGGATCGATCAGAACAACTCGCGGCTGATGATATGTTCCAAGCAGGTTTTTCCCTGCTCCAAGATTCACACCCGTTTTGCCGCCAACGGATGCATCAAGTTGCGCCAAAACCGTCGTTGGAATCTGGACGAAATCCACGCCGCGCATGTAGAGCGAGGCCAGCAAGCCCGTGATGTCTCCGGCCACGCCGCCACCAAACGCAACCAGAACAGCTTTTCGGTCCGCTCCCAGGCGCACCAGGCGCTCAGCCATGGATTCAATCGTCGAAAGTTTCTTGGAACGCTCGCCGTCAGGAATCTGGAGAATTTGTGGTTTGAATCCGGCGCTGGTCAACGATCGCAGCAGCTTCGTGCCCCAGCGACGGCGAACCGGCGGCACGGTTACTACAAAAATCTTACTCGCCTGCGGCAGCAGTTCGGCAAGCAAAGACCCGGCGCGCGCCAGCAGGCCATTTTCAATTCGCGCCTGATACGACTTGGGCGGGACATGAATCGTGACTTGCGCCATGGCCTTTTATCATAGCCTATGGGAGACACTGGTTTGGTGATGTATAACCCGGAAGTGTTACCATCTTTGCCTCTATGAAAGCTTTGCCAGCCGAAACCGATTTTCTGGTGATCGGAGCCGGGGTCGCGGGCCTGCGCGCCGCCATTGAGCTGGCAAGTGCGGGACGGGTGCTGGTCCTCGCCAAAAAGGAAGTTACAGATTCGAACACACAGTACGCCCAGGGCGGAATCGCGGCAGCGCTTAGCGACGAAGATGAGGTCAGCCTGCACCTGCAGGATACTCTTGTTGCGGGCGATGGCTTGTGTTCGCAGGAGGCAGTTAAAACCCTGGTAGAGGAGGGTCCTGAGCGTATCGACGAGCTGATCGCCTGGGGAACACATTTTGACCGCAAGGGAACGAAACTTGTATTCGGGCGCGAAGGAGCACACAGCCGTAATCGCATTCTGCATGCGCAGGGAGATTCCACCGGGCGTGAAATTCTGCGTGCTCTGTACGCCAAGGCGCAAACCTTAAAGAACATTTCGGTTCGCGAATTCGAGTTCACAACAGAATTGTTGCTGGAAGAGGGCCACGTGATTGGGGTCTCGCTGATTAGCGAGAAGGGTCTGCCGGAGCAAGTTACATGCTCGGCGGTGCTGCTGGCCACGGGGGGAATGGGACAACTTTACCGCAACACGACGAACCCCGACGTTGCAACCGGCGATGGCGTTGCGATGGCCCATCGCGCCGGAGCCGAGATCAGTGACATGGAGTTCATTCAGTTTCATCCCACCGCGCTGTATGTGAAAAAGGCGCCCCGATTCCTGCTATCCGAGGCTCTGCGTGGCGAGGGCGCTTATTTGCGCAATATCGAGTTGGATCGCTTCATGGGAAAGTACCATCCGTTGGCAGAGCTTGCGCCACGCGATGTGGTGGCGCGAGCAATCATGCACGAGATGGAAGTCAGTCATGCGAAGGACGCGTTCGTTTACCTCGATCTTACGCATCTGAACGCCGAGCACGTGCAGAAGCGCTTCCCGCGAATTTATTCCACCTGCCTGCAATATAACGTCGATATTACTGAGGATCTGATCCCGATTCGTCCGGCTGCGCATTACTCGATGGGCGGAGTCCGAACCGATCTCAACGGCAAAACAAGTCTTACGGGGCTTTACGCCGCAGGTGAAGCCGCGGCCACCGGCGTGCACGGCGCGAACCGCTTGGCGAGCAATTCCCTGCTGGAAGGCTTGGTTTATGGCGCGCGGGCTGGCGAAGCAATGCGCGAGGAGTTAAAGCAGCCGCGGAAGCAAGCCAGCTCCCCGAAAAAAGCTGCGTCGCAGAATGGGCCGGTCGACGCCGGCCTGGAAGATGTGATCGGCCAAATTCAGGACATCATGTGGAAAGATGCAGGTATTGTGCGCACCCGAATGGGAATGAACGGCGCCATCAAAGCTCTGGAAGCGCTTGCGGCCCGATTGGCGAATCCGCACACGCGACGCGGATGGGAAGCGGCGAATTTGCATCGTGCCGGGTTGCTTGTAGTTTCCGCGCTGCTTTAGGTCGCGAGGAAAGCCGCGGTGCGCATTACCGTACGGATTATCCATTGCACGATGACAAAAAGTTTCTGAAGCACTCGGTCTTCAAGGCAGAGACGCTACGGTTTGTGTGAATCGGCCGGCGCGGCAGGTACGCCCGGAAATAGAACCGATACCGCCATTGATAATCCCAGAATTCCCGCTACCACACAAAGCATCGCCAGCGTTGGCACGTGAAAATGGCTGGCGGCGATCATCTCTGCGCCGACCAGCACCAGGATCAAGGCCAGCCCTTTCTGCAGAAAGCGGAAGGCTTTCATCATCTCGGAGAGCGCAAAATAATTTTGACCGCAAGCCAATGATCGCGAATACGTTTGCTTGAAACGATGAATGCATTGAGAGGTAATCGCGAGGACTGCGGAAATCAATCGATCGGCAAAGAGCAGATCCGTAGTTTCAATAACCGAGGAGCACGACAAACAGAGGCGTGGCGTAAAGACCTCGCTTTGCCGTGCCAGTTCCGCAAACAAAGAATCTGTCCGCCTCGGAAGCCGTCTGTCACCGGAACGACACGCCGCATCCAGCTTCACCGCTAGATTGGAAGACGGGATCCACCCTGTGCTGGCCAGTGAAAGTCCAGGCGTATGCCGCTGTAGATAAGCAGGGGCGCCAAGTCCATAAAAAATCCAGTGAAAGCGTTGAAGAAGACCGACTCCAAGCAAAAATGAACAGGCCGCGCATCAGCATCGCGCCCAGGATTCCCCACGTCAGAACGCGGTGTTGCTGCTCTTCGGAAACAGCGAAATAACGGAAGATCACGAGAAAGAGAAAAAGATTGTCGACGCTAAGCGACAGCTCCAGCAGGTAACCGGTTACGAATTCGAGTGCCACCTGTCGGCCCAGCCAGAAAACAACAAAGACGGCAAAAGCTCCCGCCATGCCGACCCAGATTGCGCTGAAGAATTAGGGCGCGACGAGGCCGCCGCCACTCCTCGCCGGCGGGTGAGACGCAGATCTAGCGCAAGCGCAGCGAGAGCAAACAGATTGAAAAGAATCCAGGCGTAAAGCAAGAGAATTGTCGATTATCGAATGTCAATTGCCGATCAGGAATTTCGGATTCTCAATCGGCAATAGGAAAATGAAAATCATGGTTGCCGCCCCAGTTTCCCGCTCTGCCAATCGTCCCACAAACCGAAGGCCTTAAATAGTTCTTCGCTGTGCGTGTCACGAATCGATTGCTCGATTTGCGCTCGCGTGTATCGTGGCCCGATCTTCTCCGGAAGATTCGCGAGCGAGAATGCAAATTCCGCGGCTTCGGCCACGTGCTTTTTCAATTGCGGGAAATCGACTTTGTCGTATGTATCGGAAACGGCGTGATAGTTCACCAGATAGTTCGCCTCCTCCTGGTCGGCCACGAAGGTCGGTACGCCTTCGAGCATCATGTCGAAATGGTCGGTGCCCCATTCCATGTCGGTCTTCAGTTCCTTCACGCCGAATGGCTCGAGCGGAGCAATAATCTGCTTGGCGGTTTCAAGCACGTCGGTGCGTCCACCAGTCGAAAAGCCTGTCGCCTTGCCGGTGCCCGCGTCGTAGACAATGACTCCGGCAGCATTATCGAGTTCACCGCGGTGCGCACGCGAATAGGCTCGCGAACCGAGGAGGCCTTCTTCCTCGCCGGAAAAGAGGATGAAGCGGATGGAGCGGCGTGGCTTCAGGCCCGAGGCTTTAATCGCGCGCAGAGCGTCGATGACAAGTGCGGCGTTGCATCCGTTATCCAGAGCACCAGTGCCGAGTTCCCAGGAATCGAGATGTGCGCCGAGAATCACGAATTCGTTCGGTTTCTCGCTACCCTTGATTTCTCCGATTACGTTGGCCGACTTGATTGGACCGCCGATGCGATTCGGGATGCTCATGTCAGCCCATACGGCATGGCCGGCAGCGAGGAGGCGAGCGATACGCTCCGCATCCTCACGCGCCACTAGAACTTGTGGAATTTTATCGATTTCCCCGAAGGATGAATTCGTATGGCGGTAAAGAATGTCGTGCTCGCGGGTTGCCGTGAAAGCTACAGCCTTCGCTCCGCCCTTCACCGCCGCATCGATTACCGGAGGAGCTTTCACGTACTCGCCAAAAAGATCGTCCCAGGTTTTCAGCACAACGGAATGCACCAGGATAATCTTTCCTGAAATATCGCCGGCTTTCTGAAAGTCTTTGGCGCTTCCTTCACCGACATCGACAACCGGCACATGCTTCGCCGACGCAAGCGCTGGGGCCCATGCAACGGAAACGCAGCGCACGCGAAATTCGATTGGACCAGTCGTTCCCTTTGCGCTGACCACGAATTCGGTTGCGCCCTCGGCCCACGAATTCGAAATCGTGAACTCTTCCGTGTGCACGCTATCGGCTCCTGCTGCCTTCAACTTCTGCAGTCCCCACTCGATAGCGCGCTGCATCGCGGTCGTGCCAGGGACGCGGCCACCAATTTCATCCGTCAACTGCTGAAGATTATTCTCAAGCGAAGAGGGTTGTAATGCCGATTGAATGACACGTGCCGCGTCATCGGAAACGTCGGCAGGGGTTGCAGCCAGGCAGATGGCGCTAACAAGTAGCAATGGGCAGGCAATTCTCAAGGATCGCATGTCGGCTGCATTAGAAATGAAATCGGCGAAAAGAGCAAAAGCCTACTTCGGCGGCAGCGAATCCATCTTGTCGAGGATTGCGATGCTTTCGAGAATTGTCGTACCGATAATCTCCAGGCTTTTCGGGGTCAACTTGTCGACCGTATCCTGCGGCGTGTGCCAGAAGACGTTGTTGTAGCCGTAATCGAAATCGATGAGGTCGGCGCTGGGAATGCCCCGCTGTATGAAGGGCAGGTGATCGTCGGAAACTTGATTCTCGCGAGCAAAGAAGTGGGATTGATTGCCCAGCCGGGTGGCCGCATCGTATACAACTGCTTCCAGCCATGGGGTCGAATTCAGATCGCGATCGATGTTGAGATCGGCATCGCCGATCATATCGGCGAGGAGAAATGCTTTGACTTTCTTTAGCGTGCCGTCATCCTGCCATTTCTGTGCAAGATGTCGAATTCCGTAGAGGCTGTCGGTGTCCGACCATTCCTTCATTGCCTCTTCGGCATCGTCCCAGACGAGCCAAACGCTGTACCCGTCGAGCTTTTTGCCGCGCAGTTGATTGGCAAGTTCGAGCAAGAGTGCGCTCGATGACGCTCCGTCGTTGGCTCCAACGTAGGAAGTGTTGCGCAGCGGATAATTCGTGTCGTAGTGGCTGGCAGCGACGATGATGCCCTCTTTATTTCCAGGAAATTTCGCAATGATGTTTCGCACCGGAAACTTCCCTGCCGTCGTGTCGGCCGTGAAAGCATCTTCTTCGACCTGGTCGCCCTTTAGATGCGAAGTAATGTAGTCCTCGACTTTCTCGTGGTTCGCGCTGCCGATCGGGCGCGGTCCAAAGGCAACGATCTCTTTCACGTATTTCATGGCGCGGGCGGAATCGAATTTCGGCACAGGACCGACATCCGCAGGAAGAGAGAGCTTTGGAAGGGGCACGTCGGCGGGCAAAGACGGCTGGGTCTGAGCTTTCGCGACCGTTTCCTTGTCACGATCGCACGCCACGATGGCAACCGCGAGGAACAAGACCAATGTCCCAAGAGTGAATGTGAGTCGGATCGAAGGATGCAGTCTCACAGGTTCGTATCTCACAATTATGCGACCTGTTTTTCTTTTTGAGCACGCCGCCGTTTTGGATGCACGAGCCATGCAATTCCGACACTAATTACGTAGAGTCCAATCATCGGCGCGGCAAAAATGCACATATTAATCACGTCGGGAGTAGGCGTCACAATGGCAGCGATAATGAAAATAATCAGAATTGCGTAACGGAAATTCTTCAGCATGAAGCCGGCGCTTACAATGCCCATCAATGCAAGAAAGAAAATCAGGATCGGCAGTTCAAAAATAAGGCCCATGCCCAAAATAATGCTGAGGAACAGCGACGTGTACTCTCCGATGGTAATCATCGGCTGGAACTGCTTGCCAAAACCGATTAGAAAATCTAGCGCGCGCGGGTACACGATCCGATAGCCAAAGTAACCTCCAGCGGCAAACAGCGCAATCGTCGATGTCATAAATGGCATTACGTAGCGCTTCTCGTGACGGTACAGCCCCGGCGAGATAAACATCCATACCTGATAAAGCACGAAGGGCGATGTAAGAAACAGACCAGCCAAGGCGGAGATTTTCAAATAAAGATTGAAGGGTTCGACCGGATTCAGGTAGACGAGTTTGTCCGACATGCCGTTCGCTTTAAGCGCATCCATGATCGGCTTCTGCATGATGGCATAGATTTTTTCGCGATACCCCCAGCAGGCAAAAAAACCAACCCCGACCGCAGCAATGGAGTAAACGAGCCGGGTGCGGAGTTCCTGAAGATGATCGAGAAAACCCATGGTGGGCATGGTCTCGCGGCCCTTCTCGTCGGTCTTCTCGTCCGCCGAAACCTCGGTTGCAGTTTCAGACATGGGAATCCTGCGAGGCAGGGGAAGGTTCCAGCGTGGCGGGGACCGCGTCTGCTTGTGACACTTTCTCTCCAGCGGTACTCTCGCTCGCCCCATTTCCGTTGGCAGGCGTCCCGGGCGGCAGGATTGGATCGGCACCAGGCGCGGCCATTGTCGCATTCGACACGTGAGGCGCAGCCTCGCTCGCTGCTGGGTTCAGGCTCAGGCTTGCGACGACGCCCGCTGGAGGACTGGCCGGGGGCAGCGCGCTTTGCCTATTTTCCACGTCGATATGCGCGATCTCAGATTCGATCTGCGACTTGAATTCGTTTGAGGCCCGGCGGAGTTCGGCCAGAAGCTTCCCTGCCTGGCGAGCGATCTCGGGCAATTTCTTCGGCCCAAACACAAGCAGAGCCAGAAAAAACAGAAAGATCGTCTCGGAAAAACTCATGGGTTCATCATAATGCGGGCGGCACCGGGCGGCAATGCGCAGACCAGAATTTGACAAGCGAAACGAGATTTAACAAGCGAAATTTTAACAATCAAGGGAATTTCAGCCCTTTGGAACTTGAATGTGGCTTCCTGCATCTTAGAGTGTGAGAGGCGAATGACTGTGGCGGTTACCTTTGATAACCCTCTGGGTCTGCCGTCGTCCAACATAGTGATATACTGCGTGTATTCAGTGCGTTAGCCGGGGAAGGCCGACATCCCTCAAACGAAGGAATTTCCAAGATGGCTCGTAGTTCTCGCCGATCACTTTTTCTGGTAGTTTTTTTCCTGCTCGCCTGCGGATTTCTGGGCATTCTGTTTGCTCAGCGCACTGGCCAGCAATCTGCTTCGCTCTCCAGCGACTCTGAGGTTAAGGACAGCCTCAAACAGTTCGCCGATGTTTACTCCGTCATCGAAGAGAACTATGCCGAGCCGGTTAACGCGGATAAGGCGATCTACAACGGCGCTATCCCGGGAATGCTGCACGCGCTCGATCCCCACTCGAATTTCTTCGATCCCAAATCCTATGCACTGATGCGCGAGGATCAGCGCGGCAAGTACTACGGCGTGGGCATGACCGTCGGGCCGCGCAATAACAAAGTTATCGTGATCTTCCCCTTCACCGGAACGCCTGCCTACAAGGCGGGTATTCATCCTGGAGACGTAATCATCGCGGTCGATGGAAAGTCGACCGAGAACATGAGCACGGGCGATGTTGCCGACCTGCTGAAAGGTCCCAAGGGTACAACTGTCCATATCAGCATTTCGCGTGAGGGCGTGGAAAAACCGATGGAGTTCGCGTTGGTGCGCGATGAAATTCCGCGCTACAGCGTAGATGTTCACTTCCTGATTCGGCCAGGCATTGGCTACATGCACATCAGCGGATTCAACGAGACAACCGAAGAGGAAGTTTCGAAAGCGCTCGATGAATTCGGCGATTTGAAGGGTCTGATCCTCGATCTGCGCGGAAATCCAGGCGGGCTGTTGAGTGAAGGCGTCGGGGTGGCAGACAAATTCCTCAAGAAGGGCCAGCTGATCGTTTCCCATCACGGCCGCGCATCGGCGGAGAAACGCTATGTTGCCCAGCATGGCAACGGCGGAAAGGATTATCCGCTAGTCGTGCTCGTCAACCGACTGACTGCATCGGCGGCCGAAATCGTTTCTGGTGCAATCCAGGATCATGATCGCGGATTGATCGCGGGCGAGGTCACATTTGGCAAGGGATTGGTGCAGACGGTCTATCCGCTTTCGGAGAATACCGGACTTGCCCTGACCACCGCCCATTACTACACGCCCAGCGGCCGGTTGATTCAGCGCGATTACAGCAACATCTCTCTGTACGACTACTATTACAACCGCGAAGACAATCCCAGCCCGGTGAATCGCGAAGTGAAGCTGACCGACAGCGGGCGTACCGTGTACGGCGGCGGCGGCATAACGCCGGACGTGACCATTCCTCCAGTCAAGAGCAATCATTTCCAGGACACGCTCCTGCAACACTATGCGTTCTTCAACTATGCGAAAAAGTATGTAGTCACGCATCATCCCACCAAGAGCTTTGAAGTGGATGATGCCATGATGCAGGAATTCCGCAAGTCGCTGGATGAAGCGAACATTCCCTACACGCAGGCTGATTTGATTGACAATGCCGATTGGATCAGATCGAACATCAAGTCGGAGATTTTCGTCGACGCCTTCGGGGAGGATGAAGGATTGAAGGTGCGTGCAGAATCAGATCCGCAAGTAATCAAAGCGCTCGATCTTCTGCCACAAGCCAAGGCTCTGGCCGATAACGCGAGAAAAATTGTGGCCGAGCACAACAGCACGGCAGCTTTTAACCGCTAGCAGCATTCTTCCTTCATGGCCCGGATTTTCCGGGCCTTTTTTTATTGCTGCCGCGAACCGGCCTGCCCGCTACCCGCATCGCAGCCGCGGCTACGACGGCCCTTCCATACCGCTATCAGGTTAATTCCGATGTAAAGACCAAATGCCAGGCCGCGCGTTGCATCGCGCCAGTCTCTTCCCACCTGCGTTGCAGGATGATACAAATATGGCCCCAGAAGGCCAAGGAGCAAAAAGACATTGGCTACGGCTAGAAACGCTCCAACTTTAGTCTGTGTTTTTCGACACATTATGGTGACTCCTTTCCTGAAGTCTTCTATTACATGATTAGTCGGTGACCCGGTACCAGGTCATCACAATCAACTTCACTCCAACAATCGTGATTGCCACCGCGAACAAGTCCCAGCTCCAGATATGGTCGATGTAAAAATGGTAAGCAAACAGGCAAATGGCCAACAGGCCGCCGACGATGCCGGCCAAACTGGTCGAGCGCAGCCGGTGCTGCAGGAAGCGTTCGTCAATCAGGCCGCCGACTAATGGCAATCTCATGGGTGGTCCTCCAAACTAAAAATCTGCTCCAGGGGGAAGCCGAATACGCGCGTAAAAGTGAGCGCCAGCAGAAGGCTGGGAACATAGCGATCGCGCTCGATCGAATTAATGCTCTGCCGCGAAACCCCTACCGCCGCCGCAAGCTGCTCTTGCGTCCAGCCGCGTGCGAGCCGCAACTGCTTTACGCGATTGGCGACCGCGTGCTCCATGTAAAGTACACTTTACACAACAATTCGGGCTCATGTCAAGCGTACTTTCCATTTACCTATGTACATGTCGGTTCATTGACTTCGCTATTGTCCTGTGTGAAAATCCGCCTCAGCAGTGCAAGAAGTTTGGCGGCGTACCATCCCCCAGTACCCATTGCCCATAAAGATGAGAGGCTTACAGCTGCTTCATTCAGCTTTGCGTTCATGGGAGCCGAGTTGAAGCCCGCCGTGCTCGGGCTGGCGATGATCCTGGCAGCGGTTGCGGGCTATACCGATTGGCGTCGGCGCCGCATTCCCAACTGGCTGACGGTTTCGGGGGCGATTGCTGGGCTGGCTGTAAATGGAATTGTCGGGGGCTGGGGCGGTTTGAAGGCTTCCCTTTTGGGATTTGGTTTGGGATTGCTCTTGCTCCTGCCGTTTGTGCTGCTGCGCAGCCTCGGGGCAGGGGATTGGAAGCTGGCGGGCGCTCTGGGTGCAGTTGTCGGCCCTTCGGTGCTCATCGATTTGCTGATCGGGTCGATTTTCGTGGCCGGAATTATGGCTTTTGCCCTGGTGATTTATAAGCGGCGTCTGATGCAGACTCTGCGTAATATTGGTCGCATGCTCGGGTCCATGTTGCAATTGCACATGCCCGGCCCGGAAGTTTCGCTGGATAATCCAGAGTCGTTGAAGATTCCATACGGCGTGGCGCTGGCATTCACTACGCTGTGCTATGGGGCGTTCAATTGGCGGATGTTGAGTGGGCGGTAGGGATGAAAAGCTCGGGCGCAAAAAAACGGAGTGGTGCGACGCGTAACAGTCGCGGCGAGGAGCTTGCCGAAACGGCCATGATTCTGCCGTTGCTGTTTATGATCTTGATTGGAATCTACTGGTTCGGGATGGCCTTCCGCATCTACGGGACAATAACCAATGCGGCTCGTGATGGAGCTCGGGCTGCGGTGAATCCGCCTTGCACCACCTGTGGATCGTCGCCTAACCCCACGGCGAATGCCTGGACCGTGATTTTGAACGATATGAATGCCGCACACCTGAACGCATCTCTTCTTAAACCGCCGGCCACCCCGCCAGTCTTGTGCAGTTGCGCGCCGGGAGCCGCGTCGAGCAGTCCGTGCACTACTCCGACCGTCTCCTGCGATTCCAATCCCAACATTTGCGTTCAGGGTGTTGTAACTAGCTCAGGCAACTTTACCGCGGGTCTTGTCCAGCTCTCTTCCACCGTGGCACCCACTGGCCTGACCAACGGCGGGGCCGGAGAGTGTGGCATTTCCGTGAGCTTCCAGTATCCATTCCAATTCTGGCTGCCATTTACTTCGTTGAGTGGTAGCACCGTGAATTTGCCGGCGCAGGCGCAGATGAGAGCGGAAACGCAATGAGCACGCTCCTTCCATGGCGAGGATGGAAGGCCGCAATATGCCGCGCGTGTTTTGAAGATCGCGCGGCCCAGATCCTGGAGTTTGCTCTTTCGGTCCCGGTGCTGGTTCTTTTCCTGATTGGAATTTTCGACTTCAGCAATGCTCTCGCGCTGAAGCACAAGCTGGCCGATGCGGCGCGGGAGGGCGCGCGAGTGGCCGCCGCCGATCCCGCCAGCGATCTCGGCAATTCTTCGGGCCTGCCGGTTTCCATTTCCGATGCATACCAGGTCGTCGATAACTATTTGATCTCGGAAAATGTTCCCGACTGTGGCTTGAAAGGGACCTCGCCAGGCACCAGTGGAAACCTCACATGGACGTCGCCGGGATTGACTGGCTGCCAGGGCGGCACGGGACTGGTGCTTACGATCAATCGAGGCGCATTGACCAACCCCGATGGCACAAACTGCACCATCGCTCAGAATTCCGTCTATGAAGTGAACACCTGCGTCATCTTGGTTTATCCGTATACATGGCAATTCACCAGCATTGGAAATTTTTTTGGCAGGTTTGTGGGGCCGACAACGATTAAGACGATGGCAATTTCCTTCAACCAGAATTAGCTTTGCCGATTGCACGCATCGCTTGGAGATGAGCAGAACTGAATGTTAGCGCCGCTCATAAAACGCGCTGGAAAAGGCGTAACGAAACGAACGCGGGAGCGCGGCGTCACTATGGCGCTGGTGGCTATCTCGATGGTCGCGATTATTTCGTTCGCCGCGCTGGCCATCGATCTCGGCTCTCTCTACGAGGCAAAGTCGGAAGCGCAGCGCTCTGCCGACGCCGCTGCACTGGCGGCGGCGCAGGTGATTTCGGTGTCGGGACTTACCGGAGATCCGGCAAACGGCGATTCAAATTGGAGCTCGATTTGCGGACCGAGCGGAACAGCTACCTATGCCGCGCAGGCCGTGGCCAATCAGAATCTGATTGGAGGCAAGCCTTGGACCACCGTCACCGTTCTTTACGGCCCCGGCGGAACCGTCCCGTCAGCACCCGATTGTGGCAGTGGCGCCGCTTCGAACTTCGGAGTCAATCCAACAGTCTCGGTGTACGTGCAGCAGGCGAGTATGCCGACATTCTTCGCTCACGTTTTCTCCTTGATTCCTGGTGGGACTTCGAAGAACTCTGGTGTGAGCGCCACCGCTTATGCGGAAGCATTCAATCCCTCGGATTCCAACAACGGTCCGACTCCAGTGCAGCCGCGGTGCGTGAAGCCGTGGGTGATCCCAAATCTAGACCCGCGGCACGCGACGGGGCTCGGGACATTTATAAATACGGGAACAGGACAAATTAGCTCCCCAGGAATGTTTATCGGCCCGAGCAACGGCGTAATCGGAGAGAGGTTTTTCCTTGTGCCAGACTGCAGCGCGACCGGCGGCAATTGCGATCTTTCTGGGGCAAACCCTCCAGGGTTAGCGACCAATGGGCCTTCGATCATCGGAGTGTACTATGTTCCCGGCCAGGCGTCGGCAGTTCCACCGGTGGCACTGGCAACGACCGGGACGACCTGCTCAAGTGTTCTGAGTTCCTATGCTCAGGATATCGCCGGGTGCGACCAATCGACGGTCTACTGGTGCGGGGTGTCTCGGCCCTTTAACAACAACTACTCGGTGGATCTTAGTGAGAATCCGGCGAAGGGAGACACGCAGAATGCGGTGCAGTGCCTAATTAACCAATCCAACTCAGACATTACAAGCGCCAGCGGGCAGGATACCCTCGGGTCTTACAGCCTAGGCACTCCGCCGAGCTATCCATTTCAAGTCCTGGCTGGATTTGGAAATCCTCTGACGACTGCTGGCGGACTGACCAGCGGAAGCGTAATTACGAATAGCTCCTCGATAGTTTCGCTGCCGATCTACGATCAGACCACGAGCCCCATCACTGCCGGCGTCGCCACAAACGTCACCATTGTCGGCTTCCTTCAGATTTTCATCAACGGCACGACTCTTGGTCCTCCGCAGCAAGGGGTGGATGCGACTGTCCTGAACGTTATCGGCTGCGGGAATACGGCGTCCACAACCACACCCGTAGCGCAGGGTACCTCCCCAGTTCCCGTCCGGCTGATCTCGCCCCCGTGATTGCCTCGATTATTCGGGCTTCTCAGGCTCTTGCGCCTGCCCCGGTGGCGGAACTCCCGGCGCGGGCGTCGGCGGCTCTGGATTCGTAGCTTCGGCGGGTGTGTCCTCGCGCACAGGCTGTTGCACCGGAGGCCGGTAGGGTGGCGCGGGGCCATCGGGTCGCGCGCTCAGGATTACGCGATCCAGAGTGCTGGGATCGTTGGCCGCGCTCAGAATGAGGAAGTTGAATCTCGATCCGTTCAGCAGGTGGGACAAAACCTCCGGCGCTGAAGCCGGCCCCAGCGCAGCTACTACCTGTTCCTGCTCGGCACCCGCGGGAATGGCGATGTCAGCGCCGGTGCGCTGATGAATCGCAAATAAAACTTCAGACAAATTAGCTTTGTTGGAATTGACCGTAAGCAGCCCGTTGCTGAAAGTGACTACCAGGGGCGGAGGCGGGGGCGGTGGTGTAATCTTCACCGACTGCGCGGGTAAGTTTGCGTTGACCAGATGCGGCCCGGACGAGGATGATCTGAGGTCCGCGGTCTGCACGCCTCCACCATTACCCAGCTTCACAATCACCGTTCGCCCTTCGGGAAAAATCTGAAACGGCTGCGGGCCTTGCAGATCAAAAACGACGCGCGTTACCGGAGGATTCGCCGAAAACAAGCCCACGCGCACGCCTTTCACTTCCTCGCGATTCAGCTTCTGGCTGCGCAACTGCGCGCCGGGCGTGGTCGCGGGAAAATCGACAACCAGCCGATCCGGCCCGCTGAGGAGTTGCGCCTGGGGCTGAAGACGCTCACTGCCTTCAATTTCAATTTCAAGCGGAGTTCGATCGCCGAGCACGTGCACGCTGCGCACCGAGGCCACCGACTGCGCGCGGAGTGCACTGGAGGGAAAAAAACAAATTGCGGCCGACAGCAAAAAACCGGCGGCAGCTCGAAGCGAGCACTGCATAGAATTCCTTGGATGATGCGGATGGCTTGATTCTAGCAGGGTTGGCAAGGCAACACGATTACCGAAGGACTACAACCGGCTTCCAAAGTATCTATTTCCGCTAATGTGTCAACGGAGCCAGCATTTGCTCCAGCAGGTCCGCCTTGCCGGGGTCCCGCTCCAGGTGCGGATACCGGTTGCCGTCGTGATAAGAGACGGAATAAGTTTGGAAAAACTGTCCGTTTTCCACCAGCAGGTCGAGCGGCGCTGAACTTCCCTGCGCCGCTTTGATCGCGTCGCTCAATATTTCAGGCTTCCATTTTCGGCCGTTCACGGCAACCAACTTCATTCCCGGCCCAATGCCCGCCTGATACGCGGGCGATCCCACAATCACGTCGTCTAGCTTGCCGTCTTCCTTTTCGTCCGCGGCTACGATAAATCCCACAGAAAAAGAAAAATCGGCGCGCTTCGTCACCTTCCCCAGCGCCTTGGTGATCAAGTTTGGCTGATCGCTGTAAACCAGCTTCCACCCGTCCCCTTCGATGCCCCCAAGCGGCGCGCGAGGATTGACCGCGTTTACTCTCTGTTTCAACAAAGTTGCCCAATCATAAGGAGCCACATCATTCAGCGCATGGACCACATCATCAAAGTTGTATGGGACGACGATGGGCGGGCCGCTTTGGCCGCCGTGAAAGCGGCGGCAGAAATCGTTGAGCGACCGCTGCCCGTGGGTTTGCCGGCGGATGATGGAATCTACTTCCAGCCAGATCAGCTCGCCCTCGGGATAGTAGTCGAGCGATCGCCGCCAGTTGGTCCACTCCGGAGCTTCGATCATCCTCAGCATTTGAACCGACCTCGCAGTATCTTCCACCGAGCGCCAGCTTCGCCCCGAGCGATGGTCGAGCATGGCGGCGGTCAGCGCCAGCGACTCTCGATATTGTTCGGCGGTCAACAATCCGCTGCGCTCAGCGAGGAGATCGCCAAGATACTCGGTGAGTCCTTCGTACACCCACAGCAAATCGCCCACCATCGGTTCCTGGTAGTTATGCGTGGCAAGCCCGGCGGGACGGCGGTATTTTCCGTTCCATGAATGCGTGAATTCGTGTGGAAGCAAAGACGCGTAAAGCAGGCGCAAATCAGGATCGAGCAGCGTGCGCTCGGCGGCGGCGCTGTCATTCGATTCGTGGTGCTCGAGCCCGTGCTCGCCCACTTCCCCACTGAGCGTGTAGAGGAAATGATATTGGCGGTAGTGGCGCGAGCCGAACAGCACTCCAGTCTCAGCCACCAGTTTGCGATACGCGGCCAGGTCTTGCGGGGTCATCGCCAGATCGCTGTCACTATCGGCAACCAGATCCATTACATGAACCGGGGACTCGGTCGTGAGTGTAATCTCGCGAAAGTGTTTTCCGGCGATCAGCGGCGAATCGACCAGCGTGGTCAGCGATACCGGCGCGAACTCGACCTCGTCACCAGATTGATGGGGCGATGTTAGCGCGGTTGCGAATTTCCATCCGGCGGGCAGTTTGACGGAAGGAACAACCTGCACTGCATCAGAATCAGTATCCGCTGGATACATCACGACTGTATTCCAGTTCAAATCAAGCAGATTGCTTGAAGCAGCTGGCCCGCCACCACCGGCGCTATCGAAGGTAGTGATCGAGTCGAAGGAGACTTCCAGCTGGCTTGTGTCGGCGGGTACGGTGACGTGGAAGGCGTACATGTCGACATCATCGCGATCCCAGGTCAGCGGTTTGCCGCCGGCCTCCATGTGAATTCCGGTGAGTTCGGCGATCGGCCCGCTGGGCCGATGATTGCCGGGAATCCACTTGGGAAAAACCAGGGTCATCGCGCCCGGCTTTGCAGGCACGATCATTCGGGCGTGGTAGATATTGCGGGGCGCGTCCGTGAGGTCAACGCGCAGGCGAATTTTTTGGGCGAAGCAGCCTGGAGTGGAAGCGGCTAGAACAAGCGGACCCAGCAACAGCAAGAGAATAGTGTGAAAGTAAGCCTGTAAACGCATGCTGAAATTCCCCCGCAGCGGTCCGCGATCAAAATGATGAGACTACCGAATGAGAAGAAAAGTTATCAAGCAGAACGCAGTGGGCTTAGCGAGACTGCCGAACTCACGCAGGCGAAAGCTTGCGGCGAGCTTGCCAGTAGATCGCGATCAGCCCGGAAGCGAAAAGAATCCAAGTCCCGGGTTCTGGCACAACTCCGGGTGTTCCGCACGGGCTACCTTTCTTCTTGCCTCCGCCTTCAATGCCAGCGCAACAGCCCTTATTGACTTCACCCGGCTTATGCGGCCCGCACAGACCTGAAGGCAGCGGCGGCGGGGAAATCGGCACCCAGGTCCCACCGCCGATGGGATCGTACAAACTCAAAGGCCCGGTTTGGCCGAATCCCGCGGGACGCTCGAGGAACGCCGACTGAAAGGGAACAGGAGGATTTTGCATCGCAGTTCCGGCACCCACCGGTTGATCGAATGCCACGGCGGGAGGCTCAACCGGCGCGATGGCCTGCTGCGGCATCTTCTCGACCCGGTTGGCGCAGCGTATGCGCGCAGTGATTCGGCCGTCGGTGAGAAGTTTTTCGCCTTTGTGCAGCGTGACCCGGTGGCTGGTCCAGTAAATATGGTTTCCGATCCGGTAAGAGAGATACACGGTCTGAGCCAGTGTGAGCCGGACGATGCGCGCGTGATCGTAGTCAAAACCGGCGTAGTGCGATGCCACCACGGGGTCGTGCTCCGCGATCCATTTCAACTCTCTGGCGTCTTCCACACCGCCGGGAATGACCGAATAACGATAAACCGGCCGGTCCGCCGCGGGCGCAGTTTGCTGGATGATTTGATTCAACGAGAGCAGGCGCTGGCGGCTCAGTTCTGTTTGCTCGAAACTCGGAACCTGGCTTTTCTCAGCCTGAAAGAGTGCTGGGCTGAGATATTTCAGAGCGAGCGCAGACGCCCCTGCGACAAAAATGGCAAGCGCCGCCACCGCCAGGAAGCGGCGAAACAGACGGTTGCGGCGATGACGGCGAGTGCGCCGTCGTCGGAATTTCGGGACGTTCCCGGACTCGATCACAAAAAAACTGCTCCTACCTGCAGCGGCGGCCATCCTGGGCTAGGGACCAAAACACACTCCGCCATGAATTCAGAGGCATTTTTCATGCCATACCGCAGCGCGCGGACGAACGTACCCAATAAGATCCGCGTCTTTCGGCTGACCATGTTAGCAGAGAGAGAAACACTTTGCACAGTATATGTTGGGCATTGCCTTGGTCGCGTTGAAAAACTTGAGGCGTCGCCTCGTTCTACTTGACGGGCGGCTGAGGGCGCTCCGACAGGGGCACGGGCAATGCGCTCTCCAGCCACGCCGTGTACCACAAGTTCAGCAGCATTTGCGATCCGGCCGCCAAACGGTGAGTGGTAAAGGCAAAGGCTTCCGGGGAACCTTTCTCGCGAAAACCACCCGCTTTCTCGATCATGTACACCTTTTCGACCAGTCCGTTCGACGTTTTGAGATAAGCGATGTAACGCATAAATGGATCGTCGAGTTGCTGAGGAGCGTGCACGAATTCGGAAAAATCCTTGGCGGAAATATGGGCGCCAACGTACGCGGTTTCGAAGTTTGAATGAATATCGTGCTGCGTCGTATATCCGTTGGGGTTCGGGCCGACCCAGCCGTTGTATTGAATTGTTGTGTGCAGCGGTTGAGCGCCATCGGCCACATAATGTCCCAGCCAGGCCGCGTAGAAAATAATGGCGTGCTCAATCCCTGCCGTGGGTTGGTGGTCCGCTTTCAACTTTCGGTACTCGCGAAATCCGACTTTTAGCCGGTCATAAACCTCCATAGTGATGTAAGGCTGGAGGCCAACGCGTTCGGGAAGATAATCGTCCGGATGATCAGAGGTGGAAGCGCGCTTTTCGTAAAGCTTGCGATAGAACTCGTAACGTCCGCGCGGCAGCGGATTGAGCCATGCCACGCGCTCGAGGTCGATGAAGTGATCCGGCTCCTGCGCGTTCTTGAGGGCAAACTCTGTGGGCGAACGCCAGCGATCCGGCTCGGGACCAAGATAAGCGATCTCGGCAACGGCCTTCCGCAAGAAACGCGGCATGTCGCGCGGGATCTTTTCGGCGGCAACGCGATTGACGTAAGTATGGCCCTCGTTGCCCCAGGCGAAAAGAGTGTGCGGGTCCAACAACACGAGCGCGAGGAGAGCCAGCGAAGCAAAGCACTTGCGGTTTCTGTGTCCAAGCATCGCGCTAGAAAGATAAGTGCATGGCCAGTTGCAGGAACCGGTTGCTGCCGACTGTTCCCGTAATCACACCGTAATTGCTGGTATTTGGGCTCGAGGGCGTCAAAGGAGTCGTGTCAAAACACGGAAACGGATTGAAACAACCGTTCAACGCAAAATCGGTGTTTGGAGTGTCGAAGCTCGGGTGATTAAATACGTTGAACGCCTGCGCCTGCAGATTCAGCATGAACCGCTCGGACAGCTTGAAGTTTTTAAAGACTGCAAAATCGAAGCGGGTTTGAAAGGGCGCACGGAAGAGGTTGCGGCCGTTAGAACCAAAGCCGGTCTCCTGAGTATCACAGGCCGTAGTTCCCGCCGTGGTCGGCCCGCAGGGCGGGACTCCACTTTGACCTGGGTTGAGGAATGGAATCACGAAATCGTTTGGATTGACGTAAGGAACTTTCACGCCCGTCAGCGGGCCCGATGTGAAGTAGTTGTCCGTCCCACCTTGCGTCGCTTGTTTTGGCGTAATGCCAGGAGCCAGCGGCAGAATCGGATTGGTGATGAAATCATCGGCGCTGAAGAAAATGCTTGCCGCAGATCCGGAAAAGTCGATCACGCTGAATGGCTCACCGCTTTCCGCAACGGTTACGCCTTGCACGCCCCAGCCATTGAGTGCCGCATTTACAAACTTCGAGGCCTTCTTGAAGCTTGGAAGCATATAGACGTAATTAACGGTCACCACATGCGTACGATCAAAATCTGACGAGGCGTAGCCTTCCGAGGGTTTAAGAGGATTGTTTCCGTTGTAGAAAAGGCCGGAGCCTAATCCGCTGCCTTCGTCGATCGAGTGAGAATACGTGTAGGCGGCGTTGACCATCAGGCCATGGGACATTTTCTTCGTCGCCTGTACCTGCAATGCGTTATAGGTGGAAACACCCTCCGCTTCCCAGAAATCTGCGTTCGGATTGAATCCGATGTACGGAGTTCGCAGCGCGGTGTTTCCATCTGAGAAAGAGAATTCTCCGATTGTCGTCTGCACTTGCTCGGTAAGCAGAGTATTGAAGTTCGCGTCCTGGGCCTGAAAGCCGTAAGAGTATATCTGTCCGTTGATGGGATGCGAAGGGGTCGCGATGCCCGGCTGATTGAAAGGAATTGGTATGGGCTGATGAATGCCGTGCGCCCCGTTGTAGGCCAAGGTCAGAACGAGGTCAGTCTGCGGCTGCCACTGAAAATCGAGACTCCAGTTTTCGGAATAAGGCAGCTTATTCGCAGGATCGTAGCTGCCGAACAGAAAATCGGAATTGGCAAATCCTGTGGGGGTGCACGTGGGCGTAACCGGCTCGGGGCAGCCGCTGAGCTGGGATTGGTTGTAAATAAGAGACGCCAACCCGGAGAGGTTGTTGGGCGGGGGCGTCAAGGACGCCGTGCCGAACGGGCCAGCCGCCAGGCAACCCGAACCAACGCAAGTTGTATGGACGGGCACGCTGAACGGCTCCTGCGTGGTAACGCTGAACGGACCGCTGATTCCCAAACCGGCGCTCGCAGAAAGTTCCGTAAAGTATTCGCCGCGGTCCGCAAAAATTCCGAAGCCGCCGCGAATCACAAAATTCTTGACTGAGTTGGGGCTCCAGGCGAATCCCAAGCGCGGGGCAAACATCCACTGCCGGCCGGTTAGCGTGGAATCGCTGACATTGGGAAAGCCGAACGATTTATTGCTTCCGGGAACAACTAATCCGATTCCGGGTTCTCCATTCGGCAGACTGCCAAAGGAATCGGTCGCGAGATTGTACTTGTAATCCGAAGCGTAGAAGTTCGTCAGCAAGCCATTTGTCTCGTAAAGCGGTCCATCCCAATCCCAGCGAAGGCCGAGGTTGAGCGTAAGATTTGGTCGAACCTTGATATCGTCCTGCGCAAAAAGGCCCGCGGACTTGGAACGGAAATGGCGATTGGTTTCGCCGTCCAAAAGCAACCCGCTGCTGTGATCCTGTTCCAGCGTGCCTGTCAGAAAATCGGCAAAGGTATTAAAGGTAAACGTGGCCACATTGTTCTCGCGATTTTCGACGTTCAATTGGGCGTAATCGAAGATTCCGCCGAAAGCGAGAGAATGGCGCCCCCGCACCCAGTGATAGACGGAGGATCCTTCGTGCTGGTTCTGAAAGATCCCGGCATTCGCAAAATTCGTCGAAGGTCCGATGCTCATCGTATTGCCGTGGAACGGGTCCACCGTCCCGCCACCCAACACGGGAGCCCCTGGATCGGCATTCGTAATCTTGATCCCGGGAAAATATGGACTGCCCAGGAGATTGATCCCTATCTGCGATGGGGTTATGGCTTGGCTGGTGGTTGCGTTGGCAACTTCGCGAATGAAACCGTAGCGGTTCTCCCAGGTGGCGTTGGGAGTAAGCACGGTGGTGTTGTCGAGCGAAAAAAGTTGTGCACCGGCGTGCATGGTTTGCGGGAACCCAATCACTCCGCTCACTGCAAATGGAATGGAGGTGGGATCCCGCTGATAGTAATACTTGCCCGCGAGTCGGTCTTTCTCACTAAAGTTGTAATCTATGTTGCCGTTGGCCTGGTCGGCATTGAACTGGCTCGAAGGGCCTTTTACGAACGCGTTAAAGGCCTGGCTTCCGCTCTCAGGATTCGTTGCATTCGGAGTTGGAACAATATACTGCCCGCCTGTTTTTGCCTGCAGGATCGCCAGTGAAACTTTGTCTACTTGACTTGCCGTAATGCACGAGGGCCCATTGCCGCCGGTGCAGTCGTCATCCGCATTGGCCAAGGCCGCAAGCGCCGCCGGGTCCCCTCGCATTGCATCCGTTAGTCCGGGCAGAGTCGGCACGCCATTGAATGCCCCGCTGAGCGCATCGCTGATCCTCTGTCCTTGGTACGAACCAAAGAAGAACATTTTGTTCTTTTTGATCGGTCCTCCGATGGTCGCTCCGTAAACATTGCGGTGCAGAGGCGGTGCTCCCGAAAAAAATGGATTCGCAGTAAGGAAAGTGGGTGCAGCGTCAAACCAGTTGTTCTGGAAATATTCGTATACCTGCCCATGAAGAGAATTAGAACCGGATTTTGTCGTTGTCTCTATGTGAGCTCCGGCGGCCGAACCCATGGAGGCGTCATACATCGAGGTGCTGACATGGACTTCCTGAACCGTTTCAACTGGAGGCGTCGGCATAGCCTCTCCGATCGCATCGAACACGGAGCTGTTGGTTTGCACCTTGCCGCCAATGCCAAAAATTTCTCCGGTATTCAGCGTGAAGCGGCTATCCGCTACGTTGCTGGTAGAGTTTCCGTTGAACAGGTTGTTCGCATTCACGCCATTGAACGTGAACAGATTGCTGGTATCCCGCTGCCCGTTGGCAACAATTCCCTGATTACCCAGCCCTTCGTTCGATCCCGATCCGGAAAGAAAATCCGCGCTGACTCCGGGGGCAAGAATCGCAAGTTGAGTAAAACTTCCGGTACCTAGCGGCACCGACTCGATCTGGTCAACGCCTAGCGTGTAGCCGTTCGTTGTATCGGTCTGGTTCAGAAGAGGCGTGCCTTCGACCGTCACGGTTTGCGAAACCGCTCCGGCTCTCAATTTGCCATTCAGGGTGGTCGTGCGGTTGCCCTGCACGATTATGCCCGGATACGACGCTGTGTCGAAGCCATCCTTCGTGAAAGTCACGGCGTACGTGCCGATGGGCAGATCAGCGATGCTGAAGGAACCGTCTCCCTTGCTGGTGGCTGTGACTTGCAGATTCGTCGCCACGGATCGGGCTTTGATAGCCACGCCCTGGATTACGGCCCCGCTGCTATCGGTTACAGTTCCGTTAACGGAGCCGAGCGTCTGTTGCGCGCGGCCATAGGGCGCGGTCAGCGCGAATGCGAGAATCAAAATAAAGTAGGGAGAAAACATCCTCCGCGGGAACAGGTCGAGCGAATGACGTTGAGTCACGGTGAGCTCCTCGCTTGCAATGGACTGTCCTTATAACAAAGCGAGTTGCGGTTGTTCAAGATAGGTACATTAAAAATGAGTGAAAAAATCGGCAAGCGTTTTTTTCAATCCGCCGATGCAGATTTTCGCTAGAATGAATGGTTTTTTGGCAGGGATTAAGGCCTGCCTTAAAGCGAGAGAGCGGCGCGGATGTTGCTCACGATTTCTACTGGGGATGGACTGGCGTCAATCACTAATGCGCGCTCCGGTTCTTCCAAAGTTGCAAGCTGGCTGGCCAGCATTTGCTCGGTCATGAAATGGCCGCGACGCCGATGGAGCCGCTCATGTAGCACCGCCGGTGACACTTTCAGATAGACAAACCGGACTTCCGCCCCAACTCGCAGTAAGTCGCGATAGCGTCGCCTCAGTGCGGAGCAGGCTAGCACCAGGCTCCTTCCTGCTTCTATTGCGTCCGCGATCATCTGCCGAAGAGCCGCAAGCCAGGGTTCGCGGTCGGCGTCAGTGAGCGGAGTTCCGTTGCGCATCTTCTCTACACTCGCAGCGGAGTGGTAATCGTCGGCGTCAGCGAAATCCCATCCGAGTTCTGCCGCCAGCAGTTCGCCCACCGTGGTCTTCCCTGCCCCGGAAACGCCCATTAGGATGATGATCAGATGGCCGCCACTTTCTTCCTACCTGCTGCGGACGCCTTCGCCGGTCAGGTCGTCTTAAGTTTCCCGCCCTGTTTTTTCACGGATTTCGAACCGCGCAGAGTTTGCCGATTTGCGACTTGATGGTCGAGCCACAGGATTGACGCGATCGTCTTTGCGTCGCAGATCGTACCGTTCAGAACCATGCGCACAGCCATGGGCAGGGGGACGAATCTTTTCGTAATGATTTCATCATCCTCCGGCTGAGCTTTTCCCGCGCGGAGCCCCGTCGCAAGGAATACCGACATGGTTTCGGCAACGAATCCAGGACTGGCATAAAAATGGAAAATGCGCCGCCAGCGCACGGCCGTGAAGCCAGTTTCTTCCAACAGTTCGCGCTTGGCGGCGCGAAGCGGCTCTTCGCCGGGATCAATGCGGCCCGCAGGAATCTCCCAAAGGTAGCTGTTGGCCGCGTGACGGTATTGGCGCTCCAGCAGCACGCGCGGAATGCGGGATTCATCGACGGCAAGAACAACCACCGAGCCGCTGTGATGAACGATGTCGCGGCGGGCTCGAACGCCACCCGGTTCCTGCACCTGATCGCTAGTCACCCAAAATACCGGACCGCGGTAGACAAGTCGCGAAGAGAGAATTCGAGCTCTGCCTGATTTGCTGGTGGACTTGCGTTGGATTTTGCCGAGTCGAGATTTGGGCATAGCAACAATATAAAACACGCGATCTCAAGATCTTTTTGCGGTCAGCCGGAGGGAGAAACACCCGGCCCGGCGAAATTGCGATCTGCTATGCTCCCGGAGATGCGTACGCGAGTGTTGCCCAAGCGGTCGAAGCGACCGCGAATCGCGATTGTGGGCGCTGGAAATCTGGCCAGCGCCCTGGCCACGTCCTTGCACACGGCCGGCTACACGCTCGACCAGATCGTAGCTCGCGCAACGGGAGCATCGTTGCGGCGTGCGAGACGCTTGGCAGAACAGGTCGGCGCAATCGGGGTAACTGCCCAGAAAGTTCAGATTTCAGCAGATATCGTCTGGTTCTGTGTTCCGGATGGGGTGATACGCGCGGCGGCCACATCAATGGAGCATTCGACTCAGTGGAACCACAAAATCGCTATCCATTCGAGCGGAGCCCTCACCAGTGATGAACTTTCTTCCTTGAAAAAGCGGGGAGCCACGGTGGCGTCGGTACATCCGCTCATGACTTTCGTTCGCGGCTCGCAACCTTCCCTAACAGGCGTGCCATTCGCGATCGAGGGAGATGCGGTCGCGGTTCAGGAGGCGCGCCGAATCGTGAAGAGTCTGGGCGGCGAGGCTTATTCCATTCGTCCCGAAGATAAGGCGGCTTACCACGCCTGGGGAACCTTCGCATCGCCTCTATTCACTGCACTTCTGGCGACTTGTGAGCGAGTGGCTGCTGGCGCTGGGGTGAAGCGAGATGCGGCAAAGAAGAAAATGCTGCCGATCCTCAAACAGACGCTCGCCAACTATGAAACATTCGGTGCCGATGGGACATTCAGCGGGCCGATCGTGCGGGGCGACGTCGAAACCGTAAAGCGGCATGTCGCCATTTTGCATAAGGTGCCGATTGCGCGGGCCGTTTACGTTGCGCTGGCTCAAGCGGCGGTGGCTTATTTGCCTTCAAAGAATAAAGATTCGCTGAAGCAGATTCTCAAAATTCGTTCGCTCTAACGGGTTTTAATCTGAGCGCAGTATTCCGCATGATGATTGCAAGGGACTCCAGCCTAAACAGTGGTGCACGCCTGCGGCGGAGAACCAACAGTGCGCTGATGTTGGCTCTGCTTCTCGCTCTCGGCGCCAGCTACTACTACTTCGACTTGCTTCTGCCCCAGGCCCGGGCGCGGAACGCGGAAATCGGCATGGCGGGTGGCTATGCGTACGGGGGAGATTTTTATCCGATCTGGCTGACCGGCAGGGAGCTGCTGCGCCACGGTAGAGATCCCTATACGCAACAGATGACCGAGGAAATTCAGATCGGGCTTTTTGGCCGGACCATGGATTCGCGTCGCAAAACTGACCCGCCCGCTAATTTCCGCGCATTCGTTTATCCGCTTTACACCGATCTGCTGGCTGCGCCCCTGGTTCTTCTGGGGTTCGATGGCGCTCGATTAGTGTTGGGGTTGCTGTTGCCGTTCCTTACGGCCGGCAGCCTGCTTCTCTGGCTCAACGCTTTTGATCTGCCGGTTCGGCGCAGCACACTCGCGATCATTATCGTTTTAGCTCTGGTCAGTTATCCCGTGTTGGAGGGCCTATATGCGCAGCAGGTAGGTCTCTTTGTGGGGGCCGCTCTGGCGGCGGCGGCGGCGGCTTTGGCTCGTGGACGGAACCTATTCGCGGGGATGCTGCTCGCCGTTGCTTGCGTGAAGCCGCAACTCGTTTGGCTGCTGGCGCTCTGGCTTCTGCTGTGGGCTCTCAGCGGCTGGAAGAGTCGAAAAGTTTTCGCGCTTGGCTTTATGTTCACACTGGCGGCGCTGTTTCTGATAAGTCAAATTATCTTGCCGGGGTGGTTCGTGGCGTGGTGTCGCTCGATTACTGAATACCCAACCTACACATTGCCGCCGCTCACACAATTGGTGCTGGGCAGGTTCATGGGAGATGCAGCAGGGCTTGCCATGCTCGCCCTGGCGAGCGCGATTTGCTGGAGCGCCCGTCGCCAAGAGCCAGCGTCTCCTGAGTTTTCTTTGGCCGTAAGTTTCGTTTTAGCGGTGACTATTATTCTGTCGCCCACCGGCGGCGCAGTCTACGACCAAGTTATTTTGATTCCAGCTATTTTTTGGCTGGGCGCGCGGCGTACCGCGATCCTTGAGGCCAGCCTTCCGGTCCGCGTCGAGTGGTTTGCAGCTGTGATCGTAATATCCTGGCAGTGGTTTGCGGCAGGTGCAGTAGCGCTCGTCTCGGTATTTTTTCCGGTATGGGCGAGACGCCCAGCGGTTCTCGTGTTTCCGACTCGCATGGCCGCACCCTTACCCTTCGTGATTCTGGCGCTGTTGTCTTTCTTTGTTGTAAGGCTCGTGCGGGGAAAAGCGATGGCCGTGCCGCTTCCCGAGCAAATCTAGAAGCCGGAGAAATAGTCTCGCAGCTGAGCCTAGCGCGGTGTAAGCAAGTGCCCGAGCTTTTCCTTTTTCGTCTTCAAATACTCTTTTGCGTAAGGGCTTGGAGCAACCTCGCAGGGCACACGCTCCACTACCTTGACTCCAGCGTTTTCGAGCGCTTCTACTTTCTCTGGGTTATTCGAGAGCAATCGCACTCTTTTCACGCCCAAGGCTTTCAACATCTCAGCGGGAAGCGCAAAGTCGCGGTGATCCGCTTTGAACCCGAGGCGCTCGTTGGCCTCTACAGTATCCAGACCGGTGTCCTGCAACTCGTAGGCCTGCAACTTTGCCATCAAGCCGATGCCGCGCCCCTCCTGCTGCTCATAAATCAAGATGCCGGCGCCGAGGTCGCGAATCATCGATAGTGCCATTTCCAGTTGCTGCCTGCAGTCACAACGCAGCGAGTGAAAGACATCCCCCGTTAAACATTGTGAATGCACCCGCACGAGCGGAGGCGTCGAGTGAATGTCTCCCATCACCAGGGCTACAGCCTCCTCTACGCGGTCCTCTTTTTTATCATTCTCGCCTTTATCGTTTTCGCCCGGGCCGAATCCGGCCCGGAAGCCGTGAATCCGGAAAGTTCCCCAGCGGGTGGGAAAACTCGCGGAGGCCATCTGACAAACTGTGGGGTTGCTCACCTTTCGATTATAGCTGCCGCTACGTCCAAGACCTTGAGGGGATCGCCACGAGCGAATTATGTCCACAAAAGTCGCAGGGCTGCCACGGAAACCGCTACCCCCTGCGTCTGAAGTGGAAGATTGCATCCTGCTTGGAAACAATGGCCATACCATTCCGTGTGGCTGGCTGGAAATGCCATTTATCCAGTGCTGCGAGAAATTTCTCGTCAAGCTCTTCTCCCATACTGCGGAGAACTGTTTTCCGAACAATCTCGCCACGTTCATCAATCGTAATCTCAACGACTACGTTACCCTCAGCAGGCGGCAGTTCCCAGGGGTAAACGACGGGATCGACGGTTGTAACCGGAAGCGCCGGACGAATTTCGTCGCCGAAGATAGGACTTCCGGGAG
This sequence comes from uncultured Acidobacteriaceae bacterium, assembly GCA_963734675.1. GTDB lineage: Bacteria > Acidobacteriota > Terriglobia > Terriglobales > Acidobacteriaceae > Sulfotelmatobacter. The sequence continues at coordinate 236,988 of CAVTHZ010000008.1, forward strand.
TATTTCCATAAGGAAGTCCCGCGGGCGCGCCGTGACCAAGATCCGAGAGAGTTGCGGTTTGCGACTTGTCTTCCGCCGCAGGAGGAGCGAACTGAGCAGGCAGGGGATTCTGTTTCGCGTGCTCGCGATTTTCCTTCCATGTCAATTTCTCATGCCCGAAACGTTGATGGCGATAAACTTCAGTGGCGCGCGCCGGCGAACTAGCGCTGCTATCGTCTGCAAGCGGGGAAGGAAAATAAAGTTGGGCCAGCACGCGTCCATTGTGTCCAGGGGCAACTGAACTGGCGTTGAGCAGGGGGGGCTCGGGCGCATGCAAAAGCCAGGCGAACAATGCCCCGTGAAGGATCAACGAGCCCGCCATGATGGCTCGTCTCGTCGTTGGCGCTTCCGCTTTCAATGGGGCAAACATATCGGTAAAACCCCCAAAGCGCTGCTTCACAGCGTTGATTATCAGGTTAGACGAAATACCGGGCGATTCGTCAAGGGCCGTTGGTGTGAAGAACGAACACTGTTAGAATAGCCAGAAATCAACCCGTTTTAGCGAGGGGCTATAGCTCAGCTGGGAGAGCGCATCGTTCGCAACGATGAGGTCGTCGGTTCGATCCCGACTAGCTCCACCATATTTTCAAGCACTTGCGGATGGATGGTTCATACGGCACCGGCTTTTGTGTCGTGGTTTGTGTTGTAACTGCCCGCTTCGCTCCTCAAATTGCCCTTCCCTCGACCTCGAATCGGCAAAAGCAAAAGAATGTCCCGCAACAGAAACCATGCTGGACCTGAGTAACTTGCCCTTCGCCGGTCCTTCCGTAATCTTTTGGCCTTCGCTCCCGGGCACCATACTCGTCTTGGCACACATGACTCTCCCCCACTCGCAGACGAATTGGCGCAGCCCTCGCGTGCAGCCGTCGGATATCATGCCTGCCGTCCTTCGACTGCCCGACGGGCGCCGTCACCGCGGCAAATTGGAAACCCTTTCTCTTACCGGTGGCCTACTGAGCATGTCGGACATGCTGGATCGGGGTTCCCAAATAAAATTGATGTTCTTGACTCAGACTGGGCCAGTACTCGGTGCTGCGGAGATGTTGACTCCGGTTTCCACGACCCAACAGCCGTTCCGGTTCGTTGCTCTCTCGGAAGGCGACCAATATAGGCTGCGAACCGTGATTCAGTCGTCGTTGAACCTGGACGAACAGGTATGGATAGAGAAATACAGAGCGGCGGTCGCTCATCGGAATCCGTCATCACGAGGCGTCTTCCGAGTCGTTGTTGAATCTCTTACACTTCTTACACTCTTGGGAAGCGCCATCTACCTATACAACGCTCATCTGCTGAAGTGATGGCCAATTCTCGCAACCAGTAGCCTCCGGGCTCGAGACTCCTCAATACCCGTCCAGTGCATCACTGCCGATCCTATACAATTAGTTCCGCTGTTTAATCCAGGGGGCAACAATGGCGAATCTCAATAATGCTCTTCAAGAACTTCGTGCGGAGCTCAGCCGGGCGCAGTTGCATGTAGAGAAGCTGGGACAGGCAATTTCAGTGATCGAATCTTTGAACGGACCGGGAACATCCGGCAATGCAATGGGAAAAAAGCGAATAATCTCAGCGGCTTCGCGGAGAAAAATGGCATTGGCTCAGAGGGCGCGATGGGCAAGGGCCGGAAAGGAAATAAAGCCAGTGCTGGTAGCAAAGACGAGTTCGAGCCCGAAGCGTACACTGTCGGCGTCAGCCCGGAAGAAGATCGCAATCGCGCAGAAAGCGAGATGGGCGAAGATTCGCGCGGAGCAAAAGAGGGCAGCTTAAAACTACGCCCGCACCCCGCTCACTTTGGCGGGCTCTCCTAATTTTTGCAGGCGGCGAGGAATTGCACGGAGTTGTAACTTGGGGCATTCACGACTAAGCGGTCGTGCAGTCACCTGGTTTTCGACTCCGTCCTCATCCCCAACCGCACGCTTTAGCCCCAAAGGCATCTTTAATATGTTGCTCAAGACCGTATAATTTTCCCATGGCGAACTTGCAGACCGTCGAGCGGACCGAATATCAGCAGGTAAAGTCAGACCTGCACCGCAAGATCCTCGATCGCCTCGATCTCGAAAAGCTCGGCCGCTCCAATGGCGATAGTGCCCGCGAAGAAGTCCTCATTCTTATTCGCGGCGCGGTCAACAACGAAGTCGTTCCGCTCAGCTTCGCCGAGCGCGAGCGCCTTTCGCGCGAAATTCTCGACGAGATTTTCGGCTTGGGCCCGCTTGAGCCTCTGCTGAAAGATCCGACAATCTCCGATATTTTGGTCAACCGCTTCGACCGCGTCTACATCGAGCGCGCGGGCAAGCTCGAACTCACCGGGCTGTCGTTCAAAGACAATCAGCACCTCATGCAGATCATCGAGCGCATTGTTTCGCGAGTAGGGCGGCGCGTGGATGAATCTTCGCCCATGGTCGATGCCCGCCTCGCCGATGGCTCGCGTGTCAATGCCATCATTCCGCCGCTCGCCCTCGATGGCGCGTGCCTGTCGATCCGCCGCTTCGGGCGCGACCCGCTGACCGCGCGCAACATGATCGAGAATCACACTCTCACCGAACCCATGCTTGAGCTTCTCTCGACCATGGTGAAGGGGCGTCTGAATCTTCTGATCTCAGGCGGCACCGGCGCAGGCAAAACTACACTGCTGAACGTTCTTTCCGGCTACATTCCCAACGTCGAGCGGATCGTTACCATCGAAGACGCTGCCGAACTTCAGCTCAAGCAAGAGCACGTTGTACGCCTGGAGACTCGCGCACCCAACATTGAAGGCAAAGGCGCAGTCCGCCAGCGCCAGCTTGTCATTAACAGTTTGCGTATGCGGCCCGACCGCATCGTCGTCGGCGAGGTGCGCGGGGAGGAAGCCTTCGACATGCTGCAAGCGATGAACACAGGCCACGAAGGGTCGCTCACCACGGTTCACGCCAACTCGGTGCGCGACGCTCTCTCCCGCATCGAGAACATGGTTTCGATGGCGAACCTCAATATTCCCGAGCGCGCAGTTCGCAGCCAGATTGCGTCCGCCATTCATGCGGTAATTCAAATCGCGCGGCTCTCGGATGGAACCCGCAAAGTCATCTCGATTTCTGAAGTTACCGGGATGGAAAGCGAAAACCTCATCATGCAGGACATTTTTACGTTCGAGCGTCGCACGATCGATGAAAACGGAAAAGTCCGGGGCACGTTCCGGGCCACCGGCATACGGCCAGTTTTCACCGACCGCCTGGCTACTTACGGCGCGCGTCTGCGCCCGGCGCTGTTCGAGTCGCGCACGGAAGTGTAGCGCAGGGGGCCTCACAGAGTCAGCGCGCCATTGGCGCTTTTGTCTGGCGCAGCGCCTGCAGCGCTGCGATAATCGTTCTACGGCAAGGCCGGCTTTAGCCGCTGAGGATAACGCGTGCTTCCATTACTAATCGCGATCGTCGTCTTTATCGTAGTCGCCCTGATCGCATTTGCCGCCGGCTCCTTTATCGACCAGCGAAATGCCCGTGCCCGCCTAATCCGCGACCGTCTAGCCAGCGCGCAAAAAGCTCCCGAGCGCGAACCCGACGAAGAACTTGCCCTGTTGCGCGACGAGCAACTGAGCCGGATTCCCGCTTTCGACAACCTCCTGCGCCGTTCGGCGCGCGTCTCCGCCATCCAGGAATCGCTGCTGCAGGCGGGCATGAAATTTCGTGCCGGCAACTTTTTGCTGCTCTGTATTCTTTGCGGAGCCGGCGCTGGGCTCGCCGCGGTTCTTTGGACCAGCAATCCTGCGATCGCCTGGGCGGCGCTAGTGATTGGAGCTTTTCTTCCCTATTCGGTCGTTTCGTACCGCCGCCAGAAACGCTTCGAGAAAATCGAAGAGCTGTTCCCTGAAGCCATCGACACCCTGGCTCGCGCTGTGCGCGCCGGCCACGCCTTCACCACCGCTCTGGAAATGATCGCAACCGAGGTTTCCGAGCCGCTGGCCAGCGAGTTTCGCAAGCTCTACGAAGAGCAGAAATTCGGCATGCCAGTGCGCGATGCTCTCATGAACCTCACAGAGCGCGTTCCCCTCGTCGATATAAAATTCTTCGTCACTGCGGTCATGCTGCAGCGCGAAACCGGCGGCAATCTCGCCGAGATTCTCGACAATCTGTCCTATGTTATCCGCGAGCGCTTCAAGATTCAGCGCCAGGTGAAAGTGCACACTGCGCAGGGGCGTCTCACCATGGCCCTCCTGATGGCCATGCCTCCGGTAGTCGTCGTGATCTTGCTCATTTTCAGCCCGGAGTTCGTCCATCCGTTGTTCTATGACCCTATCGGCCACGCCTTGCTGGTTGCCAGCATCGCGCTGCAGACGGTCGGATATTTTGTGATTCGCAGGATTATCAAGATTCAGGTATGAAAGATCTGCCAGCGAACTGACTATGCCGTTGATCTTGACCATCGTCATCTTCGTTACCGTTGCAGGAGTAATATTCGCTTTCGGCGCTGCTGCGGTGACTCCAAGCTCCGTGCTGGGCGCCCGCTTGCGCGCCCTCGGCGGTCAAGCTACAGCGCAGGAAAAGCCGGCGCTCAAAGTACGAGAGCGAATCGAGCAGGCGCTCGATCCGCTCAGCAAAGCAATCCCCCTGTCGCCGTCCGATGTTTCGCGAACGCGCGCGTGGCTCATCCAGGCCGGGCTTCGCGAACCGCGCCACGTCACTTTCTTTTTTGGCGCGCGCCTGGCGCTGGCCGTCGTGGGTTTCGGCGCTGCTGTTCTTCTGACCAAGGGCAGCATCTTCGACAACCTGCCATTGGTCGTTTGTGGCGCGGCGCTGGGCTTTTTCATCCCGCGCTTCTTTCTGAAGCGAATGATCAAGGACCGCCAGCGCCGCATCCGCATTGCGTTGCCTGACGCTCTCGATCTCACTGTCATCTGCGTTGAAGCCGGACTTGCCCTCGATCAAGCCCTGATGCGGGTCGGAGTCGATTTGCATCATGCCCATCCCGATCTCAGCGAGGAATTCCACTTCGTGAATCTCGAAATGCGCGCCGGCAAACCGCGCGTCGAAGCGTTGCGCAATCTTGTCGATCGCACCGGCGTAGATGACATTCGCTCTCTCGTCGGAACGCTCATTCAAACCGATCGCTTCGGCACCAGCGTAGCCCAGGCCCTCCGCGTTCACTCCGATTCGCTACGCACGCAACGCCGCCAGCGCGCCGAAGAGCAGGCCGCCAAGACCACCATCAAGATGGTCCCGCCGTTAGTAATCTTCATTCTCGTTCCGTTTCTCTTCGTTACGATCGGTCCCGCGCTGATTCAGGCCTACCACTCCCTGACCAGCAAGTAGCCCGCCCGCGGAGAAAAATCCTGTCATTCCGACCAGCGACCGAAGGGAGCGGCAGGAGGAATCTGCTGTTCTCCCGCCCGGTTTCGACGCGGAAGTAAAATGATCCCGAATGCCCCAAGCCTTCAACCGCACGCGCAACATCCCCCTAGCCACCAGTCTGAAGATCGCCCAAACCCACCTCACCCGCCTCCGCGGCCTCATCGGCGTTTCCCCTGATAACTTCCGTAATGGCGCAGGCCTATGGATTCGTCCCTGCCGGGGCGTGCATACTCTTGCTATGCGCTTCCCAATTGACGTAGTCTATCTAGACCACGCCGGCACGGTGGTTCACCTCGAGCACGATCTCCACCCCTGGCGTTTCTCCCCCATCCGATTGCGGGCAGCCTCAGTCCTGGAGTTACCCAGCCACACAGTGGCCAGAACTGGAACTGCATTGGGCGATAGTATCGAGATTAGTTTTAAGGAGTCCTAGCGGAGTAGCCAGCCCATCCCCAGGGCGGAGCAAACAATTCCTGAGTACACAAGCACCGGTTCGGATCGAATTTTGACGCAGACGCTCCAACTCGAACGCCGCATTATCCGCCAGCACCACGATGGCCCCAAACTGCTGGTCGAGTGGTCGCCGCGATGGGAAACATTCCTCAGCAACATCCGTCCCGCATTCGCACATTCAGCTCCGCGCCTGGCGGGAGAAGCACCGCTCGGCGGTTTCGACCGCCGCAGCATGAGCACATCGTTTGTCCTGCAGGCAGTTTTCGTTTTCCTCCTGCTGTTTCTTCCCCCGGAGATCGCCCGGATGCGGCCCTACGCCGCCCCTCAGTTGCAGCCAGATGAAGTGATTTATTACTCGCCAGACGAACTGCCTCGTACTCAGGATTTGAGCGGTGCGCAAGCGGGCGCTACCGGCCGTGCCGGCGGCCGCGAAGCCCATCATCCTACGCAGACGATTCATGTTGCGCGCGGATCTTCTCTCAATCCGAGAGTGGTTGATGCCCCGAACCTAAAACTGCCTTCATCGTCCAATGCTGTGGCGAATCTCCTGGAGTTCAAAAATGTTCTGCCACCGCCTCCAGCGGAAGGCTTGCATTCCTCCCACACAGGACCTCGACTGGAGACGCGCGTAATCCCTCCAGCACCGACGAATGTAACCCACGACCAATCTCGCAGCATGACTCTCAACTCGGCTGTGATTCCCCCTGCGCCGAGAGTTTCGTCGGACCGCGCCCGCACATCTCCTTCGTTAACCGAAGCTGTCGTGGCGCCAGCGCCGACGATCCGGTCCGAGCACACACTCTACGCGCCCCGGCTCGATCCCTCGATCATCGGCCCGGCGCCGAATGTGGCTGGCAACGGTAACCGCAACGCGCCCTCACTTGGCGCGACAATAATCGCCCCTGCCTCGACGCGAGTGTCCCGCGAGCAAGCCCGGCTGGCGCCTTCGCTGAACGGTCGGATCATCGGTCCGGCCCCATCCGACGTCACGCATGCGGTTTCACCCTCGCGCGTGCAGATGAACAGTGTGGCTGTCGTTCCTCCGCCGGCATCTGCGCCAGAGCGCGAAAACGCGCGCATCGCGAAGCTCAACATGCCCGCGCCCTCGGTCGTCGCACCCCCACCCACCACATCTGCCGACCGCGATTTGCGCCGGCTCGAAAGTGGAGGCATTCCTTCTTCCGCGCCCAAAATAATTCCGCCTCCGCCCTCAACCGCGGCTAACGGCTCCTTCGTCAGCACCATTATCGGCAAGCTTTTTGGGACGCAAGAAGTTGTTCCTCCGCCGCCCAATGTTTCCGCGAGCGCCGCTGCGGGAAGCTCCCGCACATCGCCGAACGGCGGACAAGGCATCTCTCTAAATGCCAACGTAATTCCACCGCCGCCTTCGGTTGGTGGCGCGTCTTCGGGCTTCGGCAACTCAAAAACTGGTGGAGGCTCCCTCTCGGCTGCGAATGTCGTTCCGCCGCCACCCTCAATCTCAGGCTCGGGTGTAGGCTCGGGCGCGCAGGCTTCAGGCGGTTCTGCGAACGGCACCCTGATCGCCTCCAACGTGATTCCACCCCCGCCTTCGGTGGGGTCAGGCTCTGGCACATCGGGCTACGGACGCAGAGGTTCGGGCCTCGGCGGTCCCGGCGATGTGGGCTCAGTGCTCGCACCTCCGAAAAGCGCGCGCGGTGTCGGCGAAAACTCCGCCGTGGTCGTGTCCACGGAGCCGGGTTCGCAACCTGGTATCGGCGAAGGCGGCAAGGGATCGCTCGCGCTTTCGCCCACCGGAGGCGATCGGCCCGGCCTCGGCGGCAATGGCGGAGGAACTGGCATAGGCAACGGAACGGGACCTGGCAGCGGCCTTATCGGAGAAAATTCCGGCGCGGGCCGCAGCGGTACGGGCCGAGGCTCCGATCCCAGCGCGCATGGCGGCATCTCGCCCACGCCCGGTCCCGGCGGAGCTGGCACGTCGCCGATCGGAACTCCCGCCATCGCTGGCGTGGATGTTCGCGGCGGCAGTACCAGCAACGTCGTGAATCTGCCCAGCTTCAACGATGGCACCAGCAACGCTCCCGCACTCCCCGGCCGCTCGAACATCCAAGACGACAAAGGTCCGGCGATCACCATCGTTGCCACATCGCGATCCGGTGGAGCATTTGATTTCTACGGTGAACTCCCAGGCGACAACTACACCGTCTACGTCGATACCAACATCGGGACGGTTGTCATGCAGTTCGCCGAGGCCGACCCTAACGCACACGCCAGTGCAGGAGCGCTCGTCGGCCCTTCCGGAATCCGCACCCAGCTTCCGCAAAATCTTCCGCATGCTCGTGTGGTCATCAAATGCAGGGTCGACGCCAGCGGCAATCTCAAAAATTTCAAAGTTCTCGAGGCCGGACCCGCCACTATGATGGCGAAGATCATGGCCGCCCTGCCCAGCTGGAAGTTTCGTCCCGCCCAGCGCGGCCCGCAGCCGGTGGAATTGAATGCAATCCTCGGCTTCAATATCGATACCAACGATCGGTATTGAAAGACGACCAAGCCCAGTGCCATAAAACGGGACCGCGCCCTTCGGCCACGACCCTACTGTCCCGACCTTGATACTCTGATCCTCTCGCCCTCGTGCTAACCTACCGTTACTGTGCGTGAAGGTTTGGTCGAGATTTTTCAGCAGGAGTTCCAGCTATTGCGGCCTGGGGCAGCCGCGCCCGAATTGAGGATCGAGTTCTTTGCCTTCGCGAATATCAACAACACAATCCGGCTGCGCGAGGGTAGGCTTCTAGTGCGGCTTTCCGATTTGCTGGAGGGCGCGCCTGAATCTGTAGTACGTGCCATTGCGCATATTCTGCTGGCCAAGATGTACGGCAAGCCGGTCGACCGCGAACATTCGACGCGATATCGGCGATATATTGGCAGCCACGAAGTCGTGAACAAGGCGCATCTGGTGCGGCAGATTCGCGGCCGCAAGCAACTGCGGTCTCCCCGCGGAAGATTCTATGATCTGGACACGATTTTTGAGGATTTGAACCGGCGCTTCTTTCATGGGCTGATGGGGCGGCCGCGCATGAGCTGGAGTTCCACGCGAACCAGGAGAATCTTAGGCCACTACGACCCAGCCCACAATGCGATCGTAATAAGCCGAATTTTCGACCATCCGGCGATTCCGCCGTATGCGTTGGAATACATCGTCTACCACGAGATGCTGCATTTGAAACACCCGGTGCGCATGCGCGGGAGCCGAAGATGCGTCCACTCGGCACGGTTTCAAGCGGAGGAAAAACTGTTTCCGGAGTGGGAGCGGGCCGAAGGGTTTTTGAAGGGGCTGTAAGGATAAGAAAGCACCCCGGCTTGGGTGCAGCTTTTCCACCCAGTTCGTGGCGAGAAGGTGCTTCGTTGATTGCAGCCTATTGTTTACAATATAAAATTCGCCCGTGAGCCGAGTAGCTGACCTGTGCCGTGGCGAGTTTACTTTGGAATCTTCTAACCACCAAACCGACGCGTCACCACGCATGTCGCCAACTGTTTATTGGCGCGTGGAAGGCAGTCTGCTCGACATCACTGTTGTCCAGCCTGTGGCCTTCTTTACCTGGAATGCCCAAACCTTTTCCGAGCGCCTGCGCCGGCGAGGGCTTATCTTTCTGATGGCGTTGTTGCGTCCCTTCCTCTATTCGACTAATCGCAAATTCGCTACCAGGGTTGTACACACTGCTCTGTGCGGAATTACCCGAGATCGCTTAGATCTGCTAGGTGAGGAGTATTTCCTCTATAAGTTAAAGCCGAAGTTGAAGGAATCCGGCGTCGAGCGGGTTCGGCAATTAGTGAGCTCAGGCGCGGATGTCGTGCTCGTGAGTCAGGCGCTTGAGCATGTCATGAAGCCCCTGGCTCAGGATCTCGGCGTGAAACGGATTGTCGCCAACCGTCTCGAATTTCGCGACGGCATCGCCACCGGCCGCTTGCTCGAACCGGTGATTCGTCCCCGAGGAGGTTTTGCACTGGTAAGGGAGCAAAACCCAGATGGCCATCGCGCGCCAAAAACGCTTGCCCGCCAACTCGATATCTCCCTGGATGAGTTGAAATCCGCAGTCGTCAGCGCTGACCGGGATCGGATGGCGAAGAAGCGGCCCGTCGTACATTTTGAAGGTTTGCGGCCGCAGCGAGAGTTTTCGGTCCGCCGGGCGCTCGCGGGAAAGCATGTGATGCTGATCGGCGTGACTGGTTTCATCGGCAAGGTGTGGCTCGCCAACACGCTGTTGGATTTGCCCGAGATCGGACGAATCTACCTCCTTATTCGCAAGCAAAAGTCGAACCCGGCATCGCGCCGCTTCGAAAAAATTGTGGAGGAGTCGCCCGTCTTCGACCCCCTGTTTGAGAAATACGGACCCGGCATCGAAGAATATCTCTTTGACAAGGTGAAAGTCGTCGAAGGAGACGTTACATGTCCGGACCTCGGACTCGATGCCGACATCGCCCAACGTCTTCGGAACAACCTTGACCTGATCGTGAACAGTTCAGGCTTGACCGACTTTAATCCCGATTTACGCGACGCGCTCGCTACCAATACCGATGCCGCGATCAACATTTTGCAATTCGTCCGCAGCAGCCACCACGCCGGACTGCTGCATCTTTCCACCTGTTACGTTGCGGGCGAGCGCGACGGACGGGTTCCCGAGAAGCTAATTCCCAACTACACACCGCATCACTTGCCGGATTTTGATGCCGAAGAGGAATTGCGCTCACTCCATGAGTTGATCGCGAAAGCAGAAATACAATCGGAAAGCGATGAAATGACGGCTGGCCTGCGATCTCAATCGCTTTCCAAAGAACATGCTGCGAAGAGTTTGCAGGGCGTTGCGCTGGAAAATCAAATCCGGAAGAACCGCATCCGCTGGTTGAAGACTTATTTGACCGAGGAAGGAACGCGACGCGCAAAGGAACTGGGCTGGCCCAACACTTACACACTGACCAAGAGCCTTGCAGAATCGCTGATCATCAAGCACGGACGCGGACTGCCCATTGCTATCGTGCGTCCCGCAATTGTAGAAACTTCAGTATCGAAACCCTTTCTAGGCTGGAATGAGGGCATCAACACTTCCGCTTCGCTCTCCTATCTGCTCGGAACCTATTTCCGTCAGTTGCCCTCCAACGAGAAGAAACGTCTCGACATCATCCCAGTTGATGAAGTTTGCGCCGGAATGACTCTGGTCGGGGCGGCCATTGTAGAACGCAAACACGACGATTTGTATCAATTGGCTACATCGGCCGCCAATCCATGTGACATGGGCCGCTCGATCGAATTGACTTCGCTGGCTCACCGGAAACATTATCGCGCCCAGGAAGGACTCGAATCTTGGTTGCGTTTGCGCTTCGATGCAATCCCTGTATCGAAGGAGCGCTATCAGCGGCTTTCTGCGCCGGCGCAAAAAGCCATCGTGAAATCGATCCAGCGCATTATGTCGCCGCTCCCCCTAAAGAAAACTCCACTGGTAAAGGCGGAGAGAAATCTGGAGCGTGTGGAAAAACTGATCGAACTGTTCGAGCCCTTTATTCTCCTAAATGAGCACGATTTTGCCGCCGATAATATTGAAAAGCTGTCAAACGCGCTAGTGAGTGAAGAGCGCGAGGAATTTGGCTACAACGCGCAACGGCTGGACTGGTGGAATTACTGGATCAACGTTCACATTCCGGCGTTGCGGCGCTGGACCTATCCGCTGATCGAAGGCCGGCCGCTGGAAGCGCGTCCGCCGCGCAGCCTGCACAATGGCGAGACAGTGAAAACCGGCACATAACGGAAACCTTTGAATGGCAATTTTTCTAACGGGATCGACAGGATATATCGGAGCTCACGTCGCGGTGAACCTGCTGCGCGACCACGGCGCGTCACTCAACGTCCTGGTTCGCGCTGGCGATGTGGCGGAAGCCGAGAGCCGCCTCTGGCAGGCCTGGCAACTGCATCTTGATTTTCCGCAGTTCTACGAATTTCTGCAGACACGCGTCCGTGTGTTCCGCGGCGACTTAACCGATTCCGGATTCGGCCTGCCGCGGGACGAATACGATCGCCTGGTGCACACCACAGACTCCGTTATTCACTGTGCCGCCTCGCTGAACCGGAAGTCCGAAAAGAGCTGCCTCAACGTGAATTTGCGCGGCACCCTCGAAGTGCTTACCCTGGCGCGCCAGGCCGAGCACTATCACGGACTGCGCCGTTTCAGCCTGGTAAGTACGGTTGCCGTGGCAGGCAAGCGGCAGAACGAGGTCGTAACGGAAGACCGCTCCATCGATTGGGAGCGCTCCGACTACGATCCTTACGCGCGCACAAAGAAATTCTGCGAACACATGATGCGCGTGTTACTGCCGGAAACGCCCAAAACAGTTTTCCGTCCCAGCATCGTTCTCGGCGACAGCCGCCACGCCGAAACTACCCAGTTTGATATGGTCCGGGCCTTCGCATTTCTCGCCGGATTGCCGGCCCTGCCATTTCGTCCCACGGATAAGATCGACATCGTGAACGTCGACTTCGTTGCCGACGCAATCGCATCGTTGCACGTGAAAGAACAAACGCAGTTTGATACCTATCATCTTTCCTCGGGGACGGCCTCGCAAACATTCCGCGAAATCACCCGCGCACTGGCTGCCGCGCAAAACAAACGCGCCCCCATGTTTGTCCCGGCGGCTGAGCGCCCGTTTACCAGCTCCGTGAACTTGTTGGCCAATCGCAAAGGCGCACTCGGCAAGGGCGCGTCTTTGTTAAAGGTGTTCATGCCGTACCTCGTCTGGAACACCGTATTTGACAATAGGCGGGTAACGACCGAGCTCGGCAAGAAGCCGGTGCCGTTTTCCGATTATTGTTATCCCCTCCTCAAGTTCAGCACAGGAACGAACTTCTCTTACCATCATCGGCCCTGGCCAGCCCGCGTTGGAGGTACCGCCGCATGATGGACTTCATTCTTGAAGCCTGGGTCAGCACGTCCATCGAACGTGCCCGAACCGCATGGATGCTCGGCAGCGGCAAACGCTGGAAGCCGGGGGAGAAGCTGAGGCTACTATTCGCCGGCTACAACGGCACGCGCAATATGGGTTCCGATGTCCGCGTGGAAGAAATGCTGCGCCAGATTCGCCACATCCTCGGCGCAGATCGCGTTGAATTCAGCGTGATGAGCCAGAACTTCGATTTCTCGCGTGGCTATTTCGAGGGCACGAAGCAGGTTCACCTGCCCGATATTTTTCCGCCGTTTCTGGCCAACGAAGTTCCCCGGCACGATGGCGTCGTGGCCTGCGAAGGCTCGATGTTCAAAAGCAAGTTTGCCAACGCGCTTACCACCATGATGATCGGCTCGCTTGGCATCGCCGCCGCGCAGAACAAGCTCTCCGTCGGCTACGGCGCCGAAGCTGGCCACATGGATCCCCTGGTCGCCAAGATGTGCGGCCGCTATTGCAAAAGCTCGTTTGTGATCACGCGCAACGAGGAATCGCGGACTGTTCTGCGTGAGCTCGGAGTTCCGACGGAACTCGGCACTGACACCGCCTGGACCTTCGAACCACGTCCTCCGGAATATGGTCAGTCCATTCTGCGAAGCGCAGGCTGGGATGGCCGAACGCCAGTTCTCGTCGTGTGCCCCATTAATCCGTTCGAGTGGCCGGTGAAAGCTTCAGTCGCCAAGTATGCGATGCGAAGTTTGACTGGAGCCTACAAGGACAGCCATTACCGAACGGTATATTTTCACAACTCAGGCCCCGCGGCAGAAAAGGCGTACCACAAGTATTGGACCTCGATCGCCAATGCCGTCGACGCTTTCCGCAAGAAGAAAAATGTATTCGTAATCCTCGCCGCCACCGAACGGCTGGATGCCCGGCCCGCCAATAAAATTGCGGAGAAACTCGGCGGCGTGCCTGTCTTCACGTCCGACCGATACAATATGTATGAACTGGTAAGCATTCTACGCGCCTGCCACATGATGGCCTCTTCGCGCTATCACGGCATCGTGACGTCAATGCCGGGTCTTGTGCCCTCGGCAGGGATTACGATGGACGAGCGCATCCGCAATCTGATGCGCGAGCGCGGCCATCAGGATTTGCTCATGACGGTCGACGACCCAGAGCTCGAAACCAAACTGCTCACAGCATTGGAAAAGCTCAGTTCCGAAGGCGAGGCGATCGCCACAGGCATCGCCAAGACCGTGGTAAAAAACTTGAAAGTTATGGCGCACATGGGTGTTTACTTCGAGGAGGAAGTGCAAAGAAGATATCCGGAGTTTGAAACGCGCCGCGGCGAGTGGAGCTGGGAAGATTACCTGCCGCCCATGAATCGCGGGCTGCACGAATTAATCTCGGCGTATAACTAGATTCTGAAAAAAATCGATTCTGCAATCTTAACCTTGAATTCGTCAGTCACTTTTCTCGGAGAAATCTTTTCGCAACTGCGCGAGGCCGCGGATATGCGTATCCTCGCGGAAATTCGCGATGGCCAAATCACAGGCACAACGGGTAACGAACTCCTCGAACTTGTTCGTAAAGCGAGAACTTTCATCGCGTCGAAAGGCCTGAACAAAGGCGACCGCGCCGGCTTGCTGGCTCCCAACAGTATCCGCTGGGTCGCGATGGATCTCGCTCTGATGGCCGAAGGTCTGATCGTTGTCCCGCTCTACTCGCGCCAGGCGCCCGCCGAACTTGTGGCCATGATGAAGGACAGCACACCATCCCTTGTCTGCTGCGCCGACGCCGCCTTGCGCGATGGAATAAGGCAGGCTTGGCCCGAAGCTCCACCTCAGTTTCTCTTCGATGAAATCTTCGCGGGCGTGGAGAGCATTCAGCTCGACCGGCTCCAGGTCGCAAATGAAAATCCCGTGACAATTATCTATACCTCCGGCACCTCCGGAGAAGCCAAAGGCGTAGTCCTTACTGCGGCGAATGTCGGTTTCATGCTCGAGCGCACCTCCGAACGGCTCAGCCAATTAATGGAAGGTTCGAAGGCGCAGGACCGGGTCTTCCACTATTTACCATTTACCTTCGCCGCATCCTGGATCGCGCTGCTCACGTTCCTGAAGCGCCGATGCCTGGTAACGATCAACACCGATTTGACGAAGATCGCAACCGACATGCGCATCGTCGTCCCCGATTACTTCCTCAACGTCCCTCAGCTACTCGAGCGCATGCGGCGCGCTGTCGACGAACAACTGTGGCAAACAGGCGGCATCGTGCAGGCTATCTATTCGCGCGCCAAAGCCGCATGGGTCCGCAAACAGGAGCATCAATCGGCCGCGGCCGACGGATTCTGGCTCGGCCTGGCCAATCTCCTGGTCTTTCCCGCGATCCGAAAAAAGATGATCGGGAAAAATTTGAAGGCACTGATTTGCGGATCGGCTCCGCTGACTTCCGAGACTCAGCTTTTCTTCACCATGCTCGGAATTCGGGTGCTGCAGGTATACGGCCTCACTGAAACAACGGCGATCTGCACGATGGACGATCCTGATCACGTGGAAATCGGCCGCGTCGGGCCTGCCATACCGGGCATGGAAATGCGACTGGGTCAGAATGACGAGATCATCGTGCGGGGTCCGAATATTTTCCCCGGCTATTGGAACCGCCCCGAGCAAACCGCGGAGGCGATGCGCGACGGCTGGTTTCACACTGGCGACCAGGGCGAGGTCAACGCCGCCGGAAACTGGCGTATCGCAGGACGAATTAAGAATCTCATCGTGCTAGGCTCGGGCCACAAAATCTCGCCCGAAGCCATAGAGAGATGATATCGCGAAGCGGTTGCCTGAAGCGCAACAGGTGGTAATCGTCGGAAACGGCCGCGGATATCTTTCGGCCATCGTAACCGGCATGTGGCTCTCGAGAAAGTACAAGCCGCATTGGACACGGTCAACCTGGAGTTGCCGCATTACAAACAGGTGCGCGCCTTTTGCGTGCGAAGCGAAGCATTCTCCATCGAGAACGGAACGCTCACGGTGAATGGAAAACTGAAGCGGGACGCGATTTCTGCAAACATGAAAGACGAGATTGAAGATATGTACCGCGTAAAGCAGGCAGTCTAAACGGCTGGCGCAATGATCGAAACCACCAAGGGTACGAAAGAAAACGACGGGTCCACTCACGCCGGCAATCACGGCGAAGTCACACCCTTGTCTTGGTTGATGAACGATGGAGTGATCGAATTGGCGCTTCACCGCCCGCCGTGCAATGAGCTAGGTTCGCTCTCTTAAAGCATTGGAAAGTTTGCGCAACCTTCGTGCAGCTTCACCGGATGATGCGCATGCTCTGATCATTTATAGCGAGATGAGTCCGGGATTCTGTGCCGGTGCCGACTTGCGCGAACTTTACCATCGATCCAGTTCCCTGGAAAAAACCGCTGCTCTAAGCGGTGTCCGCGATTTTCTCGAGCGCATTCATCGCGTCCTGAATCTCATCGATGCCACTCCTTTAACTACAATTGCCGCGGTTCATGGCGTAACCTTCGGCGGGGGCTTCGAGCTTGCGCTAACTTGCGATCTGATCATCGCGGACAAGATGGCCCGGTTTTGTTTTCCCGAACTGCGTTTGGGCTTGATCCCCGGATTCGGTGGAATCCCACGCCTGAAGCGCGATTTGAGCAACTCTGTAGTCCGCGATCTGCTGCTGACCGGACGCAGCTTCAACGCGGCGAAGGCCCAACAAATTGGACTCGTCAGCCAGGTCGTTGGTGAAGGAGAAGCTTTGCGGGCTGCGCGCGCCACCGCAGCACAATTGAAAAAATTCGACCGCAAGACCGCCGCGGAAGCGAAGCGATTTATCAAGCCAATTCCGTACGAAGAGCTGAAACGAGAGATCGACTTGTTTTGCGAATTATTTGCGCGTCCTGCTGTCGAAGCGGGCCTGCGAAAATTTGTGGAAGACACCACCGCACAGCCATATCTGCCGTGAACTAAAGAACATGCCTACACCGGATCAGACGCTCGACGAAATCCTGAACCTCGCAGCGGCTCACTTCAAAGTGTCCCGCGAAAAACTTTCCCCCGACGACGATTTTTTCAAGACGCTCGGCATCGACAGCCTGCAAACGCTCGATCTGTTGACGAAGCTGGAAAACCATTTTCGCGTCGAGTTGCCGGATTACGAATTGCAGGGGGTGTCCGATTTCCGCACGCTAGCTGGGAAAATTCAGGCGCGACTGTAGCGGAAATGGTCTCCGAGCCGCGCTTTGTATCTGGAACGGTATTTAATCGCGGAGGAAACCAACTCATAACCTTGCTCTTTCCGTGTCTTCATGTCTCTGTGGTGAAATATCTCATTAATGCTTGACCTGCAAAAATATAGTTGCCTGGGAGCCGTACTCCGCGACGCTCTGGAGCGTTTCTCAACAGAGACGTGCCTCATCGAAGCCGACCGGGAGCGCGAGAAGACTCGTCTCACATACTCCGATTTCAAAGAGATCAGTTTGCCGCTGGCTCGCGCCCTCGAAGATGCCGATTTCGACCCCGGCGACCGCGCGGCCATCCTGATGACCAATCAGTCGAAGTGGCTGATCTCGGCTTATGCGATTTTCTACGCGGGCGGAGTTTTAGTTCCTCTTGACTACAAACTGGCCGCCGCAGAACAGTTGCAGTTGCTCGCGCACTCCAAATCCAAGGTTTTGATTATCGAGTACTACCTCTGGCGTGCAATTACACAATCCCCGGAGTTTCACAACATCAAGACCAAGCTTGTCCTCGTGACTGAAGCTCCAGTCGGTGCAGATCTCGCGGGTGCGTTCCGCTGGGAAGATTTCAAGCGCAAAGGTACGCCCGAGTTTGTTATTCGCAAGCGCGAAGATACCGCCTGCATCGTCTATTCATCTGGCACCGGTGGGCGCCCGAAGGGTTGCGTGCTCACGCACGAAAACTATCTCGAGCAATGCCGCGCTTTGACTGCTTGGTATCCTTTTTGGCCTGGCGTGCGCTATCTGAGCATTCTGCCCACGAACCACGCCATCGATTTCATGGTCGGCTTCATCGGCCCGTTCGTTTGCGGAGCCTGCGTCGTGCATCTGCGGACGCTCCGCCCTGAGTTTGTCCGCGACGCATTCGTGCGCTATCGCATCACTTACGTGTCTCTCGTCCCCATGATCGTGAAAAATCTCGAACGCGGCCTGCGCGCGAAGTTTGACGAACTGCCCGGCTGGAAGCGCGCATTCCTGAACCGCATGATCGGGATCAATCGGTTTTTCACGCGCCGGCGGCCGAATATAAGAGTCAGCCGCATTCTGCTGCCGCAGGTTCATCGGGCATTCGGCGGACAGCTACTAGCGCTCATCACCGGCGGAGCGTTCATGGAACCTTCCACCATGCAGTTCTTCTACGATCTCGGCATTCCCGTAGTAAACGGTTACGGCTTGACTGAAGCCGGAACCGCGCTCACGCTGAATGATCTCAAACCGTTTCGCGCGGATAGCGTGGGCAAGCCTCTGCCCGGCGTTGAGCTGAGAATTCTGGGGCCGAACCAAGAAGGCATCGGCGAGGTCGCGGCGCGAAGCAAAACGGTGATGTCGCAATACCTCGACGACCCGGAACTCACGCTCGAGACCATCGTCGACGGATGGCTGCTAACAGGCGATCTCGGCCGCTTCGACAAAACCGGGCACTTGCAACTTTTCGGACGCAAGAAAAACATGATCGTCACCGAGGGCGGCAAAAATATTTATCCCGAAGATATCGAAACCACCTTCGATGGTTTACCCGTGAAAGAATACTGCATTTTTGCCGCGAACTACCTGTGGCCCCAGAAAGAACTGGGACGCGAAATGCTCGTGCTCGCCTTGCGGCTCGATCAAAACCAACATCTTGATGCAACCTTGCTGCAGGAGATCGCGAACCACAATCGAACGTTGCCGGATTTCAAACGCGTCGGTGGGTATCTCATCTGGGAAAAAGACTTCCCACGCACTGCCTCGATGAAGATCAAGCGCCAGCAGTTGTCCGAGGAAATTCGAAAGACCCAGGGCCGCGGAACGGTGACTGCGCTGTGAATGCCGGCCGCTCCTACCTTGCCATCGTAAATCCCGCGGCGGGCGGCGGGCGGTGCAGAAAAATGCTTGGCCCGGTGCTCGAGCGGCTCCGCTCAAACCAGATCGCAGTCGACACGGTGGAAACCCAGCGCAGCGGCGATGCCACCCGCATCGCCCGCGAATCCTACGCCGCAGGACAGCGAAATTTCATCGCGGTGGGTGGCGACGGCACATCGTACGAAATCGTAAACGGCCTCTTTCCCGAGGCCAGCACGGACGAGCCTCCAACTTTAGGTTTTCTGCCCTTAGGCACCGGAAATTCCTTTCTGCGCGACTTCAGCGACCGCGGACTCGAACATGCCATCGACTCTCTGATTGTAGGGCGGACTCACGCATCCGACGTCCTGCGCCTGCGCCACGGCGCGGGCATGCTCCATTACATCAATTTGCTAAGCGTAGGATTTCCCGCCGATGTCGCCACGCTTCGCGCGCGGCGCTTTAGCAGCCAGGGGGAGTTGGGATATTTCATTTCGATTTTTCTGAGCCTCGCGCGGCTGCAGCGGCGTCCGTTTCCAGTGCGAGCAGAAGGTGAACCCGAGTTCGATCGGCGCCGCTGTCTCTTTCTCACTTTCAACAACAGCAAATTCACCGGCGGCACGATGATGATCGCTCCTAAAGCCGAGGTCAGCAGCGGCCTCATCGAATACGTGAGGTGGGGTCCGATTGGCCGGCTCGGACTCATTCGCAATCTCCCGGGCCTCTACGATGGTACGCACATCGCGCATCCCCTCGCAGAGCGCAAGGCGGTGAAGCGCGTTGAATTCGATCTCCCATCGCCAGTCGATGTCATGGTGGATGGTGAAGTGTTGACGCTGCGCTGCGAACAACTGGATGTGCTGCCCTCGGCACTCAACGTTGTAGCTTGATCCCGTGATATAAAAATGAGTTAGCCAAAAAGGGACTTATGTCTGAAGAGCGGCGAAAGCGGCATCAACAGCGTGTAGCGGTGGCCGAATCACCAATGCCATCGAAAAAAACGATGATATGGGCGGGAATCATCGTGTTGTTTGCTCTAGCCTATGGCGCGGGCTGGTATTACAAGAATCATCGTTACGATAATTTCGCCAAATGTCTGGCCTCCCATCAGGTAAAAATGTATGGCCTGTACTGGTGCCCGCATTGCGCTGAACAAAAAGCCATGTTCGGAAAAGCCTTCCACTACGTGCCCTACGTCGAGTGCGCCATCAAAGGCTCGCGCGAGTTGACGCCCGCCTGCAAAGCGGCTGGAGTCAAACTCTTTCCCAGTTGGCAATTCGGCTCAGACACTCCCAAGGAAGGTGTTTTCCCTCTGGAAGAACTCTCCGATAAAACCGGGTGTAGCCTGCCTTGAGCGCTACTCCCGATCGCAGGGCCGGCGTGAATACATCCTCGGAGAAAGACAATCGCGTCTTTCTTGTCGTTATTGCCTTTCTGGCCATCGCCGGACTCATTATCTCTGCGGTTTCCCTGCAGCGCCACTACGCAAAATCGGCATCGCAGTTCTGCGATATCGGCGAGAAATTCAATTGCGACATCGTGAACCGCAGCGAGTATTCCACGCTAATGGGCATCCCGGTGGCCGGCATCGGAGTCGCTGGATACGTTCTTCTGCTCGTACTAGCGACCGCCTACCGCAACCGTATCGAAACGCCCACCCGTTTATTGCTGGCATCTTCTGCCGGCCTCGCGTTTGCGCTATATCTGACCTACGTCGAGGGCTATATTCTCGATACTTGGTGCATTCTGTGCTTAAGTTCCCTCGCAATGATAATCATGATTACGCTGCTCGCAGCAGTAGTGAAACTGCGCGCCCGCGCCGGCATCTGAATTTTTCCTGATGGCGAGAACTCCGAAAACCGCAGCCGAACCCATCTCCGCGCCGATTCGCGCTACCGGAGCCACGGGCGATCTTCGCCTGCACGAGTTCCGCAGCCGTATTTTTCGCAACACCCGCTTCCTGCGCGTCTGGCTTCCTCCCGCCTACGACGAGCCGCAAAATCAGACTCTGCGATATCCAGTTCTATATTTGAATGACGGCCAGAATTTGTTCGAATCTTCCACTGCTTTCGGCGGAGTCGAATGGCAAGCCGATGAAACCGCAGATCGCCTGATTCGCGAGGGTGCGATTCCGCCGGTGATCATCGTCGGAATCGACAATACCGGCAAGGATCGAATCCGCGAATATATGCCGCACCGTTCCATGCATCCCATGATTTTGCGCGTCCAGGGCCGCTACTATCCCAATTTCCTCACCAAAGAAGTGATGCCGTTCGTCGAGAAAAACTATCGCATTGCTGGCGGTCCAGAAAACACCGGCCTCGGCGGATCGTCGCTTGGTGCGCTGATCGCGTTGCACACGGTCATCGTGCGTCCGGATTTGATTGGAAAACTTCTGCTGGAGAGCCCCTCACTGTGGGTTTCAAATCGCCAGGTCCTCAAAGAAAGCCGCAACGTTCGGATCTGGCCGGAACGAATGTTCCTTGCAGTCGGCACCGCCGAGGCCGGAGATGCGGCCCGTAGCCGAACCGTCGTGGATGATGTCCGGGAACTTGCAGCCATAATGCGCCGGGCTGTTCTGAGCGAGAAACGCCTGCGGCTCACGATCGCAGACGGTGCAACGCACAGCGAATCCGCATGGGCCGCGCGCTTTCCTGAAGCTCTTCGGTTCTTACTCGGCAGCTAAGTCTGGAACGACTCCGCGCGCCGCGTCCAGAGACTTATTCTGGCTCAGTCTCCAAACTTCAAACAGCAACCAGGCAGCTCGCCGGCACGAAAAGTTGAACGTGCGTCCAGCGTGAAAGCGGGCCAATCAGCGGAAGCGCGAACGCGAGGTACAACAAAAGTTTTAAGTTCGGAGCTGAGAGTGACTCCGGGTGTCCCATGATCCAATCGGAAAGGAGCAGAAAGGCGGGCGCCAGAATAACGAGATCATAAACCGTCAGATGCGGCGAAACCAGCACGCTCGCCAGCAGCAGCGCTGAGTAGCGTAGGGATAACGGGAAGTCGTTTCGCCAGCACTTGACCCCTAACAAGCACACGAGAGCCGCGCTGATTACATAAAGCGCGAGCGACAGCCATGGCCACGGAAAAATCATTTCCCAGAAAGTGCGCAGGGAATAGGTTTGATAGACTCTCGGCTCAAGTAGCGGCAGCAAATGCGGAGCATTCAATAAGACGCGCAACCACTCCCGCAGGGGATCGAGACCGTAATAGACCACGCCGAGCATCAGCTCAGCAAAAGCGGAGAGCAGCGCTCCCGCCAGAATCTTCCAGCGAAACCTGGCCAGGAAAATAATCCCTGCGGCCAGTGCTAACTGCGGTTTGAAGATAAGGAGTCCCAGCGCTAAGCCGCCGACAAACTCCTGGCTGCTTCGCAACGCAAAAAAAAGCAATGTAAAACAAATAAGAGCCAGGGCGGAGGTCTGTCCCCAGGCAATCAAGTGCCAGAACGCGGGGAACGCGAGAGCGAGAATCAACACAGTCCCGCCGTAGTCTTTCAAATTAGGCGCAGCGCGCCAAATCGCATAACAGCAAACCCCGTACACGATCGCATTCGCCAAAAGCCAGCAGATAAGCGCCGAGGGATATGGAAGACTCGCCAAGGGCGCAAATAACGGGGAAACCTGCGGCGGATAAAGCGGCAGATAATGAATTCCCGCAGCCGCGGGCACGCGTTGTGCAGCAAGCGCGGACTGCACCTGTAAGTTGTAGAGGTCAGATCCTCGATGTTCGAGCGCCAGGCAGCCGAGCGTGTAGAAATGCAAAAAGTCAGTGCCTTTAAGATTGCCGGCTCGATCGCGTAATCCCGGCGCCGCTATATTCCACAAGTAGACCGTCCACAAACATAGCGCGAGAATCGCCCCATGCGCGCGAAGGCGCTTCGCAGTCATCCATGAGTCGTTGATTGTTAACATCAGCAAACGGTGACCCTTTCGGCGCGCGTATGCCGTAGTTACTGGACATACGGTCGCGCCTGTGGAGTCGAACCATCCACCTCCACGACCCACACGTGACGCGTTCGAAAGTAGCGCAGCAATTCCTGGTTGCCCACGCTTCCCATATCGCGGGCCCAAACCACTGCGGCGCTATCGATGTCTGCACGGTTGTATACCCAATCGCTGTTCGGATTGTGTTCCGGCGCGTAACGCACAATCGCAAGTTGCCGCCCCGGCTGCGCTTGTAGCGTCCGCAGGATTCTCGCCCGATTCAAGTTGCCGCGCGGCCATGGAGGTTCAATCGCCACGTTTGCAGCTATGAGCGTCACTCGCAGTAGAAGGATGCCGACGGCGAGCAGTGGGATAGCTCGAACCACCGCCCGCCCCAAGTCGGGTCGAGCCTTCCAGTGCCAGATCTGCCGCATACCTTCAACGACAAGGATGTACAGAGCTGCTGTCGCCGGCGCAAGGTAATGAGGATGCGACCATGTCTCTACCGCAAGCGCCAAGATCATCGTGCCACAGACAGCAAGCGGCATTCGCATTTTCCTCTGCCGGAAAAGCCACGGCAGTGCCAGGACTGGCAGCGTCAATAAAGGCCCGAGGTAAAACTCCCACCAAGAACGTGCTTTGTGTGCGAGAACCCGAAGATAGCCCACAACGCTGTTGTTTTCCGCAAACTGTTCCGCGGCCTTACGATAAAACTCGCGCATCGCCGGGTGCCGATAAACCGGTGGTGGTTGCGGCTTCTGCCATAAAAAATACGGTGTAGAGCTGTACTCGGCGTTGTCTACGCTGTAGGTCGTTCGGAATGGAGATCCAGTCACGCGCCAATAATAGTATCCCGTCGCAATTGCTCCACAAATCAGAACGAAAAGAAGCGGCAACACGACCCTGGCCAAGACTGCAGACAACGAAGGCCCAGCGGCTCGGTGCATCCACCATAGCATCGCGACGGCAACAGGAGCGGCAAAAACCAAGCCTTCATACGGACGGCTGTTAGCCAGAATTATCAGCCCTATTCCCATTAGCAACGAATCTGATGCGCGCAGCCGCTCTCGTATTCGTGGCCACGCTCCCAGCACCAGTGCCCCGCCCAGCGCAACAATTGACGCTGACCAATACCCATTCATCCAGTAGCTGAGGATTCCCAGGCGCAATATCACCAGCAGCGTCCCTAACAATGCCCAGGCAGGGGGTAGCCATCCT
Organism: uncultured Acidobacteriaceae bacterium; assembly: GCA_963734675.1. Lineage (GTDB taxonomy): Bacteria > Acidobacteriota > Terriglobia > Terriglobales > Acidobacteriaceae > Sulfotelmatobacter. The sequence continues at coordinate 260,924 of CAVTHZ010000008.1, forward strand.
TGCAGCGTCCAACAAATTGCCGAACACATCAGCGCGCTCACGAGCATCTGTCCGATCCACGGATTCCCCAACAATTGGCCGGCGGCCAAAACCAGCCCTTCCGCGGGAGAATAAATCGACATATAGGTAGGCTGCTGGATGATGTGGAAACTTTCGAAGTGAATCCACATGGGATGGGTTGGGTTGGTGAGCCGGCCATGGGCGAATGTGTCGGCGGCAAGCAGATAGCTGAACTCGTCGTGAGCGCCAGGCTGCGGAATGCCAAGGATCGGAATCAAGCTTGTACGGATAAGAATCACGCTCAAGCCTGCCAACAGCAGGCAAAGACGCTGGCGGCGGGCGAGCACAACAAAAACATGCCCCAGAGGAAAATGGCCGAACCGGCGGTTGCGCTTGGAAAGCAGAATGAGTATCGCAGCCCCCAGCATCAGGAGCAGTTCGGTGAGCGTCACCAAGTGGAACGCGAGCCGTGTATATAGGTTCAGCATTGCCACCGAATAGGAAAGGTTTTGCCTTGCTAGGCAGGTTGCTTTTCCGCTGCCTTCTCAAACAGCCCGTCGACAATCTGAATCATCTCATTATCCACCGTTCGATTTTTCGAAATGGCCTCGATCAGAGGAATGGAGACGATCTTGTTCGCTCGCAGGGCCGCCATGCATCCGAACTCGCCGCGATGCACCATGTCAATCGCGCCCAGGCCGTAGCGCGTGGCCAGCACGCGATCGAACGCGCTGGGAGATCCACCGCGTTGAATATGACCCAGCACCACCGCCCGTGTTTCGTAGCCGGTGCGCTTTTCAATTTCTCGCGCCAGGATGTTTGCGACCCCGCCGAGTTTGGCATGGCCGAATTCATCTTTCCCCATGTCCTGCAGGATAGGCGCGCCATGTCCCGGCTCGGCGGAAGAAAACTTCGCGCCCTCGGCTACTACGATGATGGAGAAGTAGAGCCCGCGCTCGTGGCGCTGCCGAATCGAGTCCGCCACTTTATCGACATCGAACGGCCGTTCCGGGATCAGAATCACATCGGCTCCGCCGGCAATGCCGCTATAAAGCGCGATCCATCCTGCATCGCGCCCCATCACTTCCACCACCATCACGCGATTGTGAGCTTCGGCGGTAGTATGCACGCGGTCAAGCGCTTCGCAAACAATATTGCAAGCGGTATCAAATCCGAACGTGTAATCCGTGCCACCCAAATCGTTATCGATCGTCTTGGGCACGCCTACAACTTTAATTCCGCGCTCATGCAATTTCTGCGCTACCGAAAGCGTGTCATCGCCGCCAATCGCAATTAAGGCGTCTAACTTATTTTTTTCGAGCGTAGCCATGCAGCGCTCAATGCCATCGGGCCTTTTTGAAGGATTGGTGCGCGACGTGCGCAGGATCGTTCCGCCGCGCGGCAGAATTCCTCCCACTGCCTCAAGATCCAGCGGCATTAGATTATCTTCAATCACTCCGCGCCAACCCTCGAGAAAACCAATGAACTCGTCAGCGTAGGTGAAAGTGCCTTTGCGCACCACGGCGCGGATGACCGCATTCAATCCGGGACAATCGCCGCCACCGGTCAATACGCCAATCTTCATACTGCGCTCCCTTTATGAGTTGGATGAAATTTCCGAAACCGCCCAGAGTGGAGTCTTCGCAATGCACTCGAAAGGCTGGTTCAACAGTTTGCCCGGAAAGATTAAGATTATCACCAAAGTAGGTGACTTTCGGCGAAACAGAGGCTTAGGTAGTGGGCTACTTTCATTTCGAGACGGGCGAACTGGGATGAGCCGATATACTCGCCGGTCGAATGGATTCTCGCGCAAGCTGGCGAACCATGCCGCTGCCACGGCTCTGAACTATTTTGTCTGCAATTTGATCAAGATTGATCGTACACTTCGCATGTCCCCAGCTATGGCCGCGGGCGTGACGGATCGGCTGTGGAGCGTAGAGAATTTAGTTGCGCTCTGGGGATCCTACGAGCAGCGGAGGGCGGAAAGAGCGGCATGACACATGATGACTTTAGCCTTCTAGTGGGATTATTGGCGGGAATAGCCGTTTTGCTTCTGCTCATCTCGGTACAGGTCAGCGGCATCGCTTCGCGACTAAAGGCACGCTTTCCTACAGCCAAAGAAGAAGATTATCGCTGGGCGCAAGATGATCCGATGGGACATTACGAAGCGCACAAAAACGACAAAAGTTCAAAGTAGCCCACTACAGAGGGCTTAAGGCAGGTTTCAAAATCTAGCCTTCGAAGCGTGAAAGACTAACAATCGAAGAATACCGTTTCGCTCTCACCCTGCAGATTCACATTCCAGATCAAGACGTTCTTGTCTTCATTCGCGGGCCTTGCCATCAGCGTGCGACGTCGAGCGGGTTCAATGAGGTTCAACACGTAATCCTCTTCATTACGCGGTTCGCCGAAGAAGTAGATTCGTGTGATCAAACGTGTAAGCAGGCCACGCATAAAAATCGAGACCACAATGTGCGGAGCCTGAGTGCTTCCTTCAGGCCCCGGCACAGGCCCCGGTTTTATCGTCGTAAAGCGAAAGCGGCCATTTTCGTCAGTGGGGATTCGGCCGAAACCGAAAAATTCCATCTTGCCAGCTTCGCCCTGAAAGTCTTCCGGATGAATGTATCGTCCCTTCGCGTCGGCTTGCCACGTCTCAAGCAGTGCATCGGGCACCGGCTGTCCCTCGCCATCGAAGAGCTGTCCCTCGATGGTAATTCTCTCCCCTTCGATTCCGGGCTGAGCAATCTGAGTTCGGTTCAGCGGCTCGAGACCGATCGTAAAATATGGGCCAACGGTCTGAGAAGTTGTCGCCTGGAGACTCATGGCTACCAGCGTCCATCCATGGGAGTAGCCTCCCGGCCCCGCAAGACAATATCAAAGCGAAAGCCCAGAGCTTCTTCCGGAATCGTGGTTTTCCAGTCAAAGATAGAAATGAGCCGCTGGCGCGCCGATTCATCGGCCGTGCAATTGAAAATCGGATCAAATGCCAGTAACGGATCGCCCGGAAAATACATTTGCGTCACAAGCCGGGTGGCAAACGCAGGTCCCATCACTGAAAAATGCACATGCGCTGGTCGCCAGGCGTTGGAATGATTGCGCCACGGATATGCGCCCGGCCGGATCGTCACAAAACGGTAGCGCCCTTCCGAATCCGTAAGCGCATGACCTCGGCCCGCAAAATTCCGATCGAGTGGCGCATGGTGCTGATCAATCGAATGGAAATAGCGTCCTGCCGCATTCGCCTGCCAGATTTCGAGCAGCGTATTTGGCAGCGGACGTCCTGCCTCATCGAGCACGCTGCCGCTTACAATAATGCGTTCGCCCAACGGTTCGCCCGACTGCTGATGTGTCAAATCAGCGCAAGCCTTGCCCACAATTTCCGGCGTGAACACGGGACCGGTCACCTCTGATAACGTCTGCGGCATGCGTACCAGCGGCTGGGACGGCGCCCGTTTTATCGACGACACATACGGCTCATGCAGGAGCGCCGGCTGCGTTCCAGGGCTGAAGCGCCGATAGCAAGCAACCTGCTTCATGGCCAGCTTTCCTTTCCAAATGCGAGGCTTCCTAGTTCAGTGTACTGAACGTGGCAGCCGCAAGAACGACGAGCACTCGCGCTCCAGCAGACCTTCCTCTTTCAAGATTATTATTGTCCGATTCGCAGAATGGTGAAACCGGAGCCGAAATGGTGAGCGCGGAAGGATTCGAACCTTCGACCCATGCCTTAAAAGGGCATTGCTCTACCAACTGAGCTACGCGCCCATCCTGGCTGAAATTAGTTTACCATTGGCAAAGAGCCAGACTTGAACCCACGGTCTCGCCACCAAAAATTGAATCACATCCAAGGAATCGCGCCGGAGTCCGCGACGACTATCGGGCGCGTGATGCCAATCGCATGACGCAGGTCCGTGATGACGCGCATTTCATTGGAGTGGATATCGGCGGCACAAAAGTGGCCGCCGGGCTCGTCACCGCCAATGGGAAAATCATTTACCAGACCCGTACTCCGATGGTCGCGAATGACGCGAACGCCGGCTTGGCTGCTGTCATCTCGGCCATCGATTCCATAAAGTCAGCGCAAGAGCATGCTGCAGTGGCTTCTTCGATCGCTGGTATTGGCATCTGTGCTCCCGGCCCGCTCGATCCGCGGACTGGCGTTGTGGTAAATCCTCCCAACCTACCCGGCTGGCGCAACTTCCCTCTCGCCGCTGAGGTTTCGAAGGTTTATAACCTGCGCGTGAAAGTCGACAATGACGGCAACGCCGCAGCGCTCGCAGAAGCGCTGTGGGGCGCGGGACGCGCTTTCCACACGGTGATCTGCGCCACCATCGGCACTGGCATCGGCACGGGAATCGTGTTCGATGGAAAAATCTATCACGGCCGCACCGGCGCCGCTGGCGAAGGCGGCCATACCACGATCGATTATCACGGCCCGCGTTGCGGGTGTGGCAAGCTGGGGTGCATCGAGGCTTTCGCCGCCGGACCCTACATCGCCCGGCGTGCCGCCGACAAAATAAGGGCGGGAAAGCAATCTGCAATTCTTGATTTCGCCGGTGGATGTCCCGACCGCATCACCAGCGAAATGATTGCCAGGGCCTACACCGCTGGAGACGCGTTGGCAAAAGAAGTTCTGCACGAGACCGCGATGCTGCTGACAATCTGGCTGGGTAATATGATCGACTTGCTCGATCCGGACGTTCTGATTATTGGAGGCGGCGCCGGAGCCATGCTGCGCCCATTCTTCGATGAAATCCGGGACAATCTTCCCAAGTGGTGCGTGAACACGCACTGCCAGGAAGTGCCGCTAGTTCCCGCCCACTACGGTGCTGACGCTGGAATAGCCGGCGGCGCAGCGTTGTGCCGGTAAGAGAATCATGCACAACTCGTGAGGAGCCGGACGCCGCATCGGTCCGGCCAAGCGAAGAGCCACTTACGCCCGCGCCTTATCAATCATCTCTTCCCAAATGCCCTTCGATTTAAGAATCAACTCAACCGTCTCGCGCACGGCTCCGTGTCCCGCTAAAGCTCGCGTCGTATAGTGAGCGACTTTTTTCACTTCCACAACCGCGTCCCCGACAGCCACGGCCAAACCAACCCTCCGCATCAAAGGAATGTCGGGCAGGTCATCGCCGATGTACGCGGTCTCGGAATCGACAACCCCCGCCTTGCCTAGAATTTCTTCGTATGCCGGCATCTTCAGCGCCTGTTTCATGTAGATGAAATCCATTTTCATCTCTTGCGCGCGGCGAAGCAGCGCTGGACTCTCGCGTCCAGTAATGCAACCGGTATTTAAGCCCGCAGTATGCGCCAGAGTAAGCCCCTGGCCATCATGCGCATCAAAAGTCTTGATCTCAAGCGCTGTGCCATCGTTCTGTGAGAGCAAAATGACGCCCCCATCGGTCATCGTGCCATCCACATCCATCAGCAGCAGTTTGATCCGGGCTGCGCGTTTCCTGAGCGCGGGAGAAATCTTACGAGCGTCGGCCAAACGGTCCCCCTTGAGCTATCTTCGGCGCTATCTCCGGCGCTGTCTTCGGCCGCCTCACTCGTTCCCTCCAAACTGCTTCACATCTTCCGGGCCATCCTTCACCGCGACCGCCTCTTTGCCCTGCACCATCTGCCGCACGCTCTCGACCACATCCGGATTCGCCAGCGTCGTAATATCGCCCGTGCTTAGATTGTTCGAAATTGCCGCCAGCACTCGCCGCATCAGTTTGCCCGACCGCGTCTTTGGCATATCCGGAACGATGTGAACCCGCTTGGGCCGCGCAATTTTTCCGATCATGGTCTCAATCGTCTTCGTAACCTTGTCGGCGATTTCGGGGCCAGGCTTAACGCCCGGCTGCAGAGAAACATAAACTTCCGGCACGCGGCCTTTCACTTCGTCTACAACAGGGACGACCGCCGCCTCAGCCACTTCAGGCACAGTCAAACATGCGGACTCAATTTCCTTCGTCCCCAACCGATGCCCGGCAACGTTGATGACATCATCCACGCGGCCCAGAATTCGCAAATATCCATCGGAAGCCAGCAGCGCTCCATCAGCGGCAAAGTATGGCCAGTCATGCCAATCCTTGCTCTGCGGATTCTTGCAATATTTTTTGTAATACTGATCGACGAAGCGCTGGCGGTCGCCCCAGATCGTCTGCATGATCCCGGGCCACGGATTTCGAATACAAATGTTCCCTGCTTTTCCCGAGCCGGCGGAAACTTCGTTTTGATTTTCATCCAGGATCGCCGGATAAATTCCCGGCGTTCCCGGCCCTGCACTGCCCGGCTTCATGGGATCGATTGCCGGCTTCGTCGTGCATAAAAATCCACCAGTCTCCGTCTGCCACCAGGTATCCACAATCACAGCTTCGCCCTTGCCGACCATGTCGTGATACCAGCGCCAAACCTCCGGTTCAATCGGCTCGCCTACGGTCGTCATGTGCTTGAAGTGGTAGTTGTACTTCGTGGGCTCGTCCGGACCCGACTTGCGCAACATGCGAATCGCCGTTGGCGAGGTGTGGAAGATGTTCACATCGAGCCGCTCCGCAATTCTCCATGCGCGCCCCGCGTCAGGATAAGTGGGCACACCCTCGTACAAGACGCTCGTCGCCGCAAGCGCCAACGGTCCATAAACAATATAGGAGTGGCCCGTGATCCAACCGATATCCGCCATGCACCAATAAACATCGTTGGGATGAATGTCCTGAAAATACTTTGAAGTTCCGGTCACAAAGGCGAGATATCCGCCGGTGCGATGCTGGCAGCCTTTCGGCTTTCCCGTGCTGCCGCTGGTGTACATCAGGAACAGCGGCGCTTCCGCATCCATCGAAATCGGCTTCACAATTTGTCCGGCGAATTTCGACAGCTCGTCGTCGAGAAAATAATCGCGCCCAGCAACCATCGGCGCCGCCGATCCATACTTTTCACGATATCGCTTCCAAACCAGAACCTTGTCGACAACCTGGCCTTCTTCTTTCGCGGCGTCGACCGCAATCTGCACGTTCGCCTTGTGATCGATTAATTTTCCGCCGCGGTAATAACTATCCGCCGTGATCAACACGCGGCTGCCGGAATCCGCGATGCGCCGCCCGCAGGCTTCGCCGCTAAATCCTCCGAATACGACGGAATGAATCACGCCCAGTCGCGCACAAGCCAGCATCGTAATCGGCAACTCCGGAATCATCGGCATGTGAATCGTCACTCGATCTCCGGTTTTCAATCCCGCAAGATCGCGCAACAAAGCCGCCAGCTCATTCACCCGGACATACAACTCCTGGTATGTGACCGCAACGGTAGGCTCGCCTTCAGGTTCCGGAACAAAAATCAGCGCAGCCTTGTTCTTGTATTTCTCAAGATGTCGGTCGACGCAGTTGTAACAAGCGTTCAGCTTCCCTCCGACGAACCACTTCCAAAACGGCGGATCACCGGTATCGAGCGTCGTGTGCCAGTACTGATCCCAGCTCAACATGTCTGCGTATTCACGAAAGCACTCCGGAAAGTTTTTTTCGCTGAAACGCTCGTTGATGTCAGGATCGGTCAGATTCGCCTGGCCTACGAACTTCGGCGAAGGATAAAAATATTCTTCCTCGCGCCAGTGAACGGCAATCTGCGCCTCGCTGGTCTCGGCAGTTGTTACTTTGCCTCGGTCGCGGTTATCTGCCATATCTATTGCCTCTCGTCGCGGAGTCACACTGCGCCGGCGATGAACATGAACCGGTCGCCCCAGGCCGCATAGAACGGCAATTTTACTGCTTTGGCCATAGCGCCGTCACTGTGTGGCGTCACGGTGAAATAGAAAGATTAGCGCGCGACTCGATCGATTGCAGAAAAGGATCCCTTGAAACATCGAGTGACCAGGAAGCGATAGAGAGCGTCGCGAGGCGTGAAGAAGAGCCGGGCTCGGCGAAAACCCTCGGTTTACACGCCGGCAGACGTATGCATGGTTCCCCCGCCCGAGCGGGCGGTTCGCGCCACCAATTCTTCAATCGACGGCACCGATTGCGGCTGAGTCAACTTATGCTCGGGCGCAGGCGCGCCGGTGCGAACTACTTCGGTCAGCATTTCCAACGCCAGGTCCGTATTCGGACGAATATAGATCGTCGCTGCCAGCAAACCATTTCGCACCCACGCTTGCCCGGTCTTCGGTAAGCCATCGCAGCCAGTCAGAGGAATTCGCAGCCATCGCTCCCGCTGTTTTTCCGGCAATTCCGTAAAAGCTTTTCTCGCGCCCGCCGCCATGCTGTCGTCCTGCGCCCCGACCAGGTCGATTTTCGCCTCTTGCGATGTGCGGAGCCGCAGCCATGAACTAACCGCCCGCTGCGCGCTCTGCTCGGTCCAATTCGCCCGTAGTGTTTTCACTTCCAGGTTCGCAGCCTTCGCCTGGTTCATCCCCACAGTTCGTTCGCGTGCTGCCGAACTGTTGTTCGGGCCCTCGATGTAGAGCACAGTGCCGCCCTGCGGCAAGAGAGCAGCAAACTGCTTTCCCTGGATCCTGCCAACTTCTACGTGATCCGAGCTGATGGAAAAAATCGGTACGTGATAAGTCCGGCGCAATTCCTGTATGTATTCCGCCTCGTGATTCAGCACAACCCACGCAATTCCTGCTGCCGCAGCCGCGCGCGCCACCTGCGGAAATCCCGTTCCTCCCGCGGGTTCGAACACAATGCCATCGGGACGCATTGCCGCGTCGCCCTGTATGTGTTGCAGCAACTGTTGGCTCTGCGTCACGGCGTCATTGTTCGCGTGAACAATAGCGATCTCAACTCCCAGCCGCCGCGCCGCGTTCTGTGCGGCAGCCGCCTGCTCCTGTTGATAGTCGTTGTCGTTATTGGTGAGAGAAACGAGAAATTTGAGCTTTTTCATCGAAGCACAGCCTCGATCATAACCAACCTTCGGCAGATCCGATGATTACTAGAGTGTCATTCAGAGACTTTTCATCGAACTCGAGACGCGGAAAAACATTTTGACCCGGAGCCGCTCGTTTTTGGCGGCCCATTTTTCTGAAAAACGGGTCGAGCCGGTCGCATCGGTTGCCGCATCAAGGCAGGTTCGCGACCCAGCACGATTGATAACCACTCGAATACCCCTGGCAAACGCCTAATTGCTTTCCAGTCAATATTCTGCGGTAATCCAAAGAGAGGTCTTGAGCCCAGATTTCTATGGATACAGTGCCCGTGGAAGCGGCCCTTCAAACACCAAAATCTCAACAGGAATCGCGCGCCTTGGTCGATTTGTACATCCGATCGCAATCAGTCGTCTCGCGGCGAATCGCTGGAGAAACTCTAATCGTTCCAGTGCGCGGAAAAGTCGGGGACCTCGCATCCATCTACAGCTTCAACGCAAGCGGAACCCTGCTTTGGGAGTCACTCGCATCTCCGCAAAGCTTCGCCGATCTGGTCAACGCTATTGATCGCGAATACGCCGTAGAGTCCGAGCAAGCTGAGCACGATGTCAGGCAGTTTCTGAATGACGCGATTAATGCAGGTCTGATCGAAATTCGCAAAACTGGGGTCTCGTCCGATGGATTCGTATCCGGGCATGACTTCAGGCGTGGCGAAAGATCTCAGGTAGAAACGCGGCTTTAGCCGCTGGAGTTTCGAAAAAGCAGATGGATAATCTGAGCTACGGCGAATTCAGCGCAGACCTGCACGAGAGGCAAGCAGGCAAGCGCGTGCCCATGCAGGTTTCCATCGAAGTCACGCGCCGCTGCCCGCTCGAATGCCAGCACTGCTACAACAATCTCCCCATGGGCGACCAGGAAGCCCGCCGCCGCGAAATGACGACGGAAGAGCACTTCAAAATGCTCGACGAACTGGTCGAAATGGACTGCTTCTGGCTGCTCTACACCGGCGGCGAAATTTTCGCGCGCAAAGATTTTCTGGAGATCTACACCTACGCCAAGAAAAAAGGCTTCCTAATCACGCTGTTCACCAACGGCACAATGATCACGGAAAAGATCGCCGACTATCTTCTCGAATGGCCGCCCTTCGCCATCGAAATTACTCTCTACGGCCGCACCCGCGAAACCTACGAAGCCCTGACGATGATCCCAGGCTCCTACGACCGCTGCCTGCGCGGAATCAAGCTGCTGAAGGAAAGAAATCTGCCGCTGAAACTCAAAACGGTAGCAACGAGCATCAATAAGCATGAAGTGTTCTCCATGAAGCAATTTGCGGAGGAGGAACTGGGGGTCGACTTCAGTTTTGATGGTCAGATTAATCCTCGTATCGATTGTTCGCAAAGCCCACTAGCGGTTCGGCTAAGCCCTGAAGAGGTTGTAGCGCTGGACATGCACGCTCCCTTAGGAAAGAGCGAATATCTCAGGCTGGCGAACAACGAACTTGAAAAAACTGCAAAAGGTGTACCGCATTCTCGGAGCGAGAATGTCTATTTCTGTGGCTCTGGGAACAACGCTTTTGCGATCAATGCCTACGGCGAGATGGGCATCTGCGTGGTTTCGCAACAGGATACATATGACGTCCGAGAGAAAGGCGTCAGGATCGTCTGGGAAGGAGCCTTGTTCCAACTGAGAAACCAAAAGAGGACGCGGGTTACTAAATGCGTCCGCTGCCGGATTCAGTCGCTATGCGGAATGTGTCCTGCGAATGGCGAATTAGAAAATGGAGACAAGGAATCACCTGTGGCATTCCTCTGTCATGCTGCACACCTGCGAGCTGCAGTAATTGGGGTCGAGGTGCCTGAGCATGGGGATTGCGAATTCTGCTCAGGTGGCAGTGAGCATCCAGCGATAATCGAGTCGGCGCACCGCATCAGCGCTCATGAAATCGACGTGGAAAGCTGGGCTGGCCCACAGCAGGTGCTTCCCATACTAAACAATGCCAGCGTACTTACGGGAAGCTGCGGTAGCTGTCTTGGGCATTGATGAAGAGATTGGTAGGAGGCCAAGTAGTGTACCGACCAGAACAAGGCGAAATCCAAAAAAAATATGAGCCGCCCCGGCTGACCACAATCAGCTTGCGCCCAGAGGAAGCAGTTCTGGGAGCCTGCAAGATCCTGGGACAAGGCGGAAATCCGGCCGCCGGTATATGCGGCATCACTTGCCAGAACTCGGGGTCATGAGAATCTCGTGCATTGGGAGTGCGCTAGTTTTGGTCCTCTGAAACGATGTTGACAGCTACGTCAGATCTGCAGGACAGCCCTTGCATCTGGGTTTCGATCGGGGGAATCTCGGTTGAGCTCCGTGGCAGCATCGACGTTCCCCCATTGTTGGAACCATTTCAAATTCCTTCCCGCACTGCTGATATAGATATTCAAGTCGAATGGATAGACGAAATCCGAGAGCAAGCCGGAAATATAGCTTTTGACTCGGGGTCCGTGTGGCGATTGTTTGACGGGAAGCAGCGTTTGAGATTTGATTTCAATGTGCCGACCCTCGGTGAGCGCCCCTATCGCAGGGTTCACATCGACGATAAATGCCGGCACGCTACACTCCAGATGAGCGAAGAATATCTTGCTTATCCTGCACGCCCGCATCCGCTGGAATACCCCCTCGACGAACTCCTAATCATGCACCGCCTAACCCAGGAGCGCGCCATCGAACTCCACGGCACCGGCATAGTCCGCGCCAACGGTGTAGCCAATCTCTTCGTCGGCCACTCCGGCGCTGGCAAGAGCACCACCACGCGCCTCTGGACCACCCGCGAAGAAGTCGAGGTTCTCAGCGACGACCGCATCATCGTCCGCTACGACGATGGCCGCGACGGCCCCGCCGGACCAACCCAAATGCGCATGTACGGCACACCCTGGCACGGCGAAGCCATGTTCGCCTCGCCCAACAGCGCGCCGTTAACGCGCATCTTCGTCCTCGAACACGGCCACGGCAACGTGATCACGCGCCTCTCGCGCAGTGAAGCCGTCGGCGAACTCTTCGCCCGCGCCTTCGTCCCCTTTCATCGGCATGAGTACATCGAGAACGCCTTGAGTTTCCTTGAGCAACTCGTTTCATCGGTTCCCTGCTATCGATATTCTTTCGAACCCGACGCACGCGCCGTAGAAAAAATCCAGCAATTCAATGACTAGCAGGCTGAATGCCTGACCCCCACCCCGACTCTCCCGCCTTCGAAACCCTCGCCCGCGAGCTTCTAAGCCAAGGTCTTGCCCTCCGTTTCGAGGCCCGCGGCTCCAGCATGTACCCCGTCATTCGTGACCGTGAGGTTGTCATTGTTACTCCCGTAATCGTGAGCAAATTACGTAAGGGAGATATCGTACTTACGAAAGGTCATAGCGGATTCAGGGTTCATCGCCTCGTATTTGCAAACCATCATGAGGATTCATTCATTACGCGCGGCGATTGCAGTCAGCATGACGATTCGCCGGTTCGCTCCGACCAAATTCTGGGCGTGGTCCTCGCCAAAGAAGTGAGGCTGGGAAAGAAAATCGTGCGGGCAAATTTAAAAGGAATTCGTGGCAAGCTGCTGCGGGGCGCAGCGCGTGGCCAGTACTTGGCGGGCAAACTCCTGCGCAAAGTGGGTATTTCTAAGAGCACCACTCTTCTCACTGCAATACTGCTCCTATTCTTTTTCACGACAACGCAATTCCGTGCTCAGGTCGCCGTCGATACCGATGTCAGCACCAGCAGCTCGGCAGACCTTACCGGCGCGGGCACAAAAACTCTCACCTTCACTCATAGCACCACCGCTACCGCCAACCGTGCATTGCTGGTCGGCGTTTCGATGAACATCGCCAACAGCACCGCGGCCGCAGTTACCGGAGTCACCTATGGCGGCGTCGCGTTGACCCGCGTCGGCGCGCAAAACGATGCTTCGAACACGCGGCGCGTTGAACAATGGTATCTGCTCAACCCGGCGTCGGGCACGAATTTGTCGATTGTCGTTTCCGTGAATATTCCGACGGCCACGACAATCGGGGTGGTCGCAGGTGCCACCGTCTTCACCGATGTCGATCAGACCGTCCCGCTCGGCACCTTCACCTCCGCCAGCGGCGAGCAGGCAGGCTGCGTGGCGAGCAGCGCCACAGGAAATTATCAGTGCAGTTCGAGCCTGACCGCGCCCAGCGTGGTCAACGGGATGGTATTTGACACACTTGCCGTGGGATACGGAGCCGTCACCATCGAGGCGCCGCAAACGCAGCAGTGGAACCTAACTTCCGGAACCCCAATCGCAACCGAGGACATCGTCGGCACAGCCAGTTCAAGGGCGGGCGCACCGAGCGTTCCCATCGCCGAATATTTCAATAACGCCCTCACCATTACCTCCGTAGCCAATTCGGCGGGCGGCAACACCGTTTACACCGGAACCATCACCGGCGGCAGCGGCAACGGCTACGTTGGCGATAGCTTTGTGGTGGCAGGATTGAACGCCGCTAACAACGGTACCTTCACGGCCACAGCATCCACCGCGACAACATTGACGCTCAACAATGCGGGAGGCACCCGGCAATTTGCCGCTAACGGAACGGCCACCACCAATGGCACCTTCAACTGGTCGGAGGGTGCGATCTCGATCAACCCCAGCGTCGCCGACATCGCTGTGAGCACAACCGTCGGCAGCGCCGTTTTTGTGGGCCAAAGCTCCACTTTCACGATCACAGTCTTTAATAACGGGACGTCAGCGGCCAATACCGTCAAGCTCTCCGATGCTCTCCCTGCAGGCATGACGCTCAATTCCGTCACTCCGAGTGCCGGAACGACGTGCGTCACCACGACCAATCCCATCACCTGCACGCTTCCAACCCCATTTGCCAGCGGCGCAACCGCGACTGTTGTCGTGGTGGAAACGGCAGCCACCTCGGGAGCCTTTGCCAACACTGCGTCGGTTTCGGATTCAAACACGCCGCCCGACCCAAACACCGGAAATAATTCATTCACGGCTGTTGCCACAGTGCAGTCCGCTTCTTGCGCTAACGTTGGACAAGCGGGTCCGGCAAGTTCTCCTTTGACCGGAACGGTGAACTCCTACTATCCGGGTAGCGTAAGCGTAGCTGCAGGAGCAAAGTCAATCACTCTGGGCCCGGCAACTGGCGGCCCTGCCGGAACTCCTGCCGCCATCGCCGCAGGCAATCTTCTCCTTGTCATCCAGATGCAGGATGCCAGCATCACTACTTCCGACACGGTCACATACGGCAACGGCAGCACCGGCCAGGGGTTCTCAGCGCTGAACAATACTGGCAACTTTGAATATGTCACAGCTACCAACACCGTTCCCGTCGGCGGCGGCACGCTGAACCTCACCGGCTCGGGGGGAGGCGGTGGTCTGGTCTTCGGCTACGACGCCGCAGCTGCTACAGGTACAAAAGGCCAGAGCACATTTCAGGTCATTGTGGTTCCGCAGTACACCACCGCGACCCTGGCTGCGAGCGGCTTGGCCGCTCCCGCATGGAATGGATCTACGGGAGGCGTGTTGGCGCTCGACACCTCCTCGACGCTGACTCTGAATGGCGCCACGGTCGTGATGGACGGTCTTGGATTCCGAGGTGGTGCAGGCCTGCAGATGAGCGGCATACCCGCCACCGCTCCGCCAATTCTCCCCACGACTACGGATTTCGTCCAGTGGGCTCCAGCCACCTACGCCGCTGCCGGTGGAACTGGCAACGGCCAGGCCGGTTGGGATGCACCTAAAGGCGAAGGCATCGCCGGAACGCCGGCATGGCTTGAGGAATCGGTTTCCGGCACGATGGAGCCGGTTTCCACTGGCACCGGATATCCGAGCGGTTCCTACGGACAATTCAATCTCACTTCCGTAGCCAACGGCAACGGAACCACGACGGTTTACACAGGAACAATTACAGGCGGCGCGGGGAACGCCTGGGCCGGTTACACGTTCGTCGTCGGAGGCTTTGGCAATGCGGCGAATAACGGCAGGTTCACGTCGACTGCGTCCACAGCCACCACGTTGACTCTCTCGAACACCAGCGGAGTTGCGCAGGCCGGAACGGCCACCGCAACCCTGGATGGCAGCATGGCTCGCGGCGCGCCGGGCAATGCCGGCGGCGGCGGTACTGATGCCGACCCGGCCACGAAGACCACGGCAGGGAACGACGAGAACTCAGGCGGCGGTGGCGGCGGCAATGGTGGCGCCGGCGGTTTTGGCGGAGATTCCTGGGACGCGAATCTTAGCGACGGTGGAGAAGGCGGAGCTGCATTTCCTGCAACCGTCAACCGCGTGGTCATGGGCGGCGGCGGCGGGGCAGGTACAAGAAACAACTCCAATGGTGACAATCAGGCCTCCAGCGGAGCGGCCGGCGGCGGAATCATTATCATTCGTGCTTACGCTTTGAGCGGCACAGCGACCCTCACCGCGAACGGCCTCAGTGCATACAACAACACATCCAATGATGGCGGCGGCGGCGCTGGTGCAGGAGGCAGCATCGTAGTTCTCTCAGCCAACGGCGGCGAGGCAGGTCTCACACTGCAAGCCAATGGAGGAGCGGGCGGCGATGCCTGGGGATCGGAGCCTTTTACTCTTGGCAATCGTCACGGCCCCGGTGGTGGCGGCGGTGGTGGAGTTGTCATCGTTTCCGGAACTCCGGCCAGCCTCACTGTCAGCGGCGGGGCGAACGGCACCACGGAAGATCCCGGAGTTCCCTACGGCGCAACCTCAGGAACCGCAGGTTCCAGCGTTACCAACGCAAGCATCACCCAAACCTCCGGCACCCAGTCTGGCGCAGATTGCACGCCTGACATGACCGTTCTCAAGAGCAGCTCAGGTCTCTTCACGCGCGGAGCCACTGCCAATTACACCCTAACGGCGTCCAACATTAGCCCTTACGGACCGACTAGCGCCACTGTCACCGTGAACGATACGATTCCACTCGGTCTCACTCCTACCGGCGCTTCCGGTACAGGATGGTCCTGCTCGGTCGCGTCGCAAACTGTCAGCTGTACCGACGCCACCGTGCTGCCCGGAGCCAGCAGCTTCCCATCCATCACGGTTGCCACTAGCGTGCTTCAGACCGCTCCCGCCACAGAAACCAATACCGCGCTCGTGAGCGGCGGTGGTGAGATCAATCTGACGAACGACACTTCTACCAATGTAGCGAACGTTGTCTCCAGCGCCGACCTCGCCGTCACCAACGTCGCCTCGCCCGATCCAGTCACGGCGGGCAGCAATCTGACGTTCACTCAGGTGCTCACCAACAACGGTCCAAGCGCCGCCGATAACGTGACGATAGTCCAAGCCGTCCCGGCCAATACAACTTTCAGTTCGATCACTGCCCCTTCCGGCTGGAGTTGCACCACTCCGCCCGTCGGCGGCACGGGAAATGTCGTCTGTACCGCGCTCACCATGAGCGGCGGCACCGCTGGCTTTTCGATGGTTGTGAAAGTTAATACCGGCCTGGCAAACGGCACGGTAATCACCGACACTGCAACCGCCAGCTCTTCGGTCACAGATCCCGTTTCCACCAACAATACCGCGAGCGCCTCTACAGTTGTCGGAGGAAGTTCGACAGCGGAAATGACGGTCACCAACGTCGCCTCGCCGAACCCGGTGGTGGCAGGCAGCGACATTACTTACACCCAGATCGCTACCAACGTGGGCACTGGCACCGCGAATAATCCATCTCTCGTCGAAACTGTCCCCGCGAACACAACCTTCGTCTCGCTCAGCGTTCCAACCGGTACCACATGCACTCCGACCCTGACAGTAGGTTCAACCGGAACCACTACCTGCACCGCTGCCGCCGCTCCAGCGGGTTCGAGTGGCACTGTTGTATTCGTGGTCAAAGTGAATGCGGCCGTCACTGCCGGAACCATTATTACCGATACCGCCACGGCGAACTCCAGCAATCAAGCCTTTGGCGCGAACTCCGCCGTAGCCACAGATGTAGTCGCTGCAAACAACACACAAGCCGATCTGGCATTGTCGACCGCAGCCACGCCGCTGACTGTCTACCCCGGCAACGACATTACCTACGTTCAAACCGTAACCGACAACGGTCCGGCAGCGGCGTCGAATCTCACTTTCACCGAGGCAGTGCCCGCGAATACTACATTCGCATCCGTTTCCTCTCCGGTGGGCTGGAGTTGCACCGCTCCAGCGGTCGGCGCAACCGGAACGATTACCTGCACCGCAGCCAGTCTCGCATTGAGCGCTTCGGCGAACATCATTGTCGTGGTCAACGTCGCGCCAACCATCACCGCGAGCCCAATCAGCGAGAGTGCTTTAATTACCGCCACTACGACCGATCCCAATTCTGCCAACAACAATCCCTCGACCTCGACACCTGTCTTGCCGGTATGCGATCTCTCCGTGACGAATACGGTGAATCCAACCTACGGCACCGCCAATCAGGATCTGGTCTACACCCAAATTGTCAGCAACAGCGGACCCAGCAACTGCGCCGGCGGAACATTCACCGAAGCGATTCCGACGAATACGACTCTTGTTCTGCCCTTGAATTCCCCAGCCGGATGGACCTGCACCACTACCGGCTCGATCAGCTGCACCAATCCGACCATTGCGCCGGGAGCCTCAAGCACATTCACCGTAACTGTGCTGATCGGCTCGGGAGTGACTGCGGGAACTCAAATTACGGATGAGGCCATTGTCGGCACCACCACGCACGACAGCAATACCGTGAACAATTACGCGACCGTCGTCGTCGGCGTTGCTGGAGCCACGCAAGCCGACCTGAGCGTCACGAATTCTGCCAGTCCGAATCCGGTCGCCGCAGGCAGCAACATCACCTATACGCAAAGCGCAACCAATGCCGGACCCGCAGCCGCGAGCACGGTAACTTTCACAGAGACGCTTCCACCCAACACAACCGCTCAGTCTCTAACCGGACCTGCGGGCTGGACCTGCACGGTGGGCTCACTCACGTGCACGATCTCGAGCTTCGCCGCCACTACCACAGCAAACTTCACTTTCATTATCACCGTGAACCCCGGAACCGCATCCGGGACAACAATCAATCAAACCGATTCAATCGCTTCCTCGGTAACCGGCGATCCCAACTCCGGCAACAACAGCGCATCCACTACTGTGTACGTTTCGCCCTCGGCCGATCTGCAAGTCACGAACATCGCCAACCCAGTTCCCGTGCAGCCGAACAGCACGATCACCTATTCGCAAAGCGTCAAGAATCTCGGCCCCAGCACGGCAACCAGGGTTAGCTTCACCGAAACCACGCCGACCGGAACCACATTCAACGCGATTACGCCTGCAGCCGGATGGTCCTGCACCACGCCAGCCTCCGGTGCCACTGGAACCATCAACTGCACTAACGCCAGCTTTGCCGCTGGGACCGCCAATTTCTCTGTGGTTTTGAATGTCCCGACGGGAACCGCAGCGGGCACCGTGATTAATAACACCGCAACCGTGACATCTTCGACCTCGGATCCAAATCTGGCCAACAACGCAGCCACGGCCGCGGACGTAGTCGCAACTTCGTCCCAGGCCGATTTAGTAACAACCAACTCTGCTTCCCCCACCTCCGTCTCTCCGGGTAGCAACGTTACATATACGCAAAGCGTCACCAATAACGGTCCCGCTGCCGCCACTACCGTTAGCTTCACCGAGTCTCTTCCAGCCAATACGACCGCAGTTTCTCTGAGCACTACCTCGGGCTGGACCTGCACGCTAGCCACGCTGACCTGTACGATCTCAAGCTTCGCAGCCAACACCACTGCGAACTTTACTTTCGTTGTCACCGTGAACGCGGCAACCGGATCCGGCACGAGCATCCCTCAAACCGATACAGCGACAGCGTCGAACATCGTTCCCAACCTGACGACGAACAGCGCCACGGCGATCGTCACTGTCGCCAACGCCAGCAGCGCCAACGTCACCATCGCAAAGAGCGCGACGCCGAACGGCTCCGTCCCCAGCGGCGACACGCTCACCTATTCCCTGCTGATTACAAACACCGGCCCGGCAAGCGCCACCGATGTCACCGTGACCGATCCGCTTCCTTCTGACGTCATGTATCTCCAGGCAATTACCACGGCTGGAACATGCTCTCAAGCAAACGGCACCGTCACCTGCCAGCTTGGAACCATGGCCAACGGCGCGACCGCCACAGTCACAATCCTTACACTCGCGGGCGCGCCCGGAGTCGCCGTCAATACGGCCAGCGTGATCGACGACCAGATGACCTCGCCGAACACGTCTACGCAAACCGAAACCATTACCGCCGCAACCAGCGTGAAACTGCGGTCGTTCACTGCCCAACTCGTGAAGGATAAATCGGGCGCGGAACATGCCGTTCTAGTCTGGAAGACCGGAGGGGAAGCCCACAATCTGGGCTTCAACGTTTACCGCGAGCAGAATGGCCAGCGAGTCCAAATGAATTCCTCGCTGATCGCCGGCTCGGCCCTGCTGATGAGCAACGCCCTCCCCAAGCATTCCGGCAAAACTTACCAATGGATCGATTCCACGCCCGGCGCGGCCGCTAGCCAATACTGGCTCGAGGATGTAGATACCAACGGCATGCGTACGCTGCACGGCCCCATCTCGCCATCCAGCGCATCGAACACAGACGAAGTTCTGCCCGCAGCATCGGCCACGCTAAATCATCTGAGCCAGACGACCGGTGCAAGTGCAGTCGAGCAAAGCCATCGTCGGGAAAACACCCAGCGCAATGTTCCCACACTTGCGCAACACAAGAAGCAATTCGAAATCGCCGCGCACCCAGCCGTCAAAATCTTCGTAAAGCACGAAGGCTGGTACACCATCACTCAACCGGAGTTGATCAAAGCAGGGCTAGATCCCAACATCGATCCCGCGCAACTGCACCTCTACGCCGAAGCCATCGAGCAGCCAATCGAAATCGCCGGCGCGACTTCGGGCCCCGGCGGCTTTGGTCCACAAGCCACCATCTCGTTCTACGGACATGGCATCGACACCCAATACACCGGCACGCGAGTTTACTTCTTAATGGCCGAATCAACACCCGGCCAGCGAATTCAAGTCCTGCCACCCTCCAGCGGCTCCAACCTGCCGCCCGCGAGCTTCAACTACACGGTAGAATTGACGCCGCACACAACCTATTTCTCCGCTCTGACTACATCGAACGGAAACAACTTCTTCGGCCCGCTCATCTCTTCGACGCCGACCGACGAAACCATCCAGGTCTCGCAGCTCGACCTAAACTCAACCATATCGCCCGAACTCGAAGTCGTCCTCCAGGGCGTCATTCTTGCGGTTCCGCACGACGTAACCGTTGTCCTTAACGGCGCAACTCTCGGCGACGTAACCTTCTCCGGACAAGACAAAGGCAAACTGAAAGTCACAATTCCGCCGGGTATGCTGCTGAACGGTTCGAACAACGTCGAGACTCACCTCGCAGGATGGCGAATACGATTACAGCCTGCTGCAGTCGATCCGCATTAGCTATCCCCATCTCTATTCCGCCGACTCCGACGAACTTGTGTTCACCGGCCGAGCTGGCGACGAACTCAAAATCTCCGGCTTTAGCCAACCCACGGTCGGCATCTACGACATCACCAATCCCGATCGGCCGGTTCAACTGTCGGCACAAACAATCGCAAATCCAGGCCAGCAAACTGGATACACAGCGCAAGTCCAGGTACCGTGGTCCGCAGATTCATCTGTAGCCCAACACACGCTGATGGCTGTGGCCGCCGACCGCGTAGCCACGGCCGCCTCGCACGCCAATCACCCCTCGCAATGGCACAGCGCGCAAAGCGGCACCGATATCGTCATGATCTCTGCGGGCGCCTTCGCCAACGTGCTTGCGCCCATCGCGCAGGCGCACAAAGCTGAAGGCAAATCTTCCGCCATCATTCCCGTCGACGAACTCTACGATGAATTCAACTTCGGCGAGCACAGCCCTCTGGCCATCCGCGACTTCCTGCAAACCGCGGTTCGCGCGTGGCAGACGACACCAAAGTATTTGCTTCTGAACGGACGCGCTTCTCTGGATCCGCGCAACTATCTCGGATTCGGCTATCTTGATTTCGTGCCGACAAAAATCATTCCAACCACAAGTCTCGTCACCGCCTCCGATGGCTGGTTCTCCGACTTCAACGATACAGGCGTGCCCACCATCGCCACAGGGCGTCTCCCCGTCAGCACGGAGGCCGAAGCGCAACTCGTAGCCGGAAAAATCGCAGCCTACGAAGGCCAATCGACCAATGGACCCTGGACGGATCAAGCTCTTATGGTCGCCGACGTAAACGACACGGAAAACTTCACGCAAGACAGTCTGGTCGTGCAGGCGCAGTTGCCCAAGTCCATGCAAGTCACCGATGTCTTCGCCACCACCATGGGCATCCCTCAAGCATCGGCAGCCATCGTCGCCGGCATCAACTCAGGCCAAGTCCTGGTCAACTACGCCGGACACGGCTCCGAAGATATGTGGTCTGGCTCCGATCTTTTCGACAATACCGCTGCCAGCGCGCTAACCAACGGCAATTCCCTGCCCGTCTTTTTGATCATGGATTGTCTGAATGGATTCTTCCAGGATGTCTACGACCAGCCCCTGGCGGTGACTCTCATGCTGGCCCCGAACGGTGGCGCCGTCGCGGTACTGGCCTCAAGCGGATTGAATCAAGCGACGCCACAAACCATTCTGGATAAGCTGGTAGTTCAGGCAGCGATGGGCCAATCACACCTCACATTAGGAGAAGCGGTCGTGAATGCGAAGACCGGCATCACCGACACCGCCGTCCGCAAGACCTATAACCTGTTGGGCGATCCGGCAATGCAGATCAAGCCCCCCACCGGCGCGCCCGCAAACTGAAGCGCACACAATTTGCGAAGCGATGGAATATGAAGGCCCCCGGCACGGCAGTGCCGAGAGATGAGAGAATGACCGACCGAGTCCGCTCCAGCAAACAGAACCGAAGAACCTGCTTACTTCCGCGTCAACTCCCCCTCCATCTTTCCAGTCATCGTCACAAAACGAATCGTCCCCGCGCCATCCTCAAACACTAAGCCCGTTCCCGTAGGATTCACCACCGCGCCCACCAAATGCCCATACGATTTCGGAATTCCGCCATGCGTGGGCGCGCCCTCATACCTCGCGAACTCGCCCTCTTTCATTCCCGTCATGCTGACGAAGCGAATCGTCCCTTCGCCATCCTCGAAGATCAGCCCGGTTCCAATCTGATCGGGAATCACCGCCGCTACGCGCCCATACGATTTCGGGACCATCCCCTGAACCAGTCGCCCCGAATAATCTGGCGAATCCTGCGGCGGCGCGGCATGAACCGTCGATCCCTTCCAGCTACTCAAGGCATATCCAACTGCCGCCAACGTGATGGCAAACAAAACAAGCAAGAGAATGTACAGCAATCGTCGCATCAACCGATCCTCCTAATGATATTTCGCACTTCACGCATCCTTTTCGATCCGAGCAAAAGCGGCAACCCGCTTTTCCTAGGCCCCGCAGGAAAGCAGGATTCTCACATTGTTCAAAACAACTAGGGGTGAGTGGCCGGAAGAACTAATTCGGTAACACCTGAATCTTGTGCATCATGCCCAAATCCTCATGCAGCAGAATGTGGCAATGAAACACAAACGTTCCCGCAATGGTCGGATCGCGAAAATCCATTCGTAGTTTCACACTGTGATAGGGTCCTTTGCCCTCCCAGAAGGGGATTTCAATGGTATCGCGCATATCCTGATCCTGGACGGGCTTGCCATCCACCTCCAGCATCATGAAGTGAATCTGGTGAATGTGAAACGCATGCGTCTCAAGCGCGCGGTTCTCGATCGTCCAATCTTCTACCGCTCCCACGCGGGTAACAATGGCAGGCTTCTCCGTCGGGCTGAACACCTGCTGCTTCTGCCCATCCACCGTGATATAGAACTGGATCGGCCCATTGGTTCCGCCGAATTCCTCCGAGAAATAAAGCTTCCGGTTTGTAGTCACAGCGGCATCTTTCAATCCTGCAAACTTCAGACCATTCGCACTCGCGCTTGGAGCAACCGTCCTCGGCTTTACCAAACCCTTCGCGTTGCCATTGGAAAGAACCTGAATGTTGGCCAGCAACTGCGCCACATCTGGATTGCCTGTCGGCCCGGTCGAGTAAGCCAGCGTGCCGAATTGCGGAGACTGATTGGCGGAAAATCCGGGGACGATAAATTCCGCCCGTCCCGCGGGCGGAATCAGAATCGTTGTCTCTGTTCGCGGCGCGGCCAAGGGATATCCGTCCAAGCGCAACCAATTCCAGCGGCTGCGCCATTCCGTCGATGGTCACCTGCAAGGGCATAAAATCTTGCAGAGAGGCATTGGCCACGCGCCAAAATTCCCTCTCTCCCGCATTCACCTGAATGATTGGCGCGCCCGGGGCACCCAACGCAGGCGTCGTCTGAAAATTGATCGTCAACTCGTACGGTCCCGGAACCCAGGGCACCAGATACTGCTGCCGGATCACAAATACCCGCTCCTTTAATCCAGCCACTTCGGGACGATACTTTTCCATTCCCTCCACAACCAAAGCCCCCGCAGCGCCGCCATTCACCTGAAACTCGGTGAATCCATGCACGTGAGGGTGATACCAATAAAGTCCCGGCGGTTCAGTCGTGGGAACTTGAATGCTGTATTGAAAAGCCGGCGCTCCCGGCTGAATTAACGTCGTCAGTACATCATCCTGATGACAAATCGGGGGCACGTTCATGCCGTGAAAATGGACGTTGGTCGATTGCAGCGTGGCCGTTCCTCCATCGCCGCACTGCGTCCCCGACGAAGTCATATCCATGCTGCTCATCGATTCTGCGCCCGGCACCGGAATACTGTCTTTCACCCCCAGCACAAGCTGATCGCCCGGATTCAATCGCAGCGTGGGTGCTTCCACAATCCCCGATCCCGTGTCGTACTTGTAGCAATAATGCGTATAACCGAACGTATCCACGGAGTAGCCCATGTTCAATCCGGCATTTAACACCCCGTTCTGCGAATAGAGGCTGAGCGCATCCTGCACCACGGTTCCCGCGGTCGGCCGCGGCGGACACTGCGCCGCTGCCGCCAAAGAGATTCCGAAGATGATTACCCCTAGCGCTGCCTTTGCAAACCTCGACATGATTCCGCTCTCCTGAAAATTTTCATTGCCAGAACTAAAAGCTTCTCGGTGGAAACGTTCCGATCGAAAGCAACGACGAGGTGTTCGGGTCTGCAACCGGCGAATTCGAAGCCTCGGCCAACGTGCATTGCCCGTTGGCCGAGGTCACGTTCACGATCGCAATGCCCGAACCCAACCCAAACTCGGCCGCATAGACCGCGCTGCCCGTTCCCGTGTTCGTTTCCAAAGCCAGACTTCCCAGATATGACCAGTTCGCAACATATCCCTTCAGGCTGCCCGAAATGCATCCAAAAGTAAGCTTGCCCGTGCTCGCATTAAAGAATGCTGCCGCAATCTTGTCGCCCTGCGTGTTGCTGATGTAAAGCAGAGTTTCATCCGGACTGAGCAGAATGTTGCTCGAATTGACTCCGTGCCCGAGGTTGTAAGGAACGGTCTTCGTTAGTTTGCCGGAAGATATATCGGAGACTTCCACCACGTCAGAGGTTGACGTGTCGCCAAACAATGCAAAATGGCCATCCTGCGTAACCTCGACCGAAGTTGGATAAGTCGCGAAATTCGCACTCAACGAACCCGATGAGTTCTGCAAATCGCCATTCGAGACCGGAGTGCCATTGGAAATGTCGAACGATTCGATCGAACCATCTCCATATGTGGCAACGAGAATATTTCCTGAAATCGCCATCCCGTCGATAAAGCCGCTCTGCAATCCGACTACGGACACGTCATTGATGAAGGTCAACGTGCAATCCGATTGCACCTGAAATGTCGCGATTGTATTGGAACTCGAAAAGCTGGCGTACAAATATTGGGTGTTCATCACTACGCCGATGCCATTCGCCGAACCCGAATCGGTGTCGGAACCAAAGGCTGCGCTTCCCGGCTGCAATGTGTTTATGTCGATTCCCACAATGTCGCCATCGAGTGCCTCTGAGGCATAAACGCACTGTTCCGTGCCATTGTTTAGAAAGGCCAGCCGGTTTGCCCCGAAATAACCGCCTCCAATACCAGGATTCGAACTCACCACCTGAATTCCCCTGCCCAGCGCTCCATTTGCTTCAACGGCATAAAATGTGTAGGAATTTTCACCAATTCCGAACAGGAACGCGACATCATCGTTCGTAACCACATAATGGGGCTGGCTTGCAGCCCGCGCCAGTCCACTCGCCGCGAAGAAACATGCAAGCACAATCATCCACTGGAGTCGCCATTTAGCCGCTATCGGCATAGTACTTCCTCGGTCGTTTTTAGATTTCGCTGGTGCAGGGGGGAACAAATGCTCCTCGTGAGTTAATCACAGGTTAGCGCCTTGATTCAATTGGAAACCCGCGTCGCTCTAGGGAAGAAAGGCTCCCATTAGGGTACCGATCCATTTGTTCAAACGAAAAAATGGGTCTTTGACGTTCATTCCAAAGAACGGTACCGATTCATAAGAAACGAGGTCCGCACCTCGCTCCCTTTGCGAGAAGTAGAATTCCGGTCGACAGAATGAACCGGCATGGACAAGTTACAATCCCTCCATGCCGCTCAAACCGCACGGCCACGAAACCCGTTATTTGAAAATGCAGAAGAACAATTGCTTCGTCTGTGGCCAGGACAACCCCAACGGCATGAAACTGAAGTTCATACTCGATGAAGACCGCCAAACCTTCGTCTGCCGCTTCCGCCTTTCCAACCGCTATAGCGGACCCCCCGGCCACTGCCACGGCGGCATCATCGCCTCCATCCTCGACGATGCTATGGGCAAGGTGAATAAACTACACCACGTAGTAGCGCTCACCCGCGAAATGACGGTCGAGTATCTGAAGCCGGTGCCGCTGCATAAACCGCTGCGCGTCGAAGGCCGCGAAATCAAAAAGCGCGGACGGACTCACGTCAACGCCGCCGAAATCATGAACGAAAAAGGCGAAGTCCTTGCCCGCAGTCGCGGCATCTTCATCGCCATCGACCCAGAAAAGATGTTTGCTAAATTCGTCGAACGTTAACTGCCTGTCATCCTGAGCGAAGTTTCCGTCCGCGTAGCGGGCGGAAACGCAGTCGAAGGATCTCTACTGCACAAATGCCAGGCGCATTGTGGTCACCGTGGTTGCGCGAAGGTACGAAGTGCGACACGATGACTTCGCCCGCCCCACGGCCATTTCGGTGCCTAGCCTTGCAATTAACCGGAGGGTTTCACTCTATGAATCGCCGTTTGCCGATTTCCCTCGTTATTTGCCTTGCCATGTTCATACCCGTCGGCACAAACCTCGCGACCGCCCAAACCGAGGCCGTGATTCACTCCTTCCAGAGCAGCGGCAAAAGCGATGGGAGCAAGCCGTTTGGCGGAGTGGTCGCCGACGGCACCGGCAGCCTGGACAGAACAAATACTTTATTCCTTCGGCGGCTTTGATGGAGACAGCCTAAATCCGATAACCTCGCTTGCACTCGACCGCGGGGGAGCCCTTTATGGAGCGAGCGAAAACGGCCCGGATTCGTGCGGGCGGAATCTCTATTACTATTGCGGCACTGTGTTTAAGGTAAGCCCACCAACACAAGGAGGCACGTGGACAGAACAGGTGCTGCACAGCTTTACAGGCGGGGCCGACGGAGCCGATATTCAAACACCCGTACTCGTCCTAGGCAACGACGTCTATGGCACGACGATGGAGGGCGGCGCCAGCTTCTGTGAGAACGAAAACGGCCCAGCAGGTTGCGGCACGGTATTTCAAATCACTCAATAGCCTCAGAGACTAGTTGAAGAGGCGTGTCGTTTTGTTATACTTCGCCCGCTCATGAAAACTAATCTCAAGAAATCACTGCCTTACATTTCTTTCTTATTCGTCATATTGATCTCCGGCGCTGCTCAAACTCCACCTCAGACCGCGCAGCCCGAAGCCAGACCACTCTTCATCTACCACGAAGTTATGATCCCGATGCGCGACGGCGTCCATCTTCAAACAGTAATCCTCGCCCCAGCCGATCAAAAAGGCCCGCTGCCCATCTTGTTCCGCCGCACGCCCTACGGAGTTCCCGGCAAGTCGCCCACCGAGATGCCCGCATCTTTGAAAGAACTATCCAAAGACGGCTACATCTTTGTCGCCCAAAACCTTCGCGGCCGCTTTAAATCCGAAGGCGTTTTCAATCTCTCTTCGCAGGTCGATCTCAACGACCCAAAAGCTACCAACGAAACCACCGACGCCTATGACTCGATCGATTGGCTGATCAAAAACGTCCCCAACAACAACGGCAAAGTCGGCATGTTCGGCGTCTCTTATGACGGCCTCACTACCGCGCTGACTCTTCTCCATCCCCATCCCGCGCTGAAAGCCATTAGCGAACAGGCCTCGCCCGTCGATCAGTGGATGAATGACGACGACCACCGCTACGGCGCGCTGCGCGAAAGTTACGACTTTGAGTACGCGGTAATGGAGCAGTCCGACAAGAACGAGAATAAGCACTTCGAATTTGAAACCTACGATACGTATGAGTGGTATTTGAATCTAGGTCCGCTTTCCAACATCAACGCCAAATATCTCCACGGCTCGATTCCGTACTGGAATTCCACCATCGACCATCCCGACTACGACGAATTCTGGAAGAAAGAAGCATGGGTGAATCAGTTGCACGCCTCGACTGTTCCGAACTTAAATGTTGCCGGATTCTGGGATCAGGAGGATCCCTGGGGACCGTGGCAGATTTTTCGCCACTCCGAAGAGCACGACCCCGACCGCACCAATTTCATCGTCGCCGGGCCCTGGTATCACGGCGAGTGGCAATCGCAGAAAGGCGATACTATCGGCCTGATTCCCTTCGGCGGCCACGAAACCGCGCGCGAATTTCGCGAAACTATTGAAGCGCCATTTTTCCGCTACTACCTTCACGGCGAAGGCGAAAAGCCGCAGTGGCAGGCCAGCACATTCCAGAGCGGATCGAACACCTGGCACACCTACGCCGCATGGCCGCCGGAAAAAGCGAAGGCGACCGATCTCTACTTGCACTGCAACGGCACATTATCCTTCGATAAGCCGGAAGCGAACCCGGTCAAGGCCTATCGCGAATACGTTTCCGATCCCGCGAATCCCGTGCCCTATCGTCAGCGCCCAATCTCTCCCACGTATCCTGCAGGTGATTGGCGCACATGGGAGGTCTCCGATCAGCGTTTTGTCGATAACCGCCCCGATGTGCTCACCTTCACCAGCCAGCCGCTTGATCACGACGTCACCGTGACCGGTCCAGTCGCCGCCGATCTCTTCGCCTCGACCTCCGGCACCGATAGCGATTTCATCGTGAAGCTGATCGACGTCTATCCGCAGAATGCACAAAAGAACGATTGGAAAGAGGAAGACGGCCCAAAGCCCGGCCAATACGCGCAATCGCTGAATGGTTACGAATTACCCATCGCCATGGAAGTCCGCCGTGGCCGCTACCTCGAAAGCTTCGAGACGCCACATCCGCTAACTCCCAACAAGCCGGCGGAATGGAAAATCCCTTTACGCGACCGCGATCATGTTTTCCTCAAGGGACATCGCATCATGGTGCAGATTCAATCTACGTGGTTTCCGGTCATCGACCGCAACCCGCAGAAATTCGTGCCCAGCATCTACAAAGCCGCCGCGTCCGACTATGTCTCAGCCACGCAGCGCATTTATTGTTCGCATGCGATGCCATCTCATATCGAACTGTCCCTCATGCCGTAAATTGCTTTCGCCCCTTACAGTGGGGGTACCGATATCGAGGAATGCACTGTAAAATGAAACCAGCCGCTGGCGTGAGCGCCTGCGGCTACACTTCGCGCCGCGAAAAGGATCGCTGAAAGTGCTGACAGCCAACAGCTGAAAGCTACAAGCCAAAAGGTAACCACAAAATGTCGCAGAATAACGTAGGTTCGTCCAACGGCAACTCCACTAGCCTCCGCCTGAAAACCGGCCTAGCCGAAATGCTAAAAGGCGGGACAATCATGGACGTAACGAATGCGGAGCAGGCTGTTATTGCGGAAAAAGCTGGCGCCGTCTCCGTGATGGCGCTGGAGCGCGTGCCTGCGCAAATCCGCGCGGAGGGCGGAGTGGCGCGGATGGCATCGCCGAAAAAGATCCGCGAGATCATGGCCGCGGTGTCGATCCCGGTGATGGCGAAGTGCCGCATTGGACATTTTGCGGAAGCGCAAATTCTTCAAGAACTTGGCGTCGATTACATCGACGAATCCGAAGTACTCACGCCCGCCGACGAAGCTCATCACGTCGATAAACATCCGTTCACTGTACCGTTCGTGTGCGGCGCGCGCAATCTCGGAGAAGCTCTGCGCCGCATCGCTGAAGGCGCGGCGATGATCCGGACCAAAGGCGAGGCCGGCACCGGAGACGTGGTCCACGCAGTGAAGCATATGAGACAGATTGTCCAGGAAATGAAAATCCTGACCGTGCTTAGCGAAGAAGAACTTTACGCCAAGGCCAAAGAGTTGCAAGCGCCGTACGAGTTGGTAAGGATGGTGGCGAAGGAAGGCAAGCTGCCGGTGCCGAATTTTTCCGCCGGCGGAATCGCCACGCCGGCCGACGCGTCGCTGGTGATGCAGCTCGGGGCTGAAGCCGTGTTTGTGGGCAGCGGAATTTTTATGGGCAAGCGCACCACTTGCACACATGCAGTGGAGAGACATCCCTTCGACGAAACCTGCGCTTTCGCGCCTCCCGAAGAAGCCGCCAAGCGAGCGCGGGCGATCGTGCTTGCTGCCACACACTATCAGGACCCGAAGGTGCTGCTGGAAGTTAGCGAAGATTTGACCGGGGCGATGAAGGGGTTGGCCGTGGCAGGAATGGATGCGGCGCAGATGCTGCAGACTAGAGGATGGTAGGTTCCGTTTGTCCCACCTAAATTTCGCAAGGAGAGTCCCATGTCTCGCAAAGGAAGCGCGACATGGGGCACCCCGCTGCTCCGGAAAATTTTGTGGTATGGCCACCCCCGTCGCCCAAGACTCGACAAGGGGTGGGGCATCCAACCGTTAGGCTGATTTCGCTTCCTGCGCGAGCGAGGGCAAAAACTTCTCCAAGCGGTTATAGCTCGCCGCCATGCCGGTTTGCATTGGGGACTTGAGCACTGCGTCGCGGGTCTCGCGCGAGTTATAAAGAATGGTCTGCGTGAGAGTAGTCTCGCCATGCTGCTCGGTCAAAACAATCGTGTCGACGGCCTCGCCCGGGTACCACGCCTCATCGAAGATCTCGGTGACAACGATTCGCTCGGGCGGTGAGACTTCTCGATAAATGCCGCCCATGCCCATCTCTTGCCCGTCGCTATCGCTCTTCCACACGTAGCGGTACTTCCCGCCTGGCCGCAAGTCGACTTCGCAGATCGGCATCGACCAACCATCCGGGCCGAGCAGCCACTTCTTTATGAGTTCCGGCCGGGTGTAGGCTTCGAATACCAGACGGCGAGGCGCATCGAACACGCGCGTCACCTGAATTTCCCGGTCGCCGTGTGCGGCGATGTGAAAGGTTTGATTGTTTTTCATTGCCAGTCTCCTTAATTTTTGAGTCTTCACTGCTTCTCTTAGGTTTTCTTGAGTCGCTGTACAGATTTGTTCCGTTGTTTTCGCCGACTGCGCTTCGTCCACGCCTGGTTCGCCTGAAGATCGTTTTTTTGCAGATCGCTTCTCTGAAGATCGTTTTTGCGAAGATCGAGAAGCAAGGCATCAAGGCGCCGGAATTGCTTCTCCCAGAACTCGCGGTATCGCTCCAGCCATTGGGAGGCGCTGCGCAGAGGAGCAGCTTGCAGACGTCGCGGCCGCCGCTGGGCGTCTTGTCCGCGCGAAATTAGGCCGGCGCGTTCGAGCACCTTCAGATGCTTGGAAATTGCGGGCTGGGTCATCGCGAAGGGCTCGGCCAAATCCATGACCGAAGCTTCACCCTGGGCCAGCCGAGCCAGGATCGCGCGGCGCGTAGGATCGGCCAGCGCGGCGAAGGTCGCATCGAGATCATCGGGATTTTGTATATCACCACTTAGTTCCATAACCTTACGGTAATATACTAAGATTAATCTGTCAAGTGAATTTCTGCGGTGCCCATATATTCATCGTTGGAAGTTTTGATAGCCTAGGGGACGCATGGGGGAGATGCAGGATAAAGTTCCATCGATCGCTGTGCAGCGCCTGATTTCAGGCCTGTTCGGACTCGTGCTGGCTTTCGGCGGATTTCTTGCGGGCAGCTATATTCCGACCGACCTGGATGGGTTTACCCCGGTCTCGGCTGCGGTGGGAATACTGGTGCCAGGACTGCTTATGCTGGGCGCGTTTTATCTGGCGTACCGGATGCTTAAGTTTGCGGCGTTGGCGAGGAAATGATTCGTTGACAAAGCAAATTTCATCTTTCGCTCTTTGGCCCGATTACAGGCTAGTCTTGGCGACTCGGCCCTGAGCGCTACGCTATTCCCAATTCCTTCGCTAGCACCTTCCACTTACTATCCACTAGCGCTTTCGTCTTTGCATCCATCAGAATCTCGTCCGGCCATGGGCGGGTGAAGCCCTCTGTTGGCCACTTGCGGGTGGCGTCGATGCCCATTTTTGAGCCGTAGTTGGCTAGGCGGCTGGCGTGGTCGAGTGAATCCATCGGGCCCAGGGTGAACTGGATATCGCGCTCAGGGTCGATGTGGTTTAAGACTTTTAGCGTGACATCGGCGAGGTTCTGGACGTCCACGTCTTCATCGACGACGATGACGCACTTGGTGAACATGGCCTGGCCGAGCGACCAGATTGCGTTCATCACTTTGCGAGCTTGTCCGGGGTAGGACTTGCGGATGGAGACAATCATCAGGTTGT
This sequence comes from uncultured Acidobacteriaceae bacterium, assembly GCA_963734675.1. Classification (GTDB taxonomy): domain Bacteria; phylum Acidobacteriota; class Terriglobia; order Terriglobales; family Acidobacteriaceae; genus Sulfotelmatobacter. The sequence goes on from CAVTHZ010000008.1 coordinate 292,660, forward strand.
GGAAGACGCCTTCGATGGGCAGGTTGATGTCGATGAGTTCGGGGATGGTGAGCTTCATCAGCGGGAGAAAAATGCGCTCGACGGCTTTTCCCATGTAGGCGTCTTCCATCGGCGGCTTGCCGACGATGGTCGTGGCGTAGATCGGGTCTTTGCGGTGCGTGATGCATTGCACGTGAAGAACGGGATAGAGATCGGCCAGCGAGTAAAAGCCGGTGTGGTCGCCGAAGGGGCCTTCGGTGCGGAGCTCGTCGAGATTGATATAGCCTTCGAGAACTATCTCGCTGGCGGCAGGCACTTCCAAGTCGACGGTCTCGCATTTCACTAACTCTACTGGCGCGGCACGGAGAAAGCCTGCGATCAGGTACTCTTCGATTTCTGGCGGGGCGGGGACGATGGCGGAGAAGGTTACTGCAGGGTCGGTGCCGATGGCTACCGCGACCTCGATTTTTCCTTTGGGGTGGTTTGTGTCGGATAGGACCTGGCCTCCGTTGGTGCGCGCCATTAGATCTACGGCGGCGGAGTTCGCACCCTTCGCAAAAGAAGCGGAAGATGGGGCACCATCTTTAGTCGATTCAGTGGTGGCGTCTCTTAGGGCTTGGCGGTAGTGTTCGGCTGCCACTTTTTGGCGTTGAGCGTGAAATCCCAGAGTTCGTTCGTCGAAAACCTGCAGCCGATACATACCCACATTGCGTTTGCCGGATTTTGGATCGCGCGTGATTACGCAGGGAAGGGTTATGAAGCGGCCGGCATCCTGGGGCCAGCATTGGAGAATGGGGAAATCGAACAGCGAGAAATTTTCGCGCTTGATTACTTCTTTGCAGGGTCCGGTGCTGACGGTCTTGGGGAAGAACTTCCCTGCTTCGGTCAGAAGCGGGAGCATCTTTATTTTGTCGAGGAAGCCCTGCGGAGATTTCACGTCCATGAACATGCGGATGCGGTCGGCGATTTCGTCGAGAGAATCCACACCGAATGCTAGCTTCATGCGGGATTCAGAACCGAACTGATTGATGAGGAGTTGGGTGCTTGAGTGGCCCTTGATGTTCTGGAACAGCAAGGCCGGGCCGCCGCTTCGCCCACCCAAGCCATAAGAAGGCTTGGATGGAGCACCCTCTGTCGTGGTAGCCCCTTGGCCCTTGCTAACGCGGTCAGTGATTTCTGTAATTTCGAGAATGGGATCGACTTCGGTCTGGATACGTTTTAATTCGCCGGCGCGGTCGAGCGCGGCGATCCATTGGCGCAGGTCGGAGAAGGGCAAGGTTGTCTCCCTAAGAAATGATGATTATAGCTAGGACACAAAGCTGCCGACGTTCCGTTATCCCACCCGCCAAAAGATGGCTTGGACGTGGCGCCTCTTTCGATGCTCCGCACACGACCATCAAGATACCGCTGACGGATCACAACTTACTGCGAAGCATGCTGATTACATCGTCTGAGGTGATCACTCCAACGAGCTTGTTGTGTTCGTCAGTCACTGGGAGGGTGATGAGATTATATTTGTCGAAGAGTTCGGCGACTTCGTTATCGCTCGCGCCTTCACGTGTGTAGATCAGCGGCTCCGACGTGAGCGAGAGCAGCGGCGTGTCGGCTTGGGCCAGTACGAGCTTCGCCAGCGGAACTGAGCCTGCCAGGGTGCCCTTGGAATCGACGAGATAAATTGTGCCGACGGTTTCCACTCCGCCTTCGAATGCGCGCAAGACTCCAATCGCGTTTTCAACTGTGGCGTTGACCGGAAGCGCAAGAAACTCCGTGGTCATGCGACCGGCAGCGGTTTCCTCGCGGTGTTCGAGAAGCTCTACCACTTCTTGGCTGGCCTCCGGCTCCATTTCGACCAGGATCTGCTCAGTGTGATCTTGGGGCAGGTCGGCGAGAAGGTCGGCCGCGGCATCGGGATCCATTTCCTCGACGATCTCGGCGGCACGCTCGGTATCGAGCGATTCGACAATGGAGCGCTGGATCCCGGGTTCAACTTCCTCAAGGGTTTCGGCAGCCACATCTTCGTCAAGAGTGCGGAAGACGGCTTCGCGCTCTGCCGGGGCCAGATCTTCGACGATGTCGGCGATATCAGCGGGGTGGAGCTTGGCCAGACCTTCGTGGGAAATCTTCAACTTGACGCGACGTGCGGGGTCGGTCTCAATGAGATCGATGAAAGTCCAAGGGATGGTTCGCGTGGGAATTTTCTGGACAAGTTTCTCGAGCGCCGCTCGCGGAGCCAGCCCTCGAAGCAGCCGGCGCACGGCACCGCGCGCCCCAATATCAACGGCGGTAAGGCGGAGGATTGGATGGGTCCCGCCGTTTTCTTTGGATGTGTCCACCTGCAACTCGACATCATTCACGCGGACGACCTTGCGGCCGTTGATATCGATGACCTGCTGATCGAGCAAGTCGCGTTCAAGAAGAAACAAACCTTCGGAGCCGTTTGCATCTGGCCAGTCCGCGGGTTTGGTTGTGGCATGGATGCTGGCATCGATCGCGGAAATGGCGGAGGACGGAAGAACCCGCTTGCCGGATTTTGTTTTGACGATGAGGCTGGCGACGCGGGTGCGGTCTTCTTGCGGCGCCAGAGTCACTTCGCGCACTCGGCCGGATGCCGCGCCGGACGGGTCATAGACGGTGGCACCCAAAAGCTCGGATAGAGGCAGCGAGGTCATCCCGGCTAGAGAATAGCCGAGTTCGTGACGGGAGAGAAAGGAATTGTGCGGTAACGAAAGATTTTTTCCGGAGAACAAGTCGGGATCGGGGTCTTTCCGGAATCCAGGACTTCTCTTTTAACCAACTTAGCTTTTACAAACTGCAGACACAATGGTGACAAATGCCACGGTCATATTAGAGATTATGCGAGGAGATCGGAACATCAGGTCAATCGAGAAGCTTCACGCCCTCATGATCGTGAGGGAATGGGGATAACGGGCGCTTTTACCGCAGGGGGTAATGGCGCCCGTTAGCTTTTGGGGGATGCCAGCATTATTTCCGCAGCAGTAAATCGGCGGCAATGAAGATTGCGAATACTACCGAGATTACCCCGTTCATGGTGAAGAAGGCCTCGTTAAGGCGGGAGAGGTCGTCGGACTTGACGAGAGAATGTTCGTAAAGCAGGAGCAGGAGCACTGCGATGACACCGGCGAGAGCAAGCTTGCCCAGCCCGAATGCCGGCAATAGCGCCAGCAATAAGAGAAGCATGACAACGTGGAAGCCGCGCGCGATCCAGAGCGCGCTGCGGATGCCTACGTGACGGGGGATGGAATGAAGTCCAGCGCCACGATCGAAGTCGAAATCCTGGCAGGCATAGAGAACGTCGAAGCCTGCCACCCAAAACATGACGGCGGCCGTAAGTAGCAGGATACGAGGGTCGAGGGAGCCGCGAACGGCGATCCAGGCTGCGGCGGGAGCAATGCCGAGGGCGAAACCCAATACCAAATGCGAAAAACGGGTGAAGCGCTTGGTATAGGAGTAAAGCAACAGGACGGCCAGAGCGACCGGCGAGAGCACGAGAGTTAGCCGATTGAGCTGCGAGGAAGCGAGTACAAAGACTGCGCAGGAGACAATGACAAATGTTGAAACGAATGCCGGGGAAAGATGGCCGGCAGGCAGGGCGCGCATTTGCGTGCGCGGATTGGCGGCGTCGATGGTGGCATCGGCCAGGCGATTAAATGCCATCGCTGCGGAACGGGCAGCGACCATGGCAACAATGATCCAGAACAGTTGATGCGTGGTAGGCAGGCCGGAGGCGGCCAGCATGGCTCCGCAGAGCGCGAATGGGAGGGCGAATATGGAGTGCTCCCATTTGATCATCTCCAACGTGACTCGTAGATCGTGCAGGACCGGCACACTCTGATTTTACGGCACGACAGTGCGCGGCCCTTGCAGCGTTTTTCACAGGATAATTTTTTTCCTAAATCCGCCCACAGAACTCTTTGTGAGACACTGGCGGGCACACCGGACAAATGAAAATGATGCACGCGGCTCGAAACACGACCATTTCTCCGCCGGTTGAGATCTCCAAACCGGTGAGCAAATCCGGTTGGAGCCGCAGAAACCCTTTCGCGGATCTTAGAAAATTCGAGCGGGCATTGTTGCTTTTATGTCTCGCGCTGGGCGCGGTTCAGATATGGATTAGCCGCTATGCTCTCGGTTCGGATGGAGTGTCGTATCTCGACATAGGCGACGCTTTTTCCCGTGGTCAATGGGCGCAGGCAATCAACGGTTACTGGAGCCCGCTTTATGCCTGGTGCGAAGGCCTTGCTCTGGGCCTTATCCAGCCTTCCCTGTGGTGGGAGCCCCTTACCGTTCATGCGGTGAATTTTGTTATCTACATTTTGTCACTGTTTTCATTTCGTTTTTTCCTGCATTCGGTGCTGCGGTCTACCAGGGATGACTCAGCCAACTCTTCTGAGGAATTGGTTTCGCTATCGGCGTGGATGCTGACGGGGCTCGGCTATTGCATCTTTCTGTGGGCCACAATCGAACTCATCGATGTCAGCTACATTACTCCAGACCTTATGGTGGCGATGTTTATATTTCTGCTCGGGGGATATCTGGTTGAGCTTCGCGCCGGCGGGTCGTCAGGAAAGTTTGCGTTGTTCGGGCTGATCTGCGGGGCGGCTTACTGGAGCAAGGCGGTTATGTTTCCAGTGAGCTTCGGATTGCTCGCCATTTTGCTGTTTTCAGGCCCGATGTCGAAGCGCCGTGTAGTTGGGGTGTTGCTGGCGGCGGTGACCTTTCTCGGCGTGAGCGCTCCTCTTATTGCAGCATTGTCGAAACAGAAGGAGCGGCTTACGTTTGGCGACAGTGGAAAGCTGAACTATGCCTTCGGGGTGAGCCCCGGCATTTCGCAGAAAAATTGGCAGGGCGACCCGCCGGAAGGAGGGGTTCCGAAACACACAACACGGCAGGTTCTCGATCGCCCTCCGACTTTCGAATTTGCTGAACCGATTGCTGGAACTTATCCGCCCTGGTTTGATCCTTCCTATTGGGATGAGGGAGCTCACGGGACTTGGCAATTGCGCTCGCAAGTCCGTGTGCTGGTGCAGAGCGCGCGAAATTATACAAAAATGCTGCTGGCGCAATTGGGATTGCTGACGGGAATTGGAATCTTTCTCTTATGGGGAAGAGCGCCAACCAGAAAAGCGATCCTGGCAAATTGGCCGCTGACACTGGCAGGGTGCATCAGTATCGGCTTGTATTCGGTGGTCCTGGTGCGTTCGCGCTACGTCGCCGGTTCTTTCGTGCTGGTGTTTATGGGGATTCTGGCAGGGATCCGTTTGCCCCGCGAAGCGCAGCGCACGCCGTTGACCAGATATATTACTGCGGCGGTGATGGCGAGTGTTTTATTTTCCGTGGCAACTTTCCTGGCTGAAGCGGCTTATGTAACTAATACGGTCTACGACTACCCCACGGACAAAGATTACGTTCGAGCCGCAGAGGGACTGCGAAACATGGGGTTGCAGGCGGGAGAAAAAGTCGCCATCGTTGGAGATGGAGATGTGCAGTATTGGGCGCGACTGGGGAAGTTTAAGATAGTGGCGGAAGTGTTCGCTCCGGATGCGGAAAGAATGCCGTTCTGGAGCGAATCGTGGGAACGTAGACAGATGGCCTATGAATGCTTTCGCCGGGCGGGGGCTAAGGTCGCGGTAGTATGGAGTCCGCCGGCGAGCGCCGACCCTGGCTGGGAGCGGGTCGGGAATACGAACTATTATGTACGCTCTCTGACTCAGTAGTCCGTCGATTTTGGTTCGCATGCGCGTTTCAACACTAGCGGTGCATTTTCATTATGGTTACATCCTCCGGATTGGAAGCCGGCTATCGCCCGCACATGGCCCCACAGATCGGCGAGAACATTGAAGTGTCGGTGGTGATGCCATGCCTGAATGAGGCAGAGACGGTTGAGGTTTGCATTGCCAAGGCGCGCGAGGCATTGTCGCAGGCGAATATCTCAGGTGAGATTCTGATTGCCGACAATGGCAGTACTGACGACTCGGTCGAGATCTCCGAGCGAATGGGCGCGATGGTGGTGCATGTTACCGCCAAAGGATACGGCAATGCTTTGATGGGGGGGATTGCGGCGGCCCGGGGCAAATATATCGTGATGGGAGACGCGGACAACAGCTACGACTTCGGACATATTCCACGATTCGTGGAGCAGTTGCGACAAGGAGCTGATGTGGTAATGGGTAACCGGTTCAAAGGTGGGATTGAGCCGGGGGCCATGCCTTTCTTACATAAGCATCTGGGAAATCCGGTGTTGTCAGGCATGGGGAAGATTTTGTTCAAAAGCCCGGTGGGAGACTTTCATTGCGGGCTGCGAGCATTCAGCAAAGCCGCATTCGAAAGAATGGACCTGCGAACGACCGGCATGGAGTTTGCCAGCGAGATTGTGGTCAAGTCCAGTCTGCTTGGACTTTCTATTGCCGAAGTGCCGACCAGTCTTTTTCCGGACGGCCGCAGCCGGCCGCCGCATTTGCGTACGTGGCGCGACGGCTGGCGCCATTTGCGATTTCTGCTGCTTTATAGTCCGCGGTGGTTGTTTCTTTATCCTGGCCTTGCGCTGATGGTGTTGGGAACTGCGCTTGGCGCTTGGCTTTTGCCCGGCCCACGCATGGTGGGCCACGTTACCTTTGATGTTCACACACTGGTGTATGCCGCGGCTTTCGTGCTGCTTGGATTTCAATCGATTGCTTTTGCATGCTTCACGAAAATATTCGCCATTTCGGAGGGACTGCTTCCTCCGGACCCGACGCTGGACAAACTTTTTCGATATATCACTCTTGAAGTTGGGCTGATTGTGGGTGCGGCTATGACGGCTGCGGGATTGACGGCTTCGATTTATGCAGTGAGCAGTTGGGGAACACGGCACTTTGGAACGATGGATTATTCGCGCACCATGCGAATTGTGATTCCCGCAACATTATTCCTGATGCTGGGGGCGCAGACAATTTTTGCCAGTTTTTTTCTTAGTGTTTTGGGAATGCGGCGGAAGTGATGGTTTACTCCGTCAGGCGCTCTTAGGCAGGGATCCAAAGAAAATCGGAGTGCCGATAATCTTCAAAACTCACGACTGGCTCGCGAGTAATGGCCGATTGGCAGACGTAGCCAACTTCTTTCAGCAAGTTCCAGGATCTCTCGCGTCCAATCTCCGAGCACTCGATAAAAAGAACGGGCTTCGCGGCGACCAGCGTCCGGCGCATTCCCTCCAGAACTTCGCCTTCCGCCCCTTCGACATCGATCTTGACGAATTTCGGGTGAGGAATCTCGCCTGCATCAACCAAATCGTCGATTGCCAGGGTGCGGACCGTTAGCTCGCTTGCGGAGGGATCGTCTCCGTGCCAGACGAGGCTCGCGGTGGCAGGATTTTCCAGTAGGCGAAGCACGGATTTTCCGGCGTGGTTGGAGGCGGCGAATTCGAACAGTTGAACGTTCTTGAGAGAGTTAAGTTGGATATTCTCGTGGAAAGCTGCGATGTTTTGGGGGAAAGGCTCGAATGCGATTACCCGGCCTTGCGTACCCACGCGTTTTGCCAGCGAAAGTGAGACGTAGCCGATATTTGCGCCAACGTCATAAACAGAATCGCCTGCTGTGACAAATTGGCGAATCGCCCTTTGCAGATGAGGTTCATTCGTGCCCAACAGATAGCTGAGATTTTCTGCGGGCGATATGTTGATACGATAGCCACGCGCCAGGCCATAAAAGATTTTGCGCGGCTTTCGCTTTTTGCCCAGAAGAGACACCAGCGAAGATCGAATCAGATTTCGAAAGTGCATCATTCTTTCGATTGCGCCGTCACGAGGTTATCTCGATCACGGCTGCGTAGTGGCCTTCCAGGGTGATTTTATTCCTTGCCGGAAACCCGTCCGCCAGCGAATAATTGACAGCTGCTCGGCAGACTTAGCGACTTTTGAGATAACAGAATTAGTTGAAAGGATCAATGAACAGAACCATTCTCGCATTCGTCGCCACGCTCTTGGCGGTTCCCGCTTTGGCCGCAGCAAATCCGAAGGATGTAACTACTCCCATTCATCAATTCATTGACGGATTCAACACCGGGGATACGAGGTCTGCTTACGCCGCGTACGGGAACAGCGACATTGTCATAGTCGACGAATTCGCTCCTCATCTCTGGGTCGGACCTCAGGCGGCGCAACATTGGGCCGCCGATTATGAAGCACATGCGCATGCCACCGGCGTGAGCGACGGCTCCGTAAAATACGCGGCCCCCACGCGCACCGAGGTTGAAGGCGACGTGGCTTACATAGTTCTTCCCACGGTCTATAACTACAAGGAACATGGAAAGGCTTTGACCGAAGCAGGACAGATGACCTTCGTCCTGCACGCAGAAAGCGATGCGTGGAAAATTATCCAGTGGACCTGGACGGGAGCAAACCCGCATCCGGCGAAGAGGATTTCCCGATAATGATTATCAGGCCAGAGCAGGGGCGCGTTTACAAGCAGGGGCTGGGAGAAATCCACATGCTGGTCACAGGAGAGCAAACCGGCGGGCAATGGTGGCTGGTAGAGGCGTGTGAGTTCCCGGGCTTCACCACTTCTCTCCATCTACATCCAAAAACTGTGGAGCAAGTCTATGTGCTCGAAGGTGTGCTGTCGGTTTACCTGGACGACCAATGGCATGAGCTCAGCCCCGGAACCTTCGCGGAGTTGCCTCGTAACCAGCCGCACGCTCAGGCCAATCACAGCCAGAAGAATGTACGCTTCCTTGGAACTGGCATTCCCGCGGGGTTCGATCAATTCTTTCCCGAACTGGACAAACTCGCGTCCCGTATTTCGCCCTCTGATCCGGGATTCATCCGTGAGGTATCGAAACTGGTGAGCCAGTACGACACCACCGTTCTCGGTCCGCCGCCAGCTTGGAAGTAGCAGCGGGGTGTCAACCCGTAACAAAAGCAGCGACCAGCCGGCAGTTGCGGCGGTCGCGGCTCTTCTACGGGTAGTTTTCCTTCTTGCTGGAGACGAGCGGCACGAATCGTACGGGTTCCAGCAAGGTGATGCGCGGCTGGCCATCGATCTTGCGAATGAACTGCAGTACCTGCGCTTCAAACGATCCGACCGGGATGACCATGCGCCCACCGTCTCGCAACTGCTCCAGCAGCGGTAATGGAATGCTCGACGCGGCTGCGGAGACGAGGATAACGTCAAAAGGACCCTCGGCCGGCAAGCCCAGGGAGCCGTCGCCAGTCAAAACTTGGACGTTCGTATAACCGAGCCTTGCGAGCGTTTCTGCTGCGTTCGCGGCGAGATCCGCATGACGTTCGATGGAAAACACCTGCGCCGCCAGTTGGGAAAGCAACGCGGTTACATACCCCGACCCGGTTCCTATATCCAGAGCTTTTTCGTTTCCGGTCAGTTGAAGCAATTCCAGCATCACGGCAACAACATATGGCTGAGAGATCGTCTGGCCCTCGCCGATGGGGAGCGGATGATCTTCATAGGAAGCATCGCGATAGGATTCGGCGACGAATTCGTGGCGGGGAACGAGAAGCATGGCGTCCAACACGCGAGGATCAACAATGCCGCGAGCGCGGAGCTGAGAGCTCACCATCGATTCGCGGGCAGATTGAAAGTCGGTCATGGGAAGCTATGCCGCGCGTAATCATCACTTCTTGCGGCGGCGGACCTGCACATCGAAACTGACCACACCGTTCTGGTCACGGGTACCGACGATAGAAAGGTTCCGGTTGAAATAGTATTCGCCCTGGATAATCTGTTGCGAGCTTTGCGACACGTTGGTGGAATAGGTAAGCGACAGGTTATTGGCGAATTCCTGTTCGATGGTCACTTGCGGCCCGCGCCCAGTGGGGTTGGTTTCGGTGGTGAGACCCTGAGGGTCGATTTTGATGTTACTGGCCCCGAACAAGCGCTGAAAGCGGCTGGTCACGGTTTCGTTGAGAGCTTGATTGAGAATAAGCGCGGTCGCCTGATCGCTGTATGCGGCCTGACCCGATTGCTCCTGCAGCTGCTGCGACTCTTCGCCGGTACGGCCGAGAGCGAGCAGCGCGATGATGTCCGACTTGGGCAGAGGCGGTTCGGAACGATAGTTGAGATTGAGGCCGCGATCGGGTGTCCCCGTGATGGTGATGTTCAAATCGTAATTGCGGACATGGGTTGCGGCCTGAAGATTCAGTTGCGGTTCGATAGAAACGGGATTGGCAAAAGTGATATCGCCGCGCTCCAAGGTAAAGCGGGTGCCGTGAAAAGTAGCCTGACCTTCGAGAATATCAACACGGCCAAGCAGAGCGGGGCGGGCTGTAGAGCCACGGACGCGAAGGTCGGCGTCTCCGGAAAGGCGCGCAATGGCGGTGCGCATTTGCAATTCGGGAGAGGTTTGCACGCGGACGTCGAGTTTGATGTTGTTAAGTGGCGAGTTTGCGGTGGTGAGGTTGGGCGTCTGACGACTGCGCTCCAGGTAGGTGCTGAAATCGAAACCGGGGGTAACAGCCATCTTGGTAATGGTAATTTCGCCGGAAACACTGGAAGCGTAGCGGGAGCCGGACCAGCGTAATTGCGCGTCCGCAGTGGAACTAACGCCGGGAGGATAACGCAGGCGAACGTCCGTGCCAGAAGCAGCAAGATTGAAGTTGAGCTGCTTGTCGACATAGGAGACATCTCCGCTGAGATTGACCGTGCCACCGCCGGTGCGGGCGCTTAGAGCCTCAAGGTGGGCATGGTCGCGAGTGAACAGGAGCGTACCCTTCAGATCGTTCAGACCACTGGGCAAGTTTGCATAGCTGACCGCGCTGTTAGCAATTTGGAGGCTGCCCTGGGGCAAGGGATCGTCATAGGTGCCTTGCAGCTTCAAATTCACGAGGGCGACGCCGGAAGCGTTCAAATCCGGATTGAACACGGAGAGAAGATTGAGATCCAGCTGGCCATCGGCGGTTACATCGAGATTATAAGGAGGCGAGAACTGCACGCTGCCGTGGGCACTCACGTCAGTTCCCTGCCCCTGCATGTGCAGTTCAGGCACGTTAATCATTTCATGCGTAATGGCGAAACGCACCGGTTCCTGGTTGTGCAGCTTCACGTGTTCCACCTCGAGTGCCAGGCCACTGAGGTCGCCATTTATCGTCCAGCGTGCCGGCTGGAAAATTGGACCACGGAGGTCGAGAGTGCCAGCCACAGCAGAGTGTCCGGTGAGCTGGTCGCCGAAATAAGCGTGCCAGAGGGCATCGAGATCGACCTGGTACATGCGAACGGAAAGATCGGCGGCATAGCCGGACTGCAATCCGACACTGCCGCTTACCGCCAGCGAGCCTTGGGGCAGATTGGAAGTGCCGGCGAGGCGAAGTTCATTCTCCTGAGTAGAGGCGTGAAAATCGAGATCGCCGAAGGGCTCATGATTCACGGTGAGATTGCGAATGTGAAGATCACCATTGATTACGGGCGCCTCGGGAGTTCCCGAAGCTTTAAGCGTGAAATCGCCGCGGCCTTCGAGCGGTAGCCGATCATACTGCAGCGTACGAATTGAGGTGAGATCGAGATTATCTCCTGCTATATCGAGGCGACAGGCGCGCGTGGCGGGCGTGTAGGATGCTCTCCCAGTCATAACTGAATCGCCATAAAGGAGATGCAGGTCATCGAACGCGATCTCGCCCTCACCGAGACGAAAATCAGAATCGAACTGGCGAAGCGTCTCGCCGTAGGCAGTGGCATTGCTGAGGTGGATTTTGCCTTCGGCGAGTGGCTGAGATAACGTGCCGCTGGCTTCGATCTGAAGGTTGGCCTTGCCGAAAATTGGATAGCTATATCCAGCCAGCGATTGGAGCAAGGTGAGATCGACGTTCTGTGCGTTGGCCCGAACATTCAGGATGCTTCCGCCGACAAAATGGCCGTGATTGAGCGTTGCGGAAGCTTCAAACTCGGCGGAAGTCTCGTCACGGCGGAGAATGGAGTCACGCAGAGCAACTGAGTTGTAGGAAACCTGAATCGACGTGGAGAGAGAATCCCACCGGGTTTTCAGCGGTGGCCTCCCTGAAATAGCGGGAATGTTGAGCGCGAAGTCGTTCATCGAGAAGGCGCCCGCAATCTGGGGCGACGAGAGTGAGCCCGTGAGGTTGCCATTGAAAGTAGCGTGGCCATCGAGGGACACGGGGAACAACGCCGGTCCGCGCACTACAGTGAGAAGCGGGAGCCAGTCGGCCAGATTGGAAGTGGAAACGGACAGTCGAAGTGACGATGCAGCGGAGAGGTTTCCTGAGGCCTGAACGTGGCTGGCGGATGTGCTCAAGCTGAACTGCGGAAGTTCGAGATTGGTGGTTGCGGTGTAATAAGTCCCGTTAGCGTGAGCGGTAATGGGCAACTGCGGAGATGACATCTGAGCCCGCGGGCTCACGTCGAAAACAAATTGCGTCTCCGCGTCACGGGGAGTTCCCTTCCAACGAGTTTCAATTTTGCAGGAGGCTAATCCCGCGGGATGGAGCTCTTTCAACGGGTACGCGGAGGGCCGCAGCGCAGCGGCAAAAGCCTCGACAGAGAGATCACGGAGCTGCAGAGAAACTCTGGCGTTTTGAACGGAGGGTGCTTTTGCTCTGGACGAGGCCTGAGCGGACTTATTCGACGGGCGGGCGGCAGAAATCGTTGCGGTTTCGAGAGCTTTTCTTGCGGCGAGCGACAGATGCTCCTCGGGAGCGAGCCAGTTGTTCAGATCCGCGTCGCCGGTAAAAACTCCTCCGAGAACTTTCCCTTGTAGCCTTGAGAGCGTGAGTTGCCGATCGCTGACGGTGTAGCCAGTGCTGAGAGCGGCTTTCGAGAGCGCGATCCGATCATCCTGCCATGCGAGGTCGCGAATTGTCAGGAGACCTCTTGAGTCGAATTGATCGAGCGACCAACTGCCATCTCCCTTCAATTCGAGGATGCCAGCTCGTACCTGCGGAATACGGCTTATGGAGGCAACCTCGGTAAGATCAAGCTGCCCATCATAAAGAGCGTGAAGATGCGGACGCCGGAAGCCGATGATCTGGCCGCTGGCGCTGAGACTTGAGTGCCCGGAATTCCATTTCAGAGATGTCACAACCACGGAATCGGGAGATAGAACAAATTCCGCCGAGCCCATCCACGCGAAGGGGCGCGAGGCAAGCAGTTTGGTCTCGACCATCCCAACTGCAAGGCGACCGTTGTAGTGCGAATGGAGATAGGAGTAATCCATTTGAAGCGAAGTGTCGCGCGCGGTGAAGTCGAGAGGGATCGTGCTGTCATTCCAAATTATGCGTCCCCGCCGAACCTCCAGACGATTGATGGACAGCGATAAAAGTTGATCGATTGCGGCTTTTGCCGAGAACTGCCCCGCACGATTCGTGAGATTGCTTGAACCGTCGGAATAAAAAGCAACATGGATGACAGGTTGGTCGAGTACCACTTCATGGAAGGAGAATTGGGATTCGAAAAGGGAAATGATCTTCACACGCGCTAACACACTGTCAGCGTGGGCCAGGGGAATATCCGTCGCGGACTCGCGTCCGTGAACGGTAATGTTGCGGACCTCAACCTGCATGCGAAAAGGGACGGTGTGAAAACTGCCGATCTCGGCGCGTCCGCCAGTGATGCGCTCAATTTCGGCGACCAACCGGCGACGGACGAGCGCCTGGAACGATTCGGTGTTGACGTATACGCTGAGAGCGATGAGAACCAGAACAACTGCGCCGGCAAGGCCCAGAAGGTATTTCCACCAGCGACGCGCCGGCTTGGCGGCGGCTTCGCTCACGGAGACTGCACTCCGGGATCGCTCGAAAGAGGATTCATGGTGGGAATGTGTACATTGCCCTCGGAGCGCAGGGTCTGCAGCCAGGAAACCAGCATCTGGCTGACTTTCTGTTCAGTGAGCAGCTCTCGGATCTTGGCGGAAACTTCATCAAGAGGAACGTCCGGAGCTCCGGCCTCTTTTAGTTTTGGGGCGAACTGATCTCGGTAATAGGCCTCAATGGATTTCGAGTCGATTTGAACCGCGGGACGAAGTCTGGCATCGACCAGCCGCATTACATCAATTTGCTGGCGCATGCGGGAAAAGAGATCTTTTTCGCTGATGTGGTAGGTGGCGAGAAGAGAATGCCAGCCTTCATCGGTGGCGGCCTGGGGATATTGCTTCCTGGCCTCGGCCATTCGGGCTTGCACTTCGGCATCCGTCGCGTGGCGGAAATCGGCGGACTTCATCTGCTCGCGCAGGAGTTCCTGATCGATGAGGCGATCGAGAACCGCGCGGCGATCATCATCCGTGAACTGATCGAGCTCGCGATTGCTCACCAGCGCTTCGTAGCAGAGAGCCTCATCCCAGTCGCTTTGCAGGATTACGCGACCGTTAACCGTAGCGACGATACGATCCACTACTTCCGGTTTGGGCGCGGCGAACGCGGGATTTACAGACGGGGAAAGAGCCCCGATTGCAAGGACAATCCACAGACCTCTATGCAAGACACATCTCATCAAAATGGCTGTCCTATGCTGAAAAACACGTTGAAGTGGCCCAGGCGCTGCGTCTCGAAGGCTGTTGTCGAGTTCGGCTGTAGCTGGAAGTAATAGGTCGGATTTAGATTGTACCCGAAATCGAACCGCAAGGGACCGATGGGTGTCTTATATCGCAACCCCACACCGACCGCGTGCGATGTGTAGTCGTAACCGACGTTATCGAAATAGGACATGCAGCCCGAGTTGGCGATGCCCGCCGAGGAGAGACATGAAGCAGGATCGGGCTGGTGCCAGCGTCCTAAGCCCTTGATCATGTCGTGGCCAGCTGTAAATACATTTCCCATGTCGTGGAAGATCGCGAAGCCGAAGCCTTCTCCTAGAAAAGGCAGACTGGTCGAAGGAAACCGCAGCTCTTCGTTACTGACGAAGAGGGCGGTACCGCCGAGGGGAAACCCAGAGTCGGGATCGCGAGGTCCTGCTTGATTTAACGCGAAGCCGCGATGAGAGTTGCCCCCGCCGGCGAAAAATACCTCCGGCAACGGGATGACGGAAGTACCTGATGAGCAACTAGTCGCCAGACCACTGACTTGGCAGGCTCCGGGTGGAAGAACGCGTGTTCCGCTAAATACCTGCTCCTGTCCGAGGGTGGTGGAGCGGGCAAAGACGAATTTGTGATTAGGATGGCCGAAGGCGTAATAGGTGGAATCCTGAGCGAGTGCCCGGCCGTAATCCGCCTGCGAACCGACGAGGCTGGATGCAGCGAAAGCATCGAGGGTGAAGTATTGACCTCGGGTGCTCTCGAGGGGATTGTCGCGGTGGTCGCTGATGAAGGTGAAACCCGGGCCTCCGACATGCGCCGGCAGCGACAGGAGGCTGAACTCGGCGGGTGAGAAATCGGATGCGAAGTCGCTGGCTTTGACGCGACGATATTCGAAGCGGTACGTAATGGAGGTGGAGCGATTGGGCTCCAATTTACCAAGCTGCTGCTGAAGGTCGATTTTGCCCTCGAGACGCTGAGAAGTGAACGTGGAGACGTCGAGGCTGTTGTCGTAAAAGATCGTGTAGAAAAGCTTCAAAGCATCGTTGTTCAGAACCTTCGGAATTTCGTAGCTGACTAGACCGCGCTGCTGAAGGCGCCCAACGTGAGACTGAAAGATGAGTGACTGGTTGCGGCCACCGACGTTCAGGCGGGTCACGTCGAAACCAACTCGCGGGCTAACCCCAGTCGATCCCGTAGGGTTGGTTCCGCCCGAGGGCAGGCCGGTTTCAAATTCGAGACCAACGCCATAGGTAAATGTATAGCGGCGGGCCTCCTGCACCTGGACCAAAACATTTTTTTGCGGATCGGAGCCGTTGGGATTTTGGACTGCCGTATCCACCTGGCTGAAGATTCCGAGATCGTAGAGCTTGCTTTGCGTCTGCAACAGATCCTGCTGGCTGAGCGGTTGTCCGGGAGAGATTTGAACTTCGCGTTTGACTACATAGGGGCGAGTGCGGTCCAGTCCGCCAATCATCACCTGACCGACAAAGAACTGTTCCCCTTCGACGATGTTGAAAGTCACATCCTCGCGATTCGCCTGTCCGGGAGAAGAATTGGTTGTGATGTCGAGAGTGGCGTGGGGAAAGCCGTGATTAAAGTAATAGTTGAGAATTGTCTCGCGGTCGCTCGCCAGGTTTTGTTCGGAATAGGGCTGCCCCGATGTTGTGTTGAGCTCGGGGAACAACTTCGCCGCGAGGGTCCGGTTTCCAGTAATTCGAAATGCGCCGACCAAAGTCTGAGGGCCTTCCTCAATCCGGATGTGGACCGCCAGATGGTTCTCCGCATGGTGATAATTGTCGTCGACTTTGGTTTCAATTGTTGCATCACGGAATCCGTTGGAAGCATAGAGCGCCTTCAGGTTAGCTACGTCGCTCTTCAGCAGCGCTTCGCTATAGCGACCCTGAGAGAAAACTCTGCTGGCAGTCTGTATCTGGAGGCGCTGCCGCAGCATCTGTTTCGGAAAATATTTGTTTCCCGTGATTTCAATCAGATCAAGTCTGTGCATGGGGCCGGGATTGATCTGGTAGACAATGCGAAGAAGGCCGGCTGCGTTCTCTTTTTGAATCTCCACTGTGGAATCGAAACGGCCGCGCGTCTGGAGATAGTTGAGAAGATTTCGCTTGCCCTCGTTGAGCAGATCGTCGTCGACAGCATTTTCCTGATAAACAGGAATCTCCCGTTTCATCACGCCGTGGCTGATGTGAAAACCCTGCGCGTAGATGACGACCACCGGGCCGGGGTCGATCAAGTAGGTGTAATCGACGGAGTTCGATTCCGGCTGATACTTCTGCTGGGCAATGGAGACCTGGGCGAGAATGCGTTGTTGTTTTTGAAATTTCTTACGCAGGTGCTGGAGCGAATTAGTGACGCGCGATGCCGTGACCCGATCACCGGGATGCATCCTGGCGATATCCTGAATTTGGGCGGAGGAAAAGTTGCTGTGCCCGGTGACATTTACCTGGCCGACATGCGCCGGCTCACCCGCGGAGATGTGAAAGGTAATGTTTACCTGCTGCGTATCAAGGTTTGAAGTACTTTCCGCGGTCACGCGGGCGCGGTAATAACCACTTTCCTGCATCAGCTGGCGGATGTTTTGCAGAGCGCGGTCCAATTTGTCAATCGTGTGCAGTTCACCGAGCTGGAATTTGGAGGCATTGACAATCTGGTTTGCGCTGGGATGGCCGGGAGCGCCCTCGACCTCGACTGCGCCTACGAAAAAATTCGGCGATGTGGCGAAAGTGAGGACGATTGCGTTGCCGCTGGGAGTAACCTCCGCCTGGATATCGGCAAAGCGCCCCGTGCCGAAAAGGATGCGAATGCTTTCCCGGACCTGATCGCGGTCCAGCGGTTCGCCGGACTTCTGCGGGATCATTTGCAGCAGGCGGGCAGCGTCCCTGACGCCGGGAAGCTCGACAGACTTAACGGTTCGGCCAGCATTGGCCGACATGGACGATAAAGGCGTTTGTGATTGCGGAAAGGAAACGGGATAAGCGTTGGAGCGTCCCCCGGCGTACGGGCCGAAGCAACCGACAATAAAGATGAGAAACGCAGCGTACCTTCTTTTCAGCAAATAATTTCCTTGGCCCGCTATCCTTTCGATCCAGCGCGCAACTGCATTGCACTACTTCCTATCCCTTTGATCGCCACCCTTATAATAAAAGGTTTCGAATTGGCCGCGGGTGATCTCTTTGAGGCGGGGTGTGCAGAAAGAGAAAAATAAATTCGAGGAACGCTATTCGCGCCAGATTCTATTCCGTGGAATTGGAGCGGACGGCCAGAAGAAACTGGCTGCGGGCCGGGTCGCGATTGTGGGATGCGGAGCGACGGGATCAGCCCTGGCTTCTCTACTGGCGAGAGCGGGCGTCGGCACATTGCGGATTATCGACCGTGATTACGTGGAGCCCAGCAATTTGCAACGGCAGTCGCTGTTTGATGAGAGTGACGCTGCGGAGTCGCTGCCCAAAGCCATTGCAGCGGCGCGGAAGATCGCGAGTTTCAATTCCGGCATTTTGGTGGATCCGAGAGTTGAGGATCTGACGCCAGCCAATATTGAAGTATTACTTCAAGATGTGGATGTAATTCATGATGGCACGGACAATTTTGAAACACGGTATTTATTAAACGACTATGCCGTAAAAGTGGCACGACCCTGGATTTACGCGGCCGCCGTTGGCAGCTATGCGGTGTCATTGAACGTGCTTCCGGGAGAGACTTCCTGTTTGGCTTGCATATTTCCGGACTCACCACGCGGGATGGTTGAGACTTGTGAAACATCGGGAATATTGAACAGTGCCGTAAACCTCGTAGCCTCGGTGGCCGCGACGGAAGCAATGAAGATGCTATTGGGTGGCGCGGCGCTGGGCAAACTGCGCCGAACTTTGTGGTCGCATGATGTTTGGACAAACGATCATTCGGAGATTGCCGCGGACAAGCCTCGCGCCGGTTGCGCTGCATGCGGAGAACGCGACTTTGTGCATTTGGCGGGTGAAGGGCGGCCGCATATCACGATGTGCGGCAGAAATTCGGTACAGATTCACGAGCGTGCGCGGCCAATCGATTTTCCGGAGTTGCAGCGGCGGCTCGAAGCGCATGGAGCGGTGCGGCACAACCAGTTCGTGCTGAAATTTTGGTATGAGCCTTATGAGATGACGCTTTTTCCAGACGGCCGAGCGATTATCAAAGGAACCACCGATACCGGGGTTGCACGCAGCTTATATGCGCGTTTTGTGGGAAGTTAGATTGAACCTTAAAGATTGTCACTCATGCCTAGCAAAAGAGTCGAAGGCAAAACGGCTATCATCACTGGCGGAGCGGGGGGAATCGGCAGAGCCACTGCCCTGCTGTTCTCTGGCGAAGGCGCGGCCGTAAGTGTGGTTGATCTGGACGAGCAGGCCGGCGGCGAATTAGTCCGCGAAATTTCGGCGAGTGGGGGCCGTGCGATGTTTGAACGCTGCGATGTCACGCGTGACAACGATTGCCGACGCGTCGTTGAGCACACGGTCGAACAATTCGGCGCCATCCATATTCTTTTCAACAATGCGGGCATCATTCGCCGCGCTTCGATTCTTGAGGTCAGCGAGCGAGAGTGGGATGCCGTGATTGCCGTCAATGTGAAATCGATCTTTCTCATGTCCAGACTGGTCATTCCGATATGGCGAAGGCGGGCCGGGGTTCGATTATCAACACTGCCTCTGGCTGGGGATCTGGCGGGCGGGGCGAAGGCTGCGGCTTATTGCGCATCGAAAGGCGCAGTCATTCTGCTGACAAAGGCGATGGCGATTGA
Source organism: uncultured Acidobacteriaceae bacterium (assembly GCA_963734675.1). Lineage (GTDB taxonomy): Bacteria > Acidobacteriota > Terriglobia > Terriglobales > Acidobacteriaceae > Sulfotelmatobacter. Next base: position 311,886 of record CAVTHZ010000008.1, read on the forward strand.
CCACGGCGCGCAAAATATTCGGGTCAATGCGATCTGTCCCAGGTGACACGGATACGGCGATGTTGCGCAACGAAGCGGCGCAACTGGGCGAGCAGGAAGGTCGATTTCTTGCCGATTCTGCGAAACGGCCGCTGGGCCGGGTTGGTCGACCAGAGGAAATCGCGCAGGCGGCACTGTATCTTGCGAGCGATGCGTCGTCGTTTGTAACTGGGAACGGCGCTGGTGGTGGATGGCGGCGGGCTGGCAGGAACAGTCTGATGTGATTTTTCCTCGTGATCCCCTGTGTCCTCTGTGGTTAGAAAAGAAGAATTGAAACACAGGGAGCACAGGGGATCACAGCGAAAGGTAGTACGAGAGTGTCGATAACGACACGAACCGGCAGCGTTCACGCGAGTGGTATGACCGCGCCCAGCGCTCGCTCATCGAGGGCGTGAACTCACCGTCGCGTGGCTCGGCAGTGTATTCCGCCGGTCCGGTCGTGCTGGAGCGCGGGGCGCGGCTCGCACGCATGGGATCTCGATGGCAACGAGTATGTCGATTTCATGATGTCATTCGGCGCGCTGATTCAGGGACATGCGCATCCCAAAATCGTCGAAGTCGTGACCCAGACGATGGCGGAAGGCTCCCACTTCGCCGCCGCAACTTCTGCCGAGGCCGAAGCTGCCGAGCGTTTTTGTCGCATGGTGCCGACGCGCGGAGGCGGTCCGTTTCACAAACAGCGGAACCGAGGCGACGATGCTCGCCTTGCGCCTGGCCCGTGCTCACACTGGTCGGACGAAGTTTCTCAAATTCGAAGGGCACTATCACGGATGGTATGACCCGTACTGCTTGAATGGTCACAGCCATCCGCCCGATCAATTTGGTCCGAAAGAGAATCCGGCGCGCCTTCCAGATTCCGAGGGAATTCCCAGCGAACATTTGATGATGTCGTGCTCGCGCCATGGAACGATCTTCCAGTGCTCGAAAATATTTTGAAACAGCACGGGCACGAACTGGCTGCGATCATCACCGAACCCATCATGGCGAACATGGGCTGCATTCTGCCGCGTAATGGATATTTGCAGACAGTCTGCGATTTGGCGCATGAATATGGCGCTTTATTTGTGCTGGACGAAGTGGTGACTGGTTTTCGCTACGGACCGGGTGGATGCCAGCAATACTATGGATTGAACCCAGATCTCAGCACATTCGGTAAAGCTCTTGGAGCAGGATTTCCCATCGGCGCCGTCACAGGAAAGAGAGAAATTCTGGAGCGTATGCGTTGGGGCAGCAGCATGGTGCTGCACTATGGAACTTTCAATGGCCACCGCTTGACGATGCGGGTCATCGCGGCAAACCTCGACTTGCTAGCAGCCGACAATGGCGCAGTTTACAAGCAAATGTATGCCATCGGAGATGCGGCGATCGCAGGTCTGCGAGATCTTTTTCGTAGAAGAAAAATCGCTGCGATCGTGCAGGGATTTGGCCCGATGTTCCAGATTTATTTCACCGATCGTGACGCGATCCATGATTATCGGGAATACTGTGCTTACGTTGATGCAGCGAAGTATTCGCGAATTCATCCATGGACTGCTCGATCGCGGCATTTACATGACGCCTTCGAACGGACTGCACTGGATCATTTCGACGGTTCACACAACCGCCGATGTGGGAAAGCTTCTGGCCGCCGCCGACCAGGCGTGCGCGGCCATCGCGTGATGACCACAGTATTTCTGGGGGGCGGCAGGATTACATCTGCGCTCATAGCCGGACTGCGCCTGGCGCGTTACGGAAATCCCATCGTTGTGTACGACCGCCATACTGACAAGTTGCAGCAACTGCGACGACGATACCGGGTTCGAACTGAATCTGACCTGCAAGAAGCGATTTCGTCGGCTGAGCTTTTGATCCTTGCCGTGCGGCCTCAGTCGGTACGCGAGTTGCTGAACGAGATCGGACCGCTTAAGCGTCCCGTGGCAGCGGTCAGTCTTGCAGCGGGAGTTCCTTTATCTGCGCTGAAGCGGGGATTGGGTCCGCATGTGCAGTGGGCGCGCGCCATGCCCAGCCCTGTCTGCCGAACTGGGAGGGGGCTCACGGCCCTGGCTTTTTCGAGGGGATTTTCAGCCGCGGCGCGCAGTGAAGTTCGCAAGTTTTTCTCATTGGTGGGTGCTACTCTCGAAATTCCTGAAAAACAATTTGACGCATTTACCGTCACGTTCTCGAGCAGCCAGGGCTATCACGCGCTGGCTACGCTCAGTGGCGCTGCGGAAGCGATCGGCCTCGATCGGAAAACCGCTCGCATGGCTGCGGCTCACGCGCTGGCGGATGGCGTTTCAGCCTGGCGTGATAGCAGTCTTAGCCTGGATGAACTTCTCCGCGAGGCGGCCACGCCGGGCGGTACCGCGACTGCAGTCATGGAAAAGATGAACCTATCTGGATATCGGAGAGTTGTAGAGGGCGGGTTGCGGGCGGGAATAAAGCGCGCACAAAAAAACGCCAGGCTTTGAAAGGGCGTCGCGGCACTGACGTCAAGCACCTAATTAAGCAGCTTTTTTTCGCGGGACCTTTGCGCCTTTCTTGCGCGCCTCCGACAGGCCGATCGCGATGGCTTGTTTCCGGCTCTTGACTTTCCCACCCTTGCCTCCTTTCCCCGACTTCAGGGTGCCATGCTTCTTGCGGCGCATCGCGCTTGCCACACGCTTTCCCGCTGCCTTGCCGTATTTTCGTCCACCGGATTTCTTCTTTCCTGCCATGTCGCTCCTCCTGCTGTTTAGAGACGTGATTCAGATCGGAAGGTTGTCGTAAAACTGACCGGACGAAGGGGAGTCGAGTGAGGTTCGGCAGTGCAGCAGCGCAGCAGCGCGACAGTTCATGCCGACAAGCTTCACGGAATGTCATTCGCGGGATAGCAGTTTCCGACGACAGAGATCGATCTCTTTCCGATCTGCTTCGCTTATAATGAGGCCCACGCCATGCCGTTGAATTCCGGTACAAAGCTTGGACCATATGAGATTCAATCGCCGCTAGGCGCCGGCGGCATGGGCGAGGTATACCGCGCCAACGACACGCGGCTTGACCGCGTCGTTGCCATCAAAATTCTCTCTGCTCGTCTAAGCGACCATCCAGAAATCAAGCAGCGTTTCGAACGCGAGGCCAGATCCATTTCTGCGCTCAACCATCCCAACATTTGCCATCTGTATGACATTGGTTCGCAGGATGGAACCGATTTTCTGGTCATGGAGTTTCTGGAAGGTGAGACTCTGGCTGACCGGCTACGGAAGAGTGCGTTGCCTTTCGTTGAGACTCTGAAGATCGGAACTGCCGTGGCCGAGGCTCTGGCCTTTGCGCATCGGCATGGCATTGTGCATCGTGATCTCAAGCCGGGAAACATCATGCTGACGCCGGGTGGAGCTAAGCTGATGGACTTTGGCCTGGCGAAGCCGCTGAGCACTCAGACTTCGGGGCTGTCCTCGGCCTCGGCTCCGTCATTTACAGCAGCGCCTACCATGAGCGGGCCGACTCCACTGAGTCCGCTGACTACCGCGGGAAGCATCGTCGGAACCATCCAGTACATGTCTCCGGAACAGATCGAAGGTAAAGAAGCGGACGCGCGTTCCGACATTTTTGCGCTTGGAGCAGTGTTGTATGAGATGGCGGCGGGAAAACGGCCGTTCTCCGGCAAGAGTCAGATCTCGCTCGCGTCGGCAATTCTGGAAAATGATCCAGAACCGATCAGAGCGACGAAACCGCAGACGCCAGCGACATTCGAACATGTTGTCGCGACTTGCCTTCAGAAAAATCCGGAAGAACGATTTCAGAGTGCACAAGATCTGAAGCTGCAGCTGCAATGGGTAGCGGAAGAAAAGCCGACGGGCGCTGCAAGCGCAACTGATGCAGGGAATGTAGTTCCGAAAAAAGGCCGGCGCATGGCTTGGGTTTTGCCAGCCGTGGTTGCGCTCATATTGGGTGGGCTAGGCGGAGTCTTTCTGCGCCCCGCTTCAAAGGCACCGCCGGCAACGCGTACCGTCATCAATTCTCCAGAGAAAACCACTTTCAATCTTGCGGGAGATTTTGCTGGGCCACCTGTGCTTTCCCCGGATGGAAGGTCGATCGTGTTCGCAGCGACAGGCGCCGATGGCAAGTCAACGCTTTGGGTGCGTGCGATGGACTCGCTCGATGCCCGGCAACTGAGCGATACCGCAGGCGCATATTTTCCTTTCTGGTCGCCGGACAGCCGGTCGGTCGGATTTTTTGCCTCCGGCAAGCTGAAGACGATCGATGTGAGCGGCGGTACTCCGCAGGATGTCTGCGATGCGCCGTATGGGCGAGGAGGCACTTGGGGTGCAAACGGCGTGATTGTGTTTTCTCCGAACCCTTCATCGCCACTACAGCGAGTCAACGCAACCGGGGGCGCGCCAGTAGCGATCACGACGATCGACACCACATTGCATACTTCGCATCGCTGGCCGTTCTTCCTGCCCGACGGCAGGCATTTACTTTACGTCGCAATTCACCATGAGCCGGCCAAAGCTGGGAATAATACGCTCTACTACACATCGCTCGACGGGAAGGAAAATCGGCCACTGTTCCACTCGCAATCGAACGCGCTGTATGCCGACGGGTTTCTTGTGTTCGCCCGCGGAGATCAGCTGATGGCGCAGAAGTTCGATCCGGGGGAAGGAATTGCGAGCGGGGAGGCTCGCACGTTAACGAGAAACGTGATGAACGACTCGAGCACATGGCACATGGATGCTTCGGCGGCGGACAATGGTCTGATGATTTATGGCAGTGGCGGCTCCAGCGATTGGCAACTGGTCTGGATGAACCGGGAAGGAAAGCAGACTGGCATCGTCGCTGACAAGCTGGAGAACCTTCAGTCCGCGGTCATTTCTCCGCAAGGAGATCGAATCGCGATGGGCATCGACATCGGCGAGAACGATATCTGGGTCCTCGATCTGGCCCGCGGTGTCCGGACTCGGCTGACTTTCGGCCCAATCGCGAATGCGTATCCGGTATGGTCCCCAGACGGGCAATGGATCGTCTTCACATCGGTGAGGAACAACCAGTCCATTCTTTACCGTAAACGCTCGGACGGGAGTGGGCCGGAAGAACAACTCGTGACTGGCCCTAACGGTGGCGCACTCGATGGACTTAGGCCAAGCAGTTGGTCCCGCGACGGAAAGGAACTTTTCTACAGCAGGGACGTAGAAGGAACGCAGCCCGAGGTTTATGCATTGCCGCTGGAGGGAGAGCACAAGCCGCATCTCGTGCTCGCGCGCGGCCAGATTCCACAGATTTCTCCCGACGGGCATTGGCTGGCGTATGTTTCGCTCGAATCCGGCACGCCTGAAGTTTACGTCGAAGCCTATGGCGGCGGGCAGGGAAAGTGGCAGGTCTCAAATGGAGGGCAACAACCTGAGTGGAGCCGCGACGGCAAACAACTCTATTATATGGACCTGACTTTCGACGTGCTCTCTGTGCCCGTGAAGGAAGTGAACGGCGCGTTGCAATTTGGCGCAGCGCAGCGGCTTGTCAACACCCAGAACATGTCGGCCCCGCAGGAGTTCTACGATGTTACTCCCGATGGCAAGAAAATCCTTCTCAACCAGATCGTGCAACAGGTGGCGCAGTCGGTCACCGTGGTGACGAATTTTTCGAGTGAGTTAAAAAAGCAGGGAAACCCGTAGGTCCCGGTCGTTTCTATTCCGACGTTACCGCTTTCAAAAATCGATAATAGAAGTCGACGCCCTTATAGTACGAGTCGATGCCCAATCTCTCATCGCGGCCGTGCGCGCGGATGTCGTCACGGTCAATAGCAATCCCAGAAATCTGATAAGTCGGAATTCCCGCTGCCATCGTGTAAACGCCGTCGGAGGCGCCCGTGGCCATATCTGGAATCACGGGAATGCCCGGCCACATTTCTGCCGTGACTTTCTCCAACGGATCGAACACATCGCGGCGCAACGGCGGAGGGGGAAAGCTCTTGCGATCGGGAGCTCGGTCAAGAATGTTGCCCACACTATCGACGTATCGGACGGTAATTTTGGGATCGGCGAATACTGCAATCAATTTCTGCCGCACTTCTTCGGCAGAATGTCCGGGCAGAATGCGGCAGTTCACGTTCGCCTCGGCCCGCTGCGGCAAACCATTGTTGGCGTGTCCGGCGTTGAGACGAGTGGCAACGCATGTCGTATGAATCGTCGAGTTGTCGATCGGGTCGCGAGAGAGTCGCGCCACCGCGTCCGTATCGGGTGGGTTCTTCAGTATGGCTTTCATATCCGCGGCTCGTTCCGGAGTTTCAATCTTGGCCATCCGTTGGTAATACTCACGCGTGATTTCGTTAAGTTCGAAGGGAAACTGATAGTGCTCCAGGCGCGACAGCGCGTCTGTCAACGAATAGATTGCATTGTCCGGCCGGGGCAATGAGCTGTGCCCCCCGGGATTGGTTGTGGACACCTGGAAATCCGCATAGAGTTTCTCGGTAGCATCCACGGTCATCATCTGCGGCTTGCCGTGTTCACTCAGAATTCCGCCGCCATCGTGATTGAAAACTAATTCGGCGTCGATCAAGTCGCGATGGTTTTTTAGCAGCCAATCGACGCCATTCGACTTGCCACCCTCCTCGTCGGCTGTGAGCGCGAGAATGATGTCGCGGTCGGGCGTGAAACCTTCTTCCCTAAAGCGGATCAGTGTCGTCACCATAATGGCATCGCCACTTTTCATATCCTGCGTGCCGCGGCCGTAGTAGAAGCCGTCTTTCTCCGTAAAGGTGAAAGGATCGAGTGTCCAATCCTCGCGACGTGCTTCCACAACATCGAGGTGTCCAATGAGCAGGAGCGGTTTACGTTTTCCCGTTCCGTGATATCGAACCACGAGATTTTTCTTGCGATCGTTGGGACCGAGGATTTCTATGTCGGAATTGGCGAAGCCGGCGTCGCGAAATCGCTGCGCCATCGCCTCAGACGCGGTGGTTACGTTGCCCACGGAGTCTGTGGTATTGATCTCGATCAGTTGCTTGAAGATATCGTGAGCCAGCTTTTTGGTTGAGTCATCTACTTGCCCGCTCGAAGGCACGCAAAAAGTAAAGAGAATCAGAGATGTGACGGGGAGCAACAATCTGTTAAATTTCAATCGTTCACCTCCAATGGCTCATTTTGATTATGCGTTAGAAGGAATCGTTTCTGCGAACAAAATCACCCATCCCGTCCCTCGGCCTTCTCTTATTCGGTTTCCTCTGCTTAGTCTTCAAAACCTCCTTCGGACAAACACGGGATGTGGTTTGCGACGATGGATACGGCAGTTTCGAGACTACGTTCGCCGGTGGAGTGAGCGTAGTTGTAGGTGCCGCAAAGAGTGGAGGATTAGCGAAGCGATCTTGCGGTGGGTCGCTCGCTTGGGACGGGCGAGAGTTGTCGGTGGCAGCGGAAGCCGCGCAAGTTGACATCGACGTGCTGGGAGTGGATTTCGGTTTGGGCAGGCCAGTAGTAGCGTTCCAGGTGAAAAAGTCCGCCGCTGACTGGGATATGACATACCAGATTTACTCTCTACAGAAGCCCCCCAAATTGCTACGCACGATTGCAGGGGGCGATTTTTTTAGTGCTGCCGACACAGATTTGAATGGCAAAAAGATCGAAATATGGACCGGCGACGTCGGGGCTGTAAATGGCTTCGAGGGTCTCGTTCCAGGCGAACTTGAGTTTGCGCCAACCATCGTGCTCCGATTCGAACGCAACAAGCTTATGGATGTGAGCGCCGAGTTCCAATCCCACTTTGACGAGCAAATCGCTAAGGTGCGGGCTGAGCTTACTGCGCAAGACGTAAGCGACTTTCGAGCCAGCGATGGCAAGCTAGTAGAAACTTCTTCTTTGACCCTCGATCGAATACGCCGGCGCCGTGTCACAAAGATTAGAGTGCTGGAAATTGTGTGGTCTTATCTCTACAGCGGTCGCGACCAGGAGGCGTGGCGTGCGCTTGCCGACATGTGGCCTACAGCGGATTTTGAGCGAATTCGGACGGCCATCTTGAATGCGCGAGGCCGTGGCATCCGTTCCCAAATCGACGGGGTTTCTAACAGAGTGCCCCGTTTCCACTTCAAGGAGCACGCCTACGTCTTCGACGCGGTTACCGAGCCGCCCAAAGGGGCCGAGGGTCACTTCCCTTTCGTGGACACGCGTCCCCAACCGATTCTACTTCGGCGCCCGCCTCCCTCTGGCATTCAAGAGCCTTTGACGCACTCGGAGCAGATGGTTGAGTTGGTGATTGACGCGGCGGGAAAGGTTTGGTCGGCGGAACCCGTTGGAGACACTGATAAGGACGTCGTTTACGCGGCGCGGGGGTGGAAGTTCATTCCTGCGTTTACAGGTGGTCGCCCGGTCGCTAGTCGCCTCCGCATCGATGTGTCCAACTACCGGTAAAGGCCGAGACGGGTCGCGAAATCGCCGCGCGATCGCCTCAGACGCGGTGGTCACGTTGCCCACGTAGTCCGTGGGATTTCAAAAGTTCGCCTCCCAAGGTTGTATCAATTATGCGCTCTTGAACCATTTCTCCCGTTGGCGAAGGGGCTGTTGCCTGAAGAAATGTGCAGTAAGTCGAATGTCAATTTAGAGTTCTGCCAGCGCGCGATGCACCAGAGCGATAGAAATTGCGCCCTCGCCTACGGCTGAAGCGACACGCTTCACATTTCCGGAACGGACATCTCCCACAGCAAAAACGCCCGGCAAACTTGTTTCCAGCATTTGAGGAGGCCGAGACAAAGGCCAGGCGTGAGAGCCGTTGGTCCGGATCCGTGAATCAAGATCGCGGCCGGTGAGAATGAATCCCTTGTCATCGAGCGCGAGACAGCCGCTCAGCCACTCGGTTCGGGGGGACGCTCCGGCCATGATGAATAAATGGCGAATTGGGTACGTCCAAGTCTCTCCGGTCTGGTTGTGCTTCCAGGTAACGCTCTCAGACTTGCATCGCCCTCGAGGCTCGAAACTTCGCATCGGAAATGAATTTCAATGGCAGGATTCTCGGTAATGCGTTGAATCAGATAACGCGACATCGTTTCAGCGAGACACCCGGAGCGGACCAGCATATGGACCTTGCGAGCCGTTTGCGATAGATACACGGCTGCCTGCCCGGCAGAATTACCGCCGCCCACGACGATAACATCATCTCCCTGGCAAAGCTGGGCCTCCATGTACGTCGCGCCGTAATAAATACCCTGACCCTCGAATTTCTGAAGATTGGAAATCGGAGGCTTTTTGTATTGCGCACCGGTGGCGATCACGACCGCCCGAGCCGAGATGGCCATGCCGTCATCAAGCACGACTTGATAGGGACGCTGATCGCAATGAAGCTTTACGCTACTGCGCGCCACGAGCATTTGCGCACCAAATTTTTGAGCCTGATGAAGCGCACGCGAGGCCAGCTCCAGCCCTGAAATTCCGGTGGGAAAACCAAGATAATTTTCGATTTTCGAACTCGATCCCGCCTGGCCTCCGGGAGCCTCCGTTTCAACCAGCAGCGAATCCAAACCTTCTGAGGCTGCATAGACGGCCGCCCCAAGGCCGGCGGGACCAGCTCCAACGATGACCAAATCGCGCAGGTGCGTGTTGTCAACGCTCACGTTCATCCCGAGACAGTCAGCGACTTGATGCGGAGTTGGATTGCGCAGGACAGTAGTACCGTTGCAAACGACCACCGGAATGTCGTTTACATCGACGGAGAAACGATCCAACAGTTCTTGCGACAATTTGTCCTTGTCGAGATCCACGTAAGTGTGGGGATATCCGTTGCGGGTCAAGAATTCGCGTAAACGAAGGGTAGCCGCAGAGTGGCGCGATCCCATCAAAATGACATTGCCGAGGTTGTGCGTGATGAGGGCAACGCGGCGCAAAATGAAGGCACGCATAAAGATTTCGCTGAGTTCGGCGTCGCGGGCGATCAAGGCACGCAGGGTCTCGACCGTCATTTCGCAGAACTCACCCGGCTCGGAGACGCGGCCGAGCACGAAACACTGTTGTCCGGAAATCATGTTGACTTCGCCGGTAAACTCGCCGGGGCCGTGAGTAATGATGGGAGTCTCCCCATGAATGCCGGGCTGAACAATTTCCAGGCGCCCCGAAAGAAGCGCAAAGAATGGAATCTTCATATCTCCCGGCTTGAACAGGATTTCCCCGGCCTCCACTTTTCGGATCTTGCTGTTGGCGCGGACGCGTTCGAGATGTGCCGCAGTAAGAACAGGAAAAGTCTGGGTACTGGGATCCATCGCACTGGGCACAGGCCAGGTTGACATGTTGCTTTCCTCCACGTTCGGAGCGAATAGATTTCTATTTGATGAAAGGTGCCGATGTTTGGCTTCAGCAGGGATGGACCCCCGCGAAGGAGCAGAAGGCGCCCACGATGGAAAATAGGGCAATTCTAGGAGCCCTTGGGACGCCGTGTTAGCATCGTTCTGGTGTTGGATTTACGCATTCTGCTGAGACGACCGCTCCAGATCCAACAAAAGCCTCCTTTCTCCATACCGGACGGCCCCGAAAAAGGAGTTCCGCGTGGCTATAAACGACATTAGAAAATCGGTCCGTGTGGGGAAAGACGAGGACAGCTCTACGGACAACGACTTGGATGCCCCCGTTCCATCCGGTGTGCCTTCCGAACGGGACATGGACGATTTATTTACCGCCATTCGCACTCGAGGGCTTGACGTGCTCGAAGAAGAGCCGCACCTACCGCATTCGGGAACGGCGGTGGGCGAGGCGGACGAAATTGACGTTAGTCCCGCACCGGCCGCTTCCGAGGCGGCTAATGATCCGGTGCGGGTTTATTTGCGCGAGATGGGCGCTTCACCTTTGCTTACGCGTGAAGGCGAGGTGGAGATTGCCAAGCGCATCGAGCGCGGACAACTCTCCGCTATGAAGGCGCTCTCGCGCTCGCCCATTGTGATTCAAGAAGTCCTGGCCATCGGGAACGGCTTGAAACAAGGCCAGCGTTCGATCAAAGAAACTGTCGTCTTCGACGAGGAGGAAATCACCGAGAAGGTTCTGCAGGATCGCTTCAAAGAAACTACGCGACGCATCGATCAGATCCACCACAATTACAAGGCGGCCCGCCGCCTGGCGGAACAACTTCTGATTCTCGCGGCGGACAAAAAAAACCGCAGGTATCGCCGCTGCCGATGCCGACTCAGTCGCCAGATCATTCAGAGTTCGCTGATCATCCGCAGCCTTGGCTTGACCCCCTCGGAGCGCAAGCGGCTGACGGAACGTGTTAGCGATACCACGAACCTCATGCGTGCGCTTCAGCGCCAGCTGAATAGCCTCGAAAAGAGAATTTCTGACACACGCAGCGAAGAACTTAAGCGGAACTGCCGCGCCAAGCTGCGCGAACACCGTGCTGAGATGAAAAAGCTGGAACGCGATGCCGGTATGACGTTCGCAGAACTGCAGCGCACCCAGCGTGAAATCGTCCAGGGCGAGATGGATGCGGAACAGGCAAAACACGAGCTCATCGAGGCCAACCTGCGGCTCGTGGTTTCGATCGCCAAGAAGTACGCCAACCGCGGGCTTCAGTTCCTCGACCTGATCCAGGAGGGGAACGTCGGATTGATGAAGGCGGTGGACAAGTTCGAGTATCGCCGGGGGTACAAGTTCTCTACATATGCGACATGGTGGATTCGCCAAGCCATCAGCCGGGCGATTGCCGATCAGGCGCGCACCATCCGGCTGCCGGTGCACATGATCGAGATTGTTAACAAACTGGTTCGCATCTCGCGGCAACTGGTGCAAACCCTGGGCCGCGAACCCACCTCGGCGGAGATTGCCCAGCAAATGGACATTCCCGAAGCCAAGGTGCGCAAGGTGCGCAAGATCATGCGGGTGCCCATCTCGCTGGAGACGCCAATTGGCGAAGAGGGCGACTCGCACCTCGGCGACCTCATCGAAGACCGCGCTCAAGTCTCGCCTGCCGAGGCGGTGATCAGCGCGAATCTTAAGGAGCGGACTGCGAATGTGTTGCGGACTTTGAATGCGCGGGAAGAGAAAATCATCAGTATGCGCTTCGGCATGGAGGACGGCTCAGAGCGGACGCTGGAGGAGGTTGGGCGGTCGTTCGCCGTCACCCGGGAACGCATACGCCAGATCGAAGCCAAGGCTTTGCGGAAGCTGCGCCACCCCTCGCGCTCGCGGGAACTTAAGGCACTCTACGATGACGCGCGGGAGTAAGCGGACTTTGTGCGGGGGTTGGTAACGCCGGAGCTGATTTGTTTCGAGTCAGCGCTTCAGGTCCTAGAGATATTCTTGCGGGTTCCTGAATCACCGCCAGCGAGTCTCTACCAGCTCTCCCACAAACCCGACTCACCTCTGACGATTTGTCGTAGGAAAGTTCGGAGTCTCCGTTTCCCGTAGGGCTTTCGATTCGCGCGCTTCAAGCTCATCCTGGCGATGTTGGGTAGCTTCGGCGGGATCTGTTCCCGGCTTGAGATCCGATTCGACGATCAGGTAGCGCCAGCCTTCCTGCCGGTCCGAGGACTCCTGGGAATCCTCAAAGTTCTTCATCTCCAATTCCGCATTGCGCTTGCCCTTGATCACGGCGATCACCCCGGCGGAGCGGTAGGTGCGAATGTTATGCCGGATGATGGCGTAGGAAGCTGTGAGGTCGTCGTGTGTCACAAAGAATCCATTTGCGATGAAGTCAAAGGCAGATCAGAAAAAGAAACAACAACAGCCACCCTTAAATTTTATGACGCCGGTGTTCTCTCGATGTGTCGCGTGTGGCGTCATGATCGAGTTTCGGGCGAGCTTCGTTCAAACTCATCGCGCGGTCATTCAAGCGGAATCCATTCAGAGATTTGATGGCAGTCCTGGCTTGGGCCGCGTCTGCCATTTCGACGAAGGCGAAACCGCGAGGTCCACTGGTGTCTCGGTCCGTCACGAGAGTGACCGTTTCAACCGACCCGTAGGCCGCGAAAAGATCTTTCAACTGCGTTTCCGTAGTCGTCGGATCCAGGTTTCGAACGAAGATGTTAATCACGATTTTTTGCAGACTTCCCGGCCAGTTCTTCTCTTGCCATTCTTCGCTTTGACACCCTTCGCTTTGACGCTTTGACCGCAAAAAGCGAAAAGGCGATCTCTCTCGATATCGCCTCCTCGCAGAATTCGCCGGTCTAGATTGCCTGCACGTTTTCAGCTTGCCAGCCCTTGGGGCCCTTGGTGACGTCGAATTGCACCGTCTGGCCTTCCTGCAGGCTCTTGAACCCTCCCGCCTGGATAGCGGAGAAATGCACAAAAACGTCTTCGCCACTCTGACGGCTGATGAAGCCGTAGCCTTTGGCATCGTTGAACCACTTTACTGTTCCTTGTTCTGCCATGTTGATACTGTTCCTTGTCAAATTGATTTTACGCTTGAGAGATTCGGAGGTACTGAAGGGCAGGTTACTAGCTGTTGAGGCGAGAACTGCTCACGACCGATTCGGTCTAACGCACAGGAGCATCGTACGCGAAAGCGCCACAATTCGCAAGGCGATTCGGATCGGCGGTGGGCGAGTCTGAGATTTCTATTCTGTGTGCCGGGGACAAGGAATCTAACCGCGATCCTAGCAGGCCCTCGATATAGCAGTCTTCATGATGCGCAGCTCTGCCTTTCTCGTCCGTTTTTGAGGTTTCCAGTTGAAGGGGTCTGCTACAGATGGGACATAAGTGGGGGACTCATAAAAAGCCGTCCTAAGGCCACTCGGGAGATTTGCGAACCCAAAAAACCTGAACCGTAGTATCAAATTGTTGCGGCTGCACGCTGCGTTTTTCAGCCCACGGGGCCGTCGATCGCACTCGTGGCGTCTCTAGATTCTTGTGAGATTCTTGTTCGTTCTGCTGACCCGATGGTGGCGCCTTCACACGCGCGCGAACTTCAGCATGATTGTGGCAAACAAGGTATACTCAAAATACTTAACCTCGAAGACACGCCGCTAACGTACCTGCGCCTTCGCGATTGAGAGATCGAGAGGCGCATATTCGCGCAGCGTTAATCCCAGGCCAACCAACTTACGCCATTACCGGCAGCGACTGCAGTCGGAAGCGTGCATCTTGACGCACCCAAGCACCTTGCACGAAGAGTTGTGATCATCGGCGCTACCGCCGAAATGACAGGAGCACAAGATGTCTGCACTGAATGGCGATAAATCCAGGTTTAACCGGGAGCGCAAACAAAAGATTGCTCGACGGAAGCGCACTCAGGAATTGTTGAAGCGGCAGCAAAGCGCACGCAAGCCGGAGGATACCTCATCCCGCGCCCAGCCACGGTCGGTGCCGGCATGAGCATTCCATTGCTGTCCTTACCGCTCTCCGCGCCCATACCCGGAGATGTCAAAAAGAAACGAGTGTTGCTGCTCGACACGTCGCATGCGCAGCGCGAGTTGCGTGCTGAGGTGATGCGAAAATTCGGGATGGATGTGGATTGTGCCGCTGACATCGCGGAAGCACGCTCATGGTGGAGGCCTGATCTGTACGATCTGGTCTTAATCAATATGGAAAAGGGGCACGGCTACCGGGACAAATTTTGTGATGACATTCGCAGCGCGAGGCCGCCGCAGCGGTTGGTCGTTTCTGGTGGGCGGGCCGGAATATCTCGCGGATTCGCCTCACGCGGCATCAAGAATTGCCGATGCAAGACGCGGGACGAACAAGCATTGTCGGGTGATTTGAAACTGGACGCTTCCTCGGGATTGTGGAGATGTGACTCAACGTTGGGGCATTCTGGAGGCCTCGAGGCGAATCTCCGCGGTTCGCTCCGCGTCACATGGCTCGTACTCAGGCCTTGCGCGCCTTGCCCACTCCGCCGCGAGATTCTGAAAGACGTGCGTCGAAACGAAACTGGCTCCGACCAGCCTGGACGATTTATTAAGAGAGGAATTCCGATGAAGAACCTGTACGTTGGAAATCTGCCCCACAGCACAACCGAAGCGGATCTGCGAAGTGTCTTCGAAGCACATGGCGCGGTCGAAAAAATCACACTCGTAACCGATCGGGATACGGGGCGCTCCCGTGGTTTCGGGTTTGTCGAAATGAGCAATGCCAGTGAAGCCGATAAAGCTATCGCGGCCCTCAACGGAACCGACCTGGGCGGACGAACGTTGACCATCAACGAGGCCAAACCAAAGACCGATCGGCCCCGGGGCGGTGGCGGCGGCGGCCAGCGTTTTGGTGGCGGAGGCGGCCGTGGGCGCGACGACCATCGTGGCCATCCGCGGCAACCGCGCGAACCGCGCTGGTAGGTTTTTCGAATAATGTGCCGGTGAGATTCCAAGACATGGCCGGCCACCAACAAAGAAATGGGGGACATGTATGCCAAGAGGGCGATCAACATTTACAAAACGCCAGAAAGAACATACACGGCAGCAAAGACAACGGGACAAGTTAGAGCGCAGGAACCAGCGAAAGCAGGAGAAGCCGGCGGAAGGCAGTGTAGATGAGATGGCCGAACTGCGCGAGCACGCTGCGGCGCAGGCGGCACTGTTCAATATGGGTGCGGAAGAAACAGAAACCGGGGAGGAGTTCGAGCCCCGTGGCCGATCCGGCGAGTGAAGCGTGATGGCCAATCGGCCGGAGCTGATGCCCGGGCGGCGACATCAAGCATATCGCGATAAATCTAGTAGGGAGGAAAGAGAGTGGCAGAAATTCGATTGCAAGAGGGCGAATCGCTAGAGAATGCGCTTCGCCGATTTAAACGCAAAGTTCAGTCGGAAGACATCATTAGAGAAGTGAAAAGTCACTCGTACTACTTGAAGCCGGGCGAAAAGCGCCGGGTCAAGAGAGCCCTGGCGCGAAAGCGCGCGCGTAAAAAGAATCGGAAAGAAGGTTCGTTTGCGAACGGACACGCGCCGGGAAAAATGAGCGATATTGTAGCGCAATCCAGTCGGAAGTGCCGGGGTTTTAATGCCCCGGCAGCCACTTTGACTTTACACAAATACCTCTCCGGGCAACGCAGTCAGCGTCCGCGACGCTAGCGTGTTTTGAATCACTCGCCTCGGCGGCGTGTCCGCCGCCATCTCGACTCTGCATGCGTTCGATCTTTAACTTAAGAGTGCGTTCGATCTGGCGCAGCTCCAGCACCTCGGCTCCCGCCGCCAGGGTCGAGGCACGTCCTTGAAGCCCTGCCCGCCCTGTGCGGCCCACGCGATGAATAAAATCCTCCGCCATTTTGGGCACATCGTAGTTAATGACGTGGGCCACGTCATCCACGTGCAGGCCGCGGGATGCGATATCGGTGGCCACCAGCACCTGGAAACGGCCTTCCTGAAATCCACTTAAGGCTCCGTTGCGCTGCGATTGTGAGCGATCGCCATGAATCATGGCAGCCGCGAAACCGTCCCGCGCAAGTTCTTTTGCCAGACGCTCTGCGCCACGCTTGGTGCGCGTGAAGATCAGAGTCTGGCCCTTTTCCGCATAGAGTAGTTGGCGCAGGACATCGATTTTCTCTCCCGGCCGCACTTCGTAGGCCTTGAGTTCTACGCTTTCAGCGGGCTTGAGCACCGAGCCCAGGGCGACCCGCACCGGATTGTCCATGTACTCATTTACCAGCCCGGCAACGGATTGTTCCATGGTGGCAGAAAAACAAAGTGTCTGGCGCTGTTCGGGCAGGACGGCCAGAATGCGACGTATGGCGGGTAAGAATCCCATATCCAGCATGCGGTCGGCTTCATCCAGGACAAGTATTTTGACGTGCTGCAGATTGGCGAGCTTGCGATTCATCAGATCCTGCAGGCGTCCGGGAGTGGCGATAATCAGCTTCGACCCGGCGCGCAGGCTTTGGATCTGCGCCTTCTCCGAGACTCCGCCGATGACGAGCGCGGCGCTGGACATGGTTTTTGTGCGCAGTTGCTCGTATTGATCGTGAACCTGCATGGCCAGTTCCCGCGTTGGCAGCAACACCAGAGCGACGGTGTGATGGTTATGATGCGCCGGCTCCTGCTGCAAGGTCTCAATCAGAGGGATGAGAAATGCCAAGGTCTTGCCGGTTCCGGTCTGGGAGGTGCCAATCACATCGCGGCCTTCAAGGGCAGGAGCAATGGCGCGCTCCTGGATCGGGGTTAAAGTTGTAAATTGCGCTGCCTTGAGCCTCTGCTGCAATGCAGAACACAAGGGCAGTTCGGAAAATGTGGTCATTCGATTTAGTTTCTTTCTGGAGGGAAGTTGTCACGCACGCTCCGACACACGTCGAGAGCCGCACTGCCACTCGCATTGATTTTGGATTTCGCGTAAATAACGGCGGGCAGGGTGGGCGGAGATGAATCTAGTCTTGAAAGGTGACTACCGCGTGACAAGCAAACCGTAATTAGTAGCGTGAGTTAAGTATAGCAGAAGGGACGGCAGGGCCTGGTTACAAAGGTCACAATGGGCCACCGCCGCAACTCGACATCAGTGCCTCCCTTCCTTACTTAGCCGCGGTGATGTACACCGGGTTCATTTCCTCCACTATTGCAGGTTCCGGGAAGTAATGGCGCCGAAAATAGAAAGCGACATTGACCAATCCGATCATCACCGGTACCTCAACTAGTGGTCCAATGACGGCGGCGAAGGCTGCACCCGAATCGATCCCAAAGACCGAGACCGCCACGGCAATGGCCAGTTCGAAATTGTTCGACGCGGCCGTGAACGAAAGCGTAGTGGTCTTCGAGTAGTCGGCACCCAACTTCTTGCCCATGTAGAACGAGACGAGGAACATCAGGACAAAGTAAATCAGAAGCGGGATTGCAATGCGCAGGACATCCAGGGGAAGGCGCACAATGTACTCGCCTTTCAACGAGAACATCACGACAATCGTGAACAGCAGCGCCATCAACGTCAGGGGACTTACACGAGGAACAAATGTCCGCTCATACCACTCACGGCCGCGAAGACGGACCAGGGTCGCCCGTGTTGCAAATCCAGCCAGGCAGGGGACCCCAAGATACACAAAGACACTTTTTGTAATTTGGACCATAGAGACGTCAACGACTGTCCCTGTCAATCCGAGCTTGGCGGGAAGAACGGTAATGAAGACCCAGGCATAAAGGGAATAAAAAAACACCTGAAACAGCGAGTTAAAGGCCACCAGAGCGGCAGCGTATTCCGTATCGCCCTTCGCTAACTCGTTCCAGACAATTACCATCGCAATACATCGGGCGAGGCCGATCATGATCAAGCCAGCCATGTATTCCGGGTGGCCGCGCAGGAACACAATCGCGAGCACGAACATCAGAACCGGACCTACCGCCCAGTTCTGTATGAGTGACAAGCCGAGTACTTTTTTGTTGCAAAACACTTCCGGCAGTTCTTCGTACCGCACCTTTGTGAACGGCGGGTACATCATCGCGATCAGGCCGAAGGCGATCGGAATGGAAGTTGTACCGATGCTGAACCGATTCAGGAATGGTACGACTCCAGGAATCCAGTAGCCGAGAGCGACTCCGATCGCCATAGCCGCGAAAATCCAGAATGTCAGATAACGATCCAGGAACTTGAGACGGTTGCTCGTGTGCACGGCGTCCTTTGAAGTCATTTCACTTGAGCGATAGTCGATGTGGTTTGCGCGATGCGTTCGAGTTCCCTCCTGAGCGCCAGGCTGTCGAGGGCTTTAAACGGGAGAGATAAAAAGAGACTGATTCTGCGATCGAGCAGGAAGAATGCATCCCGGAAAGCTCGCTCAATCTCCATTTTGCTGCCTTGCGCCGCCGCGGGATCGGGAACGCCCCAATGGGCGGTCACCGGTTGCCCCGGCCATACCGGGCAAACTTCTTTCGCGGCGTTATCGCAAACGGTGAATACAAAATCCAGTTTCGGCGCTGGTTGTCCAGAAAAACCAGATCGAGAAAACTCAGGTTGAGAAAATTCTTCCCAGCTCTTGCTGCGCAGGCCATCTGTCGGAATGTGGGCTTGCTCGAGTTGCTGCAGTGCCTCCGGACGGACTGTCCCAGTGGGACGGCTGCCTGCGCTGTAGGCCGTGAATCGAGGTTTGCCTTTGAAGTTCAAAATCGCCTCGGCCAGAATCGAGCGCGCCGAATTGCCGGTGCACAAAAATAACACGTTGTAGTGTGCTTCCATCGTGGCGCTCCTGTCCTAATTGCAACAAGTCGGCCCGCAACACACTTGGTCCGGAGCATTCACCAGTTCCATCGAGCCTGGTTTGACCGAGCGGGGTTTGACAGCGCGTATGAATGCACTCATGAACTTCTCGTCGACCAGAGGCGCGATTGTGTCCACGTCAACTCCCGCGGAGGCAAGAAACTCTCGCGCGTCCGCAACACGGTACACGCGAGTGGGTTCCATTTCGATCTGCTCGAATCCAGATGAATTCAGTTTGGAGCGGTAGTCGCTCTCGTCCAGCGCTCCTGCAATGCAACCGACCCAGAGCAAAACCTGCTTGCGAATCTCATCGGGAATGGCGCCTCGCGTGACCACGTCTGAGACCGCTACGCGACCTCCCGGCTTCAGCACGCGGAAAGCCTCGCGCAGCACCCGGTCCTTGTCGGCAGAAAGATTGATCACGCAGTTCGAGATGATCACATCGACAGAATTGTCAGGCAGCGGGATGTTCTCAATTTCCCCCTTCAGGAACTCCACATTCTCAGCCCCAGCTTTTCGCTTGTTCTCATTCGCCAGTGCCAGCATTTCGTCCGTCATGTCCAGTCCGTATGCTTTGCCGGTTGGCCCTACTCGCTTAGCAGACAGCAGAACGTCAACTCCCCCGCCCGAACCGAGATCGAGCACAGTCTCGCCGGGATTGAGTTGCGCCAATGCGGTCGGATTGCCGCAGCCGAGCGAGGCCAGCACCGCGTCTTCTGGGATTCCGGCGGTTTGAGACTCATCGTAGAGGTTGGATGTAATCGGGTCACAATGGACATCGCACGACCCCGGCCCGCTGGGCACCGCCCCGCAGCAACTGCTTCCACCTGTCTTTACGCGTAACGCTGCTTGTCCGTATTTTTCTTTGACTACCTCTTTAATGTCGGGAATGTTCATCGAATTCTCCTATCTGCAAATCTGAATGATGTCTTGCGGCTTCACCGCCTTGTTGCGGGTACAGCATTCGGAGTAAAGGAACTGCAGGATTTCTTGCAGCGCATCAGTGTTGGCGGTGTAGCGAAGGAAAGTGCTTTCGCGGCCGACCTGGACCAGGCCTTCATTCCTGAGTTTGTCGAGGTGGTGGGATAACGTTGAATTTGGGATATCCAGTTCTTCCTGAATCTCTCCTACGACCATACCCTCAGGATGAGCCGAGAGGAGAAGTTGCATGATGCGGAGTCTGGCCTCGGTTCCCATCGCCGAGAACATGTCGGCATATTTGGCGATCCGTTCAGAGTTTTTCTTGGTGAGAGTGCGCGCCCGCAACATATTTCCATGTTTGCAGAAATATGGTATCGATGTCAAGCAGGGGCGCCAAGGCCAGTTTGTAGATTTTGTCCGCCCGGCATACTGCGTGGGTAGGTGATTGAAAAAGGTATGGCTGCCCCCCAGGGATTCGAACCCCGATATGCTGATCCAGAGTCAGCTGTCCTGCCGTTGAACGAGGGGGCAGTGGATTCATTATCCGATGAGCGGGAAACTGGGTCAATGATCGGCCAATTGATTTTTGTCATTGACGCCGCGGTTGCGGGTCAACTCAAATGTAATCACTGAACGGGAGACTTATGGCAACAACGTTTGAAACCGGACTTGATCAATATGCCGAGATCGCGCGGCGGCCTTTGAACGCGGATAGTTGCGCGCTCGTGGTAATTGATATTCAGGAAAAGCTGCTTCCGCCGATTTTTCAGAAAGAGGAGTTGATTCGCAACTCGCAACTGTTGATTCGCGCGGCGGCCATTCTCAATATTCCCGCGATTGTGAGTACGCAATACGCAAAAGGACTGGGCGGGACGGTTCCGGAAATCACTTCCCTGCTGCCGGGCACAGAAGCCATCGATAAGAATCTGTTCTCCTGCTTCGGAAGCGATGTCTTTTGCACTTTGCTAAAACGCTTACCGGGCAACCGCAACACGCTCTTGCTCTGCGGCATGGAGAGTCACATTTGCGTAATGCAGACGGCTCTGGCGGCGCTGCGTGAGGGATACCTTGTACACGTTGCGTCTGACGCAGTTGGTTCGCGCACGGAGTGGAACTGGAAAATTGGGCTGGAACGCATGCGCGCGGCAGGTGCGGTCATTTCGTCAACCGAAATGATGATTTACGAACTGATGCGGTCTTCGGCTACACCGGCCTTCAAACAATTACTTCCCTACTTAAAGGGCTGAAAATTGTCGCAATCAGTTTCGGCTTGCGACCGCCTGGAGCGCACCTTCAGCCTGCACCCAGGTGGAATGGATTCTTAACTCGATCCTTTCCCGAATTACTCTTTCTTTTTCACTCTTACGACCGTGATTTTTGCGAAGCCTTCTTCGAAGGCGGGTGGCTTGAGCTTGGCAGCCATGCGGCGCATTACATCTTCGGGAACTACGCGGTCGCGGCGCTGGTGGCGCTCAATGCAGACTTCCAGCGGAACATCAAAAAAAACTGCGTGAACCTCGTAGTTATAGTCTTTGGCCAGTTTGATCCAGTGCTGGCGCTCGTGCGGGCTGAGGTTGGTAGCGTCCACGTAGTTCATCGGACGCTTGGCGATCAAGCGCGCTTTCAGCATGGAACGCAAGTTGGAAAACACCAGATCCTGATAGCGCTGTTCGCGGACGTCATCGAATAAAAGACTTCGCACCATGTCGCTGGATAGCGGCGACAAGTTGTGGCGCTTGAACCAGGAGCTCTTGCCCGAGCCGGGCAAGCCAATTGCTAATACCACAACGCCCTTCGGCGGACGCGCCGGGGCTGCTGGGACTTGCGGGGTCGCGGGCTCCGCAGCTTCGGCCTGCGCTTCACCCGCATCCGCAGGTTCTTCCCCTTGGAGTTCTATCGTCGATGGCTGAACCGAACCCTTCACCGCGGCAGGGGTAAAAGCCTGTGCAACTGCTTGTTCGCGGCCACGTCCACTTCGGCCTCGGCCTCCGCGACGGCGGCGGGTGCGGCCTGCACTGCTGGAGTCGGCGCGGGTTTGCCGGGTTGAAGACCGGGAGTCCGTGCGTTGAGCATTCGCTGGTTGACCTTCGGCTGGCTGATCTTCGAAACTCTGGGGAATATTCTCCGCGATCTGATTCTCACTTGCAGAAGGCTCCAGAGGTGCAGCCTCCGACTCAGTTTCGGCTTGGCGTTTTCCACCTTGGGGCAGAAGATGCGCCATTCTCTGCGTCGAAATAGGCGGGTTGTAGAGGAGGAGCAGGAGGCTGGTCGGCTGCTGGTGCAACATTTTTTTTGCGGCGCTGCAAGCGCTCGCGCATCCATTTGCGCATGAATGGCTTTTAACACAGAAGAGAGGGCTGGATCAATCGGCGCAACGCCCTGAGAACCCGCGGCGATATCCCTGGATTTGAGCTGACACGATTCGCCGTTTGCATTGGACACTGCACCATGATGAAGGCGGTTCCATCTACAATTCGCGGCCGGAGATACATTTCTTTGACCACCGTTCGCAAGAACGGAATAAAAGTGGCAACGCCAGTGTGGTTTGGAGAGGATGCGGACAAACTATACGTAATGACGCGCAGCACCATGGGAAAAGTGAAACGAATCCGCAACAATCCAGTGGTCGAGGTCGCTCCCTGCACGATTCGGGGCAAAGAAATCGGCGCTAAGCTTGTTGCGCATGCGCGGATTCTGCCACTCGAGGAACATGCAGGTGCGAGAAATGTCATCAACCGAAAATATTGGATGGCACGGCTGCCATTTATCTGGTGGAGAACGGATACTTATCTGGAATTAACCTTTCCTTAGATCTGCTTCGCGTTGTTCGATGTGAGCCTGTCAAGGACCAAACGCACATCAATCCGTGATGGGGAAAAATCGCTGCGCTTACAGCGCGGTCCATCATTTACGGCGATTCGTGCTCCTGCTACCATCAAGGGTTCCATTTACAAGCTGAACGATTTCTGATGTCGCATTTATAGAAGCGGAGGAAGCATGGCGATTAAAGTTGGCATCAACGGTTTCGGGCGCATCGGGCGTAACATTTTGCGCACTGCGATCGCGGATTCGAATCTCGAATTTGTGGCGGTCAATGATCTTACCGATCCGAAAACACTGGCCCACCTTCTGAAGTACGATTCCATTCTTGGCAACCTGCCCAACAAAATCAGCGCTGGCGCGGACAGCATTTCGATCGACGGGAAAGCGATCAAGGTTTTCAAAGAAAAAGATCCGGCAGCGCTGCCGTGGGAGTCGGTTGGCGCGCAAGTAGTAATCGAATCCACGGGACGATTTACGGATGCAACCGACGCGAAGAAGCACCTGCGCGGCCCGGTGAAAAAGGTCATTATTTCGGCTCCCGCCAAGAATGAGGACATCACGCTGGTGCTGGGAGTGAACCACGACAAGTACGATCCCGCGAAGCATCACATTATTTCGAATGCATCGTGCACCACGAACTGCCTGGCGCCGGTAGCGAAGGTAGTGAACGATGAGTTCAAAATCATCAGCGGAACGATGACGACGATTCACTCCTATACGAATGATCAGGTGATCCTCGACTTTCCCCACAAGGATTTGCGGCGGGCGAGAGCTGCAGCGATCAACATGATTCCCACATCCACGGGCGCGGCGAAGGCGCTGAAGCTCGTAATCCCTGACCTTGCAGGAAAGCTTGACGGATTCGCCATGCGCGTGCCGACGCCGAACGTTTCGGTGGTCGATCTGGTGGCGTGGGTCGAAAAAAAGACGACGCGAGAAGAAGTGAATGCCGCATTGAAGAAGGCGTCGGAAGCTGGTCCGCTGAAGGGATATCTTGGATTTGAAGAAGGCGAGTTGGTGTCGTCCGATTTCAAAGGCGATTCGCGCTCTTCGATCGTCGATGCTCCGATGACCCTGGTGGTTGGAGGCAATTGCGTGAAGGTGATTTCCTGGTACGACAATGAATGGGGCTATTCTTCTCGCGTGCGCGACCTAATTCATTACATTGGCAGCAAAGGATTGTAGTTTCGAGTGGTCGCGAGTTTTGCGATTTGCTGCTCTCAAGGGCGGGCGAGGCGCCTGCCCTACGGCCGCCGCTTCTAGCCTGTGCGAAGTCGAAGGGACGGCGGCGCTACTCCTAACACTTCAGATCGAGACGTTTCAGATTGAGGAAGACCAGCCAATATGCGCAAGCTTTCCATTCGTGATCTCCCATTAAACGGTAACCGAATATTCATGCGTGTCGACTTCAACGTTCCACTGGAAGACGGGCGTGTGATGGACGATACCCGCATTCGCGAGACTCTGCCATCCATCGAATATGCATTACGGCACGGGGCGAGGCTCATTCTGGCTTCCCATCTGGGAAGGCCGAAGGGCAAGCCGAATCCGAAGATGAGCCTGAAGCCGGTGGCAGAGCGGTTGCGCATGGTACTCGACAAAGAGCTGGCCCGAGGAGAAAACGTCGGCTTTTCGCCCGACTGCGTGGGACCGGAGGCGGAAGAAGTGGCGATGCAGTTGGAAAAAGGCCAGACTTTGCTGCTGGAGAACTTACGCTTTCATGCCGAAGAAGAAGCGAACGATGAAAACTTCGCCCGGCAGTTGGCGAACCTGGCGGATTTCTATGTGAACGACGCATTCGGCACGGCGCATCGGGCGCATGCTTCGACGGTTGGCATCACAAAGTTTGTTAAGCGGTCGGCGGCCGGCTTGCTCATGGAGAAAGAGTTGCAGTATCTGGGCAAGGCGCTCGAGCATCCCGAGCCACCGTTTGTGGCGATTTTGGGAGGGGCCAAGGTCAGCGACAAAATCGGCGTGATCCGCAATTTGCTCACGAAGGTCAACACTCTGATTGTGGGTGGCGGCATGGCTTACACGTTTTTGAAGGCGCAAGGGCAGGAGATTGGGAAGTCTTTGCTCGAGGCCGACAAAGTCGATCTGGCACGGCAACTGCTGGAAGAGGCAAAGCAACGAAACGTGAAGTTTTTGCTGCCGGTGGATCATGTTGTGGCAGTGAAACCCGAGGCGAATGCGGTGCAGCAGCAGATCGGCACGGGGCAGCCGATTCCCGCCGATCGCATGGCGCTGGATATCGGGCCGAAGACGATCGAACTGTTCTCTGAGGAAATTTCGGCGGCGCGAACGATTGTGTGGAACGGGCCGATGGGCGTGTTTGAAGTTCCGGGATTCTCGCGAGGAACCTTCCAGGTGGCGCGGGCCGTAGCTGATAATGTGGGGGCAATTTCGATTGTGGGAGGAGGCGATACGGTATCCGCTGTGCACAGTGCCGAGGTCGCGGACAAGATCAGTCATATTTCTACCGGCGGCGGAGCTTCGCTTGAATTTCTGGAGGGAAAGAAACTGCCGGGGGTGGAGGCTCTCGCAAATAAATAGGAGCTACAGGCGATCGAGGGTGGACTGATCGCACTCGCCCTTAAAGTATTTCTGCAGCACTTGGATGAAAATGTCGTCATCCGGCGATACTTGCGCGAACAATGTCATGGATGAGCGGAATTTCAGGTCGTCCGGTGAGCCGAAGATTTGTACGATGGAGCGGCCTTTCGTCGATAGAACCAGCCGTGTGCACTCCTTCAATCGCGGACCGAGCAATGGATGATGCAGGTAGGCGATTGCTTCTTCGCGCGACGAGATGGCAAATTCGATCGCGGTCGGGCTGCGCCCCAGTCCTTTGATCTGGGGGAATATGAACCACATCCAATGGCTTACTTTCGCGCCGTTCTTCAGTTCGGAGAGGACTTCTTCATACACGGAATTTTGGGCTTGGATGAAACGTTCGAGGTTACACGGGTCGGTTTGCTCAGTAATTGCCACATCAATGGTCTCAAAGTTAACTATAAATCGTTAAATCATTAGGAAAGGCTTCATCTTGAGAAAGAAAGTAATCGCCGCCAATTGGAAAATGTATAAGACGCCGGATCAGACGCGTGAATTCTTTCGCGAGTTCTTGCCGCTAGTTGCGGGACATGATCGGGATGAGATTGTGGTGTGCGCGCCGGATATCGATCTCGCCGCGGCGGTCGAGTCGGCGAGGGGCTCGAATGTGGCGGTCGGCGGGCAGAATGTGCATTGGAAAAGCGAAGGCGCTTTTACCGGGGAAACTTCGGCGGCGATGCTGCTGGCGATTGGCGTAACCCAAGTAATCGTAGGTCACTCCGAGCGGCGGCAATATTTTTGCGAGACTGACGACACCGTGAACATGAGGCTGAAAGCGGCTTTGGACGCTGGGTTGCACGCGATTTGCTGCATTGGCGAGGTGCTGGAAGAACGCGAGGCGGGGCTGACCGACGACGTGTTGCGCCGTCAATGCGTGCGGGCATTTCATGCGATTTCGGCGAAAAAGGCGGCAAAGCTGGTGGTGGCTTACGAGCCGGTTTGGGCGATTGGCACCGGAAAGACAGCAACGCCGGAGCTGGCGGCTGAGGCTCATGCGGTGATCCGGCGCGAAGCGACGGAGATTTTCGGCGAGGAGTTCGCTGCGCAACTGCGGATTCTCTACGGCGGATCGGTGAAGCCGGAGAATGCCTCGGCGCTGATGGCGCAGGAAGAGATTGATGGCGCGCTGGTGGGCGGGGCTTCGCTGGACCCGAAGTCCTTTGAGGCGATTGTGAAGTATTAGCCGACCTCTGTTGAATTCAATTCGTCCTTGACGTCAAAAACGGTCCGGATTATATTTTTCCTGCCACCCCAAGTGAGATCGGTTCTCACGCCTGCTGTGAAACTCCGTCTCGCGTTGTCTCCGCTAATTGGGCCTCGTTTTTGATCGATGCCACCGATTGCTTGAAAAATTCTGAGGAGGATTTTTATGCGAGGCACTAGCACTTCCATTCGGCCGACCATAATACTAGCGATCTTCGCCACTCTCGCCGCGATGTCAACCGGGCCCGCCGCTGCGCAGACGGAGAGCGTTCTTTATAGCTTTGGCCAGAATAATGAGTACTGGGGGCCGTATTTTCCCCCGGTTGTAGGTCCCGGAGGCACTCTATATGGAACCATAGTGTTTGACGACAACGCGTATCAACTGGCTCCGTCTGGTGGCGGTACTTGGAACGAGGCTTTAATCGCAAATCTGCCATCTCCAGGATCATCCCCCGACGGTGCGCAGCTGGCTATCGACTCCGTCGGTAATTTATATGGCGTGACGTCGAGTGGGGGTGAATTCAATGGAGGAACGGTATTCGAGCTGAGCCCAGGGCCCGCCGGCTGGACAGAGACGATCCTTCATAGCTTTAGCTATAACGGAAAAGACGGCAATAATCCCGAGGCCGGGTTAATCCTTGACAGTGTCGGCAACCTCTATGGGACGACGGCCTTTGGCGGCGGTTCTGGCGCGATGTGCGGGACAGGGCAAAACGGCTGTGGCACGGTTTTTGAGCTAAGCCCGATAGCCGGGAAGGGCTGGAAGGAGACGATTCTCCACCGCTTCCTCGATAAGGACGAGGATGGCGAGATTCCTGAGGGCACCCTGGTGATCGACGCGGCAGGTAACTTGTACGGAACAACGAGTGAGGGGGGTTACAGCTGGGGAGTCGTGTTTGAATTGACGCCTGCCGACGGTGGCTGGAGGGAAAAAATATTGCACCGTTTCTCATACTTTAATAGTGGGGCGGACGGTAAAAGCCCTTCAGCGGGATTGGTGTTGGATGCTAACGGCAATTTGTTCGGAACCACGTCAGGCGGAGGCGTATTTGCCAAAGGGACTGCGTTCGAGGTGTCGCCAACAGCGAACGGGGTGTGGCTAGAAAAGACTATCCATAATTTCGGCAACGGAGTTAATGGTTCTCCGTCGATACTGGGCGATGGCCTGGTGGTAGACTCCGCGGACAATCTGTACGGAACAACATGGAACGGCGGCTCTTACCACAACGGGGCCGTTTTTGAGCTCTCTCCATCGGCTAATGGCAGTTGGACGGAAAAGATCTTGCATAGCTTTGAAGGTAGCAAAAGCTCGGATGGCGCGACCCCATACACAGGCCTGGTTTTCGGCCCCTCGGGAACCTTATATGGAGTAACCTACTACGGCGGTACTTATGACGCGGGAACCGTTTTCGAGGTAATCCCATAGGGATTTCGCAATTGAATCCCGATCTCATTATCCTCGCGTGTCCACCTCGCTGATGGTATGACGCCGCAGTGGAGCATTTGATCGATCCAAGGTCGCTCCCAGCGATTGTTAAATATCACACTGTGAGCTCAACACTCGGAAATGCCGGGTAGGCGTGTGGAGCGTCATCGAAATGTCCTCTCTGATTCGGGCGAAGCAACAAAAGCTGGCTTGAATCTGCTAGTCTTCCTCTTCACTTTTTCCTGACGTTGACTGTGTCATCTGAAGAGAGTGCTCATGACTGAAACTCCGCGTCCCGAACCAAGCCCGTTGTACCGGTGGCTGGTGCTGATCTTCGTAAGTCTGGCCATGTTTGGCAGTTATTACGTGTATGACGCGCTTAGTCCGCTGGCCGATGTGCTCAAGGCTCAGACTCGGGTTCACCGATTTGGATATCGGCTTCCTGCAGGCGATCTACAGCTTTCCCAATATTTTTACGGTGCTGATTGGCGGCTTCATTATCGACCGCATCGGCTTGCGCAAGTCGCTGATGATCTTTGGCGTCCTCTGCTTCGTCGGTCCCGCTATTACCGCGGCTTCGGGGCATCTCTCCATTATGGCGACTGGGCGGCTTATTTTTGGAATGGGAGCGGAGTCGCTGAATGTGGCCGTCGTCACTGCGCTGGCGCGATGGTTCCGGGGCAAGGAACTGAGTTTCGCCTTCGGTTTGAACCTGACTGCGTCTCGTTTGGGTACATTCGCCGCGCTCAACTCTCCAACCTGGGCGCGCTCGGCCTATGCCAGCTGGCGAACCCCTTTTCTGATCGCTGTGGGCTTTTCTGCACTTTGTGTGGTGGGAGCGATTATCTACTGGTTTATGGAGGCTTGGGCGGAGAAAAACTATTCTCTGGGGGCAGTCTCAACCGATAAAGTAGTCTTCGCCGATCTTTGGAAATTTGGCACAAGTTACTGGCTCATCGTGGCTCTGTGCATTGTTTTCTATTCCGCCATCTTCCCTTTCCAGACTTTCGCCGTGAAGTTCTTTATGGAAGCGCACGGCACCTCCCGCGAATTCGGCGGCTTTCTCTCCAGCATGTTGACGCTGTTTGCCATGATTGCCACGCCGCTATTTGGGCTTTGGGTAGATCGCGTGGGCAAACGGGCTTTGCTCATGATGCTGGGGTCGGTACTGCTGATTCCGGTCTACTTGATGATGGCCTACACCCAGATCAACTTATATGTGCCTATGGCGATGATGGGAGTGGCATTCTCGCTGATACCGGCCGTGATGTGGCCTTCAGTGGCCTATATTGTCGATCAGTCAAAACTGGGAACAGCCTATGGCCTGATGACAATGATCCAGAATATCGGCCTGTTTGGCCTCAATCTGCTGGTGGGATGGGCGAATAAGTATGCCCACGCGGACGCCAGCAACCCGGCCGGTTACGACCTAGGGATGTGGATTTTTTCCGTCCTGGGTTTTCTGGGGGTGCTGTTCGCATTCTTGCTGCGGCAGCGGGAGTTAGGTCCTCATGGACATGGCCTTGAGAGTATTACCACGGCGAAGAAGGCGGCGTGAGCGGCCGGAAATTCCATTTTCCGCAGATCGCTACTCTTCCGCAGCCGGCGGGTTTCAAGTATTTGTGGGCATTCGTGCATCCAAGCTCAGAAATGTAAAGACCTTTGGTTGGGTCGCCAAGGAGTCAAAGGTTGCCAAAAGGAAGTTCCGGAGTTCGGTAGAAATACTCTGATATTCTGGATTCATAACCGTGATATCTGTGGCAGCAAAAGGGCGCAACCAATACAACACCAAATACTTACGCCGCATCCCAATGAGTGCGGCCGGGACAGCGAATTTGACCGAGCCACGACAGAATCAGGGCACTGAAGCGAGCGAGGCCGAGGCGATTGAACGGGCCAAGCAGGGGGACGCTGACGCGTTCCGTGTGCTCTATGACAAGCATAAGCGCCGAGTTTATTCGCTCTGCCTCCGCATGACAGCGAACACGGCGGAAGCGGAAGATCTGGCTCAGGAAGCATTTCTTCAGCTTTATCGAAAGATTGGGACGTTTCGGGGCGAGTCGGCTTTTTCGACCTGGCTGCACCGCCTGGCGGTCAATGTCGTGCTGATGCATTTGCGCAAGAAAACTCTGCCGGTCACTTCGCTGGAAGAGAGCACGCAGAGTACGGAAGACGATTCTCCAAAGAAAGATTTCGGTGCCGAGGATATGTCGCTGGCGGGATCAATCGATCGCCTGCAGTTGCAGAGGGCGGTAGACGACCTTCCGCCGGGTTATAGAACGATCTTTGTTCTTCACGATGTCGAGGGTTACGAGCATAATGAGATTGCAAATCTGGTCGGGTGCTCGGTAGGAAACAGCAAGTCACAATTGCATAAAGCGCGCCTTAAGTTGCGCGACCTGCTCAAGATGAATAGAGCCGAAAAGGCCGTGAAGTCTCGAGTAGGGTAGAAACGAGCTGAGTTCTGTTTAGCTTTTGCAGGGGCGTTCAAACTGCGCATTGGATAACGCGCAGCCGATTTCGGGGAGAGTGGTATGACTTGCGTTGAGCTTCAGGAAAGCTTGGCGGAAACAGAGCGCGGCCGCAGCCGGGAACAGATGGCACATTTGCACACCTGCACTGCATGCTCGGAATTGGTAAGAGAACTCGACCTCATCATTGCCGCGGCGGGCGACCTGCAGGAAGCGGACGAGCCGAACTTGCGAGTCTGGAATTCGATCGAAGCCGCCTTGCGAAGCGAGGGACTGATTCGTCCTCAGGCGGCGAGAAAGCATGCCCACCTGCCTTCCTTCAGCGTGCGCTGGGGATGGTCGCGCTGGCTGGTCCCGGCAGCGGCCATGTTGTTAATCCTGGTTGGAATTTATCAAAAGCGTGAGTCGGCAACGATTGCGCCGAGCCGGCAGGCTGTGACAATTGCACCCGTGGTGAACCCGGCTGGCCTGAACGACCAGGATTTGATGGATGAAGTCGCGACCAATTCGCCTGCGATGCGCAGTGAGTATGAAGAGAATTTACGAAGGGCAAACGACTATATTCGGGATGCCCAGAGCGTAGTAAATGAAAATCCGAATGACGTCGAGGCGCGGCACACTTTGATGGATGCGTATCAACAGAAGTCGATGCTCTTTGAGATGGCAATGGAGCATTTGCAGCCGTAATAATCTTTCACGATTGCAAGGATTCAGCGGGCGGGGCGTAGCGGTGAATTCGGGGGACTGATTGTATGTTGAGCAGGAGCGAGTCAATACTTGCCATGGTTACCGTGCTCGTGGCTGGCACCCTGTTGGCACAGACCAAAAAAGAATTTCACTTCGCAGTTGCGGCGCGATCGGGCGTTTCAGTAGTGAATCCTTATGGATCAATCACGGTTAAACCTTCTCCGGGCAACACGGTTCTGGTGAGCGCATTCTTGCACTCCGACAAGGTGGAGATTGATAACAACCAGTCCGGAAACCGCGTGGATATCACCTCTCATTTGCTGCCCGGCGCGAATGCCGATTCGGGCCGCGTGGATTACGAAATTCAGGTTCCGGCCGATGCCAGCATCACCCTTCACTCGAGCACCGGAACCCTGCGCGCGGAAAAACTGCATGGCGATGTAAACCTGGAGGGTCCGGGAGCTTCAGTGGAAGTGCGCGACATTTCAGGAGCGCATGTGCATGTGAAAACCATGAATGGCCCGGTTACTCTGGATAACATCCAAAACGGGCACGTTGAGGTCGACTCGCTGAGCGGGATTGTTACGCTGAATGAAGTGAATGGCGCGCTGGTGCAGGTGGTTTCGACCAGCGGAAAGATCAATTACATCGGGGATTTTGGTAACAGCGGAGAATACCGCCTGACCAGCCACAGCGGCGACATTGACGCTACGATTCCTGAATGGACTTCTGCCGATGTAACCGCGCGCTCCGTTCGGGGCGAGGTGCATGACGATATCCCTCTCCAACCCAAGACTCACACCTATTTCGCTCTCGATAAAGGACGTGCCTTTGCAGGTACTGTGGGGCGAGTGGCCGCTTCATCGACGGTCGTGCTGCGAACCTTCAGTGGTAAAATCCACCTCAGAAAACGCTCTGACAAACAGCAATAACTGAAAAAGAAACTGAATCGGCGAAAGCGGAGTGCGAAAAATTCGGCGCCTCGCGCTCGTGTGCCACGCGGGCGGACGGCGAAGGACAGTGATTCGTCGCAGCGCCCGCCAGTCGTGATTCTGATTGGCTTTATGGGCGCTGGCAAAAGCTGCGTGGGCCGGTCTTTAGCGGCAGCGCTGGAATGGACTTTCGAGGATCTCGACGAGCGGATCGAGGAAAATGCAGGTCGGGTAATTGCCGACATTTTTCGTGAATCTGGCGAAGCTGAATTTCGGCGGCTGGAACACGCAGCATTGAAACAATTGCTTCAAGACTCGGATTCGGACAGCGAGAAGGTCATTGCATTGGGTGGTGGCGCTTTCGTGGAGGCGGCAAACGCCTCGCTGATTGCAGCGACGAAGATTCCTACGGCATTCCTGGACGCTGACGTCGAACAGTTGTGGGAACGCTGCGAGCGCCAGTCACGAAGGGATGGGATTAAGCGCCCATTGATGGCGAGCCGCGAGGGCTTCCGCAATCTTTACAAGCAGAGAAGGCCGCACTATCTGAAAGCCCAGCTGAGGCAAGAAACGGGTGGGAAGCAGATTGAGGAGATCGTGACAGAACTGATTCGGGCCTTGGGACTGAAGAAGCAAAGTCGAAGTCGAGGAGACAAAAGGTGAGTCTGATCGCGAGCATGCGATGGGGAATGATTGTTGTGCTGGTGTGCGGGACATTGAGTTTTGCAGTCGACAAGAAAACCGATGCCAAGTCTCACGGAAACGAGATCGACTCCGGCTCGTTTGGAGTATTCGTCAAAGGCCAGCGTGTCTTAACTGAGACCTTCAGCGTACAGCAGGAAAATGGGGTCAGCACCGTAAAATCGCGGGTGCAAGATACGGGAAACTCAGGTTCCCTGCAAACTTCGGAGTTGCAGATGACCGGCAGCGGCGAATTGATTCGTTACGATTGGAACGATAAGAACGGCTCTTTGACCGTCTTGCCGAAAAATGAGTTTCTAATCGAGAGGATTACGGCTGGCTCGTCCAAACCGGCGGAAAGGCCGTTCCTCATGCCGAATACTTCGGCGATTCTGGACAACAACTTCTTTGTGCAGCGCGAGGTTTTGGCGTGGCGTTATCTGGCAACCAACTGCCACGCCGATGCAGGCAACTTAAAATGTCAGCAGGGGCCTGTGGAATTCGGCGTACTTGTCCCGCAAGACCAGACCTCAATGCGCGTCAGAATGGAACTCACCGGCAAACAGAAAGCTACGGTCCATGGAGCAGAGCGCGATTTGTTGCGGATCGATCTCAAAGGCGAGTCATTCGCATGGACCCTTTGGGTGGATGGAAACGATCAGTTCAAACTGGTGCGAGTGGATATTCCGGACGATAATACGGAGGTAGTGCGGGATTAGCGTAGCCGGCGCTCAGCCAGAGCGCCATGCACTGCTCGCTGGGGCAAGAATTTGCTGCTAACCGATGGACGAACGGCTCGGGTCTTGATCACGGCGCTGCTGTTTGCGCTGGGCCTGGGATTTCTTTACGCGGCGCGCGAAACCCTGATTGCATTCCTGTTTGCCATCTTCTTCGCGTACCTGATGAGTCCTCTGGTTTCCTATTTACAAAAATTGCTCCATGGGCGCGGTCGCGCGATCGCCATTATTTACGCATTGCTGCTTGGGCTGGTGGTGCTGTTTTTCGTTTCCACCGGACCACGGATCGCTCGGGAGGGGGCTCGTCTGGGGCAATCGCTGCCGGCGTTGTCACGCCTGAGTTCTGGCGAGTTCGCAGAACAACTGGGCCAGGAACACGGCTGGAACGACCACGCGGTGATTCTGGTGCGCGATTATCTTGCCAGCCACAGCAACGAAATTATTAATCTGGCGCAGGCGGCCGGTCTGCGAGTAGCGGACGTCGCCAAGCAGGCCTGGCTTCTGATTGTGGTGCCGCTCTTATCGATTTTTTTTCTCAAGGATGGCGAGGCCTTCAGTCATATTCTGCTGGACCTGGTGCAGTCGCGGCCGCAGCGGGAGCTCTTACAGGGTGTGCTCAGCGACTTGAACCAGATGCTGGCGCAATTCATTCGAGCGCAACTGATCCTGGCTGCTCTCACGCTGATAGCCTATTCGGCATTTCTGGGAGCGATGCGGATGCAGTATTCGCTGGTGCTTGGAACCGTGGGAGGTTTGCTTGAGTTTGTGCCGGTTGTCGGCCCTCTGGTCGCTGCGCTGGTCATCATCAGCGTTTCCCTCTTGCTCAGCTATCCCCACTGGCTTGCAATCATCATCTTCCTCGGCGTTTGGCGGCTGATTCAGGATTATGTGACTTCCCCGCGCATTATGGGACGCAGTGTGGAATTGCATCCTCTGGCTGCAATTTTTGGCGTGATGGCGGGCGGTGAAGTGGCAGGCATTCTCGGGATCTTTCTTTCGATTCCGGTAATGGCCAGTTTGAGAATCGTATTCCTCCGCTGGCGGTTATATGCCGAAAAACGCAAGTTCGGGCCGCTGGATGAATACGTCCTGGGCAATCAGGTAGGAATCAAAAAGTAGTTTTCGATTCGATCTCTCGGCTACTTTTTTGCTTTTATCTTTGATTTATCCAGTCGCACCCGCTGCCCTCTCGACACTCACAGCACGAAGAAACTCTGCGGCCGCCTCAGGCAAGACCGTGTTGATGAACATTCCTGAGCCGAGTTCGAACCCGGCTACGCGCGTGAGCCGGGGAATGATGCTCACGTACCAGTGAAAATGGCGTGCGCCTACATAGTCGGAAGGGCCGCTGCGAATGGTGAAATTGAGATCCGGATTCTCAAGCCCCACATAAAATTTTGCCAGCAAAGTGCGCAATACTCGCGCCAAGTCAGTAATTTCCGCCGCCGTGATCTCGCCAAAGGTCGCCATGTGCCGCAGAGGAAAAATATGCGTGGCAAAAGGCGTCGCCGAAGCGAAGACTTCCATCGCCGCGAAAAGTTCGCTTTTGAGCACGACGCGCGTCTGGTCCTCG
This sequence comes from uncultured Acidobacteriaceae bacterium, assembly GCA_963734675.1. GTDB lineage: Bacteria > Acidobacteriota > Terriglobia > Terriglobales > Acidobacteriaceae > Sulfotelmatobacter. The sequence goes on from CAVTHZ010000008.1 coordinate 347,008, forward strand.
ATCTCCCGCTCTACCATGTGGCAAAACATGCACTCTCCGCAATCGTCATAGTGACGCAAGGCCTCGTGCAGGCGATGGCGCACCTGACTTGGAATCACCGGCGTGGCGATGATTTGCGAGTGGGGATGCTGGAGACTAGCTCCGGCGTCCGCCCCATGATTTTTGAAAATCGTGACGTGGGTAATGCGATGATCGCTGCTTAGCGTGTGATAGCGCTCTTTATAGGCGTTTAATATTTTGGCGACATGTGCATCGGGCAGGATGGCCATGCCGGCGGAGTGATCCGGGGTGTCGATGACCACTTCGTGGTATCCGAAGCCCTCCACACGTCTGCGCAAATGCGTGAGACTACGCGTGAGTTGAACCTCGCTCGAAAGGGCGGCGAATTTGTTCGGAATGACTCGCACGGACCATGACGGGCCGGAGTTTTCCGGATAGCGTAGAACTTCAGGAGGGGTACGGTTCTCGTTTCCGGGGCAGAATGCGCAGTTCTCGACAAATGCTGGCACATCCGGCAAATGCCTGTGAGTCGCGAGTTCCTCCGGGCGCTTGGCGCGTTCGGTGGCGATAATGACCCACTCTTTGGTGAAGAAGTTCTGACGCAACTCCGGCATTGTCGGCCTCCACGCGTTTCATCGGCAAAAGCTCGATCAAACTGGAGTCGAGGGTTGGATTCGAACTGGAAATACGACGGCACTCGGGACCGGAATATTGCGATTCGCGGAACGTGAATGATTACCAGCGTTCCAGGATCGGCAGCAGACCGTGTTGTAAAATTCGAATTACCAAGTTTATGAGCAATAAGCTTCCTATCGGGATTCTTGGAGCTACCGGTGTCGTCGGACAGAGGTTTATCCAGATGCTGGAGCGCCATCCGTGGTTTGAGGTGGCGTGGCTTGCCGCTTCGGACCGGTCTGAAGGTAAGACATATGCGGAGGCAGCGCGCTGGCGGTTAAAGACAGCTATTCCGCGGAATGTGGGTTCGATGAAGGTTTCTGCGGCAACGCCTGAGGGTGCGCCGAAAATTATTTTTGCCGCGCTCGATGCCTCGATCGCCGCCGAGATGGAGCCTAAATTTGCCGAGGCGGGTTGCGCAGTCGTCTCGAACTCGAGCGCGCTACGGATGAAAGCGGACGTGCCGCTGGTCATTCCCGAAGTCAACGCGGCGCATATCGGATTGATTCCGGCGCAGGCTTGGCGGAAACAATCCGGCGGTTACGTAGTGACGAATCCTAATTGTTCCGCCATTGGGTTGGTACTGGCGTTGGCTCCCCTTCAGCGACGATTCGGACTGGATGCGGTGATGGCGGTAACGATGCAGGCCATCAGCGGCGCGGGTTATCCCGGCGTAGCATCGCTCGACATCATTGGCAATGTGATTCCTTACATCCGCAATGAAGAAGAAAAGATGGAAGAGGAAACACTGAAGCTGCTGGGGCAGATTAACGGCACGAAGATTGTTCCCGCAGCCTTTGCCATGAGCGCGCAGTGCAATCGAGTCGCAGTCGAAGACGGGCACACGGAATCGGTCTCTGTGCGACTTAAGACTGAAGCGAAGCCTGAGGAGATCATTGCCGCTTGGAACGATTATCGGGCCGAGCCGCAGGAACTGAAGTTGCCCAGCGCACCGGAAAATCCCATCGTATATGTGGAGGCCAACGATCGTCCCCAGCCCCGGTTTGACGTGGATGCGGGCGCCGGCATGACCGCGGTTGTGGGCCGGTTGCGGCCTTGCCACGTGCTCGATTGGAAGTTCACCGTGCTTTCGCACAATACCATCCGCGGGGCGGCGGGAGCCGCAGTACTGAACGCCGAGTTGCTCAAAGCCAAGGGATATCTGAATTGAAATCCGAGGCGCGCACCGAAAACTTTGCAAGGAAGCCACGCCGATGATCGTGATGAAATTCGGCGGCACCTCGGTGGAAGATGCCAAGGCCATCACGCGCGTAGCCGAGATCGTGAAAGGCCGCCTGGCGCAGAATCCCGTTGTCGTAGTGAGCGCGATGGCCAAGGTCACGGACACTCTGCTGACCATGGCCCGCGCTGCCGGCGCCGGAGAGCGAAAAGCGGCGCTTAAACTTTGCCGTTCGCTACAGGAGCGTCACTACAATACCGCTAGCGAATTGATGGGCACCGCGCTGTTTACGGATTTCCATTCAGAATTAGGCAGCGATTTCGAGGCGCTGGACGAACTGCTTCGCGGCATCTCGGCGGTTGGCGAAATCACTCCTCGAACCACCGACCACGTCGCCGCTTTCGGCGAGATGCTTTCCAGCAAGATTGTGGCGGCGGCGTTTTCCGCTCACGGCTTGAATTGCGCCCACGTCGACTCACGCGATGTTCTGGTGACAGACGGCATCTTCATGCAGGCAACTCCTCAATACGAGGAAACCAACGCGAGATTGCAGACCAAGGTGAAACCCCTGCTCGATGCCGGGCAGGTTCCGGTAATGGGCGGATTCATAGGCGCGAACCGCACCGGAATTACGACCACGATCGGCCGTGGCGGATCGGATTTTTCTGCGGCGATCTTTGGCGCCGGATTGGGCGCCGAGCGCATTGAAATCTGGACAGACGTTGACGGCATTTTGACCACTGATCCACGCATTTGCCCCGACGCACGCCGGATTAAGGTGATTAGTTTCGACGAGGCTGCCGAGTTGGCTTATTTTGGAGCGAAGGTGCTGCATCCTGCGACGGTCTTGCCGGCAATTCAGAAAAACATTCCCGTTTATGTGCTGAATTCGCGCAATCCCTCTTGCGAAGGCACGAAGATCACGACTCGCGCGCCGCAGGGAAAAAATATCTTCAAAGCAATCGCGGTCAAGAAGCGAATCACAATTGTCGATGTGGCTGCACCGCGCATGCTGCTGGCGCACGGATTTCTGCGCGCCATCTTTGAGGCATTCGATCGCCACCAGGTGGCGGTCGACGTGGTTTCAACCTCCGAGGTAAGCGTCTCGGTGACGGTCGATTCCAATCAGGCCATTCCCGCTCTCGCGGCGGACCTGGCGAAACTGGCCGATGTAAAGTATTCGGGGCGCAAAGCGATCGTATGCCTGGTGGGTGAAAATCTGCGCGAGAAACCCGGCATGGCGGCGAGCGTGTTCAACGAGATCACGGACAAAAACATTCGCATGATTTCCCAGGGCGCTTCAGAGATCAACCTGACCTTTGTTATCGAAGAAGATGACGTGCCTGAGGTCATCCAGCGCTTGCACCGTACATTCTTCCGCAATCTGGATCCGGAAGTATACGCGTAACCGCCGGTGGACGCGCGGTTCGCGAATCCACCGGCGAATCTTTACCCGTTGTCAGACTGCCAGCAGCCGCTGAAAAAATGTCCGGTAGCGTTGCAGCGCCACGCGCAAGTCTTCAGTCGAAACCGTATCGCCGCGATCCCACTGCTTTTCCAGGTTGGCACGCTCTTCGGCAAATACCTCCGCCAGGCGCTTCATCGCGGCCGCAACCAGACTGTCGGCCTGTTCCACGGCCTTGCGTGGCTCGTCCACGAATGCGGTTTGAACTTCTTTCCAGCGGCCACGTAACGTTTCGAGCTCATCGCTTGGGAATAACGGCGTGCTCTCGTCTGATTTCGAACTCTGCTCAACCGTGGGTTGAGCTGCCACTCTTTCGCTGATCACCGGTCTCGGGACGCCGGCCGTTCCGGCGGGGTTTCGCGGCTGGGCGATATCGGCAGTGGTAATTTCTTCGGTATCGAATTCAGTGTCGCTTTTTCTTTGCGGTACGGCCATGTTTAGGCTCCTTTTCTTACGGGATTGCTTCTGAGGACATCGCCCTCGTTCAGCAGTTCTTCAAATAGAGTGCGGTAGTGCACCATCGCCTGTCGAAGATCTTCGGTGCTGGCCTTGCCCGCGTTGTGCCGCAGCGCAATGGCGTGAGCCGAGCGATAATTCTCCACGACCAATGGATAGTCGACGGAGATATCCGCTGCGCGTTGCTCAAACTCCCCAATCGGGTAGCCGCGCGCCCTCATCACTTCCGTCACCAAATTCTCCGCCATAGTCACAGCAGCCCCTGGGTCGTCCACAAAGCGGCCCTGGACTTCTTCCCATGCGGTGGCGAACCGGGACCGGTCGGCCGCCGCGAGCGGACGAATTTTGAACTTCTCCCTGCGCTTTTCACGGAACTCCAGCACTCCCTCCGCTTTACGCATGTCCCCTTCCTGCTTAACTACACGGTCGTATTCGGGGCCAAATCGCTCTCGCAGTTTTTGGCTGCGGCGCTTGCGCATGACCAGGAAAGCAATCACCGCTACCGCAATGATGACAATAACCAGTATCAGCAGAAACATTTGAGTATGGTTCATGGACCCTCCGGTTCACGCGTACCGAAGTCGGATGCGATTGAAATCTTTGCTGTTGTTTTGGAAAACACTGACCCAGCCTCACGTGTGCCCTGTCTCTCGACTGATGCCGGATGCAATCGGGTGTTCATATTAGAAGCGGGCCAAGCACAACTGGAGCCGCTGAGGTAATCTGTTCTGGTTCATCCAATGAGACTTCTTCTATTAGGTCGAGGCAAAACCGGCTCGTTGGTGGCGGAGGTCGCCACAGGCCGCAGACACGAAGTCCAAATTGCCGGGTCCAAGGAAAATGAAGCTTGCGCCGTCCTCTCGGCCGAAAGACTCCGGGACGTCGATGTCGTGATTGACTTCACGACCCCGCACGCTGTCGTAAGCCACATAGAGGCCTGCGTGCGCGCGAACAAAAACATGGTGGTTGGCACTACAGGGTGGTATCACGAACTGGGCCGCATTCGCGACCTTGTGCAAGCCAGCGATGCGGGGGTGGTCTATGCAGCCAATTTTTCCATCGGCGTAAATCTTTTTCTCGAAATCGCGCGCGCCGCCGCGGCCGCCCTCGAGCACGACTACTCGGGACAAATATTTGAGCGCCATCACGTTCACAAGAAAGACGCCCCCTCGGGAACGGCCATCGCGCTGCAAAAAGTGATTCGCCAGGCCAGCGAAACGAGTGCGGATGTTGAAATAATTTCCTTTCGCGAAGGCGATGTCGTGGGAATGCATGAGGTCGTCTTGGAATCGAAAGCGGACCGGATTTATCTCTGCCACGACGCCAAATCGCGCCGAGGATTTGCGGAAGGCGCCGTGCGGGCGGCGGAGTGGCTGTTCGGAAAAAGGGGATTTTTCGATTTCAAGGATATATGGCGCGAGTTATAGCTGCTCGTTCCATCACGCGCTCATTCGCGCTATCTTATTACCATGCAACTTCGCGGATGCGGTACGGCGCTCGTCACTCCTTTCCATCAGGATGGCGCGATTGATGATGCGGCTTTGCGTAGCCTGGTGTCGTGGCAGATCGAGTCCGGCATTGATTTTCTTGTTCCGTGCGGAACTACCGGCGAAACCCCCACGCTGAATCATGACGAGTGGTTGCGGGTGATCGATACGACCATTGAAGTGGCTGCGGGGCGCGTGCCGATTGTGGCGGGGGCCAGTTCGAATTCTACGCAAGATGCTGTAGAAAAAGCTAAGGAAGTCGCTTCTCGGGCCGGGGTCGATGCAATACTTACCGCTTCGCCGTATTACAACAAGCCTACGCAGGAGGGACAGTATCGTCACTTCCGCGCAATTGCCGAAGCCGTGCCAGAGAAACCGATCATTCTTTACAACGTGCCCGGGCGAACGGCTGCGAATCTGGAACCGGCCACGCTAGCTCGGTTGGCGGAGATTCCGAACATCGTTGGCGTAAAGGAAGCCAGCGGCAACATGACTCAGATTGCCGAGGCGATTAATTCTGTTCCCGATACCTTTTTAGTTTTCTCCGGGGATGATGCCGTAACTTTGCCGGTGATCGCGCTGGGAGGAGTCGGGGTGGTCTCGGTTGCGTCCAATGAGATTCCGCACGAAATGGCTTCCCTCACGCGAGCTGCGCTGAATAATGACTGGACAACCGCGCGCACGCTAAACAAAAAGTATCTCGGACTGATGCAGGCCAATTTTATCGAGTCGAGCCCGTTGCCGGTGAAGGCTGTGCTGGCCATGATGGGTAAGATCGAAGAAACTTACCGGCTGCCCCTGGTTCAGATGCGCCGCGATACGCGGTCGAAGCTGCAAAAGATCGCGATGGAAGCTGGAGTCATCGCGAAACCGGCAGGAGCGCCGGCCGATGCTGCCGCGTTTTATATTTACGAGAATTGGGCAGCAGGACCGCGGAAGATTGTGCTGCATCGCGGGACGTGCGGGCAGTGCAATCAAGGCAAGGGGCGGCCGGCGGGGCACGATGCGAATCACTCAAGCTGGCATGGGCCTTATGCGACGCTGGCCCAGGGTCGCGAGGCGGCACATGCCATGACGGGAGTGCTGATTCGCAGCGAGTGCAAGTGCATTTAGCGCCTCTTCTAAGTTTCCGGTTGTCAGTTTCCGGGGCGGCTTCGTTCAAGTTCTGACTTCCGACTGTTCCACTCCTTTATACTTTCAGCGCATGCATTCCCTAAAAGCTTCTATCGAACGTCTGGCGGCATCGGGCGAAATCGAGCAGAATCCTGAGGCACGTCCGGCGTTTCTTGAATTTCGAGAAGCACTCACCCGGGGAACAATCCGCGCCGCGGAAAAACGGTTTGATGCGGCAAATCAGGGTCGCTGGGTCGTCAACACATGGGTGAAACACGGCATCCTGCTTGGATTTCGGCTGGGAGAATTGACCGAGATGGCAGGCAATGGGCTTACGTTCGTCGATAAAGATACCTTCCCTGCCCGCCAGTTTTCGCTCGCCGATCGCGTTCGCGTCGTTCCGGGTGGTTCTTCGGTGCGCATGGGAGCGTATGTTGCGCCATCGGTGATTTGCATGCCGCCGATGTTCATCAATGTTGGAGCGTACGTCGATGAGGGCACGATGGTCGACTCGCACGCACTGGTGGGCTCGTGCGCTCAGGTTGGCAAGCGCGTGCATTTGAGCGCGGCTGCGCAGATTGGGGGGGTGCTCGAACCCGTAAATGCTTCGCCTGTAATTATTGAAGACGACGTCCTGGTGGGCGGAAATTGCGGAGTTTATGAAGGGACTCTGGTTCGCGCGCGAGCCGTGCTGGGCGCGGGAACGATCTTGACCAGGTCGACGCCACTTTATGATTTGGTGCGCGATAAGGTTTACCGGGCAACAGCCGACTCGCCGCTTGAGGTTCCGGAAGGGGCGGTGGTTGTGCCGGGATCGCGCGCGGTGAAGAAAGCCGCGGCTGCAGAGTTGGGCATTTCGCTGTACACGCCGGTCATCGTGAAATATCGCGACGAAAAAACGGACCGCGGGCTCGAACTTGAGGACTGGCTACGTTAGTAGAGGCGTGCGCCTTAGATTTGCGTGGTTGTCACTTGCAGGGATTTTCCGTCGCGCCTCACCGACAATTGTTCGAAGCTTCGGATCACAGCATCGGCTTCTTGCAACTGCTCCGGCCGGTAGGTACTCGCGAAGCCGATCACTTTCATGCCGCCGGCATGGGCCGAGCGAATTCCGGCAGGCGCGTCCTCGATCACAATGCACTCCTCCGGATTTACACCCAGTTGTTGCGCCCCCTTCAAATAGGGCTCAGGATGCGGCTTTCCGTTTACAACCTCATCGGCTGTAACCATCACTTTCGGAATTGGCACGCCAACCGACCGCAGGCGATCGGTGGCCAAACGACGCGAGCCGGATGTAACCACTCCCCAAGAGCCTGGAGACAGCGATTGCACTAATTCAATAGCGCCGGGCATCGCCGTAAGGGTATCGTGATCGACAGCCTCTTTCGCTTCTATGGCGCGGAGTTCCGCCTCGGCGTCCAGGTGCGGCGTAACCGTGCGAATCACTTCGATGGCGCGCACACCGTGTGCGATCGCAATTATCTTTTCTTCCTGAACTCCCCGTTCCCGTGCCCAGATTCGCCAGTGGCGGTCTACGGAGCCGGTGGAATCGACGAGAACTCCATCGAGATCGAACAGGATTGCGGAGCAGCGGAAAGTGGCCATACTTTTTTTTAGCATAGATCGGAGGTGTGCTGGGAACCGGCGCAGCGAAGAGTGGCAAGCGTCGGTTATGGCGGAACAGTCTAATCGGCGCGAACTGAGACTCGTCAGCTCGTTTGTACAGGAAGCATGCCCGGGTCTCGGGAGAGCAAATTAGCGTGCGACTCGTGCCTCACTCTTAGATGTTTGTCGCGAAAGTGTGCCTTGGCACGCTCGCCCCAGGCGCGCACGAACCAGTAATTGAGGCCAGCGCCGATGGCGGAACTCACAAAAGGAATCATGCGTCCAGCCCATTTTTCAACGACATCTGCGCTGGCGCTGGCCGCAATGCGCTGAATCACTCGAGGAACGAACTTGTTTACCACTTCCTTTTCGAGAAGTTCGCGGCTGATGTCGACACCCGCCGCGCTGGCCGCAGCGACCCAGAGCTCGGCGATTTCGTTATCCGTGTTGAACTGAAAGCCATAGATGAGGCTAAGCTTCTGGATGGTTCGCATGGTGATGGCAGAGAGAATACCGAGATCAGGGACGATGGTGATCAAACCTCCCAGGCCCAAACCTGCGCCCTCAGCGGCGGCCAGCTTCATTCCGCCGCGAATGACGTCATCTGCGACGGCGTCAAGCTCGCCGATTTCCAGCGAATAGACGCCGTGGTAGGCGCTGATGGGCACACGGTAGGCCGTGCGCAACTGCAGAAGAAATCTTCCGGGATCGACCTGAACCCGTGAGTAGGCGCGGGTTAGGCCCTTGACTAGAGCTTTCTCGGCGCGCGCGCGCAACCACGATTTTGGACGCTCGACGGTCACTTTTCTAAACTTACGCCAATACTCGAGAAAATGGTATCCGATGCGGACCGTAGGCGGCAGTACCCTGTACGCGCCCTAAGCAGTCTGCTAGCATCATCCATACTCCATGGCAACTGGAAAATTGCAGATTGTCCCTCTTGGGGGGCTGGGCGAGTTCGGAATGAACTGCATGGCCATCCGGTGGGGCGACGACATCGTTGTGGTCGACGCAGGCCTGATGTTCCCCGAAGCTGAACTGCTGGGCGTGGACATCGTTGTACCTGACATTTCCTATCTCACCGAGAACCGGCAACGGGTGCGTGGAATCGTCCTTACGCACGGTCACGAGGATCATATTGGCGGCCTGCCGTGGATTCTTTCCGAACTCAACGTGCCGGTGTGGGGAACCGAGTTCACGCTGGCTTACGTAGAGGACAAACTCGATGAGCACGGCTTGCTGGATGATGCCGATCTGCGGGAAATTCGCGCCGGGGAACGGTTTAAGGCCGGTGCCTTTACGATCGATCCGATCCGAGTAACGCACAGCCTCGTAGATTGCGTTGCGCTGGCGATTCACACTCCCCTCGGCGTCATTATGCATACCGGGGATTTCAAGGTCGATCCCACTCCGACGGACAATCATTTATTTGATTTGCATGCCTTCGCCGAGTATGGCAAACAGGGCGTCCTAGCGCTGCTGCAGGATTCTACGAACGTTGAACGCAAGGGTTACACGCCGAGTGAACGCGCGGTACGACGGAAGTTTGACGAGATTTTCGCCCACACAAAGCGGCGGCTGTTCATCTCATGTTTCTCGTCTTCGATTCACCGCATCAAGCTGGCAGTGGAATTGGCATATCAGCATGGGCGCAAGGTCGCGTTTCTTGGACGATCGATGAACAATTCGGCCGAGATTGCGGAAGATTTCGGGTATCTCGAAATTCCCGATGGGCTGGTGATCAATCCCGGCGAGATGAAGAACTTCCCGCCGGAAAAAGTCTGTGTGATGATCAGCGGCACGCAGGGCGAGCCGATGTCAGCGCTCTCGCGCGCGGCGGTGGACAATCACAAGCACGCAAAGATCGAAAAGGGCGACACGGTCGTGCTCTCGTCGCGCATTATTCCGGGCAACGAAAAAACCATCTACAGGATGATCGATCATTTGTTCCGCCGCGAAGCGCACGTGATTTACGAAGATGGAACTTCGCCTCCCGTGCACGTCAGCGGACACGCCAGCCAGGAAGAGTTGAAGCTAATCATCAACCTGGTGAGGCCGCGTTATTTCATTCCGATTCATGGTGAGTACCGGCAGTTGAAGTTGCATGCGGAAATGGCTGGAGCCATGCATGGCGCGGTGGGCAAAGTGATGCTCATCGAAAGCGGCGACGTGCTTGAGATCGACGAATTGGGCGCGCGCAAAGACCGGCCGCGTGAATGTAGGCCGGGTATGCATCGACTCAGGATCGCGCACCGACATAGTCGAGGATCTGATCATTAAAGATCGACGACACTTGAGCGAAGACGGCATTGTCCTGCCGATTATTGCGATCAACAAGCTTTCAGGCAAAGTAGAAACGACGCCGGAGATCGTGACGCGCGGGTTCGATCCGGGCGAAAACGGGTTGCTCGATGGAGCGCGGAGGATTGTGGAGGACACGCTCGCTTTCTCCAGTGAGGAAGAAAAGGCGGATTACGGCGTGATCAAGGAAAAGATCCGGGCGGACTTGAAGCGTTATATCTCGAAACAAACGCAGAAGCGGCCGCTGATTATGCCGGTGATTTTGGAAATTTAGGTTATTGCAGCGGATTTTCCCACCTGAGCCCCGGAAACCGCGCAAAATCGCGATCAGCGCTATAAAGCACTCCTCCACTTTCGATGGCTAGAGCTGCAATTATTGCATCGCTAACCAGACTTCCGGAGGCCTGTCCTTCCACCAGCATCCTCCGTAGGATGGCCCAGTGCTGCTCGCCAGGAACCAGGACCCTGACATTCGGCTGCTCCAACCATCCGTCAACGATCTGTGAGGCTCGTTCTGGAGTGAGCCGCGTGCCGGGCAACCTTCGATTTGTCATGAATCGCAAGAAAGCAGAGATCGCTTGCCACGGCAAACCCACTACGTCCCGCATTGCGAAGATTTCTTCCAGCCATGCACGCGCCTTCTTATGCTGAGAGGCGCTACGATCGTAGCCATAAACGAGCAGGTTTGCATCGAGGACGATCACCGGTAATCCGGGCCTTCCAGGAACTCGAGGATTTCCTCCACCTTGTCATAATGTGGGAGCCCGGTGTCGATGGGAGTTACGACAAAGCGCCTTCGGGCGGGATGTTTTGGGACTGTTAACCCCATGCGCAACGTATCATTCACAACCTGCTTGAACGAATGGCCCGACTTGCGGACCTGTTTCTCCAAGAGCTTGGATATATCGTCATCGATGGTTAATGTGGTTCGCACATCATGATGCTATATGCCCGGGCATCATGATGTCAACGGGAAATCAACAAAACTATTCTGCCCGGAATGGTGCATAATCGATAAGTCCATGGTCACCCTCAGCGACATTCGAAATGCTCAAGCCCGGCTTCGCGGAGTTACGTCTCACACGCCGCTTATCAAGTTCCCTCTTTGCGACGCCGATCCACGTAATCTCTTTGTCAAGGCTGAGAACCAACAGCCCATCGGCGCCTTTAAGCTACGGGGCGCTTACAACAAAGTTGCATCGCTCGATCCTGCGGACCGCAAGCGTGGTGTGATTACTTATTCCAGCGGCAATCATGCGCAGGGCGTGGCTTACGCGGCACGCGCGTTGGGGACAAAAGCTGTGATCGTGATGCCGGAGAACGCTCCTCCTATCAAGCGCGAGGCAACGGCAGCGTTGGGAGCTGAAATTGTATTCGTTGGACCGGGAAGCGTGGAGCGGCAGCGCAAGGCCGAAGAATTAGGCGCTAAATACGGATACGTGATCGTTCCGCCATATGACGATGAGCACATCATTGCCGGCCAGGGGACGATGGGATTAGAAATCCTCGAAGATTTGCCCAAGGTAGAAATGGTTCTGGCTCCGGTTGGCGGCGGCGGGATGATCAGCGGCGTGGCCGCCGCGATCAAGCTGAGCAAGCCTTCCATTAAGGTCATCGGAGTTGAGCCTGAGTTGGCGTCCGATGCGCAGGCAAGTTTCCGCGCGGGAAAGATCGTTCAGTTCCCTGCCAGCGAAGTCACGCGCACGATTGCGGACGGGCTGCGAACTCAAAGTGTAGGGGTGGCTAATTTCCAACATATTCAGAAATTTGTCGACGACATCATCACTGTCACCGAAGATGAGATTCGGCAGGCTATGCAGCATCTATGCGCAGATCCCGCCACGATTGCCGAACCGAGCGGCGCGGTCGCGGTGGCGGGTTTCATATTTCACGCTCGTCAACTGCCGGAGGTGAACATGGCCGTCGCCGTGCTTAGCGGCGGCAACATCGATCCGAAAGTGCTGGACGAGATTCTCAGCGCTGGAGTCCCCAGCTATTAGTCTTCAGTTAAGCAGGCACTGGCTTCGATTCCAGACAAGCCATCACGGTAAAGGAAACCTTCCCAGCCTGTTTTTGTGTGCCTTGGTGTCTTTCATGGTTTTTGAATTTACGGCAGCGAACTATCGCAATCAGTTCTCGTGCCGTGCTCGAAGCCAGCGTCTCACTGCAACCGCGGACCAGACGGCCTCGACCAATCCAAACGGCCAAGCACCCTGCAAGAATCCATAGATCGATCCCAGCACGCATGATCCGGCAAAAGCTAGAACGAACCAGGGATTTCGATCTTCCAGGGCGTAGCAAACGAGCATGGCAGTCACCGCGAACAAACCGAAGATCGAGAGGGGGGTGAACGCCATTCGGAGATTATCCTTCGCAAACCCTACCCGGCATGGTGCGCGCGCCTCGCAGTTCCCGCCTGAATCTTTTTCCGCGAGAGATTCTTGACGATACCATCGCGTGACTGTTCGACACCAGCGATATGGGCGATAGTGGTGTTTTCAAGAATACGGGCGGCGGAGTCGCGCACAGCCAGAAAAACTTCGTAGAGAGCGCGATGGCCGGCGTCTCGCGCAATCAACTCACGCAGTTGTTCGGCATCGCCCAAGGGCGCCAGTGGACCATCGATCATTCGCACGATTTCGCTCACCCGGATGTCAGAGGGATCGCGCCGCAAGCGATAGCCTCCCTTCGCTCCGCGCACGCTCTCCACAATGCGCGCGTTCTTCAGTTCAAGCAGGATCAATTCCAAAAATTTCTGGGGAAGGTCTTCCTCCTCAGCGATCTCGCGAACACGAATCGCGCCCTGCTGCCGATTGCGCGCCAGCATAATCATGGCCTGCAGCGCATACAAGCCTTTCTGAGAAATTTTCATAATTCGCTCCGCCGGATCGCTTTCGCCACCGTCTATCGAATATCGATTCAACGGCTAGTTTGTTTCGAAGTGAGGCGTGACTCTTTGCGGAAGAAAGAATTACGAAACCGGGGGCGGTCGGTTGCTGAGGCTCTGTGCGAGAGAAACGCCTCTCAACATCGGGGGATTTGGAAGTCCGAGTGGATTCGAAGTGGGAAGTACTAGCACTCCAATGTGCCGGGGCGGCGGAGCCCAGCGGGCCGCATCCTGGTTCATGTGCTGTACGGATGGCGCTGCGCTGGCCTTCACAACGGGAACAATAGGAGCGGCCGCGGTGAATCTGGTCGTGACTGCAACGATCAGAGAAACGACGATCACGACAACGGTGAGAAGGCCTGCCAGCCGCGCCAGCCGGCCGCGATCGCCGGCATGTATTCCTCTGATCACGAGTGGAGAGTATAGAAGGCCGCCCGAGAAAGCAAGACTAAAGCGGGAACTCGGCTCTTCACGATGCTAAGAGGCCCGGCCCATACAACCAGCGGTCTCTGTTTCGCTATCTAACGGATGGATTACCAAAGTAAACTCTAAACGCTCGTGCCTTGTGCAGATTCCCTCTTCTGTGGTACAAGCACCAGTATTGGCTTTCAGTGATATGTCCGTTGCGGAACATGTCGAAAAGGTGTGTCTGCGCAAGTGGTGCTCCGCGATTGTCCTCATTGCTGTCTGTTCGCTGACGGTGAGCCTGCTAACGCGATACTCCACACCTCTGGGAATTTCATCCCGAACGGTGAAGACTCTTCGAGCAAACGGAACTGCCGTAGCAAAAAGGCAACATCTTGCCAAGGATGCGGTTGACTGGATACCTCCGGTCACAACCATCGATCTGCTGGTGCCCAGTTCTTTTTCCGCTGTGGTGCCAACTACAGAGCCAGGTTTGCGCCGTGTTCCAATCCAAAATCCTTATAATCGACCCCCTCCATCGAGCATTTTCCTCGGTTAGTCTGCAATCTTTCTCGGCGGTTTTGTGATTTTTAGCATCCTTAGTACCGGCTTTTAGGGCTGTTTGTGATTTTGCGTAACAGAATTCACGAAATGAGCCTTTGCCCAGCTCTGAGGGAACACTTTCACCTTGGATCAAACTCGCCAAAACGATACCGGCAACGCAGTCAAGTCCCGGTTGCCGGAAGCTACGCTCGCAGCTCTCCGTGACTGTGAAACCTGCATGGTGGCGAACGCAATCGAATCTTTTCACGTGCGACTGCGCAACGCGGGATTCGCGGACTCCCGTGTTCGATGCGTGTTCAAGGATGCCCCGCCGATGGTGGGATATGCCGCAACGGCGCGTTTGCGATCGGGCGACCCGCCAATCGTCGGCGGCGCTTTCCATGATCGCGCAGATTTTTGGAAGAGCATTCTGCAGATTCCGCCGCCCCGGATTCTCGTCCTCGAAGATATGGACAAGCCGCCGGGCCGCGGAGCCTTCGTGGGCGACATGCACGCCGCCATTCTGAAGGCGCTGGGCTGCGTAGGATATGTGACCAACGGCGCAGTGCGCGAATTGCCTTCGGTGCGAAGCATGGGCATTCAAATGTTCGCAGGGAGCGTGGTCGTGTCCCATGCCTATGCTCACATCTTTGAGATTGGCTCGAAGATTGAGATTGGCGGTATGGAAGTGCGTCCTGGGGATTTGTTGCACGGAGATCGCCATGGTGTGTTGACAATTCCGATGGATATCGCAACTCAGATTCCGGCCGTCGCCGCGAAGCTGGAAGAAGCGGAGCACAAAATCATTGAGTTTTGCCAGTCTCCGGATTTCTCGGTGCAAAAGCTACGGGAAGTGATGAAGACGGAAAGTCAGTGAAAAGGGGCAGGAGTTGTGCGAAGGAAAAAACTCGATGATCGAGAGTTACGGCACTAAGCGCAGGATTCGATTTCGACTTAGGAAGACGGTCTTTTCCGTCATCTTGATCGGCATTGCGCTGCCAAGCGAGCTGATGTTGTCCTCGTGTTCTGGACGAAGCACTCCGGTGGAAGCGAGCGCATCGTCTCCGACGGTGGGCGTCACGCCCGTGATGAAGAAAACCCTGGGTCGAGAGCTGACGCTCTCCTCCGAACTGGTTCCTTTCCAGGAAATCGACGTTTACGCAAAGGAATCCGGTTATGTGAAAAAGCTGAATGTCGATTACGGGACGCACGTGAAAGCGGGAGCGGTCATGGCGATTCTCGAGATTCCCGAACTCGAAGCGCAACTGCATGAGGATCAGGCAGAGATCAAGAACGCGAACAATCAGGTTACCCGCGCGCAGCATGAACTTGGGAGATACCAGGCACAATACCAAGCTCTGCATCTGGAATATTCGCGCCTGAATGGAGTCTTTCAGAGCCAGCCGGGACTGGTGGCACAACAGGAAGTGGACGACGCTCAAGGCAAGGACCTGGCGGCGCAATCACAGGTAGACGCCGGACAAGCTGCACTCGAAGCGGCACAAAGCCAAGTGGCAGAGGCACAGGCAAAGCTGGTACACGACCAAAGCTTGTTCGATTACTCGAAGATCACAGCGCCATTTGCGGGAGTGGTAACTCAGCGCTACGCCAATCTTGGAACGCTGGTTCAGGGAGGCACGAACTCGAGCACGCAGGCCATGCCGATCGTACGACTTTCGCAGGACGATCTATTCCGCCTGGTGATTCCAGTTCCAGAATCGTACGTGCAGTACATTCACGTCGGCGACCCGGTTGCGGTGAGTGTTCCCTCGCTGAATCGAACATTTCCGGGGAAAGTGGCCCGTTTCTCCGTAGATGTTCGCGAGGACACACGAACCATGCACACGGAAGTGGACGTGGCGAACACCAAGGATTTGCTCCTGCCCGGTCTTTATGCACAGGCGCAACTTTCGCTAGACCGCCGGCAAGGGGTGCCGACGGTGCCCATTCAGGCGCTGAATCGCGAAGGGTCGAGGACGACGGTTTATGTAGTAAACGTTAACGGTGAAGTGGAAGAACGAAATGTTCAACTGGGGCTGCAAACGGCTACCGATGCCGAAGTCACTGCCGGGGTGAAAGAAGGAGAGCAGGTCGTGATGAGTGACCGCAGCAGTTTGAGCCCGGGCGAAAAAGTGCGCACAAAAGTTGTGCCGGTGATGGAGTATCACGGGGGTACCGCGGAATAACAAATTGGATTGCCAAGCCCCGAGCGGCCGGCTGAGTGCAATCGGAAAAATTCTATGCCGGGATTTTCGATTCGTAATCCTTACTTCATTATCGTGATTTGTCTGGCACTGCTGGTGATTGGCGTGACCAGCATGGCACGCATGCCTGTGGATTTGTTCCCCCCGATCAATCTGCCGGAAGCCGTGGTGGCTACGTTCTATTCGGGCATGCCTCCGCAGGATATTGAGACCGACATTACTGATCCGCTGGAGCGATTCTTCACTTTAGGGTCGGGAATCGATCATATGGAGTCGCGCTCGCTGCTGGGAGTAAGCATCATAAAGATTTATTTTCAGCCGGGAACGAATGCGGATGCGGATGTTAGCGAAATCTCGAACCTTGCCTTGGCTGACCTGAAGCGTTTGCCGCCCGGAACCCTGCCTCCTGTCGTGCTTAAATTTGACGCCTCCAGTTTGCCGGTGGCGCTGGTTACGGTGGAGGGCGAAGGACTCAACGAAACTCAGCTTCACGACTATGCGGAATTTGCCATCCGCAACCAGATTGCAGTGGTGCCGGGCGCGGAAATACCGATTCCATTCGGCGGGAAGTACCGGCAGATCATGGTTTACGTCGACCCGTACAAGCTGGAATCGCGGCAGCTCAGCTTGATGGATGTGGTGAAGTCGGTGAATCAGGCGAATCTGATTTTGCCGGCGGGCGACGTGAAGATGGGCCCATATGACTACTTCGTCTATTCGAACAGTCTCGTCGATAACATGGACGAACTGGGGAAAGTCCCGCTCAAGGTTAAGGGAAATTCCTGGGTAACCATCAACGATGTTGGGAAGGCCGAAGATGCCAACCAGATTCAATACAACATCGTGCGCATTGACGGGCAGAAGTCGGTCTACATCCCCATCATGAAGCAGGGCGGCGATACGAACACGATTGCCGTGGTGGATGGAGTCCGCAAGCTGATAAAGCGCTTGTATGATATTCCTCCGCAACTGCATACCAGTCTGGTCTTCGATCAGTCAAAGTTCGTGAAAGAGGCCATTCATACGGTGCTGCATGAAGGCTTCCTCGGTCTGATTCTCACCAGCTTGATGATCCTCATTTTTCTGGGAAGTTTTCGCGCGACTTCCGCTGTGTTGTTGTCGATCCCCTTATCGGCGCTGGCTGCGTTTGTGGTTCTGGCTCTTATGGGTGGAACCATCAATACCATGATTTTAGGAGGGATGGCGCTGGCGTTTTCGCGTGTGATCGATAACTCCGTCATTTCGCTCGAAAATATCTACCGCCATCTGGAGATGGGCGCAGTGCCAATGATCGCGGCTGAGGTTGGCGGCGCGGAAGTGAACCTGGCGGTTCTAGCGGCAACGCTGGTAGATGTCGTCGATTTCTTTCCTGTCGTTTTTCTCTACGGAGTAGCGAAGTTTCTGTTTTCTGCGCTCGCGTTGGCGTTCTGTTTATCTTTGCTCGCATCGTTCGTGGTCGCGATGACCGTTATCCCGTTGTTCTGCTCGCGCTTCTTGAAAGCAGTACCACACGCCGCGGAACCTGGAAAGCCGGCACACGAGAAACGAGAAGGCGAATACGAACTCGAGCCCACAACGGCGGTAAGCCCCTCGCTGATGGACCGCTTCAATGCGCGCTTCAACCGGATGTTCAACAAGCTTCTCGATTACTACGAGCATTGGGTAAGGCGCGCGCTGTTGCGGCCGGGCTTGACCGTCCTCATCTTGAGTGGAGTGTTCGTGGCCAGTCTCGCTATTTATCCTCTGCTCGGGCTAGCGTTCTTTCCCAAGACCGATGCCGGGCAATTCACGATCAGCGTCAAGGTACCGACAGGGACGCGCCTCGAAGTCGCAAACGATTACGTCGGCAAGGTGGAAGATCTTATCCGGCACGTGGTCGCGAAGAGGGATCTCAGGCGAATCGTTTCGAATATTGGCGTCGTTCCGGACTTCTCCGCGCTGTATACGAGCAACTCCGGGCCGTACACCGCGACGGTGCAGGTTGCACTGAACGATGGGCACGAGGTGAGCAGTTTCGCGTATATGGATCGTGTGCAGGAAGCGATCGCGAAGCAGTTTCCCGACGTTCGCACTTTCTTTTCGAGCGGCTCGATGGTCGACGCGATTCTGAACACGGGTATGCCTGCGCCGATTGACGTGCAGGTAAGCAGCCCGAAGCTGCATGAGATTTACAGCATCGCGCAAAACCTGGCGGGACGCATTCGCGAAGTGCACGGAGTCGGGCAGATCTTTATTCCGCAGGATATGGATTATCCAGCGCTCAGGCTCGATGTGGACCGCGTGCACGCAGGCGAGATGGGTCTGACGCAAAAGGATGTAGTCGACAACGTCATCACCGCGCTGAACTCGAATTACATGATCGCTCCCAATTACTGGGTGGATCGCAAGAGTGGCAACGATTACTACCTAACCGTTCAGTATTTCGAGCAAGGCGAACCGGCGATCCACAACATGATGGATTTCGGGCAGATTCCTCTACGGGGTACGGGCGGCGGCATCGATTGCGGCCCTGCCGGCCCCCCCCCGCCGCGGCCCGGAGAAACGCAAGTATCGTGGTCCTGTGACTCCGCGCAAACGAAGCCTACGACTGTGCTCAACAATGTGGTGGACGTTAAGCCGATACTTACCCCTACGGAAGTCGATCACTATCAGATTCAGCGGGTGATTGATATCTACGTCACGCCGAAAGCGGAGGACCTGGGGCGGGTTACCAGCGCGATCCGCGAAATTCTCGCCAAGGAACAAATTCCTGCGAATGTACGCGTGAACCTTCGCGGCATGGTGCAAGGCATGGAGGCTTCATTCAGAAGCTTTGCGCTGGGATTTCTGATTTCTTTCATTTTGTTGTTCCTGATTTTGACGGCGCAGTTCAAATCATTCATCGATCCGTTCTTGATCATGCTCGCTATCCCGATGGGCTTCATCGGCGTGCTGATTATTCTGCCGCTCACACACAGCACATTGAACGTGATGTCGCTGATGGGAGTGTTAATGCTGGTGGGAATTGCGGACTCGAACAGCATTCTAATCGTGGATTTCGCTCACAATCTGGAAAAACAGGGTTTATCGCCAGCGGATGCGGTAATCAACGCGTGTCGAGTGCGTTTGCGGCCGATTCTGATGACTTCGCTGGCCACCATCATCGGCATGATCCCGCTGGCTTTGAAACTGGGAACCGGAGCGGAGCAGTATACGCCCATGGCCCGCGCCATTATAGGCGGTTTGACGTCTTCGGTACTTCTCACCATCTTCATCGTTCCGGCGGCGTACTTGCTGGTTTACGGCAAGCGCAAACCGCAGGCCACAACGGATGCGCAACCGGAGACGGCACAATGAGGGAAGGCAGACCCTTGCGCTGCCGGCTTACATCATCTCTGCCATCGGGTGGAATGGCAGTCTGGCGCGACTTCGCAAAGGCAGGAAGATGAACAGAACGCACTTTGCAATCACCGGCAGTCTGGTATTGGCTTCGCAGGTTCTGTTATCGCAGGTTGCCTTTGGACAAACGACGGCAAAGCCAAACGGCGCGCAGGTTCTGCCATCAGCCCCAGAACCGCAGTCAGCGCTAACACCAAACAGCGTTACTATCCCCGAGCAAGCAATCGCTCTGAGTGTTAGTTTTCCCTCGGCGCCCGGAGCCCAAAGCTCTTCTCAAATGAGTGCACAGGCTCCAGCCCCTGCGGCAAACGGCACGATGCGGCTGACTCGAACTCAGGCGGAGCAACTGGCGATCAAGAACAATCCTCAGATAAGCGTCGGCCATTTGCTGGCCTTGGCACAGCATCAGGTCTACCGCGAGGCGCGCGCGGCCGAGTTGCCGAATTTCAACGGCTCTGTGACAGCGGTGCAAGCCAATGAAGGCAGCCGCATCGGCGCGGGATCGCTGACCGCGTCCCGCTTGCTGGAACATGCGGGCTCCGGTGTGGTGCTCAGCCAACTTCTTACCGATTTCGGACGGACGGTCAATCTCGTTTCCTCCTCTAAGCTTCAAGAGAAGGCACAAAACGCGAATGCCCTGGCCACGATGGAAGACATTGTGCTTGCGACGGATCAGGCCTTTTACAACGCGCTCGAGGCGCAGGCCCTGCTGAGAGTTGCGCAGCAGACGGTCGATACCCGGCAATCGGTAGAAGATCAGGTGGACCAGCTCGCGAAGAATAAGCTGCGATCGGACCTCGACCTCTCGTTCGCGCAAGTCAATCTTTCGCAGGCCAAGCTTTTGCAGTTGGATGCACAGAATAATGTCGATTCCACGATCGCCGCCCTCAGTGCGGTGTTGGGGTTTGACAAGGAGGTTCGCTACGAGTTGACGGAAGAAGAGACGCAAGCGCCGCCTCCGCCGCCGGATATAGATATGCTGCTTAATACCGCGATGCAGCAGCGGCCCGACCTGCAGGCACTTACATTCAGTCAACAGGCGGCAGAAAAATTCAGGCGTGCACAGCGCGATCAATTGTTTCCGACGATCAGCGCGCTGGGCATGGTAGGAGCATCGCCCGTACGGCCCGACTGCGTTGCGGACACGCCATGCGCGCCCAACTATTTCATCTCCAGTTGGTATGGAGGGATCGGCGTGAATATGAGCGTGCCGATCTTCAACGGATTTCTGTTTACGGCGCAGGCTTCAGAGGCGAATTTCAAAGCGAAGGCAGCCGCGGAAAACACGCGCAATCTGCGCGATCAGGTGGTGCGCGACGTTCGAACCGCATGGTTGGCCGCCAATACTGCGTTCCAAAAGGTGGGCGTTGCCGAGGAATTGAAGAAGCAGGCTGACCTGGCTTTGAAGTATGCCCAGGGACGTTATCAGCTCGGGTTGGCCTCGATCGTTGAGCTTAGCCAGGGGCAGTTACAACAAACGGATGCGGCAATCGGCTACGTGAATGCACAATATCAGTATCGGCTGGCGCTTTCGACGCTGAACTTTGAAATTGGGGTGCAGCCGTAAATCAAATTTTCTGGTGAGATTTGGAGCGGGAGACCGGGATCGAACCGGCGACATCCAGCTTGGGAAGCTGGCGTTCTACCGCTGAACTACTCCCGCTCGTCTACGAAACAAGCCAAAAGGAAATGTGCACCACGAACGCAGTATATGGTGGAGTCTAGCACTCCGAACACTCCGAATCAAAGTGAACGGCGCTTCTCGCGCCCCCGCTGCACCCGCGTCACTTTTCTTCGAGGCACGAGTTGCAGTACCTTGGTAGGGTTCGGAATATGCGCGCTTTCGCTTCTCAGTACTAAGCTCTTGGAGGCTCATGCGTTGTTCTGCCCAGGTTCGATTATTCCTTATCGCCTTTTTTATTGCGGCTCTTTTTAGCGGATGCTCTCGCGATCCGAATGTGCGAAAGCAGAAATATCTGGAGAGCGGCGACCGCTATTTTGCCAAGGAAAAATACCGGGAAGCGGCCATCCAGTATTCGAATGCATTGCAGGTTGACCCGCGTTTTGCAGCGGCACACTATCAACTCGGCGAAACATATCTCAAACTCGGCGACGTCGCGCGCGCCTTTCAGGAACTCTCGCGCACCATCGATTTAGCGCCGGACAATTATCGCGCCCGCATTGACGTGGCAAATCTTCTGGTGGCGGCGCGAAATCCCGACGGCTCGACCAATGACGAATATCTGAAACAGGCGCGCGTGCATCTTGATCTGTTGCTGCTGAAACAGCCGGACAATCCCGCGGTGTTGCAGGCGTGGGCTGATTATTACGGGGCTGAAAACAATTTGGCGGCGGCCATGGTGGAGATGCAAAAAGCGGTTGCCGCGGACCCAAACCGGTCGGAATCCTATCTCGACCTGGCGCTTTTGCAACTGCGCGCCAACCTGCCCGACCAGGCGGAACTCAATTTCAAGAAGGCGGCTAATCTCGCTCCCACGGCGATGAATGCACAATTGGCGTTGGGAAGCTTTTACCAGTCGCGCAATCGTTTGCCTGAGGCCGAACAGCAATTCCAGCACGCAATTCAGGTAGCCCCGAAGGACCCGGCTCCACGCGAGGCCCTGGTGCGGCTTTACATGACGGAAGGAAAAAAAGCAGACGCCGAGAACCTGCTGAAGCAAGCAAAAAAAGATCTCGGCGACACTTCCGAAGGTTACCGGATGTTGGGCGATTTCTATTTCGCCGATGGCCAACTCGACAAGGCGCTGGCCGAATATGCTTCGCTTTACAGCGATCATCCCAAGGATCCTCAGGTTAAGAAAAATTATGTGCAGCTGTTGATCCTGAAGGGGAGACTGGACGAAGCCGGCAAGTTGAACAACGAGATATTGAAGTCAAATCCCCATGACGTGGAAGGGCTGATTTATCGGGGCCAAATCCAGGTGCGCCAGAATGACGCGGCGGGCGCGGTGGATTCACTACAGCAAGCGCTCAGGGATGATCCAAGTAACGCGATTGCACATTACCATCTGGGTCTCGCGTTTGACCTGCAGCGTAACGACGCGCGCGCGGAATCGGAGTGGCGGGAGGCGGTGCGCCTGCGGCCCGATCTGATGGATGCACAGCGTGCTCTGGCGGCGCTTGAAATGCGGAGCGGCGACTTTGACGCGCTCACGCAAACGGGACAACAGATCGTTACCGCAGCACCTTACGCTGCGGACGGATACATTTTGCGGGCGGTCGGCGAAATGAACCGGCAAAAATATTCCGATGCGCAGCAAGACTTGACGAAGGTCATGGGACTTGTGCCCTCAAGCGCCGTTCCTTATGTGCAGATGGGCAATCTCTATCAATTGCAGAAACAGTACCGCGAGGCAATCAAGTTTTACCAGCAGGCCCTTGATAAAGATTCGGCTTCGAGCGAGGCGCTGCAGGGCATGATGAATACTTATATTGCGGAGAAGCAGGTAGACGAAGCCATTGCCGCTGCGCGGACTCAGATCGCCAAGTCGCCACGAGTTGGCGGATTCTATGATTTGCTGGGTACTGCGCTGTTTCAGAAAAAGGAACTGAAGGATGCCGAGTCGGCCTTCAACAAAGCGATCGAACTCGACAAGAATAATTCTGACGCTTTGCTGAAACTAGGGCAAGTCCAGGCAGCAGAAGGTTCGGCCAGCCAGGCGCTCGCTACCTATCAGCAGTCGATCAAAGATCATCCCCGGGAGATCGGATTTTATATTCTGGCTGGGGAACTGTACGAATCACAAAAAGACTGGGAGCAGGCGAAGACGATGTATCAGAAGGCGCTGGAGATTCAGCCGGACAATGCGCTGGCCTCAAACAACCTCGCCTATGTGCTACTGCAGCAGGGCGGGAATGTGGATGTGGCGCTGGCCATGGCGCAGACGGCGCGACGGGGTATGCCCGAGTCCTCCAATGCGGCCGATACTTTGGGGTGGGCCTATTTCCAAAAGGGCGTGTATCAGTCGGCCATTCAGATGTTTCAGGAATCTCTGCGACTCAACGAGAAGCGAGGCGCAGCGGATGATCCGACCGTGCACTATCATCTGGCGCTCGCGTACGAAAAACTTAATCAGACATCGCAGGCCCGACAGCAGTTGGAGCGCGTGCTGAAGATTAATCCTAACAATGCAGAGGCGCGCAAGGCATTGTCGGATTTGCGGGGCTAAGCGCGTCTCGGGTCCAGGGACTGGATTAGGGAAGCCGAGTTCGAGACGCCAGAAGACTCAGTCGGCGGCCGCTACTCCGCTTGGCGGATCGGGAATTGTGGGACGGCGAGAAGAGCGATTTGAAGGCAATCCGGCATCCCGGATTTTATAAAGAAGGGCTCGATAGCTGATGTTCAAGGCGCGAGCGGCCTGCTTGCGATTCCAATGATGATGCTGCAGCACCTTGAGGATGATTTTACGTTCGAGTTCGTGCACTGCCTGCCGGGTCAGTTTCTTCAGCGAAATGGGCTCATCCACGGCAATATCCGCGTTGAAGAAATCAGGCTCGCGAGGGCGCAAATCTCCGAGAATGGCTTCTTCGCTGCCCAAAATTACGTAGCGCTTGACCAGATTTTCTAATTCACGAATATTTCCCGGCCAGTGGTACTTGCGGAGTGACCCCATCAGATCGGGTGACAGAGCTTTCGCGCGTGCGTTGAACTTGCGATTGTAGAATTCGATGAAGTACGCGACCAAATCAACCAGATCTGAAGTACGCTCGCGCAAAGGCGGCATGTACAAGTTGACTACGTTAATGCGATAGAACAGATCTGCCCGGAAGGTGCCGTTCGCGATTTCATCTTCCAGTTTTCGATTGGTGGCGCAGACCACGCGGACTTCCACCTTTTTGTCTTCCTGAGCGCCGATACGGCAGAATTGACCATCCTGCAGGAGCTGCAGGAGCTTCGACTGCAGGCTCATATCGAGTTCCGAGATTTCGTCGAGGAACAGCGTGCCGCGGTGCGCCATTTCCACTCGACCGGGCTTGGTGCCGAAGGCGCCGGTGAACGCGCCTTTCTCGTAGCCGAACAGCTCGCTTTCCAGAAGAGTTCCGGGAATTGCCGGACAGTTCACCTTGACCCACGGTCCGGTTTTCCACGGGGAAGCCGTATGAATCATGCGGGCAATGATGTCTTTGCCCGTGCCACTCTCGCCGTGAATTAATACCGGAACATTTGCTCCCGCGATCTTGGCGAGCCGTTCGCGCAACTCGCGCATGGCTTCCGTGCCACCGAACACGATCGATTCGGGGGGCATTTCCCCCAGGGGCTGGACCAGAGAGCTGACTGAATTTGCAGTAACCATAAGGCTTCACCGCACCGGCTAAACAAAAAGAATTAAAGTGCTTGCCGGATCGAAACGCGGGGGAGCAGACAGGTACCCAAACAGGCTAGTCTATCTGATTGATGAAAAGCAACTTACTAAAGACTCTATTCTCTTCACTTCTGGTAATTGTCCCATTTGCTTCCATAGAGAGCGCCCTTCAAGGGAGGTGTCAGGCGATTGAAGCCTGTCTGCGACTCGGCGTTTTCGATTTAAGGGGGGATTCGACAAGGGGGCGGGCGAACTTCAGAGCTACAAGGTTATACGCGTCAACGTGGACCATTCGAAGGACTTTCGCCCGCAACGTGCGCGCCGCTTGCGGCAGACTACTCAAAGCGACGAGAGGCGCGCTCGGTATTTCAAGGGACACGTCCTTTTCGGCAGGAATGAAATGACGGACGGCGACCAGCATACCCCCGGCAGACACATTCAAAGCAGTTGAAAACTCAAGAAATTCGTGCTCCCCTGCCTGACCCTTTACGAAGACGGGAATAGCGAGTGGCAAACGTGGCCACCGCCGGCGCTCCGCCATGGATGCTTTCGCTGTCACGCGTATTCCAAGGTCAAACCAAGGGCATTTTTAGCATCTGTCGGGCCAAATTCGGCATTAGAGGCACGAAGCACCGGTTCAGTCCGGAGTTAAAGAGACAAATCCGGCAATAGAGCGGCTCAAACCTTTGGAAACAACGTAAGGCACTGTCTTTCCAAGGTTTTCCGACACGATTGCGAGAGTACACCGCAAGTATAGGATCAAAGGCGAAAGTGCAATATTTTGCCACACTTGGGTAATCACGTATCATTTCTCGTTGACAATGAAAAGTAACCTGGCATACGATTTTGCTTTAGCATCTGTTCTTCTCGCAGATGCTCCCCCGCTCTGGTAGATCTCACCATCCCGTATGGCCACCTCGCAAAAGAATCATTGGGTTCCCGAAGTTTCGAAAGAGGCTACGGAAACGCCGCTACCACCTGGTCCGGCTGCGGGGATTCCCAATTTGGAAGATCTGCCACGGGCGTACGCCGAACTACAGGAGCGATTCCATCGCACGACCAACGCGCTTGGATCAGCCGCACATGATTTGAAGACCCCACTCGCCATTCTGAACGGCTATGTCGAATTGCTGCAAAGTGAAAAACTCGGACCGACGAGTGAGCGGCAGCGTGAAGTGTTGCGTGAAATGGAGGCAAGCGGGAAGCGGTTGCAGCAGTTCATTCAGGATTTTCTTACCTACAGCGCCTTAGAAACTGGCGGGCTGAAGATGCAGTTCACAGCGGGCAATATTAACGATTGCCTGTCTGACGTCTGCCGAATGTGGTCTTCCCGGTTCCAGGAAAAACAATTGGCCTTGTATTTTCTTCCCAATGAAAAGCTGCCTCCGTTTCACTTCGATTCGCCGAAGGTCGAGCGAGTGATCTCGAATCTCTTAGAGAATTCTTTTAAGTTTATCCCCCGAGGTGGAACGGTCTGGCTGCATGCTGAACCGTACATGTGGGAGCGCCGAACGGCCGGCGTGCCTGCCTCCCCAAATGAAAGGCGGCGGCAGAACAATCTGCAGCCGAATGCCGCCAAGGTAAGCGTCTCCGATACCGGTCCCGGAATTCCAGCTGAATTTCATCAGGAAGTTTTCGATGATTTCTTTCGGCTGCCGGGCAACGATACCCAGGAAGGCATGGGAATAGGATTAGCGATCGTGCGGCGCCTGGTTCAGGCCATGGGAGGAAAAGTCTGGGTAGAAAGCGATTCAGGATCGGGCTGCAAATTCTCATTTTTAATCCCCTTCAATCCATCCACCAATCCCCCAAAAGGAAAGGGTAGATGAGCGAGAAGTCCAGAATTCTCTTAGTCGACGATGAGCCGGCGATGCTGCGCTATATTCGGACCCTGCTTGAAGTCGACGACTACAAGGTTGAAACTGCGTCGACCGGAGAAGAGGCTTTACTGCGGATTGACGGAGGACTGGAGCCGGATCTGGTGCTTCTCGATGTGCTCATGCCCGGCATTGATGGGCTGGAAACACTGGAACAGCTCCGGCAGAAGCGCCCGAGCGCGAAAGTGGTAATGCTCTCTTGCGTGAATGACACGCGCAAGGTGGTTCAGGCGATGCGGCTGGGAGCACATGACTACATCACCAAGCCTTTTCAGAAGGCGGAACTGGACGCGGTGATCGATCAATGCCTGGGCCAGGGAAAAAGTCCGGTAGGCGGCGAGGTGGAGGAAGTTGGCGATGACGTCTTCTTTATCGCGGCCAGCGCCTCCATGAGAAAAATCCGCTCGCAGGCGGCTTTGGTAGCAAATGTGGATATACCTGTGCTGCTGCTCGGGGAAAGCGGAACCGGCAAGGAAGTGCTGGGGCGGCTGATACACAAGCTCTCACCACGTGCCCATCGCACATTTTTGAAGGTAAATTGCGCGGCGGTGCCGGCAGACTTACTGGAAAGTGAACTGTTCGGCTATGAGCCTGGCGCATTCACCGGGGCAACTCATGCCAAGCCAGGAAAGTTTGAGCTGTGTAACAAGGGCACGATCTTACTGGACGAGATCGGCGAGATGCCCCCGGCGCTGCAGGCTAAGCTGCTGCACGTACTGCAGGACCAGCAGTTTTCGCGGCTAGGCAGCCGTTCCGTCATCAAAGTGGATGTGCGGGTCCTGGCGGCGACGAATATCGATATTCCGCAAGCCCTGGCTACAAAGCGGTTGCGCGAGGATCTTTACTACCGGTTAAATGCTTTCACATTGCAACTTCCGCCGCTGCGCGAGCGCAAGGAAGAGATTCCGGTTCTGCTGAAACACTTCATGACGCGCATGGCGGAGCAGTACGCGCGTCCTCCGCTGCCGCTTTCTCCGGCGCTGCTGGAGGCTTGTCAGAAGTATTCCTGGCCGGGAAATCTGCGCGAGCTGAGCAACTTCTTGAAGCGCTACTTGATTCTGGCTGATGAAAATCTGGCCGCGGCGGAATTGCAACCGCGCTCCGATGGTGGCGGCGGCATTGTCCATCAGGATGGTGCTGGCCGGGCCGATTCTGGCGGATTGAAGTCCCTGGCTCGCAGTGCCAAGGATGAGGCTGAGGCAGAGGCGATCCGGCAGGCGCTTGAGCAAACGAACTGGAACCGCAAACAAGCAGCTAGCTTGCTACAGATTAGCTACAAGGCGCTACTCTACAAGATTCGGCAATATGGAATTGCCGAAGTGAAGACTCATCACAAGCTTTCCGCCGGAGCTTGAGACGGCGCTTGCATAGTGTCTCTACTGAACCGTCAAGCTAAACCCGGTGCTGGTTGTAAACGATCCGGAAGTAGCCGTGACTTGTAAGGGGTAGGACCCCGCCGGAGTGCCAGTCACCTGTATTACCTGTTTCGCTCTACTGCACGCCGGCTGCAGGGCGAAGAACAGGAAGACCGTTGCCAGCGCCAGCCATCCGAGAACACGGCCACGGCCGCGTTTCTTGCTGCCCAAACCCATCCACGCAATGCCGGGTGCCATCACCCAAAATGCATAACTGAGGCCCCGCCATTTTGTCGAGCTGATCGTCACCGGCGGCCGCTCGGTGGTGGTCAGGCTCAGTGTGCTCGCCTGAGCGCCGGGACCATTGAAGGTGAGCGTGCTGGGATTAAACCCGCAACTCGCTCCGACCGGAATGGCGCCGGTACATGAAAGAGCAACGTTGTTGCCGAAGGTTACGATCGGTGATACCAGGACCGCATAGGTCGCGGTCTGGCCAGCAACCACAGTCTGACTCGAAGGACTGATGGAAAGAGAAAAAGACGTTGCGGAGAAGCCTGCCGTGGCAACCGTTCCCAGATTGGTATTGATGTTAGCTGCAGCAACGGTTGCCGTGATGGCACCGGTGCCCGCCGCGGTCGGCGTGGCGGAGAAAACCACGGAGGTCGTGGCCCCGGCCTCCAAGGCGGGAATGAGGCACGTGGCAGTGTTGCCTGTAGGCACGCTACAGGTGCCGGAGTTGGTGGAAGCTGGGTTGAAAGTAGCAGCTGTCCCGGGAGTGAGCTGGCCCGACACAGTAATGTTTGTAGCCAAATCTGGTCCCTGATTCGTGAGGGTGAAGGTTACTGTAATTGGATTGCCAGCGCCCACCTCCGTGCTGGCTGGGTTTATGACCGGAGCAACACAAGTAATGCATAAGTTCGCTACCGGCTGAAACTTCACGGCAAAAGCGGACTGCGCGCCTTGCAGAGTCGATTGCAACGGGCCCTGGACCTGAAGATTGGTGGAAGTAGTATCTCCGGCAACATAACTATTCAAAGAAGGGTCAACCGCGATGCCGGTACCGCGATCGGTGCCATTGCCGCCGAAATATGTAGCATAGCTGCCGGCGCTATTGGTGGTGGTCGTGCTCGTGTTGATTTCGGCGAAAAATGCATTCTGGGGGCCGTTGAGCACGCTCTGGATCGCACCAGTAGTGACGGGAAAACCCGTGGTCGGACTGGACACACCAATGGTTCCTGACTGCGTGAAGCCGGTGACGAGCGCATCCGCACCAGTATTTACCGCGATTGCTAACCCGCCATCATTTGCCGAGCCACCGAGAAAAGAAAAGTAACTGAGGCCGGGCGGAGTACTGGTCGACCCGGTCGACTCAGTCGGGTTGGTGAATTTGGCAACGTACGCGTCAGTGGGCGACGTGGGGATGGCTGCAGTGCAGGCCGTTCCGGCCGGCGGATTCACCGGTGTGTTCAGGCACGTCTGGAATGGCACAGAGTTGGTGGGCAGCACGAAATCGCTGGAGTTGGTCGCGCCGGTGACGTAGACACTGGAGCTGTCGATAGCCACGGCTGTGGCAGTATCGGCTTGCGTGCCGCCGAAATAGGATGAGAACAGCAGTTGGGCAGCGCCCGTAGCCGCGTTGACGGGATTTAATTTGGCAACAAAACCATCGGTTGGGTACGGCGTAGTTGAAGGCGCGCTACACGTCACCGGCGGAATCAGGACGGTAGGCGGAGGAGTATCGAGACATGGTTGATAGGCATTCAGAATGGGAAAATCCGTTGTCTGGCCACCGCCTCCGCTCAGGGTCTCCTGGCTGTTGTAAAAGTTCGTGGTGCCTGTGAAATAGACGTTGTCGGTTGTGTCGACCGTGATTCCCCCGCCGATAGCAACAGCGCCGGTCGGGGTCGCGCCGCCAAAGTACGTGGAATAAGCGACGCTGTTTGCGCCAATTCCGAGAGTATTAACTTCCGTAACAAAAAATTGAATGGCCGATCCGGGCGATGGATTTTGCTGGAAAGGCACAGGAAGCTTGGTCGAAGGAAAACCGGAGGCAACGTCGGACGCGGACAAAGAGGTGGTCGTGCCGGTCACGAATACATTGCGATTCGTGTCGATGGCCATGCCGCTGGCCACGTCGTTACCGCTTCCGGAAAGGTAGGTTGAGTAGGTAAGGGCAGGCGGAGTCGAGGTGAAGGAGATCTCGCTGACGAAAACGTGCGATTTACCCGGCGAGACAGGCGTACTTTGAAATCCGTTGACCGTGGGAAAATTTGTCGAGGTTGTACTTCCCGCGACGTAGGCGTTGCCGGCGGTGTCCACCCCGATTCCGGCTGCGGTGTCAGTTCCGCTGCCGCCAAGGTACGTGAGATAAGCGACCTGGGCCGCGCCGGAGGCGGTTGGGCTCAGCTCGAGGACGAAAATGTTTTGTGCGCCATTCAGCGTGCCTTGCACTGGAGTAATCGCGGGCGGTATGGGCAGATCTGTCGCCGTGGTCGATCCAGTGAGATAGATGAAACCGTTCCCGTTCACCGCGACGTAGGGCAGGTTGGTGGTCGCACCCGCAGGGGTGCTGCCGCCGAAGTACGTTGAATAGCTGATGACGGGGTCAATTACAAGTTCCCGGCTGTGATCATAAGGACCGATTTCGAAACCTACGCGATTGCCAGCGTGAAGAACAAAACGTCCGGCTACTGGCTGAGTCCGGTTTGCAATCCGTTGGTAAATTCTCGGAGCTTGCAGACTCACGCTGGCGCCATTTGCATCGAGAATCAGGTCGCGGCCACTGAGCCTCGGTTGGCCCGCGCCGTCGAACTGCAGTTGTGCCTGCGATGGGTCCGCACCAGGAGCGATCCGGAAGTCGTACTCCAGGCGTCCCTGGCTCC
Organism: uncultured Acidobacteriaceae bacterium; assembly: GCA_963734675.1. Taxonomy (GTDB): domain Bacteria; phylum Acidobacteriota; class Terriglobia; order Terriglobales; family Acidobacteriaceae; genus Sulfotelmatobacter. Next base: position 378,145 of record CAVTHZ010000008.1, read on the forward strand.
CGTAAAAGGCCAGATCAATCCCCGGATAAACGTTCCGGTAATGAACTCCATCAAATTGAGGAATGCCTCGATGCCATTTTTTCGGATCATTGCCGATGAAGTAGTTGCTGGTTCCGGGAAGGCGATTCGCACCGGAAATTTCGGCGTTTGAGTTGGCGCCCACCAACATCATCTTCACGTTCTGAATATGCTGGTCCTTTGATGCCAGGGCGAGGACTGCGCCGATTTTCTGAAGGTAGAGGTTGTAGCCCTGTCCGCGTGCGATGAACCTTGCAGAGGGATCGGCCTGCCCCTGATTGGGCTCGAAGATCATGGGAAGCTGGCTGAAGACAGCGCGAGCATCAAGCTTAGAGGAGGAGGTCGCGGCCGAAGGCGAAGTTGAACGAACGTTAAGGTTCGTTGTAGCCTGCTCGGAATAACGGTGAAAGGGTTGCAAAATGACACAGGCGGCCAAAAGCAAGATTAGAGTGGCGCCAAATGCACGGGCACCAATATGAATTCGCCGTTTTGTGTCTGGCACGCTGCCGGACATTCCAGTTCCCCACCACCGACTGCCAATACCCATCACGCTTTTCCTCCGGTACGCACCCATCCTGCGGCGACACACGAGTTCTTCCCAGGGCGTCGGCGAAACTCGCCCGCCACTGACTTGTCATTTAGAACCTAGCGGAAAATAAACAACTACTAAAACATCTGACGGATGGCCAAGTCAAGCGAAGCACTGCCTTTCGGCACGCTCTAAGAGCTTTGAGATGCGCCGGTCCCGCATGAGAGATGGCTGGCATGCGCAATGGCACGAAAGTGGAGTGAAGGTGTTTGCAATCGAAAACGGTCGTTTACTGAAGCAGTTCCGCGGGGTCTTTTTGCTCTTGCAAACAGGCAAGACTTCTATAGAGTGATGGTTATTGGAATGTCTCTATCGGTCTGAGGCGTCAGACGTTCCTGTTGGGCTAAAGCTCGCTGCGTTGGTATTCTGTTTGGCCGTCTGAGGACATGATGCTCTTGGGCAACGCGCAGGCAACACGCACGCAAAATGAGGAGCGCAGGTTGATGCGGCGCTTCGATATGCGATTGCCGGCTCTGGTTCGCCTGGAAATGCAGAGCGATGAGGAGCAGAGTGCTCCAGTCGGCGAGATTCAAACCGAAACGCAGAATGTGAGTGCACGGGGCGTGTTCTTCTATCTCGACCGGCGGCTTTCGGCGGGCACGCGCTGCGAAGTCACCCTGACATTTCCGCCCCACATAACGCTGACCGATGCCGTCCGCGTGCGCTTCACCGCTCGCGTAATTCGGTCCGAGTCGCCTTTGCCTTCGTCGCGGGTGGGTACGGCCGCCGTGATCGAAGACTATGAATTCCTGCGCTCCGGGGAGGGTCGGGATTTCTGGACGAGTTCCAGCGGGGTTGGAAAGCGACAAATTAGCGGCTCGTTAAAGTTTAATTATTTAGTCGCTTGCTTTCGCCGCTCCCGCACGCGCTTGTAGCGCCGTGCAACGCTCAGCAAATAAAATCCGTGAATCAGCCAGGTTGCGATGTAGGCGGCGTAGAGATATTTTAACGAATTCACCGGGACACTCCGTGCAGCGACTCTAAAGCTTCGAGTTCCTCGACTTCACGCATTTCGCGCTCAAGGGCGTAGCGCCACCAACAGACGATCGCTCCAAAGCAGGAAAACGCCAACCAGTTGATGAGCAACACATGCAACATGCGGGGATCGAGCGACCCCCCATTGCCCATTACGGGCTGGGGATGCTGGGTGCGGAAAAACCAGATCGAAAAATATACGAGGGGAACATCCAGCGCGCCGAAAATGGCCAGCACGGCGGCGAGCACGGGGGTTTGCGCACTGTCGGAAAAGCGGCGCAGTACCAGATAGCTAACGTAGATCAACCACAGGACAAGCGTCGTGGTTAGACGAACGTCCCAGGTCCACCAGATGCCCCATACAGGGCGCGCCCAGATGGGACCGGTGACCAGCACGATGGTGCAGAAGACCACCCCGACCTCCGCAGAGGCGACGGCCAAGGCATCCGCTTTCGGATTTTTTCGAATGAGATAAATAATCGAGGCGATGAGATTGGTGAAGAACAGGCAGAATGCAGTCCAGGCCGATGGCACGTGATAGTAAAAGATGCGCTGGACATCTCCCATGGTGCGCTCTGTCGGTGCAACCCACATTGCCTGGTAAAAGGCATAAGCCAATAGCAAAGCTGTGAGCGCCGCGAGAATGGGGAAAAGTTTCTTCATTCCGCCTGCAGGATGGTCTCAAACAAACCCAGACAAGCAGTAGTAAACACCACATCGTAGGTGAGAAGCAACACGATCCAGAAGCGCGGGGAGCCGTCGCCCGAAAGAATGATACGCGTGGCTTCGACCATGGATTGCACAGCCGGAATGGAGATTGGAAACAAGAGCAACGGCAGCATCATTTCGCGGCTGCGTGTGCGCAGCGAGATCGCCGCGAAAAATGTTCCATTCACCACCAGCGCCCAGGTACCCAGAATAGCGACGAGAGCCAATTGCCACGCTGGACCGAGCGAGCGCAGATTGTAAAAGACGACGAATAGCGGCGCCATGACAGCTTCCAGGATGCTCACCAGAATAAAATTGCCAAAAACTTTCGCCAGGAAAAGTGCGTTCGGCGGAGCCGGCGAGACGCGATACGCGTCGAGAACATGGTTGCGAAGCTCGCGCGCCCAGGTCTGATTGAGCGCGACTACTGCGGCAAAAAGAAACGCTACCCAGATCAATCCCCCCGCGATTTCGCGTGATTCCTCAGCGGTGGGATCAAAAGAAAAACTGAAGATCACGACGACCAGAAGCGAAAAGAACAGCATCGCATTGATTGCATCGCGCGAGCGCCATTCGAGGCGAATGTCCTTCGTCAATGTCGCGAGCGTGATGGAGCGAAGTGAAGTCATTGAGCCCCGGACGCAGAATCAGAAAAATGGGCCGTCCGATCGACGATCTGGCCCGCCTGCATCCAGATGAATTCGTCGGCGACCGGTCGCAGAAGTGAAGCCTGATGGGTCACGACAAACACCGTCTTGCCGCGATCGCGCATATCGCGCAGCAGATCGGCCATCTCTCGCGCCGAATGCAGATCAACATTCGAAAAGGGTTCATCCAGAAGCAAGATCTTCGGATCGTGCAGGAGAGCCCTTGCCAACGACATGCGCTGCTTCATCCCCTGCGAATATTGGCCTACCGGCCGCGCCAGCTCGGGGTCGAGCCGTACCGAGCGAATGGCCTGCGTGCAGCGATCATCGCCGGAAATGCCATAAAGGCAGGAGAAGTAGCGAAGGTTTTCCATGCCGCTCATCTCGTCGTAAAGCAGTGAGGGGTGAGCCATATAGCCTATTTCCTGGCAGGCCTCGTGCGGCTTCTTGCCGAGGATGGATACGGTACCACGCGTGGGAACGGCCAGGCCGGCCAAAACGCGCAACAGAGTGGTCTTCCCTGCTCCGTTATCGCCGATCATCACGTAGAACCGGCCGGGGGCGAAATCGGCCGTTACACCGCGCAACGCAGCGAAGCGGCCGAACTGTTTGATGAGATTCGCGACAGAGATCGTGCCGACAGGCGGGATGGGTGAAGAGCTCACGATTGTGGGCAAATGGCGAAACAAAAAGATAGCGGAAGCGTGCCGCGAAGTCGAGGAGTGGGAACTTAATTCCTCGGTTCAGCCAGTGTTTACGAACAACAAACCTCAGTTTAATCGCCGCTCAGTTCGCGAGGCGCACGATCCGGAATTACATTAATTCCTGCATCGCAGCTTTCAAAGCCTCGGGGCCGGGACGGGTTTGCGACTCTGGCAGTGTGGCCAACGGGACATCGACCATGTTCAGCATTTCCATGAAAGTCGGCGCTTTCGTGTTGACATAAAACACTCCGGTAAGCACTTCGCCCTTATCGTGTGCCTCGCTTAGACGCTTCATGGCGGCGATGCGGTCGGTGGGGTCGTAGTCCTCTTCGAGCTTGCGAAGTTGGAGATGCGAACCATCATGCATGGTGACCGCGACCGTGCTACCTGCGGCGTAATCTACATCAATATCTTCGAAGTGCGGCACGAAGCTGATTTCCTGCAACACCTCCTCGTGGTCTTTCACATATTTATAAGATTTGGTCGAACCTTCGTGGTCGTTGAACGTGACGCAAGGTGAGACCACGTCAAGCATTACGGTGCCATTATGCGCGATGGCGGCTTTGAGCATGGCGCTGAGTTGTCTTTTGTCGCCGGAGAAAGAGCGTCCAACGAAAGTTGCGCCCAATTCAATGGCGAGGCCGCAGGTGTCGATGGGTGGAAGATCGTTGATCACTCCCGTTTTCAGCTTCGAGCCGAGATCGGCGGTCGCGGAGAATTGGCCCTTCGTCAGACCGTAGACGCCATTGTCCTCGATGATGTAGATCATCGGGCAGATTGCGGCGCATAAGGTGAACAAACTGGCCGATGCCGATGGAAGCGGTATCGCCATCACCGCTGACGCCAAGCGCGACGAGATTGCGATTGGCCAGCATCGCGCCGGTGGCGACCGAGGGCATGCGTCCGTGAACCGAGTTGAAGCTGTGCGAGCGGTTCATGAAGTACGCGGGACTCTTCGAAGAGCAGCCGATGCCGCTCATCTTGACGACACGTTCGGGCGTGACGCCCATGTCGTACATGGCTTCGACGATGCGCTCGGAAATGGCGTTGTGGCCACAACCAGCGCAGAGCGTGGTTTTGCCGCCCTTATAGTCGAGGACGCTGAGGCCGATGCGGTTGGTCTTCGGTCTGGAGCTGGCGTGGGTTCAGCGGTTGGCGTGGTAGCCATTTTACTTGCCCTCCATGCTGGTCAGTTCGTCGGTGACAGAGCGCGCATCGAGCGGCAGGCCGTTGAGATGGGCGATGCTGCGCAGGCGCGCGATCAGTTCCGGCTTCAGGTCGAGCTTGAGCAGGCTGAGCATTTGCGCGTCGCGGTTTTGCTCGACGACGTAGATGCGCTCGTGCTGCGCGATGAAGTCGTGAACCTCACGCGTGAACGGATAGGCGCGCAGGCGCAGATAATCGGTCTCGATGCCGTATTCACTCGCGCAATTGGTCGCGGCTTTCGCTGATCGCCCCAATGCGAGGTGCCGTAGGCGATGATGCCGATTTTCGCGTTTGTGCCTTTTTAATTTCGGGGCGCGGAACGAAGGCGCGGGCACTTTCGAACTTGCGATTGAGGCGCTCCATGTTGTTTTCGTAATCGTCAGGGCGCTCGCTGTAACTGGACTTTCTCGTTGTGTCCGCTGCCGCGCGTGAAGTATGCGGCATTGGGATGATCGGTGCCGGGCAGCGTGCGGTAGCCGACGCCATCGCCATCGAGGTCTTTGTAGCGAGCGAAACCGCCCAGCTTTTGTAAGTCTTCTGCCGAAAGAACCTTGCCCCGCTTGATCGGCGTCGTTGGATAATCGAAGGGGTCGGACATCCAGTTGTTCATGCCCAGATCGAGATCGGACATTACGAAGACCAGCGTTTGAAATTGCTCGGCGAGATTGAAAGCTTCGGACGCCATGCTGAAACACTCGGCTACTGAGCAAGGGATCAGCATGATGTGTTTCGTATCGCCATGCGAGAGAAATGCGGTCGAAAGAATGTCGCCCTGCGAGGTGCGCGTGGGCAGGCCGGTGGAGGGTCCGACGCGCTGGATATCCCAGATGACGCCCGGAATTTCAGCGTAATATGCCAGACCGGCGAATTCCGACATCAGCGAGATGCCGGGGCCAGCGGTTGCCGTCATGCTGCGAGCGCCTGCCCAGCCTGCGCCGATCACCATCCCGATGGCAGCGAGTTCGTCTTCGGCTTGCACGATGGCGAATGTTGCCTTGCCGTCAGGGCCGATGCGGTATTCCTTCATGTACTCGATCATGGTTTCAACCAGCGATGACGATGGCGTGATCGGATACCAGGTGACGACGGTACATCCGGCAAACATGCAGCCGAGCGCCGCGGCCGAGTTGCCGTCGATAATGATCTTGCCCGCGGTTTTGTTCATGCGCTCGATGTAGAACGCGCCGCGCTTTTGCAGATTGGCTTTCGCGTAGTCGAACCCTGCCTGCGCAGCCGCCAGATTCAGGTTCGCTGCCTTGGCTTTTTTCGCAAATTGTTTGCGAATGGCTTTCTCAACTTCGCCCATTTCAATTTCGAGCAGCGAGGCCACCACGCCGACGTACACCATATTCTTGACCAGCTTGCGCAACTTGGCTTCGGGACAGACGGCTGCGGTGATCTTGTCGTAGGGAACGGAATAAAAAATGAGATCGCTACGAAGTTTATCGAGAGCGAGCGGCTCATCGTAGAGAACGGATGCGCCGGGATCGAGTGACATGACATCATCTTTCGCCGTCTCAGCATTCATGGCGACGAGAAAGTCAATTTCCTTTTTGCGTCCGATGTAACCGTCTTTGTTGGCGCGAATCGTGTACCAGGTAGGAAGTCCGGCAATATTCGAAGGGAAAAGATTCTTGCCCGAAATGGGAACGCCCATCTGAAAAATTGCGCGAAGTAGAACCGTATTAGAGCTTTGTGACCCGGAGCCGTTGACTGTCGCGACCTGAATGCTCATATCGTTGACGATGCGCTTGCGTCCCAGTCCACCACCTGCTCCGTGAGGCGCAATGTCTGCTGTAGCCATTCCGACACCTTCCTTTGCTTGGCGGGCGGAGTAAGGCGCCCGAATTCCTCTATGGGGGAACAGATGATTATACGGCGATGCCGCCTTCCACGGGACGGCAAATCGCTGGTCCTGAGCCATCGGTAACCTGATTGTGAACGTGGACAGGTTGCGCGCCGGCAACTGGCGCTCTATAAATCCGCCCGGTGCGGATGCCGTCAAGTTTGGATATCTATTCAGTTTTGAAGAACTGGGCGATGTTACGGAATTTATTATATCGTGACACGATTAAATCGGAGGCGGGAGTTTTCTTCAGGTCGGAAAGATGTCTCTGCAGGCTCACATCGAGCAGGCTGGCGGCGGCTTCGTGGTCGCGATGGGCGCCGCCTTCGGGTTCCGGCACAATGTCGTCGATCACGCCGAGTTCGCGGAGATCGGTGGCGGTGATGCGCATGGCTTCGGCGGCTAATTCTTTTTTAGTCGCATCGCGCCACATGATGGCGGCACAGCCCTCGGGAGAAATGACAGAGTAAATCGAATTCTCCATCATCAGAACGCGATCAGCTACGGCAATGGCCAAGGCACCACCACTGCCCCCTACGCCAATCACCGTGGCGACGATGGGAACTTCGAGCCGCGCCATCTCGCGGAGGTTGTGCGCGATGGCCTCGGCCTGGCCACGCTCTTCGGCATGGATACCGGGATAAGCGCCGTCAGTATCGACCAGCGAAATAATTGGCCGCCGAAATTTTTCGGCGACTTGCATGATGCGCAACGCCTTGCGGTAGCCCTCAGGGTGCGGCGTTCCGAAGTTGCGGTAGACGCGCTGCTTCATGTCGCGTCCTTTTTGTGTACCGACGATTAGCACTTCCTCGCCATGGAAGCGCGCCATGCCGCAGATAACGGCAGGATCGTCGCCGAAGGTGCGGTCGCCGTGAATTTCGCTGAAGTCGGTGAACAGGCGCTCGATATAATCGAGCGCTTGCGGCCGTTGCGGATGGCGGGCAAGTTCGGTTTTCTGCCACGCCGTTTGCTGCCCTTGCATCTCTTCCCTAAGTATGTGGAGGCGCTCGTTCAGCACCGCCAGGCGACGATGGGTTTCTTCATTCTTGCCGGCGTCAGCTTCGATGAGCGCGACTTCACGCTCGATCTCATCGAGTTCCTGCTGCGCTTTGGGGTTCGCGGCCATTAACTTTAACTAATCACCCGCACGCTGCCGCGCCCGCAGAGCTGCTCCACGCGGGCGATGAAATTGCGATCCGGCAGGACATTATAACCTTCGGCTTCCATCACCACCATGAAATCGCCGGCGCGCTCCACATCGAACAATACGCGTGCTTCGCCTTTGCGTTCGCTGAAGAGAGTGTGGAGATCGTCGACAACATTTTCTGCGGAGGTTTCCAGCGGGATTCTAACGCGAATGGCGCGCGGGAGCGGGATTTTGGCGTCTTCGAGCGGCATGATCTCCGCGGCGGTAATTTTCGGGTTTGCGCCTTCTTCAATACGCACGCCCGCTCGGATCAGCACAGGAACTTCGAGTTTTATTTTCTCGCCAAGCTTTTTGTAGGCCTCGGGAAAGACGATCATGTCGATGGTGCCGGACATATCTTCGAGAGTGGCCTGGGCGTAAAAGTCGCCGCGCTTCGATTTCAGGACTCGAACGTTAGCGATGATGCCGGCAGTAGCGATGGTTTCGTCCTTGCCGGTGGATTTGGTCATGGCCGAAATCTCTTCGATGCTCAGAGCCTGCAGATCGGCCAGCTTGTCTTTGAATTTTTCCAGAGGATGGCCGGAGATAAAGAAGCCGAGAATTTCCTTTTCCGCAGTCAGGCGAATGTGCTCATCCCAGTCAGGGAGCTCGGGCAACTTGTCGTTGTGGGCTTCGGTTTCATCCTGTTGAAACACGCCAAACAGGCCGTGCTGGCCGGATTCAGCATCGCGCTGAGCTTTTTGGGCGCGCTCGATGGCGCGATCGAGAACGGCCATAAGCTGGGCACGGCGCCCAAGGGAATCCATCGCTCCGCTCTTGACTAGCGACTCGAGAACACGCTTGTTGAGCAGACGCAGATCGACATTCTCGCAGAATTCGTAGATCGTCCTGAATCGGCCTAGTCTCTTTCTGGCCGTTACGATCGACTCGATGGCGTTGCCGCCCACGTTTTTTACCGCAGCCAGGCCGAAGCGGATGGCTTCGCCATGCGGGGTGAAGTTTGCATCGGAGACGTTGATATCGGGCGCTTCGACGGAGATTCCCATTTCGCGGCATTCGTTGATGTACTTCACCACATCGTCGGTGCTGCCGGTAACCGAGGTCAGCAGAGCGGCCATGAACTCCACCGGGTAGTGCGTTTTCAAGTACGCGGTGTGATAGGCCAGCAACGCGTAGGCTGCGGAGTGGGATTTATTGAAGCCATAGCCGGCAAATTGCGCCATCAGATCGAAAATCTTTTCGATCTTTTTTGGCGGGAATTTTCTTTGCGCAGCGCCTTCGATGAAACGCTCCCGCTGCTGCGCCATTTCTTCCGGCTTCTTTTTGCCCATGGCTCGGCGAAGCAGGTCGGCTTCGCCGAGCGAGTACCCTGCCAGGCGGTTCGCGATCTGCATGACTTGCTCTTGATACACGATCACGCCCAACGTTTCCTGCAAAATTTCTTTAAGCTCCGGAAGTTCGTACTCGACTTTTTTGCGGCCATGCTTGCGGTCGATGAAGTCCTCGATCATGCCGCCCTGAATCGGGCCGGGGCGGTAGAGCGCATTGAGCGCGGTAAGGTCTTCAATTGAGTCCGGACGATACTTGCGCAGCACGTCGCGCATGCCGTGGGATTCAAACTGGAAAACGCCGGAGGTCAGGCCGGTGTAAAAAACTTTTTGATAGGTCTCGGCATCCTGCAGCGGAAGCTCATCGAGTGTAAGCTGCACAGCTCGTGTCTGCCCGATCAGCTTCACCGCGTCCGTAAGAATCGTGAGCGTGGTCAGGCCGAGGAAGTCCATCTTCAACAAGCCCATCTTTTCGATGGCTACCATGTCGAAGGCGGTCACGATTTCGTCGTTTTTGGTTTTGTGCAGCGGAACCAACTCGGTTAGCGGCTTGGCGAGATCACTACACCTGCCGCGTGCACGCCCGCGTTACGCACCATGCCTTCCAATTTTTTTGCTGTTTGCATCAGCTCGCGAATCTGGCCGTCTTTTTCCATGGCCTCACGAAGCTGCGGCGATTGCTCGATCGCCTTTTCCAGCGTGATATTGAGCTGCGTCGGCACCATCTTTGCGATCCGGTCTACATCCGCGTACGGGATGTCCATGGCGCGGCCGACATCTTTGATTGCGGCTTTAGCGGCCATTGTGCCGAAGGTGATGATTTGGGCTACGTTGTCGCGTCCATACTTTTGGGTTACGTAGTCGATCACTTCGCCGCGGCGGTTCATGCAGAAATCGATATCGATGTCGGGCATGGAAACGCGCTCGGGATTGAGGAAGCGCTCGAACAGGAGCTCGTGCTGGAGCGGGTCGATATCGGTGATGCCGAGCGCGTACGACACCAGCGAACCGGCGGCGGAGCCGCGGCCTGGGCCTACGGGAATATCGCGTTCTTTGGCGTAGCGGATGAAATCCCAGACGATGAGGAAATATCCGGGAAATTTCATTTGCTGGATGATTGCGAGTTCGCGCTCCAGGCGCTGCTCGTAGTCGGTGATGGTGTGTTTGAGTTTGCCTTGCTCGCTCTGCGGACGCAATGCCTGAAGGCGGCGCGCGAAACCCTCGCGGGTGACGTGAACAAAATAACTATCGGTGGTATAGCCTGGCGGGACTTCGAACTCGGGGAATGGCGTGGCGACTTTCGCCAGTTTCATGCTGCAGCGCTCGGCAATATCGGCGGTGCGCGACACCACATCGGGCGAGTCTTTGAAGACGCGGTACATTTCGTCGTGGCTTTTAACGAAGAATTGCGTGCCGTCGAACTTCATGCGCTGGCCATCGTGAACTGATTTTCCCGTCTGGATGCAGAGCATTACATCTTGCGCGTGAGCATCGTCTTCGCAGAGATAGTGGCTGTCGTTGGTGGCCACCAACGGCAGGCCCAGATCTTTTTCCAGCCGGAACAGCCCGGGATGGATTTTGTATTCCATCGCCAGCCCTTGATCTTGAATCTCCAGAAAGAAATTCTGTTTGCCGAAAATGTCGGCATAGGTAGCCGCGGCCGCGCGGGCAGCATCGTAGTTCCCTTCCGTCAGCCGCTCGGCTACTTCGCCTTTCAGGCAGCCGGAAAGGCCGATCAGTCCGCGCGCGTGCTCGGCCAGGAATTTCTTGCTGACGCGCGGCTTGTAGTAGAAGCCGTGCAGTGAGGCTTCGGAGGTAATCTTGACGAGGTTTCGGTAGCCTTCGTCGTTTTCGGCGAGCACGAGCAGGTGATTGTAGGTATCCCCTTCGGGCGGCGTGCGCTCGATGTTGTGATCGTCTTTTTTGCAAATGTAAAGCTCGCAGCCGATGATGGGCTTCACGCCGTGCTTGTGCGCGGCGTTGACGAAGTGGACCGCGCCGAAGATGTTGCCGTGGTCGGTCATGGCGACGGCGGGCATGCCGAGCTTCTGTACATGCTCGCAGAGCTTTTCTACATCGCAGGCGCCATCGAGCATGGAGTAGTCGGTGTGCAGGTGCAGGTGGACGAATTGAGACATGGGCTTATTTTTATTTTACGGGAACGGGCGAATTGTAGCGGGAGAGAGGTTGTGGAAGACGGTGGCCCCTGTGAATCTAAGGGGCTGTCGAAAATCGGTTTCTTCGCCTGCGGAGTTACCGCCAATGTCCGGCTTCTTGCCGCCGGGAGTTTGTCTCACCGCCTGTGTCTGGTCGAGCGAACCAGAAAGCGCGGCTGTTTGTAGGAAATAATAGGGGCGCGGCTGGAAGCCGCGCCCCTCTGAAGCTCACGCTTTCTTTAGTCTTCGCCGACCAGAGCGTTGATCAGGCCCTGTCCCGTTCGGGCTGCCCCATCCGGTCACCAGATCGTAGCCGGTCACGGCCGAGTAGCTGCCGGACTTGCCGCTGGTGATGTCGTGGAAGTCCGTGTGCGTAGCTCGAACTCACGCCGAAGGCGTACAGATACGGGTTGATGAAGCCGAGGTCAGAGAAGCCGTTGGTCTTCAATTGCTGGTTGGCCAGCGCGACGTAACCGGCCCACATAGGAGCGGCGAAGCTGGTGCCGCCGTAGTCGTTGGCGGTGCAGGTGGTCTGGTCGGCGCAGACGTAGAAGGTGAAGTTGGCATTGGCCGAGACATCGGGGCCATTGCGCAACGTGGTTGATCCCTTGTTGCTGGAGTTGATCACGCCCGCGAGTTGCTGCCACGAGGGGATCGCGATTTTGTCGGGCGAGATTCCGCCGCCGCTGTCGACCCATGCGGTTTCCGACTTCCAGGGGCCGGCCGCGCTGGAGGTGGTCAGGTCGGTGCCGCCGACGGAGACGATGTTGGCATCGTCCGCCGGCCAGGCTTCATTTCTCGTTGACCAGGTCGAGCTGTCGCCCGAGGCCGCGAAGAAATTCTGACCCTGCGCTGACATCTTCTCGAAATAAGGATCGAGCGTGGTAGGATCGGCGGGTGTCCATCCCCACGAGCAGCCGATGGTGGTCGGCAGCGGGCTGTGCGTGGTCATGGAGCTGATGATGGCCGTATCGGTTGAGCCGATGTACATGACCAGGCTGCGCCAGTCCGGGCGCCATGCCCAAGGCTTGCGTCATGTCCGAGCGTCTGCTCGGTGTCGTCGCAGCCGCTGCGGGCGGTGCAACTGGTGCTGGTGCCGTCGGTGGAGAGCAGCGTGATCGGGCACGTTAGTTGGTTTGCTTTACGTTCTTGTAGTAAGTGGTCAGGTCGGCGAGGTCGGTTCCCAGATATTCGAATAATCCCAGGTTCTGGCCGGAGCCGGTTAGCGCCGTTCCGCCGTAATAGGCGGCGCGCATGTCGCTGCCCAGGAACGATGCGGATGGGCCGGAGCCGGTAGTGGCGTGGCGTGACAACGGACTTCGGGACTGATGCCGTGCGCCTTGGCATAGTCGCTCTTCTTCACATACAGCGGATGCGGGATGGAGTAGTTATCCAGACCGGAGATGTGCCACAGCGAAAAGGGCAGATCCGCGGTGGGTTCACGGTCGGGGCCGTAGAAGATGCGATTCTCGGTGGGATGCTGGTAGATCAGCAGCTCGATGTGGAAGGCCGCTTCGATGGCCGAGACGGGGCCTTTGACCTGGACCTCCATGCCGTCGCGCGATCCGCCGACGACGGCCAGTCCGTGCTCCTGCACGTAGCGGACTACCGCATCATAGTCTTCCTGCGTGGGGCCGAACTTTTCCGTGAATTCGGCGGGCGTCAGAAAGCGGACGTGGTTGGGAGTCGAGTGAATTTTGTAACTCGGCGAGGAAGGCATCCAGCCCCGCTTGATCACGGACAGGCAATACTACATCGAGTTGCATGATTTGGTTGGTGGGGAGATGGCCTAGCGGAACGGCCGTGCCGTTGATAGTAGCCTCGCGCACATGACGCGTCATCAGGTTCGAACCATAGGTTACGGATACGAACGCGACGAGGGAGAGTAGCAATCCACAGAAACTCCGTTTCACAGATCCTCCTATATTTCACAGCTGTTGGATTTAGATTCGTCCCGCTAACTCCGCACATCTTCCCCAAGTAGTTGGCGGAGTGAGACAGGTTGGGTGGGAATATATACCCGACGGGCGACGCTGATTCACTTAAGCTGATTAGTTTACGAAATACGAACAAGGATTCCGCCGGTTTTAGAACCGGCGAAACCTGGCTGGCATGAGACTTTGTTTGCGGAACCTTCGTCTGCGGAAATTCGGATTCGAGCGCCTTACGCGCCGGGGACGCGGAAGTCTACGCCGCGATCATCGTTGGCTTTTTGAGTGGCGGGAATGTCCAAATCATCGAGCGGAATCTTCCGGGTTTTTTGCGGGGCGAAGGTCCAGAGGGTCTCGCCGACAATGGCGTAGTTCTGAACCTCCTCCCGGTGCTGATCACGAAAGATCAGCACAGTGGGAGTGGCCGCTTCCGTGCGCTCTGCTTGATGCGGCGGAGGAGTCGAGCGCGCGGAGTAGTTTTGATCATCGGACTCGGGCGGGCGCATCGGAATGGCTTGCTGGTACATCTGGTTCGCCACGCCGTTATCGTAGTTATAGGGCGCGCCGGGATCGTAGCCGTTGTCGGAGTCGGAATCGTTATCCCACCACCAATAAGGATCGATGCCGCCACCAAGGTACGGATATCCGTAGCCATAGCCGCAGTTGTATCCCCAGCAGTTGTTGCCGTATCCGTAACTGCGGATGCGGAAGCGCGTTCCACCTCGATTGAATCCCCGGTTAAATCCTCGATTGAAGCCGCGGGTGAAGCCACGAGAGGCAATTGGGCCTCGCGAAAAACCGCGAGAGAATGAGCGCGGGGCGAAACCGGAACCGCCGTGGAAGCCGCCGAAGGAATGGCCGCCGCTGAAACCGCCCATATGTCCGGAGAATCCGCCGTGGCCGCCAGCGGATGCATGACCCCCTCCGCGTTGGGCAGTCAGGGGGAGGGCCGCAACGAGGAGAAAAACCGCGATTGCCGAAAGGCACCGCATACAGCCATTGTAAGCCTGATTGAGAAGCCGGGATGAGAAAAATCTTATAGACCGAAAACCGTTGGTGCTGACGGAGTTTCAGACCGTGGGACAGGGCTTAGTCGATAGATGGACACGGTTGAGCATGGCCGAAATCGCGGGGATGAGTTCACCGGAGCGGCAGGACGAGCACCTAGTGGGCAGATTCCCGATCCGGGTGATGAAAAGGGTGCAGGGGGAAACCGTCCCTTAATGATCGAAACTCTGCCGTTTCAAGAAACCTTCGCCCGGGATTATGCCGCAGCGACCTCATCTTCTCGCCGCCAAATGGCCAAACCAGTTGCTCCTTGCGCCAGACGGCCTAGAGTTGCCGCATTGTGATGATGGGTGGACAATTCATGCGCCGGGCTGACTGAGTTGGCTTCCTCCGGCCCCGAGGCGATGCCTGCATCGATTGGCTTATTGGGGATGGTCTCGTAAGCGTAGCCCTGAATCACGGTGGAGTAATCCGGGCGCACAGAGACCCGCACCCATCCGTAATGCATCTGGCCTTCCGTGTCGATAAACTTCACCCCGAGGAAAGGCGAGTGGGGCATCGACCACGGGCAGGCGGGACTGCCTTCAGAAGTACCGTAGAGCGCGGACATCACCATGGGCCCCGAAGCAAACGGGCGGTTAGGTCCGATCTTGGTTCCGCGGCGCAAGGCAGCGGCGCACAGCTTATCGTCGTGTGTGCCTCCAAGGGGGAAAATCTCATTTGCCGTTTCCAACGGAGTCACCTGCAAACCGAAGTCGAAGGGCCCGCAGCCTAAAAGCGGCCTGCCAGTTCGATGATGGGCGCCTTTGTGCCGGCCTTGAGCCGAGGTGCAAGTTCCACTGGGTGCAAATCCAAAGTTGACATCCGACATGGAAAAGTCATTCTGTCCATCGTTGTTGATATCGAAAGACACCGGAGAGCCAAAATTGACAACGAGATTCGTATTGGTGGAAATTATTTTCGCTTGCGCCGGTTGCGCGCACGCCAGCAATCCCACCCCGGCAGAACCTGCGGCGAAGGCATAGGCCGCGAGGTTGCGCTCCAAAGTCCGGGACACGCCTGAATGTTTGCGGTTTTGTCGACGAGAAGATTCCTGAATCGAGGGCCGGGTCATTGGAATTTCCTTCCTGGGGTTAGACCGGCGCAGCGGGATTGGCGCTCGTCAGACTCTTGGAGAGATCCCCCGCGGCCGGAATGAGTGCAAGTATTTTGTGACGGTCCATACTGGCTGTCAAGAAGAAAGAAGAACTAATGCTTCTTACTTTTCTTTGACTTTTTGCCGGGAGCCTTCTTTGCTTTGGCCGGTTTGGACGGGCGCCTCGGTACCGGTTTCTTGGCTTTTTTGGCCACCTTTGTTGGTGCTTTTGGTGGTTTTGGGGGCGCGGCTGGCTTGGGGCTAGGCTCTGTTTTTGCAGCCGCTGCCGGAGCAACCGAGGGAACGGCCACCGGTGCAGCCTTCCTGCCCCTTCCCCTGCCCACTTTCGCTTGAGTTTCTGGTGCTACCGGCGGTCCCGCTGCTGCAGCTTTGGCACGGCCACGGCGCGGAGGCGGGGGAGGAGGAGGTGGTGGCGGCGCAAGCGGCTTGAGATACTTCATGATCTCCGTGTGAGAGCGCAGCTTGCCGTCCAGCAGAAGCATAAATACGTCGCGGGCTATCTTTGGATAGTCCGGCATCTGCGGCGTAATCAGCAATTCTGTCATCTCGGGCAACGGGACGCGCTTCTGCACGTCGCGCCATTTGGTGAGGAAGTTTTTGATCTTTTGCGCTACCGCTTGCTGCCTCGCGGTTACCGCGAGAAACAAAACCATTTCCGGGCGCGCGCTGGAGAGCAGGTTCCAGGTGCGCGATGGAGTGGCCGCCTCTTTTCCAGTCAGGCGCTTGGAAAGTTCCTTCGCATGATCTTCGATATCGCGCCAAGCCTCGACTAAATCTTTGCGCGGCATCTGGCGGCGCAGATCGGAGATGTCCTTATCCGACAGATGCGAAGTCAGGAAATACATCACGGCGGCCGAGGGATCGACTGTGTAGCCCAGATCGACCAACTGTTGCCGCGTTTTCATCAACTGCGTCAGGCCATTGGCGTCGACTTTCGCCACGGTCCAGTGCGGATGCAGAACTTTTAAATAATTCTCGCGCTCCAGCGCGCGAACCACATTCAGTGGATCATCTTCATGCGCCAACTGAGCGATTTCGTGTCCGATGGCGCCGCGGGAGACATGGTCGATGTAGTTATTTTCCTTGGCGGAGTCGTACCGCTGCTGGGTCCGCTCTTCAAGCGGCCAGTGGAAACGCGCCGAGAAGCGCGTAGCGCGGATCATCCGCGAAGGATCTTCGACGAAAGAATAATTGTGCAGGATGCGAAGCACCTTGGCTTCAATATCCGCGACGCCGTTGAAAGGATCGAGCAGCAGACCACGTGAGCCTTCGTTCAGCGAGAGCGCCATGGCGTTGACGGTGAAGTCTCGACGGCGCAGATCCTCTTGAATGCTGGAAGGTGTGATTACCGGCGGCTTGCCGACCTTTTCATAATGCTCGGTGTGCGCCATGCCGAGTTCGGCGCGGACATTGCCCGGCAGCAAGAGAAAGATGGTACGGGCATCTTCATCGCGGCCTACGATTTGTGCGCCGGCGCGCTCGAATTCCTTTTGCAGTTTGAGCGGATTTCCCTGGACGGTGAAATCCAGATCGCGAATGGTGAAACCGCTGATAATATCGCGAATGGAACCGCCAGTAAGATACAAGGTAAATTCGGCGGCGCGGCTAACCTCTTGCACCAAATTGACGCCTTTGAGTTGGTCCGGCGTCAACCGGATTTCCATGGTGTAAATGTAATCAGCCATTCGTTCTCAAGCGATCCAAAGGACGGCAGCTCGGGATGACTGCGCTACGGCGTTTTCCACAAGATTTCCACAGAACGGCTCGGCCCTACCCTGATACGGCGCCTGTAAAGATTCCACAAGCTACACAATACAAGACACTTATACAGGCATAAGCTGCATCAGAGCAACTTAAAGGAATAACACAACGTTTACAATTTGGCTACTGCCAACGTGGATTCCGAGGAAATTTGGGGAAATGATGCGAGAATCAAGCGTAGTTGTGGTTTTCCCTTCGCTGGTTGGCGTTGGGTCTGCGGCTGCGTAGGCTGCTATATCGGAAACGTGTAATGGCCGAATGCCGTCTGATCCGCATTTAGCGGAGCGTTCCAGGCGCTGACGACCGAACGACGCTTTCTTCATCATGCCTTCGACTCACAAAAAAGTCATTGTCCGCAAGATGGACCGAGATTCCATCTCAGGCTATGTCTCGCCTGCCCAATTTGTGAACGAAGGCAAGCTGGAGTTGCTGAATACCTCCGGCAACGTGGTAGGGATTGATTTACGAGAAATTAAAGGCGTTTATTTTGTGCGGGAATTCGGGGATTCGGAATCGCTGGCGAGGAAGACCTTTACCTCGCGACCGCGATCAGAGGGTTTGTGGGTGCGATTGCGATTCAAGGACAGCGAGGTTCTCGAGGGATTGATGGCCGCTGACTTGATGCAGACCCTGTCCGAAGGCTTCCTGATCAATCCCCCAGACCAGCGCTCGAACACGCAGCGTATTTTTGTGCCGCGGACGGCCCTGGACGCACTGACGGTGCTGGCGGTAATTGGCGGCGCGCGTCGGCCGCGCCGCGGAGCTGGCGATCAACGGCAAGTGCCGATGTTTGAAGAATAATCCTCTCGCCAAGCGTTTCACTTTTCTTCAGAACGAAAATCAAATTCCGCTCTAGTCCAGGAAGTGCGGGTGGACTAGAGCGGAGCGCAGATTTTGAACCGCACCTCGTTAGCCGGCGCTGAGAGTCAGCGTGGCAACATTCACGTGCGGCCAAAGAACGTTGTTGAAAACCAGGATCGAAACCTGCGAATACTGCAATTGCAGGAACGTCGGCGTTGGCCAGAAGGGCTCGATCCCGAGAATGCTGGGGTCGAGCGGCTTGGCCAACGGCGTGGGCAGGCCACCATAGGGCATGCGAACCCATTCAATCCAGAATGTAGCGGACGACTGCAAGACAAAAGCGTTGGCATTCGAAGGATCGGTGGGCTGGGCTGGATTCGCGGTGCCGAGGAACGGAATGTTCCCGGCGCCGCTGCCTTCGGTTGTGGTGCTCAGCTTAATTGTGATGGCACCGAGAATGTCCTGGTCCGCGATCGCTTCGCGCAAGATATAGTTGGGATCGTTTACGTACTCCTGCGGAATCGACGCGGGCGGATACGGGCCGTTGCTTTGCGTGCCCGCGACATCGGCGCTTAAGACAACTTCCGGGACGACGTGCTCGGCGCCGTCTCCCGCGGGGCCTGGGATATCGACTGGCTGAATGCCCAGGCCTTGCGCTCCTGCGGGAGGCGTGAACGCCGGCATTCCAGCGATCGGATAAATCGGTGGAATGGTCGGAGCCCCGGGCACTGGGACGGTACTGGGCGTAGGTCCTTGCATCAGAAGCGAAACACCGTGTGGAATGCTGGCCATCCTTACAATCGTAGGTCCGACTTCCGGTTCCTGGCTGGCGGGCACATTCATGAACAAGCCGGGCTCGATGTGCAGTGCCTGACCGGCAGTGGAAAATGGTGGCTTGTCGGCATCGGTTACTCGCTGCAGATAATGCAGGCCGTAGAGGCTGAGATCGGTTTGTGGATTCAGGCCTCGGTTCGGTACGACGCCGGGGATCACGTGAAAATCGAAGGTTTCGCTGGTGAGATTCAGTTCGAGAAAACGCTTGGTTTGGCTGAAGGGCTGCGATTGGGGGTTGTCCGGCCGCCACATGACGTTGAAGCCGCGACCTTTCCAACTGCCCGCGAGCGACGCGAGTGGGCCAAGTTGTAAAGCGGTTGTCAGCGGACCTTGCTGGAAGCGCGGTGGTACCGACGGAATCTTGTTGATCGGCTGCGTGGGTTTTGGTCGTTCGATAGTTGTAGCCATGGTAGGACCCTCCTAAATTGAGCGGTTTGGTTGCGCACGAGCGCATCGTTTGCTACTCATTCGCTACTCGTTCGCGCGCTAATCTCTCCGCGGTTGAATGGATAGTGATGGGAGTTGGAAAAGCGTTTCAGCGGGTTTACAACGCGGGGTAAGTATGCAGTTCACTTCTCGCTTCTCTCTGCCCGACGGTTCATGTATACATATCGGTTTTGGAAATCATCCGCCTCAGAATGGAGCTTCCAGTGAATCCCGATGCCGTAGCGGCCAAAGCCTTGTTCAGCAAAGAAGCATCTCTTATCGCAGCGTTGAAACGCCGCGCCACCCAAAAGCCCTTGCTCTTGGTGGGTCTGATCTTCTTCACGCTTGTGAGTTGGAATGCAACCGCGCAGGACTCCGACAAGAACGCGCAGCCGGTCGGGCCTACGAAGAAGTCGGCAAGAAAGGAAGCAAAGAAGGACAGTGCGCCGCCGGCGAAAAAAGAGGAAGAGAAAAAAGGAGGCATGACGGCCGACACTTTTTCCGGTCTGGCGTTCCGGTCGATCGGGCCGGCTGTTGCTTCAGGGCGCGTCGCCTCGATAGCGGTAAACCCCAAGAACAAGTTCGAGTATTACGTGGGAGTGGCTTCTGGTGGAGTGTGGAAGACGACGAATGATGGGACGACGTGGACTCCGGTGTTCGAGAAGGAGAGTTCGTATTCGATCGGGTGGGTAACGATCGATCCCAACGATCCGGCGGTGGTCTGGGTTGGATCGGGCGAGAGTAATTCGCAACGCAGCGTGGCTTATGGCGATGGAATATATCGCTCGGAGGATGGCGGAAAAAACTGGACGAATCTAGGGTTGAAAAAATCGGATCACATTGGGCGCGTAGTGGTCGATCCGCGCGATTCGAAGGTTGTGTACGTCGCGGCGGAGGGTCCGCTGTGGGGACCGGGCGGAGATCGCGGCTTATATAAGACGATCGATGCGGGAAAGACGTGGAAGCCGGTACTGACGATCAGCGAGAACACGGGCGTGGTAGACGTGGCGATTGATCCATCGAATCCGGACATTGTTTATGCGGCGGCATATCAACGGCGGCGGCATGTGTTTACCCTGATCGATGGGGGGCCGGAAAGTGCGATTTATAAGTCAACCGATGCCGGCGCGACGTGGAACAAGTTGAAGAATGGATTGCCGACGGTTGACATGGGTCGTATTGGTCTGGCGGTTTCCCCAGCGGATCCGAACGTAGTGTATGCGACGGTTGAGGCGGCGGATGGCAAAGGGGGAATTTTCCGCTCGGAGGATAAGGGCGCGAATTGGGAGAAGCGGAATCAGTTTGACGTGGGCGCGATGTATTACGCGCAGGTCATTTGCGATCCAAAAAACGTAGACCGAATTTTTGTGATGAACGTTTCGCTGCGCGAGTCCCTTGATGGCGGCAAGACGCTGCATAAAGTGAACGAAGTGAATCATCATGGGGACAATCATGCGATTTGGATCGATCCCGATAATACGAAGCATTGGCTGCTGGGGTCGGACGGTGGAATGTATGAGACCTGGGATGATGCAAAATCCTGGGAGTTCAAAGCGAATTTGCCGACGGTGCAGTTCTATGACGTAGCGGTCGATAACGCGGTTCCCTTCTATAACGTTTGCGGCGGCACGCAAGATAACTTTTCCTGGTGCGGGCCTTCGCGCACCCACAATGTCAATGGGATCATGAATTCGGATTGGTTTGTGACGACCGGCGGAGATGGATTCCGGTCGGTGGTCGACCCCGTGGACCCGAATACGGTTTATGCGGAGTCGCAATATGGAGTGCTGGTGCGCTACGACAAGCCGACCGGGCAGGAATTGGTTTTGCAACCACAGGAGGGCAAGGGCGAACCTCCGCTGCGCTGGAATTGGGATTCACCAGTAATCATCAGTCCGCACTCGCACACGCGGCTCTACTTTGCCGCAAATAAATTGTTTCGCAGCGACGATCGCGGCGATACGTGGAAAGCAATCAGCGGCGACCTGACGCGGCAGATTAATCGCAACACCCTGCCGGTCATGGGACGCGTGTGGGAACCGGATGCAGTGGCGAAGAATGCCTCGACTTCTTTTTATGGGAACATTGTCGCGTTGTCAGAATCGCCAAAGAAAGAAGGAAGGATTTACGCAGGAACCGACGATGGGTTGATTCAGCTGACATCGGATGGCGGCGGCAGTTGGACGAAGTATGAAACGTTTCCTGGCGTCCCGGATAGAACATACGTCAGCCGGCTGGCGGCTTCATCGCATGACGAAAATACGATTTACGCGGCATTCGACAACCATAAGAATGAAGATTTCAAGCCCTATTTGTTGAAGTCAACGGATGCGGGAAAAACCTGGAATTCGATTGCAGGGAATCTGCCCGAAAACGGTTCGGTGCTGGCGTTCGCGGAAGATCCAGTGAACGCGAATTTGCTGTTTGCCGGAACCGAATTCGGTGCGTTCTTCACGGTTGACGGAGGCGCGCAATGGGTGCAGTTGAAAGGCGGCCTGCCGACAATTGCCGTCCACGACATGGTGATTCAGGGTCGCGAGGGTGATCTGGTGATTGCCACATTCGGCCGCGGGTTTTATGTCCTCGACGACGTTTCAGTACTGCGATCGATGAGCGGCAAGGCGCTTGAGCAGAGTGCAGCCCTGTTTCCCGTAAAGGATTCGTTGCTGTACATGGAGCGGCATCCGTTGGGATTGCCGAAGAAAGGATTTCAGGGAGATTCGCTTTATACGGCCCAGAATCCGCCGTATGGAGCGGTTTTCACAGCCTATCTCAAAGATAAACTGAAGACCAGGAAAGAAAAACGGCAGGAGGCGGAGAAAGAGGCAGCGAAAAAGGGCGAGACACTACCCTACCCTTCCGACAATGAATTGCGAGCCGAGGCAGACGAACCGAAGCCTGAAGTTTATTTCATGGTCTATGACGATTCTGGCGCGCCGATTCGGCAAGTGGAAGGCAGCATTGACGCGGGATTTCAGCGGGCTGCCTGGGATTTGCGGTATCCCGTGGTTTCGCTGCCCGAACGCGCAGAAGAAGAGGATGATTTTCCGCCGGCTTCGTTACACGGCACATTGGTATTGCCGGGATCGTATTCCGTGCGAGCATTCCAGAAAGTTGACAGCATAGTTACGCAATTGGGATCGGAGCAGAAGTTTAGAGTTATAACCGAGGGCCAGACCTCGATGAATGCCGGCGATCTGGCCGCCCGGGAGGATTTCCATCGCAAGGTGGCGCGGTTGTACCGGGCGGAATCGGGCGCGCTGCGCACGGCGGAGGATGTACAAGAACGGATGAAAAAGATTCGCGAAGCCTTGCGAGATACGCCTCCGGCACAAAATCTGGATGCCGAAGCCGATGCGATTGAGAAAAGCGATCGCGGGATACTGCGGGAATTAAGCGGGGATACGGAAATCGCCAAGCGGAATGAGCCGGTGCCTTCGTCGATCAACGACCGCATTGAGGCAATTATGGAGGGAGAGAGATTTTCGCTGGCGAAGCCAACGCAAAGTCAAATTGACGATTACAACATTGCAGCGGCGGAATTCGCGGAACAGCTTGGAAAACTACACACCCTGGTTGAAGTGGATTTGATGAAACTTGAGAAAGACATGGAGGCGGCTGGTGCACCGTGGACTCCAGGGAGAGTGCCGGAGTGGTCGGAAAAGTAGCGGCCCTGCAGTTGTGACAATTTTTTTGTCACGACTCATAGTTCTTTGTTCTTTGTTCTTTGGTTCGTCTTGAAATTTTTCTTCTACAACTCTCTTGCAATTCCGCTGGCGAGGTATGGTACACTCGCCGCCGACTAATGCTTTCGTGGCGAGCAAGAGCCTTAGCCTGGGGAAACTGGTTCGCGTCGTGCGTCTTGGAGGACTGGGGGAATGGGCCTCGCGTTGATGGCTGTTATCTGGCTGATTACATTGGCCAGCACTTACTTTTTTGCCGCTAAGACCTGGTGGCTTCCGCCCGGAGCTTCTTCGGCCACCAATTTCATCGATGGACAACTCACACTAACGTTCATCCTGATGGGAATTGTTTTTCTGGCGGCGCAACTTTCTCTGGGGTATATCGTGTGGCGATATCAGCAGAAGCCAAACTCGCCGCCGGTGGCCTATTCTCACGGCAATACGACGCTCGAAATTGTTTGGACCGTTTTGACGACAGTGCTGTTCATCGGATTGAATCTGATGGGCAGCCGCGTCTGGGCAAGCCAGCGCTTCGAGGCTGCCGCGCCCGGATCGGTTCAGGTAGAAGTGACCGGCATGCAATTTGCATGGTATTTCCGCTATCCCGGGCCGGACGGGAAATACGGAGCGACTTCGCCGAGGTTAATGGATCCATCCGCGGGCGGCGAGGCTGCGGTCGGATTGAACACTTCCGATCCCGCCGCGAAGGACGACGTCGTTACCGGAACAATGTATCTGCCCGTGAATCGCGAGGTGGATTTGAGCCTGCGCGCGGTGGATGTGATCCACAGCTTTTTTGTGCCGTCACTGCGCTTCAAGCAGGATGCGGTGCCCGGCCTGAATATTCACATGCACCTGACTCCTACGCAAATCGGCGAGTATGAGATTGCTTGCGCTGAATTGTGCGGGCTCGGTCATTACAAGATGCACGGGATGGTTCATGTGGTCAGCCAGGAAGATTTCGATAAGTGGCTGGCTGCGCGGGAGGCGGAGAAACAGTAATGGCGACTGCGGCAACGGTTCACTCGCACGCTCCTCAGGGTTTCATTCGGAAATATATTTTCAGCCTGGATCATAAAGTCATCGGCATCCAGTATTTCTTCCTGGCGCTCACCGCGGTCTGGGTCGGAATGTTCTTGTCCCTGCTGATGCGCATTCACCTGTACTGGCCGAATGCGGTGCTTCCCCTGATCGGGGAGATCAAGCCCGAAACTTATCTGAGCCTCCTGACGATGCATGGCACGATCATGGTGTTTTTCGTGCTGACGACCGCTCCACAAGGCGGGTTCGGAAATTATTTTTTGCCGATTCAGATTGGCGCGCCGGATATGGCGTTTCCGGTGCTGAATATGCTGTCCTTCTGGACAACCGCACTGGCATTTGTGGTGATGCTGTCGGCTTTCTTCGTGACCGGCGGGGCGCCTTTGCACGGCTGGACTGGCTATGCGCCGTTAAGCGCGATTCCTCAGGCAGGACCGGGTGAAGGCCTTGGCGCCGATATGTGGATTACCGGCATCGCGATTTTCTGTATCGCGTCGCTAATGGGCGCACTGAATTTCATTACGACCACGCTCGATCTGCGAGCGAAGGGCATGACCATGATGCGCATGCCTCTGACTGTGTGGTCCTGGTTCATCACGGCTATTCTTGGTCTGCTTGCGTTTGGCGTGCTTTTATCGGCGGGAATCTTACTGCTGATGGATCGCAACCTGGGCACAAGTTTTTATGTTCCGCTGGTAGTGGTGAACGGCGTGCAGTTGGGTCACAAAGGCGGATCGCCGCTTCTTTGGCAGCATCTGTTCTGGTTCTTCGGCCATCCCGAGGTTTATATCGCGATTCTTCCGGGAATGGGCGTGGCTTCTCAGGTGCTCTCGACCTTTTCGCGCAAACCGATTTTCGGCTACAAGGCCATGGTTTATGCGATGCTCGCCATCGGATTTTTGGGCTTCATGGTGTGGGGCCATCACATGTTCATGAGCGGCATGAGCCCCTACTCCGCCTTTGCCTTTTCGATCTTGACGATGTGTATTGGCGTTCCTTCGGCGATCAAGACATTTAACTGGCTGGGGACGATGTACAAGGGCCGGATTCGTTTCCAGACGCCCATGCTGTTTGGGATCGGATTTGTCTCGTTGTTCGTGTCCGGTGGATTAAGCGGACCATTTCTGGCGCAACCGGTGCTCGACATCCAGCTTCACGATACGTATTTTGTCGTCGGACATTTCCATCTGATCATGGGAGTGGCTGCAATCTTCGGCATGTTTGCGGCGACCTACTACTGGCTTCCGAAAATGTTCGGGCGAATGATGAACGAGTTTTGGGGCCGCGTGCATTTCTTCCTGACGCTCGCTGGAACCTACGCGATCTTTATGCCCATGCATTACATGGGAATTGCCGGGGGAACGCGGCGTTATTCGCAGTACACAGAAGTTGCGTATCTGCACAAGTTGATGCCGCTCCATGGCTTTATGACTTACGCAGCGATGATCACAATAGCGGCCCAGTTTATTTTTGTGATCAATCTTTTCTGGTCGATCTTTAAGGGGCCGAAGGCGAGCGACAATCCCTGGGAGGCGACCACGCTTGAGTGGACCACAACGACTCCTCCGCCACACGACAATTTTGGGGGAAAGACTCCGGTGGTGCATCACGGACCTTACGAGTATGGAGTGCCAGGCGCTGCGCGAGATTTCATCATGCAGACTGATCCGGCGGCTGCGGCTTCGCATTGAGGCCTGAGAACAGAGTCTTGCTGTTTTTGGCGCGATGGTCGCGACAGCAGGCCGGTGAGTAAAGAACGTTCGATCATTGATCGATACTGAGGAAGATCATTTGGCATCTGAAGTTATCATGCCGACATATAGTGCAAGCACTCCGGCGAGCCGGATCGGTGGGGGCGGGGACGTCCCTGCGCCTCCTACGGGTGGGGATGGCGGCGATTCGCAGGGATCGAACTATCCGAATTATGGGGCGCGTTTGCGGCGAGCCCGGTTGGGGCTGATTTGTGGGATTGCGACCGTCAGCATGGTTTTTATTTCGCTGACCAGTGCTTATGTGGTGCGGCAGGGATTGCCGACATTCGACGGCACCACGAATTCCTACGTGCGCGATTGGGGCTCGGTGCAGTTGCCGTGGGCGCTGCTGTTTTTAAATACGGCGCTGTTGCTGATCAGTAGTCTGACGATGGAGCTGGCGCGCCGTGATATCACGCGGCGTGCTGCGCTGGCACCGGTTCAATCGATCCCCGGGGTTTCACTCGGCAATGAACGGCATTTCCCGTGGCTCGGTGTGACGGTTCTGCTGGGTTTAGGATTTCTGGCGGGTCAGTGGCTGGCGTGGGGCGAACTCAAGGCGCGCGGCTTTTTCGTGAACACGAATCCAAACAGCTCGTTTGTCTATTTGTTGACGGCCGCACATGCAGTGCACCTGGCGGGTGGGATCATCGTGCTGATGTGGGCAGCAGGGACCTCCCTGCTCCATCGGCCGATTGAGGGACGGCGGATCGTGGTGGATGTTACTGCCTGGTATTGGCATTTTATGGCGCTGCTGTGGGTCTATGTATTTGCGCTGCTGGGGTTAGTGAAATAGTAGACGTCATTCGGTTTTGGATTTTGCACGCGAGGTCCTTCGCCATCAAATAAGGGGGATGTGAATGTCTGAGGCTGCGTTGCAGGATGATGCGGTAATCGCGCATGGACATGCGGGAGAATTTGAAGCGCCGCTGTTTGGGGCTTACTCAAAAAAAGTTGGCATGTGGCTATTTCTGGCCTCGGATTCGCTCACGTTCGGAGCCTTGTTGTTTGCCTTCAGCTACAACCGCATTTACACGGCATGGCCGACTCCCTTCGGGAAAGACAGCATCATCAATGCTACCGTAATGACCGTTTGCCTGCTCTCCAGTTCACTGACCATGGTGATGGCGGTGTTCGCGGCGCAACGGCGTGACCGGGCCTGGACGCGAAATTGGCTGCTGGCAACCATGGCCTTTGGCGCAGCTTTCATTGTGCTCCACGGGATGGAATGGTCGAAGCTGATTCATGAAGGATTGACTCTGCCAGGTTTCCCCAAGCCAGCGGGACAACTTGAAAGTGAATTTGCGCATATTTCATCCGGGGTACCGCAGTTCGCCGCGACATTCTTTGGGTTGACTGCCATGCACATGCTGCACGTGACCATTGGAGTAATTTATTTGGGGTGCGTCGCGTTGCGAAAGATGTTTCTGCCGATTCTAGGGGCACTGTGGCTGGTTGGCTACTTGGTGATTCCTTCGGACAACGTCTTCCATTACGGAATTCACGTTTTGTTGATCGGGCTTATCGTTGCGAGCATAGTTCTTTTCTTGAAGCCCAAAGATTACGACGCGCATGATGTCGAAGTCTCTGGGCTGTACTGGCACTTCGTGGATCTTGTTTGGATGTTCATTTTTCCGTTGGTTTATTTAATGTCAACCAGAGTTTGAGCAAGATTGCAGCTCGGCGACTAAAAATCCTTAGGACGGCAATTTCGAGGGTCCCTTATGCATGATGTGGCTGCGCACGACGATAGCAGGGGGCAGTATTTCTGGGTGTGGGGAGCGTTGCTGGTTCTTACCGCCATCGAAGTCTGGCTCGGCTACCGGCAGATTTTCGAGCCGGTCAGGATGCTGGAAGTGCTGCTGACGTTGTCGGTAGTGAAGTCGGCGTTGATCATTGCATATTTCATGCACTTGAAATTCGAGCGCCCGTTGATGCGCTGGCTACTCGTGGTGTCGGTTTCAGCTTGCTTTGTAATCATGTATTTCTTCTTCTTCCCGGATGCGGGGCGGATCTTGACCATTGGAGTGAAGTGAGAGTCGGGGGTTGGGCATGAAAACGATTTTTGGCGCAGCTCGAACGCTGGCTTTGATTTCGCTACTCGGCGTCTTTTGTTTGCCTGCGCTGGCACAGGGTTGCGCAATGTGCAATGCGGTGGCTCGTGCCACTCCGAAAGAAGGACAGCGCGCTTTAAATCGGGCAATTCTGGTGATGCTCGTCCCGCCGCTTGGGATTATGGTATTTGGCGTGGGAATGGCTTTCCGGTACGGACGACAACGCGACGAAGAGCAAGAGCGCGAGGACTGTTAAGGCGCCGGTTGCGAGAGGTTTGGTTGATATTGGACGAGTCCGATTTTTGATTAGAACGAAGTCGTTCCGACCCGAAATGTCCGTTTGCTGGATCCCTCCGACAGTTTAACAACCCTTTTTCCGCACTTTTAATAAAATCGTCCGCAGAATTACGCAGCAGCAGTTGCAGCGAGGGTCGCGGTATGCGAATCCAGCGTTGAGGCTTCGCGCGCGCCAGTGTGGCGGAGGAGTTCGCACGCCCAGGTCATCTTTTCGCTTTGCGGGCAAGCAACGTAAACCAGCACTCCAACCTCGCGAAGCTGGTTTTCGAAGCGATCAGCTTCGTCATCCGAAAATCCCAATCCCGATAGAGTTCGGCTATTTCCACAGAGAGCCGGCTTTTCTTGCGCGACCATAAGCGCGTGAAAGAAGATCTGCGAGCGAATGAAGAAACCGACAGTGGGAATCATAACGGCGCCAAATTCAGAGAGCCAGCCGATGAGAGCTGTGGTAACCGCGTCCGACTTGCACTCAGAGTTAAACACGCTTGCACCACGAACTAGCGATGCAATCGGATGGGTGGGGGAGAGCATCATGCAGATGCTTTCATTCTCGAATCCGGCGCTGTTCAGGGTACGGACGACGTCTGTCAAGGCAACGTCCTGTGGGTAGAGTCCGTAGGC
Organism: uncultured Acidobacteriaceae bacterium; assembly: GCA_963734675.1. Taxonomy (GTDB): domain Bacteria; phylum Acidobacteriota; class Terriglobia; order Terriglobales; family Acidobacteriaceae; genus Sulfotelmatobacter. The sequence continues at coordinate 406,833 of CAVTHZ010000008.1, forward strand.
GGCAGTGTTGAGTGCCATAAAATTCTCCGTCGACGAAAAGCGCAAAACGTTAAATGACCGGAAACAGAAGGTTGCAATCGGCGTCCGATGGCTATTGAGCTAACCGAAAGGAACTGTCTACACCCTTAAAGGTTGAGAAAAAAGTACGCTTCTCACGGGACTTTTAAACTCGGGTAAATCCTGTAGGGAAGCGCCTTTCTTACCAGCCTCTTGTCAGGTGGAAAAGTTTGTCCCTAATCGAGCGGAAATTCCATGGATTGAAATGGTTGCCTGCGTAAGCTGCTGCTGGAACAGACCTAACGAGAGGGCGAAGTGGAAGAGAATTTGCAACATTCCCTGCGAAGGCTTCGGGGGTGCGGCAATGAAACAGTTCGTGCTTCATATCGCGCTTGTGCTGGGAATTCTCTTTATTGCAGTCATTGTTCCGCCGCCTGCTTATGGACGACAAGCGGACCAGGATTCGGCGTCGGCCGCGCCGCGCAAATCGGATGCCGCGGGAGTTCCGCCGCAACACGCAAACGAAGCGCAGATGCCGGCTTCAGGCGAGATCACAACCGAGGCGGCGAAAACTTTCAGTGGCATCGTCGTGAAGGAAAATGGCGAAGTGGTGCTGAAGGATCCAGTAACGAAAGTAGTTTACAAGCTTGACGATGCTAACAAAGCGAAACAATTCCTCGGCAAACGGGTCAAAGTTACGGGCAAGTTGCAGATGAACAGCAACAAGATTTTGATGGAGAGCATCGAACCTGTTTCATGACTTGTGGGATTTTTATGGATGAAATCAGACCAACACGACGTCACGAGTACGATGTCCCCACTGCAGTTACGTTTCTGATTGCAGGGCTGGGGCTGGGATTAGTGCTCACGCTGCTATTTGCACCACGATTTGAAAAAGCTTTGAAAGCCGGCGCGATGATAAGGCACGACTCTAGTGACGCTGTCGCTTCCTGAGTCCTGACCACCTGTACGGGAGGGCGCGCTCAGCGCTCGCCTTCAAGGTCGGGAAATACCGGGGGATGCTCCGTGCGCAGCGGCGAGTCTGGTCTCAGCACTCACTTTTGCTTCTTTCCAACTCCTCTATAATGGAAGATTCGGTTATTTGCGCTGAGCACGCCAGGGGTTCTTGCGCGCGGCGTACCGGCCGACTTAAGCGATGTCCACGGAAAATATTGTTGTCCACGGCGCTCGTGTCCATAACCTCAAGAACATCGATTTTGAGATTCCCCATAATGCTTTAACGGTGGTAACGGGGGTCTCCGGATCGGGGAAGTCCTCGCTGGCTTTCGACACCATTTATGCGGAGGGTCAGCGCAGGTATGTCGAGTCGCTGTCAGCCTATGCCCGCCAGTTCTTGGAACGGATCGAGAAGCCTGAGGCAGACCTGATCGACGGAATTGCGCCGGCGGTGGCGATTCGGCAAAAGAATTCTACGCGAAATCCGCGCTCGACCGTGGCTACGGCTACCGAAATTTATGACTATTTGCGGCTTTTGTTTGCCCGCATTGGGCGGACTTATTGCGCGAACTGCGACCGTGAGGTGCGGAAAGACACGGTGGACGAGGTAGCGGATGCGATTCTGCGGATGAATCCGGAAACGCGAATGCAGATCTTGTTTCCGGTGCAGCATATCGAGCCCTCGCAGCCGAATAAGAAATCATCGCGCGGCAGGAAGAGCAAGAAAGCTGCGATGCCAGATTCGGAACTGACGGATGCGGTAAAAGCCCGATTGTTTGAGTTGCGCAAAGCGGGATTCAACCGGCTTTACCAGAATGGTCAGGTATTTGAGTTTTCTACTCCCGAGTCGCTGTTGGATGTTCAATTCGATCGGCCGGTGTTTGTTTTGGTCGACCGATTGACGGTTGCAGTGGAGGCGCGGTCGCGAATTGTGGATGCTGTGGAGACGGCTTACCGGGAGGCGGGTGAGGTCATCTTTGATTTACCAGATCAGGATTTGCCGGGGCAAGGTGAGCAACCGGCTCAACAGCTGCGATTCTCGCAGCGTTTTGAATGTAAACATTGCAACTTGCGCTACGAGGAGCCGGAGCCGCGATTGTTTTCCTTCAACAATCCTTATGGAGCGTGTCCCCGATGCCAGGGGTTTGGGAACACAATCGACTTTGATCTTGATCTGGTAATTCCTGACAAGCACAAGTCGCTGTCGGATGGCGCGATCGATCCGTGGAATAAGCCGAAGTACCGGCAACTTTTCACCGAGATGAAGCGGTTCGCCAAATCGTCTGAGATTCCACTTGATATGCCTTGGGAGGAACTTGAGCCTGGGCACCAGGAATTGATTCTGAATGGAGATGGCGATTTTCTTGGAGTACGCGGATTCTTTCGTTACCTCGAGCGCAAGAAATATAAGCTGCACATACGCGTATTCTTGAGCCGCTATCGCGGATATTCGCAATGCCCGGATTGCGCGGGTTCACGGCTGCGGCTGGAGGCGCGGCAGGTGAGGATTAATGGAAAGAACATCTGCGAAGTTTGCGGCATGACTGTGGAGAGTGCGGCAAAGTTTTTTGCGGATGTTCAGTTGAGCGCGGAAGAAGCGGAGATTGCCGAGCGTTTGTTGGACGAAATCCGCGAGCGGCTGCGATTTTTGAATGAAGTGGGACTCGAATATCTGACTTTAGATCGGCTCGCTTCTACGCTCTCCGGCGGCGAGGCGCAGAGAATTCAGCTCGCGACTTCGCTTGGATCCAGATTGGTTGGAACATTGTATGTGCTCGATGAGCCGTCCATCGGGCTACACAGCCGGGATACACATCGGCTGATCAAGATTCTCCTTGGGCTTCGAGATCTGGGAAACACAGTGCTGGTGGTCGAGCACGATCCCGACATTATGCGGACCGCAGATCGAATCCTGGATTTGGGTCCGGGCGCAGGCGAGAATGGCGGAAAGGTGATAGCGGAGGGAACGTACCAGGAAATTTTGAAAAATCCTGCTTCTCTGACAGGGCGGTATCTTTCCGACGAAGTACGGATTCAAGTGCCAGCGGTGCGGCGGCAGGTCGGGTCACAAAGCATCCGCCTGACTGGCGTGCGAGCCAACAATCTGAAAGGGATCAGTATTTGCATCCCTCTTCGGATGTTGGTGGCGATTACGGGCGTATCGGGGTCAGGCAAATCGACCTTGTTGCATCAGGTCTTATATCAGGCCTTGGCCGAGGCGAAGCAACAGCCGGTGAGTGGCGTCGGCCGCGGCGCAGCAACTTGGGAGAGTTTGGAAGGCGATCAATTTATCGAGGAAGTCGTTCTTGTCGATCAATCGCCGATTGGCCGGACGCCTCGCTCGAATCCGGTAACTTACATCAAGGCGTTCGATGCCATCCGCGATTTATATGCTTCTCTTCCCGAGGCGAAGAAACGTGGATTCAGCTCAGGGCATTTCTCGTTCAATATTCCCGGCGGGCGTTGCGAGACCTGCCAGGGCGATGGAACGGTCACCGTGGAGATGCAGTTCCTCGCAGATGTAGAGTTGATTTGCGAAGAATGCAAGGGGACCCGTTACAAGCCGCAGGTGCTCGAGGTTCGGTATCGCGGAAAGAATATTCACGAACTTTTGAACCTGACGGTAAAAGAAGCATTGAAGTTTCTGGCGGATGTCCCCAAGATCACGGACAAACTCCGCACGCTGGATGAAGTGGGCTTGGGATATTTGCGCCTGGGCCAATCGGCAACGACTTTATCCGGAGGCGAGGCCCAGCGGATGAAGCTGGCCGCGCACCTGCAACCGGCGGCGCGGGAAGTTGGACGTTCGGGCGGCGGCCCGGATCAGCAGCGGCGCGGACGGCGGGTGCTCTACATCTTTGACGAACCCACGACGGGTCTGCATTTTGACGACGTCAGCAAGTTGCTGGCAGCGTTCCGGCGGTTGATCGACGCAGGCGGATCGATACTCGTGATCGAACACAATCTTGAGGTAATCAAAACAGCGGATTGGGTGATCGATCTTGGGCCCGAAGGTGGAGCGCGGGGGGGTAAGATTGTAGGAGCGGGAACGCCGGAGACGATCGCGAACTTGCCCGAATCTTATACGGGAAAATATCTGGCTCGCGTGCTGAAGGCGCCCGGCAACGGCAACGGAGCTTCGCGCGGCAATGGCAGCAGGTAAATCTTTCGTTGGAATTCCGCTAGTTCTGGCGATTGCTCTCAGCTCTTTCGCTCAAACAAACGCACCAAACGCCCCCTCCGGATCATCTTCTTCCCGCCCACACGGAGCGCATCACGTGCAGGTTCCGGATGACGACTCTCCGGCTCAGCCTGCCGAACTCACCGAGGCGGAAGCAAAAATCGAAAAGCAGGATTACGCTGCGGCTGAGCCGCTGCTTCGCGGAGTAGTCGAGAAAGATTCGAACAACTATGTGGGATGGTTCGATCTTGGGTTTGTAGAAAACGCGCTCGGACAGACGGACGAATCGATTGCGGCATATCGGAAGTCAGTCGCAGCCAAGCCGGACGTGTTCGAGTCGAACCTGAATTTGGGATTGCAGCTTGCGAAGACCGATCAAGCAGATGCGCAGCAATTTCTGCGCGCCGCGACGAAATTGAAACCCACGAGTCATGCGGCAGAGGGAAAGTATCGCGCATGGTTGGCTTTGGGGAATGTACTGGACAAATCGGAGCCGGATCAGGCTCTGGATGCGTTTCACCACGCCGCGTTAGTCCAACCAAAGGAAGCGGAGCCGCATTTGGACGCGGGGATGATTCTGGAACGAGAAAATAAAGCCGCCGATGCGGAAAGCGAATATAAAGCTGCGCTTGCGATTGAGCCGGAGTCTGCGGATGCAGTAATTGCCCTGGCGAATTTGTATATGCACGGGCATCGTTTCGCCGATGCTGAGATTTACTTGAGAAAGCTTGTCAAAGAGCAGCCGGCTGAAGCGGCTGCGCAAATTCAGCTTGGCCGGGTGCTCGCGGCCGAAGGAAAAAACGAAGAGGCAATTGCGCCTTTGCATGCGGGCCTCATGCTTGCTCCAAATGATCTGGGAGCTCAGATTGATCTGGCTGAGGTTTACGTCTCTGCGGGGAAAAATGATTTGGCGGAAGCAGCTTATCGATCCTTGGTGGCATCGCACCCAACAGATGCAGGGTTGCACCGGAAGCTGGGTCAAACTCTGTTGCGCGAAAAGAACTTTCCTGACGCGCAGAAGGAGTTCCTTACTGCCTTGAAGATCAATCCGGACTTTGGCGAGGCGTATGGAGATCTCGCGTTTGCAGCGAGCGAGAATCAGAATTACGCTTTAGTGCTTCGGGCGCTGGATGCTCGCTCCAAATTCTTACCGGAAATTCCGGTTACATATTTTCTTAGAGCCTCCGCCAGCGATCATCTACGCGACTACAAGACAGCGGCCGCGAATTATCATCTCTTTCTTAACACAGCCAAAGGGCAGTATCCTGATTATGAATGGAAGGCAAAACATCGGCTGATTGCGATTGAGCCGAAGAAGTGATCCCTGAAAGCAATGAAATCTCGCCGACGATATGGGGAATGGGGAAGGCTGCTCAGCGGGGTGCTGATTTTCCTCCTGCTAATTGCAAGCGGACAGATACTAGCCCGTAATGTCACCATTGACGAACTCAAAGGCCGCGTGGCGGGCACCAGAATCGGAGAGCGGCCGGCGCTATGCCTCGAAATCTCGGAACGGGAACTCAATGCGGCTAATCAAGCCTACGCCGCCGGCGATAATGCCAAAGCTGAAGCGGCGCTGAGTGATGTGGCCGCGTACTCGGAGCTTGCCCGCGACTATGCCATTCAGTCTCACAAACACGAAAAGCAAAGTGAGATTGCTGTGCGTAAAATGACTCGCAAGCTGGCCGACCTCAAACATACTGTCGCGCATGAGGAACAGAAAGGGGTGCAGGACACCATCGATCGTCTGCAGCATGTTCGCGACGATTTGCTGGGTGCAATGTTTCCGAATGGAGGCAAACAGCGATGAAGCGTAGCATTTGCCTCGGCGTTTGTATCGGAATGATGCTCTTAATGCCCATATTGGTCTGGGGACAGCGGCATCGTGATCCGTTTACGCAGCCGGAGATTGATCAGATTCGCGATACCAGTTGGGAACCGCAATTGCGCCTGGGTTTATATGTGAAGTTCGCCCGCGCCCGGCTGACAGACCTGGAGCAGGCCCGCAGCGATCCGAAGACCAAGGATCGAGCCCAGGTGACCCACGACCGGCTGGACGATTTTCTTCTCATCTACGACGAACTAAATGACAATATCGACACCTATGTCGACCGCAAGGACGACATCCGCAAGCCGCTGAAAGTGATTATCGACGCGGACACCGAGTTTCAGCAGAAGATACTGGCGCTGCGCGATGCCGCCGGGGTTTCGCCGCAAGAAAAGAGTCGCTACGAATTTATCTTGAGTGAGGCTTTAGACACTGTGGATAGCTCGGCGGACGATCATCGCAAGCTGATGGCAGATCAGGAAGAGGCGTGGAAGCATCGCAAGAAAGGAACTCCAGCGCCGGGTGGAGTGAGCGAACGTTGATTGACGGCAAGTCTTGCCAGACCTGTGGACGCCAGTTTCAATCTATTGATCCTTCCTAGTTATCGTCTTCCACCTTGCTCTTCTCGGGGATATCCAGTCTCACCATATGAGCGGTCACAGTAGATTTGTCCACTGTGAAAACTATGAAGTGGAAGAAGGATGGGGTCTTTTGGCCGTTAAACTTAATGTTCTTTAGTGGGGCTCCTGCGCCGCCTGAAATCAAATAATACGGTCCACTTGAGTCCGGATCGGTGCGCGGAGGTGGAGAGTCATAAAACTTTGCCTCGTCAGTCGCCCCTTCGACGTTGTAGTACATGTGCTCATGTCCGGCCACCACGTAGGAGATGTTGGGATACTGCTTGAAGAGCGCTTGCATCGTGCTTACGTTCGCCGAACACAGTTGGTCGTCGGATTTGTAGGCCTCGAGCGGACGATGCAGGAAGATGAAAATGTGGTCCTTGTCTTTGTTCGCTTTCAGGTCCGCGGCTAGAGCATCCATTTGGGTCTGGCTGATATAGCCCGGAGGCTTATCGTCGCCCGTGAAGTGGGAGCAATTACAGGGATCGCTCTTCGTGGGAGTATCTTCGTCGGAGTCCAGCGCGATGAAGTGAGAATCTCCGTAGTCGAAAGAACCGTAGGGAAGTTTTTGGGCGCCGCTGCTAGGTCCCGTGTACTTGAGATAGAACTTAACCATGGTCTCGTTGGGGCAATTATTTTTGTCGTTCATCTCGTGATTGCCGGGCGCGTTGTATACGGCAGCTTTGCCGGAGGCGGCTACGGCCAGAAACGCTTTGTACTCTTCGGAGATATTTTTTGAAGAGGTTGGATCTTTCCCAGAGATTACATCTCCCGTCCACAGAACAAACGCGGGAGATTGCTGCGTGATGTCTTCGAAAATCTGTTGAACTACCGCCGTGGGCGGACAAGGTTTCTGCTTGCTTTTCCCGGCGTCGCTGCTGCACATAGCTTTGTCGGGGCGGTTGTCCCCGGCAAGGATGAATGTGAACTTGTGCGGGTCTTTAGGCGGTGTTGGATCCGGCGTGTTCTTGAGGGGCTTAAGTTCGGGCATTTGCGCGGGCAAACTTGACGGGAGGGCCACGACGAACAGAGTCAGGAAGAAGCCCAATAGGTAGCGCTTCATGAAGCCTCCTTGGCGAATGGTGATGACTTTGAGAAAAGCTGAATGGGATCCCGGTGCGGAACTCTAGCAGATAGCGACACCCTGTCAAGAATAAAAGAAAATCTGTTACGAAATCGGAAATCATGCCCCGATCCCACTTATGGCAAAATGTACTCAAAATCGTAGCTGTGCTTGCCTTCGGCGATAATCACGTTCATTTTGCCGGTAAGTCCCGCAAGCTGGCCCGTGCCAGAATCGGGGACAACGGTAATAGATAGCTGCGGAGCGCCGCGCGTCAATGTGGCAGAGTGTTGCAAGGTAAACGCGCCGGTGCGCGGGCCGGCCGGTGTGCGCAGGGTCCCGGTAACGCGCTCCAATGCAACGTAACCGGCTGAACCTTTGATATCGGTGGAAGCGGTCAACATCTGGCCTTTGCTGGAGCCTTCGAGATCGCCGTGAAATTGTTTATCGATCGTCATACGGCCGAGCATGGGATCGAGTTTGTCGTCCTGGGGAACAAGCTTCACATCGAACGGGCCGGTGGCATGAGCGGACATCGGAGTTCCCTTCTGAGTCTGTGCTGCTGGATTCGAAGCGGCATAGATTAGCACAGCGATCGTCATGATAGCGAAGATGGTTGTGCGGTTCGTGAGCGCGTGGCGGGACCGAAGCATGGCTCGCATTTTCATCTGTCGAGTTGGGAAACGTCAAATCCGGTGACGCGTCCTTCGAAGTGATTCACTCTACCGCGAAGAGCAGTGACTCCGTGGGAGTATTTTTCAGGATCCCCACGAAGGCAAATGCTATTGGCGCGTGTCGATGGTTTCGCCTTTTTCCACGTAGGCTCGAGCCCACAACAAAACGCGCTGCCAACCTTGACTATGATCTTTAGCCGCGGCAATGTTGCCGGCAAATCCGCTATGCTTGATCCGCACTACCGTGCCGCCGCTGTGACTCCGCAGTTCCCAACGGACTTTCGTAGCGAGCGTGCTGGTCCAACTCGCGACCCAGGTTTGCACGAGAAGTCGCGGAGGATCAACTTCCAGGTACTCACCGCCTACTTCGAAAGTCTCCCCCTTCGCGTTAATTCCCTCACTCTTCCATTTGCCGTTTGGCCGGACGTCGGCCTCGAATTTTGTGACGCGATACATTTCCCTTTGTCCCCACCAAAGCGGCATTTGCCGAGGGTCGGTGAGAGCCTGGAAGACTCGGGCAGGCGGGGCAGCGATAAAAATCTCGCCGTGAATCGTATCTTGGTCCGGACTGATTGCTATGCTTGCCATGCGTTTCCCTGTTGAGACGAGATGTGAAGAATCGAAACGATAAGACCGGCGTCGTCCGCCTTGAGCCTCCGTGCTTGCGCTCGTTTCTTTTGCGCCAGGAACGAAAGTCGACTTTCCCCACCCAGCGCAAAGAATACGTCAGGGTGGGGAAAGCACTTGACTTATTTTTGCGCTATTTCAGCTCGATGCAGGTCGAAGACTTCCTTCATTTCTTTACCGGGGCCTGCATTGAAGGTCCACTCTTCAGTGTGATGTTTGGCGTCGACGAGGGTAAACACGGCTCGCTGCATATGGCCTTTGTCGCCGATGTTTGTGCCGTCGAAGAAGTCGAATGTAATGGTTTTGCCATCGGCTGAGGTGGTCGCGGCCATGCGCGGCTGATTGCCGGAGGAACAGTAATGGGTGAGCAGCAGGCGGTCCGGGCCATCCATGTGGATCATGGAGACCATTTCTTGCTTATGATGCTCGGCGCTCGTGATCACGCTCATCAGCGCAGAATCGCCTCCAGTGCTGCGGAAACTGACGTTCAGAGCCTCGCCCTGGGAGTTCTTGCCTTCCCACGAGCCAGCAAGAGATTTCATTTGCTCGAACGATTTCTGTGCGCTGGTTTGCGCCAGCGCGAAGGTTGCGGCAAACATCACAAGAAACGAGAGAGTTGGGCGTAGCATTTTCATTTGAGATTTCCTTTCGATCTGGAATTTCGTTTTGCGGACTGCTGGATCTCCTTCGCGTACTCGGCCTCTACGAAGGTTTTCAAATTGCCGAGGTTCATTTGCCAAAAGCCACGATATTGCTCAAGCCATGAATCGACAGCGCGGAGTGGCTCGGGATTAAGCTGGTACACCCGATGACGGCCTTCGCGGTGTTCGCGCACGAGGTGCGCACGACGGAGCAGCCGAAGATGTTTCGAGATTGCCGGACGTGAGATGGGAAAAGCGCCTGCAATGCCACCCGCGGGCTGGCTACCCGAGCGCAGAAGGTCAAGCACCGCACGGCGCGTAGGATCGGCCAAAGCCTGAAAAGTAGCCTCTGGAGAATATGTAACCGCACGGTTCCGCATAATGCGTAACCATACAGTTACGCGATAAGAATGTCAAGGGAAAAGTAAAAGGCGCACGCTGATACGTACTCCCAATGGAAGATCGCATGCGATAAGGCTCTTGGACCCAGCAGAGTCAGACGAATCGATTCGCCGCGATGCGGGCCATGTGGAGGAAGGCTTCATGGACGCGGGTGTCTTTGGAGAGTTCGGGGTGAAAGGTTGCAGCCATGGCGCTGCCCTGCCGTACAACCACCGGGTCTTTGCCTTCGGTGGCGAGAACCTCGACATCGCGGCCGACCCGTTCGATTTTGGGCGCGCGGATGAACACCATTTCGATAGGCGACTCGGTCTTGCTTCCGCCATTGATCTGGAGAAATTTCCCTTCGCGGATGGAGCTATCGATCTGGCGACCGTAAGCGTTGCGGCGAATGACCATGTCAATCGCACCGAGACCGGACTGTTTGGGGTTCTCGACATCACTCGCCAATAAAATTGCTCCCGCGCATGTGCCGAAGGTTGGCTTGATGCGTACAAACTCTTTCAGCTTTTCGAAACCTTTTTCTCCCAGCAGTTTCAGGAATGTGCCAGACTCGCCTCCCGGGATAATCAGCCCTTCGACTTCGTCAAGTTGCTCGGGTTTTTTGATGAGCACGACATGTGCTCCTAATTCTTCAAGCCGACGCCGGTGAGCCTCAAAATCGCCCTGCAGAGCAAGGACGCCTATGATTATTGGTTTCATCGTTCGCTGTGGATGGTCTATTGCGTCAAGTATTTTTTGAACGTTTTCATCTTAATAGATGTTTGTTTGGTTTCACCGATTCTTTCCGCTCGTCCCCGCCTTGAATAACGAGAGATCTTAAGCCCCTAATATGAGGCCCTGCCCAACGATTTAGTTTTTCAGCGGGCGTTCCATTGAATATCTTATTAGGCGGGTACCGCATGAAAAATTCAGAACGACTTTTTCGGTTCGCGATTGTCCTATCGGCAGTGCTTGGCGTTAACCTTTGCCTCCCGACTCACGCCGCAGCTATTTCTCCCTCTATCGGGCGGAAAACGAGTTTCAATCGCGGATGGCGCTTTTACAAAGGCGAGGCTGCCGGAGCGGAGAATCCGCAGTTTGACGATTCGCAGTGGCGGCAGTTGGATTTACCGCACGACTGGGCGATTGAGGAACCCTTCGATCCGGCATTGAATCCGGAAACTGGAGCGCTGCGAGCGTTTGGAACTGGATGGTATCGCAAGACGTTTACCTTGCCGGGGGAAATGCGGGGAAAACATGTATCGGTGGAATTCGACGGCGCGATGTCGAATTCGCAAGTTTGGGTGAATGGACACTTGCTTGGCGGAAGGCCGTATGGGTATATCGGGTTCGCGTTGGATTTAACCCCTTATCTGAAGTTCGGCGATGAGACGAATTTATTGGCGGTTCGTTTGACGCCCGAGCGGAATTCTTCCCGCTGGTATCCGGGAGCAGGAATTTACCGGAATGTCTGGCTTGAGGTTACCGGAGATGTTCGAGTTGCACACTGGGGAACATATGTTACGACTCCTGAGATCACGAACGACGACGCGAAAGTTAGGATCAGATCTGACATCGTGAATCAGGCAGGCGTAGATAAGGACGTTACCGTCCGGTTTTCTATTCTGGATCCGAGCGGGAAATCTGCAGGGCAGGGTTCGGTTGATATTGCACTCAAGGCCGGTGAAGCGCGCCCTGCCTCGACGACCCTCGAAGTACGGACTCCAGTGTTGTGGGATATTGACCATCCTTTTTTATATACAGAGTCGACTGATATCTGGGTTGGCCAGAAGAAGATCGATTCGTACCTTACTCCATTCGGGATTCGAACGATCGCGTTCGATGCAAAACGGGGATTTCTGCTGAATGGGCGGCATTTGAAGATCCAGGGGGTTTGCGATCATCACGACCTCGGCGCGTTGGGAACTGCGGTGAACCGGCGGGCCATCGAGCGGCAACTGGAGATTCTGAAAGGCGCGGGCGTGAACGCAATTCGCACCAGTCACAATCCTCCTGCCCCGGAGCTTCTGGAGCTTACGGACAAGATGGGATTGCTGGTGATGGACGAGGCTTTTGATGTTTGGCAGATGGCGAAGGTGGAAAACGATTACAGCAAATATTTTGATGCATGGTCGGAGCGGGACGCGCGAGACATGGTACGGCGCGATCGGAATCATCCGAGCATAATCCTCTGGAGCATCGGAAATGAAGTTCTCGAGCAAAGATCGGCGACTGGGGCTCAGGTGGCGCATCGGCTGGTCGCGTTTTTTCATGAGGAGGATCCGACGCGACCGACCACAGCTGGGTTCAACCGCTGGACGGCGGCAATCAAGAACAAACTGGCCGATGAGGTGGATGTTGCAGGATTTAACTATCAGCCGACACACTATGCGGAGATTCTGCACGAGCATCCGCAATGGGTGATCTTTGGATCGGAGACGGAATCTTGCGTGAGCTCGCGCGGAGTCTACCGTCTGCCGATTGAGAAGTACGAAAAAGATCCTTCTCTCGAACTCTCCAGCTACGACATTATTGCTCCGCCCTGGGCGTATTGCCCGGATGTCGAATTCACCTATCAGGATGAGTTTCCGCAAGTGCTCGGAGAATTCGTGTGGACCGGATTCGATTACATCGGCGAGCCGACCCCATATTTCTGGTCAGGACATCATGTGGATTTGAAGGCGCATGACTGGCCGGCGCGGAGTTCGTATTTCGGCATGGTGGATCTTGCCGGTTTTCCGAAGGACCGCTATTACCTTTATCAGAGTGAGTGGACGACAAAGCCAATGGTTCATCTGTTGCCGCACTGGAACTGGCCGGGGCGGGAGGGGCAGAAGATCCCAGTCATGGTGTATTCGAACGCAGATGAGGTTGAGCTTTTTTTGAATGATAAGTCACTAGGGAAAAAGGCCCGGTATTCGGATACATGGGAGATGCCTGTCTCGAAAGAGATTTTTCCATCCGGAGAGTTCGCGACGAAGTATCGGCGAATTTGGCAGGTGCCGTACGAGCCGGGCGCCCTGCGAGCGGTTGCCTACAACGGCGACAAAGAAGTAGCAGTGGACGAGGTGAGAACTGCCGGCCCTGCAGCGAAGATCACGATGAAAGCGGATCGCGTGCATATTGCAGCTGATGGGAGCGATTTAGCATTCGTTACCGTTCGCATCGAGGATAAGGATGGGAACTTGTGCCCCGAAGCGGACAATCTAGTTCATTTTGATGTCGATGGCCCCGGAACGATTGCGGGAGTGGACAATGGCAATCCGGCTACAGTCGAGCCTTTTCAAGCGGATCATCGGAAGGCATTCAGCGGGCTGGCGCTGGCAATTATCAGATCGGTCGCCGGAAGGGGCGGGACGATTCGGGTGGGAGGAAGATCGTCGGGCTTGGAGGATGGGATGGTGGTGGTGACGTCCGCGACAAATGGTGCGCCCTGAGAGATTAGTACTCCGAGCTTTTCTCTCCTGCAGGTGGCAAACAGGCCTCAACTTCGAACCTCTCCGGGCACGTAAGGTTCGCTCTTCCGATTCAACTTCTTCGAAAATGAGCAAATCCCTCGGGATTCCTTTGCACTTTTAGGTTTGTGCCCATTGTTGCGGGGTTTGGATTGCGGGATCGATGCAATTTGCTTCACGTCACTTAGAACGGTGACGAGCGTCATTGCCCGATCTTATGCTCGGGTTTGAAATGGATCGGTCAGCAGTCATCAGACCAATTCCGATGATAGCCACCGCATCACGCGTGAAAGTCGAGTTCGAGGCGATCCCGAGAAATAAGGTGTACCAGGAAGTCGCTAAGCGACTCGAACGGCGCATCACGGAGGAACTGAAACCGGGCGATCTGCTTCCTCCGGAACGTGAACTGGTTCGCATGCTGGGAGTAAGCCGCGGATCGATACGAGACGCCATCCGGACCCTGGAACTGATGGGACTGCTTGAACCACGTCAAGGAATCGGGACGGTGGTTTGCGATCCCGCCACAACAGCCCATTCGCTCGCGGTCGCCTTTATTGAGCGGCAGAAGCCGGTAGCGGATCTTCTCGATTTCCGGAAGATGATCGAGCCGCCGCTGGCCCACCGCGCTGCGCTCGCAGTGTCTCCCGCGGAATTAGCAGAGATGGAGCACATTTTGCTCCGCCAGGAAGACAAAATACGCAGGGGCGAAGTCGCCGTCGAAGAGGACGCCGAGTTCCACTACTCGATCGCGTTGGCGTCCGATAACCTCGCGGTCTTGAAAGTCGTCGATGTCCTGATGGACTTGTTGCGCGATACGCGGGCGCGATCTTTGCAGGTGGAGGGACGGCAAGAAAAATCACTTGCCGCCCACCGCCGAATCCTGTCCGCTTTGACCAAGGGTGACGCCGCAGCCGCTGAGGCCGCCATGCGCCTGCACTTGCAGGAAATCGAAGAAATCGTACTGAAAGAGCTCTAAGAGAATGGAGGTTGCCAAATGGGTCAGCTACTCGCGGTAGAAGTCATATACCGGGGTGTCTTCCAAAAGACTCTCGCAAAGAACATCACGCGCGACATCGTTCTGGCCGCGCATAACGAAGGCAAGTTAGGTATTTCATTCGGCCGCTATGGAGATGCACCGGAGCGGAATGGCATTCCAGCCAAGAGTTTCGCCATCGTCGCCAACGACGAGGAGACGCTCGAAGCCGGAATGGCGCAATACGAGCCGAAGCAGGTGGATTTGACCGTGGTTCTCGATGACACGCTCTGCAAGGGCGCAGAGTCGTGGGCATGGTACGGCCTTCAGCCCGTGCATCACGCGCTCAAACCGGGCCGCACTCTGGTCGTCGTTTCGCTCGAGGACGCTCCTACCCTGCTGAAGAACATTCATCGCCGGGAAGAACCTTATAAGTTGGGCATCTTGAAAGGCATTGCCAGTTTCTCCGGCATGTGGGTTTTCAAGGATGACCACACCGATGTTCGGATTCTGGGCGCGATCGCCAAAGCGCTGCCGGAAGTGTTCGGCTTCAAGTCGGTAGAACAATTCATCAACGAAAAACTGAAGAATTCGCTGAAGGTGACTTCGGCTCGCCAAGCCTTCGATCGCTTCACCGCAGTCAATGTGAAACCGGGCGAAGGCAATCCCGAAGAGCTGTTCAAGTTCGAATTGCCGGGCTGGGAAGAAATGCGCGGTGGAGTCTCCATCAAAGGTCAGCCGCAGGGTGGACCCTATAAAGATCCCGCGACAGGACAGGTCGGCGGCTTCCGGCCAGCACGCAACGAGTTGTTCAAGAAGTACTCGACTCGCACGCAAAGGCCGGTGGTGAACTTCTCAACCTGCACCAAGTGCACGCTGTGCTGGCTCAACTGCCCGGATGCGTCTTTCGATGTCACTCCCGATGGAACCTACGACGCCAATCTTGAAGCGTGCTGCGGTTGCGGCGTTTGCGAAGACGTTTGCCCGGTGAAAGATTGCGTGACCATGGTGAACGAATCCGAATTCCATGGAAACGACAGCCAGTGGGCGGCGTTCAAGAAGGACAAAGATGCCTACTTGAAGTGGCTGGAAACCACGATCGAGAAAGCCGAGCCGATCGAAAAACGATCGCACGGATTCCGTTATCGCGGCCAGTATCAGGAACAGGTCCCCGAGGCCCTGGAAATCGCTAAGAAAGGCTAGCAGTCCCAGTAAATCGAAGGGATGACGGAAGGCTCAGCCTGGAGACAAGGAGATTGAAATGGCGACACTGACATTACCTGTTGAAGACAAAAAGAAAGTTACCGAGCAGGAAGCCCTGATCACCGGCGCCGAGGCCATTGCGATTGCCTGCAAACTGGCCAACGTCGACGTAGTCACGGCTTACCCGATCCGGCCTTATGACACGGTGATGCAGTACATCAGCCAACTGGTGGCAGATGGCGAAATGGACTGCGAATTTATTGTGGCAGAAGGCGAGCATTCACAATTTGAAATCGTGAAGCACGCGTCGGTTTGCGGAGCACGCGTGTTCTGCGGTTCGAGTGGCGTGGGCTGGATGTACGCCATGGAAGCGCTAACGGTCAGTCCGGCTTTGCGCGTCCCTATGGTTTGCATGGTTGGCAACCGGGCGCTTGACGATCCCGGCGCGTTCGGCGTGGAGCACAATGACGCTCTGGCCGTCCGTGACTTGGGTTGGATGTTGACCTGGGTGGATAGCGCGCAGGAAGCGCTGGACACAGCCCTGATCGCGTATCGTGTGGCAGAAGATCGCCGCATGTTCGTTCCCCTGGCGATTAGCTGCGATGGTGCATTTCTAACCCACTCGCAAGCGCTGGTACAGATCCCGACGCGAGAGCAGGTTCATAAGTTCCTGCCCCGCTACGATCGCGCCGACCTGCTGCTTCACCCCGACAACGTAATTTCCGTGGCCCCACAAGCCAATGAAGACTGGGTGATGGAAATTCGGCGGCAGAACTATGCAGTCACCGAAATCGCCTGCGATGTGATTCGCGAAGTCTATGCCGACTTCGAGAAAACGTTCGGGCGTAAGTATGGCAATCCGTTCTTCGAAGAATATATGACCGAAGACGCGGAAGTCGTACTGCTTGGGATGGGAACACTTTCGACGCCCGTCAAAGTTGCAATCCGCAAGATGCGCGAACAAGGCAAGAAAGTCGGGTTCGTTCGCCTGCGCTGGTTCCGGCCGTTTGCCGGTCGCGAGATTGCGAAGTGCCTGGAGCGTTTCAAAGCCGTTGGCGTGCTCGATCGCGACTTCTCGTTCGGTTCGCCGGACCTGAGCGGAGTGGTGGCAACAGAAGTTCGCTCGGCCATGTACAGCAACAGCAAAACCAGGCCGCCGGTGATTGGCTTTATTGGCGGATTGGGCGGAAGAGAAGTCACTGTACCAGACGTAGAGTCGATGACCGATAAGGTGTTCGAAGCTGCAGCAGGAAAAGTGCAACCCCTGACGCAATGGGTTGGGCTGCGGGAATAACGCCAGTCGAACGAGTGGCGCTATTCATAGCCGGAAAGGACAAACAATCATGAGCACATTTGTAGAAGAAAAACCGACGCAAGAACTGGAAGCCTTCAAGGGAGTGAAGAAGGTTCCACATGAGGAGTACTACACATCCGGCCACCGCACCTGCCAGGGTTGCGAGTCTGCGCAAATCATGAAATTGATGGCGAAGGCCGCAGGACCCAGAACCATCGTTCTCGGCAGTACGGGGTGCATGTACGTGGCTAACACCTCTTATTACTCCACACCCTGGGGCGTTCCCTGGATGCACACGCAACTCGGGAGCTCTGGCTCCGGTGCGCTGGGAGTGGCGGCCGCGTTACGCGTTCAGATGCGCAAGGGCGCGATGAAGGATGAGCCCATTAATGTCATCGCTTTCTGCGGTGACGGAGGTGGTGCCGACATGGGACTGGGAGCGATTTCGGCGACCATGTGCCATCCCGAGTACAACTTGCTGATCCTGATGTACGACAACGAGTCGTATGCCAATACCGATATCCAGATTTCCGGGACATCGCCCTATGGCGTCAATACCTCGTTCAGCACACCAGGAAAAGTGAGACGCATCATGAATCACCGCTGGAAAAAGAACATGGCGCCATTAATGATGGTTGGCCATCCCACGGTGAAGTATGTAGGGACGATCTCAACTTCATATCCGCTGCAGGCGATGAACAACGTTCGCAAGGCGCTTTCAATCGGCGGACCGACTTTCATTCACTGCCTCAATCCCTGCCCGAAGGGATGGGATTTCGATCCCAAACTTTCCTTCGAATTAGGAGAATTGGCCGTGAACACCGGCATTTGGCCCTTGTATGAGGTCGAAAACGGCAAGCTGAAGCTCTACGGCAAGACCGAACAAATTGCCAACGGCAGATTCAAGCGGCTGCCGGTGCGGGATTACTTGCTCAAACAAGGAAGGTTCGCGCACTTTATCGATGACGACATCGAATTCTTCCAGAGCAAGATCGACGAGATGTGGAACAAATGGCTGGTGCCGGGAATCATTCCGCTCCAGAGGGAAATCGAAGCTGAGTAAACCAACCCGCCCCACAAGGGCGGGTTTTTTTATTTGCGCCGGAGATTTCCGGCGAGGAGTTCTTGTAACGGGAATGCAAGCCTAATTCTGACAAATTCGCAGGAGGATGCCCATGGCCACAAATGTGACCTCCTTAGTTCGTGAAGTACCGCGAGACAGCGCGAAGGAAATGTACGGCGGTGTTGCCGGAAACCGGTGGATTCAGCTGCTGTGCGGCATTTTGGCGATGATCGTCATCTCCAACTATCAATACGCCTTCACCCTTTTCTCACCCGGCATGAAACTGTCGTTCCCCGGAGTTCCCTACGCAAAAATTGCGGCTGTGTTCTCAGCCTTCATTCTGTTTGAGACATGGCCAATGCCCGTCGCCGGCTATTTCGTCGACAAATTTGGCATACGTAAGTTGATGACCGTCGGCGCGATCTTCATCGCGCTCGGCTGGGTGCTGGGCGGAACCATCGCCAGGTCTCCTCTCGACCTATACATCTATTACGGTGTCATTGCAGGAACAGGCGCCGGCATCATTTATATATCGTCGGTCGCCAACGCAGTGAAATGGTTCCCGGATCGCCGCGGGCTGGCAGTCGGTCTGACGGCCGCAGGTTTCGGCGGCGGCGCTGCACTCACCGTCATCCCCATCGCCAGCACCATCCATAATCTTGGTTGGGCAAAGGCCATGGCAGTGTGGGGACTCGCGCAAGGCATCATCGCCCTGGGCGCGGCGATGATCCTTCGGCATCCTCCTTCAGGCTGGGCCCCTCGCGGCTGGGATCAAAGCGTCAGACAGATTCGCAAGAATGTGGCGCAGTCGAAGGTGAACTTTACCTGGACCCAAACGCTGGCGCGACCTGAATTTTATTTTCTTTATTTCATGTTCTTCTTTGCTTGCGCCGGCGGCCTGATCGCCACCGCGAACCTCTCGCAAATCGCCAGGTCGTTCCATGTGAGCGACGCGAAGATTCTCGGCCTCGCACTTGTTCCCCTTGCGGTCACGTTAACTTCACTGTGCAACGCTGGTTCGAGGATTCTCTGGGGATCGGTCTCAGACCGGTTGGGACGTGAAAACACCATGTTCCTGACTTTTGGTATTGAAGCGATCCTAGTCTACCTGGTGACGAAGGTCGGAGGGCATCCCGTCGCGTTCGTGGTTTTGTTCGCGCTAGTCTTCCTGTTCTGGGGAGAGGTCTTCTCCTTGTTCTCGGCAACCACAGGCGATGTGTTCGGACCCAAGTATGCCTCGGCGAACTACGGCATGGTGTATACGTCCAAGGGTCTGGCATCGGTCTTCGCCGGCTTCGGCGCTGCCGCTCTGGCGGCCTATCTCGGCGGATCGTTTGCCGTACCGTTCTATGTTTCAGCCGTCCTGTGCGCCATCGCGGCGGTTTTCTCTCTGTTCATTTTGAAGCCGTTGGTCAGGGCCAGAATGGCCACTGAAGCTTCAGTCCCTAACGTTGCAGGAGTGACCTTACCTCCGCCCTCGGCGCAGGGCAAGGCCAAAGAGGTGCAAGAGGAGAAACACATGGCAGGGGTTGCATAAACAGCCTCTACTTCTTTGATTGAAAGGAGAAATCTTATGGCAGCCAACGCAGTTATCTCTCCTGAAGAGGAAATCGTGTTCGAAGAGAAAACTCAATTAGCAAGGAAATCTCTAAAGGTCCAGGAGCCGAAGCTAACGCCGAAACCGGCAGGTCGAAAACAACGCGTCAAAGAGATGCTAGCCACAGTCTTCGAAGGACGCGAAGAATTTCTTGGCCGTACTCCCGACTAATCGGAGTGGCGAACTGATCCATCCGCTGCGTAGTTACAACAGCCTCACGATTTGGTGGGAGGCGATACCGCGGCTCACGGGGCACTGGCGGTCCTTTACCTCTTCCACTGTTCTTTTGAATATGGCTTCGGCCGACGGATCATATTTCGGAATCGTAACTCTCGATTCGGCCTTCTGTCCGGCTAGCGCCGGCGCGATCGTCAGGAGCAGCGCAACGGCCGTGACAATCAGAATGAGAATGCGCGAGGTTTTCGTGAGCCATCCCCCCCGCTAAACATCGGGACCTCGAAGTTCTGATTCAAGTGTGTCCCTCTTGCCTACATGATGCTGTGACAGCGATCACCTGATGCTGTGAGGAGCGGCGTGCACTCGGAAATATGTGGAAACGGCTGGTGTGATTTTTAAAATCTTGCACGATATTCGGCGATGCGCTCGCCACGCCTCCAGCGGGTCACGGTTCAGGGTGACTCGCATCACTGACGGCGTGGCTTGCAACGTTGAAACTTGCAACTAGGCAGCTACGAAGTTGCTGAGTTCTCTTACATAGTTTCTGAACGGGTGTATCCGTGGTTGCTTTTTGCAATGCGGACTAGGACGGCGAGAGCCACTGCGTTCGTCAAATTGCAAAACTTTATAAACAGAGGGAAAGAACATGAAGACGACAAAGCTGGTGATGCTGGTAATGACCATTGCTGTGGGCCTGTTCATCCTGATTCCCCGTCTGTCGTGGGCCGGGGATGACGGAGCCACTGTCTACAAAACAAAGTGTGCTATGTGCCACGGGGCCGATGCCACCGGCAAGCCGGCAGCCAAGATTCCGAGTCTTGTCTCGGACGAGGCGAAGAAGACGTCGGATGACGACTTGGCCAAGGCCGTCATGGAGACGGCAAAGCACCCGGCTCCCATAAAGAGTCTGGCTCCTGACCAGGTCAAGATGGTCGTTCAGTACGTACGCAGCCTGCAGAAGTAGGCGCCGTTATTGGCTGTTCCTCTTTGCGCAGCGCCGCTGTCGCTGGTTGTCCGGACGGCGGTTGAAGGAAGCGGGACGAGCATGAGTGTGTCGGGCTCAATTCGGCGGAAGAAAGCTAAGAGTCGCCGGTTTGTAGTTTGCCAGCCATCTCCTCGCCTTGCCGCTCTAGCAGAGGGAACAGCCCTGCCGGGCCCGGTCGGTCAGCACTCCGGACCCGGCCTACTTTTTTCCGCCGGACCAACTGCGGTATTCCACACGGTTCCGAGTTGTGCTGCCGCCCGGCATGGGGTTTCGTTCGCATTTCGTTCCGCTGGAACAAAATTCCACTGTGGAGCAGCCAGGAGAAATTTCCATGAGTAAGGCTCTGCTCTATGACGCGACCATGTGTATCGGTTGCAAGCAGTGTGAGGTCGCCTGCGCCACCGAAAACAAACTGCCCTACAACGACGCCATCGCGGCCGAACAGAAGCAATCTGATCACAAATACACCGCCGTCCTCACCAAAGGCGATAAGTTCATGCGGCGCCTGTGTATGAATTGCCAGGATCCGGCTTGCGCTTCGGCTTGCCCCGTGGCAGCTCTTCGCAAGACTCCCTCCGGGCCGGTGATTTATGACGAAGGCCGCTGCATGGGGTGCCGCTACTGCATGCTGGCCTGTCCCTTCAGTGTCCCAAAATATGAATGGGGCAAGCTGCTCCCGAAGGTACGGAAGTGCACTATGTGTCCGGATCGCGTCAGCGCAGGCAAGCAAACCGCATGCGCTGAGATCTGTCCAACCGGGGCCACGAAGTTCGGCGAGCGCGACGATCTCATCGCCGAAGCGCAGCAGCGCATACGCAACAATCCCGGCCAATACGTGAAACACATTTACGGCCTCAGCGAAGTGGGGGGAACATCGGTGTTGTTGCTCTCGAGCGTTCCTTTTGAACAATTCGGATACCCCGGCGACATGCTCTCCGAGGCCATGCCCCTGCTGACTTCTCGCGTGCTTTCCAAAGTGCCCGATGTAGTCACGCTTGGAGGGGTTTTGCTGGGGGGCATCTGGTGGATCACGAACCGGCGGGTGGTCGTGGCCGCCGCTGAGGACAGTGAAAAGAGATCCTCCGCGGCTGGGAGCAAACCGGGCAAGAAAGTGAAGGGAATACAGAATGAAAAAGCCTAAGTTTGGGTTCTGGCAAGTTGTTCTGTGGTTCGTTCTGCTGGCCGGCGGCTGTTCGCTGATCTTACGCTTCACGCAAGGATTGGGAGCCACAACCAATCTCAGCGACGAATTCCCCTGGGGGCTTTGGACCGGTTTCAAGCTGTTCTCGGTTGCTCTGGCAGGCGGAGGATTTACCCTGGCTGCGGTTGTCCACATCTTCAATCTCAAGCGCTATCGCCCGGTCCTCCGGCCCATGATCCTCACTGCCTTCCTGGGCTACTCAATGTTCATCTGCTCGCTCATCATCGACCTCGGCCGCCCTTATCGGATCTGGCATCCCGTGGTCATGTGGAACGACCACTCGGTCATGTTCGAAATCGCATGGTGCGTCATGCTCTACACCACGGTGCTGATTCTGGAGTTTGCCCCCGCGGTGCTAGAGCGTCTGGGATGGCAGCGCGCGTTGGGCTGGCTTCGGGGCGTGATGGTTCCGGTAGTGATTTTGGGCGTGATCCTTTCCACGCTCCACCAGTCCTCCCTTGGTAGCCTCTACCTCATCGTTCCGGGCAAGCTATATCCACTGTGGTATTCACCGTTTCAGCCGGTCTTCTTTTTCATTTCCGCGCTATGCGCGGGTTTAGCCATGACCATTTTCGAGTCGTGGCATAGCCGTAAGGCTTTTGGCAAACAGTTGGAGCAGTCTCTTCTCGTCGGGCTGGGCCGGGTATTAGCGGTGGGTCTGGCTTTTTATCTGGCCGTGCGCCTCGTTGATCTGGCACACCGTGGAGTTTTTCATCTGCTCCTGCTGCCACGAACGGAAACATATCTCTTCATACTGGAGATCGCGTTCCTGTTCGTACCCATGCTGCTTCTGTTCCGCCAGCGTATTCATCAGAATCCTACGGCACTCTATTTTTGTTCGGTGTTGACTCTCCTGGGCTTCGTCACCAATCGAATGAACGTCGCGATCACGGGCCTTGAAGCCAGCTCCGGTACTTATTACTTTCCCCGGTGGACCGAGATTTCCATAACCATGAGCCTGGTGGCGGCGGGCTTCGCGGTATTTTGGCTGGCTGTGAAATATCTGCCGGTCTTTCCGCCGGCTCGCGAAACTGCCGCGATGCCGTCCCCAGTAATGTCTGCGGTGTCAGACCTCAGCCATGCCACCTCATGACTCAGACCGGCTGGCCTCCGTCCTCCGCTCCCACTGGATGCTCAGTCTGAGCGCGAAGCTGGTTGTCTTGTTGTCAGTTTCCATGACGCTGGTCTTTGGCCTACTGGGATTCTTCATGGTTCGACTGCACCGCCAGCACCTGGAAGCAGCAACCTTGGCCAGCGCCGAACGAGTCAGCGATGTAATCAAGCGCAGCACCACGTACTACATGCTGCGCAACGACCGTGAAGGCCTCTACCACGCCATCCAGACCATCGCGGACGAGCCTGGAATGATTAAGGTGCGCATCCTTGATCCAGAAGGACGGATCAGCTACTCCACCGATGCGGCGGAAGTCAACCACGTCCTCGATAAGACGGCAGAGGCCTGTTACGGCTGTCATATCCGGTCGCAACCGCTGGCGCGCCTGAATCGTCCCGATCGGTTTCGCATTTATCGCAATGGCGGCGGCCATCGCGTGTTGGGAATCATCACTCCCATCGAAAATCAGCCGGCCTGCGCCAATGCGGAGTGTCACGCGCACCCTGCCAGCCAGCAGGTTCTAGGCGTGCTGGATACCAATCTTTCCCTGGCCACAGGCTGACTCGCAGCTTGCAGGCCAGCAGCACCCGCATGTTTTTTTACACCGCGGGCGCGATGTTGATCGTAACGGTATTGAGCTGGCTATTCGTCTGGCAGGTGGTGGGCAAGCCGATCAAGGCGCTGGAGACACGGCACCGAGCATCTTGCCCAGGGCGAACTGGGTTACCAGATCGAGGTGCGATGCCGACGATGAAGTCGGCGATCTGGCGCAATCTTTCAATGGCATGAGCCTGCAGTTGCGCGCTGCCAATGAAGAGATCGTCGACCTGGGCAAAGACTCTCGAAGATCGAGTCGCGGAAAAGACAAGCGAACTGCAAGCGCGCCCACGATCACATGCTGCACGTGGAAAAGATGGCCTCCATGGGCAAGATGGCGGCGGTCGTCGCTCACGAGGTCAATAACCCGCTCTCTGGCATCTTGACGTATGCCAAGCTGCTGCGAAAGTGGGTGGGATCGGGACAGGCCGAACACGAAAAACGCGAAGAGGCCATGCAATGCTCTGGAACTGATCGCTGCGGAAAGCCGGCGTTGTGGTGATCTGATCAAGAATCTGCTGGGCCTTTCACGCACCGCGCCCATGAACGTGCAGTCGACTGATCTGCATGCTGTGATTGATCGCTGCCTGCTGCTGGTGCGGCATCAACTCGAGTTCAACGGGATCGAACTGCAACAGAAGCGCGCACTGGATCTGCCGCTTGTGTCTTGCGATCCGGCACAGATTGAACAAGTGCTGCTGGCGCTGATCATGAATGCAATCGACGCCATGCCCCGACGGCGGCAGCCTCTGGATCGAGACGCGGCTGAGCCCAGAGATGAAATCGAGATCAAGGTGCGCGACGACGGAGCCGGCATCGCTCCCGAGGTACTGCCGCAGATCTTCGAACCTTTTATGACGACAAAGGAAAATGGCCGCGGAGTCGGGCTGGGCTTGGCGATTAGCCATGGCATCGTGGAACGCCATCACGGCCGCATCGAAGTCCAATCGGAGCTGGGCCGGGGCGCCACTTTCACGGTAACCCTGCCGGCTCAAGCTCGCGGACGATTCGCTGACATCCGTTGGCGATGCCGCGATGAAAGCGAGGTGATCGAAGTGAGTACACAGGGAAAGCTTCTGATCGTCGACGATGAATTAAGCGTGCGCGACTCGCTCGGTAAATGGTTCCGCGAAGAAGGCTACGAAGTAGCTACCGCGGAAAACGCGAGCGATGCACTGACCCGATTGGCGGAGCAACGCTGGGATGCGGCTCTGGTGGACATCAAAATGCACGGCACTGACGGCATCGAACTGCAGCGCCGCATGCACGAAGTCGACCCTGAGCTGATCGTGATCATCATGACCGGCTATGCCTCGGTCGAGACCGCCGTCGCAGCGCTGAAGAACGGCGCTTATGACTATGTGACCAAGCCACTGGATCCGGATGAGATCGCACACTTGGTGAAGAACGCACTGGCGCATAAACGAACCGCCCAGGAGAATGTGCTTCTGCGCGAGACGGTCGCAGAGGTCGCGCGTCCCGGAGAACTGATCGGGCAGAGCGCTGCCCATGCGCAAGGTTTTCGATGCTATTGAGACTGTGGGTCCGACAGACGCTACCGTGCTGGTCACGGGTGAGAGTGGCACCGGGAAGGAACTGGTGGCGCGCGCGATCCATCAGGCCAGCCCGCGAAGATTTCATCCGCTGGTCGTCATTCATTGCGGCGCACTGACTGAAACGCTTCTTGAAAGCGAACTCTTCGGACACGAAAAGGGCGCCTTTACCGGCGCTCAGTACCGCAAAAAAGGGAAATTCGAAATTGCCGAAGGCGGGACGGTTTTTCTGGACGAGATCGGCGACATTACCCTCAAGACTCAGACGGATCTGCTGCGGGTGCTGCAGGAGCGCGAGATCACCCGCGTCGGCGGCAATCAAATCATCAAGGTGGACTTCCGCTGCATCGCCGCCACCAACAAAGATCTGGAAAAATTGATCGAGGAAGGAAAGTTCCGACCGGATCTTTTCTACCGGCTGAACGTCTTCCGCATTGAGCTCCCCCCGTTGCGCGCGCGCCGTGAGGACATTCCACCGCTCGTGGATCACTTCGTTCGCAAGTTCTCTCTGGCCATGAACAAGCGCATCACGCGGGTTTCACCTTCGGCCATGAATCAGTTGCAGCAGCAACCCTGGCTGGGGAATGTCCGTGAACTGGAGAATGCGGTGGAACGCGCCATGGTCGTGGGACAGGAGCCGGAGTTGCACGAACAGGATTTCATATTCAAAGCGCAAAGCGTTGCTGGCCCCGGAGG
This sequence comes from uncultured Acidobacteriaceae bacterium, assembly GCA_963734675.1. Lineage (GTDB taxonomy): Bacteria > Acidobacteriota > Terriglobia > Terriglobales > Acidobacteriaceae > Sulfotelmatobacter. Next base: position 432,710 of record CAVTHZ010000008.1, read on the forward strand.
TTCGAGCAAGACTCTGGAAGACATGGAGCGCGCCCACATCCTGCGGGTCGTGGAGGAATGCGGCGGCAATCAGAGCCATGCTGCGGAGGTACTGGATATCGACCGGGTCACGCTCTATCACAAGCTAAAGAAATACGGTTGGACGCGCGCCTCGCTCGATCGAGATAAGAAGGCCGACGAAGTCACCCGATGAAGGCATGCCATGAAGCTGCTGCAACTGTTGCCGATCGGGAATGTGGATAGCGGGCTGTTCAAGGATCTAAGTCCCGTCCTCGAAAAAATCTTTTCCGTTCCCTGCAACGTCCTTCCCGTGCGACTGGATCCGGAGTTTGCCTTCCATGGCGAACGGCAACAGTATCACTCTTCGCAAATTCTCCGGCGGATGCAAAGCCTTGTTACCGCTGACTCCTGGCGAGTGCTGGGCATCGCGTCCGTGGACCTATACATTCCGATTCTTACATTCGTCTTCGGCGAGGCACAAATGAGCGGCCCTTGTGCGGTCCTCTCCGTTCACCGGTTGCGCCAGGAATTCTATGGCCTTCCTGCGGACCCCGAACTATTCCGCCGACGGCTAATCAAAGAAGCCGTTCATGAACTGGGACACACTCTTAACCTGACCCACTGTGATGATTACCGTTGCGCGATGGCTTCTTCTCATGCAGTAGAGTGGATCGACCTTAAGGAGAGCGCGCTATGTGCTGTCTGCCGGGCTGCGGTGCCCTCAATGACGCAGATGCAGTCTGTGCGAATCGACTAACATCGCACTCCTGCTGTACCCCGAATTCGAAGACACCAAAAAAACACTGGCCGCCCGATGTCCTGGCAAATTTGCCTTGGATTCGGGCGGCCGGGGTTTTCGGCGGTCCTCGTTTCCGACCGAGGGCGAAGCCGATTCGCCTCGCTTGTCGCGAGTTTGACTTAGGACAGGAAGAACTCTTTCGCCAGGGGCAGCCAGTCCTGGTCTGGGATGTGGCTCGTGAGGTTATCCATCGCGACTCCTCCATCCTGGGCCAGTGCTCCAGCGAGCGCCGGCATGTGGCGCTGCAGGCGGCTCGCGGATTCCTCTGTCCACCAACGTGCCATCGCACCGCCCAGCAGGTTGCGGAAGCTAGTCTTGGCGTCGGGCGCTTGCACCGTGAGCAGCCAGCCATCGCCGTAGGGATCGCGGAGTGCAAGCTTCGGGTTTCGTACGATCGCTTCGTTAACGTCAGACACGCTGCCCTCGATGGGCGAAACCATGTCGACTGCACAGCCGTCGCGATGAATTGTGCACATCTTCTGGCCCTGGCGGATCCACTGGCCGCGTTGTGGCAGCGTGATGCGCTCCATTGTTCCGGTCAGCTTGGAGGCGAAATCATCCATGCCCACCCGCACCAGGTTCGGGCTCTCGCTCAACGCCCACGTATGACCGGGATGATAACGTACATTTTCCGGTACATCGAAACCGCCGACCAACGCTGGGTGTAACCGCGGAACAGCCGGCACGTTTGCCACGGTCGCTTGGAGTGCGGGCTGTACAACAACGTGGCGACTGCGAAAATAATCGATCAGCAGGAAGATTGCGAATGTGAGGAGAACCAGTAGGACTGTCATAAGTCACCTCGTCGGAGGGCCGTCTTGCGAGCCACTCACACTTTTCTTAAGGCAATTCCGATGCCACGACGAGGCGGCCAGAAGCAATCGCACTGGAATTGGCGATCACCCGCAGAATCAGGCCCATAGCAAGATTATCCGGCCGCGTGTCCTGATGCTGCGTTGAAATTCTCAACTCGCTGCTGATGGAAATCGCAACAGGTCAAATGAGGATCTGCATTTCCCTGGTAGCAATTAACAGACTCACAGCTTGTAATCAACGATTTACGGATGCGGAAAGCACATGATGAGGTTCGCAACAGCGAAGTTGAAGAATGCAACCCTCGAATGAGTCGAGATTCGGTTATGAGCGCGCTGTTGATTGGTCGAGCTGGTTTCCGGTTTCGTACCGGTGCTCACAATGATACTTCTAAGATCGCACATGGCGTCTAAGCGAAGCCGTCTGGTTGACTAACCGCGCCGATGTGGGCTTGTTCATCGATAAAGATGCGGCCGGCGGAGAGCGCCTTGCGGTCGATTTCCAGCAAGTCAAGCTTCTTCACCTTGTCTTCAAGCACATCCAGGGCGGTTCCGGGAGCCAGACACTCCGTTTCTTCCAGCAGCGCCCCCAGCATGATTATGTTCGCTGCCTTCGCCGAACCGAGTCTGTCGGCCATCTCCGACGCAGGAATCGCGACCAACTGCAAGCCCGGCGCGGCAAAATCGGCGGGAAAGCTAGCGCCGTTGTAAAGGATGAGACCGCCGCTCGTTACCTCGGGCGCAAACTTCCGTAGCGAGAACTCGTTCATGGCCACGAGCACATCGGGGCGAGAGACCAAGGGAGAACCGATCCGTTCTTTCGACAGGCAGACATGACAATGCGCGCTGCCCGAACGCATCTCTGGACCATACGATGGCAGCCAACTAACTTCCAGGGCTTCCTGCATGCCCATCTCGATGAGCAACTGCCCCAGGAGCAACACGCCCTGTCCTCCAAAGCCGGCGATCTTGATCTTGATGTCTTTGAAATGATGAGCGTGTTTTGGTTTGGAAATATTGTGTGCTCCGGCTTTTGGGGTAAGGTCAAGTATGTCGGAGATTGTGCGTTGTTGCGGCTCGTTGCCTGGGGGAATCTCAGGGCGCCGGTCGCGGAACACATTCAGCGGAAAGGTTTGCGTCATCTTCTCAAGAACCCAATGCCGTGCTTCCACTGGATCTTTGCCCCAAATCGTCGGGCACGGCGAGAGGATTTCGACAAATGAGAAGCCCGCGCCGTCGCGCTGGATCTCGAGCGCTTTGCGGATCGCCCGCCGCGCTTTCATAATGTTCTTGTTGTCCGAAAGTGCCACGCGCTCGATGTATGCGGGCGCTTCCAGCGTGGCGAGAAGTTCTGCCACGTGTAACGGGAAACCTTCATTCGCTGGTCGCCGCCCCCACGGAGAGGTGGTGCTCTTCTGCCCGATCAGGGTGGTGGGCGCCATTTGCCCGCCAGTCATACCATAGATTCCGTTGTTCACGAAGAAGACGGTGATCTTTTCCCCGCGGTTGGCCGCGTGCACGATCTCGGCGGTGCCGATTGCCGCCAAGTCGCCGTCTCCCTGATAGGAAATGACAACCTTGTCCGGGCAAGAGCGTTTGATTGCCGTGGCGCAAGCCGGCGCCCTGCCGTGCGCGACCTGCACATTGCCCACGTCAAAGTAGTAATAAGCGAACACCGAGCAGCCTACGGGGCTCACGAAGATGGTCTTTTCCTGGAGTCCCAATTCCTGCAGTGCTTCGGCAATCAGCTTGTGGGCCACTCCGTGACCGCAGCCGGGACAATAGTGGGTCTGATGTTTCAGATCTGACTTGCGCTCGTACAGGTCGTAGAAAACCGGCGATTTGGAGTGGATCACTTCGTATTCGTCGTCGCTAACCTCGCAGCTGACTTCCGGGCTGAACTCTGGATCTACGATGGCCGTGCTTGGGTTTGCCATTTTCGTTGTCCTTAAAAGAAACTCGCCGCAACAGTTCTCTCAGACCGCAGCAGCCATCCGGGTTAGGACCTGTTGCTGCAGTTCCGCAACCGAAGGCACATTTCCGCCCACCCTGCCATAGAACTCGACCGGTACCTTGCCGTTCAGCGCGAGGCGAACATCCTCTTCCATTTGTCCGTTGCTCAATTCCACGACAATAACCTTTTCCACTCTTCGCGCCGCTTTCTCCAGAGCCTTTGAAGGATAGGGCCACAGCGTGATGGGGCGGAACAGCCCGGCTCTCAAGCCTTCCTTGCGCAGCGCTTCTACTGTTGAAAGCAGCACGCGGGAGACAATACCGTACCCAACCAGCAATACCTCGGCGTCCTCGGTATGGCAGAGCTCGTAGCGTTGCTCCGCTTCTCGCGCACGAATGTACTTGGCTTCCATTCTGCGCTGGTGTTCTTCCAACTCATCGGTTTCGAGATAAATTGAGCTAACCAGGTTGGCCTGCGTCTCAGGCGTTCCTTTTACCGCCCACGGCTTTTCGGGCAGTTGGACCTCACGATACTCGAGCTCCAGCGGCTCCATCATTTGTCCGATAAAGCCGTCGGCCAGAACTACAGCCGGGTTGCGGTATTTGTCGGCAAGATCGAAGGCCAGCATGGTGAGATCAGCCATCTCCTGCACCGACGCGGGGGCCAGCACGATGTTGCGGTAGTTGCCATGACCGCCGCCCTTCACCATGGCGAAATAGTCGCTTTGCTCCGGGGCGATATTGCCCAGCCCCGGCCCGCCGCGCATTACGTCCACAATCACGCAGGGCAACTCGGCGCCGGCCAGATAAGACATGCCTTCCTGCATCAGACTGAGGCCCGGCCCAGAGGATCCAGTCATGACGCGGACACCCGCCGCCGCTGCCCCGTAAACCATGTTGATGGCCGCTACTTCGCTCTCCGCTTGTAGAAAAGTACCGCCAGCCTGCGGGAAGTAGAGCGCCGCTGACTCCGCGATTTCACTGGCCGGAGTGATGGGATACCCGTAGTACGCGCGACAGCCGGCGAGGATTGCACCTTTTACCACTGCGACGTTTCCTTTACAGAGCTGCCGCATGTTCGCCCCCTTGTGCCGCCGCGAGCGCCGTTTTTTCCGCCCTTATCCGGTAAACCGTAATCGCGCCGGGTTCCGGACAACAATAAAAACAAATGCCACAACCCGTGCAATCCTGCCCGGTGTAGTGAGCCGGGTGAGCTCCGTAAGAATTCAGATCGAGCACCAGTTCTAAACACTTAGGCGGACAAGACTCCACGCACAAGCCGCATCCTTTGCATTCCTCTGTATCGACCGTGACCTTACCACGCGCTAGGGTCGCCATGCTTCACCTCGTTACAGCTGTCTCCGCAGCTAGAGGTCGCTGCAGCCACTTGGTCTCTTCGCAAAATTTATAAAGTTCCTCTCGAAACTTGGGATGCGCGATGTCGATCAACGCCTGCGCTCGTTCCCGGATGGTCTTGCCGTGCAGATGCGCTACTCCGTACTCGGTCACTACATAACGAATCAAGCCCCGTGAAGTAACCACTCCCGCGCCGGGGCTCAACATGGGAACAATGCGCGAGACAGCGCCATCTTTTGCGGTGGAAGGAATGGCGATGATTGATTTCCCTCCCTTGGAGCGTCCGGCGCCGAGCAGAAAATCAACCTGCCCGCCGATACCGCTGTAGAACCGCGTGCCGATTGAATCTGAGCAAACTTGTCCCGTGAGATCGAGTTGCAACGCGGAATTGATGGCGACCATGTTGTCGTTACGCGCAATCAGCGCCGGGTCGTTGGTGTAAGCGGTTGGGTGGAACTCGAAGATCGGATTGTTGTCCACGAAGTTGAAAAGGTCTTTCGTGCCCAGGGCAAATCCAAGAATGATTTTCCGCGGTTTAAAGTTCTTGCGGGCACCGGTGAGCACACCTGCCTCAATCAGTGGGATCACACCATCGGAGACCAGTTCGCTGTGGATTCCCAGATCCTTGCGATCCATAAGAAACGGCAGCACGGCATCCGGGATCCCGCCAATGCCAGTCTGCAGAACCGCTCCGTCATCGATCAGTCCTGCGACATTGCGCGCGATGGCTACATGCATTTCGGTGATGAGGGGACGCTTCATCGCGCAGAGAGGCCGTGAAGAATCTACGATCGCATCCAGCTGATTTACATGAATAAAGCTGTCTCCGTAGGTGCGCGGCATTTGATCGTTAATCTGCGCTACCACACGGCGGGCATATTTTGCAGCGGTGAGCGAAGTGTCCACTCCCACACCGAAGCTGCAGAAGCCGTGCGAGTCGGGAGGCGAAAGTTCCAGCAGGGCCACATCCAGGGGCATGGCTCCACTCTCAAAGAGCTCTTCAATCTCACTCAGGTAGATCGGCGTGTAATCCGCCCGGCCTTCGTTGATGGCCTGGCGCACATTGCTGCCGATGAACATTGCGTTGTGCCGGAAGTGGCCTGCCATCTCGGGAGCCACGTAAGGCGCCGCTCCCATGGTCATCATGTGAACGATTTCCACGTCGTGCACATAGGGAGCGCGGCGCATTAGCGCCTCTACCAAGGTTTCAGGCTCGGCGCAGCCCGGCTGAATGTAGACACGCATTCCCGACTGCACGCAACGGAGCGCCTCATCGGCAGTTCGCAACTTTTTCCGGTAATCAAGTTCCCACGACATCTTTACTCTCCCATCAGGCGGAACCCACATTTCGCACTATCACAGCCGCCCTCGTAGTTGTTCCAATCTTCGACCCTGGCTTTTTTCCAAGCTATGACAGGAGGCACGTCCGGCTGTGATCTCGATCACAACCGACATTTTTGTCGGCACGAAGGTGCAGTTTGAAGGAGTGAAAAACGGCTCTACTAAGGAAATTATTCGGGCTGGTCCGTGATCTTCAGAAGCTCCCGGATCGTAGAGCTCTTGATCCGGAAAGTGCGCAGGGCATACCTCGAATTCAACGCAGTTGACATGCCTGCCTTTCCTCGCTGGCTTCAGTCCTACGCGGTCACCGGTTCCTCCCGCCGCCCTGCCCGGCGCAGCCGAACATCAGGCTCGTTTTCCCGGGCATCGACGACGGCGATCGCGGCCACGTTGACGATGTCTTCTACTTGGGCATTTCGAAGTACAACATGCACCGGGCGGCTCATTCCCATCAGGATTGGGCCAATGGTCTCCGCTCCTCCAATCGTCGCGAGCAGTTTGCAAGCTGTATTGGCTGAGGCCAGATCGGGGAAGATGAGGACGTTGGCCCCACCTTTCAGGGTACTGAACGGATACGAGTGTTCGATGACCTCCGGCGACAGCGCGTCGTCGGCCGTAATCTCCCCATCCACGATCAGGGTGGGATCGGCGTAATGCAGCAACTCCACAGCCTTGCGTACCTTTTTGCAGATGGGATGGTCGACGGTGCCAAAGCTGGAGAATGACAGCATCGCAACCCGCGGCACGATGTCGAAACGCCGCGCCATTTGCGCGGTGCACAATGCAATCTCCACCAGATCTTCAGCTGTGGGATCGATGTTTACGCTCGTGTCTGCCAGGAAGTAGACATCCCCCTTGCGGGAGATCATGACGTAGCAGCCCGAGACCCGATGCAATCCTTCGCGCATGCGCACGATTTGCAAGGCCGGACGAATGGTATCGGGAAAATGTTGGCTGACACCGGAGACCAGCGCATCCGCATCTCCCATGTGCACCATCATTGACCCAAACACGTTGCGGTCGTGGATGAGAACGCGCGCCTCGCTCAGGGTTACGCCGCGACGCTGGCGTAGGCGGAACAGTTCCTGAATGTAGATCTCTCGCAGCGATGATGCCGCTGGATCGACAACCTTGATGCCCTTGAGGTTGAGGCCCAGTTCCTCCGCCCGCGCGTGAATCGTGGCCGGGTCGCCCAGTAGAATGGGTTTGGCGATTTTTTCTTCGACCAGAGCGTGAGTGGCGCGGAGAATCTTCTCGTGCTCTCCCTCCGGAAACACAACCTGCCGGGGATGCGCCTGCGCCTTGTGGATCATATTGCGCGAGATCTCATGAGCTTTGCCCAGCCTGCTCTCCAGTTGCTGGCGGTAAGTGGCAAGATCGATCGGTTCCTGCGCCACGCCGGTACGCATCGCGGCTTCGGCCACAGCCGATGCTTCCCATACCAGCACGCGCGGATCGAACAGCGTCGGAATCAGGTACTCGCGGCCAAAGCTCAGGCTTTCCACGCCATAGGCGCGGCAGACTGAATCCGGAACGTCTTCTTTGGCCAGCGCAGCCAGCGCCCGCGTGGCCGCCAGCTTCATCTCTTCATTGATGGCCGTGGCACGCACGTCCAGCGCGCCGCGGAAAATGAAGGGAAAACCGAGCACGTTGTTAACCTGGTTCGGATAGTCGGACCGCCCCGTCGCCATGATGATGTCGCTGCGGCAGGCTTTCGCCTCCTCGTAGGTGATCTCGGGGTCGGGATTGGCCATGGCAAACACGATTGGATCGGCAGCCATCGAGCGCACCATATCGGCTGTGACTGCGCCTTTCACCGACAATCCCACAAACACGTCCGCACCTTTCATGGCTTCCGCCAGAGTGCGCCGGTCGGTTTGCTGGGCGAAGCGCTCCTTGTATTTGTTCATGCCTTCGGTACGACCCAGGTACACCACGCCCTTGGTATCGCAGAAGATGATGTTCTTGTGTTTCACGCCCAGCCGCACATAATGCTCCGCAGTGGCAATGCCCGCAGCACCAGCGCCGTTGAAAACCACGCGTACTTTTGCGATATCTTTTCCCGCAATCTCCAACGCATTCAGCAGCGCGGCTCCCGTAATGATCGCCGTGCCGTGCTGATCATCGTGGAAAACCGGAATCTTCATGGTCTTGCGCAGAGTTTCCTCGATGTAGAAGCATTCCGGCGCCTTGATGTCCTCCAAGTTGATGCCGCCGAAGGTGAGTTCGAGAAGTTGGCACACTTTGACGATCTCATCCGGATCGTGGGTGTTGATTTCAATGTCGAAGACATTCACATCGGCAAACCGCTTGAACAGCACGGCTTTCCCTTCCATGACCGGCTTGCCCGCGAGCGCGCCGATGTCGCCCAGTCCGAGCACTGCAGATCCGTTTGTGACGACGGCGACCAGGTTGCCGCGTCCTGTGTATTTGAAAGCGTCGTGCGGATTCTTCTCGACTGCGAGACACGGCTGGGCTACGCCCGGCGTGTAAGCCAGGCTGAGATCGCGCTGCGTCCGGCAGGGTTTCGTCGGAGTGACTTCAATTTTTCCCGGCCGGGGACTGCTGTGGTAATCCAAAGCTTGCTGTTTCGTAATCACGGTTCCCCCTAATCTTTATCTAATCTCTTGATGGCACCCTCTTACCGAATATCGGCACGACTCAAAGCTGGATCACCGCCAGCCGGCTTTATTCCTTCGGACTCCGCCGCCACACGGGAACGTTCGGGTTCCACTTGTGGACGTCTTTGTCGAAATCTCTGCCAGCTGATTGCCCGGCGCCGACACAGGTGAGTTCGCCACATGAGGTCTGCAGTAGCCCGGCGACATAGATTTCAATCTGCTGGCGGATCTTTGGATCCTGCAACCTCGCCAGCAATTCAGGCTTGTCGATGTGCGTGAAACCACCGCACAGCGGACATTTCACCAGATCGTCATTCACCATTGCGGCCTCCCGGGAATAACCTCAATAGATTTGTCCCTCTAATGTGTAACCGCGGCTTCTCTTAACTACAGCGCCCTTACATGAACCCTCGCCACTGCCTCGCGCCTTTGTGGCCTCAACTGCTCTGCCACATCTTGATAACCGACTGCCGCAAAATAGATTGCGCGATCGAAAAACTGCTCCAGCATCTGCAGCACTTCCAGTTCTCCCAGGAGTTCTGGGGCGCGGTCCACCATTGCTTCACTCTTCAAGAACTCCCACAGATTTTCTTTCGTCAGCACAATGGCCTGGATTACTTCAGCCACTGGTATGTTTTGCTGTGCCCGACGCGCCCCGATTTCCCGATAGCGCTGCTCAATCTCTTTTTGGTTTTTGCCCAACAACCATTCGCCCAGATGACGGTAGATTTCGAACACGCGGTAGCGCAACTCGTGAGAGGGCATCGTCCTGAAGGAAGTAGTGGAGGGTGAAGACATTACTTTCTTCTCCAGAGCCGCGGCCAGCGTGTCGGCGTGGGTCTCAATCAGGTGCACAAACTTGTAAGAAAACATCATGATCGGCCGCTTTCTCTGTTCGTCAATTGGCTAACGTGAAAATAACTCTGATTGTCGTTTCCACTTCAACCGCCTGCCCATTCAGCAGGTAAGGCCGGTAATGCCACTGTCTGACGGCGTCAATGGCCGCCTGCACCAGCATCGGATGTCCAGTCACCAACTGCAGATCCTGGATGTTGCCCTCCTTGTCGATGATGGCCTTCAGCACAACGTCCCCTTGGATACGCGCGGCTTTGGCAAGGGTCGGGTACGATGGTTCCACTTTGCGGATCAGCAGACCGTTGGTTACTCCCTGCGATATCCGGATCCGTTGCGGCACAACCACCGTCAGCTTGGGTAGGTATGCGAGATTAGAAGTAGAATTGACGATGCCTCCGATTACTCCTCCAAGCTGACCACCCGGAATCCCCCCCGGAACGCCTCCGACAACGCCACCCGCCCCAGGCATCGGCGGCGGAGCCTCTTCCTCTCGGATCATCTGCACCCTCTCCGGAATCCTTGTTGGCGTACGCAGCTGTCCGCCTGAAAGTACCTCGCTTTGAATCTGCGTCATTCTGGCGGCCGGTTGGGCTGCTGGCGGTGGTGGAGGCGGCGGCGGTGGGGGCGCAACCAGGAAGGTCAACAGTTGCGACTTCGGCAGTTCTTGTGTGAAATACAGCGGCAATAAGAGCAGCACTCCCAACATTACACACTGCAAACTGAACGATCCTATCGTCGCCCAGGTTTGTCTGCTCTTTTGGCCTCCATACTGCAACAGGCTATCTGAGAACAGAGGCCGCACTTGCGGCGGAACTGTCATCAGACGCTCCAGAGAGGGTACCGACTCCGGCCTACTCCTCGGGCGCGGAGCTTCTCTAACTTCCGCCTCTGGAATCTCGATTGTGTCTCTCATAACCCCTTCTCCGCAGTGCTCCGTTGAGCGGTGTCACCTTTGGTCCGTTGCCTCGCGCGATCATGGGGCAACTCGCAATTTCTTCATATTGATTGTCGATCCAAGTGGCTGGGAGAGCGGTGACCGACGGCACGACTAAATGTGATTGGAATCACCAACGCGTCAATCTTGCTCGCCGCGCATCGGTTGTGCGATATCCACGCGATCGGCAGTGAGAGATTGAGAACAAAGAAATCCTCCTGCAGGTTCCCTCAGGAATTTGGGTGTGCTACGCTGCTGCGGAAAGAGGTGCGACATGTGCGCGTACGTCCGAGCAACCGTATTCATCGCCACCGTACTTTGTTCGCCGGTCTTGTGGGGACAGCAGGCGAGTCCGTTGCCTAAACCGCAAGAAGGTGACTACGTCTCCCACGATTTTCATTTCAAGTCAGGAGAGACTTTGGCCGAATTGCGGCTGCACTATGCGACGTTTGGATCTCCACAACGTGACGGGCATGGGCACATTACGAATGCGGTGCTTCTTCTGCATGGCACAACCGGTTCGGGAGGACAATTTCTTGCGCCGCAGTTTTCCGGCGTGCTCTTTGGGCCGGGACAACTTCTCGACATCACCAAGTACTACATCATTCTTCCCGACAACATTGGGCACGGGAAATCCAGCAAACCGAGCGACGGAATGCGGATGCATTTCCCCCATTACGACTATGACGACATGGTCGCCTCGCAGCATGAACTGTTGGAAAAAGGGCTTGGGATAAATCATCTGCGCCTGATTCTGGGGACCTCGATGGGCTGCATGCATTCGTTTGTGTGGGGCGAAACGTATCCGGATTTTATGGACGCAATGATGCCGCTGGCTTGCCAGCCGGTTGAGATCGCAGGGCGGAACCGTGTGTGGCGGAAGATGGTAATGGACGCGGTTCGCGACGATCCGGAATGGAAAAATGGTGATTACACGACGCAGCCGGGAGCGGCGCTCAAGACCGCTGCAGAGATGTTTCTGATCGCCGCAGGTTCGGCGCTACAGATGCAGAAAACCATGCCGACGCGTGCCAAAACCGACGACGCCGTTGACGAGTTCGCCAAGCGTTTTGTGAGCACACACGACGCCAACGATTTTCTCTATGCCGTGGACGCTTCGCGTAACTACAATCCTGCACCCGATCTCGAAAAAATCACCGTACCTGTAATGTTCGTCAATTCGGCTGACGACTTCATCAATCCGCCGGAGTTGGGAATCGCGGAAAAGGAGATCAAACGTGTCAAGAAAGGCCACTTCGTATTGATTGCTACCTCGGAGCAGACGCACGGCCACGGCACACATACTTGGGCTGCGATATGGCAGCAATATCTGAAGCAATTGCTGGATGAATCGCAACACTGAGAACGCCCGCAGTAACAGAAACGAGATGAGATGGTGCGCCCTGAGAGATTCGAACTCCCGACCTTCTGGTTCGTAGCCAGACGCTCTATCCAGCTGAGCTAAGGGCGCTTCGGCGGCTCGATGATGGTGGTTCGATTATATACGAGGTTTTTCGGCTGGGGCAGCATGCGCCAGAAGAGTCCATTGGCATGGTCGTTTCATGCGGCGCGCTCCGGCCTGCGCTTTTGATCGCTGGCGGGTTCTTCCTTCTCCTTGGCACGGATTTGTACTTGCTCGTGCTTGATATCGAGGCGCAGGCGGTTGTAGATGCTCATATATTGATTGGCTACCCACACCAGAGCGAACAGCGCCACGAGATAGCCGCGCCAGTCCGTGTAGAGCAGTTTGAAGCGGGTGACGACAAGAAACAATGCGGCTATGTAGTGACTGAAACAGTACTCGCACGTGAAGAGGTAGAAAAATTTGCGGCGCAAAGGCGACTGGGCGTGCTTCGATTGATCATGGCAGTAGTCGCGGGGCTCGCGAAAAACTTCTTCGTGGGTGATGGTCCAGGCGATGCAGGCCACCGGAATAGAGAGTACGAGCAGCCAGGCAAATTGTTGGCTTAAGGGCATGGCTTGAATTGGATGCAGAAATACAGGGGTGAGTACTTCGGTGTAGAGCGTTCGTTTGCCGGAGAGTCCGGACTGTGCCGTTTTCTGCTAGGCTGAAACGAATTCTGTGGTCGTAAAAGCGAAATTCGGGTTCTCACCCATGCCGAAAAGTGATCGAACATGAAGTGATGTTGCTGTCTTCTTCGAAGAACGGCCTTATTTATCTGACACCCAACGATTGGGCGTTGGTGGCGGATAAAGCTACGCGAACGAGCTTTCGCAAGGGCCAGGCTCTGGTGCAACGGGGTCAGAAGTCGAACGGGGTTTACCTTTTGCTGAAGGGGAAGGCCCGAGTGCACATCCAGACGCACGGGGTTCGAGAGATTGGGCCCGGGGAAATCTGCGGGGAGATGTCATTCCTCGAGGATGCTCCGGCGAGCGCCAATGTGGTTGCCCACGAAGATCTGGAAGCTTACCGCCTGGATCGACCGACGTTGGAATCGCTGTTTGAACTCTTCCCCCACTTGGCATCGCGCTTTTACCGTTCGTTGGCGACGAACCTTTCCCATCGCTTGCGGAACCTGATTGAGCGGTCACCCGAATCGATGGCGGCCACGAATAAGTTCTAGTAGCCTTCCTGCCAAGATATCTTCCTAGGCAAAAAATTAACAGTTCCGAACTCTCGCGAGTCGCGGGACGCCCGAGCAGCCCTCCCCCAGAACTGCTCGACTGCAAGAGTACTTGCCTCGATTCGGATTGTGAATTACACTACTTCGGTGCTGTGGCGTGGCACCGGGCACCTAAGGGAATTCCCGGGATTTAGTGGCCAAAAACGCAAAGGCAGGAGCATTAGTGTGCAGCAGTTTGCGCTGTTTTTCGGGGAGCTAAAAAGCGGTTGGGTAAATAACATCTGTATAATCAATAGGTTAAGTTTTGTCTAATTTTGGCACTATAGGTGCATGGTAATTTTTCGATGTAGTTTCACCTCTGGCCCCCAACGGAGGAGTAGATCCTCCATACGTGAACGCAGTTGAACCAGGTTCAGGAGGAAGTTTCGATGAAGCGCATCGTTTTACTGGCAATTCTTGCGTTATCCCTGCCGATCGCTGCATTCGCAGACCAGGTAGACCTCTCAAACAACGGCGGCGTACTCGCGGGCAGCAATGCCGGGACTAAGCTTGACCGGCTCTGAACTTACCAGCGTGGTCGGGCTCAATGGATTGGGTCAGATCCAGGGTGGACTCGGGAGCGTGACTTTTTTCCACCGGAACGTTAGCCTCTGGAAGTCTGCAAATGGGCGGAACATTCAACGGTGGAGGATCCTTTGTCATTACCGGGAATGGCAGCCAGGGCGGAATTCCAAACGGGGTAATCTTAGTGGATCGTTTACCGGTCCGGTGACCTGGACCCTGATCAATTTGGCCAATGGCACGCACGAATACCAATTAACGGGTGCCATCAGTGGAACCTGGTACAACACCGGGGTTACGGTGTATGGGGCTACCACCCAGTTGACGATCAACACCGGGATCGGCTTCTTTAACGGGAGCACGATGATTTCCAGCGGCGATACGAATATTGTGGTGGTTCCCGAGCCGGGTACGCTGGGATTGCTCGGAACAGGATTGCTGGGCCTCGCCGGGGTACTGCACCGGAGAATGAAAACCTAGCAGAAGACTCAATCGTTATTTGAAAGCCTCGCAATTCGCGAGGCTTTTCTCTTTTAAGACACTTTTATTTTGGGAAGACTTGCCGACGTACGAGCTTTAACAATTACCCCAGTAACCCGGCGGGGGGGATTACCGTTGACCGCACAGCCGCGCCTTTCTAGAGTCGGGTGAGGGGGTCGTATGAAGGATATTCATGAAGTACTGCGGCAGAAGCAGACGAGATACGCACAACTGGGCAAGCAGATCGAGATGCTCCAGCAGGCAGCGGAGAAGCTCCGCGAGGTAGCGCCTCTGCTCGCAGAAAATGACGACGACGACAACGCCGTGTTGGCGGAGGTGGACGATGCTAGCCCTCAGGCCGAGGCGGCAAAGGCGGGGGCCGGAGCCTCTGGTTCGGCCGGCAAGGGCGGCCGGCCTACGGCGCCGCGGTGGCCGTAATCGGGCTGTGATTCAGCAGGAATCTTGTTTATGACTCTTCTGGCATTGCTATTGTCCAGCGACGATTCCGCGTCTCAGGTGCTGGGCCAGACTCTGCCTACGCTCGGAATGGCGGTGGAACGCTTCAGCGATCCCGGGAGTGCGATTGACCGGCTTCGACAACAGAAATGCGACACGCTTATTTTGGACTATGAGAACGCTGCGACCGCTTCCGAAGTCTACGCGGAAGCTTGCAGGCTGAACCTGGAGCGCGAGCCGGTGACGGTCGCGCTTGTATCAATCCCAGCCAAACGCGGGAAGTACTCAACGCGGGCGCACATTTCATTCTTTACAAACCCCTTTCAGAAGTAGCAACCCGTGCTGGCCTGCGGGCGCTCCTCGCGCTCTTGACGCGGGAACGGCGGCGCGCGTACCGGGTTCCGGTGCAGGCGCCGGTGGATGTGATGTTGCCGGATACTCGCAAGGCTGAGGGCATTCTGCTGGATCTCAGCGAAACCGGGATGGACGTCTTGACTGCGGAAGTACAGGTTCCAGGAGCGTTGCTGAATTTCCGCTTTCAGTTGCCCGATGGCGGGCTGCAGATCGATGCTCACGGACAAGTGGCATGGGCAAAAGAGAACGGACAGACGGGAGTGAAGTTTCTCGATCTGGACGCGAACGTGAAACGCGACCTGCAGGCGTGGTTGCAGACCACAGCGGCAAACGGCACGGCCGTGGAAGAGACCGTTCCGCACTGCAAGCTGACTGATCTCAGCCTAGGCGGTTGCTATGTTGAGACTGAATCCCCCTTTCCGGAGCATGCGTTGATTGACCTGTGCCTGCGGGCAGGCGAGATGGCCGTACATACCGAGGGGATGGTGCGAGTAATGCATCCAGGACAGGGGATGGGAGTGGAATTTCCTTCGCGCACGCAGGAGCAGCGGGCGCAGGTCGAGAACTTAATCAGTTTTCTGCAAAGCTGCACGGACCCCCCGCAAATGGATGTTTCTCCACGAGAATTGAAAGCAGATTTGAGCCAGTTCAGCGGCGAAGCGAGCGCCGATGAAGAGAATATGAATATGGAAGATCCGTTGCTCGAATTAATTCGTCAGGGTACGGCGATGCAGCGGGAGGCGTTTCTTGGCGAATTGCAGCGACAGCGAAGTGGCGAGAGTGTCGCCCAGTAAAAGCTAGCACCGGCCAGGGCTAGACTGACTGTTCATTGATTGTTATCCAGCATAATTCTCTTCCCGCAACAAACTCACCTCAGCTCCCAGAATCACTCTTTCACGCATTTTCTAAACTTATCCTCCGATTAGGCAGCTCTGAAGCACTGCCACCACACTGCCCTCGCGTGGTTGAAAAATGGCCTCTCGTGGCGGGAGAGTGGGCTGGCTGGCTGGCAGAGAAATCGGCGGGCGGTCAAAGCGCGGCTAAACTATCTGTTTGGGAGAGGCCTGCAGAGTGGCTTATAAGGATGGAGGAATCCAGCCCCGTCTCCTGGCTGAATCCCTCAATCCTCTGCGGTCTGTTCCACCCCAATGCGAGTACCGTAAACGATCCCTGTTGCGCAATGGTTTCATCAATATTAAAACTGAATGAAAAAATGTCATCTGTATGATCGGCGTTTGTGCGAGTATTTTCTCGGCGTGAGATCCGTGCGAACGCCGGGAACTTGTGGCGGAAAGTTCATCGACAAATCCGAGGTCTCTCAGGGGCGAGACTTTGCGGGAACGTAGAAACGCGTTGAGTGCGCCGCGAAAAAAGCTGCTTTGGGCCCCGATCCTCTCGATTGCCGCGGCTGTATCTGCTGTGGAAATCCCATTCTTTTTTTCGGAACACCTTCCGGACACGATGTGGAGTTTCACCTGTATTCGTGGCTGGAGGTGCTTTCACAGTGGAGAGAGGGAGTCTTTTATCCGCGATGGGCCGCGCTGGCGCAGTTTGGTTACGGAGAGCCTCGATTCGTTTTTTATCCACCAGCGTCGTGGACAATTGGCGCGGCGCTCAGCGCAATCTTTCCCTGGGTTCTGGTTCCGAGCATTTACATCTGGCTTGTATTGGTGGCGGCAGGTGGCTCGATGTTTGTTCTGGCGCGACGCTGGCTCACGCTGCGCGATGCGACCTGCGTGGCAGTTTTGTACGCGGTGAATCCATATCATCTGCTGATTGTTTATTGGCGAAGCGCTTTTGCAGAGCTGCTAGCCGCCGTATTGTTACCGTTGCTGCTGCTGATTTTATTGAGAGATGAGAACGGACAATCGAAAATGCGGCGAAAGATTCCTCTGCTCGCACTGGTGCTGGCGGCTTCCTGGCTGGTGAATGTGCCTGCCGCGGTGATGATCCACTACTCATTTGCGCTGCTAGTGGTGGTAATTGCGTGGCAACGGCGGTCGGCGCGGTTGCTGGGGACCGGTGTGGTTGCCGTGATTTTGGGTGCGGGCTTGGCAGCGTTTTATCTGGTGCCGGTGGCTTACGAACAGAAGTGGGTGGATATTGCGCAGGCGGTTTCATTTGGCGCGCGGCCGGTGGATAGTTTTCTTTTCACGCGCACCGGAGATAAAGATCATAACGCGTTCAATTTCCTCGTTTCGTCGCTGGCAGCGGCTGAGATTGTGCTGACGTTGTCGCTGGCATGGTGTGCGAGGAAGTGGCAAGTGCGGGGGGCTTGGTGGTCGCTTGTTTCGTGGGCCATGGTTTGCGCGGTCTTCATGTTGCCATTTACAAACCCGCTGTGGGATGTGCTGCCGAAACTGCAGTTCATGCAGTTCCCCTGGCGATTCCTGCTTTGCATGGGAGTGCCATTTAGTTTGTTTCTGGTAATCGCAGTGAAACGGTGGTGGATGCGGGTTGGATTGTATTTGGTGATGCTGAGCGTGATTGCGGCGGCGGGTTATCATTTTCAGCCGCCGTGGTGGGACCAAGCCGCGGACTTGCGTGAGATGCAGGACAACGTCGCCACTGGAGCGGGATACGAGGGTACTGAGGAATATGCTCCGATAGGAGCGACGCCTGCCAAGCTCGATAAAGACGCGAGACGTGTGACCGTAGAAGGTCCAGCGAAAGCAGCGATACGGGTTACAGACTGGAAAGCGGAGCACCGTGCGTTTACAGCCGAGATGTCGCAGCCGGACAATCTGGTGATCAAGTTGTTGAATTACCCCGCCTGGCTTGTGCAGGTGAACGGGCATGACGTACTAACTGGGACGCGCGAAGTCACAGGACAGATGTTGGTTCCGGTTGAGCGGGGGATGAACCGGGTGCAGATTGTTTTCTCCCGAACGTGGGAACGGAAGGTTGGAGCATGGATTTCGTTACTGGCGCTCGCGTTACTGGTCCTGTTTACCCAGTATGAAATTGATGTTTCCTGGATTCCGAAGAGCGAAACAGGAAGTTGATGCGGATTCTTATTGCTACTTCAAATGCAGGAAAGCTCCGCGACTTTGCGGGTGCAGCTCTTCGTCAAGGCGTGGAGGTCGCAGGAATTCCAGGCTTCTCTTCCCTGCCTGCGGTTGTCGAAGATGGGTTGACGTTTGAGGCCAATGCGCGAAAGAAGGCGGAGGCTTATAGCCGGCATGTTCCCGGAGAGATCGTCATCGCGGATGATTCGGGGTTGGAGATCGACGCGCTGAATGGGGCTCCGGGCGTACACTCGGCGCGGTACGCCGCGCCGGACTTACATAATAAGGATCCGCATGAGGCGGATGAGAATGCCGATGACGACGCGAACAATGCTCGCGTGTTGCGGGAACTGAAAGGGATTCCAGAGAGCCAGCGAACCGGTAGATTTGTTTGCGTGCTGGCGGCAGCGCGGGATGGCGAGACGTTGGCCATGTTTCGCGGGAGTGCAGAGGGGATTATTCTCGATGGTCCGCGCGGAGCGAACGGGTTTGGGTACGATCCGCTGTTTTATTTTCCGTCGATCAAGAAGACCTTCGCCGAGTTGAGCGCCGAGGAGAAGGCGAAGTTCAGCCATCGGGGAAAGGCGTTTCGGGCGCTACTGGAGTGGTACGAGAATCAGGTAAAAGTCGACTAAGCTCCTTTGTCTGCTCGTTTCTAGGAATTCCAGCGATTGCTTTGCAGCGTTTTAAGGATCGCCTCTTGCTCCGGAATCTTTTCTTCAAAAGCAAGCTCACGGCGAATGCGTGTTGTGTCATAGGCGATGTCTTGAGCGAAGTTGTTCGCGCAGTCGATGTCTGGCTCGATCTTCGATTCGGGCATCCAGGTTAATCGCTCGGCGACCGTTGGAGTGTAGTCTTCTCCAACGTTGTAGACGCGGCCAGAGGCCGCCGGACTTGTCGCTGCCAGTACGATTGCTGCCGCCACGTTTTCTGCGTATCCGTGCGTCCATCGCCAAGTGGGACGATGGCGAAAGCGATACACGGTTGCGAGATCGGCGTTGCCTCCCGGTCCGTACACTTTTGGCAGACGCAGCACAGTTGCGGGAAGAGTCTCGCTACGCAGCACGGCTTGCTCAACGAGAATTTTGTCGTACCAGTACTGCAGGGCTTCAGTCGACGGCGCCTGCTTGCGATAGGGAAACAGAACCGTTCGTAACGGCGAATCTTCCGATAACAAACCTTCCTCGACGGGACCAGGCTCAATCCCGATAAAGCGGCCATAGGCACGATAAACATCTCCGCTGCTGAGAACCACAAGCCGCTTCGTGTTCCCTGCGAATGCCCTCACGGCTGCCTTTGCCTCGGCCAGTCCCATCGCCATGGTGTGGATAACGATATCCGCAGCGGCATCCATGATTTCATTGGGAAATCCCACGATCGGCAATGCAGAGTTTGGATCGACAATTTCGCACACCGTTCTAGGAAAAATGGCGGTTGTCCTGCCGCGATGAAAGATGGTGACCTGGTGGCCTTCATCGGCCATCTGGCGGACGACATATCGTCCGATGAAACCGGTTCCGCCAATGATGAGGACGCGCATCACTACTTCTTGAAGTCTCCGCTGCGAATTTGAGGGTCGCTTCCTTGACTCAGTTGTCTTACAGAAAGATAATAAAAAGTTATCTTCTCATCATCGAACTCATAAGGAGCGTTACGTGGCGTCAGCGGCCAGTTCTACGGCTCCCGGTTTAGGTAAAACGAATATCAAAGGTGTAGCGCCGCTTCGGGCCGGACACGGTACGTCGTTTTTTCTGCGGCGGTTGCATTCGCTCACAGGCATTGTGCCGGTGGGCGCTTTTCTTTTTGAGCACATCCTGATTTCGAATGCGTCGGCCATCGGCGGTCCAGAGGCTTACGCGCGGCAGGTCACCTTTCTGAGTAATTTGCCGCTGGTTTTTTTTCTGGAGTTGTTTGGAATCTGGCTCCCGATCGCGTATCACGCGCTGTATGGGTTTTACATCTGGTATCGCGGCGAAGGGAACACCATCGAGTATCCTTGGTCGGGCAATTGGATGTACACGACGCAGCGGTGGACGGGTGGCATAGCCTTCGTCTACATCGTCTGGCATACGTGGACCATGCGGTTTAGCGGAATCGATTTGCACGCATTCCCGATGGCATCATTCGGCAAAGTCCAGGCTGAGGTCTATCAGCCCGCGCTCTTCCTCTTTTATGTGGTTGGATTGATTGCCGCCTCCTGGCACTTCGCCTACGGGATTTGGTTGTTCTGCGCGAAGTGGGGGATTGTTTCGGGCGAGGTCGCGCGCAAGAGATTTCTAGCGGTGTGCATCGCATTCTTCTTCCTTTTGAGCGCAGTGGGATTGTGGAGCCTGGCCACGTTCCGCTCGCGCCCGCAGCAGTTGATGGAGCCGGGCACGGCAGCCAGCGCGGCCGTTCATCAGTCTGGTCAAGGCGCAGTTCGTGGCGCAGTTTCTGGAAAGACGGTGAATTGATGGCGGGTCCGAAGATCATTGTTAACGGCGGGGGGTTGGCCGGGCTTTCGGCTGTGATCAAGATGGCCGAGATGGGCGCGAGCGTCGACCTATTTTCGATTGTGCCGGTGAAGCGGTCGCACTCGGTGTGCGCGCAGGGCGGAATTAACGCCGCGAAGAATTTGAAGGGCGAGGGCGATTCGACCTGGCAGCATTTTGACGACACGGTTTACGGCGGTGATTTTCTCGCGAATCAGCCTCCCGTGAAAGACATGTGCGAGGCTGCCCCCGGCATTATCGATCTGCTCGATCGCATGGGCGTGCCGTTTAATCGCACGCCGGAAGGCTTACTGGATTTCCGGCGGTTCGGCGGAACTTTGTATAACCGCACGGCGTTCGCCGGCGCTACCACCGGGCAGCAGCTTCTGTACGCGCTTGACGAGCAGGTGCGAAGGTATGAGTCGGAAGGAAAAGTAAAAAAGTATGAGCATTGGGAATTTTTGTCGGCGGTGCTCGATGGAAACCGTGTCTGTCGCGGGATTTGCGCGATGGATTTGCGGTCGATGGAAGTGCGGACGTTTCCAGCCGACGCGATCATTATTGCTACCGGCGGCAACGGCGCGATTTTTGGCAAGTCCACCAATTCGGTTGTATGTACAGGTTCGGCGCAATCGGCGCTGTACCAGCAGGGCTGCTACTACGCGAATGGCGAGTTCATTCAGGTGCATCCCACTTGCATTCCCGGTGAAGACAAGCTGCGGCTGATGTCGGAGTCGGCGCGGGGCGAAGGCGGGCGCGTTTGGGTGCCGAAGATCGCGGGCGACAAAAGGGACGCGAAGGCGATTCCAGAGAAAGACCGCTGGTATTTTCTGGAAGAGTGGTATCCCAAGTATGGAAACCTGGTGCCGCGTGATATCGCTACACGGGCCATCTTTAAGGTGGTGTTCGAGCACAACCTCGGCATTGACGGCAAGCCGATGGTGTATCTCGACCTGACGCATATCGATCGCAAGATTCTGGACCGCAAACTGGAAGGGATTCTGGAGATTTACGAGAAGTTCGTGGGCGACGACCCGCGAGATACGCCCATGAAGATTTTTCCTGGTATGCACTACACGATGGGCGGCATGTGGGTGGATTTCAGGCAGGCCACGAATATTCCTGGAATTTTTGCTGCGGGCGAGTGCGAGTATCAGTATCACGGTGCGAACCGCTTGGGCGCGAATTCGCTGGTTTCGTGCATCTACGGTGGAAGCGCGGCCGGGCCGAATGCGGTGAAGTATGCTCGCGGACTGCAAGGATCCGGCGACGGCAGTGGCGCTTTTGACGCCGAGCGCAAGAAGCAGGAAGAGACGAATGCCGGCCTGATGAACAATCAGGGGACGGAAAATCCCTTCAAGCTGTGGCACGAGTTGGGCGAGTTGATGACCAAGGATTGCACGGTCATCCGCTACAACAAAAATCTTCAGCAGACCGATGCCAAGCTGGTGGAGTTGCTGGAGCGGGTGCGGAACGTGAACCTTAGCGACCGCACGCAGTGGGCGAATACCAGCGTGGTGTTTACGCGGCAGCTTTACAACATGCTGCAACTATCGCGCGTGATCGCCCAGGGCGCCCGGATGCGGGACGAATCGCGCGGAGCGCATTACAAGCCGGATTTTCCAGAACGCGACGACAAGAATTGGTTGAAGACCACGAAGGCGTATTTTGCGCCGGATGCGGATGAGCCCAAGTTTGAGTTTGAGCCGGTGGATGTGTCGCTGATCCCGCCGCGGCCAAGGAAATACGATGTGGCAAAGTGACGGTTTTGCATAGGTTCTTTGCTTCGCTCACGATGACAGAGCTTTTGAGTACGAAAACTAATGGCTAACAAATCCGTTCTCTTCAAAATCAAGCGTCAGAACACTCCCACCTCCAAGTCGTATTGGGAGGAATTCGAACTTCCTTACCACTCCGGGATGAACGTGATCTCCTCTTTGATGGAGATCGCTGCCAATCCGGTTACACGCGATGGCAAGCAGACTACGCCCATCACGTACGACTCCAATTGTCTTGAAGAGGTCTGCGGCTCGTGCGCGATGCTGATCAACGGGCGGGCCCGCATGGCGTGCTCGGCCCTCATCGACAATCTCGAGCAACCGGTAAAACTTGAGCCATTTTCAAAATTCCCGATCGTTCGCGATCTGGCGGTCGATCGTAACGTGATCTTCGAAAATCTCAAAGCAGTTAAAGCATGGGTGCCAGTGGATGGCACGTACGATCTCGGCGCCGGACCGCGAATGACGGCGGCGGAGCAGGAACGGGCATATCCGCTTTCGCGCTGCATTTCGTGCTGCTGCTGCATGGAAGCCTGTCCCCAGTTCAACGAGGATACCGGGTTTGTCGGCGCGGCGACGATCGCACAGGTGCGGCTCTTCAATACTCATCCCACGGGAAAAGGGTTGAAGCGCGAGCGATTGGCCGCTCTGATGGGCGACGGGGGAATTCAGGAGTGCGGCTACGCGCAGAATTGCGTTGAAGTGTGTCCCAAGGACATTCCGCTCACCAATGCGATTTCGGAAGTGGGCGGAGCGGTGATGGCGCAGGCAATCGGCGATTTGTTTCGACGCTAGATTGGTTTCATGTTCACATCTGCCTCTCGACGCGCAAGAGAAGGACGATTTGCGGCTGCCCATCAAATCCAATTTGATTCAACTCCCTTCGCATACAGGTACGGTACTTTTCGGTTACTAATGTAACCCGTTTGCTTCCTTTCCAGATATCTCAACCGCGGACCGGGACTACATACAACAAATTTCAAACGACATGAACGGCGGAACATCTCGAGCGGGACATGGTTGTTTTCCCTCATTCAGAACGGCGATTTGTGTCATCCTGCAGCAACTTGTCAATTCCCTTTCGTATCTAACCACCGCCAACTTGTTGCCTGCGGAGGACATGAGTTCGGGCTAACGCGGCGTCTGGGTTGGCGTTTGGCGTGCTTTCTCAATTAGCGAGCGTGATGAAACACAAGGCAAGTAACAGTGCGGTAACCAGCGCCGGTCACCTCCAATGGCACGCTCGTAATTGCCGGTTCGCAGGAAATGGTTTGGCCGCTTGACTCCATAGCTTAGAATGTTCCAACAGTCGCAGGGCGACACCCCAGCGGCAGAATACGGAATCCGATACTTGAGAACACTGCGCCCACTGACTCTGCTCGCACTGCTGGCATGCCTGTGCTGCCCGCTGTTTGCAGCAACTACCACCACGTTGCACCACAGGGCGTTGCATCACGCGCGGCGCCATCGCTTGCACTGGACGTTGTGGAACCCGATGTTCCGCCCCTCGCACGAATCCTTGTTATTGCAGAATGCTGAAGTCGACCGGCTGGAACTGCCTCGCATTGAGGACGACGATGAACTTGAAGCGCTGAAGGTAAGCGGCGCGTTGCAGCCCATCATAGCCGGTGAGACGCTGCGCTTCGACCCCCGGCTCGATCCCTCGCGGCGATATTGCCGTCCCTGGACTCGCGATTTTGTGCAGGATTTATCGCAGGCTTACTACAATCGTTTTCACGCTCAGATTCAGGTGAATTCAGCGGTGCGCACGGTAAAGCTTCAGAAAAAGCTTCGGCGCCATAATCGCAACGCAGCTCCTTTCGAAGGAGATACTGCTTCGTCGCATTTGGCGGGACTGACCGTCGATTTGCAGCGCCGCGGCATGACAGACCAGCAGATTCACTGGATGGAGCATTACCTCTTCTACATGAAGGCGCTCGGCCTGGTTGAGCCTGAAGAGGAACGCCACCAGTGGGTATTCCACATTATGGTTTCCGCTCGCTATGCCGACTGGCGTGAGACGCAGGACATTGTGCCGGTGGATCGTCCAGAGCCGGGCACCATAACCGCCGATAGCGCCGACAGCCACTAAGCATCACTGCGCGTACTGCGCTTCTCCGTTTCCAAACGACCAGTTTTCCCAAGCTACTTCGGCCAGATTGATCATCAGATCTTCTGGCCGGAGTCCGGGTTTTTCTGCGAGGATTTCGGCCATGCGCCGGAATAGAAGTTTTTTCTGCCCGAGTTTGCGGCCAGCCGAAAGCGTGATCTGCACGATGACAGCATTATCGCCGCGCGAGATCCCAAGATACTTTGGATCACAGATGATGGCGCCAGGCGGATGCTCGGTGATGATCTGAAAGCGGTCATCGGCGGGTACGCCGGCTCCTTCGACAAGCGCCTTGTGTACGCCATCGGCGATTGCCTTCTTGTAGTCCTCGGACTTCCCTTCCCGCAGATCGATGCGAACCAATGGCATTCTTTTCTCCCTGTGTTACGAGATTCGACAATGTTCTATGGATGACTGCCTTGCAGCGGACGATTCCTTTCTGATCTCGCGTGATTTAACGCGTGATTTAATAAGACATGATCGTAATTATGGCGGGACTGCCGGGCTCCGGCAAGACCACGCTGGCGCGCGCGTTGGCGGCGAATACTGCGGGCCGCGTGGTAAGCAAGGACGAAATCCGTTCCGCATTATTTGCGCCGACCGAGATCGAATACTCGACGAAGCAAGACGATTTCTGTTTGCAACTTATGCTGGAGCTCTCGGCATATTTATTGCGGAGCGATCCGAAGCAAATGATTTTTCTCGATGGACGGACGTTTTCAAGGCGTTATCAGATCGAGAATGTGTTGAGAGCGGCAGATTCGTTGCATCAGCCTTGGCGCATTCTTGAGTGCGTGTGTGAGGAGAACGTTGCGCGGGCGCGGTTGCAGGAGGATGTGAGGCATCCTGCGTCGAACCGTGATTTCGATCTTTACCTTCGGATGAAAGCGCAGTTCGAGGCGATCGCGGAGCAGAAAACGGTAATCGATACCGGTCAGGCCTTGGAGCATTGTATTCAGAGCGGATTGGCGGCTCTGCGATAACGAACAGACATTTGAGAACGCCACAGAACTGCTTTTCTCGCCCAGGTTTTGTGCCGCGCTTGCGACATGCCCAGATCACAACCCTAATCGTCTGCTCTTCCACGTAGGTTCGGTCAGCTATAGAATCATGTGCCTGGGGCAAGCCAAAAAACTATGACTCGTCACGCTCTGTATGTTCTTTCAATCGTAATCGTCTTTTCCACTCTTGTTGCAGGTCAAGGCTCCAACTCGGATTCGGATTCGCAGGTCGGCGCCCGAGCGCAAGCGATTCAGAATTCGGCGATTGTAGTCGATACGCACGCCGATACACCCCAGCGCTTTCTCGACGATGGATTCGATATCGGTTCGACCGATCCAAACGATGTTGGGCATATCAGTCTCGATAAAGCTCGGCGCGGCGGGCTTAGCGCGGAGTTTTTTTCAATTTGGGTGGATCCGGATACGAATCAGGGTCATTTTGCGCGGCACACATTTGATTTGATCGACTCCGTTTACCAACAGGCGGCACGGCATCCGGACCGGATGATGATGGCGTTTTCTGTCGCCGATATCGAGCGCGCGCATCGCGAGCACAAGCTGGCAGCGCTGATGGGAATTGAGGGCGGACACTCGATCGAGAATGACATGCACCTCCTGCGCGATTATTACCGGCTGGGCGTGCGCTACATGACCCTGACGTGGTCGAACACGAATGAGTGGGGGGATTCGTCGGGGGATATCAATGATCCGAAAGTGCAGCATCACAACGGCCTGACCGATTTCGGCAAGCAGGTAGTGCTGGAGATGAACCGGCTGGGGATGATGGTGGATATCTCGCATGTCGCCGATAAAACGTTTTGGGATGCGATTGCTGTGACGAAAGCGCCTGTAATCGCATCGCACTCTTCGGCGCGTGCGTTGACAGATGCACCACGAAATATGACCGACGATATGTTGCGGGCCGTGGCCAAGAATGGCGGCGTGATTGACGTGAATTTTTTCTCTGGATTTGTTGATGAGGATTACTGGAAAGCGGCACAGGCGCAGCAGAAAGATGAACAGGCGGCGGTGCAGAAATATATCGATTCGCTCAGGGCGGAGGGCAAGCCGGTGCGGTATGTCGATGTGGATCGCATTGAGCGGGAGTGGACGGCGAAGATTCCGCGGCCGCCGTTGAAAGATTTGATCGATCATATCGATCACATTGCGAAGGTTGCGGGCGTGGATCATGTTGGGTTGGGATCCGATTTCGATGGCGTGAGCGGGGCTACGCCGCAGGGGATCGATTCGGCGGCGGATTTGCCGAAGATTACGCAGGCGTTGCTGGATCGTGGGTATAGCGAGGCGGATATCAAGAAGATTCTGGGCGGGAACTTGTTGCGGGTATTTGGCGAGGTGGAGCGGGTGAGCCGGGAGATGCAGGGAGCGGCGGTTGAACGCAAGTGAGGAAAGACTATGCCGTGAGGCCGCGAGCGCTGGGGCACAAGATGAGCGTAGTTGATGTTTTCGCCAACTGACGCATTACCGAGACCACATCCGCACCACTATTTGATGAATCTGCGATATTCATCGGGCAGGACAATTCCGAATCGCTCGCATAGCGCACGGACATCACGATAATCGTTTTCGTCGAGTACGTAGCCTGAATGAAATCTGACCAGCCATTCTGGGGAGATACATCGAACTGGATGGTTATTGATGACACCCCTTCCTGTTAGGTGCTCACGCTTGTACTCGACGCCTCCGATGTTGTCGCCCACGTCGTCGAGGGTGTAGGAATGAACATCGACTTCATTCCCGCGCGCGTCGGCGAGCACAAAGTTGCACTCCCAAGTGTCAGGTCGCGGCTGCTCCCGATAGCCTCTGCGACTAAGCAAGTCGCGCAATCGAGCAATGTGCTTCTGGGGCAGGGCAATGTCGAGATCCTGATGCGCGCGCGTCTGCTCACCAAGCAACGCATCCACCGCCCAACCGCCATCCACGTAGACCTCGATGCCGTTTTCTTCCAACAGATTGATCAACTCGGCAGCTTCTTCGGCCGTCATGAAATTAGTCTAGTCAAAGATGAATTAGGGGCAACACCGGACATATAGGAAGATCAGGCGACTACAGCCGGATCCTTTGGCCGAGGCGGGTGTGTGCAACATGCTAGAATCAGCGGTTCCCGGTGCGCAGTTGCATTGTGTCACAATAATTTCTGAGGAGCACTTATGCGAAGTTCGATGACGATTTTTGTTGCGCTTTGTTTGAGCGCGATTGCGGCAGCGCAGTCCGCGGCCAAACCAGCGGCTTCCGGAAAGCCGGTGGCCGTGATCGATACCACCGTTGGCAAGATGCACTGCACTTTGTTTCCGGACAAAGCGCCGATTGGAGTCGCGAATTTTATTGGCCTCGCTACTGGAACCAAGGATTGGAAGACCGGGAAGGGCGTCACCAAGCATCGGGTCCCGCTTTATGACGGCACAATTTTCCATCGCGTGATTCCTAACTTCATGATTCAGGGAGGAGATCCAGTTGGCGATGGGTCCGGCGATCCGGGATATAAATTCAAAAATGAAGTTTCTTCCGATTTGACCTTCGATCGCCCGGGGAGACTGGCGTATGCGAATGCCGGACCGGACACGAATGGGTCGCAGTTCTTTATTACTGAAGTGGCGGTGCCACATTTGAACGGCGGCTATACGATCTTCGGACAGTGCGACGAGGCTACAGTGGAGTTGGTAAAGCAGATCGCCAGGATGGCGACTGATCCGCAGAATGATCGACCGTTTCGTCCAGTCAAGATTATTCATATTACGATTGAGAACGGCGGGCAGGCTGTGCATCATGGCCCTGCGGCAAGGCCGGGAGCAAGCAAGTCGCCAGGAAGCTCAGAGTGAGCACCGGTGCAGTACTGAAGCTGGGTCCTCTGGGGCTGAAGTTTTCTTCTGCAAATTCTTAACTGCGCGACCCATGTCGCGCGCCGCCGAAAATATTTTTGACAGAAACATCTTGAAAGGAATTTATGACCCGTCAACCCGGACTATATGCGACGTTGGAAACATCGGAAGGGACGATCACTTGCCGGCTCTTTGAGAAAGATGCGCCAAAGACTGTAGCTAATTTTGTGGAACTTGCCGAGGGAAAGCGGGAGTGGACACATCCTTCGACACGAAAGAAATCGACAGACCGGCTTTATGACGGCACGATCTTCCATCGCGTGATTCCAAATTTCATGATTCAGGGCGGAGATCCCCAAGGCACCGGCACGGGCGGTCCGGGATACCAGTTCGAGGATGAAACGAAAGGTTCTCCGCATAAGCTCGACCGGCCCGGAATCCTTGCGATGGCCAATGCCGGCCCAAACACCAATGGATCGCAGTTCTTCATCACCGTCGCACCAACGACCTGGCTTACCGGGAAACACACCGTGTTTGGAGAGGTAATCGAGGGACAGGAAATCGTGAAGAAGATTTCCGAGGTGTCGCGGGGGCGGAACGATCGTCCAAGTAAGGACGTCGTGGTGAAGAAGATAATGGTGGAGAGAATATAGTTTCGGCGGATCGCCGGACGACGCCTACCGTTGATCCGAGCCGCCTACCGTGGGCGCCTGCGGTGAAAACGGGACCACTTCGGCGACGATGCTTCCTACTTTCTCAACATTCCCTTCGTTGACTCGGGCGAAGATCTCAACATAGCATTTCATTTTTCCATGATCGATCAGACCATCTCGCACTACCGCATTATCGAGAAACTGGGCGGCGGCGGTATGGGCGTGGTTTACAAGGCTGAAGATACCAGCCTGCGCCGCTTTGTTGCGCTGAAGTTTTTGCCGGACGAAGTGGCGAAGGATCCGCTGGCCCGAGCGCGTTTTCAGCGCGAGGCACAGGCGGCTTCGGCGTTGAATCATCCGAATATCTGCACGATTTATGAGATTGGCGAGTATGAGGGTCATGCTTTTATCGCCATGGAGTTTCTTGACGGCCTGACGCTGAAGCATCGCGATTGCGTCCCGGCCAATGGCGAACGAAACAACCATCAATCTCGCGATCGAAATTGCCGATGCGCTGGATGCAGCGCACGCCGAAGGAATTGTCCATCGCGACATCAAGCCGGCAAATATTTTTGTCACCAAACGCGGGCACGCGAAGATTTTGGATTTTGGTTTGGCGAAAGTTGGGGGCGAACGCGGGATGCAACGGAGTTCGGCGAACAATGCGCAGACGCTTGACGATGCGCATTTGACCAGCCCGGGAACCATGCTGGGAACCGTCTCGTACATGTCCCCGGAGCAGGTGCGCGGGCGGGAGTTGGATGCTCGCAGCGATCTGTTTTCTTTTGGCGCTGTGTTGTACGAGATGGCGACTGGCGACGTTCCCTTCCACGGAGAAAGCTCGGCGGTAATTTGTGAAGCGATCATGAACCGCGCGCCGGTGGCTGCGGTACGTCTGAATCATGAACTGCCCACGAAGCTGGAAGACATCATCAATAAAGCTCTTGAAAAGGACTTGAATCTGCGCTACCAGCACGCGTCTGACATGCGCAGCGACTTGCAGCGGCTGAAGCGGGATACGGAATCGGGCCGTTTGCCGTTGCCGCTATCGGAAGGAGTGTCTTCCAGTCAGGCTGATCCATCGCGAAAAGATTTCAGCAATCGCGGGGTCTCCGCAGCGAGCACGGCAATGGAGGCCACTCCGGCGCCTTCGACTGGACGCCGGTATGGAATGATCGCGGGCGCAGTCGCGATTCTGGCCCTCGTTATCGTTATTATTGCGGCGGCGTTTTTTATTTGGCGCAAATCGCCTTCGGTGGCCCAGACTTCCACGCCCGGAGCGAAAACATTAGCCGTTCTTCCTTTACGGAATTTGGCAGCAGACAAGGATCTCGACTTTTTGCGCTTCGGACTGGCAGATGAGATCGCCACTTCGTTGAGCTACGTCCGGGCCTTGACCATCCGTCCGTTTGCTACCACCAGCAAGTACGACCCGGCGACCATGGACCTTCAGCAAGCCGGGCGCGAAATGCACGTTACGGACTTGGTCACAGGGCATTACCTGAAGGAAGGTTCGCAACTTCAGATCACGTTGGAAGCCATCGATGTGGCCGACAACCGCACTATCTGGACGGACACGATGACCGTGGCGGCGCCGGACATGATCGCCATGCGCAACCAGATCACATCGAGGGTACGGCAAGGGCTGGTTCCGGCTTTGGGTGTGGGAGCGAACTCCGGTGACGGGGCGACTCGGCCCAACAGCGAAGAGGCTTACGATCTCTATTTGCGCAGCATTGCGCTGCCGCACGATCCGCAGCCAAATAAAGACGCGATCGCAATGCTGGAGCGCGCCGTGGGACTCGATCCCACGTATGCGCCAGCCTGGGGAGCGCTGGGTCTTCGGTACCATTACGATGGGGCTTACTCGAATGGAGGTGACGCAGCGCTTCAGCGCTCCAACATCGCGTTCGAACGGGCGCTGGGTCTCGATCCGAACCTCGTCAGTGCGGCGAGCCAGCTGATCACGAATCGCGTCGAAAGAGGGGAGACCGTCAAGGCCTATCAAGCCGCAAAAGCCTTGGTGACGGCGCATCCGGAGAATGCTAATGCGCACTTCGCGCTGGCCTACGTGCTGCGCTATGGCGGCGCGACCGAGGAATCGGCGCACGAGTGTGATACAGCACTCGCGCTGGATCCGGGAAATTACATGTTCCGGTCGTGCGTGTTCACCTTCGACCAATTGGGTAACTACGCCCGCGCAGTGGAGTTTCTAAATCTGGATGCGGGCTCGGAGTATTCCGAGGACAACATGATCAGAGAATACATTCGCCAGGGAAATGTGGCGGCGGCGAAGGAAATGGCGACAAAGGAGAAGCTCCAGCCCATGATTGACTGTCTGAGTGGCACGAAGCCGGCGAACCAGTTCGATCAGGCCCCGGCCCGGACCATGGCCGATCCTGACCCCGAAACGCATTATGTGGTTGCCGAGAACTTTGCTTACTGCGGCGGTAAAGATGTTGCTCTGGAAATGATCAAGAGTGCTCTTGACCGTCACTTTTGCGCGTACAGCGGCTTGGAAAAGGACTCCGTGTGGGCGCCGCTGCGAGGACTCCCAGCGTTCGGAGAATTGGTTTCTGAGGCAAAGAAGTGCCGGGACACCTTCCTGGCGGAGACAGAAAACGCGCAGTGAGATCGGGGAAAAGAGGATTCCTGCCAGCCTGGTTCTTGAAGACGACATTCGCACAGCACAGTCAAATTGGAAGAGAATCTTGCGTTTCGACCTCTGCCGCTTCCCCGTCAGCATAATTTTCCTGCGCCCTGACAGGCTCCTTGCTCCGACGATATAAGGGCGCGAGAATGCTGTTGCCTAAGACCTCCGACTCGGCCTGCACCCAATCCTCTAAGGCCGAGCCTGTGCCCTGGCCGCGCTCATCGTAGCGACGCTGAGCGTGCAATCGAATCTTCCTCTCTAGCGCTTCTGTCATGAGAGCTTGCTGCTTTTTCCTACGCGTATCGATATCCAAAATACTCCTCTTGGGTCAGCTAAATGCTTATCTTTCAGTTCTATGATAAGGGATAAGTGTTAACGGAAGATTAAATCAGGGAGGGCTGAAGGGTTACCAAAGTATAAGTATAGCACGAACGAACAAACGAACGCAGCGCGGACGTGCGCAAAATCCAGTCCTTTAAGCAGGGCCACGGCTTGTCAGGCACGATCAGTGCGAAGTCATGCCCTTCCGAAACGAGCGTTTAATCAACGAGCTTTTTAATCAAAGATCAGGACCGCGGAGGCAATGACCGTCGTCCATAAGCCGCGCTTATCGCCGACGGCAGATTGCGTCACATTCGCGGTCCGCACGATCTTGTTCGATAGGCGGTAGATCTGTTTTTTCTCGTCCCACGACCGGTCGGGATCGAACTCGACATTCAGAGTCGTCGCCAACATCTCAGCAGCGAGTTCCTCGGCGTATTCGCCCGCGGCGTCTTCCGTCTCGCCAAACGAGTGATGCTCGCTTAGATACCCATACGTATTCTTGTCCGCCGGAATCGCCACGCCGATCGACGAAGCCAACAACCGGTGGGGTTCATGGGTCGAGTTCTCCGCCACCACGGCAAACACAACCTCGCCCGGGCTCAAATACTTCACGCCTTCTTTTCGCGGCAGCATTTTGCAATTCGGCGGGAAGATGGAAGAGACACGCACCAGGTTTTGTGCGGCAATGCCCGCGTCTCGCAGAGCTAATTCAAACGACGTCAAACGCTCCCGGTGTTTCCCCACGCCTTTGGTGAAGAACATCCGCTTGGGAACCATGTCTTTGCCCAACTCTGTCGCCTCCGCACGAGAAATAGTTCAATGAGAATGCACAATGTAACACAATGGTTTGTAAAGGAAATGTGAATTTCAACGGCGGACGAAAAAAAGCGGGAATCCGCGGGCGCGGATTCCCGTCTTTCATGCCCGGTTCCTGTTTGGGGGGAGGGCCCCGGGCAAAACGCGACTTACTGTATCACAGCGAACACAAGTTTGCGTAGAAGACTTTCTCAATTCCGGTTTTCCGAACAAGCTGGACAGTACGCGCGGATGATTTGCCAAGCTCTACTTAGCCGTCACCGAGTCCACCGTGATCGTGTCGCCATCAAGAGTTCCGGTAACCGTCGCCGTTTTGCCCGCTTGCTTGTCGAGCATGGAGAGAGATGCCTGATCCGAGGTATCCAGAGTGTAAATCTTTTCGCCGATAATCAGCGCGTACTTGCTGCCGTGCCCCACGCAGGCGCGCGTGCACTCAGGAGCGGGCGTTTCCTCCATGTGCTTCCGGCCGCACATCGAGTCGCCCACCTCGCCAGTAAAAGTACGCTTGCTGCCCGCCCACGACGGAGTACACGTCAACCCCGCCACAAAGACCATCACGGCCAGAATACCCAACCGCCGGAAACCTCGATTCATGCATATCCTCCAATCTGCGTTGTCATTTTGAGTAGTCAGAACCATCCGAGGCGAAGAACTTTCCGATCCGAGCCGCACGCGTTGATCGTCTCTCGGTCCTCACTGCGGCGCTTTTGCAGTGTATTGCAAATCGACATCCACGGTTTGGTCTTTGGTCATCGCCGTGACATGGCTGGCCACGTCCCAGTCCATATTGGCGGGCAAAAGCTTTCTGGCCTCAGGCAGGAACTCATTCAAGTAACTGGCATCGTACACGTCCCCGGCACGAAGTTTCCACGCATTCCGCAGCCGCACCGTAAGGTTGTTGTCCAGCCCGCGAAATTCCAGCTCTCCCATGTGATAAACATCGCCTTCGCTGACCGCAAGCTGGTAGGCGACCTTTGCAGCTTTGTCATCGAAATGGGCGTCGGCTTTGATCGTAGCCGTTACATAGCCGCGTGAGGCATAGAGCTCTTGCACAGTCCGCAGATCGTCAGACAATTGAACCGTGTTTGCCACTTCTCCAACCTTGGCGTGAATGTGCGTTTGTAGTTCAGCGCTCGGGATATTTTTATTGCCGTTCCAGTCCCAGCCTGCAACCTTGTACTGCTGCCCCGGAGTTATGGAGATGACTACATCAACGTAGGTAATTTGGCTCTTTTCGTCAGAAGCATCTGCGGAAGGAGGCTTCACAACTTTCGGCTGAGGAGTGGCGCACGCCGCCTTCAGATACCCGCGCTCGTGGTAGATGGGCAGGACCCTTTTCTCAACAAGATTGTGCAGGAGCGCCGGATAATAATCGGCGCCGGCCAGTTTCTGGCCCGCAGCCTGTAATTGCGGCAGTTCCCCGGGTCCGGCGCCGGGAAATTCCAAATGACGAATCTGAATGACGATGTTCGCCACAGTGTAGTCAAACGCCTCCAGCTTGCCGTCCTTATTGGTGCTGCGCAGATATTCCACATGCCCCGGAATGTTATCTTCCACCAGCAGAGCCTGCAGGACGTCCGAAACCTGATCCGGCAGGCTCCCCGAGGTGGGCAACATACCGGTAAATAGCGGTATTCGCTCATGCACCTTCTGAAGCAGCTCTGCATCGGAAAACCACACAAAATCTCCAAAATGCGCGGGAACAAACTTATCGGCGTCGACCACATGGAGGGTCAACTTCGTTCCTGCTGACGAATAGGTATAGTTGTACGAAACGTCATTGAATGCCCCACTCTCGCCCAGTTGCCGCGCGGCCTTGCGAAAAACCTCATCGTCCACGGTTGTGCCAGTCATCAGGCCAGACGCGGCTGTAATTTCGGCTTCCGTAAAGTGCGTGGACCCGGTCGCTCTTATCTCGCTAAGCTTGGAGGGCGATAACAGGGGACCCTTAGTCGTCTGGGTTTGTGCGGAGACCGATGTGGCGATGGGCGCCGCCGCTGTAATCAAAATCGCCGCCAGCAAGCCTGTAATGAAACGGTTCGTGTACAGAGCAAGATGCATTGCTGCCACTATGTTACGGCAGTTGCGTGAGAGCCATCCACCGCGAACCGTTGTTGCAATCTTTCAGTTGAAATATGTGTGAGTTGTACTGCCGGGAACTGGTCAAGGGTGGGTGTAGGAATGACCAGGACGTGCAAACCGAGTCCGCTAGACCGGATGGCTGAGTGCAGCACTCTTGCTATGCGCCTTGTGAACGACTCTCTCCACCAGCTTGAAGGTCTTGGCCGGCTCCGGTACTTGGCAGCAGTCGTCGCTGTTTGTCGCGTCGTTCAATCCCTCTTCAATGGCGTCCAACGCCTGGGCAGAGCGACCCAGGACGATCAACAAATACTTCTGGGCAATGGGACGGTCTGCCGGATGGATCAATTCCCACCATCGGCGAATCGATTCCTGTACATCGATCTCGGACTTTTCTCCCACGACCAACGTATCGATCAGGCGGTACACTTTGCTCTTGATCGCCTGATAGGAAACAGACACTTCCTGCGGCATGTGGCTCCCGGGACTCTCTAGTATCAAAGAATTAGCAATCCTCCATCCAAACCGTAGATCATTGACATTGCAAGTCCTTGCGACTTTTTGCTCATCGAGCAATTCTACGAATGGAATAAATCAAAATCTGGAATATGAATTCTGGAAGCAGAAATCCACAGTTATCGTCGGGCCGTGAGGGGCTGCGGCATTCTTTAACAGCGTTCAAGAAAAGCCCTTCCGAAACCTCCAGGCCGGAATTTGGCAACCGATCAACTATTGCCGCCCTAGTCTTAACTATGCCAAGTGAACACAGAACTCGTGTTACACTGTTTCCGTGTTATGAAGAGAGAACTACGGAATATCACGATCACGCTGGAAAATGAGTTAGCCCGTCGAGCGCGTATCGAGGCCGCGCGACTTGACACCAGCTTGTCCCAGTTCCTCTCGAATATCCTCAAAGAACGCTTCCGCGACGACGACGCTTACGATTCTGCGATGAATGAAGCTCTGGCACGCAAGCCCTTTTTGAAAACGGACGGCAAGTACTTTTCCCGCGAGGAAGTCCATGAGCGATCTCGTTTTCGTGGATAGCAACGTTCTGATCTACGCAGTCGAC
The DNA here is from genome assembly GCA_963734675.1 of uncultured Acidobacteriaceae bacterium. Taxonomy (GTDB): domain Bacteria; phylum Acidobacteriota; class Terriglobia; order Terriglobales; family Acidobacteriaceae; genus Sulfotelmatobacter. Next base: position 468,622 of record CAVTHZ010000008.1, read on the forward strand.
GAATCCAATCCAAAAAAGCATGAGGCGGCACGGCTGTGGCGTTCTGAGTTATGGAAAAGCCGCCGTGGCCGCATCAGTTTCCAGGTGCTGGACGAGTTTTACGCCAATGTGGATCGGAAGTGGCCCGCAGCTCGCGAACACCTTCAGGCAGAGATCCGCAATTTAATGACTTGGCGGCCGATCGAGCTGAACGCTAAGCTTTTGGAAGAAGCGTGGCGAATTCAGGCACACTTCAAGCTTTCTTTCTGGGACGCGCTGATCGTGTCGGCGGCACAGGCAGCATCCTGTCGCTACCTGCTGACCGAAGATTTGCAAGAGGGACAGGAGATGGATGGCGTAGTGGTCGTGAATCCGTTCAGGAGCGGTACGACGGAAATCCTCGGATAGATGGGGGCTTTACGCGGAGCTCAAGCATCACGTGTGAGCACGGCGGGCGATTGAACGATGTGCCCGTACTTTTTGTGCCGCTGCTAGACCCCAATCACCGCGCACAATTCCTTCACCGCCGCCGCACTCTTATCCAGGCCTGCCTTCTCCTCGGGTGTCAGCTTGATTTCAATGATCTGTTCAATTCCCTTGGCACCCAGCTTGCAAGGCACGCCCACATAGAGGCCATTTATGTCGTATTCACCCTGCAGATACGCGGCGCAGGGCAGAATTTTCTTCTTATCTTTGAGGATGGCTTCGACCATCTCTGTTGCTGCGGCGGAAGGGGCGTAGTAGGCGGAGCCGGTTTTCAGGTACTTCACGATTTCCGCGCCGCCGTCACGGGTACGTTGAACGAGCGCGTCGAGCTTCGATTTCTCGATCAGTTCTGTGATTGGAATGCCAGCGACCGTCGAGTAGCGCGGCAGCGGGACCATCGTGTCACCGTGGCCGCCAAGAACAAACGCGGTCACGTTCTCCACGCTGACCTTCAACTCTTCGGCGATAAAGGCCCGGAAGCGGGCCGAATCCAGAACGCCGGCCATGCCAACGACACGCTCGCGCGGAAAGCCGCTGAGCTTATAAGCTGCTTGAGCCATAGCGTCGAGCGGATTTGAAACGATGACCAGGATGCAGTTGGGCGAGTTCTTCACGACTTCGCCGACCACCGCCTTCATGATGCCGTGATTGGTATTCAGCAGGTCGTCGCGGCTCATGCCCGGCTTGCGCGGGATTCCGGCAGTGATCACAACAATGTCAGAGTTGGCGGTGTCTTTGTAGTCGTTGGTGCCCATGACGTGCGAGTCGCGCTTTTCAATGGGCATGGCTTCGAGCAGGTCGAGGCCTTTTCCTTGCGGCACGCCTTCGATGATGTCGATTAAGACGACGTCGGCGAGTTCTTTGGAGGCGATCCAGTGGGCCGCTGTCGCGCCAACATTGCCGGAACCTACTATCGTTACTTTCTTGCGCATGATGAGTCCTTTCGAAATTGAGCCGTTGAGCGCTTGTGTGATCTTGCGATTGAAGACCTCCACATCAAAAGACCGGGCAATCGCTCAATGACCCGATCACCCAATCACACAATTTCTTTCTACACCAGTACAGGCGCGGCCATGTTCTCTATGATGTGGTCGGCGAACTGGCTGGTTTTTACCTTTGTTGCGCCTTCCATGAGGCGCTCAAAGTCGTATGTGACTTTCTTCTGCTGGATCGTCCGCTCCATGCCGCCTTCGATCAGATCGGCGGCTTCGTTCCAGCCCAGGAAGCGAAACATCATGACGCCCGACAACATCACCGAGCCGGGATTGATTACATCTTTGTCGGCATATTTCGGAGCCGTGCCGTGTGTAGCTTCGAAAATGGCGTAGCCATCTCCAATGTTCGCACCCGGAGCGATGCCAAGACCACCGACCTGCGCGGCGGCGGCGTCGGAGATGTAGTCGCCATTGAGATTGGGTGTGGCCAGCACGGAATACTCCTCGGGGCGCGTGACAATCTGCTGGAAGATAGAATCGGCAATGCGGTCGTTGACCATGATTTTTTTCTTCCATTGACCGTGACCGTGGGTCGAATAGATGCGGTCGAGAACCTCTTTCACTTCCTGCTCCACGGACTGTCGAAATGCTAGCGGTGCAAATTCCATGCCGGGTTCGACGAGTTCGGCGTTTTGTGCGACGGAGATGCTGGAATTTTTATCTTTGTTGTCGAGAATCCAGCTTTCGCGCTCCGTGACTATTTTGTCGCGGAATTCCTCGGTAGCGAGTTCGTATCCCCACTTGCGGAATGCACCTTCGGTGAATTTCTGGATGTTGCCTTTGTGAACCAGCGTGACAGTTTTGCGGCCTGTTTCGAGGGCGTGTTGGATCGCCATTCGAACCAGTCGCTTCGTGCCGAAAATCGAAATTGGCTTGATGCCGACGCCGGAGTCTTTACGGATTTGCTTCTTGCCGCCCTTCAGCATGTCTTTGTTTAGGAAATCGATGAGCTTTGCAACTTCGGGAGTTCCTTCTTCCCACTCGATGCCGATGTAGACGTCTTCGGTGTTCTCCCGGAAGATGACGAGATCCATGCGCTCGGGATTTTTCACGGGCGAAGGCACGCCTTTGTAATACTTCACCGGGCGAACGCAGGAGTAGAGATCGAGAATCTGGCGCAGAGCAACGTTGAGCGATCGTATGCCGCCGCCAACCGGCGTAGTCAGCGGCCCTTTGATGGCAACGCGGAAATCGCGGATAGCCTCGACCGTGTCGTCTGGAAGCCAGGTGTCGAACTTGGACTTGGATTTCTCCCCGGCGAAGACTTCGTACCAGACCACGCGGCGCTTGCCCTTATAGGCCTTTTCGACGGCGGCATCAAAGATTCGGAGCGACGCCTTCCAGATGTCGCGGCCCGTGCCATCGCCTTCGATGAAAGGGATCACGGGATTATCTGGAACGTCATAGTTGCCGTTGGCGTAGCCGATCTTTCTGCCATTGGTTGGAATGGGCACGCCGTTGTATGAGACTGCCATTAGAAACCTCCGAGGTATTCGGGGAAACCTGCAATTATAAAGAATTGCGCAGCGGAAAATGCGAACAGAAGGCTTAGGGTGGTGGCTGAATTTCAAATTCAGCCACTAGCTGGCTTAGCACACGACGCGATCCGCATTTTCACCAGCGTCTTGTACCGAAATATTTGCGGACGCCTACGGTCATGTAGCGGCCCCAGGGGCCGTTATTTCCCAGGTCGGCTACACCGAGGTAAGTATCGCGCGCACCAAGCCGGTCAAATAGGAAATGCTGCGTCACCCGGAATTCGAACCCTTTCGCGATGAATATGCCAACGCCCCAGGAATGTTCGACGCCAATGGCATCCGGCGACCAGGTGTAGAGGGTTTGCGGAACGGTTTTGCCGAAAAGAAATGACGGCGCGCCGAAAACCATGAAGCGGCGCAATTGGCCGCGACCGAATGGCCGAACTTCGAGCATGCCGGAAAGCATGTAACGCGCGAACATGCTGCATGGGGCATTGACCCCGCCGTACTGTCCGGCATTGCCGGCACAAATGTTGGGATCGATTTCGTTATGCGGCGGCGCCAGATCGAATTGCGCCCATCCCCACAACATGTCCTTCGGAAAGAACATGCGGTCTTCGGCGTTGGATTGCTGGATTGGGCTGGCAGGTTGGTCTTGTGCGTGGATAAAAGAACAGGTCAATACAGAAAAAAGAAGAATGCCGAACAACCCTTTCATTGAGCCTCCTCGAGCGCATGGTTATCGAACGAGCTTCGGCTTCCGCACCAATTTGCGGCGCATAGGCCGTCTCGCTTTGAAGTGAGCGGGACATTGTAACCTGTCGCACCGGGATCGTGCGTTTCGGGGGCTCATCCCGGAAAGCGGGAGATCAGTTTTCTCCAATGGTGCGAGGGAAGGCTGCGCGGAACCTCGGTCGCTCTTGTTGTTGGGAAACTATCTTTTTGCCGTGGCGGTTCTGGTTTTGGCGGACTTCGTTCCCTTTTTGTCCAGACGTTCGAAGACCGCGGCTACGATCATCGGCAGGCCAATTGTGGCATCTACGAAAACTTCGCCGAATTTGCCGCCTTCCGCAGGCGGTACAAATTTTCCCCACGACACAGCTTCGCTATACGGACTGCCGGAAAGCCCTCCCCAATAAACCGGCTCGGGGCAGATGCGCAGGCCGTAGTGGTAGCGCTTGAGGGGAACATTTTCACCCAGGCGGCGATGGCGAAGTTCGCAGAATGGCCCGAATTGTTGCGACCAGTTGCGCGGTACACCGCCGCCGATGGTAATGATACCGAGTTTCTTCTGACGCAAGAGCGTCGCGGCGAAGTGTTCGAGATCTTCGAACGGGTCGAAGCGGATCTTGTGGCGGCCAGTCGATTCGCGCAGGCGATTATTCAATGCCGTATCCAGGCCAAGTTCCGAATCGCTGAAGGCCGGCACAAATACTGGCACGCCCTTTTCGTAGGCCGATTTCAGAATGCCTCTCTGATTGTGCGCGTGCTCTGCCAGATAGTCTCCGATGGCGTGATTCAGCTTGTAGGAGCACATGATCTCGTTGTGGTCCCAGCCTTCGAGAACCGCGGACATGACTTCTTCCACATCATCCAGGTTTTGTTCCGGCTCCAGCGTGTCATAAACGCGGTTGTAACCTTGCTCGTAGAGTTCCTCGTCGGAGACTTCGGGGTTATAGCGGAAGTGGGCCCGGCCGGTGGCCTCCACAAGGCCGTGCGCCATGAGTGCGCCTGTGGAAACGATAGCATTCACGATGCCTCGGTCGATGAGATCGGTAACGATGAGGCCTTGCTTGGCGACCGTCATTGCGCCGGAAAGCGTAAGGACTACGAAACACTCTTCGTCACGGGCCATCGCTTCAAGAACATCGGCGGCTTCGCCAAGTTGGCGGCCAGTGAAGGCAGTTTTCGCCATGGCGCGCACCAGATCGTCGATCGATTTGATTCTGTTGAGATCGAGCGGCTCAAGCGGGATGAGCCGGTCTGCGATCGGGTTGTGCAGATGGCGATCTTTGCCCTCGCCCCCGTGACCGCCGTTAGCGTGAGATTTTGTTTCCGAATGTCCGCCATGATTGCCGTGTTTCAAGAGAACCTCCAGGCCCGATGCAAAAAATCCCGACTCCCTACTTTACAGGAAGGATGTGAAAGGGTGCCAAGGAAGCTTTTTGCGTCTTAAGGCAGCTTACAAGATTCTAAAGACACGAATGCTATATTGATCGGCGGAGATTGAAACCTTGCCCCCTGAGAAATTTCGTGTGGCTCTGGTGCAGATGTCCTGTGGGCCAGAGCCAGAACAGAATCTTTTAAAAGCAGTGGATCGCGTGGCCGAGGCTGCAGGACGCGGCGCAAAAGTTGTGTGCCTGCCCGAGCTTTTTCAGACACAGTATTTCTGCCAGCGCGAGGATCACACCTTGTTCGATTTGGCAGAGCCGATTCCCGGGCCTTCGAGCCAGAAACTGGCTGACGCGGCGCGGCAAAATGGAGTCGTACTGATCGCGTCGGTGTTCGAGAAGCGCGCACCGGGGATTTACCATAATACGGCGGCTATCTTCGATTCGAACGGCGAGCTTAGCGGACTTTACCGGAAGATGCATATTCCCGACGATCCGCTTTATTACGAGAAATTTTATTTCACACCGGGGGATCTGGGATTTCGCGCACTGGATACGAGTGTGGGACGACTGGGCACGCTGGTCTGCTGGGATCAGTGGTTTCCCGAGGGCGCGCGGCTGACGGCCCTGCAGGGAGCGTCGATTTTGTTTTATCCAACCGCGATTGGATGGCATCCGGCGGAGAAGGCAGAATTTGGCGTGGCCCAGCACGACGCATGGCGGACGATTCAGCGGGCACACGCGATTGCAAATGGGGTTTACGTGGCAGTGGTGAATCGTGTGGGATTTGAAACCGGGAATGTGCGCGGCAAATCGACGCCGGGCGCGGGGCTGGAATTTTGGGGTGGGTCGTTTTTCTGCGATCCATTTGGCCATGTGATCGTCGAGGCAGCGCAGGACCGCGAAGAAATTTTGATGGGCGATGTGGATTTGAAAGTGTTGGAAGATATTCGGCGCAACTGGCCGTTTTTGCGGGATCGGCGAATTGATGCTTACGCGCCGATTTCCAGCCGCATGATTGATGGACGATAGGATCGGGTCAATAAGTGCAATCGCCTGCTTGCTGCAGCTATGGTTTCGGTGGGTCAAACCTCTGCGCGGCGTGTCGGTGAGTAATGTACCACTGGCGTAACATCCCGATTTCACTCATTGGGCAAGTGTTGGCGGTTTCCACCTCGACGCAGTAGCTGCAACGGGATTGCCATCCATCGTGACAATGATGCTGAACGGCGTGGTCATACAGTCTTGGCAATTACGGGGTGGTGGGGTGAAAGAAACCACGTAAAGCCATCGCTCAACCAGTGGAACCAGTTTGATTTCTTCCAGCCTCCACTCTGTCGCATCGTCGAACAGGGTCCTCAAATAACTGAGGGCCGCGGTCTGCGCAATACGAGCGGACAAGGGTGGATTCGGTTCATCATCGAGCCACGCCGGAGTGTTCAAGAGTTGCTTGTGGGTGAGACAGAAGTCGTAACGATTGCCGGAGTAGTAACTGCTGAAATCAGCAACCTGCTGCGACATCGCGGGGCCGGATAGAATGCCGATCGTCAATGCCAAAGCTGCAATTCGTGTCACGGATTCTTCTCCAAGACGATCATTTTAGGCGCTAGCTGGTGATAAATCGCGATTACACTCAATTGACTATGCCCGGTGGATTTTTAGAGTACGTACATTCGCAGCATCCACCAGACAAGGAATATCGCGACGATGGCCCCGGCGATGTGAACGAACCAGTCGGTGACTGTTTTCGGTTTTCCAAAATTGAACATTCAGCGATGGTAGCAGGCCCGGCAAAGGTTAGACTGAGGTAACATCTCGATAACACTTATTGAGCAGGAGTCCGTTCCTCAAAACCAACGCCGGCTTCAGGACTCGACGCGCTTCATCATGCAGTGTAACAAACCACTTTCATGCCGCGATCCAACCGTTCAAGTAATACTTTAAATGCTTCCAGCACGATGGTCCGCTTCCGCATGCCGGCCGAGTGGGAACCGCACTATGCTACCTGGCTCGTGTGGCCGCATTATCAAGGCGATTGGCCGGGAAAATTCGACCCGATTCCCTGGGCGTACGCAGAGATCGTTCGACATCTGGCTAGGCATGAACGCGTCGAGTTGATTGTTAACGATGCAGCGGCGGGGCGCGGGGCGCGTAAGGTTCTGGACCGCGCCAATGCACTGTCGAAAAATGTACGCTTTCATCTCTGGCGTACGAATCGTGGTTGGGTTCGGGATTCGGGTTGCATTTTTGTAAGCTGTGCCGCAGATAGACCCGCCCGCGAGATAAAACGGAATTCAAACCTTTCGGCGATCAATTTCCGCTTCAATGCCTGGGCAAAATATCCGAACTGGCATCTTGACGACAAAATCGGCGGACTGATGTCTGGGGTCGCGGGGACACAGGAAATCCGCCCAAAGCACAACAAAACTAGCGTCGTCCTCGAAGGTGGCTCGATTGACGTGAATGGCTGTGGCACGATTCTCACTACCGAAGAATGCCTGTTGAGCAAGGCGCAGCAACGGAATCCCGGCATGTCACGCAAGGGCTACGAGAAGGTCTTCGCCGAATATCTTGGCGCGCCGAATGTAATCTGGCTTGGCAAAGGAATCGTCGGGGACGACACGCATGGCCACGTCGACGATCTAGCGCGTTTTGTCGCGCCAAATATCGTGATCACAATGGTTGAGGGCAATCCTAGAGACCCGAATTACAAACCACTCCGCGAAAATCTTCGCCGGCTTCGCGCCGCCCACGACCAGAATGGCAGACCGCTGAACGTAGTCGAAATTCCCATGCCGCATCCCGTAGTTTTTGAGAAACAACGCCTGCCTGCAAGCTACGCGAATTTTTACATCGCAAATGGCGTCGTGCTGGTGCCGGTTTTCAACGATCCGAATGACCGAATCGCTTTGAACACTCTTGCCGAAGTCTTCCCTTCCCGCGAAATTGTGCCCATCTACGCCGGCGACCTGGTGTGGGGATTGGGGACGCTGCATTGCATGACGCAGCAGCAACCAGCTTTTAGAGAGCTTGCCGAATCGGCAAAATGAAAACCGGACTCTACCGGAGCCCGGTTTCCTTCACCGCAAGTAACTCTTCTTTAGGCGCGTCCCGGCCCGGTGGGGGAGCTGCCAGGGTTCGGCGTGCCCGGATTCGATCCGGGATTGGTCGTTCCAGGATTGGTTGTTCCAGGGTTCGTCGTCCCTGGGTTGGTTGAACCTGGGCTGGTTGAATTCGGATTCGTCGAGCCGGGATTAGCTGATCCCGGAGCGGTCGGACTCGTGTTCGGCGTCGTTCCCGGAGTTGTGTTATTCGGGGATGTCGTCGGTGGCTGCGTCGTGTTGTTTGGAGTGTTGGGGTTCGTCGGATTCGATCCGGGCGTATTGGGGGAGGGCGTCGCGCCCGTTGGCGGCGGAGTCGTGCTTCCGGTCGGCGGTTGCGCGGTGCTTCCGGTTGGCGGCTGACCTGTAGTTCCAGTGGCTGGCGCCGAGGGTGTTGCCTGTGCGGGCGACGCCTGGCTCGCCGACCCGGTGCTGCCTGCGGTTCCGCTTCCTCCACCGGGTGCAGCTTGCGCAACCACCCACGTGGCACAGCACAGAACGATCGACAGTAACGTGAGATTTCTTCCTGACTTCATGAAAACCTCCAGCGTTGAATTTTCTGCTCCCCCTCGTGACGCGGGCGCACGCGCTGAAGGGCGGGATGCATAGCGTGAGTGTGCGACTCGTGCGGCGTGCGGGAATATCCGGCAGATGCGGTACGGCTGGCGAAGCGATGCCGTAGCAGGACGGACAATCTACAGGATTGACGCTGGTTTTGGGGCAGCGTGGCTTTAGGAAATCACTTCAAAACCACTGAGCCTCGCCCCAGCGATGAGATGGTATGGGGCACGTCAGGCTGCACCGACTTACCTTCTGGCTGCGAAGCGGTGCTCCACGCCTTTGCCAGCGTCTCGCCGGATCGCATTTTGGCCAACAAGCTGTCGAGGAATAACGAAGTATTCGAACCCAGTCGACGCAGGGTTAGCACCACGTTAATCTTGACGCCTTTTGTTTTGAAGCCTGCCTCGTAGGCTTTTTCCGGGTTGTCGTTGCCGATCCACAGCAGCTTTACGTCGGCATTCACAGCTAGCTTCAACAATTCGGTCCCGGCGAGGCGATCGCCCGAAGGGTCCGTAATTATTCCTTCGGGGTTCACGTCGCAAAAGAGATGAATAATGTCGTATTTGTGGTCGATTGCGCCGCGCAGTTCGGCAACGGTTGTAAATACGGCGCTGGAGGCGGCCGGGTAAAAACGCTTGTAGACGCGCAGATCGGACTTCTGCTCTTCGTCGTACCTGGTTCCCTGCCCAGTCCCCAACTGGCCGACCAGAACTTTGCTGTTGGTTATTTCTTCTTTGCGGAAAGAATCGAAAAGTCCCATAATTTTTCTGGATGTAATTCTCTGGATCAATTCTAAAGTCGACGACGAAGTTACGGTATTGACTGCGAGTGCCCCTGGATGGAGGTTTCTCAACCTCGCGGTTGAAAGTCCAAGGACTCACCGAGGACATCGGCGCTATTTCTTATACAGTGTCGGTTCCGGGCCCTGTTCGAGCGTCTTGCGATCCCAGATCCAGCCTTCCCGAGAGTAGCTGGCGAGCTCGAAATCCTGCGTTAGTTCGAGCGCGTCAACCGGGCAGGCATCTTCGCAGAGGCCGCAGAACATGCATCGGCTCAGGTCGTAGGTGAAGTTGGTAAGCTCTTTGCGGCGCGTCTGCTCGTTGCGGGCGCTTGAGACCACAATCAGATTTTCGGGGCAGGCCAGCGCGCACAGGTCGCAGGCAATACACATGGTCTCGTTAGTATCGGGATTCACATTGAGCCGGGGCGCGCCACGGTAACGCTCGGCCACTTGCGGCCGTTGCAGCGGATACTGCTCTGTGTAAATTTCTTTCGGGTCCTGATAGCGGAAGGTGACCTTCAATCCCTGCAGAAGATCGACGAGAAAGACTTTGCGGAAGAAGGCCAGCATCGCCATAACCGCGTAGAATACCACCGCGCGGGGCCAGTTGCCAGAAGCAAGTATCTCGTTTGCGCAGAGGCAGCAACCATTTCAGGCTAATCGCCGGTAGCCCGGACTTCCCGACCGATTCTGTTCTGCCAGTGGCTCCATACAAACCACGCGATTCCCGCGATAAGCGTAACCATGATTACCGCGTCGAACCGGTGAAAATACCTGCCCATCGTTCGCCAATTCTGGCCCAGTTTCATACCGAAATAGGCAAGTGCCAGGCACCACGGCCACGATCCCAAAAACGTGTAGAGGTGGAAACGTCCGCGCGGCATACGGGCGACGCCGGCGGGCAACGCGATAAACGTTCGAATAACGGGCAGCAAACGACCGATGAAAACCGCCAGGTATCCCCAGCGCAAAAAGAAACGATCGGCCCAGTCGAGTTCGCGGCGTCCCATCAGAATCCAGCGGCCATAACGCTCAACCAGCGGACGTCCGCCGTAGCATCCGATTTCATACGCCACCAGAGACCCCAGATTGCATCCGATCGCGCCCGCCGTCGCAACCCAGAGCAACTTAAACGTGCCCGTAAAGACGAGGTATCCTGCAAACGGCATGATCAATTCCGATGGCAGAGGAATGCAGGCCGACTCGATAGCCATGAGCAGCATCACTCCGGCGTAGCCAGTAGCACTGATCACCGAATTAATGAAAATGAAAAGCGCGGCAAGAATCTTTTCCGTCATGGATGAGGGCAGCCGAAAAAACTCGAAGAAACAGTCACTCCAATTAAAACACAGGCCGCATCCGTGCATCGTGATGTGCGGGAATTTCAATATTGCACGCAGGGAAAGGTCTAATGCGATAGGTGTTCTTCCGTTTGAACCAATGCTTCTGTCAAGCCAACTGTTTCAGCAGATCGTTCCACGACCGGCACGAATGAACCCTTCCGGCTTGGAGAAAAACTCGATGGGGGGAGCGCACAAACCGCGGAGGAACCAGAATTAGAACGAACCATCCTGCGTAAAGGTATAACCCGGCAACGCCGCGCCTTGCGGTGTTTTGTTCACTTTGATACGAACCGTGGGCGCATCTGGAGCGGTAATTCCCGCCGGCCGCAACATCGCGTATTGCGAGAACACTTCGCTGTAAACCTTGGTGACGAGATAATCCTGGCCATCGGCGTCGCTGCGCCAGACTTGCCCGAGTTGGATGGAGCTCACGGCCACAATGTTTGTTCTGAATGTACTAAGTTTGATTCCAGACTACTGAGGTGATGATTGGGAGTCAATGCGCCGCGTGGTTACCGAGGTCTCTGCTAAGATGATGCCCTCATGCCCCGCGGACAAACTCCCCGTCAGCCGGCACGTTCCGGACGCCAGGACCGAGTAAAGCGGGCGCCTTTGCCCGCAAAGGGTAGTGCAAGAGAATTATCGCGAAAGAGGGACGGCGTGTCCGACTCGCGAGCTAGAGGAGTTGATTCTTCAAGAAATCCTAAGCAAAGCGTTTCGCCCTTGCGCAAGAAGAAATCGTCCTACGATCCGCTCGCACCGGAGCGTATCGCTGAAATCCTCAAGCGCCTGGACCAGCTTTATCCCGACGCAACCTGCGCACTCACTCACAAGAGCGCATGGGAGCTTCTCGTCGCAACCATCCTTTCGGCGCAGTCGACCGACGTAAATGTGAATCGCGTTACGCCCCAACTGTTTCACAAGTATCCGACAGTGGAGGCGTTCGCGGCGCTGTCTCCGGAACAACTCGAGCCCGATGTGCGCTCGACCGGGTTCTTTCGCAATAAATCGAAATCGGTGGTCGGAGCGGCAAAGAAGATTGTCTCGGAATTCGGAGGACAGGTTCCGCTGAACATGCCAGATCTTCTCACGTTGCCCGGCGTCGCCCGGAAAACGGCAAATGTGGTACTCGGCACCTGGTTCAAGATCGCGGAAGGCGTCGTCGTTGACACCCATGTACAGCGGATCTCGCGCCGCCTGGAGCTCACTAGAAATACAGAACCGCAGAAAATCGAGCAGGATCTTATGCGCGTCATCCCGCGCGAGAAATGGATTTTATTTGCGCATCAAATTATTTGGCATGGCCGCAAGCTATGCATCGCCCGCAAGCCCAAGTGCGTGGATTGCGCTCTGGAAAATATCTGCCATGCCGGCGACAAGACTTGGAGCACGGTGGAGATGCATAAAGATGCAGTGGGATGACAGGGTAGAGTCCTCGCGCAAGGATACTGGCCCTTGGCCGATTTCTGCGCAGGAAAGCCTTCTCCTCCCTGGCTCTGCTAAACTTTTATCTTCAATTCACTCCGAGGTTCGCGTTCCTCATGCGCGCGTTTGCCCTGTTTGCTATCTTAATTTTTATGAGTACCGTCGTTGCCAGCCCCCTCATCTCCGCTGCCCAAGCTCTTCCCAAGCCCGATGCGATCACCGATCCCAAGCAAATCGCGTCCAAGCCCAACGCTCAGGTTGAGCCGAAAAGCTTGACCATCGAAAAGCTATACATGACGCGCCAAATCGGTCGCCCGACGTGGTCGCCGGACGGCAAGAACGTCGCCTTCATCTCGAACATCAGCGGGCGTAACAACATTTGGATGGTGCCGTCGGAAGGCGGATGGCCGGTGCAACTCACAGTCAGCGATCAGCGGCAAACCGCGGTCACATGGTCGCCCGACGGAAAATGGATCGCCTACCAGTCGGACTACGACGGCGACGAGCTTTGGGATACTTTTCTGGTCTCGCCGAAGACCGGCAAGGTTGTGAATCTCACCAGCACGCGGGAAATTGCGGAGACCGATCCGACATGGTCGCCCGACGGCCGTTATCTCGCATATCTGGTCAAGCCGAAAACTTCCGCCACGCCCGAGATCGACATTTACGACACGCTCATGCGCGAGGTGAAGCACCTCACTTCGAACACTCCGCAGGATAAGCGCAATTCGAATCCGATCTGGTCAAAGGATGGCAAGTATATCGTCTATTCGCAGGAGCAGGCGAAGGGGACAGATTCAAATATCTTCATCGCTGACGTGGCTTCGGGAATTTCGACGCTGCTTACCCCGCATGATGGCGAGCAGATTTTTTACGCCAACGATATTTCACCAGACGGCAAACGCCTTCTGTTCACATCGAATGCCGAAAACGGCTATGACAATGTTGGCCAAATCGAAATCGCTACGAAGAAGATCTCCTGGGTGACTCTCGACAAATGGGAAATCCGCGGCGGCGAATTTTCGCCGGACGGCAAGCGGCTCACTTTCAGCGCCGATGTCGACGGCAACGAAGATATTTACTTGCATGATCTCGCTACCGGCAAGTCGACCGCACTTCCGATTCCCAAGGGCGTCAACGAGCCTGCGGGCGGCCATTCTGCCTTCAGCAGAGATGGCTCGCGGCTCCTTTATTATCACAACGGTCCAACCGCCCCGGGCGATTTGTGGATTTACACGATGGCGACCGAAAAGTCGCATCAGATTACTCATTCGCTTGTCGGGGGCGTGCGCTCGGAAGATATGGTCGAACCGTATCTCGTGCACTACCCAAGTCGCGACGGAAAATGGACCATCTCAGCATTTCTCTACGTGCCCTACAACATGGCGCGAAACGGGCAGAATGCCGCCATTGTCTACATTCACGGCGGTCCCACGTCGCAGACGATGAATTCGTTCAACCGCTTCATTCAATATGCCGCCAACCAGGGATACATGGTGCTCGCGCCCAACTATCGTGGATCGACCGGGTATGGAAAGGAGTTTCAACAGGCCAACTTATTCGATATGGGCGGGGGCGATCTGCAGGACGTGCTCGCGGGCGTCGATTGGATCAAGCAGACGGGACATCTCGATCCGAAAAAAATCGCCGTGATGGGCGGCAGCTACGGCGGCTATCTCAGCATGATGGCAGTAACCAAAGCACCCGAAGTCTGGGCAGCCGGGGTGCCCATCGTCCCCTTCGTAAATTGGTTTACCGAAATCGAAAACGAAGATCCCGTTCTGCAACAATCCGACCTCGCAACCATGGGTGATGTGGTGAAGAACAAAGCTTTGTACGAAGACCGCTCACCGATCAACTTCATCGATCGGATCAAGGCTCCGCTGCTGCTGCTCGCAGGCGGACACGATCCGCGCTGTCCGAAATCAGAGACGGAGCAGGTAGTTGAAGCTATTAAGAAGCGAGGCGGCACGGTCGACTACAAGATTTACGAAAACGAAGGCCATGGCTTCGCGCGCGTGGAGAATCAGATTGACGCTTACAAACGCGTTGCAGATTTTTTACTCGCTCACGTCGCACCGGCAGATTGCAGTTGCTCACTCAACGAGTAGCCGGTTGCCGGATCACGTTCTTCACAATGGCATCGACCAGTCCAGGAATCGTATATTGCCTGGCGGCGATATCGGCCTTCAATCCGAGTTCCCGCAATGTCAGGGATGTTACCGGACCGATGGAGGCTAATTGGATCACGCTGGCGTTCGTGTCCCGCCCGTGAACCGCTCGTACGGCTCGCTGGGCGGCGCCCGAGCCTCCCAGCAACTCCACGAAATTGCGCACCGTCGACGAACTGGTGAACGTGACCACATGCGGCCGCAGGCGGGGATTTTTGACCGCACCGTTTAGCCGCCGGCGCGAGGATTCGGGCACGACGGTTTCGTAAGCTTCCACAACATCGACCCGGGCTCCGGCCTTACGTAGTTCTCGCGGAATCACATCGCGCGCAATCCTGGCGCGTACCAGCAGCACGCGCTTGCCGTTCACGCGTCGGCGCAAGCTGCGTACCACCGACTCGGCAACGTATTCCTTCGGGACAACGTCGACGCCGGTTCCATGTTTTTCAACCGCTTTTTTTGTCGCCGGGCCAATCGCGGCAACCAGCAATCCATCAGGCAGGCGTTGGGATAACCTCAGCTTGCTTATCCGCTCCCACATGGCTTCGACGCCATTGGCGCTGGTGAGGACAAGCCAATCGTAGTTCTTCAAATTCTTCAGCGCACTATCGAGCGGCCCGAAGCTGCGAGGATTGCGGATTTCTATGAATGGAATCTCCATTACGGTTGCTCCGAGCTTGCGTAACTCCGCCGACAAGGCTCCCGCCTGATGGCGTGCGCGGCCCACGAGTATGCGCACTCCCGAGAGCGGCTGAAGAGCGCTTCCAGTTACCAGCGCTTTCCTCACTTCTGCTCCTCGGAGGTCTTTTCCGTTCCCAGCCCTCGCTCCTTCATCATCCGCGCCACGCCGGAGACGGTTGAGTCTTCCGATCGCTCCAGGGAAGCGATGACGTTTGCTTGATCCTGACGCACGCGATTTTGGCTCAATTTGAATTTGCCTTCGACTTTCGTCGCGGTGATTTCGAAGCCGACAATCTGCCGCAGCATGTTTTCTCGAAACTTTGGGCTTAGCGTCTCCCACTGCGCGCGATAAGAGGGTTCGAATGTGTTCATCAATTCCTCAAGCATCTGGTGCACCTCACGCTCAGCCGCAAAAAGGCGCGCGCTGCCGTACACATGGACCGCGGCATAGTTCCAGGTGGGAACGCTTTCCCGCACGGTGTAATTGCTGGGCGAGATGTACGAGTGAGGGCCGTGAAAAATGGTTAGGCACTGCGGCTGAGCTTCAAGATAGCGCCAGTGTGGATTGGCCTTGGCCACGTGACCGCGGAGAGTAATCTTCCCTTTCTCGCCGTGAATTGACAGCGGCAGGTGCGTGGCAAACGGGCCGTCACCAGTGCAGGAGATCAGAATGGCAAACGGGTTTGCACGCATAAACGCGAGAGCATCGTCATCGTGGCGTAAGCGGAAGTGTTCCGGAATGTACACGCAACGATCTTAACCCAGGCAAAGCGTCACGGTTGAGGAGGCACAGCCAACCTGCGGCCGTAAACAGCTTCGAGAATCTCGGCGCCGCCGCGGCGAAGCAGCGTTTCCCCGACAGCGTTACCGAGTTTTTCAGGATCATCGATGTCGCCTTCACGAGCTTCGCGTAACAATTTGGTGCCATCGGGATCGGCGACGATGGCATTGAGATGCAACCTGCCTTGGAGCAATTCGGCGAAAGCGCCAATGGGCACCTGGCAGCCTCCACCGAGACGGTTGAGCAGAGCGCGCTCGCAGGTGGTCGCGGCGCGGGCGGCAGGATCGTTGAGAAATTCAAGGTGCTGCCGAGTCTCGGCATCGCCTTCCCGGACTTCAATTCCGAGAGCTCCCTGCCCTGCTGCCGGGCACATGATTTCGGCGGGGATGATCTGCTTGACCAGCTGCGTTTTGCCCAAGCGCTTCAGGCCCGCGGAAGCGAGAATGACGGCGTCGTATTCATCCTGTTCGAGCTTTCGCAAGCGAGTATCGACATTGCCTCGCAACGGATGGATTTCGAGATCGGGACGAATGGCTTTGAGTTGCGCCTGACGGCGCAGGCTGGAGGTGCCGACGCGTGCGCCTTGCGGCAAGTCGTTAATATTTGAGAAATGTCGCGAGCAGAAGGCGTCGCGTGGATCTTGTCTTTCCGTGATTGCGGCGATTTCGAATCCTGAAGGAAGTTCGGTCGGCAAATCCTTTAGCGAGTGAACAGCGAGATCAATGCGGCCGGCAGCGAGGGCTTCTTCGATCTCTTTCGTGAACACTCCCTTTCCCAGCCCGCCTTTAGCGCCGACCATCGCCAAAGGAACGTCGGTAATTTTATCGCCGGTGGTGTGGATGATTTCGATCTCAACTTCGTGGCCACGGCCACGGAGAAGCGCGGAGATGTGGTTCGCTTGCCAGAGGGCGAGTTGCGAGCCACGGGAGCCGATGCGGAGTTTAGGCATGGTAGAGGGTTGTCCGAGGCAGGATAACGGAGAAAAGCGAAAGGCGGCTGGTTAGGCCGCCTCGAAAAATTGATACTGTACCGCGCTTGAGAACTAATTTTAAGGTACCACTTGACGAACAGTTCGTCAAGAAACATCCCCCGACTAAGTAGGTCTTAAGATCCCGTGGATCGCGTAAGGCGGCGGAGAGTAAGGGATTCGAACCCCTCGCGGCTGCGAACAGCCGCGACCCACGGTTCTCAAGCGCGGCCCAGTACCCACACTGGTAGTACTCTCCGAAGCCCCACTTGAGCAACACCAGCGTACTACCGCAACCGCAGCAAATCCTTCGCATTCGTTCGAGGTGTGAAAAATTCCGTTCCATTATGGTCTTAGCCATTCGTGCCCGCGTGCGCGCAGCAGCGCGGAGATATGGTTGGATTGCCAGAGGGCAGGCTGCATTTGCCGGAACACCCGCTTCGTCACTGGCCCTTGCCCATGATCGCGCCTGTCACTATAAGTACGGCCATAAAAAGTGCCAGCGTTCCGCAGATTCGGAGGGACCAGATATACCCGGGGGTCTTCATCCAGTTGAGAAACGGGTTCGAACGCGCCGAGGCCCTTATGGCATACGCCTGCACCGCCCCCGGCCTAAGCAGGCAGAGCCGTCCTAAGGCTACGAGGCACGGGGATGAAATCGCAACCGCGATTGTTCCAGAATCCATCACTCGCGCGTCCTCACTTCTTTGTTTGGAGATTCTTTTTGCGACTCGTCCTTCTCCCGCAGATTAAAGAGCTTCCGCACCACATCGATCACCGTCGTCGCCTCGGCCTCGCGCGCCGCCGATTTCAGTGTCGTGATCGGTGTGTGCATTACTTTGTTGATGATCCCCCGCGTCAGCGCCTCGACCGCCATTTCCTGTTCTGGCGTGAGCGGTCCCATGCGGCCGCGCACGCGATCGATCTCCGCCTGGCGAATGGTTTCGAGATGATCTTGCAGGCTCACAATGGTCGGAACGACATCCAGCGTGTGAGAGCGGGCCTCGAACTTCTCGACCTCGCTGGCAATAATAGCTTCAGCTTTTTCCGCTTCCCTGTGGCGGTCGGAGACATGAGTGCCTACCGCCTGCTGCAAGTCGTCGATATCGTAGACAAAGATGCCATCGAGATCGGCCATCTCCGGGGCCACGTCGCGCGGCACCGCAATGTCGATGAAAAACATGGGCCGGTTCTTGCGGCGGGCAAGGAACTGTTCGCCATGCTCGCGGCGAAAAACGGTATGCGGTGCTCCTGTCGATGTAATAACAATATCGGCGCGGTCGCAGGAATCATACAGGTCGTCGAACTTAATGGCCTGGCCGTTGAAGCGCTGCGCCAGGCCGATCGCACGCTCATAAGTGCGGTTGGCGACGAAGATCGAGGCGCAACCGTGGGCCATCAGGTGCCGCGCCGCCAGTTCGCTCATCTTGCCGGCGCCCACGATGAAAACGTTTTTCCCTTGCAGGGTGCCGAAAATCTTCTTGGCCAGTTCCACAGCGACCGATGCAATGGACACAGACGACGAGCCTACCGCCGTCTCCGTGCGTACTCTCTTGGCTACGGCGAATGCCCGGGTAAAAAGCTGATCAAGTTGTCCGCGCACGGCCCCGACCGCACGCGCGGTCGCATAGGCCTCCTTCACTTGTCCTAGAATCTGGGCTTCGCCCACCACCATTGAATCGAGGCTGGAAGCTACGCGAAAAACATGCCGGACCGCGTCTTTCTCACGCAACTCATATAAATGCGGATCGAGTTCTTCCGCCTTCACCTGAAAATGATCATGTAAAAAGCCGCGCAGGTCAGCCGAACCATTCACGGTATGCGTGATCACTTCCACGCGGTTGCAGGTGGAGATGATGATGCCTTCTTCGATGCCGGGATACGCGGTGAGATCGCGGCAGTAATCGGGCAGGCGCGATTCGGGGATCGCCAGGCGCTCGCGGACTTCGAGCGGAGCGCTCTTGTGATTCACGCCAATGAGTTGATATCTCATGAAGCGGCAAATCGATGAATCGTCGAAAAATAATTGGCGGCCCAGGCCACGATGGCCGCCACAAAAGCGAATGTCGCGAGGAACGCGGCGCGGCGTCCCCGCCAGCCCGAATTCCAGCGCGTGAAAACCATGATCATGTAAACGGCCCACATCAGAAGCGAGAGCAGAATCTTGGGATCCTCGAAGTCGATGTGCCCGTAGGTCGTCATGGCAACAATCGAGCCAGTGATCAATCCGAGCGTCATGAACGGAAAGCCAAGCAGAAGCGAGCGGTATCCGATCTGGTCGATGACTTCGAGAGCGGGCAAAAAAGAAATCAGGCTGCTGGGCTTCTTCGACTTCAGGCGGCGCTCCTGGATCAAGTACAGCAGGCTGGCGCCGAAGCTGAGCATCAGCGCGGCGTACCCGGTGAAGATCAGGATGATGTGCGCTACCAGCCATCCCTTGTGCTGCACAAAGGAGGTAAGCAGGACGGGTTGTTCGTCGACTGCGGCCACGAAGGTCAGGAAAAACACGATCGGAAAGACGACTACCCCCGGTGAAGTCGTCTGATAGATGGCGTAGATGATCATGAAAAATGTCATCGAGAGGAACGCCAGCAGCGACTCGCCGTTATGCACCGACGCCCAAACCACATGACCCGACAGAAAAAGCTCGACCAGCGATACGAAGTGGAAGACCATGCCGATGCTGGCGGCATGCAGTGCAATGCGGCTGAAAAGTTCGCTGGTACGGGTGAGCGCGAAGAAAGCGTAGATCAGCCCGATGAAGTAGCACCCCAGCGCGAAGCGTAACCAAAGCAATGACATAAATTCGTAAGTATCAGAGTCGGCTGAGTTTAGCGCGAGCCGAGGCCGGCTGCAAATATCCTCGCAGTGCCCGCTCGATTCCATTCATCCCCAGCAACCCCATCTCATCCACAGATTATATTCTCCACATGTCGCGGAGGGCGGGAAGCGGCAAGGGTCACGTCAGATTGTGATGTCCGTCACAGGAGGAGACGAAAGCGGGCGGGGCAAGTCGTCCAGATCCATCTGACAAATGGAGAAAATCCTTAATCATAGTGCTTGCAATCGTGTTACCGTTTCTGGCGCGAAGCTCTCACCCAGGATCGTATGCGTTGCTTTAGGAGTATCGTCGTTCTGCTGGCGGCTGCGGCAGTTTTGCCTGCCCAGGTGAACCCAGACGATGGCCCCACAAACGAGAAAGCGCAGAAGACCTACAAGGAAGCACAACAGTACCTGCAGCGGCACATGAAAGATGCGGCGCTCGAGGCTTTTAAGAAGGCGGACAAACAGGACGATGGCCATTGTCGTTCGTGCCAGAAAAAGATGGTCAAGTACGGCATTGAGATGCGGGACTGGAAAACCGCCGAGACGGGCGCCGGAGAGTTTGCTTCACAGGCCCGGGACAATCGAGAGATTGCATTGGCGCACTATCAATTTGGCCTTGTGCTTGCGCGTGAAGGACTTGACCGTCACAAGAACGAATTGTTTTCCCGTGCGCACGACGAGTTCACCAAAGCGCTGGCCGCGGCGCAAAAGTTTCCACAGGCGATTTTTGCGGACGGGCAAACGCTGGCGCGGCTTAAACAAGACGACCTGGCGAAAGCGCGATTTCAGGACTTTGCGAACATGACGACTGAGGATGATCCGGACCACGAGCGGGCCTTGCGCTTCATCGGCGAGCCGGAGCTGGCACGAGCTCGCATGGCGCCAGCCTTCGTGGTGACGGCGACTGATGGCCAGCGGATTTCGATGGATGACCTCACGGGAAAAGTCGTGCTCATCGACTTCTGGGCGACCTGGTGCGCGCCCTGCCGTGAAGCTCTTCCGCATATGCGTGAGATCGCAAAGAAGTTTCAAGGACAGCCGCTGGTTGTGCTCAGCGTGAGCCTCGATAGCGACGAAGGCAAATGGAAGGAGTTCATCGCGAAGAACGAAATGACATGGCCGCAGTACCGCGACGGCGGGTTTAACGGCCCGATCGCGAAGAGCTTTGGCGTGGAAGCAATCCCGCACACCTTCACCATCGATGCCGACGGCATACTGCAGGATGAACACATTGGCGATGCCTCGATTGAAGGCAAGCTGAAGAAGCTGATCGCGCGGGCCGAGAAAGTTCAGGCGACGCAAAAGCAGATGCAGCAAACCGCAGCGGGAGAAGACGCCAATCGACCGTGAGGACTATCCAAGCGGCTCGGCCTGCTTGCTGAAGCGCGGCGTTCGGATTCTGCGGATTCCGAACTGCAACCGCGGAAGACTCTACGCCTCCATCCTTTCCCATGCAGCACTTCTTGAATTTTTCCCGCAGCCGCAACGGCAAGGCAAATTTCGCTTCGGCCAGTCTTCGGCTCGAATTCTCAGAGAATGCTATTCCACTCCCAAGCCGGCTAAAGACTCTGCCAGCACTTCGGAATCAATCGCCAAACGACGACCTTCTACTTTGAGGTCCGTTAGTTCATCGAAGGCACGAAACAGCCGGAGTTTTGCCGCCGCGTAGCGTTCCGGTTCGCTCAGCGGCCGGCCATGCCTTGCCGCCCATTCCGTCACCGCGCTTTCCTGCAGGAATACGCTGACGGCGTAAGTCGATTTGCGGTCGGAGGTCACATCGAAGACGAATTCCGTGGCCGGAGCCTCGGGATCATCTGCAAGCGCCGGACGTTGGCCCACGAAATAATACTGATACACATATCCTTGAGCGCCCGCATAGGTTTTCAGCCGGCGGATGGTCTTCTCCGGGAGCATAGCAACATTATGAATGCGGGAGGCGCGTTTGTCCTCTGAAAGAGGAACAAGCCAAGAGCCTGCGAAGCCCGCATCGATTTTGCAGGCCTTAGACCGCGCTGCAAGGGTGACTCTTCCAAGCCGATTCCGGCTTGGGACTCGGCCCAAATTGCGCACTAAATTTCCTCGCCGATTCGCCGATAGATCCCCTGAAGTTCTGACCTCGGCCCATGATGATCGAAAATTGGCAAAGCTTGGCACTAACCACCCTCGCCGTCTTCGCTATGGGTGAAGAAATTCGCATTTTCATAATTCGGCGCGAGGCGAAGAAGCGCGACGAGTTGTTCAAAATTGTTACGGAAAATGCGGCAGACATGATCGCCCTGGTCGATGTTAAGGGCAACCGGCTTTACAACAGTCCAGCTTATACGCGAATTTTAGGTTACTCATCTGCCGAACTAGGCGAGACTTCGGCGTTTGAGCAGATTCATCCAGATGATCGTTTCAAGGTCCTGCAAGCGGCGCGCGAGGCCCGTGCCACCGGAATCGGAAGAAAACTCGAGTATCGCATCCGCCACAAAGACAGAAGCTGGCGCGTATTGGAGTCGGTAGCCGGAACCATTCGCAATGAAAAAGGTGAAGTTGTAAAACTGGTCATCGTCAATCGCGACATCACCGAGCGAAAACGAGCCGAAGAACTCGCCGAGCACAACTCCTTTCATGATGGCTTGACGGGTCTGCCAAATCGCCAGTTGTTTCTCGATCGGTTGCAGCACCTGTTTGAACGGGCGCAGCGCCACGCCGAACATCAGTTCGCGGTTCTGTTTGTAGATCTGGATGGCTTCAAGGTATTCAACGACACCATGGGACCGGCAGTTGGCGATCATGTAATCGTGGAAATCGGGCAGCGGCTGGGATCGTGCCTTCGGAGTGAGGATACGGTTTCGCGGCCCCAAGATGATTTAGTCACGCGAAACGCTGTACTCTCGCGCATGGGCGGGGATGAATTCACCGTCCTGCTGGAAAATGTCACGGATCCGAGCGGGCCCATGCGCGTCGCCAATCGCATTTTGGCCTCGATTGCGGCAATCCTGATCGTAGAAGGGCGAGAAGTGACAACTTCGGCCAGTATCGGCGTCGCCTTGAGTACGCCGTCGCACAAATGTGCGGAAGACCTGTTGCAGGATGCGGATGTGGCGATGCGGCGCGCCAAGGCGCTTGGCGGCGGGCGCTGCGAGGTGTTCGATGAGGCTATGCATACTCGTGCTGTGCATCGCCTCAAGCTGGAGGCTGAACTGTTGGAAGCGCTGCATCAAAAGGAGTTCCGAGTTTGCTACCAGCCGGTTGTCGACTTGCAGACAAAGCATATTGTCGCTTTCGAAGCCTTGCTGCGCTGGCAGCATCCCGAGCAGGGTCTGATTTCTCCTTTTAAGTTTATTAACACGGCGGAAGATACGGGTCTGCTGCTCGCCATCGGCGAGTGGTTAATCCTAGAGGCTTGCCGGCAATTGCGCATATGGAGAGGCGAGCATCCATCGCATGCGACCGTAGGAATCAGCGTTAATCTATCGGCAAAGCAATTTGCCGATGTTCGATTGATTCCCCAGCTGCAATCGATTTTGCGCGACACCGATATCGAACCGGCACGTCTACAACTGGAAATTTCTGAGGCTATTGCATCGAACGATTTCAAGCTCGCTGTCGAAGTTCTCTCGCATTTGAAGCACGTGGGAATTGGAATCGTTCTCGATGATTTTGGAAAAGGAAATTCTTCCTTAAGCGAACTGCGGAGGCTTCCGGTTGACACATTGAAGATCGACCGGTCGCTGATCGGCGAAATGCTGGCTGACCGCACTGCCTATGACACCGTCGACTTGATTCTCGTCCTGGCGCAAAAGTTGAAGGTTAAAGTGGTGGCGACAGGGGTTGAACAATCGAAGCAACTGGAAGCCCTACGCGAACTGGGATGCAATTTTGGGCAGGGTTATCTCTTCTCGGAACCGGTCGATGCCGAAGCGGCGGGAAAGCTGTTTGGCAGACAGAATGCCGTCTTACAGGCGAAGGGAGCGGGGACATGACGGCACTGTCATCTGTCGTACCTTTTCTCCAGCCATCTTCGTGGACTGCAGTTTTTTCTTCCGATTGCGGAGCCAATGTTTATACTCATGTGTCTGCCGGTACAACATGGCCGCACCGACGATGCTCCGCTCTACGCTCCCACGCCGCCGACGCTCCCTTTGGCCATTGACCGCTTTGCAAACCGGCGCCGTTATGTTTGCGCTGGGATTGACTCTGCTGTATCTGAATCCCTTCTGGCAGTTCGACGAAAGCGGCTTATTGGATGCGCGCGTGCACTGGTGGAATATCTCCTGCATAGTACTGATCGCCGCCGGCTATCTGGTGGGAGCAGCCTCTTTGATAGGGTTTGTTGCCCTCATCGCCTCCCGGCTCGCAGGACGCCGAAACTGGCCCTACGTTGTAGCGGTTTTATTTTTTCTTGGTATAGCCGCATGGGCGGCGGTGAACGGGTTTGTGAAGGACGTCAATGCTCACTTCGAGTGGAATTCTGCCGAGGGCCTCAGCGCCTTCGCTTTCCAAACCTGGGATAATGCTGCCGGGGTCTGGCGGCCCGCACAAAGCTCAAAGTTCCAGCGAGAGATGGTGGAGCTGCAAATTCAGCCCTTACTACGAGGCTATTTCAAACTCAACGACTGGCAGAGGATGAACGGCGATATCCGCTTGGCAGTAGGCAGAATTTTCCCTATAGCCTGGCCGGTTGCGCTCGGAAGCGGGGGTGAAACGCTGGAAGATCCGGACCGGACTCCGCTGATGCGTGCCGTTGCAGATGGAGATCTGAAAACCGTGCAACAGATTCTCGCATCCGGAGCGGATGCCAACGTGAATGCGCTCGATCAAGCCGGACAGTCCGCTCTGATCGTTGCCTGCCAGAGTCAGAAGGCCAATGCGGACGTGGTAAAAGCGCTGGTCAGCAGCGGCGCGAATGTGAATTTGCGCAGCCGCAACGGCTATACCGCGCTGACCTGGGCGCAAGCTCGTAATCGCTCTGAAATTGTTCGCTTGCTGCGCCGCGCCGGCGGCCGCCCCTGAATCTTGCGACTTTGAAAAAACCTGAGGCCCGTTCCTCGCTTCTATTTTTTTATCTATCCAGATCTATCCATCGATCTTTGCTTCGCGCAGTTGTTTCACTGCTTTTTCAGAACTCACTGGCGAGTAATACACTTCCTTGAACGTGTAGGAACGCGCCTTGGCCTCAATGACGGGCATGATTTCGATGTGCCAGTGATAGTCATCATCAATGGTCTTCCAATAACCGAGAGTTTTCGACTGATGCAAGCTGTTTGGCGAGGTGTGGAGCACCAGATGAAAAGCCTCGGTCACACTTCGAATCCGCTGCAGCGTGCGGCGCAGCAATGCTGCTAGATTTACCCGCAGCCCTGGCTTGGCGAGACCCGTGCGCTCGAATGACGCTTCGTGGTTGCGAGGCAAGATCCAGGTTTCGTAAGGTACGCGCGGGGCGTAGGGGCCTATAGCAACATAATCTCCGCGTGCTTCAAGAACGCGTGCCGCCTGCCGTTCTTCCTGGGCCAGAATGTCGCAAAATACGCAACGTTCTTTCGCCTGAAAATATTCGCGCCCCGCTCGCAATTCATAGAGTACTCGCCTGGGCACGAAGGTCGTCGCCGTAATTTGAGAAGTGGGATGCTTGAACTCCTGGCCGGCGTTTGGTCCGTAATCCTTAAACAAACTTACATATTTGATACGCGGGTCGCGCTTGAGGTCCATGATGCGCTCCGCGGCAAGCCGCAGAAACTGGCCAATCTCTTCGTCGCTGGCCTGCCACAGATCCCGATCGTGGCGGGGATTTTCCACGAGAACCTCATGCGCTCCGACGGAACTCATGCGGTCGTAGATTCCATCGCCCCGGCGCTCGGGCTCGCCTTCAATGTGATAGAGGGGCGCGGGATGAACCACTGCGCGCGTCGACCAAGAACCGACATTCGGAATTGCGGCGATCACCTGGGGAACATTGGCCGCGTCGGGACAAAAGCGACATGAACTTTCGGCCCGCGAACTCGACTCGATTGGATCGTCACCGGTGATGACCCAGGAGCGTGTAATGGGATCCTTGCGGAGTTCCATGCACTAGGAAAGCACTGTGGGAGAGGAGAGTCAAGGCGAAGACTTCAAAGTAGCAACGTTTTTCAAGGTAAGAGCGAACGCGTCTTTGAGAACGTTGAACGGAGAACCACGAAACTTTGAAACCTTTGCCCTGTTATAATCCGCGCCAAGCCCTCAATTTTCTGACGCGATGACCGAGTCGTCCACTCCGCTGATGCGGCAATATGCCGCGGTCAAGAAAGAGCATCCAACGGCGTTGCTGTTCTTCCGCTTGGGCGATTTTTACGAACTCTTTTTCGATGATGCCATCGTTGCGGCGAAAGAGCTGCAGATCACGCTGACCTCGCG
The DNA here is from genome assembly GCA_963734675.1 of uncultured Acidobacteriaceae bacterium. Lineage (GTDB taxonomy): Bacteria > Acidobacteriota > Terriglobia > Terriglobales > Acidobacteriaceae > Sulfotelmatobacter. The sequence continues at coordinate 494,689 of CAVTHZ010000008.1, forward strand.
CAATAAGGAAAAGGGCATTGCCGTACCGATGTGCGGCGTGCCCCACCATGCCGCAGAAAACTACATTGGCAAGCTCATTAGAAAGGGATTCAAAGTAGCGATCTGCGAACAGATGGAAGACCCGCGGCTGGCCAAGAAGTTGGTGCGCCGGGAAGTGACACGCGTAGTTACACCCGGGACGGCGGCCGACGCCCTGCTGGGGTCGGAGGAGAATAACTATCTTGCTGCGCTGGCGCAGGCAGGAGATCGCGTCGGCTTTGCCGCGCTCGATCTTTCCACAGGAGAGTTTCGAGCCACCGAATTTTCCGGCGATGGAGCGTTGCGGCGCGTACAGGAAGAGCTTGAGCAGTTGCGTCCGAAAGAGTTGCTCTACGGTTCGGATGCTCCTCTATTTGACAGCAAGGCGAGGACGCTATCTTCTCATTCTTCGGCCCGGACGGCGAATTGCACAGAAACTCCCCTCGACGACTGGATTTTCGCGCCCGATCACGCGATTCCGCTACTGGAAAATCATTTTGGTGTCTTGTCGCTGGAAGGATTTGGCCTGGCCGGACGCACCGCAGCTGCCGCGGCCGCCGGGGCGATTCTTTATTACGTGCGTTCTACCCAGCGTGGATCGCTCGATCACGTGGACCGAATCGGCTGGTACGAGCGGCAAAACTGCCTGGTGTTGGATGCCGTCACGGTTCGAAATCTGGAGTTGATCGAGCCGTTGTTCGCCGGGGCGGACGCCGAAGTTACATTGCTTCGCTGCCTTGATGCTGCAATCACTCCAATGGGCAAGCGGCTGTTGCGCGCTTGGTTGTTGCGGCCGTCGCTCGATCTCGCGGAAATCAATGCTCGCCTGGACGCAGTGGACGCGGGGGTCAACAATACAATCGCGCGCGAAGAGCTGCGGCGTGCATTCGATGGCGTCTACGACCTGGAACGCCTGTTGAGCCGGGTGACACTTGAGGCGGCGAATCCGCGCGATGTCCTGGCGCTGGGGGCATCGCTGGCGAAGATTCCGGCGATCAAAGCCGCAACTTGGCGGCTTACTGCGGAACGCCTGAAAATACTGCACGCCTCGCTTGATGAACTGACGGACCTTCGCGAGCGAATTGAGAAAACCATTGTGCCGGAACCTCCATTGAGCTTTTCCGATGGAGGGGTGATTGCCGCGGGTGTCGATCACGGCCTGGATGAACTTCGAGAACTTTCCCGCAATAGCAAGCAGGTACTTGCGCAGATTGAGCACCGCGAGCGCGGTCGCACCGGCATTACTTCTCTGAAGGTCAAGTTTAATTCGATATTTGGCTATTACCTTGAAGTCTCGAAGGCGAATCTGCATCTTGTTCCGCAGGATTACGATCGCAAGCAAACGCTGGTCGGGGCGGAGCGCTTCACTACGCCCGAGTTGAAAGAGTATGAGGCGAAAATTCTCGATGCTCAGGAAAAGATTGTCGAGATCGAGCGGCGTTTCTTTACTGAACTGCGGACTGCAATTGCGTCCGAAGCGAAGCGCATCCGCCAAACCGCGCTGGCACTGGCCGAAGTGGATGTGCTGGCCTCGCTGGCGCACATTTCAGCGCTGAGAAATTATTCTCGCCCGCAATTCATCGAACCACCTCACGCTGGTTGTGGTGATCTGGAGATCGTCGAAGGCCGGCATCCGGTCATTGAGCAACAGGAGATGGCGGGAGGCAGCGAGCGTTTCGTGCCCAACGATCTCCATCTGAATTCCACTACGCACACAATTTTGCTGTTGACCGGCCCGAATATGGGCGGCAAGTCGACTTACCTGCGGCAGGCGGCGCTGATTGTGATCATGGCGCAGATGGGCTCGTTCGTGCCAGCGCGCTCGGCGCGGCTGAGCGTTATTGATCGCATTTTTACCCGCATCGGCGCGAGCGATAACCTTGCCCGGGGACGCTCGACCTTCATGGTTGAGATGACGGAGACTGCGGCCATCCTGCACACGGCTACTTCCCGCTCGCTGATTCTGCTCGACGAAGTAGGGCGGGGCACTTCGACCTATGACGGGCTCGCGATTGCCTGGGCGGCCGTCGAGTATCTTCATGCCCGCGTGCGGGCGAAAACTCTGTTCGCGACACATTACTTTGAACTCACCGAACTGGCTGAGCAGCTTCCGGGAGTGAAGAACTATCACGTATCGGTAAAAGAGACTGGCGGTGGCATCGCCTTTTTGCGTAAGGTCGAACCTGGCGCAGCCGACCGCAGTTACGGCATCGAGGTGGCCAAGCTGGCAGGCCTGCCGAACGAGGTGATCACACGAGCCTGCGAAGTGCTGGCGGAACACGAGACAGCGGAGCACGAAGTCACCGAACATCTTTCGCCCGGCGCCACTCCTCCCACCACACAGCTGACGATTTTCACCGCGCTTTCGCAACCAGTGGTCGATAAACTGCGGGAGGTCGACTTAAACCGCCTCACCCCACTTGAAGCATTGAATCTGCTCGCGGTGTTGAAGAAAGAAATCTGAATGCCCCAGCGAAAGAGAGAAGACTTAGGCCAACTCCTGATCATTGGCTTCGATGGCGCGGAGATGACGGCTCGCATAGAATCCTTGCTCGCCAAAATCCAGCCGGCAGGAGTAATCTTGTTCGCCCGCAACATCAAAACGCCGGAGCAAACCTGGCGTCTCCTGCGCGATTGTCGGACCTGCAGTTCGGCGCCCTTATTCACGTGCGTCGATCTCGAAGGTGGGCACGTGGACCGCTTTCGCGATGTGGTGGCGCCTGCGCCTTCGCCCGCTGAGGTCTTTTCCACTTCCGATCGCAAACTCTTCCGCAAGCACGGACAAGTTATCGGAAGCAGCTGCCGCGCTCTTGGATTCAACATCGACTTCGCGCCTGTGCTCGATCTGGCCTTTGATGCTTCACGCGCCGTGATGAGTTCACGCGCGGTATCGATGGACCCACGGCTGGCGTCGGTGTATGGTCGCGAATTTCTCGCGGGCCTGAGCTCCTCACGGGTCCTCGGATGCGGCAAACATTTCCCCGGCCTCGGCGAGGGAAAACTTGATAGTCATCGCAAATTGCCCGTGATCCGGAAACCTTTGAACAGACTTTGGAGCGAAGACCTGCTGCCTTACCGTACGCTGCGGGCGCAATTGCCGATGGTGATGGTCTCTCACGCGGCTTTTCCGCTCGTAACGGGAGATCGAACTCCGGCTTCCCTCTCGGAAAAATGGATTTCCGAAATCTTGCGCAAGCGCATCGGATATCGCAATCTGATCGTATCCGACGATTTGGAAATGGGCGCGGTGCGGGCTGCTGCGTCGGTGGGCGAAGCTGCAGTGGCTCACATTCGCGCGGGCGGAGACCTGGGATTGATCTGCCATCGCGAAGAATATGTCGAAGAAGCTTATGAGAAGCTGACCGCTGCAGCGCAGAACGATCCTCGCTTTGCGAGGCGGGCATCAGAATCAATCAAACGAGTTCTGACATTCAAGAAGAAATCAGCCGCGATGTTGCGCATTTCAAAATCGCCATCACCTTTGTCGATCGAAAAGCTCTCCCGCAATCTTTGGGAATTTGGCGAGCAAGTGCGACTGCAATCGCTTAGCCACGTCGAGGATACGCGCCAGCCGGCATGAAGAACGCAGCAATGATTGTAGCCGGGGTGATGAGCGGAACTTCCGCTGATGGCATTAATGTAGCTTTGGTGCGGGTGGATGGCAAGGCCAGCGCATTTGAACTGATCGGCCAGGCGGAATTTCCGTATCCGAAAAAAGTTCGGGCTGCGGTGCTGGATGCGATGAACGCTTCGCAAGCCAGGGTCGCCGATCTCGCGCGACTGAATTTTCTTCTGGGCGAGCTTTATGCGGAATCCGTTTTGGCGACCCAGCATAGGTTCCGGAAGAAAGTTGAATTGGTCGGATGCCACGGGCAGACTCTTTATCACCAAGGGGAAGCACAGCATTTTCTTGGACGAAGGGTTGCTGGCACCTGGCAAACTGGCGAAGCATCAATCGTCGCGGCGCGCGTAGGCGCGCCCGTCATCTCCGATTTTCGTCCAGCTGACATGGCTGCTGGCGGCAAAGGCGCGCCGCTCGTGCCTTTTCTCGATTATCTCCTGTTTCGCGATCGGCGAGTCGGACGCATCGTGCAGAATATCGGCGGCATCGCGAACCTTACCGCGATTCCCGCGAGAGCAACAGTCGATGAAGTCGTTGCGTTCGATACTGGACCGGGGAATATGGTGATCGATGCGGTTACCGAGAAGCTCTTTGGCAAATCCTTTGACCGAGCTGGAAAGATTGCCGCCTCGGGCAAACCGGTTGACGCGGTGATTCGCAAAGTCTTGCGGCGTCGCTTTTTCCGCCAGCAGCCCCCAAAGACAGCTGGCCGTGAAGAGTTCGGTCGCGAGTTTGTTCAGCAATTTCTGCGGATGTGCAAAGGCCATGGCCAGCCGGATATCGTAACCACAGCGACCGCAATTACCGCAAAGGCCATCGCCGATGCCATTGTGCGGCACGTAATGAGGAACTCAGGGTCGAAACCCGCCGCTTTCCATGAAATGGTTCTCTCCGGAGGAGGTACGCGGAATGCCACGCTGGTCTCGATGCTGCGAAGCGAGCTTAAACCGCTCGGATTGAAGCTGCGTTTTTCTGACGAGTTCGGTTTGCCATCCGCGGCAAAGGAGGCGGTCGCTTTCGCCGTTCTGGCCTACGAAACTTGGCACCGCCGAGCTTCGAACGTGCCTGCCGTGACTGGAGCAAATCGTCCGGTCGTGCTGGGCAAGATCTCGTATCCTTAGAATTCAAAAGAATTCAAATTCATCCCATGCCGGTTTACGTCTCCACGCTTCGCGGAATCGATGTGAGCAGCTACAAGAAAATTAAAATGGAACTGAGGGACGGTGATCACTACTCACCAAATGTACGTGGACTGTCACTGATGCGCCGGGTTCTGCCGGTCGTCGCTTGGGTGCCGCTCATGTTGTGCTCGCTTTCGTGCTCCAGAAAACCGGACCCGAACACCTTCGTTATGCTTATCGAGTCGAGTCCGACCAACCTCGATCCCCGCATTGGGGTGGATGCGCAGTCAGAACGCATCGATAGCCTCATCTTTGACGACCTGCTAACGCGCGGCACCAATCTTGACGTCGCTCCCGGACTGGCGGAGCGGTGGGAGGTTCCCGATCCGTTTACCTATATTTTCCATCTGCATCACGGGGTGACGTTTCACGATGGCCGCGCGCTTACATCGCGCGATGTGAAATGGACGTTTGATTCTTTGCGCGCCGGAAAGATACGCAGCACCAAAGCGGCGACATATCGTTTTGTCGATCGCATCGATGTCCCGGATGATTTCACCGTGATTTTTCATATGAAGGAACCGGACGCAGCTTTGCTATGGAACGTTTCGGATGGCGCCATCGGCATCGTTCCTTACGGCAGCAGCAATGAGATGACCACGCATCCAGTCGGCTCTGGGCCATTTATATTCGTCAGCGCCGAGACCGATAAAGACGTCATCGTGGAGCGCAATAATAACTATTGGGGCGAACGGGCTCAACTACCTCGCGTACGGTTCGCAGTCGTGCCGGATGCGACAACACGTGCCCTGGAATTGCGCAAAGGCAGTGCCGACGCTGCCATCAACGCGCTGACCCCGGACACGGTTCTCACACTCCAGCGCGATCCATCAATCGCCGTCGAGCGCGCGTCAGGAACGGTGCTGGCCTACCTGGGATTCAACTTGCGCGATCCGATTCTCAAGGATGTACGCGTGCGCCAGGCGATTGCCTATGCTCTCGACCGTAGGCCAATGATCGAATATTTGTGGCGTGACGAAGCTGAGACGGCGCGCAGCATTCTGCCTCCGCAAAGTTGGGCTTACGACGGAGATGTTCAATCCTATGAGCACAATCCCGAGCGGGCACGGCAGTTACTGGATGCTGCGGGCTATCCAGCCCAGAAAGGTGTGCGCTTCCACATCACGATGAAAACATCCACGGACGAGAATACTCGCTTGATGGTGGCCGTGATGCAACAGCAGTTGCGAGAGGTGGGTATCGCGCTCGACATTCATACCTTCGAATTTGCCACTTTTTTTTCCGATGTCACACGAGGAGAGTTCCAGATGTACAGCCTGCGCTGGATCGGCGGCAATGAGGATCCAGATATCTTCGGCTATGCCTTCGACTCCGCCAAGTTCCCGCCGAATGGTGCCAATCGCGGCTATTATTCAAACGCAAAGGTCGATGAGCTGATCAGCCGGGGACGCAGCGAGGTCGATCGGGCTGCGCGCAAATCAACCTATGCCGAATTGCAGCGCATTCTTGCCGACGAGCTGCCTTACATCGACTTGTGGTATTTCGACAACGTTCTGGTACACAACAAGCGTGTCAGCAATCTGCAGTTGAATCCAGCAGGCAACTACGATTTTCTGCGAACGGCCGAGTTGAATGATTGAATGTGCTTGATGGACTCGCCCCGACGCGGTCAGCAACTGGGCGCTGTTTCATAATTTACGCAGACCGAGCTGTCGCTGCCGACATACCACCGCGCCGACATGTTTTTCTGATTAGCAAATCGATCGAACCAGAAGGTATAGCCGTAGCCGCCGAAACCCAGTTTTTCCCCGTTTCCGATCTGATCGGCCATGTCGTTCGGATTACAAGTCGTGCCGTGATAAAGATAGGCGTTGAATGCGTAGGTCCCTGGAGTACCCACCGAGAGATCGACTGCCTGATAATGGCTCTTTCCCTGCTTGAACCAGCAGCCCTTGAATGTCGCATTAGGATTGGAGGGTTGGTTCTCGGGCGCGGCCGCTCTTTCCGCGGCTCCAGCGCCAGCCTGTCTCGAAGCGAGCATTCCAAAACCTCTGGAATTGCTCGGGGCGCTTGGCGTGCCGCATCCGGCGAGCGCAAGCAAACCTGCCACACACACGATTTCCATGGATTTCATGCCGGTTTCCTCCTATCGCGCATCACTCTCTCACTTCCTGGACCATCGAGAAAGGGCTTGGAGGTTTGGGAACCATTGACTCTATCGGCGCCTGCCGTGGCCACTTTCAGCACGGATACCTGCTTAGGAAGATAGTGTTACCATCGAATCTCCGCTCTTAAACCACGAAATTCTGCAGAGCGGATAGCAAGCATGCGAATTCTTTTCATTGGCGATATTTTTGGCCGTCCGGGACGCACAATTGTGAAAGAACGATTGCCAGAAATTGTTCGCGGCCATTCCATCGATCTTGTGATCGCTAATGGAGAGAATGCCGCCGCCGGCTTTGGCATTACACCCGCACTCGCCGAAGAACTCTTCGAGCTGAATGTCGACGTAATCACTACTGGGAATCACGTCTGGGATAAGCGAGAGATCCTCGATTACTTTCAGCAGGTGGAAGGCAATGGACACGGGCCGCAGCGGCGTGTACTGCGGCCGGCCAATTACCCTTCGGATATGCCCGGCTGGGGATTATACGAGGGCCACAAAGGCAAATTTCCCTATGCCGTGATGAACCTGCAAGGGCGCGTATTCATGGCTTCGAATGACGATCCCTTCCGAGTTGCCGACCAGCTTTTGAAAAAGGTCGAAGCGAAGGTCATCCTCGTTGACTTCCATGCCGAAGCCACGTCGGAAAAAATTTCCATCGGCTGGTATCTCGATGGTCGCGTGACGGCCGTCGTCGGCACCCACACCCACGTTCCCACCGCGGATGAACGCGTTCTTCCGAATGGTACCGCCTACGTCACAGATGTGGGCATGACTGGTCCTTATGATGGCGTGATCGGTGTGAAAAAGGAGCTTGTGGTGGGCAAATTTCTGAATGGCATGCCGGTGCGCTTCGAGCCTGCAAGCGGCGACGTGCGGCTTTGCGCCGTAGTGATCGACTGCGATGAGAGAACCGGCAAAGCCCGCACCATTCACCGGCTGATGCTGAATTGACGGGGGCGCAAGAAGCAAAGGCGTTGCCGTTCTATTAACGCTCTACTGCGGCGCGGTCATCCGATCGTTTGACCGAAGGTACCCTGCACCTTTAGCGGTCTGCGGGCGTGCCCAGCCAAGGTAAAATCAACCGAATGCGTTGGGCCCGATTCATTTGCGCCTTGTGTGTAGCTCTCACATCGGCTGCACCTTTTTCCGCCGCAGCCGATGAGTTGGCCGACCTGCCCATGATTTCCTGCGGCCATGGCGTGCCCGGTGGGGTTAACTGCGTTGCATCGAAGAAAGACCTCAAAGAAGCCCACGGCGCTTATGAGCGAGGGCTCAAACTGGAGGCGCACCAGGAATATGACCAGGCCTTCGCCGCCTTCGATGAAGCCTCGCGCCTGGCGCCTGAGGAAATGAAATATTTCTCCGCCCGCGAGGTCGCGAAATCGCAGCTTGTATATCGCCACACCGAGCTTGGAGACGCCTTTCTCGCGAACGCCCAGAATCAACCGGCGGCAGCCGAGTTCCGCGCCGCGCTCAGGCTCGATCCCGATAACGATTACATGCAGGGACGCCTTGCCGATGCCCTGCGTGAGGTGGCCCATCCGGGACCAGCCGGATTGCCGGAGTTGCTGGAGGAATCGGGCGAAATCCATTTGCAGCCAAAGTCACTGCAAGCCACGTTTCACTACACTGGAGATGTTCATAATCTGTTTACTGAACTTGCCTCCGCCTTTGGGATGACGGTTCAATTTGACGATTCTGTGCAATCGCGTCAGGTCCGCTTCTATGTGGATAATGTCGATTTCTTCACCGCCCTGAATCTTGCCTGCCGCGTAAGCAAGACGATGTGGACGGTGCTGGACCCTCATCAATTTCTATTGGCGGCGGATAATCCCGAAAATCACAAGCACTTCGACCGCATGTCTCTGGCTACGTTCGCGGTGCCGGGAGCCACCAGCCCCCAGGATGTGACGGAGGTCGTTACGTCGTTGCGCAATGTCTGTGAGTTTCAGAAAATAAGCCCGGGGCAGACTGGCACGGTGGAAGTACGGGCACCGCAAGCCATGTTGGAGGCATGCACAAAGCTGTTGCGCCAGTTGGAGTCCGATCGACCCCAGGTTCTCTGGACGTCAGGATTTATCAGATCGACCATAATTTCGCGCGCGACATCGGCTTGCACATACCGGACACATTCAATCTTTACAACATTCCAGTCGCGGCCCTTGCGGCGCTGGGCGGGCAAAGCATTTCGTCGCTCGTCAACCAATTGATTTTCTTTTTCCGGAGGTATCAATGCGGCGGGAAGTTCGGCACTTTCGGGCTTGCTCGCGCAACTTCAAGGCCAGACGAGCGGCATCTTCAGCCAGCCGCTCGCCACCTTCGGCGGAGGGCTTACGTTCTCGGGATTAAGCCTCGATCATTTAACCGCGGTCCTCTCGCTCAACGAATCCTGGGCGCAAAGCTTGAGCGTTGCGACTTTGCGCGCGGGACAAGGCAAAGAAACAACCCTGCACATCGGAGAGCGGTATCCCATCCTGAATGCCTCCTACGCGCCGATTTACAATTCTCCCCCAAATTTCGCAGGTCCTGGGAAATCAAAGCTACGTCGCCCCATTTCCTTCCGTCAGCTATGAAGATCTGGGGCTGGAAATCAAGACCACGACGGCCATTCACGGCGATGACGACGTCAGCATGAAGCTATCGCTCCAGTTGCGCTCGCTGACCGGCAGCAGCGCAAACGGAATTCCGGTAATCTCCAATGAGCAATATGAGGGAAGCATCCGTCTGAAAGACGGAGAGCCGGCGGTGATTGCGGGAGAAATCACCACTAACGATCAATACGCGATCGCCGGAATCCCGGGACTAGCGGCCATTCCAGGGCTGAATCAGGTGCTGGTCGATAACAACAAGACTAAGGAATACGACGAGCTCTTGATCGTCCTTACGCCGCACGTGGTAGCCAAGCGCGACCGCCCATTCGCGGATGAGATCTGGATCTCGACAAAATAGCCGCCTAGCTTCCCTGCTTCGCGGCGAAATCCACCAACGCTTTTAGCGTCTCCGGCTTTACCTGGCTCACATTTCCAATGGCGCGCCCATTGATGAACAGAGTTGGTGTGCCAGTCACGTTCACGGATTTTCCCAGCGCGATGGAGGCGTCGATGTGAGCCTTGGTTACCGGTGTGGCGGCGCAAGCGGCAATGTCGGCGCCTTTAACGCCGGCGTCGTTTGCCAGGGCAGTGAGCTTCTCGTCGGCATTCTCAGCGGTAATATCGGACTGGGTCTCGTAGGTCTTGGAAACGAATTTCCAGAATGCTGCATTTGAAGCGTCGCCCACACACTCGGCATAAGCCGCGCCCTTCGCCGCCCAGTTGTGCATTTCAAGCGGAAAAATCTGGAACACAAAGCGGGCATTCGGCTCCGCCGCTACCAGCGCTTCAATCGCAGGCTGCGCGGCCTTGCAGGCGGGACATTGCAGGTCGCCAAACTCCACAATGGTTACGGGAGCATCCTTGGGGCCTTTTGCAGGACCGTTAATTCCCTTTTCCAGCATCTTGTTGGTGGGATCGTAGGGCCGCGCGCCGAAGGGAATAATATCGCCGACGACTGCATGTTCTCCATCCGGAGTTACATAAAAGCGGCTCAGCTTGCTGCCCTTGGCCATTGGCTAATATGACGTCGACCTGCGCCAAACCTGGTACAGGCGCGGGCTTGATGCTCGAAATCTTCCAACTGACAGTAGGCTCGTATCCAAAAGTCTGCTGCATGAAAGAGTCGACTGTGGCTTCCGACGGCAGATTGACTGCCGGCACAGTCTTATCCGCGGATTTAGCCGTATTAGAAGTTTGTGCAGCCAGGCTGCACGCGAGCAGAGAAATAAAGATCAGGCTCAACAAATTACGCATAGTCCCTTTCTGTGTACTTGCAGGCTGGAAATGCCCGTTTACTTTTTCAAACTTCGCTCTTTGCCGCGATTGGAAAACGGCGGCCGTAGCCAAATGCTTTGGGGGAAATCTTAATGCCGGGCGCCGCCTGTTGGCGCTTATACTCAGCGCGATCAATCATACGAACCACCCGCCGCACCAATTCGATGTCCAATCCACGATCTGCCGCAATTCTTTCGATGGAGTGCGCGTCCTCCACATAGTCTTCGAGCACGGCGTCCAGAATTTCATAAGGCGGCAGCGAATCGCTATCCTTCTGATCGGGCCGCAGCTCAGCCGAGGGCGGCTTGTCCAGAGTCGCCTGCGGAATCAACTGCCGCCGTGAGTTCACATAATGCGCCAGCTTGTAAACCAGTGTTTTCGGCACATCGGAAATGACGGCAAGTCCCCCGACCATGTCTCCATAAAGTGTACAGTAGCCCACGCCCAGTTCGCTCTTGTTGCCCGTGGAAAGAACGATGGCGCCAAACTTGTTCGAGAGCGCCATCAAGAGCATTCCGCGTGCCCGCGACTGAATGTTCTCTTCGGTAGCGTCTTCCTTTTGTCCGGCAAAGACTCCCTGCAAAGTTTGGTGGTAGGCCTGGTAGGCGCAATTGATTGAAAGCAACTCGAACCGGATGCCGAGATTCTTCGCCAGTGCTCGCGCGTCCTCGATGGAGCCCGGCGAGGAATACGGTCCCGGCATACCCACCCCAATCACATTTTCCGCTCCAATGGCATCGACGGCGACGACTGCCGTCAACGCTGAATCGATTCCGCCGCTCAGGCCAATGATTGCTTTCCGGAACCCGCATTTGTGAATGTAATCCCTGGTTCCCACCACAAGCGCGCTATAAACACTGGCGTCCTCCCCCGCAATCTGTTCACGAAGATCGCCCGTCAGTGTTTTCGAATCAAAATAGATCAGGTCTTCTTCGAAGGACTTAGCCTGGGCGACAGTCTCGCCTTCCGCATTCAGAACGATGCTTGAGCCATCGAAAACCAGACTGTCATTACCACCGATCTGATTCACCATCGCCACCGGAACTTTATGCTGGCGCGCAATGGAGGCCAGCATATCGCGCCGCAGCTCGCGCTTGCCGATCCAGAAAGGCGAGGCGGAAATGTTCAGCACAAAATCTCCACCCTCGCGAATCAGCGCTTCTACGGGATCGATCGTGTAAAGACGCTTGTTCCAGAATTGCTTATCGTTCCACGCATCTTCACAGATCGTCAGCGCCATGCGGTTGCCACAAAATTGAAACAATTCCTGTTTGCGGGCAGGGGCAAAGTTGCGCATTTCGTCGAACACGTCATAAGTGGGCAGCAGCATCTTCGATTGCAGGAAAGCAATCCTGCCATCTTGCAACAGCGCCGCCGAATTCATAACCGATTTGCCAGTTTCCGATTCAGCTGTCGTCACCAAGCCGCAAATGACGGAGATGCCTCGCGTTTGCTCGGCAATTCTCTCCGCACTCTCATGGTTATGCGCAACGAAGGAGGGCCGCTCGACCAGATCGCGAGGAGGATAGCCGCAAACCGAAAGCTCAGGAAACAAGATAAGACCCGCGCCGCCCGCCTGTGCGCGCCGGGAAAATTCAATGATTTTGGCGGCGTTGCCTGAGAAATCGCCGACCGTAGGATTGATCTGACCGAGAGCGATCTTCACTTATTCAGTGTAAAGCGAGGAATGAAAACCGGCCAGAGCTGTTCGATTCTGCAGCCCTACTGCGGCTTCGCACTCGCCGGTCCCGCCTGGACCGAGGCTGCCCCTGCCGCGGCGCTCATCGGCGCGGGCGCGGCGGCTTCCGCAGCGGCATCATTCAAGCACAACTCAACCGCCTCAGACATATTCTTGCTCTCCTGCTCTCTGGCGGTAACCCATTCATTGAACCGAGTCTTGTCGCGGGCCAGTGCCTCATTGCAGCGGCTGATGCGAGCTGTGTAATGCGCCTTGATGCTCTCCAGTTCCGATTGAATTTGTGTAATCTCCTCCGCTTTGCGTATCCACTCGGCCTCAGCCTGTTTTTTTTGCGATGCCTCATAGCTATCGAGCGCATTCTGGCGTGCTTTCGCATCGCGTTGAATCTGGTCCACAGAAACGCCCGCGGCATCGAGTGCCATCAACACCGCCGCCCGCTTCATTTCTTTCGAGAGGCCGCGAATGTGCTCGCTGTTCGTCATTTCGATCACTTTGCTCACGCTGTAGCCGCCGCGCGGACTCGTCACCCCAGCCAGCCGAAACACGTCTTCCAGGGGCAATAGTTCGACCTGAAAGGTCGGAACCTCACGGGAACTGTTCTTTTCCTTGTTGTGGGTTGGGATGGGCATAACTCTCTCCTTGCCGCTTGTCACGCTGGGCCCTTCTTCAGCGAAGGCCACCTCTGCGGTTTCCACGCTTGCTTCGTCGTTTCGTCCCTCGTGCTCTCGGCTCCGATTTTTGTTCCAGGACGCCAACTCGAGCCATTTCTGTTTCATAGATTTCCTTTCCCTCACCGGTTCCTTTCCCCGTGCCAGGCCAATGGCCATTCCTTCGGCGCGAACCCCTCCTGAGGGCGACCTTCGCCGCGAAGCACGCCTCCAGTCGCGAATGTCTTTCTCGCGGCGCGCAGAAATTTCAGATGGCCTCTCGGTTCGAGGCCTGTGACTCTGTGGTGGCACTGCCGCTCTCGCCTCCGGCGTCGGGCCGGCTTGCAATTCAGCAGGCGCTTCCTTTTTCGACGGCGGCGATGCCGCTGGCGTTGCAACTGCAATCGTCGGTGCGCGGTCCCGTTGCACGCCGATTATGAAATCCCGTCCTTCATTACGGCAGTAGCGCACGACTCCGGCAAATTGCTCGAAGCGAGAATCGATTCGCAGTCGCGTTCCCACTTCAACAGGCTTTGTAAGCCGGATGCAGGCGCCGCCGGACGACTTGTCCTCGATCCGCCCGGAAGCCCTTTGCCACACATCGTTCACGTCTTGCCATGAAGCCTCCACGACGATCATCACGGCCGTCCGTAGTTCTGGCATGGCGGCTCCCATGCCAAAATTATCGGCAGGCGGATGGAATTCATTCAGACTCGTTAGTAACCGGGTGGCTTGGGTCGGAAATCAAGGCAAAACTGGTCCTTTTGTCGCCAGTTTTCAAATTTGAAACGCCGGTTTGGTTTTCCCGTTCTGGTCGGGTCCGTGGCGCGTTGTAACCGCTGTCTCCCTAGTCGCCGTCCGCGGGAAACACGTTGTGCTGGGGCAAAGGCATAGGCATATCGCCTTTTTGATCCTGCCAGAGCACGCGGTTGAGGGTCGTCGCGTCCACTGCGTCCGGACGCGAGAAATCCATTTTTGCCGACTCGTTCGCGCCCTTAGCGTCGCGCTTGTTCGTCTCATAGATCAGACCATTCTTCAGATTGCGATAGTCCGCCCGGAAGGGAGACTGGTCACCTTTGCCTGAAAACATCCCTCCCATTACAGGAGCATAGGCGTCATTCTGATTCATGGGCGGCAGATCGAGCAGCATTTCCATGGTATGGACCATGCTCACGGTCGTGTAAAAACGATGCTCCAGGTGCGGTTGAGCAACACTTCCAGGCGAATACTTGCTGATCACCAAAGCGGTCGAGCGGTGCGCGTCCACGTGGTCGGCGCCATTTTGCGCATCGTCTTCCAGAACAAAGATCGCCGTGTCGTCCCAGTACGGGCTGTGCGAAACAGCGTCCACCACGCGCCCCAGGGCTAGATCGTTATCGGCTACTGAGGCCTGCGGGCGTGGCCGGTCCGGCCTCGTTCCTCCGGTGTGATCGTCGGGCAAATAAAGCAGCACAAATCTCGGAAGTTGAAACTCCGCGCCTTCATTTTCCTGCCTTGCGCGTTGATATGCGCCGAATTCGTTCATGAACTCGTCGACGCGAAGTTGATCTGGATAGTCGGTGTTGAAATCAGGGTAGAGCGGGTCGAAGTGATCCTGCAAAACGGATTTTGTTGCCTTCACGGTCTTGAACAAAGGCACGCGCCAAGGCCACGGACTTGCCCCTCCGTGGGGGTCACCGACATTCGACTCAAGGGTCTGGCCCTGGTCGACATCGGTACGCGGACAAGGCTCCTCCTCAGGGGAAAGCGGGCCCTCTCTGGGCGACTCAACCTTGGGAGTCCGGTTGCACCAGGCCGCATCCACAAACTCACCATAATCGCGATAACTCACGCCATGGCGAGCGAGGTTATCCCATAGAAAACCGCTGATGGGATCATTCACGTCGGATTCGTTGTAATCGAGCGGATATTCGCCCGCGAATGTGCCCTGAAAGTCGTACGTGCGTTCTTTGCCGCGATAGGCGATCTGCCAGGTCTTCTCGTTGTAGTCACCGGTAATGGCCGCAGTCGACCACACATGCCCGACCCCCGACACCTCCCCGCTGTCATAGAAGTTGTCGAGGACCCCGAACTGCAGCGCGAGTTTGTGCTCGTTCGGCGTAATGTCGGCGCCATACATGGTGAGGGAAGGATCGCCATCACCGGGTTTCAGATCGCCAAAGATCTGATCGTAAGTGCGATTTTCCTTGATTACATAAATCACATGCTTGATCGGGTTCGTGCCGCTCGCGAACTGAATCGTCCCAGGATCGCTGTGCAGCAGGTTATCCCGCTCGACGATGGCGGTGAGTTCCGGAAGTTTCCCCAGCGTGTCAGAAATATTCAGCCGTGCGATCGAGCCCCTTACGAGAGTCGCAATGTAAGGATGCTCACGATGACGACCTTCGCCTGAAGTTTCGTCAGCTCCATTGTTCGGACCCGTTCCTTGTCCCTTGGCCGTTGCGATGATCAGATCGTTGCCTTGCACGGCTAACGCGCTGGGATACCAATCCGTAGGAATAAAACCGAGAGGGCTAGCCGGAGAATCGGGCTCGGTGCCATTAGCGAGCTGAGAGACGTCGAAGACTGCAACGGCATTCAGTGACGAGTCTGCCACGAACAATCGCTTACCGTCCGCGGATTGCGCGAGAGCGCTAGGGAAGCTGCCGGCGAATTTCTGGCCTTTCGCCAAAGTGGCCAGAAATGTGGTGGCAGCTCCCCTTTCCGTGTCAACTACAGCCACGGCATCCGCGTTCGATAGCGCAACATAGAGAAACTTCTCATCCGGACTCAACAACATCGCCGTCGGATGAGATCCCGGCCCGATCGGATCCTCTGGTTCTTTCAACTTGATCCAGCGAACGACCTTTCCGGACTCTAAATCCAACTCGGCGACCTGCGATGCATTCCACAAGCTGCACCAGGCGCGGCGGCCATCGCGCGTAGCTACCACGCTATATGGAAGCGAGGACGGAATCAGCTTGTTCGTGCTCAAGTCAAAACTCTGCAATTCTTTTCCCGTCGCAACGTCAAGCAGAACGGCGTTATCCGAGAGATTGTCTGCGACCAGCAGCCTGTCGTGTCCTCCGCCCGAAATCAGAGCTAATCCTGCAGGAAACGGAATTGCGGTTCCGGCTGCTGTCTTGCGCAGTTCATCGGCAACTTTCTTTCTTGCCGCGAGTGTTTGCGGAGCAATGGCGATAAATCGCTCCGGCGAAACCTTGCCATGCGAAAACTTGTAGATGGCAACGCCATTACCGGTGTCGTTCGCATTTTTTCCCGTCGGATCGGTGATTGAGCCGACGGATGCGTACAGGTGTTTGCCATCGCCACTAAACGCGAGACCGAGGAAATAACTCTGGTGAGCATCCTCACCGAATCGCTTGTCAGGAAAGTCTGTGATCCGATTCTTTTTGAGATCGAGCACTGCAATCGACTGTGTAACGTCCGTCTCCTGCGTGCCGTAACCATCATTCAAAAGAGCGGCGTAGCGGCCGTCCGGGCTGATCGCGATCGTAGCGGGAAAGCTGTTCGTGCTGCCAATACGGCCGGGGGACGGCGGCGTCAGTTTCTTACTGGTTGGCAGGTGAATAGACGGAGCGGGGCTGCTTGCCGGTTCCTGCGCCGCAGCCAGCGCCGTGAAAACCGCAAATGTGATCACGAGACTACGAATCCGGAAAACACCGCTCACGAGGGCCTCCCTGAAATTCTCTGATACCAAGAAAACAAATCGAGAGGAGTTCAGCGTAATTCAACCACGGAGCCGGGGTCAAAGTTCGAGGGCGAGGTAAGGCGCGGGGATCTAAAAAGCGGGGGAATACCGACGACAGGAGAATTCTCGAAAAACCCGCGTCAAACGTCCCTCATTTAGCAAATCAATCCCCTGTGGCGTGTGCGGAATCTTCCTGGCCCGAAGCCGCTTGAGGATGATCTGGGTTCACATTGTGACGCACGTCGGAGCCCTGCACCCAGAAGATCACGTCCTCGGCAATATTGGTAGCGTGGTCGGCCACCCGCTCGAGATTGCGCGCCACAAGAAGCGCATCCAGAGCCTGCCGCACCGTCTCCGGCCGCTGATTCATGGTTTTAACCAGTTGGATGAAGGCATCATCCTTCATGCGATCCACAACGTTATCCATCTCCAGAACGGCCTGTGCGAGTTCAACTTTTCCTTCAATGAAAGACTCCAATGCCCGACGCACCATGGCGCTCACCGCCGATCCCATTCGCGCGATATCCACCGGAAGCTCGATGGCGGGAAGCTCGATCATATCCATGACCCGCTCAGCTATATTCACAGCCTGATCGCCAACGCGTTCGAGGTCGGAGTTAATCTTGGTCACCGCCAGAATGAATCGCAAATCAATCGCCATCGGCTGCTGCATGGCAAGCAGGTCGAAAGCCGCCTCGTCGATCTCACGCTCAGAGGCGTTAATCAGGCTCTCACCCTCAAGCACCATTTGGCAGCGCGTGAGATCGCGATCGATATAGGCCTGGCGGGCGCGGTCCACGGCCTGCTCTGCCAGCCCGCCCATACGAAGCAGTTTTTGCCGAAGATTGTCGAGTTCCTGCTGAAAGCGCGTCCGCATTATCCGAACCTGCCTGTAATGTAGTCTTCTGTCCGCTTGTGAGCCGGCTTGGTAAAGATTTTCTCCGTACGATCGAACTCAATCATCTTGCCCAGCAGGAAAAATCCGGTGAATTCTGCGACCCGCGCCGCCTGCTGCATGTTGTGAGTCACTATTACGATGGTATACCGCTCTTTCAATTGAAAGATCAACTCCTCGATCTTCCCCGTCGAAATCGGGTCCAGAGCGGAGCAGGGCTCATCCATCAGCAACACTTCCGGTTCCACCGCAAGCGCGCGCGCAATGCAGAGCCGCTGCTGTTGGCCACCGGAGAGGCTCGCACCCGATTTTTTGTGGATATAATCCTTCACCTCATCCCACAAGGCTGAAACCGTGAGCGATTTCTCGACAATCTCATCCAGCTTACGGCGGTCGCGGAAGCCATTCAGCTTCAGTCCCGAGGCAACATTGTCGTAGATTGACATGCTGGGAAAAGGGTTGGGCTTCTGGAAAACCATTCCCACTCGCCGCCGCAACTGGGTTGCCGACGTTCCGTTATATGCGCTGATCTCGCCGATTTTCACACTGCCCGTGACGCGCGCCTCAGGAATCGTCTCGTGCATGCGGTTCAGGCAGCGGATGAAGGTCGATTTCCCGCAACCCGAGGGCCCAATGAGCGCCGTGGCGTGGTTGGCAGCGACATCCAGATCGATGTCGTAGAGCGCCTGGGTCTTGCCATACCAAGCGTTAAGATTCTCGACCTTAATACCCACGCCCATAGACTATGCCGTCCCAAAAGTACCGTGACGAACTACAATTCGCACCGCCGCCACTGCCGAAACGATGAGAACGATAAGAACCAGCGCCCCGGCCCACGCTTGCCGGTGCCACTCATCATACGGAGAAATGGCATAGTTGAAAATCTGCAGCGGCAGCGCGGCAGTAGGCTCGTTCACACGCAGATTCCAGAATTGATTGCCGAACGCCGTGAACAGCAACGGGGCGGTTTCTCCGGCAACGCGTGCAAAGGCGAGCATAATGCCCGTGATTACACCGGAGGTCGCGGTGCGCAAGGTAATAGAAAGCGTAGTACGCCACCGCGGAACTCCCAGCCCGTACGCGGCCTCTCGCAAGGCCTGTGGGACCAACAGCAGCATTTCCTCGGTCGTGCGCGTAATCGTGGGAATCATCATAATGGCCAGCGCCACGCCGCCCGCAAGAGCCGAGAAGTGCTTCTGATACAAGACTACGATCGAGTAAGCCACAATGCCGACCACAATCGAAGGCACCCCGTTCAGTACGTCAGCCGTGAAACGAATCGTATCTCCGAAGCGGTTCCTGCCGTACTCAGCCAGATAGATTCCAGCGCCAACCCCGATCGGCACGCCAAGAATACTGGCTAGCGCGAGGATGAAGACCGAGCCGACGATGGCATTCGCCATTCCCCCGCCCGCTTCGCCCACGGGTTTCGGAGTCTGAGTGAGGAACGCCCAGTTGATGGAACCGACGCCTCTGTATACGAGATACGCAAAGATCGCAAACAATGGCGCCAGAACGATGATTACGGTGAGCACAGAAGCCGCCGTCATCACATGGTCCGTAATTCTGCGCCGCAATGCGATGGGTGGGACTCTTGCTTCGCTGTGCTCAGGCATTCGCCCTCGCAGGCTGGCCACGCGTCACGCTCCATACCATCAGGCGCGCCAGGGCATTTACCACGATGGTTACGAGGAACAGCGCCAGTCCAATCTCGATCAATGCCGATAAATAAACGTCGCCGGTGGCCTCGCTGAACTCGTTGGCAAGAACGCTGGCCATGCTGTATCCAGGGGCAAATAGCGATTTCGCAATTTCCGGTCGATTGCCGATCACCATGGTCACGGCCATAGTTTCCCCAAGCGCCCGGCCCAAACCGAGTATGATCGCCCCCATAATCCCCGCTCGCGCGTTGCGCAGCACGCCCATGCGGATCATCTCCCATCGCGTTGCCCCGAGCGCCAGGGCAGCCTCGCGCTGATGCTGCGGAACTACCATCAACACCTCGCGTGTGATGGAAGAAATAATCGGAACAATCATGATGGCTAGAATGATTCCTGCCGCCAGCATACTGATACCGTAGGGTGGGCCGGTAAAAAATCCCGTCCAGCCAAGCACCTTCGAGAGAAACGGCTCCACGTATCCGCTGAGCAGAGGCACGAGTACGAAGATGGCCCACAATCCGTAAACCACGCTTGGAATCGCTGCCAATAACTCGACGAAGAACGAAAGCGGTCCTCGTAGCCGGACCGGGCACATCTCCGTCGTGAATACCGCTACGCCAATCGACAACGGCACTGCGATGATTAAAGCCAGAAGCGACGAAACCAGTGTGCCGTAGATGAACGGCAAGGCTCCGAATTGTTCGCTGACCGGATCCCAATCGCGTCCCGCAAAAAACTTCATCCCGAATGCATGCCAGGACGGTCCCGAGCGCAGAACCAACTGATAAACAATCAATACCAGCGTGCCCAAAACCGCGGCGCCACACAGGAGCATGGCGTACTTGAAAATCTGGTCGGGTATTTCACCTCCACCCAGGGGCAACTTTGCCGTTCTTTTTTCAGTTGAAGATATGCTTGTAACTTTTTGCGCTTCAACGGGTTGTGGGCTTGACATATCGGGCCGGGGCCGGGCAGGTAAAGCCATTTCCTCTTTACCCTAGCAGAATCCTGTTAACAGGATGTTAAAATAGCGGGGCTTTTTGAACATTGCTTTTTCTTTGCCGAGCCTGTAACGTTCTTCCGTTTTCTTCCAGGTATGCCCATCGACACAAAGCGCTGCCGTGCCGTTTTTCAAAAGCTGGATGGCGATCTCATCAAGCTTGGGTCCAAGCCATCCGCCAAGAATGTACACGGCTTTCGCACGGGCACGCGCCGGGTTCAAATCCTGTTGACAGAGTTGTCTCCGAAATTGGATCGCAGCGGCAAAAAATTGCTTAAATTGCTCAACGGGATTCGCAAACGCGCCGGAAAGCTCCGTGATCTGGATGTTCAATTAACCGCATTGCTCAGTCTGAAAGTCCCGCGGGAACCGCGGCGAAAAACGCAGTTGGTGAATCACTTGATCGCAGTGCGGGCGAGGGAGGAAAAGAAGTTGCGCAAGTCCGCCGCCGACGGAACCATTCGTGAAATCCGCAAACGCCTGAAACGCGCCGCAAAACGGTTCAACCCGGAGTCTGCTCGCGATCCCCTGAGCGCGGCCCAGTCCATGCTCGACCATTTCCATGCCGCGGGCGCTCCATTGAACGAAGAACTGCTGCACGAATATAGGATCTTGACCAAGCGCGCGCGGTATGCTGCCGAATTTGCAGCGCCAGCCGCATCCGCTGCGGCCTTCATCGAGGAGATCAAACGAGTGCAGGACGCCCTGGGCGACTGGCACGATTGGCTCACTTTGACGCAAACCGCCTCCAAAAATCTGGGTGAGGTACATGAGTCATCCCTGGTGGCGGAACTGCATAACGTAACTGGCGCGAAGTATCGGCGCGCGATTGCCGTACTTTCACAATTGCGCGCCAGGCATGCGACACATCCCAAACTGTCCGCCCCAGCGCCAGCCCATACATCAGAAAAGAACGGGCAAGAGAACATTTCCGCGGCCTAGCCCGAGCAACGTCCGAGCAACGCCCTCGCAACCATCGTGATACCTGAACAATCACGAGTGACCTGCGTCACAGCTTTATCTTCCCATAAGTGCAACTATTTGCTAGCGTGGGAGCTTTTATGCCGGACTCGATGACCTTTAAGGCTCGGGATGGGCCGGGGAAATGCAGATTCTGTGAGACCAGTCCCGCGACGCTTGAACTCGAGATCCGTTGCGTTCAGGACAACTCTCTGGAGCAAGGCCCTTGCTGTTCTACCTGCGCCCATAATCTCTTGGACGCTCTGGCCCGAGTCGTGCCGCAGCCTTGAGACGCCTTTCACGCGCACAGGGCGATTGACTTGTTTCCCGACAGGCCCTACGATTCCTGCCATACCATACCTTTGCTAGCGTGATCGTCAGGCATGATCGGCCAAACTATTTCCCACTATCGCGTCGTCGAAAAATTGGGCGGCGGCGGAATGGGAGTTGTCTATAAAGCCGAGGATCTCACGCTGCACCGCTTCGTCGCCCTGAAGTTTTTGCCGGACGATGTAGCCAACGACCCGCAGGCGCTTTCCCGCTTTCAGCGTGAGGCGCAGGCGGCATCTGCACTCAACCATCCCAATATCTGCACAATTCATGAAATCGGAAATGACAACGGCCGGCCTTTCATCGTCATGGAGTATCTCGATGGGCTGACCCTGAAGCATCGCATTGCTGGAAGACCGCTCGATACCGACCTGACCTTGGGATTAGCGATCGAGATCGCCGACGCGCTCGATTCGGCGCACTCTGAAGGAATCGTTCATCGCGACATCAAGCCTGCCAATATTTTTATTACCAAGCGTGGTCGAGCCAAAATTCTGGACTTTGGACTGGCGAAAGTCGCGCCCGCGCCCAGTTCCTCAAGCCGCATCGCGGCTCTTAACACCCAAACTTCCGTGGGCGACGATTATCTGACCAGCCCAGGCTCAACCATGGGCACGGTGGCGTATATGTCGCCTGAGCAGGCGCGCGCCAAAGAGTTAGACGCGCGCAGCGACCTGTTTTCCTTCGGCGCGGTTCTTTATGAAATGACGACCGGGGCGCTTCCTTTTCGCGGCGAAAGCTCCGCCGTAATTTTCAAAGCTATTCTGGATGCGACACCCACAGCTCCGGTTCGACTGAATCCCGATGTGCCCGCGGATTTGGAGCGAATTATCTGCAAAGCTCTGGAGAAGGACCGCAACCTTCGCTACCAAAGCGCAGCGGAAATCCGCACCGATTTGCAGCGTTTGAAGCGCGATACCGAATCGCATTCCGGCGTGGCTTTTGCTTCTTCAGCTTCTTCGGGTTCCGTCCCGGCGGTGCAATCTTCTGCGTCCAGGAATGCGGTCCGAAAGAGGTTTGCCGCCTATGCGACCGCCATCGTGGTGGTCGCCGCTCTCGTAGCCGGTGCGCTTTATTACCGCACCCGTTACGGTCAACGACTCACAGAAAAAGACACTGTCGTGCTTGCCGACTTTTCCAACAGCACCAGTGACCCAATCTTCGACGACACGCTTAAGACGGCACTCAGCGTCTCTCTGAATCAATCTCCATTCCTGAATGTCCTTTCCGAAAACAAAATTGCCGAAACCCTGCAGCAGATGATGCGCCCTGTTGGCACGAGGCTCACTCCTGACGTGGCTCGCGAATTATGCCTCCGCACGGGGAGCAAGGCGTACATCGCAGGTTCCATTGGCAGCCTTGGCACCGAATACGTGATTGGATTGAGAGCGGTCAGCTGCAGAAACGGCGACGTGCTGGCGCAAGAACAGGTTACTGCCGGCTCGAAGGAGAAGGTTCTCGATGTCCTGGGCGCGGCAGCTTCGAAACTTCGCGGCCAGATGGGCGAGTCGCTCGCCACCGTGCAGCGCTTCGATGTGCCTCTGGAGCAGGCCACCACCTCTTCCCTGGATGCGCTCAAGGCTTACACGCTCGGCCAAAAAGCCGATCGCGAACAAGGGCCGGGGGCGGCCCTTCCCTACAATCAGCGCGCCATCGAACTCGATCCCAATTTCGCCATGGGGTATCTCGCCGTAGGTGGAGAATATTTCAGCCTCGCCGAACCGGCTCGCGCAAGTGAATATCTCACCAAAGCCTTCGAGTTACGCGATCACGCCAGCGAACGCGAAAAGCTGCAACTCACGGCCAACTATTTTCTGAATGTGACCGGAGAGCTGCCCAAAGCGGCGCAAGCGTATCAGGAAGAAATCGAGAATTACCCCCAGACCCATGCCGCGCGTCTCAATCTGGGCGTGGTCTGCGCTGAACAGGGTCAACACGAAAAATCTGCAGAGCTGACCCGCGAGGAGCTGCAGATGAACTCGGACAACGTTGCACCCTACGATAATCTCGCCAATGCGTATCTCGCCTTGCAGCGTTTCGACGATGCCCGTCAGACGATTCGTGAAGCTCAGGCGAAAAAACTCGAAGACTATATTACCCGCAACGCGCTCTATGCCCTCGCATTTCTGTCCTCCGATACCGCGGGCATGACCGAACAGCAACAATGGTTCGCAGGCAAGCCGGAAGAAAATTATGGTCTCGCCCTGGCCTCTGACACCGAAGGCTACATGGGCCGCGACTCCAAAGCGCGCGACCTAAGCCAGCGCGCTGTGGATTCCGCGATTCATGCGGATAGCAAAGAGAATGCTGCGATCTGGTACGAGAATCAAGCCACCCGCGAAGCCGCGTACGGCAATGCGAGCGAAGCGAGCAAAGACGCTGCCGAAGGCCTGAAACTAGCCCCCGCAAGCCAGGGCGCCCAGAGCGAAGCTGCCCTCGCCTTTGCTATGGTCGGCGACATTGGGCGCGCCGATTCAATAGCGAAAGACTTGAACAGCCGTTATCCTCTCGACACGCAAATGCAGTCGCTTTGGCTGCCGGCGATTCAGGCTCAGTTGGAACTCGATCGAAAAAATCCAACCGGCGCATTTGTTGCTCTCCAGGCCGCTTCCCCTATTGAGCTTGGACAGATCACTTTTGTCAGCAATATCTCATGCCTCTACGACGTATACCTGCGCGGCGAGGCTCATCTTGCAGCGGGGCAATCTACCGAGGCTACAGCTGAGTTTCAGAAGATTATCGACCACAGCGGCATCGTCTGGAATTGCTGGACGGGCGCACTTGCACATTTGGGTATCGCTCGAGCCAACGCGCAACAGTCAAGAAATTCGCGGGGCGCTGACTCCGACGCTGCCCGCGTCCGGGCGCTTGCCGCCTATAAGGACTTTCTCGCGCTATGGAAGGATGCTGACGCAAATATCCCGATTCTGAAAGAAGCCCAATCCGAACTCGCCAAACTGCAATAAGAATTCAGGGTTTGTGTTTTTTCGAATCGGACATCAGCTCGGTGAGGACCCTGCTGTTTGCCTACAGTAGGAAACCGCGTTAGGTTCGCAGCATCCTGAGCAAACTCTACCTCGAATCCCTCACCCAATGTTGTCATGTAAACTGTGGTGCTTCCCTCATGCCGACCTTTGCCGCGGTTGACATCGGTTCCAACTCCGTTCGCCTGAAGATTGCGCGTCTGACGCGCGGCGTCTGCGCCGATTCACGAAGACCGCGAAGTTACGCGTCTTGGCGAAGGCGTATTTCGCTCCGGGTTTCTTACGCCCGAATCGATGGCGGAAACGGTGAAGGTGCTGCGCCGCTTTCATCGCGCCACGCAGCAGGCTGGTCACCGACACGGTGCGCGTGGTGGCGACCAGCGCTCTGCGCGATGCGCGCAATTCGCAGGCGTTCCTCGAGTGGGTGCGCTCGGCGACGGGCTGGACGGTGGAGATTATCTCCGGGCGTGGAAGAGGCGCGCCTGATTCACCTGGGACTGGTTTCCAGATCGCGCGTACCGATCGATCGCCGACGCTGATGATGGATCTGGGCGGCGGCAGCTGTGAGTTGACGGTTTCGAGTCGGCGGACAGATTCGCGACACGGTGAGTTTGCCGCTGGGCGCGGTCCGGCTCACCGACGAATTCCTGCGGCACGACCCACCGCGCAAAGGCGAATTGAGACGTCTGCGCAGGATTCATCACGCGCGAAGTGAACGCGCATCGCCGCGCGGATCGCGGGCAAGGCGCAAAATCGTGATCGCAACTTCTGGAACGGCGGCAGCGCTGGCGGCGGTTGCCAGCGCACTTGCGCAGCAAAGGGCACGCGGCAGCGGCTGGTGGTGTCACGCGCGGAGATGACGCCGCATCGCCAAGCGGCTGGCGCGGCTGCCGGTCGCGGAGCGGCGCAAGATTGAAGGCATCGGCCCGCGGCGCGCGGAAATCATCGTGGCGGGCGCCGTGGTTTATCCCGAACTGCTGGAACGTTGCAGCTGCAAGGGATTTCGCTACTCTCCGCTCGGGCTTGCGCGACGGCCTGCTGGCGCAGATGGCGGCGGAATATGACCGCAGCACGCGCTCGGGCAAGACAGATCGAGTCGGAGCGCTGGGAGTCGATCGCGCAACGCCGTGGACGCATTATCGGCGTCGATCGCAAGCATGCGCTCGATGTGCGCGAGTCGGCGATGCTTTCTGTTCTCCGCGCTGCGCTCGGTGCATCGACTGCCCCCGGAGTATCGCGAGTGGCTATCGGCCGCGGCCATGCTTTACGAAGTGGGCGACTATGTGAATCGCAACGGGCACCATCGCCACACCCACTACATCATCTCGAATTCGGAAATTCTGGGTTACACGCCGCAGCAGCGGCGAATTATCGCGGCGATTGCGCGCTATCTGGGAAATCGCGGCCCACGGCGGAAGACGGACGCCATCGAAGATGATCGAGCCGGCCGACGGCGCGAGTGTGCAGAAGGCGATCCTGCTGCTGCGGCTGGCGCGGGCGCTGAATCTGGGACGCAGCCGCGCGGTGCAGAAAGTGCGGGTGAGACTGCGCGCTGCCGAAGTGCGATTGACGCTGGTGCCGCGGCAGACGCATGGGCGTGGACCTGGAACTGTGGGCGATGGAAAAAGATGCGGCTTATTTTCGCGAAGTCTTCGGACGGGAACTTTCTACCGCCGCGTCGTAGAGCGTGCGCAGAATTTTCGGGCGTCAGACACCACTGCAGCGTGCCGGAATTGCGCCGCATTTCCACTTTGGCGACCGCGCCTTTTTTCAAGTTCGAGCGAGGCTTCGCAGCCCGAGTCGCTGATGACCGCTCCCAGAAACTGGCTGAGATTGGGATTGTGGCCGACCACCATGATCGATTCCTGGCGGGCGTATTTTTCCAGCAGCTTGCGGAAATCGGCGAGAGCCGGCTTCCGGGCGCAAGCCGGCATCGATTTGCAGCTTGCCTTCGTAGCCCAGTTCATTGCCCACTAGCGAAGCGGTCTGCGTGGCGCGCTTCAGCGGGCTGGAGACGATGACGTCAACCTGGACGTCGAGCGCAGCGAGCGCGCGGCCGACATAGCCGCACTGCTCGATGCCTTCTTTATCGAGCGCGCGCTTCTCGTCTTTCTTTGGATTGGCGAAGTGCTCGCCGGCGCTGGCGTGGCGCAAGAAGTAAAGAATCATTGCGGATTACGTTCCTTTCCGGCCAGATACTCTGCGCCTTCTCGCCGGCGCGGTCCGGCGGAGGCAATGCGGCCGGCTGCTTCCCTTCCGCCACGCTGATCAGGAAATCCTGCGCGCTGAAAGCGGCTGCTCCGATGGGCGGCTTGCGGCTTGCGTTTGCCCTGCAGCCGACTGCCAGGCGCGAATGTAGGTCGCGTCGCGCAGCAGGATGCGCGCCTTGCGATTGTCGGCGAGATAGGCGTCGAGAATCTCATGACGCACCCGATCGCGCAGCAGTTCGTCGCGCAGCGGCACCAGCACTTCCACGCGTTCGTAGAGATTGCGCGGCATCCAGTCGGCGCTGCCCATGTAGATTTCTTCTTCGCCGCCGTTTGCGAAATAGTAGATGCGGCTGTGTTCGAGGAAGCGTCCGACGATGCTGCGCACGCGGATGTGGTCGCTGACTCCGCGCACTCCCGGCCGCAGAGCGCAAATGCCGCGCACGATCAGATCGATCTCCACTCCCGCCTGCGAGGCGCGGTACAGCGCCTGGATGATGTTTTTGTCGAGCAGCGCGTTCATCTTGGCGATGATGCGGGCTTCGCGGCCCTGGCGCGCGTGCTCGGCCTCGCGATCGATCAGCGCAATGCAGCTTCTCCGCCAGATCGAGCGGCGCAACCAGCAGCGGCTCGTAGCTTGGATTCTCGGCATACGCGGTCAGGAAGCTGAACACATCGTGCACCGCGCGGGTGATTTCTGGATTCGCGGTGAACAGGCTGAGGTCGGTATAAATGCGCGCCGTGGTGGCGTTGTAGTTTCCGGTGCCGATGTGGGCGTAGCTGCGCGTCACGCCGTCGGGATCGCGGCGCACCAGCAGCGAAAGTTTGCAGTGCGTCTTCAGGCCGACCAGCCCGTGGAATACCTGCACGCCGGCATCTTCCATATCGCGCGCCCAGCGAATGTTGTGAGGCTTCGTCGAAGCGCGCTTTCAGTTCCACCACCGCCGTCACTTCTTTGCGCGTGGCGGCATCGATCAGCGACGGCACGATCAGCGAATGTTCGTTGGTGCGGTAAAGCGTCTGCTTGATCGAGAGCACATGGTCATCTTCCGCCGCCGATTCGATGAACGAGACCACCGCATCGTAGGAATCGAACGGGTGATGGAGAAGTACGTCATGTCGGCGCAGTTCTTCGAACAGGTCCTGCGATTTCGCAGTAAGCCGCAATTCTCGCGGCGAGAAGGGGCGATACTTCAGATCGGGCCGCTGCGCCTGCTCATAAATATTGAACAGCCGCGAAAGATTCACCGGGCCCGTTGACAGGAAAAACCTGCCAGGGATCGAGCTCGAACACAGTGCGCAGGCGGTCGATAATTTCCGGGTCGGCGTCGGCTTCAATCTCCATGCGCACGGCATCGCCCTTGCGGCGGTTGTGCAATTCGGTGCGCACGGATTCGAGCAGGCTGCGCGCTTCTTCTTCCTGCAGATACAGATTGCTGTTGCGCGTGACGCGAAATGGGGCTGATGAAATGATGTCGTAGCCGTGGTACATCTTCGCGGCGTGGTGCGCGACCAGATCGGCCAGAAAAATGAAATCTGTAGTTCCTTCGGAGGGCAATCGAATCAGTCGCGGCAAGGCCCGCGGAACCGAAACTACGCCGGTGTAGGTAAGCGCCGATCGCCGCCGGCGCCGCAATAGCAGGCCCAGGCAGAGCGCTTTGTTGATCACCCGGGGAAAAGGATGTGCGGGATCGACCGTCACCGGCGTGAGCAGCGGATCGAGTTCTCTGGCGCAATACTCCTCGACAAACCGCCGCGCCTCGGCATCGAGTTCGTGCAAGCTGAGGACGCGGATTCCTTTTTCCGCCATCTCCGGCCGCAGATTGTTCCAGCACTCGTACTGCTGATCCACAAAATCGTGCGTGAGTTTCGCCAGCGCGTCGCGCCTTGCGGTTAGCGTCAATCCATCCGGACCGGCCTCGTTATAGCCGTCTTCAATCTGCTGCATCATCGCCGCTACCCGGATTTCGAAAAACTCATCCAGGTTGCTGGCCGAGATGGATAGAAACTTCAGCCTTTCCAGCAGTGGATTGCCCTCGTCCTCGGCCTCTTCCAGCACACGTTCATTGAACGCAAGCCAGGAGACATCGCGGTTGATGTAGTACTGAGAATTGTCGAGTGCGAGGCGAACCATGGGCTGACAATATTACTGAATCGTTCGACGTTATCTTCTTGGTTTACGGGGAGTCGCTTTCGGACGACCGGAAAAAATGAACTCAGTCTCAGTATAAAACAACCCCGCTGATCCCTGAAAGGTTAGCCAACTCTCCGTCACGCTTCAACTCTAGCCCAAAAAATCCGGCGCATCTCGGATCTGAGTTCACCGAGTGCGCCGGAAATATGAACAGGCCAATGCTTACGGTATGTAGTATCGGAACGAGCTGAATACCATTCCATCCAGGCCATGCGGTGCAGTGCCGATGCCGGGCGTGAAGCCGACACCCGACCACGCATAACGGTCTGCGTACGAATACTGCAGGCCCCACTGAATGCGCCCCTTGGGACCGGTATAAATGCGGTGCCAGAAACCGACCGTGGCCTCTTGCACCACGCGCGAATCGGCGGTGCACTTGGATAATCCGCCGGGGAAGAATCCCCCTCCAAGACTCGGCGCTGTCTCGGTATAGCAGCCGGAATTGTTAAAGGCGGGCGATCCATATCCGATCGCGCTGAAGTTGTTCAGTGGATCGACTCCCGCCGCCCTGCCAGCATATTCCGCGCCAGCATTGAAGTAGACGTCGAGTTTCGGACCGTGCCACTCCAGGGTTCCGAGCCCCTGCCACGAGCGGACGAGATCAAGCGTTCCGTCGGCGTGAACCGCGGAATCTGGAAGACCGGCAGTTCCGTAGCGCCCGATGCCTCGGCCCGTCAACCCGTGCAAGCCAAAGTCGAGCCGCTTGTGATCGAACGACCATCGCGCATTGGCGCCAATACCACCGCCATTGGTTGAGGCGTTGTAAGCGCCAAGAGCGTTGGTTCCGGCGGTTGTGCTGCCGCCGCAGAGCGTGGTTGAACTCGCCACTTCCCCGCAAGGATAGACACGATCGCGGAAACGACTATAGATGCCATAAAGTTCATAGTGGCCAAAACCAGGCTCGGCCACCGCTTTCACAATCAGATCGGGCGAAGGATTGAAAGCATAGCTGGCCGCCAGAGAACAGGTCGTCACCGGGTTCCCACTACTATTCAGCGCGGTTGTGCAATTGGTGACCGCGCCGTTGTAGAGGCCGCCGCCCGTGCCTTCCTCACCCACGATAAAGTTGTTTCCATTGCCGTGGCTGGTAATTGTGGCCTGAGCGTTTTCGATGGATGCGGCCAGCCAGAATTTGTTGCCAAAGTTTTGCGCGATACGCAAACCATATTGTCGTGCCCAACTAAAACCGACGGTATATTGAGGGTCGATCGTCAACGGTGTGGCCTCGGTTCGATTGTCCACGCCGTGTTTGGTTTCCGTCACCAGGCTCCACATCTGACCGCCGGTGATCGAGAAGCCGCTATCCAAAGCAGCCTGCCCCCAAGCTTGGCGTTGCCGTAACGAGTAGCTGTTGCTCTCGTTATTGTTGGAGGTCACCGCGGCTGAGAGAAAGTCAGCCTCGTAGTAGCCGCTGAGTTTAGCGTTGGCCAGCTTGCCCTCGGCGAGCATTGAAATTCGGGACTGACGGCCAGATCCGAAGAACTCTGAGATGCTGCTCTGCGCTGCTCCCGGCATAGTCAGCGAGTTGAAAGGCGTGTTTATATCGGAACCCAGGGCTCTCGACCGTCGCACAGTTTCTGCCGCCAGGAAGCCGCCGGGAGTGATAGTGATTCCCTTGTAGTGAATCGCTACCGGATTTTCGATTGTGGACGCCACATTCTTCTGCGTTTCCTGGAGTGACAGAGCGGTATTCGTCACATTGGTCTTCAGGTCGCTCACGTCCGACTTCAGCTCCGTCACGGATGCTTGCTGTTGGCTGGCCTGCGCTTGTGCCGCATCGGCTTTGCTTGCGGCATCGCTGGCGGCAGCCTGAGCCTGCGACACAGCCTGATCCTTGTGTTGCAATTCGTCCCGCAGTTCCTGAATCTCCTGCTGTTGACGCGCAAGGGCCGCTTGTTGCGAGGCGAGTGCATCCTTTAATGCCTGCACGTCAGCTGCGGTTATAGTTGCCTTCGCCTTTTTCGGCTTAGGGTCCGGACTGTTTTGCGCCAAGACGCTCGCGGCCAGAAACACTACCGCACAGGATTTCCAAAGGGAATTCATTCATCTCTCCTTTTAAAAAGTTCGTAACCTGGGACTGAAAATTTGCGCGGAAACTAGCGCACCAGCTTGATTGCTTCCTTCTCTTTCTGCACCACGCCCTCCGGCAGAGGAGCGTACGAAAGCGCGGCAGTCATTTTTTGCCCGTCCGTAACCATCCAGTTCAAGAAATCAGAGAGGATCTTTCCCTTGGCTGAATCTTTGGATTGCTCAGGAATCAGCAACCACGTGAAACTGGAAATCGGGTACGCTTCCTTGCCCGGCGGGTCAGTAATCGAAACCCGAAAGTCTGGGGGCATTTTGGGGGCAGAAGCCGCAGCCGCCGTCACGCTCTCCAGAGAAGCTTTTACAAAGTTCCCTGCCGCGTTTCTGACTGAACCGTAGGTGATGTTGTTCTGCACCGCGTAAATAAGTTCCACGTAGCCAATCGCTCCCTGCAATTGCCTTATCGATCCGGCTACGCCTTCGTTCCCTTTTCCTCCCAAGCCTATCGGCCATTTCACTGAAGTTCCCTTGCCCACCTGGCTTTGCCATTCCGGGCTGACTTTGGAGAGGTAATCGGTCCAAATGTAGGTTGTGCCGCTGCCATCGGAGCGGTGGACGACGATAATGTCGCGATCGGGAAGATTCACACCCGGGTTGACGCCGGTAATCGTCTTGTCGTTCCACTTGGTGATTTTCCCGAGGAAGATTCCGGCCAGCGCTTCCGGCGTGAATTTCAACTCCCCGCTGACGCCGGGAACGTTATAGGCGGGAACATCGGCGCCCAACACCGTGGGCATGTGCAGAATCTTGATTTTGGCTTCCTTCAGCATCTCATCGGTCATGGGCCCGTCGCTGGCTCCGAAATCGACCGTGCCATTGATCACCTGACGGATTCCGCCGCCGCTGCCAATCGACTGATAGTTGATCTGAATCTCCGGATGCAGCTTGTGATATTCGCTGAACCACTTGGAATACATGGGATAAGGGAAGGTCGCTCCTGCGCCATTGAGCGTGGTCTGTGCGATTGCAGGCAAAGCGAGAAGCGCGCACAAGAGAAACAAAGTGGCTCTTCGCATCGAGTTGATAATTTCCTCCTGGGCTAAAGATACGATCGGTAAGATACGAATGGATATCCCCGTTCTATCGGCGTTGTGTTACAGGACAGTTACAAACCAGTGAATTTCTGATGAATGGGAGCGGAGCGGGGCAGCTGAAGATTAAGGTCTACTTTACGGCACTGATTTACGGCGCTGATTTAGTGCGCCGACTGAAGGCGGGCTATTTCCCTGGGGAAAAGCGTGTTGCCGGGAAACTCAGAGCGCAACGCGGATAGCAGATCGAGTGCGCGCTGTTTATTCTTGTCGCGCACGTAGGCGATGGCGAGCAGTATGCGGGCAAAAGGGGCGAGATAATGGCCGTGTTGAGCCGTCATTTGCAGATCCGAGATCCCTCCCTCCTTGTCCCCCGGCAGGCCGCCCATTTTCATCAACCAACGCACTGGCGCGGACATGCTGCCGATGATGTACTTGCTGAAGCCGGTTGCCACCTGCGCGTCATAACAGTTCGAACAAACCGCCAGCAGTTGTTGCGCCCAGGTGGAAGCTTCCTTCGTGTAATGCAGGGAAGCCAGATTTTTCTTTTCAATCAGAGCCGCATAATCCGCCTGCAGACCAGAGCCTAGAGTCAGCGCAAATAGAGCATCCTGATCTTTGCTGTTCTTGTTCAGCCGAGCGTGGGCCAGTTGATCCGAGCGATCGATTGCCTCCTCAAAGCGGCTGTGTACCGCGGGGTCGGGACTCACCTTGGAGCGTGCCGCAAATGAAGAATCATTTTCGTAAAATTGGCCCTCAAGAACTCCCAGCCGATTAAACTCCGAAAAAAGACATCCCGCCGCCTCGCTGACCGGCCCTACAGGATCATCCGGATGCTGCTCCTCCCAAACGGAGAAGTCCCGTTGCGCCCCGGCAAAATCCAG
The DNA here is from genome assembly GCA_963734675.1 of uncultured Acidobacteriaceae bacterium. Lineage (GTDB taxonomy): Bacteria > Acidobacteriota > Terriglobia > Terriglobales > Acidobacteriaceae > Sulfotelmatobacter. Next base: position 527,772 of record CAVTHZ010000008.1, read on the forward strand.
GTTATAGAGGCCGAGATATCCACGGTCCAAAGCAGTTAAAGAAACGGCGTCCGGAGTGGCCGACGCCCGCGCCGGCGCGCAAAGCAAACCGCACGACAAGGCTGCTACCATACAAAGTGCCGGAATGAATCGAACGCTCTTCACTGCTTCCATATTAACTTCGCCGCTTATCGCGTCGGGATGACCCATTATGGCGAGTCCTCGCCGAATTGCAAGATTACTTTTTATGTATCTCTTTGTTTCGATGCCATTCCTGCACGATGTGGCCAGCTTATCCGTAACATTTGGCCAATATTAACTGATTGATGACACGGACATGACACGCCGATGACAGATTCCCTCGTTCGCCACGCCCCGGGATGGCCCGGAATTCCGCCGCGCTGGACTTCAAGCGCCAAAAGCGGTGCCGGGACGGCATTGAACCAGCACAGCCAAGTCTGGTTCACAATCAGTCACGGAATTCTCAATGAAATTTATTTCCCCCGTGTCGATCAGGCTTGCACTCGGGACATGGGTTTCCTCGTCACTGACGGACACGATTTCTTTTCCGAAGAGAAACGCCACTGTACCTTCGATAACGGCTAGTCGTGCCCGGCGTCCCCGCCTACGAACTTAGAAATACTGAAACGCCGGTCGCTACCGGAATCGAAAAGAAGTTCTCACTGATCCCTACCGCAACGTGGTGTTGCAGAAAGTCCGTTTCGAACCACTGCAAGGGCAGCTTGCGGACTATCACATGTACGCTTTGCTCTCCCCTCATCTGGCGAATTGCGGAGATCGCAACACTGGCTGGGTGGGCGATTATAAAGGCGTCCCCATGTTTTTCGCCGAGCGTGACGAAACTGCGCTTGCGTTGGGTGTCCGTAGGCTGGAAGAAGATGTCGGTCGGCTTCGTAGGCTACTCAGATGGCTGGCAGGATCTTTCCAGTCATTTTCAAATGCTGTGGGAGTACGATCGCGCCGAAAACGGCAATATTGCCTGTACCGGCGAAATCGATCTGATGGCAAACAACGGCGAATTCGTCGTGGCCCTGGGTTTCGGCGGCATCGCCGCCGAGGCTGGCCAACAGTCCGCTCTAGTTTACTGGAGGATCACGAAGAACTCCGCCAGAATTATGTTCTGCACTGGAAGGAATGGCAGGATACGCTCATCAAACTCGACGAACCCCATCGCGAACTGATCTCTATCGCACGTCCGCCTCGGTTTTGCGCACCCACGAGTCAAAGGATTTTCTCGGCGGCATCATCGCCAGCCTTTCGATTCCCTGGGGATTCAACAAGGGCGATGAAGACCTCGGGGGTTATCACCTCGTCTGGCCGCGCGATCTGGTCGAGATCTGCGGGCGGCGTTGCTGGCAGCTGGAGCGCCCGCGATGCGGTTCGGGTGCTTCGCTACCTCGAGTCGACGCAGGAGGCCGACGGTCATTGGGCTCAGAACATGTGGCTTGATGGACGTCCCTATTGGGGCGGTATGCAGATGGATGAAACCGCACTCCCCATTCTGCTGGTCGGATTTGTTGCGCCGCGAAGCTCCGAGGCATTGGGAGGATGGACCGCTGGTGGCCAATGGTGCGCAGCCGCCGAGCTTTCTTCTCCGCAACGGTCCCGTCACTCAGCAGGATCGATGGGAAGAGGATGGCGGATATTCACCATTCACTCTGGCAGTCGAGATTTCAGCACTGCTCGCGGCAGCAGATCTCGCCGACATCGAAGGTCAGAGCGATTCCGCCGCCACTCTTCGCGAGAGCCGACGCCTGGAACGATAATATCGAGCGCTGGATCTACGCCACCGGAGGCGATCTTGCCCAACAACTAGACGTGGAAGGGTATTACGTCCGCATCGCGCCGCCAGTGACTGACGCTGCCGCGTCCCCCACCCAGGGTTTCGTGCCCATCAAGAATCGTCCACCGGGACGACAGCATGGAGCGAGCCTTCCGCATCATCAGCCCGGACTCACTGGCGTTGGTGCGCTTCGGTTTGCGCGCGCCCGATGATCCACGTATTCTGAATACGATCCGCGTTATCGATTCGCTCCTCCGCGTTCAACTTCCGCAAGGCAAAGGCTGGTATCGCTACAACGGCGATGGTTACGGGGAACACGAGGATGGTTCGCCTTTCGATGGCAGCGGCATTGGCCGCCCATGGCCGCTGCTCTCCGGCGAACGCGCACACTATGAACTGGCTGCCGGCAATAGAAAGGAAGCGGAATCGTTGCTCTCTATGATGGAGGGATCCACTTCCGACCACAACCGCTTGCTTCCCGAGCAGGTCTGGGATGCCGCGGATATCCCCGCCCTCGAACTATTTCGCGGAAAGCCTTCAGGCTCCGCTTGCCCCTTGGTTTGGGCGCATGCCGAGTACATCAAACTTCGCCGATCATTGCGAGACGGCAAAATATTCGATCAACCCACGCAGACGGTGCAACGCTATTTGGTTGAAAAGGCCGCGCGCAAAACCAATGGCTGGAGGTTTAACAACAAGTGCCGTTCGATCCCGCCTAACCGCACTTTGCGGCTCATGCTTCCCCAATCTGCGCAGGTTCATTGGAGTATCGACGGTTGGAAGACCACGCAAGACACGCCCGCACGCGATACTGGGCTCGACATATATCGGCTCGATCTGCCGACCGCTTCGCTGCCGACGGGAAGCCAGGTAATCTTCACCTTCTACTGGCCGAGAGAAAATCGCTGGGAAGGCAAAGACTACACCGTCCGGATCGAATAAACCTTATCGAACCGGGCAATCGGCCCTCTACCAGACGCGGCACGAATTCACGGGCATCATCGGCTGGCCGGGTTTGCACCCGAATGCCTTGCCGAACTCCGGCATATTCTGCACAACCCCATCGACCCGGAATTTGCGCGGAGAGTGTGGATCGGTTTGCACTTGCAGACGAAGCTGCTGCGGGCGCGTTTCTCCACACCAGTCCTGGCCGAATCCGAGGAAGAACTGTTGCAGCGGCGTATAGCCATCCTGCTTCTGATTCAAGTCGATGTTCTTCCGCTTTGCGTCGGCCAGAAAAGCAATGTAGGCCAGTCGAAGTCCGCCATTATCGGCCGTGTTCTCGCCCAGCGTCAGCTTGCCGTTGATCTTCACATCATCCACTGCGGTGAAGTTGTCGTATTCCTTTACTTCGCAATCCGTTTTCTGTTCAAAGCGCTTCGTGTCCTCGGCCGTCCACCAATCGTCAAGATTGCCGTTGGCATCGAACTGCCGCCCTTGATCGTCAAAGCCATGCGTCAGTTCGTGACCCACAATAGCGCCACCATGCCCATAGTTCTCGGCATCGGTGGCGTTTTTGTCATAAAACGGCGGCTGTAGAATGCCCGCAGGAAAATTAATATCATTCATGGTCGCGCTGTAGTAGGCATTGATCGTAGGCGGTGACATGCCCCACTCGCCACGATCCACCGGCTTGCCAATCTTGTTCAGCTCCCGCCGATTTTCAAACTCCGCCGCCCGATCGGCATTGCCTAAGGCATCTCCACGAATGACTTCGAGCTTCGAATAATCGCGCCAATGGTCGGGATATCCGATCTTGTCCGCGACCGCATGCAGCTTCTGTTCAGCACGAGCCTTAGTCGCAGCGGTCATCCAATCGAGATGCTCCAGGTCTTCGTCCATCGCGGCTTCGATGTCATGCACCATCTGCACCGTGGCCTGTTTGCTCGAAGGCGGAAACTCCTGCGCCACATATACCTGCCCCAGCGCTTCGCCCAGCGCCTGATCCGTGGCTTCCACGCACCGCTTCCAGCGCGGGCGCTGCTCGGGCTGTCCGGCAAGCTTATGGCGGTTGAAATCGAATTCTTCGTCATCCAGCGCCTTGGGAAGCGCTGTGCTATCGGTCGAGTTCACGAGTTGCCATCGCAAATAAGCCTTGATGGTATCGAGATCGGTCGATGCGATTAACGAATTCAAGCCTTTGAAGAAATCCGGCACAGTCACGTTCAGATCGGTGATGGGCGTGATTTTGATGTCGGCCAGAAAGCGATTCCAGGCAAATTCGGGCGTGATCGCTTCCAACTGCGAAACCGGCATCATGTGATAAATGTTTTTCGGATCTCGCCGTGAGGTGATGTCGAGGGAAACCTTGGCCAGCGCAGTTTCCAGGTCCATGATCTTTTTCGCATCGGATGCAGCCTGCGTCTCCGGCTCACCCATCAGCTTGAGCATGTTCGTGATGTGCTGCACATACTCGGAGCGGGTTTTTTCGGCTACGTCTCCCTTGCGGAAATAATAATCTCGCTCCGGCAGGCCCAAACCTCCCTGATCGGCGATGGCGATTTGCTTCGTCGCATCCTTGAAATCCTGTTGTTCGCCGAATCCGAAAAACGCATTCACATTGATCATCTGGAAGTGGGCTAGCAGCGCGGGAAGCTCATCTTTGCTTTTGAGCGCCGCGATGCGGTCAAGATCGGGTTGCAGCGGCTGCAAGCCCTTCTTGTCGATCGCTTCGATATCCATGCAGGAGGCATAGTAATCGCCGATCTTCTGTTCGTTTGCTGTCCGGCTCTCACCTCCGGCTGCAGCCTTTTCCAGCATGGTATGCAGAATATTCTGCGTGTATTCGCTAATCATCGCGCCTACTCCGAAACCGGAGCGATCGCTCGGAATCGGATACAACTTCGGGAAATTGCCGCACGCGTACTCGAAGAAATCGACGCAGGGATCAGCGGAATTGTTAATGAGCTGTTTGTCGAGCCCCGGAAGTAACTTGTAGGTTTTGTCCGAAGAGGAAGACTGGCTCTGCGCCAACAGCAGAGATGTTGCCAGAAAAAGCCACGTCAGCATAATCCGGTAAACCATTATTCTCTTCAGCATATTCCTGCTTTCGTAATTGGGTTTCGTCAGTCCGCCTCAGCCGCCGAGAAAATCAACTCCACAACGGTGCAGTCGTCGTTTAGCGGGTTGCCGGAACAAAACTCAGATACCGCCGAGAAAATCCCTTCCAAAGTTGGGCTCTTTGCCGCAGCCTTTTCCAGCCGCGAATCTTCGAAGAAATCTCCTGCCGGATTTTCCGCCTCGGTTACGCCGTCGGTCACCAGAATAAATCTGTCGCCGGACTTCATCTGGCAGGTCGCGCTTTCAAATGTCGCGTCCGGCAGCAGTCCCACGGGTACGTTGCCGTGCGGCGGCCGCATCACTTCCCCTTTGCAGACCAGCAGCGGCTGCACATGACCGCAGTTCACGTACTCCAACTCGCCATCGCGCCGCAACCGGGCCAGCAAAACCGTGGCATACTTCTCCCCTACCAGTTTCTCGGTAAAGAACCGGTTCACCGCAGTTACCACATCGAGCAGCGGCATGCCCGAACTCAAGTGTGAATAAATCATTCCTTGCAGGGTGGAAGCCAGCAGCGCCGCCGAGACCCCCTTGCCGCTTACGTCCGCTAACACTACGGCAAGGCCTTCTTTGGTGTTCACCGCATCAAAGAAGTCTCCACCGATTTCTTTACAGGAAAGATTTTTCCCACGCAGGCGCGCGAACGGCACTTCAGGTATTTTCACCTGCATCAGCCGCTGCTGAATGCTGGCGGCGATCGTCAACTCCTGCTGGTAGCGGCGCGACTCCTCCTCAGCCTGCACCAGCCTTGCGTTTTCAATCAGCGAAGCGGCTTCTGTCGCGATGGCGTGCAAAATGTCGTGGCCGACTCCGGAAAATTGTCGTGATGCAAAGCGCGAATCGACATATAGAACTCCCAAGACCTCAGCCTGCGCTCCCGGAGCCGGCGTCTGGTCGCGCGTAGCCTGCACCGAACGCTTGCGCAGCGGAATGCAAACCACGGTACGCAAGTCATAAGCGACAATGCTTTGCCGCGCCGCTACGTCCATCGAACTTCCGGTATCGGTCAGCAAAAACTCCTCGTTGGAACGCAGCGACTCTTCCAGCGCGGAGTGCGAGATCGTCTTGTCGTCCAGCAGCGCTTCCTTTTTTGCATTGCGCCCCGCGGCCAGCCGGAGCTTCCCATCATCATCCTTCAGAAAAACGTACCCGCGCTCCGCTCGCGTGAGTTCCAGAGTGACGTCGAGCATCGTCATCAGAATTTCGTCAAGCACACCGGCGGTGTTCAATTTGCGCGCGGCTTCGAGAAAAAGCGTGAGTTTCTCCAGATCCGTCGCTTCCTGCTTGATCTGGATTCCGGAAATCTGGCTTAAGAACTCGCGCGCCGTGTTCGAAGTTCCGTGCGCAGGATTGAAGATGGCATAGCTCGAATCGCGCGCCCCAAATTCCAGCCGGTCATTGCGCTCCAGCTTCTGCCGTTGAATGCGCTCGCCATTGATGAAGGTTCCATGCTTGCTGCCCTGGTCGACCAGATAGAAGCCGTCTTCTTCCAATTCAATCAGCGCGTGATCGCGCGAAACCCGCGGATCGGCAATCACCAGATCCTTATCCACCTTCCGCCCCACACTGAAGGGCGTGCGATTGAGCACAATATTTCTCTGCTCGTTGCCCTGCACCATCACCAGCATCGGGAAGACGCCAGATCCGGAACTCTTCGGAGTTTTCATCAAGTTCAGAGTCATAGAGTGCGGCGGTTCAGTTTAAGCGACATCATTCACTCGCGCCAGTCGGATTCGTCGGTACGCAATAGAATACGACAGTGACGGGGCATTTGGCGGAAGGCTGCTGCCATCAATAGAGGTTGCGTCGGTCTCATGCTACGAAAGCCCATCCTTGAAAAGCCACAACACGCCTACATTTAGGAAGAAAACGCCGACGCAAACGGCTAAAAAAGGCTCCTCGATCGCTCAAGGAGACTTGTAACGTGCGCACATGAGAATCGTCTCGCCTCCCGGCCTCAGACCCGAGTTTCGACTGGCAGATTGCGACTCGAGCCCTTCGTCCGCAAATGCACGAAAATCAGTCCAAAAATCCAAAGCGGGACTGCGAACGTGCTGAGAAATGGCCAAGTCCAGCCTTGCAGGGCTCGGTCATGGGATATCAGAAAATAAAACAAAACCAGGCCGATGCTCGCAATCCACTGCCACGCGAAAATCGCGATCCCTATGGCAAAGGCAGTCCGTCTCCAGCGTGCTTGCTTAAGGAACTCCTTTCTCTCTTTCCATAAGACAAGAACCGCTGGCAGCAAGAGAACTTGATTGTAGGGCGCATACATCGGCACGACTAATACGGTTACAGCGAGTATCAATGCCATTGAGGTGCCGAATTCCGAGCGCGTAGCATCAACTTTTCTCCACTTCCACATCGCAACCCCGCAGGCGAGCACTGCAGCGAGCGACAACGCCACGGCGATCAGGTGTGCGATGTCTTCCTTGCGCTCGAGGCCGAAGACTTCGCTCAGCGTCACCTCGATTACAGATTGATTATGCGTGTACTGGTGGTATTGTCCGACTGCCTCAGCGAACAGCTTCCACCAGCCGGGCAGCACGACTTCCGCTCCCACCAGCAGCGCAGCCATCGTGACCAGAAACCCGATCGCAAGAGCACGCCGCTTGCGCCAGTCGCTGATCGCCCAAAGCAGCAACGCCGCCACCAACTCCCACGCTAATTGTGGCTTGATCGTCGCAAAGGCCAGGAAAACTCCTGCCGCCAACAGGTAACCTTCGGAAATACAGGCCACGGCAAGGGCTATTAATCCAGCAACCATTAACGTAAGTTGCTGAATCTTAATGCCCTGCACTGCCGGGACATTTCCAAGAGCTAACGCAATCGAGGCCAGGACCGGCACCCACGGTAACGACCAGCGCAAAGTGCGCAACCATAGCCAGACGCTGCCGGCGGTTGCTGAAACGAGCAGCCAATAAAAAAAGAATTGCACGTCGTGAAACGGCCACCAAATGAGTGGTGCCAGCAGAAATACCACGTAGACGGGATATGCGAAGGCTTCTCGGTCTTTCGGGTCATTTGAGCGCCTCGGATCAATGACCCGGCCGTAATATCCCTTCTGAATTTCCAGGGTCACATCGTCGCCGTAGGGATTGCGATGGTTTAGCAGCAACTCTCGCGCGCCCACCCATCGCGGGTAGAGGTCAGACAGGTTGCCTCGCGGACTGTCATGTGCCGCCGCCTCCTTCACCTGACGAGCAATGAGGATGCGATCGGCATAAATCCAAACGCTGGCCGCGCATAGGACAGCGATCAAAAAAAAAGAAAGAAACCTGGCGTTGAAACCCAACCAGGCGAAATTGCTTGCTGACGTCAGCGTATTCCGAGCTGCAGGTTTGATGCCCGCTAAATCGTCACCCCGAGGCTCTGACATTTTCTGCACTTCCAGACAATTCCTCTCCGATTTTCCAAACCCACCAAATCATCGGGATCGCCATCAAATTTACGTGTCCCAGCCGTAACCAAAGCACCATCCATAAGGGACCGATGAGCAACGGCAGGGCTGGGTACAAGAGATGGAACTTTGAAGACTCCGAATTACGATTACGGAGACAATAGCCTAACAGCAGAACCAAAGGTAGAGTAAGCAGGCACAGGTCATGGATATTTGTCTGCCACGCCACAAGCACTGCAACAACGACACCTAAAGAAAATTGAAGGTCGAAATCATCCTCGGGCAAGACATCCGCGCTGCGACCTTTCGCTGCCGCAAAAGCCAACAGCAAGCCCGATATCGCTAATGCAATCGCCACCGCCGGCCATCTCGCGATACTACCGTTCCAGCCAAGTACTAGCCCATGCAGATTGGGAAGAAGACTCAAGGGAACACCTCCCAGCGCGTGCGTCTCGACTACACGCAATGCAAATTGGGGGTACTCGACCAAACTCCGGAAACCCGAAATTCTGAGGGAAACCAGCACGAGAACCAGGGCGGTTGGGAGGAAGCCAAGCGCCAGTCGCCTCCGCCTCCATAAAAAAAACAGCAGCACGATTGGAACAGTGAATTGAAACTTGAACGATCCCAGCGCTAACCAGAAACCGGCGGACACGTCTGAGCCCTTTTTCAGCGCCCGCAACGCGAGCGAGCAACACAACAGGAGCAATATCGAATCCTGTCCCTGCAACAGGCACATGACCACGGGAAAAAAAGCAAGAGCACACACTATAAACTTCCAGGGCGCGAAACCCGCAAGGCCATCGACGCAGGAACGCAATATCATTGCAGTGCCAATCAGCATTAGCATTGACATCGCATCCCACACGAGTAGCGCGTTCCGGTACGTCAGCCGGCTCAAGGGCCAAAAAATCAAACCTTCGAACGGAGGATGAATGTATGGTAAAGGTCCGCGCCGGAAGCCCACGTGACCGGTGAAGGCTTCTTGGACCTCATATTGGAGTTGTCTGTCATAAAGCTGATGTCCGAGCCCGAGCCGCAAAATGGTGCCTGCCGTGTACAAAACCGAAAAATCGGTAAGCCCATTCTTCGTTCCCTTCCAGTAACCGAGGACGAACAGTAAATTCAGCCACAGCATGGCAAGCACGAAGAACGCCACAAGGCGCAGTTTCTGCCCTAAACGAACCGGCGCGAATTCACTTTTCGGAACGGCCATGGCGGACAGAATTGTACCGTGTATGAGTGGGACTAGCTATTGCGGCACGCTTGCAAATTACCCTCCGCCGGAAAAAGGGTTCCCCACATAGATATTTTGGAGGTGTTTTAACCCACAAAACTTTCCGTTGTTTCAAAAGACTCGTTAAATTCGGACCCAGAATCCGATAGAGTTTGCAAATGCCCAAGTTAGCTTCCCCACAAACTGGTCGGAGTTTTGCGCAGGAGCGTGGCACAATTTTTGCGGGCATGACCACGCTGACCACCAAACGTACCTTCCTTGCCGTGCTTTTCCTCGGCTTGTTCGCGATGGCCTGCTGTAACGTCGACGATCCCGACGTCTGGTGGCATCTCAAGGCTGGAGAATACATCGCGGCACACCAACGCGTCCCTCGTGCGGATCCTTTTTCTTACACCCGCGCCGGCCAACCTTGGGTAGCGCACGAATGGCTGACCGAACTTGCACTTTATGAGCTCTGCCGCGTCACAGGATTCGCTGGTCTCATTCTCGCGTTCGCCGCAATACTAGCTGGCGCATTCGTATTGCTCTACCTTCGCTGTGCAGCAGCTCCTTATATTGCCGGATGCCTCGCATTGTGGGCCGCCTTGGCAACGAGGCCTGTCTGGGGCGTCCGCCCTCAAGTGATCTCGCTTTTCCTCGTCAGCCTCTGGTTGCTGCTTCTCGAACGCGCGGATAAAAATCCCAAACTACTCTGGTGGACCGTTCCACTCACGCTTCTGTGGGTAAATCTGCATGCAGGCTTCGCGCTCGGGCTGGCCGTGTACGCGGTATTCCTCCTCGGAGCCCTGATCGAACATGCTTTTCGATATCGTGCACCGAACCCTCCCTGGCGGCTATCTTTTGTTGTATTCGGCATCGATCTTCTACTCGTCCCGCTGAATCCGAGCGGCCTGCGCTTGTATTCTTACCCTTTCGAAACTCTGCGCTCTGCCGCCATGCAGACCTACATCGCCGAATGGGCGTCTCCGAACTTCCATCGTGCTGAGTACTGGCCTTTCTTGTTGCTGGTGTTGGCGATTTTCGCTGCCCTGGCTTATGTTCAGATTCCCGTCCGCTCTCGCGATCTGCTCTTGCTGCTGGCCAGTTTCTTTGCCAGCCTCGAGTCCATCCGCATGATCCCGTTTTTCGTGCTGATCGCAATTCCCATGCTTTCCCATCGACTCAGAACTTGGCCCCTGACACATCACCGCTCAGCACGGACGCGGCCACAAACCGTACTCAACACAACGATCATCCTTGCGATGATTGCCTTCGCGGCAATCCATGTAACCCAGGTCATCAATCGCCAGCCTGCGGTCGAGGCTCAGGAATTCCCCGCCCGTGCTGTCGCTTTTCTTATTGCCCATCCCACGAATGGCAGGATTTTCAACGACTATGACTGGGGCGGCTATCTCATCTGGAAACTTCCGTCTATCCAGGTTTTCATTGATGGCCGCGCCGATCTTTATGGCAAGGGACTTTTCGACAATTTTGCCAACGCCTACCAATTCAAAGACGGATGGCAGCAAATACTGGAGCGCTGGCAGGTGCAAACCGTAATCGTCCCTTCAAACTCCGCCCTCGCAACCGGCCTACGGAACAATCATGTTTGGAACATTACCTACCGTGATTCTCAGGCGACCATCCTTACTGCCTCCGCGGAAACCCCATAGCCGGTTAAATCGTTTGGCGTAACCCTGTTCTTCCCCGGTCGCCAGAAGTTACTCCGGTATGCAATTAATTACACGTTTTGAAGATTTCACGGGTATTATGGTTTATATTCTTGGACATCCCTCCGCAGTATCAAAGCAATCCCAGTCATGCTGGTGCTTCGGGGGCTGGATGCGGACTTGCCGGTTTCGAGAAGCCGCGCAAAGAAATCGTGTTTCCCGTGGAGGCTACGTCATGCAACATCTGTACAGGCTATGGCGAAACGATGAGGGCCAGGACATCGCGGAATATGCCGTGATGCTCGCCGTTATTCTGGTCATCGTGGTCGGCACCATTCGGCTGATCGGCTCGAATGCCAACAACGTTTTCTCGAATGTAGCCAGTTCTATTCAATAGAAATTTTTTATCCAGCACGAGTTTTGCCTGGTGCGGTCCGGCTCACTCTTGAGAGAGTTGCCAGCCGTTGGGTATCGGCTTGTTTTAGTGGAGCATTATGAATCGCACGCGCTTGTTGATGATCGGGGTGGTCGCGCTAGCCTTGGGTGCCGCGGTCAGCCTCATCGTCTACAAAAACCTGCAGGGCCGTGGGCCCGTGAGCAATGAACCCGGTGCTGACGTGGTCGTGGCTGCCGATGACATTGCAGTGGGCGCAAGAATCGAAGAGCATGACGTGCATATCGTCCGCTACCCTGCGTCGTCTCTTCCGGCCGGGACTTATAGCGTACGATCGAAGGTTCTGGGCCGCGGCGTGATTCTTCCTATTTCCAAGGGAGAATTCATCCTGCCCAGCAAGCTAGCTCCGGAAAACGCCGGGGCCGGTTTGCCTGCGCTGATTCCGCCCGGAATGCGCGCGGTTTCCGTGCGGGTTAATGAGGTCGTTTCCGTTGCTGGATTCGTTGGACCAGGTACGCGCGTCGACGTTCTCCTCACCGGCACGCCGAATGGCAGTGCTGAAAGCCAAACCACGACGGTTTTGCAGAATGTCGCGGTGATTGCCGCAGGAAAGTCGCTGGAGCGCAATGCGGCTGGCGAATCCATGAGTACCCCCGTCATTACGCTTCTTGTGTCCCCCGACGACGCCGAACGTCTCACCCTCGCCAGCGCCGAAGGCCATATTCAACTGGCCCTCCGCAACCCGCTCGATACTCAGCAGGACGATGTGGCGGCAGCCAACGCAAGAGGGTTATACAAAGGTGGAACACCCCCACCTCCGGTTCAGACGCCGGTTCACGTGCACCCAGTAAAAGTGAAAGCTCCACCACCGGCTGCCCCTCCAACGGTGCTGGGCATTGAGGTTTATCAAGGGGACAAAAAGTCGGACGTCAAGTGTTCGGAGGACGGTTGTCAGGACTCCAAGTAGCTCTCAATTAGTGTGGATTACGTGCCCAATGGGCTGCATTTCAGGTTTCCTCATTCGGAGAGGAATCACACGATGAAGTTGCGCTTTACGCGTTTAATCCCGATCGCACTCTCTCTTTTGCTTCCGGTATTCCTTCTCGCCACATCAGTTCAGCAGCAAGGCGAGTCCTCATCTCCTGGCGCTGCTCCGGCTCAGGAATCGGCAACGCAGACCACTCTTCCGGCTCAGACGCAGAGCTCGGCGCCACTCCGCGTCATGGTCGACAAGTCTCTGCTTATCAATACCACCGAGCGCATCAAGCGGGTTTCGGTAACCGATCCGTCGGTTGCTTCGGTCCAAGTCGTCACACCAACCGAGATTTTGGTTCACGGCCGCTCCGCGGGGGAAGTTTCCCTTCTTATCTGGGATGAACTCGAGCGCTCCCGCAGTTTCGATCTTCGCGTGGATGTTGACGTCAGCGCATGCGCAGAAGAAGAACACCGCGTTTTCCCCGATGAACAGATCACCGTCACGCCGTCACGCTCGGCAATCGTCCTTTCCGGCCATGTCACCACCGAAGATGTTGCCAAGCGCGCTGGAGAACTCGCGGCCGCTTATTCGAAGAACGTGGTCAACGTTCTTACCTTCGGACCTGTGGGGGCACAAGAAGTCCTGTTGGAAGTAAAGTTTGCCGAAGTCGATCGCTCAGCGCTTACCCAGCTTGGGGCGAACCTCCTTTCGACTGGCGCCGCCAACACCATTGGAACCACAACTACAGGTCAATACGGCGGGTTCGCTCCTCCTTCGATTTCGCAAACGACAGGTCAGAATCCCCCCTTTGACGCGACCCAAACCATTAGCAACGTTCTCAACCTGTTCCTGTTCCGGCCGGACATCCATTTTGGCGCGGTCATCGAGGCCCTGCAGAGCAAGAATCTGCTGCAGATTCTGGCTGAACCGAATCTAATCGCGGTCAACGGAAAAAAAGCCAGCTTCCTCGCCGGCGGCCAATTTCCTTTCCCGATCGTCCAGCCGGGCGCCGGTTTCACGGCGGTCACGATTTCGTTTAAGGAGTTCGGAGTAAGGCTCGAATTCACCCCGGTCATTATGCCCAACGGCAATATTCATCTCACGGTCGCACCCGAGGTCAGCACGCTCGATTTCGCCGATGCACTGACAATTTCCGGTTTCACCATCCCAGCATTAAGTACCCGCAAAGCCGAAACCGAATTTGAACTCCGCGATGGCCAGAGTTTCATCATTGCTGGCCTCATCGATAACCGAGTCACCGACATCTGGAATAAAGTTCCGGGCCTGGGCGATATCCCGATTCTCGGAGCATTTTTCAAAAGCAAGAGCGTTTCGAAAACGAATTCCGAGCTGATGGTTCTCTGTACGGTTCACCGCGTCTCCCCCAACGCTGAATCTCCCCAAGGTCCCAGGAATCCGCAACCGTTCATGGATAAGGACAAATTTGACGGGAACAAGGGCTCCAAGTCTCCCGGCAAGTAATTGTCCAGATTCCACGGTAAAATGCTGATCTGCGGTTTTTGTGTGAGTTATGGCCGAGCTTTCCGTCGTCGTCGTCGCTACCGACAATGAGCAGCGTACGGTGTTGCAGGTGTTGGTCGATGGGACGAGTGTGGCCAGAACGGTTCACACCTGCGCCAGCTTCCCCGTCGCCGCCACCGACCCCATTATGCGCCGCGTGCATGCGGCGACCCCGGAAGTCGTACTGGTCGATATTCCGTCGGACAATTCCCTGCCCGCCATGCGCTCTATCGAACTGCTGCACCAGGAACTTCCCGAGTCCGCCATTTTCGCCATAGGCAGCCTTAACCAGCCCCAGACCATCGTCAACGCCATGCGCTCGGGTGCCCGCGAGTTTATCGAGCGCCCAACTACGACAACGGATCTGCTGGAAGCTTTCGTTCGACTCAGCACGGCCCAACGCCGGGTTCGCAAGGAAGGACCGAGAGGTAAAGTGTTTACGGTCGTTAACGCTAAGGGAGGCAGCGGAGCCACTACCGTCGCGGTCAATCTCGCGCTGGCTCTCCAATCCGCCCACGGGCAAACCGCTCTCGTCGATCTTGCGCCCCTCGGCCATGATGCCCTCCATCTCAACCTGAAACCGATCTTCAATATCTCCGACGCCACCCGTAATCTTCACCGCATGGACAGTTCCCTGCTCGAAAGCTTCATGACGCGCCATGGCGATGGTCTTCAGCTTCTGGCGGGCACGAACCAGCCGGCGGCTGTCGAACCTTCCACAGCCGAGTTTGTCCGGCTGTTTGACATGCTCGTCTCGCAATACCGCTACGTTGTGGTAGACAACTCATCGCGGCTCGATGCGACCAGCCGCCTGATCGCGAATCTTTCGGAATGCGTTCTGCTCATCGCCCACGCCGACGTGGCTTCCCTGTGGAGCGCCGCCCGTGTGCAACAATATTTCGGAGAGACTGGAAACCGCGAGCGCCTGCGCCTGGTGCTCAACCGCTTCCGCAAAGTGCCAGGCTTTACCGAGGCCGACGCCGAGAACGCCGCCGGAGTCAAACTTCTCTGGCGCGTTCCTAACCAGTACTTCGCGGTTTCTTCCGCTATCGATCGTGGCGCTCCGGTGATGGAACAAAGCCATAGCGAGATCGCTCGCTGCTTCGCAGGGCTGGCAAATGAACTCACTCGCGATGACGTTGACGTGAAGCGTGCCGCTTGGTCCCTGTTTAAGACTGTCTGACCGGGCTTTCTCGCCATTCAACCCGCCATTTCGCCTTGACACTCCATCCCGACCGCTACAAAATGCATCCTATGTGGGCACGTCTTTGGGAACCCCCACTTTAAAGGACGTGCGGAAAGAGGGGGTGTACGTGGAACGCCTGAAAGGTACGGTCAAGTGGTTCAATAACGCCAAGGGGTACGGGTTTATCGGACGCGGAGATGGCCCGGATGTTTTTGTGCATTACAGCGCGATCGCGACAGAAGGTTACAAAAGCCTTCAGGAAGGCGATGCGGTAGAGTTTGAAATTACAGAAGGCCAGAAGGGACCGCAAGCGGCCAACGTCACGAAGGTCGCCTGATTTTAAAGGGCAACTCACCACCGTTGCGTCGGGGGAAGCACGGCAATTCGAAGTGTCCTCAGCAGTCCGTATGGCTCGCTGACCCGATGCTGGCGTAACCTGTCATTCTTGTTTAATCTTTAGCCGTGGACAACAAATCCATCGCCACGGATTCTCTACGAAACAGCCGATCTGCTGGAAATCGACGGCCAGGATTCTTTCCGCATCCGTTCCTATCGCAACGCCGCGCAGGCCATCGAGAATCATCACGAGCAGATCAGAGACATCATCGCCGAACCCAAGAAAGTTCTCGCTATTGCCGGCATCGGCAAAGGAATGCTGCCGAATCTGCAGGAGATGCTAACGAAGGCAAGCTTACGGTGCATGCCGAATTACTGAAGAAGTATCACCCGTCAATGCTTGCAGTTGCTGAAGATCCAGGGCCTCGGTCCGAAGACGATTGCTCTGATTTGGAGCGCTTATCCACGTCTGCGATGTGGACGGCGTGGAAAAGCTGGCGCGCGAAGGGAAGATTCGCGAACTGCCGCGCATGGGCGAAAAGCACGAGCAAAAACTGCTGAAAGCGATTGAAGATTATCGCCGCATCGCCGGACGATTATCTGATCGATGCGGCTGAGACGGAGGCCGAGAAGCTGACTGAATATCTGGCGAAATTTCCCGGCATCGAAAAAATCACGCCTGCCGGTTCGCTGCGCCGCGGCCGCGAAACGGTTGGCGATCTCGACATTCTCGTAACCGGTCCGGGCTGTTGCACTGAAGAAGAGCGCGCCAAGGCGATTGCACCACGTCGCGCAGTATCCGCCGCTGATGGACATGATTGCTCAGGGCGACAACAAAATCAGCTTCCGCCTGCGCAACGACATGCAGGTGGATGTTCGCTTGCTTCCGCCCGATTCTTTCGGCGCTGCCATGCAGTATTTCACCGGATCGAAGGCGCACAATGTCGCGCTGCGGCAGCGTGCGCTCAAGATGGGATACACGCTCAACGAATACAGCCTGGCCGAGCTCGAAACCGAACAACCAGTAGCAGGAAAGACGGAAGAAGAAATTTACGCCAAGCTCAAGCTCGACTACATTCCCCCGGAGATGCGCGAAAATCTTCGGCGAAATCGATGCCGCGGAAAAACACACACTGCCCAATCTGATACACAGAGCAGATATTCAGGGCGACGTTCACATGCACACCGTCGAAACCGACGGCCGCAACACCATCGAAGAAATGGCCGAGGCGGCGCCGAGGACGAGGCTATAAATACATGGCCATCACCGACCACTCAAAGAATTTGGCCTTCGCCAATGGCCTGGACGACACGCGCGCAGTCGCCCACATTCAGCGAATTCGCGAGGCAAACAACACAGTCCGAGGGAATCAAGATTTTCGCCGGGATAGAAGTCGATATTCTCGCCGACGGCGATCTCGATCTCTCCGACGATGTTTTGGCGCAAATGGATATCGTCATCGCCAGCGTGCATTCCGTATTTCAATCAGGAGCCGGCGAAGATGACCGAGCGGCTGCTGAAAGCAATCGAGAATCCCAACACGTCGCTCATCGGCCATCCCACCGGCCGCATCCAGCTTCGCCGCGACGCCTACCAGTTCGACATGGACGCCGTACTCACAGCCGCGGCGAAGAACAAAGTCGCCATGGAGCTGAATTCCTACCCCGACCGTCTCGATCTGAACGATCATCCATCTGCGCCAGGCGAAACAACACGGCGTGAAGATCGTCATCAACACCGACGCGCATCACACCTCGCACATGGAGAAAATTCGCTACGGTATCCTGCAAGCCCGCCGCGCATGGCTGACAAAAGACGATGTGTTAAACACGCGCCCCGTCAAAGAGTTCGCCGCCGCGATGAAGCGTGTGTGGAGTGGAGCTTAACGCTAAGACGAAGACGAAGGTGAAGGCATCGTTTCCGCCTCGTTTAGGTCTCCTGTAGAATTCATTCGGATGCATCCCGCGTATGCCTGAAGAAGTCCCTGCCCCTACTCCATCGCAGGTTCCCTCGGCGAAACCGCCTCTCGTCAAGGGACCGACGATTAATATCGGCGAAGAATTCGGAACCGCGAAACACAATTTGCCCCCGGTGCGGATTCTGCTAGCTGCGGTAATCGGAGTGCTCATCATTGTTGGCGTCGTTGCTTTTCTGCAGCGGGCGAAACCGCAGGCTTCGGGAACTATTGTCCATGTAGCCGGAGTGGAAATTCCCGGGCAAAACGCGGTCCTTGTTTCGATCACATTCTCCCTCCGCGATCCTGAGGAAAAACCTCTGTGGGTGCACGACGTGAAAGCAAAGCTGGTAAGCTCCAGTGGCGAACAAACCTCCGACGCTGTTTCCGCAATCGATTTCGATCGATATTACAATGCGTTTCCGGAGCTGAAGGTCGGGACGGAACCAGCGCTCTCTCCAGAGGATAAGCTGCAACCCGGCCAGCAAATCATGCGGACCATAATCGTCAGCTTTCCGGTGACGATCGATGCGTTCAATCAACGGAAATCGATCAGCGTAGTCATCCAGCCTTACGATCAACCGGTTCCTGTAACAATGACGAATTGAGAAAGACTCTTTCTGAAAATCTCATGTGCCTTCACAAAATAGATAATCTTCCCTTCCCTTATTTTCACGGCGTAATCTTTTTTCTGCTCGTCCTTTTCCTCTCAGCACACGCCGGCGCAACCACTCCGCCGGGCAGCGCCGAATATTTTGTCTATGTCGGTACCTACACCGAGAACGGCAGCGCGAGTAAGGGTATTTATCTTTATCGTTTCAACGCGACGCTTCACAAGCTGACTTCGGTCGGCTTGGCCGCTCCCACGATCAATCCGTCGTTCCTGGCGATAGATTCTAACCGTCGATTCCTTTACGCGGTGAATGAAGTCTCCAATTATCAGGGCAAGAAAAGCGGTGCCGTGAGTGCATTCTCCATTAATCCCGCCTCAGGCAAGTTAAAACTTCTGAATCAAGTTGCATCCGCCGGCGCCGATCCATGCTACGTGACCGTTGACGCCACGGGAAAATATGTGTTGGTAGCGAACTATACCGGCGGCAGTATTGCGGTCTTTCCGATCCTGCGGGATGGCCGGCTGGGAGAGGCGTCGGACTTCATTCAGCACACCGGTCATGGTACAAATCCCGAACGCCAGGAAGGACCACACGCGCATTCGATTGACCTTTCGCCGGATAACCGATTCGCCATCGTCGACGATCTGGGCCTCGACGAAACGCTGGTTTACAAATTTGATCCGGCAAACGGCTCACTCACCCTTGAGAAAGACGCAGGAGTAAAGGCGGATGCCGGAGCGGGGCCGCGCCATTTCACGTTTGCTCCGGACGGGCGATTTGCTTATGTATTAACCGAAATGGGTTCGACAATCTCTGCTCTTAGTTATCAGGCTTCTGACGGACATCTGAAACGCCTGCAGACGATTTCGACCCTTCCTAAAGACTTCAAGGGCCACAATGACGCTGCCGAGATTCAGGTGCATCCTTCCGGAAAATTTCTTTACGCCTCGAATCGCGGCCATGACAGCATTGCCGTCTTCGCGGTCGATCCCGACAAGGGAACTTTGTCTAACGTGGAATATGTCCCAACCCGAGGAAGTTCCCCACGCAATTTCACCATCGACCCCACCGGATCGCTGCTGCTGGTTGGCAACGAAAAATCCGACGATATAGTCGTTTTCCGCATTAATCCGACGACGGGACGCCTTACCCCCACGGGCACTGCCCTGCAGATTTCGCAGCCGGTCTGCATAAAGTTCGTAGCCGTAAAGTAAGCTCCGTACCTTGCGAAGGTTGCATGCAGGAGCTAGAACTTAACCAGAATGTCGAAGTCGACAAACTGTTCGTCGCTTCGCAGATCAGGAAACCAGACGCTGCTGCCCTGTGCTCCGCAGGCGGTTTGCGCTGACCCTGAGTCTCCTGCATCGAGGAATTTCCGTCGTTGCAGGCGAAGAACTGCGGATATCCGTTATTGGTGTAAGGCACTCCGCCCGAACCCGGCGGCGTAATTCCGCCTGCTCCAGACCAATAGGGCACGTTCGCGTGGCGATAGTCATACTCCCAGCGGAAAGTCAGCCACTGCTGCGGCATGTAGTCGAAGGTGAGCGAAGTATCCCAGGCTTTGAACGGGTCAGCGGGATTGCCCGTGAAGTAGGGCGCGTTGATCGCGGCGGAGGGCGCAGTTTCCCCGTTGATAGGCGGAAGCAGAACGAGATAGCGTCCGGGATTGTTGATCTGCCGCCGCCGATGGTCAATGCCGTAGCGTGTCTTTCTTGAACCAGGTGCGGTTGTAGAGCATGAAGCCGATAAAGCTTTGCTTGGGGTTAATCCCGCCTGAAATAGTCGCCGCCGACCGACCGGATCCGTGTTGCCGTGGCAACTCACGCCCTGAAGATAGTGCCGCTCGAGCTTATTGTGCTGGGGCCGAATTCGCAGCCCAGATCGCCGGTGAAGGAGAACGCCATCTTGTCGAGTCGTCTGTCCAGGCTTGTCGTAATACTTGATCTCGATGCTGTCGTCGGTGTGAATGCGGCCACGGTTCGGGATGTAGAGATCGTCGTGACCAAGGCCGTAATTGTTGGAGATGATGTTCATCCAGGGCTCGGGAGTCCACTTGATCTGCCCGCCGAAGCCCTTTCTCGAATTGGCCGAGCCATACGATTGCCATCCATTGATGAGCCATGGCTCGATCTTCAAATGCGGCGTGGGGAAAATCTGCACTCGCAGACCCTCGAAAAACCAGGGCGTGTTGGAGGAAACATACGAGGGCTGGTAAGCCCAGTTGTCGAAGTTGTAGTAACTGAACAGGCCAATGTAGGACAAGAAGATTCCCGCATCGATGTTGATTCCGTTCAACGCGTTAATGTGGTAGCCGCCATATGCCTCCGCCAGGTAGCGATAGCGCGTCATCGAGATCCCATTGGCCCTTGGCGGGGCTGGGATCATTGCGCGGCGTCGTCGCCGAATACATGCCAAATTGCGTCATGAACCGGGCGCGAACATTATCGTAGTGAAAGTCGCCGCCCAGCCCGAGTTGCTCCAATTGGATTTCGTTGGTGCGGAATATTTCGCTCGACCCGCCGATGGAGTTATCGACGGGTTTGTTGAAGTCGTAGTTATAGTAATGTCAGCGCGGATTTCCGGGGTAAAGAATTTTGAGTCGAAACGCCGGTATCTTTGTTGCGCGGGTTGCCGTTGAGCCAGGTCCAGTCCCAATCGGAAAAAGGATCGATCTTGGCCTTTTTCTCAGGCGCAGGGGCCAAACTGTCAGAACCGGTCTGCGGCTTTGCGAATGCAACGGTTGGCATGGCAGCCGGAACGGCCGGTTGCGCCGTGACTGCGGGTGCGACAGTTGCCGCCATTGGCGCGGCAGTTCGGGCTTTCAGTTCCGCCTCGAGTTCTTCAATCCGCGCCTTCATAGCGGCCAACTCCTTCTCGATGGCGGGTATTTCCGGATCTGCGGAGGCCGATGGGCCAGGCGCAGGTTTTGCACTCTCAACTGCTTTACCAGCCAATTCGTTGGAAAGCGGCTCCCGTGCCGCAGCAATGTTTGATTTCGCATCCGATTGACTTGGGCTTTGAGCGGTACAAACCTCAATCGAAAAACAAAAGCAGGCAACGAAAACCGTTATCCAGCCTGAGGCTGCCAGAACTTTCCTGCACATTCGCATCTGCATGAGTGCGATCTCCTGAGCATCAGAATGATATGTAATTCCCTGTAAATTCGGCCTGGTTGCAAAGCGCGACAACGCGGCGGCTGCGAAGCAGCCGCTCGACCTTTCCGGGATCACTTGATTACATCGAGAAATGCATAAAGATCATGTAAGCAATGCGTATGCAGTTCATAAGGATCCTGTAAGGAGGATTTCAACTCATTTGGCGATTCCCTCTGAAGTAACCGGGGCAAATAGCCTTTAGCGCGACGGCTGGGCGATAATGGATAATCTGTCGATCTGATTATGTGGGGGTCAATGGAACCAGAGAGCTTGAGTTTGGAATTGAACCACCGTGAGGCCGGAGAGGACTTCTCCGGCTCAGCGCGGAAGGCCTCCGATGTTCTGCCACTTGAGGAAATTGCCAATTTGGCGGCGGAAGGGGGCCAACCCGCCGAAACTCTCATGAACGTAGTGGCGCTGATCGCCAAACGATTTCAGACCGACGTTTGCTCCGCCTATTTGCTGGAACCCGATCGCGCGAATCTGGTACTGGCCGCGACCATTGGTCTTCGGCGGGAGTGCATCGGGCAATTGCGGATGGGAATTCATGAAGGTTTGGCCGGCCTGGTGGCGGAGCAAGTCAGACCGGTAGCCGTGGAGCAAGCGCAAACGCATCCGCGCTTCAAATACTTCGCAGAGGCCGGAGAAGATACCTATCAATCCTTCCTTGGCGTGCCGCTGATCGAGAGCGGAGTGCTTCAAGGAGTTCTGGTGGTGCAAACTACCGAGCCGCGCGCGTTCCGCGACGAAGAAATTCGCATGCTCAGCGAAGCCGCCGCACAGGTCGCGCCCGTGGTCAGTGAGGCGCGCGCGCTTGATCGTTTTATCGCTCCCTTGCAGGAGAGGCTTTGGGCGCTCGCCCGCAATCTTTGGTGGAGCTGGGATAATGACGCTGCCGGATTGTTTCGCGAGCTTGATCCCGTGCTCTGGAGGGATCGGAATCAGAACCCGATTTCCCTCTTGGCCGAGCTTCCCCTGGGAAAACTACAAAGCCGCGCGACGGAACTTGTCTTGCACAGCCGTGTGAACTATGCCTACCGGCGATTGCAGGAATATTTGCACGCTGACAGAACATGGGGCACACGTCATGCGGGCGTCTTGCGCCCCGGCCCGGTGGCATATTTTTCGGCGGAATTCGGAATTCATGAATCCCTTCCGGTTTACTCCGGTGGCCTCGGCGTTCTGGCTGGGGACCATATCAAGAGTGCCTCCGACCTGGGAATTCCGCTGGTCGGAATTGGCCTGTTTTACGGACAGGGATATTTTCGCCAACGCCTGGATCGCAATGGCTGGCAGCAGGAAGAATACTCGCCAACCGATGTAACGCAGTTGCCGTTGGAAGTCGCCATCGGCAAAAGCGGGCGCCCCGTCGTGGTAAGCATCGAAACCCGAACGGGTTCAATTCACGCCAAGGTGTGGCGGGCGGCGGTGGGGCGTTGTGACCTGTTTCTGCTCGATTCCGATGTCCCGGAAAACACGTCCGAAGATCGCAGCCTGACTTCGCGATTGTACGGCGGCGATTCACGGGCCCGAATCCGGCAAGAGTTGCTCCTGGGCGTGGGCGGTTTCCGTGCGCTCAAAGCCATGGGAATCGCGCCCGGCGTGTTGCATTTGAATGAGGGCCATTGCGCATTCGCCGTGCTCGAAGCCATGCGCACCCGCATGGAAGAAGAAGGGATTCGCTTCGATGCAGCCGTTTCGCGGGTTTCACGCGAGGTGATTTTTACCACGCATACGCCTGTGCCTGCCGGTCACGATCGTTTCGACGCGGACCTGGTAGAGGAACATCTTGGTCCGTTGCGCGACGGGCTCAGCCTGTCCCAGGAAAGCTTGATGGGATTGGGGCGCGAAAAACCCAGCGATTCTCAGGAAACATTCTGCATGACGGTCCTCGGGCTGCGCCTGTCTCGTTATGCGAATGCCGTTTCTGCGTTGCATGGCGAAGTTTCTCGCGCCATGTGGACCGGCCTCTGCCCAGGAAAACCGGAGGACGAAGTTCCCATCGGACACATCACCAACGGTGTCCATGTTCCATCCTGGCTCGCGCCGCAAATGTTCCGGCTTTATGACCGCCACCTGGGCACGAACTGGCACCTGCACAGCAGCGACGCCAAAATTTGGGAAGGCATTGAGAGCGTGGACGACGGCGAGCTTTGGGAAACTCACCTCAGCCTGAAGTCGCGGCTGCTCGAATTCGTGCGTCGCCGCGCGATTGATCAAGCTAAATATCGCAGCGAACCGCTTGAAGTCCTGCAAAAAATGGCCCGAGTGCTGAGCCCGGATGCGCTGACCATCGGGTTCGCTCGCCGTTTCGCTACTTACAAGAGAGCCAATCTGATTCTGCGGGATATTGAAAATCTGGTCTCGATGGTGAACGACCCGAAGCGTCCAGTTCAGTTTGTCTTTGCCGGCAAAGCCCATCCCAATGACGAACCCGGAAAGCGGCTGTTGCAACAGATTGCTGAACTCACTCGAAATCCTCGATTCGGCGACAAGTTTGTTTTCGTCGAAGATTACGACATAAACGTCGGTCGTTATTTTGTACAGGGTGTAGACGTCTGGCTGAACAATCCGCGGCGCCCTTTCGAAGCCTCGGGCACCAGTGGTCAAAAGGTCGTGTTGAATGGTGGACTGAATCTGTCCATTCTCGATGGCTGGTGGGCCGAAGCTTACGACGGCATGAACGGGTTTGCCATTGGAAACGGACGGACCCATTCCGATGTCAACGTCCATGACACCCGTGATGGTGAAGACTTGTATCGCGTCCTGCGCGAGGAAGTGATCCCTCTTTACTACCAGCGCGATCGGGACGGCTTGCCGCGCGGCTGGATCAAGCGCATGAAGCGCACCATCCGCACGCTAGGCTGGCGATTCAATGCTGACCGCATGGTCATGGATTACACGACCAAATGCTACATTCCGGCTGCGGGAGGAACTTCGAGCGAGATGAGATCCGCCTGGTGAATGCATCTTCGAAAATTTCGATTCATGTCGCACGTTCCGCGCTTTTTAACTCATCCAGCAACGCTTTTATGATTCTCTTCTGAAGTTCGGGCGCGAGTTTCTTGCCTTCGAACGTCAGATAGAAAGTGTCGATGGCCATCTGTCCTTCCGTATCGATCAAGGCGATTTCAATGTTGCATTTCTGCTGCGAAAGGCTGGAACTGATGCGATGCAAAAGGCGTGGCCGGTCCTGTGCGATCACCTGAAGCAGAGTGCTGCTCGACGAACACTCGTCATCGAAGTCAATACGCGTTTCTACCACAACCTTAATAGCAGAATTCTTCTCCGCCCGTTGCCGATCCCGGAGCATCTTCTCGAGGTCAGCCCTACCCGCAAGAACCGCCTCAATGTTGTCCTTAAAGCGCTGCCACTCGGAGAGATTTAACTCCAACGTGCGGAAGCGGTCGGTGAAATGTAGCGAGTCCACGACGATTCCGGCTTGATTCGAGAAAGCGTTGGCTTTCACTATGTTCATGCCCCATGCCGCAAGGACGCCAGTTAATGTTGCGAACAGGGAGGGACGATCCTGTGTCACCAGGGTAAGTTCATACCAGTGGCGTCCGCGTTTGAGGTCGATCTGTACTGAGCCTGGGCTCAATGCTTGCGCCATTTCCATATGACGCATCACTTCTTCGGCGGAGTGAACCTGCAGATATCTTTGCGGAAAACCTTCGACGAATTCCTTGAATTTTGCGCCGGTCACGGACGCTAGACTACGCAGGCGAACCAGCTTCTCATCGCCGCCATTGCCGTGCACGCGTTGGTCGGCGCTTCTGTTCATGCAATTCGTGGCGCCGATATAGAGTTGCCAGATGTTTTCCGCCTTCCACGGTGTAAGGGCTTCAGGATTGACGGCCTTGATGTCGGCATAGGTAAATAAGCACAACATCTTCAAACGCTCTGGTATGCCGATTTTTCCCGCAAACGCGGCCACTGTCTCCGGATCAAAGATGTCACGTCTCAACTGCGCCGACATTTCCAGGTGATTCTCGATGAGAAACAGCACCACAGCCCGCTCTTGCGGATCGACATCAAGCCGGTCCAGACAGAGGTTGGCAATCTCCAGACTCGAGATCACATGGTTGCTGCCGGGCACACCCTTGCCAGTGTCATGCAGCAGCAGCGCCAGATAGAGGAGTTCCGGATCTTCCAGTTCGCCCAACAGCTCGGCATAACGTTTATCCCACTCCGACTTCGACTGATTCAACCGGTGCAAGCCTTCAATGGCGAGAATCGAATGTTCATCCACGGTAAAACGATGATAGAAATCGCGGATCACCAATGAATCAATCGGCTTCAATTCCGGCAGCAGCAATGTAAGCAGGCGGAGGGAATGCATCGCGCGCAGGGCCTCGGCGGCATGCGGCTGCAAGAGTGTTTCCTGCAGATAAAGCCAAAGCTCGGTTCCCCGAGGCGGAGCGACGGCCAGAACCGGAAGCGCCTGCTCAATGCGATGCTCCGTGGTTGTGCTTAATTTCAGGCCGTGAACGGCCATGAAATGAAACAGGCGGAGTAGAACCTCCGGGTCTTGCAGCGACGATGATTGTTGCAAAAATATCAGGCCGTCAACCACGGAAAAATCCTGATGCGCAATCCGCGACTTCCACCCCTGAAACTGTCGCCGCAGAGATGACCAGGACTCGGGAATCTCCTCCAGCAGCTGCACCACGGTTCGCTGCACCGCGCGCGCATGGCCGAAATAAATTCGCATCCAGTCCGCAGCAGAAAGTTCGACGGGATAAAAATCAGGCAAATCGCAGGCGCCAATTTTGCGCCTGGCCGCATCCTCTTGTGCCTCCCAACTTAGAGCGTTATCGTCGCGGCCCTGGCGGAAATGTAGAAAGCAACGCGCTGCCATAAGAAAATCCAACGCCTCACCCAACTGTTTCCGCACCGGCGCACGCAACAAGCTTGCTTCGGGCCACTCACCCAACTTACCCAGGGCCGAAATCGTTGTCAGCCAGCAGGCCACGTTGTAATCGCGAAGGCCGCCAGGGGATTCTTTCAAGTTTGGCTCCAGATGAAATACCGTGTGTCCAAATTTGGTATGGCGATCCTGCGTCACTTCGGCCAACCCCTGGAGCAGGGCTTTCGCCTCGCGCACCACCATCCGCGGAATCACCTTGCCATGTAAGCGGAGAAACAGATCTCGACTGCCCAGCACCAGGCGGCTATCGAGAAGGGAGATCGTAAACTCCGTGTTGCCGGGATCGAAACGATCACACTCGGCAAGCGTTCGCGAGGCCGGGCTCAACTTCAGTTTCAGATCCCAGAGCTCCTGGGAAAAGCGGCGGATTGCATCTTTGTGTTTCTCTTCACTGTCGCGATCGGCATGGAGAAACAGGAGATCGATATCGGAATAAGGAAACAGCCATCCCCGGCCAAATCCACCGGTGGCCACTAATGCGATGTCGCGCGAATCAAGTTCCTGAGAGGAAATAAGTTCGCGCCACAAGCGCTTCAGAATCTCTTCGACAAGCAGGGTTCGCTGCCCAAGCGCGTCTCGGCCATCCCCTTTTGTGGCGAACTTTTGTGCGATGAGGGTTGACTCATCGGTGAGAAAACTACGCAGTTCACTGATTAGTGGAGACGCTGCCTTCATGGCGATGGGTCGATGCACTCATGCAAATGCCTGCGTTTGTCTATAACACAGCTTCGAATGTGCACTGCTTCTCGTCTCCGGTCGAATTCTCCGGTTTCCTGTTGGCAATCCTGCTAGCCAATCTACAAAGCTCCCTCGCCACGCTCGTCATTGCGAATCCTGATAGCCTCATCGATGCGTGAGAGAAAAATCTTCCCGTCTCCAATCTTCCCCGTGCGCGCCGTGGCGAGAATGGCTTGCACAGCTTTCTCCACCATGCCATCGGCCAGAACCACTTCCAGCTTGGTTTTCGGAATCAAATCGACGCTGTACTCACGGCCCCGGTAAACTTCAGTGTGGCCTTTTTGCCGCCCATGCCCCCGCACTTCGCTGACGGTCATTCCTTCCACGCCAATCTCCTGCAGTGCGTTTTTTACCGATTCAAGCTTGGAGTTTTGGATGACTGCTTCGAGCTTCGTCATAATGTCTTTCTCAAAAATCCTGCCGCTGGCCCGACATCAACTCAGTACAACCATCGTGCTTACAGTAACTTCCCTTCGGTGCGTGAAGCAAGTCCTCATTGTAGGACAGCGTCGGGCGCTGCTTCCCACGCGCTCACTTTACCGTTTATGCGTTTTCTACGGCAATCGAAACTATCTATGGCTGTAATCGGCTTTTACTATTTACCAAATACCGGCAGACTGCAAGGCGACGTGCCGGAAGTTTGAGGGGTTCAGGGTTTGGAGGCAACACGACCAGAAACATAGAGAGACACCATGATCGGCAAATTTTCAAGGAGAAGATGGAGATGGATTCGTGGCGTGTTGGGGCGGGCATGAATCGTGTAATTACCTCCCCGCACGACCGATGGCGGGGAAAGAAAGCATCCGTCCCCCAGCCCCGAAATTTTGTGTTTGAAATTCCCGGCGACCATGTTACAGATTTCGCCCATAGCGTCGGCGACGCTGGCCTTCGCATCGCTCAAATTGATGCCCAGCATTCTCGACGTTATGAGTGCTGCAGCCTCGTCCTCGCACCGAACGCTCATTACCCCGGTCAGCAGCCCAGCCAGCCCGACCATGGCACTCACACTGGAAACTGCTGCCGACGGGCGTTGCGGCACGCTCAACTGGCTATTCACCATCTGTGAAAATACCTCTCTTGTTGCCACTTCCATAATGGGTAGCCATTCCTCGAGTCTCTCCGGGACGTACAGAATAGGTGGTTCACAGCTCATGGAAGGTCCGATGGAGGTTACATCGGCAAGGAAAAGCGGGACTTTAGGGGGCAAACTGGAACGCTTCAGAAACAGCGCTAGATGTCCCGAAGCGACGGAGCCAGATCATACAGGCTCCGTTCGCCGGAAGCGAGCGCCCTTCCCCCCAAGCGGCGTCACGCTTCCCCCTCCGGGATCGGTTGCTCATCGGTTCCCCCCTGGCCGGGGTTACGCGAGTTGCGCGGTTCCCGATAAGCAGAACTACAAATTGATAGTGTGGTCTGAGTGTGAAACGTTGCATCCCGTGTCGAAAATTCTGTTGTCGGAAGCAAAAACAATGTGTGCGTAGTGCAAAGCGGTGTCTACTCCAGGGTAGGTAATAATTTTCGGGAAAATTAGGGGCTGCGCTGGAATAGAATGGCGGTTTGCCCAATGATTTCTACGAGCGCCATGATCGAGGCTTCGAAAAAGTGGGAAGGGCGCGTGGTCGATGGAAAGTTCACGCTTCGCCAATGGTTGGGCGGATCTGACCATAGCGCCGTGTTCCTCACTGAACGGGGCGGCAAAGAAAAGGCTGCTATCAAGCTGGTTGCCGCATCGGATCATTCTGCGACCAACCATGGCGATGAAAACCGGCTTTCGCGTTGGGCCGTGACCGCCAGAATCTCCCATCCCAATCTCATCCGTCTTTTTGAATTCGGGCGCTGCCAGATCGAAGATGAACCCTTTCTTTTCGTAGTGATGGAATATGCCGAAGAGAATCTCGGGCAAATCGTTCCGCAGCGTCGACTCGACTCCGCAGAAGTTGCTGAAATGCTTCCCCAGATTGTCGAAGCTTTATCTTTTCTGCACGAACAGGGAATCGTGCATGGGGGCATCAAACCCTCCAACATTCTCGCCGTAGGCAATGGCGTGAAGATCTCGGCCGACAATCTTCACCACACCGGCGAGCCTGGCGAACTGCACAACCAAGCCTACAGCGCGCCTGAGGCTGCTTCCGCGTTGTCGCCCGCGGCGGATATTTGGTCGTTAGGCGCGCTCTTGGTTACCGTTCTTAGTCAGCAAGAACCCAGCGAGCAAAAGCGGGAAGGTACTCGCGTTCTGGTGCCCGATGCAGTTCCGGAGCCCTATCGGAGTGTCGCCCAAAGAGCTCTGTCGCTGAATCCGGAGCAGCGTGGCAACCTGAATAGCATTCTGGCAGGATCGCAAATACCCGCAATCAGCTCGAAGGTAGACGAACATCCGAAGCGCGAAAGAGCCTGGACTTGGGTGGCTGTTCTCGCGGTACTAGTGGTTTTGGCAGTGTTGGCCAGAACCATGCTGCATCGCCAAAGCACAACTTCTCTCGCCATCCCGGCCACACCGGCTCAACCGGCCGCATCGCAATCTCCGCCACCGGCACCCGTCACAGCAGCGCAGGGAACACAACACGGCAGCGTGCTGCACCGGATTCTGCCAGATATCTCGCGGCAAGCACAGAAGACGATTCACGGCAGAGTGAAAGTTAGTGTCGAAGTCGCCGTTGATCCTTCCGGGAACGTGATAGGAGCAACCTTAGTGTCCGCGGGACCGAGCCGTTATTTTGCCTCGAAAGCGCTCGCCGCCTCACGGGAATGGAAATTCACTCCCCCGCAAGTGGATGGTCAACCTTCGGCGAGCACATGGACGCTGCGTTTTGAATTTGGCCGCGGATCAACGGAGATTATTCCAAAGGAAACGAAGCCTTAGCGATCCCGGAAGTCTCCTTGTCTTTGTTTTGGTTGAGCTTCCAGATGATCTGCCGCAACATGCCCAGCAACAATTCCGCATCGCCTTTTTGCATTTGCAGCCGGCGGATCACCCGGCGTACCGCGCCATGGAAAGACTTCGATGTATTCAGCTTGGGATAATCGCTGGCGCGCAGTGCTTCGAGCAGGGTGTCAGTGATTCGCTCGATATCGGCTGACGGGGCGAGTGATGCCGTACGCGGCTCGATTGCAATCTCGGTCGTGCGCGCCAATTCATATAAGCAGATCGCCACCGCCTGACCCAGATTCATGGAGCAGTGATCCTCGCGTGTCGGGATGTGCATCAGCCAATGGCAGTGGCTCATATCCAGGTTCGAGAGACCAAACTTTTCCGAACCGAAGAGCAGTGCACATTTTTCCCCTGCTGCAAGATGGGCGCGAATCGAACTCGCGCCCATCGTCACCGGAACCAGATCATGCTGCAAGTTGCGATGGCGAACTGCGGTCGTACCTACGACCAGCGAGCAGTCGGTGACGGCTTCCGCCACGGTCTTATAAGCCTGAGCACGGGCGAGGGTTTCAGCAGCGCCCACGGCAGAACGAGCATCGCGAAAGGCAACCTCATAGGGGTTCACTGCTCGCAAATGAGGGAAGCCGAAGTTGCTCATCGCCCTGGCCGCTGCACCTATATTGAGAGGATTGCGGACATCTACCAGCACAACGTTCAGGCGGTCGAACTCAATAGGGGTAAGCAAGATGACGCTATTTTACGGCACCTCCCGATCACAGCTTGAACCGATCTTGGGCCTTTAGCCTGCAGCACGCCGCCTGCCGCTGTGACTTTTTACATGGCAATGAAAATGTAAAATATTTGTCAAACGGCGGCATCGCCCGGAAAATGGAGCCGAAAGCGTTGTAAGCTTCCTTGTCAGGCACGGATGTAGCTTAGGTCGCTCGGGTTCTCATCGAGCAAGGATGGCTTTTTATGGGGCAAATTGCAACGCCAGCGAGCACGGCCAGATTGGTTGATCCACTTACCAGCTTACGTCCGATGGGGAGGATCCTCATCGTCGAGGACGATCCTTCGGTTCAGAAGGCTCTGAAGCGCCTGTTCGAAACCGAAGGATACACCGTGGAGGTTCAGTGGAAATGGCAGGTCGGCGCTGGAGAGCTTCCAGGCCGCTCCGCCCGCCGTTATCATCCTCGATTTGCGCCTGCCCAAGCTCTCAGGCAGCGATCTCTGCAAGGAGGTCAAGGCCCAGGCCCCGACGCTTCCCATCGTCGTTCTAAGCGCCACGACCGACGTCTCGGATAAGGTTCTTCTTCTTGAGTTAGGCGCAGATGACTATGTAACCAAACCTTTCAGTCCTAGAGAACTTCTGGCCCGCGTACGCGCCGCGTTGCGGCATACCTCGAGAACGGCGAACGTGAGCCTGGTCAGCTTCGATGGCATCACGATCGACTTCAAGAAAATGGAAGTCATACGCGAGGGCAAGGCAGTTGTGCTGACCGCGCAGGAATTCAAGACCCTGCAGTTTATGGTACAGAATGCCGATCGCGTCATCAGTCGGGACGAGCTGCTCAACGAGGTCTGGGGTTACCAGAATTACCCGTCGACTCGCACCGTGGACAACCACATTTTGAAGCTGCGGCAAAAGCTGGAACGCGATCCTGCCAGTCCAGTACACTTCCGCACCGTGCACGGAATGGGCTATAAGTTCGTGCGCTGAAATCTCTTGGACCTCACATCCGAATCCGCATTGCAAACTTTTAAGCAACCGGGAACTGCGCTGGTGCACAGAACCCGGCTGCGCACCCGCTTTCTTCTTTCCATGCTGATTATTACGGCCGGTCTTACGGCGATGAGCCTGCTCGTCGTGAGGCATAGCGTCGAAAAACATGTACGCGATGGGATTGTCCAGGATCTGCGAAATTCCGTCATCACCTTCCAGAACTTCCAGCACGACCGCGAAATCATGCTGACTCGCTCTGCGGAACTGGTAGCGGACCTGCCGATCACGCGATCGATCATGACCTCGCACGATCCGGCCACCATTCAGGATGCGTCACAGGCGGTTTGGCAATTAACCGGCAGTGATCTTTTTGTATTAGCCGACCGGAATGGCAAGATCGTCGCCCTGCACACCAAGTCCCCCGGTTTCACCACGGAGGCGGCGCAAACCTTTTTCGAGCGATCGTTGAACGAGGAAGATTCCAGCCACTGGTGGTATGGCGCACATCACCTCTATCAATCGTTTGTGCAGCCGATTTACTTCGGATCGAAAACCGAAGGGCCTCTGCTCGGCTTTCTGATCATCGGTTATGGAATCGACGACCGGCTCGCGCATGAAGTCAGCAAAGTTTCGGCCAGCCGGGTTGTATTTTCTTACGGCGATGAAATTGTCGCCACCACGCTTACGTCGGAGCAGGCGCAAAGCCCCGGTGTGCGCGGCTTTGCGGCGTCCTCGCCGCAGAACGGTCCCCGAGACGTCGAAGTGGGCCGTGAACTTTTCCTCGCTACATCGCTGGACCTTTCCAGCCAGCAACAAACTCCCGTCCGTCTGACCGTGCTGGGCTCGTACGATCAGGCCGCCAAATTTCTCGGCAATTTGAATCGTCTGCTCTTATTGCTCGGATTCACGGCCGTTTTGATCGGCAGCGGCCTGGTTTTCCTGATCTCTTATACCTTCACTCGTCCGCTTTTCAGCCTGGTAGAGGGCGTACGCGCGCTGGAGCACGGAGATTATCACCATCCACTCGATCCCCGTGGCAGTGATGAAGTTGCGGAGTTGACGTCCGCCTTCGACCGCATGCGATCCAGTCTTCTGAAAACACAGCAGGCTCTCCTCGAGTCTGAGCAGTTGGCAACGATCGGCCGCATGGCTAGTTCCATCACTCACGACCTGCGCCACTCTCTTGCCGCCATCGTGGCAAACTCCGAGTTCTTGTGCGATGGAAGATTAACCAACGCGCAGCGGGAGGAGTTGTACGAAGAAGTCCGCATCGGGGTGAAGCAGATGACGGACCTCATCGATTCTCTTCTGGAATTTGCCCGGACCCGGGAATCGCTTACTCCGAGTTACTCCAGCATCTCGGAGACTATTCATCGCGCAATGCAGGCCGTCTTGCTCCATCCTCGGCATCAGGGAACGCGTATCGATGTCGAAACCAACGGCCAGCATCTGGCATGGTTCGATCCGCGGAAACTGGAGCGCGCCTTGTACAATCTTTTGCTGAACGCATGCGAAGCCGCACCCAGCAGCGAGGGCCGGGTTCGAGTCACAGTAGGGCATACCGGCTCCGCACTCACCATCGCTGTTTCCGATAACGGCCCCGGGATCGCCGCGGAAATTCGCGAAAAACTGTTTCATCCTTTCGTGAGTTACGGCAAGGAGAATGGCACAGGACTCGGGCTCACTGTTGTCCAGAAGATCGTGCAGGACCACGGCGGGGAAGTCGTGATGGAACGCACCACAGACGGCCAAACAGTTTTTCGTATTGCAATCCCCGCTCGTTCGAGCCAGGGCTCCGGAGAGGGTAGCGACAACCAACTAGCCTCCCACCCCTTGGTATTTGACAGCGATCGAGCCAGTGAAAAATCAACTCGACATTCGCAGACGTGATACCGCGCCGGGAGATTTCCGGCCGCATCCGCAATGTCGCCCAGGAGGATGTGTGAAACGCCTATGGTCCCCTGCGCTTGTTTCAAGCGCCATCGCAATCGCCTCCTTCATACTTTCAGGCGCTATCTGCACCGCACAGCAAAATGCCGGTAAAGCGCCTCCCGGTGACGATAGCAGCGTGAGCGAACTCACATCGCAGGTGCGCGAATTGCGTGCCATGATCGAGCAGATGCGCGCGGAAAATGCCCAGTCCCGCTCAGAGATGCAGGAATTGCGCCACGAATTGCAAGATACGCGCAAGCTCTTGGCCCCCGTTGCTGCGGCGATGAACCAGACCCCTTCGTCGGAATCAACCCCTCCGCGAGAACCCTCGGCATTCGCCTCAGAAAACGTACAGCCGGCTGCTCAGCCTACTCCCGCCAGCGTAGGCGATCGCATCCAGAAACTGGAAGAATCGACCCAGCTATTGTCTTCAAAGGTGGATGAACAGTATCAGACAAAAGTCGAAAGCGCCGCCAAATATCGCGTACGCCTCTCAGGCATCGTGTTGATGAATGCATTTCGCAACGTCGGAGCATCGGACAATCTCGACTTTCCCAACTATGCCCAAGCGCCTGAACCGGGAATAAGTTCTCAGGCCAGCTTCGGAGCGACCCTCCGCCAGAGCGAAATTGGACTAGAAATCTTTGGCCCGACCTTGGCGGGAGCGAAGAGCTCTGCGAATGTGCAACTCGACTTTGCCGGAGGATTTCCCTCCTCGCCGAACGGTGTCAACTTTGGCATCGCTCGCCTGCAAACCGCAAGCGTGCGGCTGGATTGGAAGAATACCTCACTGATCGCCGGACAGGATTCTCTTTTCATTTCGCCGCTCTCGCCTACCTCCTTCGCATCATTGGCGACACCTGCGTTCGACAATGCAGGAAATCTGTGGGGATGGACGCCACAACTCCGCATCGAAAGACGGTTCGACCTTTCCGATCAGCAAACGCTCACCTTGCAAGGGGGAATCATCGATAATCTGGACTGGGAACCGCCGTCCAGCCAATACACTTACTTTCGAACGGCACAAGCGGGTGAGACATCCGGACAGCCGGCGTATGCCGCTCGCACAGCTTGGTCACGGCTCGTGTTCGGTCATCCGCTGACGGTTGGAGTTGCCGGGTACTTCGGACGCCAGAGCTGGGCTTGGAACCATTACGTTGACGGATACGCGGGCATGACCGACTGGCAGATTCCCCTCGCGCGCCGTTTGATTCTCTCTGGAGAATTTTATCGAGGGCGAGGAGCAGGCGGACTGGGCGGAGCCATCGGCCAGGCGATCGTATATGGCGCGAATCCTTCGTACTCGACTACGCCAATTCGCGGGCTGAATTCAGCCGGCGGATGGAGCCAGCTGAAATTTCAACTGACGCCCAAACTCGAATTGAATGGCGTTTATGCCGAAGACAACGCATTCGCCGGAGATATCCGTGGCTTTGCGACCGATGCGAACAACTTTGGCGAAATTCTGGGACGCAATCGCGGTGCGCTGGGCAATCTTGTTTACCGGCCACGGTCGGACCTATTGCTGTCGGCTGAATTCCGCCGGCTGCACACGTTCCCGATCTATGATCCGGCGAGCGTAACAAATCAAATGAGTCTTTCCATGGGGATACTGTTTTGAACTTGCTTTTTCCGAATCGCTATCGAAACACCCTGAGGGTGACGTTTTGCGCTTTTCTGCTCTGTGCTGTCGCAGGAGCAGAAGACATCAATCTCAAGGGCGTCGATCTTAAAGGCAAAGTCCAGCTCACGCGCAGCGGGCATCGGCTAAAGGACGGTTCAAAACTTGTCGTCTGGCTTACTCCTCTGGGAAATACCCCGGTGCCGGCCACCCCCGAACAGGAGCCCTCACAGATTCCGCAACTGGTTCAGAAAAATAAGAGCTTTCAACCTTCGCTGCTGGTCATTCCCGCGGGTGGCAAGGTAGAGTTCCCCAATCACGATCCCTTTTTTCACAATGTTTTTTCGCTTTTTGATGGAAAACGTTTCGACCTTGGACTTTACGAAAGCGGCACAACCAGGTTTGTCACCTTCGACAAGCCGGGGATTTCCTTCATCTTCTGTAACATTCACGCCCAGATGCACGCCGTCGTGATCGCCCTGCAAACGCCCTACTATGCGATTTCCGATCGGCGAGGCGAAATCGATATTCGGAATGTGGAACCCGGTCGATACCAGATGCACGTCTTTCATCCTTCCGTATCGCCGGAGGAACTGCGCGCCGCGGAGCGCGAAATTACTGTTACGCCGCGCGATGGTTTTCTCGGAAATTTGAACCTCGCCGAATCCGATCTCGAAGTGGCGCACAAAAACAAGTATGGAAAAGACTATGACCGGCCGGACCCGGATAATCCCGCCTATGCCCGGCCGTAGGTTCGAGCGGACTGGGAATTAAGAAGGGCGTGCCGGTTAGCACGCCCTTCTCGCCTCTGACCTTCACCTGGGTTTTACATCACCCTGCCGACCACATCAAACTTGCCATTTAAAGCTAGCGATGACCACCGCCGGAATGCCCTCCGCCACTGGAATGCCCACCACCAGAAGAATGGCTTCCGCCGTAACTGGGCGCGCTGCGCGATCCGCCACTGTAGCCGCCATAGCTTCGGCTTCCACCATAGCTGCCATAAGACCGCGGCTGGACGATAGGCTGATGCATGTTCAGTTGTGGACGCGAATATCCATTGCGCCCGTAGCCGCCCGAACTGTATCCTCCCCGAGAGTAATTCGAACTCGGGGCAGTGCGATCCCAGTAACTGCCTCCGCTGCTGCGTCCATAAGAGCCGCCTTCGCGCCCCGCAGGTTCGCTGGCGCGCGAAGTGGACTGGCCGCCACGTGAAGGCGGAGTGAACGAACTCCACCCGCCACGATTGCTCTCGCCGCGATTCTGAGACATCGACTCCGGTCGATTCGAAAAAGGAGTCGCGCCCCCTGCTCGGCCGGATTGACCGCTCGTGACCCTGTTCGCGGAATTGCCCTCCCTGCTCGTGGCTGACGCTCCCGCGCTCGGCCTACTGATGTTGCCCGTTCCGGCACGGGATTCCGTTGCACTTGACCGGGTGCCCGCGCTCACCGGGTTGAAATGGCTCTGCTGCATCGACTGTTGAAGGCGAGCCGTCTGCTGCTGGAACGATTCCGGCCGCGACGCACTATGCGTTCCCGCAAAATGTTCACTGGCAGCGCTATGAAT
The DNA here is from genome assembly GCA_963734675.1 of uncultured Acidobacteriaceae bacterium. GTDB lineage: Bacteria > Acidobacteriota > Terriglobia > Terriglobales > Acidobacteriaceae > Sulfotelmatobacter. The sequence continues at coordinate 564,417 of CAVTHZ010000008.1, forward strand.
GGTCGAAGGCGCAGCCGCTCGTCCACTTGCCGAAAGGCTAGCGTGCGTCGGCGTCACCGGCATCCCTCCAGTCATCATGCGAGCGTTGCTCAACTGCTCGCGCGTAGCCGCTGTTGCCGTAACATGCCCGGCTCCGAACTGCCCCGCGCGAACGGTCGAAAGACCGCCACTGATGTGAGCGTCATTGATATGTGCGATGTTGGAGAACCGCGTGCCCGCATGTAACGGCGTGAAGCCTCCGAAACGGCCTACCTCGCCGAAGCGGTTAAATCCGACCACGCCGAAGCGGCCCCTATATCCGCCCCACCAGGGATGGAACCAGTCACACGGCCCGAGTGGCAGCCAGCCGAAACCGCCCCAACCTCCCCAGCCAAAACCGAATCCCCAGCCACCTCCGAAGCCAAAGAACGAAACGTACGCCGGCGCCCAGAACGGACGATAGAATCCCGCACCCCACACCGGTCCCGGCCACCATCCCCAGCCGCCGTTCCACCATAGCCAACGACCGTAGTGGTATGGAGCCCATCCCCAAGGCTCGTAGCCCACCCAAGTCCAACCGTAGTAAGGCTCCCATACCCAATTGCCGTCGCGATACGGAGCCCAGTCTTCCGGCTCGTTCGGCACCCACACTTGCCCGTAGTCAGGCACATTCTCCCATTGGCCGTTGTTATCCAGATCCTCGGAGCCAACATAATATTTGTCGGTATGCTGCCACGCATTTGCGCGATGGATGATGCGGTCGCGCTCCATGCTCCATTGGTCAAAATCGTCTCGCTCCGGAGCAGAAGTGATCTTGTACTCTGCGTCCTGCGCAGAACCACGCACGGTCGCCATCTCGCCCTGCTTCACATCGGCGATTCCCTTCGGAGTCGAAATCTGTGCCTCGCCCTGGCGCACAATCACGACGCTCTCGCCATCGGACCGCACTTCCACTCGGTACACACCATCCTGGTGCGCGGGATGAACCGCGACGTTTGGCGTATCAATCTCCGGCTCAGCTTCGCTGTCCCCGAAAACGGTATATGTCGCCACTCCTTGCGCCACCTGAACCTGAATGTATTTCTGCGAAAAGTTTGCAATGTCCGCCTGCGCATTCGACCCCAACCGCAGGATATTCGCGTAATCAAGCTGAACTTCGGCGCGGCTGCCGTCGCCGGTCGAAACCTTATCGCCATTCATGACGGGCTGATTGGCAATCGCAGCCGACCAGGTTCCCGAATCGCCGCGCTGAGTAGAGACTTCTCCGTGAATAAAACTAACCCGACCCACTCCCTGATCAGTCTTCGCCGGTCCTTCACCAGATGGTCCGCCGGGTTGCGCTTCGCCCATCTGCGGCGGCTCACCGGGCTGCTGTCCCGGCTGCGGTGGCTGTCCAGCTTGGGGAGGAGGTGCCTGCGGCTGCCCCATCTCCATGGGAGCTTGGGGTTGCTCTGAAGGGCCGTTCCCAGGCTCCGTTGTCGGTGTCTGGGCCCGCAACATCAACGCTCCCGCCAACGCAAGAACCGGCACCGCCAAAATTCTTATCAATGGGTTTCTCATAACGTTCTCCGTCGCGTCTACCTGCATGAACCCGCAAATCGGGAGATTGATCCGCAAAGAACAACGCAACTGCCGTGCCAAACACGCTTTGCATTTCGAATTTTTAACTGGTTTGTTTTCTGGCAATCAGATGGGTGTTTCTTTAGGATATGCAATCCCGGAGGAACGGGCGGTGGCTGTTCTAGGCCAGGTGGTGCTTTTCGGCCAATACGCACCCTTTTACATTACCCACTCTTTACCATGAGTAGTGCACTCGATAAGTGACAACCTTCTCGCCGTCGGGTGGGAGTTGCACGTTAAACGCCACCGTCTGCGAGTCTGCCTTGGTGAAGGGATCAGAGGTATTGCTGATGTCCCAGTTGGACCAGCGATAAAGGTGCTCGACGATGCGGATTTCGACCGGAGTAGTCTTGTGATTCCTCACCTTAATTTCGAAACTCTCGTCTACCCAGCGCGCATTGAGGTTTGATTTGTAATCGGTGCGGCGACGTTCGCCGGTCAGGTCGAAGGCGTTGCCGGTGTAAATACGAATCATCTCGTCTTTCGGCGTGTGGTCGATTTCGTTCTCGCCGGTAAACTCCAGTTGGCCGTCATCGTCGCGACGATAGAAACGCACCCGGCCCTTGGGCAGTGGCATGCCGAGGTGATTCTCGGCGCTGTTTTTGAATTCCCGCATGACCCAGACTTTAGGATTCGATTGCGTGCCGAAGGCTTCCTGGGTGCGGATACTCTCCATCGACCAATTCTGGTAGTTCGGCTCGATCTTCCAGCCGTCGTAGACGTAAACAGTTTTTGATTTCACTCCGGCAGCGCGCACAAATTCCACTTGCTTGGTTTCGCCGTCGTGAAGAGTAGTTGGTCGCTCAAGAGTGTAGAGGTGGTATTCGTCAAATGCCTTTTCAGTGACTTGAGGGGACAGGGCGTCCATTGCCTTCGCGGCCGCAAACGCGCCGTTAGTAACGTACATTTGGTTAGGCTGTATTTTGTTCACGTCGCCTGCCATCAACTTGATCCGCGCATCGCGAAACGTTTTTCCACACTGGTTATCGAGCGTGACCCAGCCGATTAATTCCAGTTCCGATCCCTTGGGCGGCGCGACCACGTTGTAGCTGGCCTCCCAATTCATGCCGCCGGTCACGTAACTCAGCTCGGCAGTCGCCTTGCCAGGTTTGTCCGTGTCGAGTTCCCACGAGAGCGTCGGCTTCAACACGGTGTCATCGGCAAGCGCTGGGAACAGAGGTTGTCCGGGCAGAGAAAATTGCAGTTTGCCGTTGACCTCGATTACCGGTTGGCCCGCTCCCTGCTGCATATACGCCGCCTGCGCCTGGTAATAGCGCTGACCGTAGGCCACGGTTGCGTGTGGGACGAAGCCGCTGCGAATAATCTTTCCCTGGACGATGGTCTTGTCGCCTTGAAGGAAATCGATGGTTTTGCCTTCGTAGAGCGACAGCAGCAGTTGCTCGGAGACAGGATCGTTGCGATAGTTCTGCTCGAGAATGCGCAGCCGTCTGCCCTCGTCGAGCGAGCGGAGCATGACGGAGTCGGGCTCGAGATGACCGGAAATATCCGTTACCTCGACGTGGTTTTGGCCGGGTTTCAGATCGAGTGTGAGGCCGTTTCGCACCACGGCGAATTGCTGGTTGTAGATAGTTAGGGCGGGAAAAATGGCTTCGTCGCTTTTGGCGCGTTCCTTACTTTGCGCGCCGGCGATGCCATCGGGCACCGCATGGAATACAAGAACACACACAACCGCCATCAGACTTCGCGGTCCTAGGTTCATGCCCGTCCTCCGGGAACCTCATCTAATACTTTAGACGTTTGGCTGCAAGTTTCTTGCAGGAATAATGTTGCGATTCCGCCGGAGAGGACGCACCCTTGCCATCCAACGACTTAGGAATCTTTCTCTCCTTCGTCCGAGATGCCAATTTTCGAAAGCCGATATCGCAGCGCGTTGCGGGATAGACCAAGCAACCGCGCTGCCTGGCTCTTGTTTCCATTGGCGCGGCGCAACGATTCCCGGATCATGTCGTCTTCCCATTGTTCGAGCGTCATTCCTTCGGGCAAGAAATTGCCCACCCCATTTGTGGATCTGGCGGGACGGATGTCGAGATGAATATCCTCCACTTTCAACAGGGACCCCTTGCTGAGAGCGCAAGCCCGCTCGATGATGTTTTGTAGCTCGCGCACATTTCCCGGCCAGTGGTAATTCACCAGAATCTGCATCGCTTCAGGAGTGATTCCATCCACACGCTTCTCCGATTCTCCGGCGAAGCGCGAAATAAAGAGATTCACGAGATCGGGAATATCTTCTTTGCGCTGGCGCAGAGGAGCGATGTCGATGGGCACGACATTCAATCGATAGTAAAGGTCTTCACGAAAGGTTCCTTGCTCCAGAGCCTCTCGCAGATCGCGATTGGTGGCCGCAATCAGCCGTACATCGACCTTTACAGTTCGAGTCCCTCCCAGGCGCTCGAATTCGCGTTCCTGCAGTACGCGCAATAGCTTTACTTGTATTGCCGGAGGTACATCGCCAATCTCATCCAGAAAAAGTGTTCCCTTATCCGCCAGTTCGAATTTGCCCGGCTTACTCAGATTCGCGCCTGTGAACGCACCTCTTTCATAACCGAAAAGTTCGCTCTCCAGTAGGTTCTCAGGAATCGCCGTGCTGTTGATCTTGATAAACGGTCCCGCAGACCTGCGTGACTTCTCGTGTATCGCGTGGGCGATCAAATCCTTCCCCACTCCACTTTCCCCACCCAGCAGGACTGTCGAATTCGTAGTCGCCACGCGATCGACGGTAGCCAGCACTTCCTGCATTTTTGTGCTGCGGGCAACCACGTTCGGATGCGCATAGCGTTTGCCCAGTTCTTCCCGCAAAGAGCGGTTCTCTTCGCGAAGCTTGTGCACGTCCAGCTCTTTGTGGATCACCATCCTCATCTCGCTCAATGAGAATGGCTTCAACACGTAATCGCTGGCCCCGGCCTTCATCGCTTCCACCGCTGTTTCGACAGATCCGAATGCGGTCATCACAACTACGGGAAGCGCGGCGTTTTGCCGTTTAATTGTCTGCAGGAATTCCAATCCATCCATGCCCGGAAGTTTCAGATCTGTGACCACTAGATTGACGGTATTCTCCCGCAGCAATTTCAATCCACTCTCTGCGTCTCCGGCAGAGAGCGTAGTAAAGCCGTCCTCGCCCAGATTCAACTCGAGCAGGCGGCGCATTTTAGCTTCGTCTTCGACAATCAGAATCGTCGGCATGGCTTGGTTCGGTGCATCGGTCCATTCCACTTCAGTTCAACTCGACTGCTGTTCATTCTCCCCTAAGATGCTGCATTCGCGGAAACTTGATCGCCCCCGGGAAAGAAAATAACAAATCGCGCCCCGTGCGATTCGCCACTCTCCGCGGCATTTTCGATGCGGATGGTTCCGTGATGGCCATCGATGATCCGCGACACAATCGACAATCCCAGTCCAACCCCCGTTTTTTTTGTGGTGACGAACGGATTGAAAATCTGCTCGCGCAATTCTGGAGGAATGCCCCGTCCCGTATCTTCAATCCGTACTTCGATTCCATTTCTATCCCCATTTGCCGTTGCCGCAGAGAGCTTCAACGTTCCACCCGCGTTTCCCATGGCATCATATGCATTCTGGATCAGGTTGACGAAAGCCTGCTCGCAGAGCCCTTCGTCCAACGGCACCATTGGCAAATCGGACTGGTATTCGCGCTCTACGCGCACATTTCCTTCGCTTTCTCTATGGGATAACGTAACCGACTGAAGCGCATGATCAAGCAATGGCCGAACGTCCTGTTGAATTAACTCGGCGTGCAAGGGCCGGGCAAAATCGAGAAACCGGGTAATCAAAGCACTTAGGCGATTGGTCTCGCTCGAGATGTAACCGGCCAACTCGGTTGCCAGAGGGTTGGTCTCTTTCAGTTTTTGTTGCAGCATTTCCGCGGATCCTTTAATTACTCCCAGCGGATTGCGTATCTCATGCGCCAGACCGGCCGACATCTGACCGAGCGCGGCCAGCCTTTCGGAACGTTGCGCCTCTTCCTGCGCCTGTTCCAGCTTGCGATTCGTGTCGGCCAGAGTCTCCGCCAGATCCTGATACCGACGGCTTTGCTTGCGAGTCTCCACGACAAAGCGGTTCACCACCATCGCAGCCATAAAGAAAAACGCAATGCGGATGGCCAGCAGCCCGTAACTTTCCGGAGTGATCTCATATTCGAAGAGCGCGGGATCTAAGTACGGGGACAAATAAGCGCAGTAGGTACAAGCTGCAAGCGCAGTCCACAGCAAGGTTCCCAGGGGCCCGAAATATTCGGCCGCGGTAACAACCGGAAGGAAGTAAATTGGCCAATAACTGCTGTTGATGGAGACTTCGCCCGTATGATCGATGAGTAACGCGGCAAGCGAAATCTTAAGCAGAACGCTGTATGCTGGGCCGCGCCGGGGCAGCTTTCCAAGGAACCAGCCCTCGCCTAACTGTGCCACGCCAAACGCCAGCAGGACCAACTGCTTGTGAATCTCCACAACCGGCGGCAGCAGCGCCAACACGCCCAGAAACACCAGCCAAAGAACATCCATCCAATTTAGTTTTATTCCTGGACGTTTGTTCTCGCTCATAAAGGCAGGGTAACGGGAACACCGGGAGCGTTCCCAACGTTGGCGCCCTCTCTTCAGATATGAAACGGCAGGCAGCTAGTCGCCGTCAATGTCACTTCTTCGGAGGCGTGTTGGCGGTCGAAGAGCCGGAGTGACTTTGTGTAGAGGAATGCGAACCGTTTGCGGCCCTCTGTGGATGCCACGAGCTGTACTCCGGCTTCTCTTCCTTCGCTCTTGGCTGTGACGGCGTTCTTGCCGGCGCTGGAGGGTTCGACTTCACCGCCGTGTGGCCCCGTTCCTGTGCCGAGCGCGATGCGCCTCTCACCTCTGGCCGCCTTTCAACGGCACTCTCGGGTTCGGGAGTTCCCTGCTCCTCCCACACTCGAGGTCTTGTCTGTTCAACACTGCCGGACGAACCCTGTTCGGTGATCGTTGCCGTTGTGTCTGAGTGCAGCACGCGGTTTGCAGGAGGCGGAGATAAAGAAACCCGCTGCCCCGGCGTTAGCTGTCGCACTACCGCTTCCGGCGATTGCTGCGATCGCTGCACCAGAGCCTGCCCTTGGCCGGATGCATTCGGAGCCGCAGTAGGCATTCTGACCGCTACAACGGCGCGGCTACTCACCACCGCAGGCGGCTGATGCGCAGACACCCCCGCTCCCAGGCGGCTTAGCTGTGAAGGTTCGACAACCGCCGTCTGCGAAACCAAACCCGACGTACTCTCTTTCGCTGAAACCTCAACCAGATTTCTGCCAACAGGCCGAGCGTTCACGAATGTATCGCGCGAAACCTCCGTGATTCCGCCCTGCACACCCCGGTTAGCGTAGACGATATTGCTCGTACCTGAACCCGCCGCCTTGTAGAAGTTGGCCACTCGAGCCTCGGTCACATTAGTGTTGGTGGTGTTTATGCGGTTCACATAAATGCCGCTCGCCTTATAAGCCGGTATAAACACTTCTCCCGGCGCCAAGGGAAACCATCCAACCGCACCAACTCTCCGATTAGAGGCCGGGCCGCCCCCAATCCAGCCGACGAGCGCGGGCGCATAGACAGGCCGCACAACGCGCGGTCCCGGAACCCAGACCCAGCCATTTCCGGCGAACGCCCAGCGTCCATAGTGAAAAGGTGCGAAGCCCCAAGGCTCATCTGCCACCCACGTCCACCCCCACGAGCCGGCCCATACCCAGCGCCCAAAGCGATAGGGCGCCCATCCCGGCGCCAGGCCTGCGGGACGCCAGACGTAGCCGTACTCTGCAACATAGCTCCAATCACCGTAGCTACCGAGATCTTCGGATCCGGTCATATTGCTGGAGACATATTCCCCCGAGTCGGAATCCGCTTCGCGGCGGTCGCGCTCCGATGCCCATGCGTCAAGCGCATCGTTGTCGGCAACCTGACTGACCTCGTGATCCAGACGATCATTTCCAGTAAGACTTGCAACCTGATTCGCCACTATCGTGTATGTCGAACCACCCCCTGTAACATCACCGCGTCCGCGCCAGACCGTCACGTCAGTTCGGTAGTCATCGGGACTCACGTCGACCCGGTAATCTCCCGGCTGGGTTATGACAAACGCGACATTCGGCGTGTCGATCTCATATGCATCTTGGTCATCGACATGCCGCACATTCACAATCAAGGATCCCATCGCGAGGCGAATCTGCACGGCGCGGTCGCTGACTTCGAGGAGCGTCATGCCCGTCTTTTCGCCCAGGCGCACAGCCGTCGATCCCACATGAAGTTCGGCGCGGGAATTTTCATCAGTCCACAGGTTGTCCCCGGTCATGAGCGGCCGGTTCAAAGTAGCGTCCACCCAGTCTCTCTCGTCGGCTGGCTGGAAAGAAACCGAGCCATCGATGTAGTTCAGCCGCGCTACGCGGCCAGGAGGGTCTTGATCGTTCTGAGCAGCCTGCGCATCCGGCCCCGGTTCGTTAGCTTGCGCGCTCACTCCTAGGGGGACCAGCAACACCAGGGTCATGACTGCGACCGTTGTTGCGCTGCGTATGTGTTTTAGCGTCTCCATAATGGTTTCCTCTGGCATTGGGAACGTCCTTCCATCATCCTCAATGCAGAGGTAACTCCGATAGAGACTCTTTAGTGCTTCAGGTTACCGTGGTGTGTTCTTGTCGAGCAGATTGGCAGGTGTTTGGCAGGCGAAATTGCTTTTCAGGTAGGAAGGCGCCGACCTGGTTAATTCTCAGCGTGACGCGTTCTGCGTAATCTCGTTCAGCGCCAGATTCAATTCCAGCACGTTGACCCGGGGCTCTCCTAAGAAGCCGAATTCCCGCTGCTTCGTATGCTGCCGTACCAGCTCCCGAACCCGCTCTTCGCTCAAACCTCGCTGCTTGGCCACCCGCGACACCTGGAACTCGGCCGCCGCCGGGGTAATGTCTGGATCCAAACCAGAAGCGGACGAGGTCACCAGGTCAATCGGCACCGGTGTGCCCGGGTTCTCGGCTTGCAGAGTCGCTACATCAGCTTTCACGCGATCGATGAGCTGGTGATTTGTCGGACCCAGCTGTGAACCGTTCGAAGCTGTGGCATCGTATCCATTTCCGGCGGAAGACAGCCGGGAATGGAAATAAGTCGGACCCGAAAACCCTTGTCCAATGAGATGTGATCCTACCAGTTTGCCGTTGACTTCGATCAGTTCTCCATTCGCTTTCCTGGGAAACAGAGCTTGTGCCAATCCGGTCACCACCAGCGGATAGATGATTCCGAGCAGAAGCGTCGTCACGAGCGTCATCAAGACCGAAATCATCAAATTCTTTTTCAGATTCATAAATATTCTCTAGGCAAGCCCAGCCCGGGTAATGAGCATGTCGATAAGCTTGATTCCAATGAACGGAATAACGATTCCACCCACGCCATAAATCCAGAGATTGTTTCGCAACAAGGCAGCCGCGCCCATCGGCTTGTATTTCACGCCCCGCAGCGCGAGCGGAATCAGCGCAATGATGATCACCGCGTTGAAGATCACCGCCGAAAGAACGGCCGACTCAGGCGTTTTCAGGTGCATGATGTTCAGCGCGTTCAGCACCGGGAATGTGCCTGCGAACATCGCCGGGATGATGGCGAAATACTTCGCCACATCGTTGGCGATGGAGAACGTGGTCAGCGATCCTCGCGTCATCAGCAACTGCTTGCCGATTTCGACAATCTCAATGAGCTTGGTCGGATTCGAATCTAGATCGACCATGTTCCCGGCTTCTTTCGCCGCCTGAGTGCCAGTGTTCATGGCCACGCCGACGTCTGCCTGAGCCAGCGCAGGCGCATCGTTGGTCCCATCTCCAGTCATCGCGACAAGCTTGCCTTCCGCCTGCTCTTTGCGGATCAAATCCATTTTTTCTTTTGGAGTGGCCTGCGCCAGAAAATCATCGACACCCGCTTCACCTGCAATTGCGGCCGCGGTAAGCGGATTATCTCCCGTGATCATCACGGTCTTGATGCCCATGGCGCGCAGTTGATCGAAGCGTTGTTTCATGCCGCCTTTGACGATGTCCTTTAGCTGGATCACGCCCAGAGCCCGGTTGTTTTCCGTCACTACCAGCGGCGTTCCGCCCGCGCGGGAAATCGTGTCGACTCTTTCGCGCACTTCTTTGGGCAGCGAACTTCCCTGCTGTTCGAGATAATTTGCGATCGCATCGACGGCGCCCTTCCGGATGGCGCGTCCGTCCATGTTCACTCCAGACATGCGCGTGGTGGCGCTGAATGGGATGAACTCGGCATCGTGAGACCCGACTTCGCGCCCGCGCAGCCCATATTTTTCTTTCGCAAGAACCACAATCGATCGGCCTTCCGGAGTCTCATCCGCGAGTGACGAAAGCTGAGCAGCATCTGCCAGCATCGCCTCGCTCACTTCCGGAGCGGTAAAGAATTCCGTCGCCTGCCGATTGCCTAACGTGATGGTGCCAGTCTTATCGAGCAGGAGTGTGTTGACGTCGCCCGCAGCCTCAACGGCACGGCCCGACATGGCCAGCACGTTGTGTTGCACCAGTCGGTCCATCCCGGCAATGCCGATGGCGGACAGCAATCCGCCAATCGTGGTAGGAATCAGGCACACCAGCAACGAAACCAGCACAAAAACAGTCTGCGGCGATCCCGAATAGATCGCGAACGGCTGCAGTGTAACCACCGCCAGCAGAAAAATAATTGTCAAACCCGCCAGCAGGATATTCAGCGCAATTTCGTTCGGCGTTTTTTGGCGCTCCGCTCCTTCCACCAGGGCGATCATGCGATCGAGGAAGGTCTCACCGGGGTTTGAGGTGATTTTCACCTTCACCCAGTCGGAGAGCACCCGGGTTCCACCCGTGACCGCCGATCGATCACCTCCCGCTTCGCGAATCACAGGGGCGGATTCGCCTGTAATTGCAGACTCGTCGACAGACGCAACGCCTTCCACAATCTCGCCGTCGCCGGGAATAAACTCTCCAGCTTCCACCAGCACCATGTCGCCAGCGCGTAGCTTTGAACCAGGTATTGTCTCCGTTTTCCCATTGGCGAGCAGCCGATTGGCCATAGTTTCCGCTTTCGCCCGTCGCAACGCATCGGCCTGCGCCTTGCCCCGGCCTTCAGCCATAGCCTCGGCGAAGTTGGCGAACAACACTGTGAACCATAGCCAAAGCGTGATCTGCAAATTGAACTTGAATTCCGCACTGGCTCGGAACAGCAGCGCGGTTGTGATCACACTTCCGATTTCCACCACGAACATGACGGGATTGCCCATCATTTTGCGCGGGTTCAGTTTAAGCAAAGCGTCGAGAATCGCGCGCCGAACGATCTTCCATTCCCAGACAGCTTTCTTCTTCGGCCTGCGCGGGGAGTGTCCCATGCGCTCCGATTGCACTCTTGGGACAGCGGCTATTTGTGTCGTTGCCATAGAGATTTTCTTTAAAAAGTCTTGCCCGCAGCCATCAGCAGGTGCTCAAGTACCGGGCCGAGGCTTAATGCGGGAAAAAACGTGAGCGCGCCAACAATGATGATCACGCCTATCAGTAGCATGGTGAACAATGGCGTGGTTACTGGGAACGTGCCGGATGACGGCGGGACGTATTTCTTTTGCGCCAGATTTCCGGCAATCGCCAGCATCGGAATGATCATGAAGAACCGCCCCAGCAGCATGTCGAAGCCGAGCGCGGTGTCATACCACAACGTGTTCACGGTCAATCCGGCGAAGGCCGAACCGTTGTTGCCCGCGCCCGAAACGAAGGCATAGAGAATTTGGCTGAACCCATGCGGCCCTGGATTGGAAATGCCTGCTGTCCCGAACGGCCTGACAGCTGAAATTGCCGTAAAAGTCAATATCACGAGCGGAAAGACGAGAACGAACAACATGGCCATCTTCACGTCATAGGCTTCGATTTTCTTTCCCAGATATTCCGGCGTTCGCCCCACCATAAGTCCAGCGATGAACACCGCAAGAATTACATCGACCAGCATTCCGTAGAGTCCCGAGCCAACGCCGCCGAAAACCACCTCGCTCATCATAATGTTGGCGAGCGGAACCATTCCTCCGAGCGGCGTATAAGAATCGTGCCAGCCATTGATCGCTCCGCAACTCGCATCCGTGGTGATGGTGGCAAACAACGCGCTATTGGCGATGCCGAAACGAACTTCTTTCCCTTCCATGTTGCCGCCGGATTGCGAAAGGCTAACTTTCTGATCCACCCCTGCGGCGGCGAGCAATGAATTGCCCCGAGCCTCGGCCCAATAGGCCACGGAGCAACCTGCCATGAACAGAATCGCCATGGCGGCCCAGACCGCCCAGCCGTGACCCGGTGAGCCGGTCATTCGGCCGAGAGTGTAAGTGAGTCCAGAACCTATGGCAAAAATCGAGACCATCTCGATGAGGTTTGTGAGCGGCGTCGGATTCTCGAACGGATGCGCACTGTTGGCGTTGAAAAAACCACCGCCGTTGGTCCCGAATTCCTTGATGATCTCCTGTGAAGCAACCGGGCCTTGAGCGATGGTTTGCTCAGTCACCGTATCCATCACTGGTTTGCCATCGGCTCCAACCACGGCCTTGCCATCAGCGCCGACCTTCTGCACCTGCATCGGCTCGACCAATGTCGCTTTGTCGTAAGGGCGAAGATTCTGGACCACTCCTTGGGAAACCAAAACCAATGCGCCCACCATGCAAAACGGCAACAAGACCCAGAGGCAACTGCGGCCCATATCCACCCAGAAATTGCCAATGGTTTGCATCTGCCGGCGGGCGATACCGCGAATAAACGCAATTGCCAGAGCGATGCCCGTAGCCGCGGAAATAAAATTATGAAATGCCAGCCCAGCCATCTGGGTGAAGTAACTCATAGTCGATTCGCCCGAATATGCCTGCCAGTTCGTGTTGGTAGTAAACGAGGCTGCAGTATTGAAGGCGAGATGGGTGGGCGTGACCCCAGCGAATTTTTGCGGATTGAAGGGCAGAAACCCCTGCACGCGCTGGATCACATACAACAAAATCATAGACACGGCGCTGAATAAAAGCATGGCGATGCAGTATTCCGTCCAGCGCATTTCGTGATCTTCATCCACGCCTGTGACTCGATAGAGCAGGCGCTCCAGCGGCCGCAGCACAGGATCCATGAAAGTCTTCTCGCGGCTGAATACCGACGCCATGTATGTACCCAGCGGCTTGGTGATCAAAAACACAAGCGCGAGAAAAAGCAGAATTTGGAGCCATCCGTTCACCGTCATATCAGAACTTCTCCGGACGCAGCAGGGCATAGATGAGATAGCCCATCGTTGCCGCACTGATGACGAGCATAATGATCGACTCCAGGCTCATTACATTTTCCTCGTTGTTCTATTCACTTCACTCGATCGCAGAAGTGCACATATGCAATCGACAGGGCGAAGAAAGCGATTGTCACGGCTATCCAAAGGATGTCTTGCATCATGGCTCTCCGAATTGCATTTGAACGCCTGCAGCGTAAGTGTTGCTTAAGGAATTCCTAAAGAAGTCGTAAAGCGGCAGTACGTCCGGGCTACAGGCCTGGCTCGAAGCGATAACCCACCCACGGCTCGGTTATCAGGTATTTAGGAGAGGAAGGATCAGCCTCAATTTTTTTGCGCAATTGTCCGACAAAAACGCGCAGATATTCGGGCTGCTCAGTATTATCTGGCCCCCACACTGCGGCTAGCAGATTTCGATGGGTAACAACCTTTCCCGGCCGTTTGGCGAGGTAAACCAGCAGGTCAAATTCTTTCGGAGTGAGATGAACTTCCCGAGCAGAAACTCTGACAGATCGTGCATCAAGATCGATCAGAAAATCTCCAGCCGTGATGGTACTGGGCTGCTCTTCCGCCGCGGGGGTCCGGCGCAATTGCGCTCGTATCCGAGCCAACAGTTCATTCATGCTGAACGGTTTGGTGACGTAGTCGTCTGCGCCCGCATCAAGCGCCTCGACTTTGGAGCGGTCCTGGCCTCGCACGGAGAGCACGATGATCGGTACTTGCGAGACTTGCCGGACTTGCCGGCATAGGCCCACCCCGTCCAGGTTCGGCATGGCCAAATCCGTGATCAATACATGCGGAATCCAGTTCTTCATCAGTTCGAGCGCCATCTCCCCGTCATTGGCAACGCGAATGTCGTAGCCTTGCGCGGTAAGCGTGGTCCGCAGCACGCGCGTAATCTGCGCCTCGTCGTCCACCACCAGAATTCGCCGGTGCTCTTCCGTCATCCTTCAATCACCGCATTTCTTGAGTCACAATATGGACGTCAACCGCGGGAGTATCGCGCAGGAACTTGTGGATGGCGGAAAGATAAAAATATCTCTTCCAGCCTTTCGTGGCAGACCTTCCGAAAACCACTTGGGTGATGTGATTTTCGCGCACGAACTCCGCCACTCTCTCTGCCACCACTTTTCCTTCCGCTTTTACCACTTTTGCGCCCACGCTCTCCGCAAAGCGAATGTTTTCCGCGAGCGTGCGCTGGTTCTCGTCGCTTTCATCGGCGCCGGTATCGACGTAGAAAACAAAGAGGTCGCCGTCCATGGCCTGCGCCATCCGGGCCCCGCGCGCGATCAGATATTGCGCAGCCGGGTTCGAGCTAATGCAGACGGCGATTTTCTCGCGCACCTGGAGTAATTGGCCATCTTCGGTTTTTAACTCCGAAAGCGTGCGATCCACGGCCTGCGTAACTTGCCGCAACGCCAGTTCGCGCAAAGCTACGAGGTTCGTACTGCGAAAGAAATTTGCCAGAGCGCGCTCCACCCGCTCTTTCGGGTAGATATCGCCGCGTCGCATGCGCGTCTGCAATGCTTGCGGCGTCAGGTCCGCCATCACGATTTCGCCGGCACGCCGTATCACCCAGTCTGGCACGGTTTCGCGGACCTGCACTCCGGTCAGTTCGCGAATGGTCGGCGACAAGCTTTCAATGTGCTGCACGTTCATGGTTGAGAGCACATCGATGCCCGCATCGAGCAACTCAAATACATCCTCGTAGCGTTTAGCATGCTTGCTGCCTTCGATGTTCGTGTGCGCGAGTTCGTCGACCAACACTACGTGAGGTTTGCGCGCCAGAATGGCATCAACGTCCATCTCTTCAAAGACCGTGGCTTTGTACTCCAGTTTTTTTCGCGGAAGCGTCTCCAGGCGCGAAGAGAGATCGATGATCGGCTTGCGTCCATGGTTCTCCACTACTCCGATCACCACTTCTTCTCCCCGGCTCGCGCGCCGCACGCCTTCGCTGAGCATGGCATAAGTCTTTCCAACCCCCGGTGCATAGCCGAGAAACAGCTTGAATACCGCGGGCTTCTGCTCGCCTTCGACCTCTTGAAGCCAATCCTCCGGTGACTTGTTCATCGCCGCTATTCTGCACGCTTAAACGCCAAAATGTCGAATTCACCGCCAGGATTGCGTTTACAATCGTCCGCGTGAAAGCTCTTTCGGCAAGGCATCTGGTTCGTTATGCAGCCTGCGTCATTGCGCTCGCAATTCTGGTTGAGATTTACCGGCGCATCATTCACGTCAATCCCACCACCGTCGCTTTGACATTTCTGCTTTTGGTGCTTTGGGTCGCCGCGTATTGGGGATTTCGCTTTTCGGTCTTTCTCGCGGTACTGGCAACGGTTGCCTTCAACTATTTTTTCCTTCCGCCGATCGGTACATTGACCGTAGCCGATCCGCAAAATTGGGTTGCACTCTTTGCCTTCCTCGCAACTGCGGGCACCGCCAGCGAACTTGCCGACCGTGCCCGCCGGCAAACTGCTGACGCCGTTCAACGGCGCCGCGATGTGGAACGCCTCTATGCTTTCAGCCAGCGTTTGCTCGCCACCGATAATGTTGCCGAACTGCTGAACTCGATCCCCGCCTATATTCGTGATGGATTCGGCGCCAATGCCGCCGCAATTTACCTCCTGAGTTCTCGCCAGATTTATCGGACGGACCCGTATGCAACGTCGCTCTCTCTGCAAGATCTCGAGATGGTCAGCTCGCGCGGCGAGCCGGTGATCGATTCTTTACGTGGGATTTCTCTCACTCCGCTACATCTGGGAGCGCGCACGACGGGAGCGGCAGGCATCGCCGGTACGGCGTTAACGCGTGCCACGCTCGAGGCCCTTGGCAGCATGATTGGCATCGCCATAGAGCGCGCGGGGGCCATGGAAAAACTGTCGCAAACGGAAGCTGCACACCAGAGCGAAACCCTGCGTTCCGTCCTTCTCGATTCTGTCACCCACGAACTTCGTACACCCCTCACCAGCATCAAAGCCGCAGTCACAGGCTTGCTCTCCGATTACAAACTTGACGATGCTCAGCGCCGCGAACTGCTAACAGTAATTAACGAGGAAACGGACCGGCTTGACCGGTTGGTGGGCGAAGCGACCGAAATGGCGCAACTCGATGCCCACAAGGTGGAACTACATTTTGCCCCGGCGGACATCGCCACCGTGATCGAGTCTGCGGTGGAAGAGTCTAGAACGATCCTCGCCGAGCATCCTCTGCAAGTGCGCGTACCGCCATCGCTACCTAAAATCCGTGCCGACGCCGACCGCGTTGCCGAAGTCCTCAAGCAATTATTGGAAAACGCTGCCAAGTACTCGCCCCCATCTACACCCATTGCAATTACAGTGGAGCGAAAGGGCGACCGAATCGTCACCAGCGTCACCGATCACGGCAGAGGCATCGACGACTTCGAACAGTCGCTGATCTTCGACAAGTTCTATCGAGGACGTGACCAGCGCTACCGGGTACAGGGCACGGGGATGGGCCTGGCGATCGCTAAAGCGATTGTCGAGGCCCACGGCGGCAGCATTAGCGTGACCAGCCAGCTTGGCCGCGGCTCGGTATTCTCATTCGAACTGCCTACGGCGTGAAGATCAGTTCTTCAATTTAGGCCGCTCGCAAGTATCCACGATTTTCGTCGGATCGATTGCGTCCTTGTCCACCTGCTCCTCGAGAATCTTCCCATCCTTCCCGATCAGGAAGTTCACCCGGCGGGCTGCTTTGTATTTGTCCACGTAGATTCCATATTCGCGAGTGACATCCCCGCCCCAATCACTGAGCAACGGAAATGTGACCTGAATCTGATCGGCGAAGGCTTTATTGGCGAAGGCACTGTCCATGCTCACACCCAGGACCTGGGTGTCGGTCGCATCCAGCCTTTTTAAATCGGCTGGAGAGGCTTGCATTTGCTCGGTTCAACCACCTGTAAAGGCAAAAATATAAAAAGCCAAGACAACATTCTTCTTGCCGCGATACTGGCTCGAGCGAAACCGGTTTCAGTCGTTGCCATCGAAGTAGTTCAGCGTGAAATCCGGCGCCATCTGGCCCACTTTGGGCAGGGACGAAGTCGAACTCTCTGATTTTTGTCGATTGTCCCAACGCAGGTGCAGCGGCAAGACTGCCAGCAGGGCGGCGAGCAGCGGTGCTGCCAGCCTCGCGGATAGTCTTTTTTGCATCGCAATCCTCCTCGGCGAATAATACCTTACTTGCTGGAAGAAGGTTGTCATAAGCGTTGAATAGCGGCCCAGTATCCGGATCGCGGAATTTCTACCGCCATGTGCTCCATTTCGCATTGCCGAAGGAAGGCGAAAACAGTAAATTCAGCTTTTCACAATATTTAGCATGACTCTTGCCACACTTAACGATGTCTTCTTCGCGGCCACTGAACGAAACCTCGAGCGGGTGATGCTCTACCGGGAAGACGGAATCTGGCACTCGATTTCCTCCGCAGAACTCCGCCGTAAAGTGGCGGCAATAGCGTGGGCCTTACGGGGATCGGGGATTCGCAAAGGCGATCGCGTGGCGATTCTCAGCGAGAATCGGCCGGAGTGGACGATCGCCGATTTCGCCATCCTCTTACTCGGGGCCGTTACGGTTCCCGTCTACTCGACACTGACTGCTGAACAGACGGCTTTCACGTTGCGCGATTCGGAGGCTACCATGGTTTTCGTTTCCACCGAACCGCAAATGCGCAAGGTTGAATCTATCCTTCCCAAACCCATGTGCGAAAAATCGTGGTCATGGATCGGCTGAATTTAGCACCCGATGCCGCGGGACGCTGCGGGACCATGGCTTCGTTCACGGAGCGAGGGCCAGACGCTCTCGATCCGCAAACCGAATCCTTTGCTCGATCCGTTACTCCTGAGGATCTCGCTACCATCATCTACACCTCCGGCACCACCGGCGTTTCCAAAGGCGTAATGCTGACCCACGGAAACATGGCTTCTAACATCGCTTACTCATTGCGCGGCTTCGAAATGCACCCCGGGCAAGTCAGCATTTCCTTTCTGCCGCTCTCGCATGTTACGGCGCGGCATGTGGACTTGCCATTTCTCTTTCACGGCGTGACTTTGGCTTATTGCCCGTTCATCGAGAATCTTCCACAAACGTTTCTGGAGGTTCGCCCCACGCTCTGCGTATGCGGTGCCGCGGGTCTACGAGAAAATTTATGCCAAGGCCGAAATGACTGCGCGAGGGTTCCCCAAGCGGGCTATTTATCGACTGGGCGTTGTCGGTCGGGCGCGCGCACAGGCCGGAAATCCTGGCTGGACAAATTCCCAACGCGATCAGATGGAAGATCGCGAACAAACTGGTCTTCTCGAAAATTCGCGACGGCATGGGAGGTCGAGTCGAAACCTTCATCTCAGGAGGCGCGCCCCTCGGTCGCGAGCTTGCGGAGTGGTTCGCCACCGTTGGCATCCGCATTCACGAGGGATACGGATTGACGGAAACCTCTCCGGTGATCGCAGTAAACACTCCCATCAATCATCGCATCGGCACTGTCGGAAAGATCCTTCCCAATCTCGAAGTGCGCATCGCCGAAGATGGCGAGATCCTCGTGCGCGGTCCTTCAGTCTTCGAAGGGTATTGGAACCGTCCGGAAGAAACTGCGAATGCCTTTCAGGATGGATGGTTCAAAACTGGCGACATCGGAAACGTCGACGGCGATGGATATCTCTCCGTCACCGACCGCAAGAAAGAGTCTGATCAAGACCTCCGGCGGCAAGTTCATCGCGCCGCAGCCGATCGAAAGCTCTATCAAGCTCAATCCTCTGGTGGGGACGGCGGTGGTGGTCGGCGATAAACGC
Source organism: uncultured Acidobacteriaceae bacterium (assembly GCA_963734675.1). Classification (GTDB taxonomy): domain Bacteria; phylum Acidobacteriota; class Terriglobia; order Terriglobales; family Acidobacteriaceae; genus Sulfotelmatobacter. The sequence goes on from CAVTHZ010000008.1 coordinate 583,096, forward strand.
AAGTTCGCCTGCGTCCTGATTTCACCCAATTTTGTTTCGCTCGAAGCGTGGGCGCGGGAGAATGACGTCTCTTTTTCTTCACGGGCGGAGCTTGTCGCCAACGTTAAGGTTCATTCGGTTTACGAAGAAATCGTGGCGGCGGTGAACAAGAATCTGGCCCGCTTCGAAACGCTAAAGAGAGTAATGCTCGTTCCCGACGAATTCACCCCGGAGAACGGCGCTCTCACTCCCACCATGAAATTGCGACGGAGGGTGGTCGAGGAACGCTATCGAAGGCAGATCGACCAAGTCTACGAGCAGGCGGAAGCGGCAATCGCGCCCTAGTCATTTCTCCTCACTAAGACTTTCGTCTCTGCATATCGTGAGCGGCGCTTGCACTTCAACCCCTCCAATTTCGCTACAATATCCTCATGACCGATCCCCTCATCATTGCCGGCCGTTCTTTCCGCTCGCGCCTTATCGTCGGCACGGGAAAATATAAATCCTTCCAGGAGACCGCGCGTGCCCTCGATGCCAGCGGGGCTGAGATGGTCACCGTGGCCGTCCGGCGCGTTAATCTTGATCGCAGCAAAGAATCGCTGCTTGATTACATCGATCCTGCAAAATATTTTCTTCTCCCGAATACGGCGGGCTGCTACACGGCCGATGAAGCCATCCGCGCGGCCCGGCTTGGACGTGAAGTCGGACTTTCGGATTGGGTGAAGCTTGAAGTCATCGGCGACCAGGCAACTCTTTATCCGGATATTCAGGCGACGCTGGAAGCCACGCGCGTTCTGGTGAGCGAAGGTTTTACCGTCATGCCCTATACCTCCGACGATATCGTATTCGCGAAACGCCTGATCGATGCCGGAGCCGCTGCCGTAATGCCGCTCGGCGCGCCCATCGGCAGTGGGATGGGAATTCAGAACCAGGCGCACATTCGCATTCTGCGCGAGATGATTACGGCAGTGCCTCTGATCGTAGATGCGGGGGTAGGAACCGCTTCCGATGCTGCGATTGCCATGGAACTCGGCGCTGACGCCGTACTGATGAATACCGGCATCGCCGCCGCGCAAGAACCCGTGCTTATGGCCGAGGCCATGCGAAACGCGGTTGTCGCAGGACGACAAGCCCATATGGCGGGACGCATGCCGAGGAAGCTGTACGCAACGGCAAGTTCGCCGTTAGAAGGCGTCGTGCGCTAGGTACAAGCAGCTCCCCAAAAGAAAAATGGCGGCCGCAGCCGCCATTTTTCAATTAGCACTTGATTCACATTCCCAACATCTTGGCGCTCTCCACGTGAATATTATCGCCGCTCACGCGTCCAGTAACCGCTACGTGGTGTCCGATGTGATCCTTGAGCGCGTCAGGATTTTCCACCATTAATACTTTTTGATCCTTATCGGTGACGATGACCATCTTTGCGCCCGCCTCCAGACACTTCTTGGTGCACGCCTCCGCCTTTTCGTTGGCGCCCTTGGCGTTACACTTGCTATCGGTAACCCAACCGTTCACGGTAGCGGTCTTCCCCATTTCGTCAAACGCCACCGCTGTCAGAGCGAATACGAAGCACAACAATAGAAGCAGCACTAAAATTTTCTTCATGGCCGGTCCTTCTCCTTTTCAAGCGTGTTGCTCGCGGTCCCAAGCCGCGATCTGGCAAGGAATCAATCGCGCGTCCGGCAGCAACTCAAGTACCGGAGCGTCGATTGCGGGAACTATATCACAGGCAAACGGCTGGTGTGTCAACGCCTCGGCGAGATGAATGACTCCTACTTTTTCGCCGAATGGCGATTGGGAGGAGGCACATTTGCAGGCGCCGGCGGCACATACACAATTTCCCCCGGCCGCGCATAATGCAATTGCTCACGAGCTTCCTTTTCGATGGCTTTTTGGTCGGTCTGTAAAGCGCGAATCTGCTGCGTGTAAGTCTCATTCTCTTTCTGTTCCTGAACAATCTTCTTTTGCAGTTGTTCGTATTCGCCCCGCTTCTCCTTGTACACAATCATGCCGTTGGCGCCGAACATGACATGAACAAAGAGCAGTCCGGCGAGGGCCGCAACCGCGAACGTCGCGATGCGCCGCCTTAGCGCATACACACGCGCCCAAACGGGTCGGAATTTTTCTGCGCACGACGCCGCCAACGCAGAGGCTTGGGGCGCCTTTTGTGCCATCCTTCGCAGCTGCTCCTCTGGCGAGGGAAAACTGCGCAAGGTTGTAATCCGCTTTACTCGAAAATCCATTGTTTTGCCGCTGTACTCAATTTTTCCAAGCCGTTTTCACTTCGTGCCTCGGAATACACACGCACTACCGGCTCCGTGCCGGACAGCCGGTAGCATACCCACGATCCATCTTCGAAAATCAGTTTGAGTCCATCGGTGCGCACAACTTCGCTGACCGTGTGCCCACAGAATTCGCGAGGATCGGATCTCAACTTCCCAGTGAACTTGTCCTTCACCTCAGGCGTCAAGCGGAAGTTCTCCCGTTGCGGATAGAAGGAACCAACTTGGTTACACAGCTCCTTCAGTTGCTGGCCCAGGGGCTTACCGCGTTTGGCCATCATTTCGCAGCAAAGCAGGCCCGCAAGAAGGCCATCTTTTTCTGGAACGTGATGGCGAATCGAAAGGCCGGCACTCTCTTCGCCGCCAATAGCAATCTTATCCTGCATGATCAATTCGCCGATGTACTTGAAGCCGACTGGAGTCTCGTAGAGCTGCACGCCCCGCGCTTTGGCGACGGCATTAATCAGGTTCGTCGTCGCCACCGATTTCGCCACACCATTCTTCCAGCTGCGGCTTTCCACCAGATAATCGAATAGAAGGGCGATAACATAGTTCGGTTGAACAAACGTTCCATCGGTGTCCACGATTCCAAAACGATCTGCGTCCCCGTCAGTGGCAATTCCGATTTGCGCTCCGGTTTCGCGCATCTTCCCCCGCAACGCTTCGAGCAAGTGGTCGTCGGGCTCGGGAGCATGTCCGCCGAACAAAACATCGCGATAATCGTGAACGGTCGCGACCTGTACCCCCGCGTCGCGCAGCAATTCGTCAGAATATCCTCGCGCAGCGCCCCACATGGGATCGAAACAAACCCGCAGCTTCGCCTTGCGAATTGTCTCTACATCCACAATTTCTCGCAGCCGCTTCAGATAACCGGTCTTTACATCGAGCGGCTTGCTGCCCTCACCTTTCTTGGCCTCGTGCACCGGTGTTCCGCTATGCCGGTCGCCCGCTTCAATTTCCGCCTCGATCTTTTTTGTAACCTCGGGTAGCGCAGGACAGCCGTCAGAAGTGGAAAATTTAATTCCGTTGTACTGCGGCGGGTTGTGCGACGCAGTGAAGTTAATCACACCCTCGGCTTTGATGTGCGTCACCGCATAGGCAAAAGCGGGAGTGGGCGCGGGTTCTGGCACAACAAGGGGCGTGATCCCATGAGCTTGCAGAATCTCTCCGGCCATAGCACAAAATGTTTCGCCTAGAAATCTCGGGTCGCGCCCAATAATCACCCGCGCCCCTTGCGGTTTCAGATTTGCAACATAGCGGGCGATACCGGTAATCGCGCGGCGCACGTTGGCAAATGTAAATTCTTCCGCCATCACGGCGCGCCAGCCGGACGTCCCAAACTTGATTTGAGTTAGCATATTGTCGTTCTCTAGCCTAAGGTGCCACTCGGCGTGCAGTCGGTTGGCTCAGCACAATCTGTCGACATCGACAGCCGATTTTATATGACCGATAAGAGAATCGTACTGACGACGGCCGGTTCGGAGGAAGAAGCGCGCAAGATTGCATACGCGCTGGTGGAACGAAGCATCGCTGCCTGCGTCAATGTCGTCCCGCAAGTCACCTCTATCTATCGTTGGCAAGGCAAAGTCGAGGAGGCGCGCGAATGGCTCCTGCTGATCAAGACCACAGAAGCCGCCTTTGAGCAAGTTCGCCAGTTGGTCGCCGAACTCCACTCCTACGAACTTCCGGAGTGCATCAGTCTTGCCATTGAGAACGGTTCATCCCGCTATTTGCAATGGATCGAAAAATCTATCTCCCCCTCCACAGGCAAACAATGATGCCGCTGGATTACGCCGCCGCGCCGCTCAGATTCAAACGCCAGTAATCCAACAGATATGGAGGGTCATCAGCCGCAGCAAGCCTTGTCAGTTCCGTCATGAACTGCGAGCGAAGTTCTTCAGAAGGAAGCTGGCGCAAGTGCAAACGCAAAATAATGTTGCTCACAAACTCCTCATATTGGCGAGCGTCATCCAGCAGCGTGGGTGCGGCTTCAATACTGGTTTCGATGTTTGTAAAGCCTGCCCGCCGCAAGATACCGGCCGCCTGCTCCGCATCCGCAAAAAACCAGGGCTCTGGAAACGACGCCAGATACGGCGCATAAGGCGTACACCGGGCCAATTTCGCAACTCGCTGCCGTAAGCGTAGGAGATTTTCACCTCCTCCGCACTGCGCGTGCAGCCAACCGCTGGAGCGCAACGCGCTTCGCAAACTCGCGAAAAGTTTGTCAAAGTCCAGGACCCAATGAAATGCCGCTGTGCTAACAATTCCGTCAAAGGCATGTCGGAATGGCAGGTGTTGCAAGTCAGCAACGGTCAGGGTCAGGCGTCCACCAAAATCTGGGCGTAAGTGTTGCTGCGCCGAACGTAGCATGTTCTGCGAAAGATCTACTCCCACCACCCTGCCGCGCGGCAAAACCTCCAGCAACTCGGCGGTCAATCGGCCACTCCCGCAGCCCGCGTCAAGCACTTGCTCGTCTCCACTCAGCCTCAACCGCGACAACACTCTTTTGCCCCAGCTAACCTGCGGTTGCGAAAGCCGGTGATAGGCCGACGAGTTCCACTCCCGGGATTGATCTTGATCGCTCAAGAAAGACGTTCGCGGATAAATAAAATCAGAAGAAAGCAGCTTTAGCCCGACGGTCTGGACGAATCCGCAGCCAAAAAAGTTTTCTAGATGGCACCCAGTCCCGACTCCAGATCGTCGAGAATATCCTGCAGGTCCTCGATGCCCACCGAAATTCGAACCATGCCGTCGGTGATGCCGATCACCTTACGGCCTTTCTCGCCTAAACCGGCATGGGTCATTGTCGCGGGATGAGAGATCAGCGTCTCGACCCCTCCAAGAGACTCTGCCAGCGAACAGACCTGCAATCGCTTTAGCATCTTGTTGGCATTCTTCAGCGACCCCGTTTCGAATGTGATCATCGAACCGAATCCGCGCATTTGTTTCTTGGCAAGCTCATGCTGCGGATGGTCAGGCAGACCGGGATAGAAAACCTTCTTCACCTTCTTATGATTCACCAGAAAATTTGCTACGGCGCGGCCGTTGCGGTCGTGAAGCTGCATACGCGCCGCCAGCGTCTTCACTCCCCGCAACAATAGCCAGCATTCAAACGGAGAAAGTATCGCGCCCGCTGCCTTTTGCAGGAACGCCAGCTTGTCAGCCTGATCCTGACGGCTGCACACCACTACGCCTCCGAGTCCATCGCTGTGGCCATTTAGAAATTTCGTAGTCGAGTGCACGACCATATCGGCACCCAGCGCCAGCGGATTCTGAAAGTACGGCGACATAAAAGTGTTGTCGACGACCAGATCGACTTTCCTGCGCCGGCAAATGGCGCCGATCGCAGGCAGATCGCTTACGTGCATTAGCGGATTCGTGGGCGTCTCGACAAAAACCAGGCGCGTGTTCTTACGCAGAGCGCGTTCGACATTCTGTGCATCGGAAGTGTCGACATACGAAAACTCCAAACCGAAATCGGTCAGCACCTGGTTAAACAACCGCGGCGAGCCCCCGTACAAATCATTGCCGCAGACGACGTGATCGCCAGATCTCAGCGTGGTCATGATCGCGTTAATCGCCGCCATGCCGCTGCCGAACACCCGGGCAGCGATTCCGCCTTCGAGTGACGCCAGATTTGTTTCCAATCGATCGCGAGTCGGGTTCGACACGCGGGCATACTCGTAGCCCTTGTTTTCACCAATTCCCTGCTGAACGTATGTTGAAGTCGGATAGATGGGAACAGTGACCGCACCGGTTAAAGGATCGGGCTCTTGCCCGTCATGGATAGCTCGAGTGGCAAAGCCTGCGTGTCTGATTTTCTTCATGCAGAATTATGGGAATGAAACCCTTTTAAACACCGCCTTCGAAAATCTTCTTTGACAAATAGCGTTCGGCTGAATCCGGGATGATGGTAGCCACGCGCTTGCCCGCGCCCAACCTTTTGGCCACTTCCAGAGCCGCGAAAACTGCGGCTCCGCCGCTTGATCCCGCCAGCACCCCTTGCTCGGCTGCAAGTCTTTTTACCATCCCAAAAGCATTGTCATCGTTGACTGCAATTACTTCGTCGCACACCCTGCGATCGAATGTTTCCGGGATGAAGCTCACTCCGATCCCTTCCACTTTGTGCGGCCCTACCTCACCGCCGCAGAGAATCGATCCTTGGGTCTCCACCGCTACGGCCCACACGTTGGCAGCATGTTCTTTCAGATAACGCGCCACGCCCGTAAAGGTGCCGCAAGTGCCGCAACCTAGAACCACTGCGTCCACCCTGCCATCCATTTGCTCGAAAATCTCCGGGCCGGTAGTTTCGTAGTGATAGTCCGGATTGGCCTGATTCTCGAATTGTCCAGCCAAAAATGCCGTGCGATCGGTCGCCACCAGCTCCTTCGCCCGGCGAATTGCCCCCTTCATCCCTTCCGAATCCGGGGTGCGGTCGACGGTCGCGCCAAGGGCGCGCATGATTAGCACTTTTTCCTGCGAGAAATTTTCCGGCACGAACAGCTTGACCTTGTATCCGCGACTCACCCCAATCAGCGCCAGTCCAATTCCGGTATTCCCCGCCGTCGCTTCAACGATAGTCCCGCCCGGAGCCAGTTTGCCTTCCCGCTCCGCTCGGCCAATGATGCCGATCGCGGCGCGATCTTTGACGCTTCCCCCGGGATTCAAATATTCGAGCTTGGCAAACACATCGCCCGAAACGGGTGCCACCAGCTTTTTGAGTCGCAGCATGGGCGTGGCGCCAACCAGATCGGTAATGTCATCGGCGACGCGAAGATTGAGGGTATCGGAATTCTTAAGGTGCACGTTACAGGGTAAGGGCCAACGCTTTGCAACGTCAATCGGCCAAACCCTGGAAAACTGAGACCGGCGTTACTGTGGTCATTCAATCGGCGAATTAGTATTCCGTTCGAACAAGACCGCTAAATCTGAGGGCGTGGCCTGCTCTCATTTGCTGCCTTCTGCCACCGGCTGAGGCCCAGCATAATATCCGGTCTTTGTGCGGACCATCAGCTTACCGTGGCCCTTCGCCTTGGCATCCACGCGGATCGTTCTAAATCCTCCCGCCGACTTCGGGGTGGTTGGCTTATAGCCGATCGTATATTGGCTTCGGATATCATGTGCTACCTGCTTGCTGATCTCATCCACTTCATCCAGAGTTTTCGGGAAAAATGCCAATCCGCCGGTACGCTGCGCAATGATCTCCAGCGCGCGCTTCGCCCGCTTCGGATGCTCTTCATCGCCGAGTATTCCAATCGCGTAGACCGAAGGACCATTCTCCTCCTGCAGCTGCTTGACCGCCTGCTCTAGCGTCTCGCGGCTTGCATTGTCTTCCCCGTCGGTCACAACAAAAAGCACCTTGTGGTCCAGGCGGCCATCCTTTGCCAGATGATCGGCCGAGGCCACGATTGCTTCGTAGAGCGCGGTCCCTCCGCGCGCGTCTATCTTTTCCAGCGCATCCTTCAGTTTCAAAAGGTCGTTGGTGAAGTCCTGATCGAGATAGTATTCATCGTTGAAGTTCACGACAAAAACTTCGTCCTGCGGATTGCTCGATCTCACGAGATTTAGAGCGGCCTGATTCACTTTGGCACGCTTTTCGCGCATGGATCCGGAGTTATCGATGACGATTCCCATGGAAACGGGAATGTCCTCGTGATGAAAAGAAATAATGGTCTGGGGCTTGCCGTCTTCGAACACGGAAAAATCGTTGCGCGTAAGGTCAGTAACAATTCGTTGCCTGTCGTCGATTACCGTAGCGGTGAGCCGCACTTCATCTACATCCTTGCGGATCACAAACGTGCCGTTTTGCTGATTGTTCTGACTCGAAGGCGGTGACGGAGCTGCGGGACTTTGTGCCTGGACATTGGCGTTCGGACCAGGGCCAACTGGAGGGGACTGGGCTTGTTTCCCGCCTTGAAGGGCAAAAAGAGGAAATGCGAGTGCCGCAATGACGGCTATGATCGTGAGGAGAAAAAAATAAATCGCACCTTTACTCTTACTCTGCGGGTGCGTAATATCCGGTCCTGGCATAAACGCGCAGCGGCGGCAATCCTTTCGGCGGCAATAATTTTACTTTGATCTTACGCCATTTGCCGTCGTGCGAGATATTGTGCGGACGATATCCCAGCACGTACTGGTTGCGCAGTTCGATTCCGATCTTGGTAGCGACGTCTGCCAAGTCGTTGGGATTCTCCACGGTAAAAGCGCGCCCTCCGGAAAGCTCTGCGATTTCTCCCAGCAGGGCTGGACCAAGCCGCTCCTCCGGTGTGGCGAAGTAGCGGTCATAAATACCGATGGCGTAAACCATTACGTCGGCTTCTTTCACCATCGCCTTAATCTCATTCTCGGTGTAGCGGCTGTGGTTGTCGCCGCCATCCGAAATGATCAGCAGGGCTTTCTTCGAGTATTTCGCCTGCCTCATTTTAGTAATGCCCATGTAGATGGCGTCCATCAGTGCCGTCATTCTTTGTGGCACCGCATAAATCAGCTTGTTCTGGATTTCATCGACTGAACTCGTAAAGTCGCTGACCACTTCGGGCTGGTCCGAGAACGTGATCATGAAGAACTCGTCTTGCGGATTCGCGGTTTTGAAAAACTCCATGACCGCGTCCTTGGCCCGGTCCATCTTGCTTCTCATGCTGCCGCTGGAATCGAAAATCACCCCCAGAGACACCGGCGCATCTTCGCTGGAGAAGGTCTTGATCTGCTCTTGCGAACCGCCTTCATACAGCTGGAAGTTTTCCTTTTCCAGGCCCGTGACCAGGCGATTCATCGGATCGGTGATCGTTACCGGAACCAGCACTAAATCAGCGCTTGTGCGCAACGGACGGATATGCGTACTCAGAGCAGATACGCTGTCTTTGGGGACTTCCGTCTTGGCCGTTTCCACGGTTCGCGGCTTTACGTGCACATCATTGACGTCGGTCTGCGCGAATACAGGAATCGCAGCGACGAAGGCGCAGACCACCCCGAGAAGAATTGCCAGTGCGATAAGACAAGAATGAGCGGAGGCCGAAGGGCGCAACTGGTCCGCTTCCCCGGATTTATGGTCGCACTTGCCAGCCTGGGCTACAGGGTAGGGGAACCGGGAGCACGCGAACCGGCGCTCATTCGCGAAGGACATAAGCACCTCGTTTGGTCGCGATACTATCACAGCTTTTACCCGGCCGACTGCGTTTTTTTGGTCAAATTTTAGTCACAAACCAGACTGGACAGCCTATTTCGGGCTATTCAATCGGTTGCATGGGTCAAAGCAGTCGCGCCGGGCCTCTCTTGTTACAATCAAATGTTTTCATGGCCGAGGTTCATCCATTCCGGGCGTTCCGCTACGATCCTCAACAAGTTCGTCTGGACCAGGTCGTTACCCAGCCTTACGACAAGATCAGCAAGGGTTTGCAGGATCGTTACTATGCCGCCAGTCCGTACAACCTCGTTCGAATCATCCTCGGACGCGCCGAAGAAACCGACAATCCAGCAAATAATGTATATTTACGCGCCGCCGACGCCTTTCGCACTTGGCGAGACCGCGGCATTCTGCGCCAGGACCCTGCTCAATCCCTTTATCGGTATTCTCAGTCTTTTACTTTGCCAGGGTCTGACACAGAGGTCGAGCGCACGGGTTTTATAGCGCTGGGCCGTATCGAGGAGTACTCGGCGGGGGTTGTCTACCGCCACGAACAGACTCTGTCGAAACCAAAAGCCGATCGTCTCAACCTGCTACGGGCGACCCGCGCTAATTTTGGACAGCTTTTCATGCTTTACCAGGACTCCGGCGAGATCGAGTCCCTGCTGGCCGCAGACGGCTCCGCAAACCTCGAAGTGACTGATGAGAATGGAGTAGTTCATCGCGTCTGGCAGATCACCGACGCCGATTTAATCCGTTCCGTCTGCGCGGCCATGCACGACAAGAAACTAATCATTGCGGACGGCCATCATCGCTACGAAACAGCCCTAGCCTATCGGGATGAGTGTCGAAAAGAAAACTCGCCTTCGAAATCGGCACCGGCGTCCCCGGCGCCCCCCTACGAGTTCGCCATGATGACCTTCGTCAACCTGAACAGTCCGGCTCTGGCCATCCTGCCGACCCATCGAGTTGTACGTGGTGTCGAGGGTTTCTCGGAGGACGGCTTCTACAAGGCGGCGCGGGCTTTTTTTGATATCGACGAAGTAGATTCATCTTTAACCGCCGCTCAGGCCAAGGCAATGCTTCGTGAAGCTGGACGGGCTGGAACCTGCTTGCTCGCTGTCACTCCCAAGCGTGCTTTCTTGATGCACCATCCTAATCCAGGTATGGCCTCCGTCTTCGGCGGGCTTTCGCTTCGTCAGCAATCGCTCGATGTCGTACAGTTACATAAGGTTTTATTAGAAAACGTGTTGCGTCTGTCGGAAGAATCGATCCGCGATCAGAAAAACGTCTCTTACGTGCGCGACCCTGCAGAAGCGCTTTCTCACGTGCGAAGCGGCAGCGCCAACATTGTTTTCCTCATGAACCCGTGCCGTGTTACACAGGTTCGCGACATCGCCTTTGCCGGTGAGGTCATGCCTCAGAAGTCGACCGACTTCTATCCCAAGCTGCTCAGCGGATTGACCATCTATGCGCTTGATTAGTTCGTGGCGTACGCTGGCGGCTCAAAACAAGTCCCTCGCCCGACAAAATGCCCCCAATGGATCTCTCTCTGCGGGCTTGCGCCCAGGGATTGGATCAGGCAGCGCAATCTTTGTTTTCGTTGCCGTCCTTCTGCTGACAGCGTCACCGTCGGAAAAGCGTCTTTCCATTTATTCGACCGCGGCGAACTATTCAGTTTCCGTCGTGCAGCGTCAGGGACATGATTATGCCGGCCTTCTCGAAGTGCTCGAGCCGCTGGGCACTGTCAGCGCCAAAATAGACGGGTCGCGCTGGCGCTTGCATTACAACAACGTGCTCGGAGAATTTGTGAATGGGAAAACTCTCGCGCGTGTGCAAGGGCGCGATGCCGATCTAACCGCGAAATTCATCCTGGAAAATGGACGAGGATTGATCCCAGTCGCATCACTTGCATCTCTGCTGCCGCGATTTCTCGGGGGTCCGGTAACCTTCCACGAAAATGCGGGACGTGTTTTCATCGGCGCTGTCGCAACCCATTTCACCGCCTCGGTGGCTCCTGATGATACTTCGCGTCTGATTTTTCACTTCAGCGCGCCGGTCAATCCTTCGGTCGCAGCGGAACCGGGCAAGCTTCGACTGAGGTTCAATCACGAGCCGGTCACATCGCCGGCATCGCCCACCCTCACCTTCGGCAGCAAGACCATTCCTTCCGCCACCTATTCTGAAGGCGACGGCGCTGCTGAGATTGTTGTGAATACGACTGCTCCTTTAATGGCCAGCTTCAGCAACAATGGCCGCACTATCACCCTTTCACCCGCGAAAGCGCAATCTTCCACTACCGCCCCGGCGCCGGCTCCCCCTAAGCCACAACCGGCAAACCCATCGCCAGTTTCTACGACCACTGTCGCGTCTCGCCGCTATTTTGCCGTGATCGATGCCAGCCACGGAGGAAACGACCGCGGCGAAGCTCTCGGCCCCACTTTGGCAGAGAAAGATGTAACCCTCGCCCTTGCGCGCGATCTGCGCCAAGCACTTGAAAGTCGTGGAATCACAACCCTGGCGGTTCGCGACTCCGACGCCAACATTTCGCTCGATGACCGCGCATTCTTTGCTAACACCAGTCACGCGGCGGTCTACATCGCAATACACGCGGCTTCGAGCGGGCATGGAGTGAGGATTTACACCGCAATGCTTCCTTACGTGAGTGCAGACGACCAGGACCACGGACCATTTCGCTCCTGGCCCACGGCGCAGCTCCTATCCATGTCCTTGAGTCAAACGGCGGCTACCGGCACCGCCGACGCGATGAAGAGAATTCAGATTCCGGTGCGCGTTCTGACTGCGCCCCTGCGGCCATTGAACAACATCCTTACCGCTGCAATAGCCGTGGAAGTGGCTCCGCCCGCCGCCGACGTTTCATCCCTCGCTTCACCGGATTATCAGGAACTCATCGCCGGAGCGGTGGCGAATGGAATCGTGTCGGTCCGGACTCAACTCGGGGCCGCGCCATGATACCGCGGCACTTTATCATCGCGCTCTCGCTGTTACTGGCAGCCGCCTTGGTCATGGGAGTTTACGCGTGGCACATGCGCGGCCGCGCCGCGGCTACTCCCGCAATACTGACCGACGCTCAGCCCGTAGTCGCCCCCGTCGCAGGCCCAACCGAACACATCACGCTTTGGGTCGCCTATGACGACATCGGCATGCTTCGGGCCCAGCCTGCTCAGATCTCGATGCCCGGCGCGCGCCAGCAACGCGCAGAGGAATTAATGCGCGCATTGCTGCAACTCTATTTGGAGAAAAATTCGCCTCATCCGCTTGCCCCCGGTTCGGAGATCCGCAGCGTTTATCTCGTTGATCCCGGGCTCGCCGTTATCGATGTGAATGCCGCCTTCGCCGACGGCCATCGCTCTGGAATTCTGCCGGAGGAGCTCACCATCGCCTCGCTCATTCAAACCATCTCCGCAAATATTTCCGGAATTTCAAGAGTAAAAATCCTGGTGGAAGGAAATCAGCGCGAAACTCTCGCCGGACATGCGGACCTATCCAACTTCTTCGATGTTTCCGCGGTGAATCAACTGGCCCTGCAGCTTCAGTCCACACAGTAGCCAAGTAAAGCAACTACCCAGGCGGCCGCAAATTCTCATCAGCAGAATTATTTTTTCGCCGATGGCGCCAAGTACCACGGCGTCACAGTCTCATCGTTCTTCATAAAGTTCACGAGCAAAGCCGAGTCTTTATTTTTTCCTACAGTCGATGCGTGGACGCCGTCCGGCCCCAGCTCCGCGCACTCCACTCCAGGCCCGCACTATCCGCGTCCACATTTCCATTCGCCAGCATCCCGTTCGCCCAATCATACGTTCCCCATGAAATCCACGGCGCGACCACCGGACCGTCATTCGGGTTGTAGTTCAGATTGGCTTGCCCGTTGATCTGGTCTGCAATCACGTCCTGTACGGCGAAGCCGGTTTCATAAGCGTAAGGTTCGGGCAAAATCTCCGGATCGTTTGTCGCGTATCCACCGTAGTGCATGCTCTCCAAATAGGCCAGCTTGAGGTTAGGAAAATAAATCTGCATGTTCTGCAGAGCGGAGATCATATCGTTTTCCTGCTGCGCCATGTCAGCGGGATAAGTGCCGGAGGGTTGGCTTCTCGGATCCATCATCCATACCGCTACCACCTGATTCGCCGTCACGTTTTGATAAGGCAGGTAAAAATTCAAAATCGTCTGCCATGAGCCATCGCTGAGGTTCGCGTAATTAGGAGAATCAGTACCGTCAATCGCTCCATTGACGATCACCAGGTTGGGATTCAACCTCGGATCCACTTGTTCTGTCAGTTGATATTGAGTAAACATCGTGCGCGTGATCGATACTCCAATCGACAGCAACACATATTTCCCGTTCGGATCGGGATTGCCGTTGGCGTCAAGTGGAACGATACCGTCGGCCAATGCCAGCCCGTCAGCCTCGTGCTGCGCCGGTCGAACATTGCTTCCGCCCGGATAAAGTCCACCCTCGGTCCCCATGTAACTGCCTGTTCCCAGGTCTGGCAGATCAATCTCGGGCAGTCCGGTTCCGGCCTGGTCCCACGTAATGTTGTTGCACAGGGCCGATGCGGTCGACACAGGAAGAGTAACCGCCGACGTCGCGAGCAGGTTCGGATTGCTTGAATCTATGACCTGCACGGTGAAGTTGTAATTTCCGGTGGCGGCAACATTGAGGGGACCGGATAACGAACCCACTGAGCTCAGAGTCAAGCCCGTTGGCAAAGGCCCAGAAGCCAGGCTCCATTTATAAGGCGGCGTGCCGCCCGCAGCCGTGAAATTCGCCAGGTAAGCGAACCCCTTCGCTCCCGTGGGCAAGGCCGGAAACGACGAGACCGCCAGCGTAGGCGGCGCGACCCCACTACCCGCCACGCTTATGGTTTCCGCCGGAACCACGTCATAAGCCAGCGAGATCGCGTTGGAGTAGTTTTGAATCAGACCCGGAGTGAAGGTCACCTGGAATGAAAAAGACTTCTTCGGCTGAATCGTGATAATCGAACTGTAGCCAGTCTCGCCGAACGGAGGTAAAACCGTCACTGAAGTAAGCTTGAAAGCGTTTGTTCCCTTGTTGGTAACGGTCACCTTCTGTGACGAAGTACTGCCCAAAGCTGTCGCCGGGAAACTGAGCACGTTCGGGCTGATCGAAGCCACCGCTCCCGTAGTCGTTCCGGTACCGGAAAGAGTAACGACCTGCGGCTGGCTTACGCCCTTGATCGTGAACGAAATCTGCCCGGTCACGGTTCCGGCTGCCACCGGCTTGAAGCGCACCGCCCAATTCCCAGCCTGACCCTTGCGTAGCGTTCTAGTCCATCCGTATTCCAAGACAAATACGTTGAACGGAGTGATTGAAAAGTTCGTAATCACAAGGTTCGAGGTACCGGTATTTGTGATCGTGATCTCACTGACTGCGGTTTCCATACCAACCACGACGCTCTTGAATGCAATAGAGCTGGGACTGATGGTGAAGGACTGCGCTTCGGCCCGAGTGGCAAAGACCGCGGCCCCAAAGCACAGCCCAAAAATGGCGGACGCTGAGAAGAAAAAGCAACGAAATCTCATGGCAAGAGCGAAATCTATCACGGAATCGCAGCGAAAAGGTATTGCCCAAAAGGGGGAACAACCCCAAAATCTATTCCGTCCGATGCATTGGAAATCTGAATTCGAGTCTCCGCTAAAACACGTTCTTGCGGTCAAACTTAAGCGTCACAGCGGTGGTAAAGTGGTATGACCATTTTATTTCTGTAGATTCTTGGTTAAGAAACGTCTCCGAAAAAACCCGAGGAAAGAAAGCCCTATGGCGATAGCCACCATTAATCCAGCCACCGGTGAAACGGTTAAGACTTTCGATGCTCTATCACCTACCGAAATTGAAAAAAAACTTCAGTTGGCCGTCGCCACGTTCCAGGCAGAGCGCACTACTCCTTTTCCCGAACGTGCGCGGCGGATGTTGAAAGCGGCCGACGTTCTTGATCGCAACAAGGAAAAATACGCTCGCTTGATGACATTGGAGATGGGCAAAACTTACAAGTCTGCCGTCGCAGAAGCCATAAAGTGCACCACCGCCTGCCGTTATTACGCCGAGAACGCAGAGAACATTCTTAAGGACGAAGTGATCGAAACCGGCGCCAAAAAGAGTTTCATCCGTTATCGCCCGATCGGGCCCATTCTCGCCGTCATGCCATGGAATTTTCCCTTCTGGCAGGTCATTCGCTTTGCCGCGCCTGCTCTCATGGCGGGCAATGTTGGATTGCTCAAGCACGCCTCCAACGTTCCTCAATGCGCGCTGGCGCTGGAACAGCTTTTTCTCGAGGCCGGATTCCCCGCCGGCGCGTTTCAAACGTTGCTGATCGGTTCGCAACAAGTCGACGCGATTCTGAACGATCCCCGTGTCGTCGCGGCCACATTAACCGGCAGCGAACAAGCGGGAGTGGAAGTCGGCATCGCGGCCGCCAAGCGAATTAAGAAGGTCGTTCTAGAACTCGGCGGCAGCGATCCCTTTATCGTCATGCCCAGCGCAGATATCGACGCTGCCGTCGCCACCGCCGTCGAAGCGCGCGTCATCAACAACGGCCAGTCGTGCATCGCAGCCAAACGCTTCATTGTCGCCGACCCCATCGCCGGGGAGTTCGAGAAGAAATTCGTGGAGCGTATGAAGAGCCTGCGGGTCGGCGACCCTTTCGATGAAAAAACGGAGTTGGGTCCACTCGCGACTGCCGATGCGGTCAAGTCCCTGGACGCCGACGTGCAAAAGACAGTTCAAGCTGGGGCCAAATTATTGACCGGCGGCCATCCCCTCAAGCTGCCGGGCAACTATTACGCCCCCACCGTCCTGACTGATGTCCCAAAGGACTCGCCCGCTTATCGCGAAGAATTTTTCGGCCCGGTTGCATCGCTCTTCCGCGTTAAGAACATCGACGAAGCCATCCGCCTCGCCAACGACAGCCGGTTCGGCCTCGGCGCCAGCGCCTGGACGAAAGATGAGAAAGAACGCGAACGCTTCATCAATGAACTCGAGTCCGGCATGGTCTTCATCAACAAAATGGTCGCGTCCGACGCGCGAATCCCCTTCGGCGGGGTGAAACACTCCGGGCATGGACGGGAATTGGCGGCGAACGGCATCCGGGAGTTCATGAACATAACGACGGTGTCGATCGCCTGACGTGAGAAAACTGCCCGGAAGCTCTGATGCGGCTGATTTTCTCGCCGTCGGAACTATTGCTTTAGCGCGACCCCGCTCAGCACTTCCTGCTGCTTCTCAATCAACTCCTGCACCCCGTGCCGGGCGTATTTCATCATTTTGGCGAATTGCTCGTCATCGAACGCCTGCCGTTCTGCTGTCGCCTGCACTTCTACCATCTTGTGTCCGGCGGTCATTACAAAATTCATATCGACCTCCGCGCGCGAATCCTCCTCATAGCAGAGGTCGAGCAGAACTTCCCCATCCACAACCCCCACGCTTACCGCGGCGATGAAGTCGCGCAGCGGCACCAAAGGCAAGGTTCCAGCCTCAACCAGCTTTTTCAAAGCCAAACCCAAAGCCACAAACGCGCCTGTAATGGAAGCCGTTCTCGTCCCGCCGTCCGCCTGAATCACATCGCAATCAACC
This sequence comes from uncultured Acidobacteriaceae bacterium, assembly GCA_963734675.1. Taxonomy (GTDB): domain Bacteria; phylum Acidobacteriota; class Terriglobia; order Terriglobales; family Acidobacteriaceae; genus Sulfotelmatobacter. The sequence goes on from CAVTHZ010000008.1 coordinate 600,092, forward strand.
CAGAGTGTTCTTTCGCCCAGGCTCGCCAGATCGGTCACCGCGCGCAGCGAACGGCCTATCAGGCGCTGGATTTCGTGCGTTCTCCCGCTCGGGCGTCCCTTGGCCACCTCCCGCGGCGTCCGCGTCAGTGTTGCGCGCGGAATCATGGCGTACTCGCTTGAAATCCACCCTTTGCCCGAGTTACGCAGAAACGATGGAACGACTTCCTCAATCGATGCGGTGCAGATGACCCGCGTGTTCCCTACCTCAATAAGCGCGGAACCCTCCGCCGTACGGATGAAGTCAGGAGTGATTTTGACAGGCCGCAGTTGGTCAACTTCGCGATTATCCGAGCGATAGAACATAAGCAGAGGATTGTAAATGATGGCGGAGTTGCGACGTTTCGGCGAATGTCGCCCGAGACGATAACCTGCTTGTCGTTTCGGGGCATGTCGCGGCCGGTACTTCCGTAATCCCGGCACCGTTGCTATTACACAAGTATTACAGTCGCACCCCCGCCCGGCTTGATAGGTTATCTGTGGCGGTACAAATTCAGAACCAGCCGAAACGGGGACCAGTCAATCGATGCAACTCGAAAGTCTCGAAAGAAAACAAGCCGCAAACGATGAAATCAACTGGGTGACAGCGATTTTCATGATGTTGTTTCACGTGGGTGCGATTGCCGCGCTGTTCTTCTTCACCTGGAAAGCATTGTTCGTCGCGGCCATACTCTGGTGGATTTCAGGCAGCCTCGGCATCGGCATGGCCTATCATCGTTTGCTTACCCACCGCGGTTACAAAACCTACAAGTGGGTTGAGTATTTCTTGACGGTCTGCGCCACTCTCGCCCTTGAGGGCGGCCCGATTTTCTGGGTAGCCACGCATCGCATTCACCATCAATATTCCGATCAGGACGGCGACCCGCATTCCCCGATCGATGGAAAATGGTGGGCGCACATGGGATGGATCCTGATGGGTAGGTCGATGCACCACGACACGACCACGCTGGCTCGCTACGTTCCCGACCTCGCCAAAGACAGATTTCACGTTTGGATCACGAAGTATCACTACGTCCCGCAAATCGTTCTGGGCGGCGTCCTCTTCGCCATCGGCGGCTTGCCTTGGCTACTGTGGGGAACGTTTTTCCGCACCGTATTCGGACTGCACTCCACTTGGCTGGTGAATTCGGCGACGCACTCCTGGGGCTCCCGCCGTTTCGCCACCCGCGATCTTTCCACCAACAGTTGGTGGGTCGCATTGGTAACCTTCGGCGAGGGCTGGCACAACAATCATCACGCTCATCCCACATCCGCGCTCATGGCCTCAAGTGGTACGAGATCGACACGAATTGGTACGGCATCTGGACTCTGAAACAGCTCGGTCTGGCTTGGGATATCAAGCGCGTACGGCTCTCGGAACTGGAAAAGGGCCTCATCGCTGCACCCAATGGAAGAATGATCTCGCCGGCTTTGAGCGAAAGTGCAGTAAGCGGCGACTAGAGCCGGCTCCAGAACAACTTCAACCACAAAGACGCGGTTTAACGCCGCGTTCTCTGTGGTTTTATTTTTGTTTGTTCTTCCACGACTGCGGTGCGACTCGCAAGGCTGCTGTAAAATCGAGCCTAAAGCTATGCGCATCACGAGCCGCCGCGGGACGATCGTCTTTTTCCTCTGCCTTGGCATCGGCCTGGTTGCCCTCGCGGTCGCGCTCAACGTTGGCTGGATCATCCTCAACTGGCGTCTCCGCGTCCTGCTTTTCTTCGGCATCATCTTCTTCGCGGTTCTCATCGCCGGGATGATCGTTAACACCAGCTTTCTCATCCGCGAACTCCGTCGCAGCGAGCGGCACGATAGCTTCATCAATGCCGTAACTCACGAATTAAAAACGCCTGTCGCCTCAATCCGGCTACATCTCGAAACCCTGCAACGCCGCCAGTTAGCCGACGCGCAAAAGCAGGAGTTCTACGCGCTCATGCTGAGCGATACCGAACGGCTCATGGAGACGATCGAGCAGGTGCTGCGAGCTGGGCGCGCCGGAGACAAGAAAGCCGGCCGCGAGAAATCTGCCGTCGATTTCCGCCATCTCGTCCACGAATGCATGGATGCGGCCCGCACACGCCATCATTTGGGCTCTGAATCTCTGCATTACGAGGAAGTCTCGAGCGACGGTACAGGCATGAGCGTTCGCGGTAATGCCGAGGACTTGCGTATCGCCGTCTTCAATGTTCTCGACAACGCAATCAAATATTCCGGTGACAATGTAGATGTCCGAGTGCGGCTGAATGTTCCTGACGAGAAACATGTCGTGCTGAGTGTGCAGGATCGGGGCGTCGGCATTCCTCAGGATGATTTGAAGAGCATCTTCAAACGCTTTTATCGCGTCACCCACCGCTCGCTCGCCCACGTGAGAGGAACAGGCCTCGGCCTTTTCATCGTAAAGTCGATTGCCGAAAAGCATGGAGGCAAGGTTTCTGCCGCAAGCCAGGGAGAAGGCGAAGGCACAACCATTACCATCGAACTGCCAAGGGTGAGCGCATGAGTCGCGTGCTCGTAGTAGAAGACGAATCGCACCTGGCCCAGGGCTTGCGCTTTAATCTGCAGGAGGAAGGATATTCGGCGGAAGTTGTGGGGGATGGCGAATCGGCCACCGATCGCCTTCTCGACAAAAAAGAAAACTTCGACGTGGTCGTGCTCGACATTATGCTTCCGGGCAAGGATGGATTCAGCGTAGTTTCCGAGTTGAGAGCGGCACGAAATTACGTTCCAGTGCTCATGCTCACCGCCCGCAGCCGGCCCGAGGATGTGCTGAAAGGCTTTGCTGCTGGGGCGGATGACTATCTTGCGAAGCCGTTCGATCTATCGATCCTTCTGGCGCGGCTGCAAGGATTATTGCGGCGCAGCGAGTGGATGCGCAGCGTTCATGCCCGTGGCAATCCAGAACTGACTGATCGTGCAACCTCAGCCTCCAATGCAGATGCTATTGGCGACTACAGTACTTTCTCCTTTAACGGGAGGACAATCGATTTCGGAACCCTCGAACTCCGCACCGGTGGAAACGTTATTCACTTGACGCTCATGGAGTCAGAGTTGCTCCGTCATCTGGTGCAGAACGATGGGCGGGTCGTTTCACGCAAGCAAATCCTCGAAGATGTCTGGGGATTGCACGAAGATACCGACACTCGCGCGATCGATAACTTCATTGTGCGCCTGCGCCGTTACATCGAGGATGACCCCGCCGAACCGCGGCATCTGCTCACCGTACGAGGCGTGGGATATCGATTTCTCGCCAATCCGGACAAGAAGTAATTCGCCACTCTTATCGGCGGCGTGCCCGGAGCAAACTTCACTTCCGCTTGAGCGCTTCCAATTCATCCAGCGTGCGTGGCCAGTCGGATTTCAGCAGACGCGAGAGACTTCGATCCGCCAGCACTTTACCTCCGGTTTGGCAGCGTGCGCAATAATTGGTTTCATTATCGGCATAGCGAATACGGAGAATTTTTTCTCCGCACCGCGGACAAGCTTTCCCATAGCGGCCGTGCACGGCCATGCCTTCGCGAAAAGCAGTAACTTTTTCGGGGAAACTCGCCTTTGCTTCGCTCTGAAGCCGGTCGACCCACAGTTTGAGAGTCTCGCGCGTAGCTGTGAACAGCCGCCTCCATTCTTCAGGCGCTAATTTCTGCGTGAGCGCGATCGGCGACAACCGTGCGGCGTGGAGAATCTCGTCAGAATAAGCATTGCCGATGCCGCTAAGAATTCGCGGATCGGTAAGCGCTCGTTTCAAGGTGCGATTCTCTGCAGTTAGCGCATTGCGAAAAGTATCAAGGTCAGAATCGAAGATCTCAATTCCTCCCGGATCAAGCGCAGAAACCCCTTCTTCGCCGCTCGCCATGTGGAGCGACGCGCGGCGCTTTGATCCTGCCTCGGTAAGAGTCAGACTTCCGTTGGGAAAATCAAATACGGCCAATGTGTTTCGGCCCGCAAGCTTTGCGTTAGCTGCCTTCCAATGCAACCGGCCGGCGATCATCAGATGGATTACTAGCCACAGATTATTATCGAAGCCCAGCGCGATGCGCTTGCCGATACGCCGCAGCTCACGCACCGTTTCGCCCTCAATGCTTTCGACCGGCGGTTGCACTGTCCGGAGCACAAACGGACTTCCCAGTCGCACTCGCTCCAGTGGTTGGTGCAGCACCCGCGGCTCCAGGGCCGTGAGGTAGGCGGAAATGTCAGGCAGTTCTGGCACGTTTCACGATTCCACGCCAGGAGATTAAGTTGCTGTCATGCGCGGCAAAGTTCCGCTACCAGCGCTTCTCTGCGGCCTAATGCGAAAGAGTCCATGCGGTTGAGAATCACAACGTAGATGGTGAAAGATACGCCCGCTATCAGCGAAAGCGCCAGCACTCCAATCCACATGCTGCCCAGGTAGCGAGCCATCAGTACCGCACTGGCGGCCACGCTCGCAAGCACCATCTGCAACCCCAGACTGATAAGGACCGTAATCTGCGAGGCGCGCTGCCGCCCGAACTTGGAATAGTCGAAACGTCTTGGCGCATAAATCGACAGAAGATTTCCGGCAGCAAAGTCCAACGGTGCAGCAAACAGCAGCCCCGCCACTGTCAGCACTGTGATATCCAGTGCGGGCCTGGTATAGACAAGAGCGACAATGATCCACGCAAGAATGGTTTCCACTCCCACAATACAGGCGCAGGCAATATTCTTCGCGAGAATAATCTGCCGAAAAGTTACGGGAGAGGAGTAAAAGAATTGAATGCCGCCCGCATCTGCGCCAAAATTGTTGAATGCAATATTAGTGAGCATGAGCAGGGTATAGGCCGCAGCCACCGGAAACGCCAGGCTTGGCGCGTGACTCAGAAACTCCGTACCCGAGTGGTGGAGAGAACTCACCACGCTGACGCGAAAAATCAGCAACATAAAAAATGGCATAAAGAGATTGAGCAGCATCGGCCCGCTGCGCAGCAGGTAACGAATCTCCTTCTCGAAAACCGCGGCAACCGGCGATGAAAGCCCGGGAAGATTCCACCCCAGCCGAATGTTCTTATCCTGCGGAAGTGTGGACGCCGCAACGGCCTCACTCAGGTTTTCTCCGCCATACTGCGCCGAAAGCCTCAGATGCAAACCACAGCCAACCAGCAAACCAAAAGCGCATAGCAGTCCCAACGAACTCAAGGCGACTGGCCATCTCGGGTAGATTCCCTGAACAATGGCGTCCGCCGCCAGGCCGGGAGGTAGTATCTGCTCGGCTGGAACGATAATTGCGATTAGTCGTTGCATCCCGGGGCTTGGATTCTTGCGAAAGTGATGGGTGAGCGGGCCAATAAGTTGAAAACTGAGCATCCCTAGAATAAACAGAATGCCCAACAGTTCACGCGTGCGCCGTTGCGCCAGCCAGCGTTCCACCCATGCAAATATCATTTGCAGGAAAAAAGGTTGAATGCGGCGAAGGCTGGCAGGATCGAGCGCTGCCCAAGGAAGCTAGCAGCGGACTCGCGAAGGTAAGCCCAATTAGTATTCCGGTCGAGCCACAAGCAGCCCAGCGCCGTCGCCGGGTCGGACGGATCCGTAAGCGATCGCGCACCAAAAAATAAGACCGGTAGCTCAGAGGGAAACGCAACAGATCGGACGAATCGGGATTGTTGCTAAAGGCGGTCGCCATGACCGGAAAGGTTGCCAGAAAAGAAAATACCGGCCACAGAAGAGCGCCAGATATCCGGTTTTCCCGAGCTCAGAAACGAAATACCAGCCCCTCCAGGCCCATGCCAGCGCCCCTCCGCCCAGTCCGCCCACGGTAAAGGCCAGTGAAACGAAAGTCCGCGATGACCAATTCCGTCTTGCCCCGCGCGAGCGCAGAGAGTTGACGAACAGCCGCCAGCGCAGGCCGGCAATGGCCGCGAGCTGCCCGGGTTGGGATTTGCTAACGTTCACGGATACGTTTCATCTTTCATAACCGTGGAGTGAAGAATGATCTTTGCTCTGCCGATGTGTTTACTGGGCCGAATTCTCCAGAAAACCTCTTTTTGGGCTGCCAGAGTCGAACCCAATATGCGCACGTATGAATCGACTCACTGTTCTCGATAGTTTATCGGACAACAACGATGTCGTTCGGAAAGAAGATGAATAGATGAGGGTAACGGAGCGGCCTCCCCGGTGGGAAAGATTCACAGTTCCCTTGGCAAGGGCTCTCGACTCTGCCTTCGGTTGTCGTCATCAGCACCTGAGCCGCGTGTTCACAATCGGCGGTCGAACATACAAAGTCTGCTGCGACTGCGGTGCGGATTTCGATTACTCGCTGAAAAACATGCAGATTGAGCATCGCCCCGCGATGCGTCCGTTTTTAGAATACTTGCGCATTCGGCACATCTAAGAATTTGTTCATCATTTGTGCCTGTGTCGCGCGCAGGGCACGCAACCTTCTAGCCCAGCCACGAAAGTTCCTGCTCTGCCCGCTGTGTCCCACCTACGGTGTGCAGGAAAATTTGTTCCAGTGTTAGCTTCTCTCCCGGAACCGTGCCATCCTCAGCCAGGGCCGTCTGCGCTTCTACCCCCGCACGCAGTTCTTCCAGCGATCCCTGCGCTACAAGTTTGCCCTTATGAATGATGGCGACATGGCTGCACAGCCGCTCCACGATTTCCAGAACATGCGAGGTGAGAAAAATCGTTGCCCCGCTCGCAATCATTCCTTGCAGCATCGACTTTAGGGTTCCGGCGGCAATCGCGTCCACTCCTTCAAATGGTTCGTCGAGAAACAAAACTTTCGGCCCGTGAATCACCGCTGCAGCCATGGCCAGTTTTTTCTGCATACCGTGGGAATAATCGGTAACCAGTTTTTTCGGCTGATCGGCCAGTTGCATGAAATCGAGCAACTCGGCGGCTGCGCCGGGCCGCAGTTTCTCGGTCAAGTCCATACATGCGTCCGGCAAAATTCAGGAATTCCGATCCCGTAAGCCGCCCAAACAGCGCCATGCCTTCCGGGACAACGCCGATCTGCCGCTTCACCTCGACGGGATTTTTATCCATATCGAGGTCGAGAATTTCGATGTGCCCCGAACTTGGCGCGAGCAGCCCCGTGAGCATTTTAATCGTCGTGGATTTTCCCGCGCCATTAGGTCCCAGGAATCCGAAAAACTGCCCGCGGAGCAACTTGCAGATTGACATTATCCACGGCTACCAGTTCGCCAAATCGGCGGGTCAGTCCTTGGGTTGAGATAGCCGGCGCGGTGTCCATGAGAGCTCAATCTAGCACAGCTGCAAAAGAGATTTCTCTGGACATTTGTTTCGGAGTTAAATGCGTCGGCTCTAGCCGAGGCCCACCATCTTCGCTCAGAGCTTGAGACAAGAATGCCCCGGCGGCCAGGCCGGGGCACCTTCGTGCGGCAGAACTGCTGCGTCTTAGAACTGCTTTACGAACCATTGGTTGCAGCGCCTCCCCGCAGAAAATCGGAGAAACCGTGAGAGTCAAAGAGCAAAAATGTCGCCTTGACAACTAAGCGAGGAAATGTCCCATAAATCATCTCCTTGCTAAACCCCGCCCATGCTCGTTGGGCTGGGATTTTTTCTCGGAGTGACCTAACTTGGCAGAAGCCCGCACGCCCTGCATCACCTAACAACGGATACAGGCATCTCACTTCGAACGAATCAAAGTTTTCGCCGCACTCATGTTGTCGTAGCGGTCAAAGACACGGAGCACGACCACGTGTTCGGAAGATTCATCCTTCGCCGCATCAAGATGGACCGTAAAGTCGTAGTTCTCTGTCTTCGCATCCGAAAGCTGCCCCACCGGCTCCACGTATTTCCACTCTCCCGCATCAATCGAATACTCGGCGCGTTTGATCGGCGAAAAACTATCGACTGCGCGCGCCGTAATGTGCATTTGCTCACCCTGCAGTGCTGCCGACAAATCCTCCACTCGTGGCGGCGTTGTGTCCACTTCGAAACGATGGCTCTCCTTGGAAGCGGTCAGCGCTTCTCCCGGCGAATGCGAAGGCGCATCGGATGCAACCACTTTCACCGTGTACCCCCCATCGGGCAGCAGGCTGGCGTCGAACGAATAAGCTTTGTCGCTGACGTCGTCTTTCAGCAGCAGCCAGCGCGTCTCATCATCGCCGCGATAGTAAATCGAATAAACCAGCTGGTCGTCGTTCTCGTCGTGAGCATTCCACTTCACACCGATGGAGTCCCGATCGTGCATGCTGGAGGGCGGAACGTCGAAGTGCGCTCCCGAAGATGACGATGTCTCGCTTCCCAAACCAATGCCCGGCGTCTTCGGCACCGGCTGATATTTTGTCCCCACCTGCACGGTCACGTCATCGATTTCAGGCGCTATGTTTTTCGGAAGATAATTCAATGCCACCCCGTTGACGCTCGGCGCAGTGTTTCCGCTGTGCAGCACCGCTTTCCATTGAGCGTATCGCGCGGCTGGAATCCCGGTTTCGCCACTGCTGCCGGAGTCGATCGAAGCTTTTCCGGAGCCAAGATCAATCTTCTTCCACGGACTCCAATTTCGGTCCGGGTTATCGACATTTCCGCTGCGCGCATATAACTCGACGTTTCCCGTTCCGCGGAATTCCGCCCGCCCCCAACGCGAGAATATTTTGGCATCGAACACATCGCTTTCGTATGTTCCCTCAGCCTCAGGCCCGGGACCGAGCATGAAGACTTTCCCCAAATTGCTGGTGGCCACATAAATTCCGCCCGCCGGCGCTTTCGCAAACGCCGTTACCTGCGACGCCGAAGACTTCAGGAGGTCTGAAAAATTATCGAGGCCCGTAATAGCAAAGACATGGCCGCGATTTCCAGTGCCGGCCAGCAGCCTTCCTCGAGAATCAAAGGCAAGCGCGTAAACGATGTCCTCGTGCGAGCTCCACAGGCGCGCAGGCGAGCCATCCGGCGCTATGCGATAAATGTCGGAACCATTACTGCTCACCCCGCCCGGAAACGGAAAAGGTGTGGTCACGATCGGAGTGGTTGGCGCCGTGGTAATCGTCATTCCCGGAACCTGCTGAGAAGCCGTGATTGGCGGGGCCGACGGCACCGTCAGCAATGCCGCCATTCCAGTGGTCGAACTGCTGCCTCCCTTTTTCTCGCCAACTGCCGCGGCATAGATATTCCCCGCACTATCCAGCGCAAGCGCGGTTATTTCTTTTTTTGGCGCGCTATACAGTACAAAGCCCTCGCCCGTTGGCGAAATTCGATAGATGAGACCGCTGCCGTCGGAGCCGGCGATGAGATTGCCCTTCGCGTCCACCGCCAGGACGCGAATATGAGTTTCATCGCTCGTAAAGAATACCGAGTGCTCTCCCTTCGGCGTTACTCGAAAGATTTCTCCTCGATCGCCGGTAGCGACGTACAGGTTCCCCGATTTATCCAAAGCCAAATCCCAGATGTACTTTGTATTGGGTTCAAAATAGACAGTAGAACTCCAGGAGGGATCCGAGCCTTTAGCCGCGGGCTTTTCGCTTGCCTCCGACTGTGCCGAGGATGCCTGCTCTCCCCGTTTGTGTTCAATCTTGTAGACCTTACCGTCGGGCGCCGTGGCCGCAAAAATAGCGCCTCCCGGCCCGATGCACAGTGCCTGCACTTGCAATTCCTTGGGTTCGAAAATCGTCGTCGACTTCCCGTCGGGGGAAATGCGGTAAACGCGCGCCGGCGCTCCAGCGGCAACGTAAACCACCCCCGCGTCGTCCGCCGCAATGGCCCAGATATACGTGGAGGGCGTCGCGTAGACGCTCTTAAAAGTTGGGGCAAGCTCGAGTCCGCCTGCATTGCGAATGGCAACGCCGGTAGGTGTCCCTTTGATCAAGTCCTCGAACTTGGACTGCTCCCACGTACGTGTGCCTTCAGCCATCGAGGCAACGGCGAAGGAAAGGACGGCGAAAAAGAGAAAAAGGGTTCGGATGCGCGGAAATTTCATAGATCGATGGTCGAGAGCGGGAAGGTTTAGGGTATCACGGTTAGAAGGCGCCAGCGCACGTCCCCACATGGATAGCCGGCAATGTTATCGTAGAGTTTCATGATCACTTCGCGTGCGGATCTTCTGCGCCTGCTGGCGCTAAAGTCTTTTCGGCTGGGAGACTTCAAGCTTTCTTCCGGCGGGACCAGCGATTACTACATTGACTGCCGGACTACGACACTCGACGCAAAAGGCTCGCGGCTGACAGGCGAGGTTTTTCTTCAAGAAATTCGGCAGCGCGCATGGAGACCCGCAGCCATCGGTGGGCTCACGATGGGGGCCGATCCGATCGTGGTCGCGGTTTCCGTGGTCAGCGGCGAGCTGAACGGATTTCTCGTTCGTAAGGCCGAGAAGCAGCACGGAACCGGACAACGTATCGAAGGTTTTCGCGAGAAGGGTGCGCGTGTCGTAATCGTCGACGACGTCTGTACAACTGGCGCCTCAACCGTGCAGGCCATTGAGGCGGCCCGCGAATTTGGATTCCGGGTTGTCGGTGCTATGTGCCTGGTGGAGCGTGAAGAGGCCCAGGGGCGTGCTTCTGTCGAGAAAGCTGCGGCGCCACTCCCTTTATTTCGATTTTTACCGCGAAAGAGGTCCGCGCCGAGCATGTTTTGCACATCGATGACACCCAGCCCTCGATATTCGCCGTTGCCGCGACCTGCGAAATTTGCGGAAGAGCAGCCGTGACAAGTTTGCCGAGAAATCGTTGTGCGGCGCATCGGGTGTAGCCAGGCAACCACAAAATCATGATTCAAACACTGGAATGGACTGACAGCGGCGTACGCTTCATCGACCAGACGAAACTGCCCGCGGAAGAAACTTATGTCACCTGCAAAACTTACGAGCAGGTGGCCGATGCGATTCGCACCATGATCGTTCGCGGAGCACCTGCGATCGGCGTGGCCGCGGCGATGGGAATTGCGCTTGGTGTGAAGGATTCGAAAGCGGAAAGTGTTGCCGAGCTCAAGAAAGAACTCGATCACATTTGCGACGTGATCGGCAAGACTCGTCCTACGGCCGTGAATTTGTTCTGGGCGATTGAAAGGATGCAGCGGAAGTTTGAGCACCTGCGCGTGCGTCCCATTGCGCAGATCAAACAAGAGATTGTGGAAGAGGCCAAGCATATGCACGCGGAGGACATCGCGGCGAATCAGGCGATGGGCAGGCACGGCGCCACGCTTCTCCCGCGCGAAGGCGGCGTCCTCACGCATTGCAATGCTGGCGCGCTCGCGACCGCTGGATACGGCACGGCTCTCGGCGTGATTCGCGCAGCGGTGGAGCAGGGCAAGAAGATTCACGTCTATGCCGATGAGACGCGTCCGTTTCTGCAAGGCTCGCGGCTTACCGCGTGGGAGTTGATGAAGGACGGCATTCCTACCACGGTCATCTCCGACAACATGGCGGGCGCGATGATGCGGCAGGGCAAGATTGGCGCAATTGTGGTTGGCGCAGACCGCATCGCGGCCAACGGCGATGTGGCCAACAAAATCGGCACGTACAGCGTTGCAGTGCTGGCAAAAGAAAATGGCATTCCATTTTATGTGGCTGCGCCGCTCTCGACCGTCGATCTGAATTGCCCGGATGGCAGTAAGATTCCGATCGAGCAGCGCAACCCGAAAGAGGTCACCCACATTGCCGGCAAGCAGATGGTGCCGGATGGCGTGTTGATTGAGAATCCGGCGTTCGATGTGACTCCGGCAAAGTATGTGGCCGCCATTATTACCGAGCGCGGCATCGCGCGGGAACCGTATGGGGAGTCGCTGCACTCGCTGGCGGATTCGGAAGTGAAGACCTCCTGACCATCGAATTACCTGACAGTAACCACAACACGAACCTGAAGAAGCGGTGCCCGATGGCGGCATCGCGCGGTTGCTCCATCCTTTCGGCACATACGAATCGGCCGCTCAGACCTCGAACAAATGCTGTTCTCGGTTTGGCTTGGGTCCAAGCCAAATGCGGGTTTGAAGAAAAGGACTTCTTGGCCAATAACTCCGTTGCTGACGGGAATCAACCCCGGATGTGAATGCCGATCATGCCCATAAGTAAATCCCCATGTCTTGCAAAAGCGAGACATGGGGAAGCCTACAAAAGGCTCTACCGCTGAATGTCGTGCACGATCGGGTTCTTTGGATCGATATTGATGGTTTGGACTTGATTGGCCGAAGCAAGTCTGGCAATTCCCGCTGGTGCGCGGTAGACCCGGTAGACTCCCCGCGAATTGGTGAAGACTTGTCGGCTCGTCCCGTCGGAAAAGGTGACGACCACCGGTTGGTTGGCCACGGGGACTCCGGCTCGTATCAGCGTGCCTGATACTGATGGTATTTCATTGGTGGGAATTCCCAGACCGCCTGTTTCCGACGCAAACACAAAAGTGTTGTAAAGCGTGTCAAAGTAGATGTCGATTAGGTCATGGTATCCGACAGTAGTAGTCGAGAGCGTCGCAGTCGCTGTGATGCCCTTACTGATGTTCGATCCACTGGAGTCGCTGGTACTCCAACTCGTCGTGTCTGATTCACCCTCTGTCGCGCTCACCTTAAAGAAGTCGCCAAAACCACCGCTCTCGGTGACCGTAAATCCGACCTCGGCGGATGTGGTTTGCGTGTTGGTCTGGCTGCTCGATGAAGAATAGTTGTATGCCAACTGAACGCCATCTGTCGTACGCTCGTCGCCTGCGCTGTCGGGACCATCCAGTTGCTGTGGCGAAGGACACGGCCCCTGGCTTGGACATGGAAGAGGAACGTAGCGAGGATTGGCAATGATCTTGGGGCTATTCCAATAAGGATCCGTCTGAAGAATTTGTTGCTTATCCTGCGCCGAAAGTACCGCAAACAACTGCGCTTTGTATGCTGGTACGGCCTGTGCCCCAGTCAGTTCAGCCACGCTAAACTCAACAATATTATTGGGGTCTGGCGCCGATAGCGTAAGGTTGACCTGGTTCGCACTATTTGGCTCATTCGTCTGACCAGTTAACGTTACTTGGGGGTTCATCCAAAGCTGGAACTCGTCCTGGGTATGGTCGACTGCGTCTGAGGAGGGCGATGCTAAACCAAGACTCGTCGCTATCGTTGACGAGACTTGGAATTGACTCTGGTTTGTTGTTGAACTTGCCTGGGAGGTTGACGCATCAAAGGTGAACCCGCCGCCACCAAAAAAATTTCCACTCGCTCCTGCGCTCACCTTTACGGTCGAGCTGTTGCCCTGCGTAGTCGAAACACCCCACGAACTTCCACTCCCGCTTGATGCGGTATAGGTCACGGTACTGGCTTTGCCGGGTGGAGCATACATAAGGTCTGCGATGACGTAATCGAGCGTATAGAGGGTAGGCGTGCAGCTCCAGTTTTTTGAACAGGACTGTACGGCACTACTAAATAACGGCACCGCAGGTGCGCCGCCGCAAGGCGGTCGCTTGCCGTTGGGATAGTCTTGAGCAGGATTATTTTTTTGGCAATTTATCTGCCACTTCTGTACCGCACTGTCATATGCTGTCACGGCCGCGGCGTATGTACTGTTCTCGCAGTTCCACATTCCAGTACAGGAGTTCTGTTTCTGCCCAAACACCACACCTGAAAGCATCAAAAAGCTTGCGACGCAAATCCATCTCTCCCGAGAACCCATAAATTAGCCTCCTCGGCGCTTCTTCAATAAGAACCTGTGCGCCAGTTGTTCTTGGAGGAATAGTGCATGCAGAAGATAATTCGTTACAAAAAGAATGGTGATGGGCTGTAGAATCGGTGGCAAAAACCAAGCCTGATCTGGGAGATCACGATCACCGGGATACGGGCGCCCTTGCCGCTCTGCCCGGTAAAATTCCGGAAACAGTAACCCCATCCCTAACCACCGGCTCTCCATTTACCAGCACGTAAGAAATCCCAGCCGAGAACTGCAACGGGTCTTCGAACGTTGCTTTATCGATTACGGTGTCGGGGTTAAAAATGGTAATGTCCGCGTCGGCTCCGACGCGGATGCGGCCCTTATTTTGGAAAACGGGGGCGCGCTTTTGCAGGCGCTGCGCGGGGAGTAGCGTCATCTTGCGGAGCGCGGTCATCAGGTCCAGAACTTTTTCTTCGCGCACATAATGGCCTAGCACGCGGCAGAAAGTACCCTGGCCGCGGGGGTGAACCTTCGGGCCGGTGATCGGCATACCGTCGCTCGCGACCATTATGGTGGGATCTGCCAGGGCTTCGCGAACCGCGCTTTCGGGGATGGAGAACACGATTACGATTCCGCCCTGCTTGCGGTATTTTTCAAAAGTCTCCGCAGTCAGACGTTCGCCGGTTTGCGCCCACTGAAGATCCTTGTAAGTAATTCCCTGAGCTTCCTGCCAGCCGGGATCGAAAACCGCGGAGTCGATGGCCGTACTACCGGCGGGATAGGGATAGGCTTCGGTGGTAACGTCTAGTCCTCGCGCGCGGGCGCCTTCTACCATCGCGATCAGCCGGGGCGTGTCTTTCAGTCCCATGCTTGTGATGTGCACCACATGCAGCGGAGCGCCGGTGGAAGCTGCCGCCGCGATGACTTCCTCAATCGCAGCCAGTGCAGAGGTGGGCTCTTTCATCCCCGCGTAGCGGAGGTGAACGTGCACGGATGCGTGATACGCAGCCGCAACCTTGAATACATCGACAATCTCCGCGTGCGAAGCGACGGGGGTATAGGTGATTCCCATGCCCACGGCGAGCGCGCCGCGTTGCAATCCTTTCGCGATGGCAGCCCGAATCCGATCAACTTCCTCCGGCGAAGCGGCGCGGTGCGCAGCATCTCCTGTCGGAAGGAATGTGCCGGGGTCGTGCATGACTTCCATCCGGACCGGGATATGCCCGATGCTCGCACCGTAATTGATCAGTGACTTGCCTTCGCGCTGCGCGTACCAGCCATCGACATCGGCTACGCCACGTTCGAGCTCCAGCGATGTGGTCACGCCGTCATGAGCCTGGAACTCATAATTTCGTGGTTCCTGGCCGTGTTCGTGGAGATCGATAAAACCGGGGGCGACCACCAGGCCGCGGGCGTTAATTGTTTCCTTGCCGCTTAGACTATGCTCGGTGATCTCGACAATTTTGCCGTTACGAATGCCCACGTTGCGGACAGCGTCCAGCCCGGACTCGGGATCCATGACCCGGCCACCCGAGATCACAATGTCTAGCGGGCTCGTGTTTGCATGAGCCCCGGAGTGACTGGTGCTGGAGATTGTCGTTGTTAACAGGAGAGCCGATGTAAGTAGAAGAAGTTGAGAGCGCATTGGGGGTAAGATCTCGAAACTCAATAGTTACGCTGCCACCGGACCGTGTGTCAATTGAACGCCTCGGCAGAGTCTACCTATGAGGCGTTCAAGCTCTCGAGGCTCGAAAATGAGAAGGGCTGTCGCGTGACATGAATCACTGCTCCCCGAAACCGACGAACGGTACACTGTGAAGGATTCTTCTCCTGATATGCGATCGCGCAACTCTGCAATATGGTTCGAACGGGCCATGTGCCCTCAGAGCATAATGTGCGAGGATGGCCAGAACTACCGTTCACGCCTCCCAGCGGCTACGGGCGGCATGGGATGGACCAAACCGAGGCGGGAGTGCATCTAACACAGGTGACAGAAACGGACACTTTGCTTCGAGTTACAGATCTTAAGAAAGTGTTCCGGTCCGGCGAATCGGATCTCGTGCTCTTTGAGAATTTATCGTTTGAGGTGAAGCAGGGGGAGATGGTCGGCATCGTTGGCGAATCAGGCGCGGGGAAGAGTACCTTGTTGCACATCCTCAGCGCCCTTGAACGGGCTTCGGCAGGTGACGTATACTGCGCCCAATTGAAGCTGAATTCGCTATCGGCGGACCAGGCGGCAGAATTTCGCAATCGCGAAGCCGGCTTTGTCTGGCAGTTTCATTATCTGCTGCCGGAGTTTACGGCAGCCGAGAATGTTGCCATGCCGCTGCTAGTGCGCGGCCTTAGTTGGACACACGCCGCTCCGGAAGCTTTGCGCTGGCTGCGCCAAGTGGGGCTCGAAAACCGTGCCCATCACCGGTCTGGCGAGCTTTCCGGGGGCGAGCAGCAGCGGGTGGCTCTGGCGCGCGCCCTGATCACCGGCCCGAAATTATTGCTGGCCGATGAGCCTACCGGGGACTTGGACGGGCGCACTGCGGAAGCGGTTTTTGAACTCATTGCGCGGCTGCATCGCGAGTTCCAACTTACCTCTATTATTGCAACTCACAACGTGCCGTTTGCGAGTCGCTGCCACCGGGTATTACGGCTGCAGGGCGGGCGCGTCGAGGAAATAGCGCCGGCATCATTACCGATTTAGGTTTTCGCGCATCGAATTGCGAAGAAGACGACGTTTGGACAGAAAGTGCAACAAAACGGAGAGCGGTGAAGGTCGAAGGAGATTTCAACAGATGCCTTCGGTAACATCATAAGAACGTTGGAGTACTTGGGTTCGGTGGCCGTTTGATTGCATAATGCCTTCATGACGATTAAAAGGATGTACGTCAGGCGGCTTTGGGTACCAGGTTTTCGGTAGGTCGAGCGGGAGTTCAGAGCCTCCTCGGCCGGAAGGGGTTCAGGGGGAAGGGTATTATGTTTGAACGTTATACGGAGAAAGCCAGGCGCGTCATCTTTTTTGCGCGCTATGAGGCCAGCCAGTTCGGGTCTCCTTATATCGAAACGGAGCACCTGCTGCTGGGGTTGCTGCGCGAAGATAAGGCGCTGACCAACCGATTCCTCCGTTCGCACGCCTCGGTTGAATCCATCCGCAAGCAGATTGAAGGGCATACAACGATCCGGGAGAAGGTTTCCACGTCCGTAGATCTGCCCCTGAGCAATGAATGCAAACGGGTGCTGGCTTACGCCGCGGAAGAGGCGGAACGGCTTTCGCATCGCCACATCGGGACCGAACATCTGCTTTTGGGATTGCTGCGGGAGGAGAAGTGCTTCGCCGCGGAGATCCTGCACGAGCGCGGTCTGAGGCTTTCCAGCATCCGCGAGGAATTGGCGCGCACTAGCCAGGAAAAAGCTCAGCCACAACGCCAGCGCGAATCCTCCTTGCTCAGCGAGTTCTCGCGCGACCTGACCCAGGCCGCGATGGACAGCCAGCTGGATCCGTTAGTGGGGCGCGACGGCGAACTGGAGCGCGTGGTACAGATTCTGTGCCGCCGCACCAAGAATAATCCTGTGCTGATCGGCGAGCCGGGCGTGGGCAAGACTGCCATCGTCGAAGGCCTGGCGCAACGCATCGCCGATGGTGAAGTTCCGTCGTTCCTTGCGGACAAGCGCATTCTGGCGCTCGATCTTTCCTTGATTGTCGCCGGAACGAAATATCGCGGGCAGTTCGAAGAACGGCTCAAGACCATCATGAAAGAGTTGATGGAGTCGCAGAACTCCATCATCTTTATCGATGAGCTGCACACCCTGGTTGGCGCCGGATCGGCCGAGGGCTCGCTCGACGCGGCGAATATCCTCAAGCCTGCGCTCTCGCGCGGCGAGATTCAATGCATTGGCGCGACCACGCCCGGTGAATATCGCAAGTCCATCGAAAAAGATCGCTCACTCGAGCGGCGCTTCCAGGCCGTGAAAGTTCCACCGCCGAACGAGGCGGATGCAGTTAAGGTTCTGTTCGGAATCAAAGACCGGTACGAAAAATTCCACGCCGTCACCTATACCGACGACGCGATCAACTTCGCCGTCTCGCACTCGAACCGCTATATTCCCGATCGCTTCCTGCCTGACAAGGCAATCGACTTGGTGGACGAAGCTGGGGCTCGCGTAAAGCTGCGTCAGACTTCGCAGCCCGAAGAGATCAGCGAGGTGCAAAAGAGAATCAAGTTCATCGTTCATCGCATGGAAAACGCCATTGCGAATCACGAGTTCGAAAAGGCGCGCTTCTATTCGGACGAAGAGCGCAAAGAGCGCGAGAACCTGCGCGCTCTCCGCGAGAAATATCATCTCGATGAATCTTCCACCGGCGTGGTAAGCCGCGAAGATATTGAAGATGTGGTTTCGCGTTGGACGGGCGTTCCGATTACGTCCATTAAAGAAGAAGAAACGCAGAAGCTGCTGCGCATCGAGGAAGAACTGCACAAACGCATCATTTCGCAGGACAAATCAATCAGCGCGCTGGCTCGGGCAATCCGCCGCTCCCGTGCGGGATTGAAGAGCCCGAATCGCCCCATCGGCTCGTTCCTATTCCTCGGCCCGACCGGCGTTGGCAAGACCGAAGTTGCGCGCACCCTGGCCCAGTTCATGTTCGGAACCGAAAAAGCGCTGGTTCGCTTCGACATGTCCGAGTTCATGGAGAAGCATTCGGTTTCCAAACTCATCGGCTCGCCTCCAGGCTACGTGGGATACGAAGAGGGCGGTCAGCTGACAGAACGTGTCAAGCGGGCGCCATATTCTGTCGTCCTGCTGGATGAAATTGAGAAGGCCCACCCGGATGTGTTCAACATCCTCTTGCAGGTGTTCGAAGACGGACAGTTGACGGACGGTCTGGGCAATACGGTCGACTTCAAAAACACCATCCTCATCATGACATCGAACATCGGAGCCCGGCACTTGCAGAAGCGCGAGGGCTTCGGCTTCCAGTCGACGGCCGATGACATGGTTTCGGGCAAGGTTGAGGAGTTGGTGAAGGGAGAAGTGAGACGGACCTTCAATCCTGAATTCCTGAACCGTTTGGACGAGATTATTCTGTTCCAGGCTTTGAGCGAGGCCGACCTGATTCAGATTCTGGAGCTCATGGTCACGCAACTAAATGCCAACCTGGCTCAGAAATCGATCACGGTCACGGTGGCCGACGACGCTAAGAAGTGGATCCTGAACCAGACTCTGACGGACCGGTCCTACGGCGCGCGCCCGCTGCGGCGCGCTCTGCAGAAATATATCGAAGACCCGCTTTCAGAGGCTCTGATTCAGGGAACGATCACTATGCGCCCGGCGTTCATCGAGGTCTTCCTCGAAGACAACAAGCTGTTTTACCGGCCGGTGGATGCCGAAAAAACCGAGGGCGTGTTGTTGTACGAAAACAGCTAGGGTGTCGCGGGCGCCGTCGCCCGCGAGGAACAAGAAAAATTGAAGCCGCCAGCTTTCGTTGGCGGCTTTCTTGTTGGCTGCCGGACTAGCCAACAACGCACCCTCCGCATTCACAACGCTGCGTCATGCTTTCCTCCAGTCCTCGACTGTTAACTCCCTTATGCGACGGAAGACGCGATCACTGGTAACCAACGTCGCTTCCAAGGCGAGCGCCTGCGCGGCAATCATCATGTCCATGTTGCCCATTGGTTCTCCGTGAGACTCGAGTGTGGAACGAAGCTGAGCATAATGGCGGGCTGCGGCAGAATCCCACGACGGTATCGCGACTCGCACCAGGAACTCGTCGACGGCTAACTTCAGCTTGGGAAAACCCGGGTGCTTGGCCACCCCGAAACGCAATTCCGCCTCGGTAATTACAGAGACGCCAACCTCTGCCATGGGAGCTTTAAGTAATCGCTCGCGTACGCCGGGAACATTTCCTTTGATTATGTGACTAGCCGTATTGGTATCGAGAAGATAGCGAATTGCCATCTAGAACAACTTCCGCTCCTGCGGCGGGCTGTCCTTCCGGTGGGATAAGAAATCCGTGGGAAAATCAATCGCTTTCACGAGAACGAAATAATCCCTCCAGGACTCAGGTCTGCGCGACAGGATCACGTCGCCGGTCGCTTGGTCCCGCCGAATAAAGACTTCCGAACCGTCGAAACGGTATTCGGAAGGCAACCGCACCGCCTGGCTTCGGCCGTTGCGGAAAAGTTTGGCGATTTTGGGCATGGTATATATTATGGTATATACCAGTGCTGGCTTTGTCAAGCAGCGGGAATGGGCGGATACTAATCGCGAAAAACTACGCAGGACATAAAGACCACAAAAGCCTCGCCGGAGGAATTCCCTTTTGCGTTGCCTCAAGACGACTTAGTTCCATTTACTCTACCGTCACTTTTACCCTCGCGATTGATCGCCCATAAGCGTTGGTTCCGTAAAGCGTGTAGGTTGTGGTTGAAGTTGGAATAACGGTTACCGAACTTCCTCGCACTGCTCCGACTTGCGGCGAGATGACGAAATAGGAAGCTCCTGAAGCATTCCAGCTCAGCGTCACCGGTTGTCCTGACGAGACCGTCTGCGGATTCGCCGTAAAGCTGCTAATCACCGGCACAGGTCCGGTAGGAACGTTGCTAGCCGTGTAGAGCGGGTTTATCAAAATCACCTCAAATGCGGATGCCGGAACCTGCTTCAATGTCGCGAGATCGTTATTGTCCCAACGATTGTCGGGATCGCCGGTGATGAACATCGAGCTGCCGTTATCCGCCATAATCATGCCGTAGGTTTTCAATGCGGCGAGAATGGTCTGTGCCTGCGGCGGAAATGACGAAATGTCATACGAAGCTTGCAATCGCATTCGCATGCCCATCGGCGCGGCATAAGGGTTGGTCGAGTTCCCTGCCCAATGCGTGGCAGGGGGTGTAAATGCGTTCTCACTATTCTGCAAGGTGAACCGCAACGCATGCCTGATTTCACCGCTAGCCACTTCATCGTAACGAGCAAGACCGGCAAAAACCGAAAGGCCCGCGGCATCAGCTGAAGTCCACGTATACGGACGCTGCTCGTCATTCAAGAGATCCCAAACGGCTCCAGATCCTGCATCCCAGCTTCCATTCTTCTGTGGGTACGAACTGTACAACTCATAAAGCCAACAATTGTCGCGATCGAGTATCAGCACGTGGCGATCGCCATTGCCGGGTTTAGGATAACCTTCGATCGGGGCGTCTTTCGGAATCGGCATGGGACCGGGATCGCTCTCCGAGCCGTAGGCCGTGTATTTGATATTCACGAATGGTGAACCGCTTACGATGTCATATGGAATGCCCATGGTCTGCCCGTCGTAAAGACCTGCGCCAAAATCCGGATGCAGAGGCGTGTTTACGCCAATGTAGTTGATGATATTGCTGGAGTTGGGATCGACGGGAGCATTAGAGATATCCTGATTCCACGCATTGTCGGCAGGAAACGGGATAAATCCGTTCAGGTTCGCGCCGCGGCCCAGGCTCATCCCACTGCATGATTGCCCTTGGGCACTCATCGCAGCGGAGGAGAAAAGCGTAAGAGCAAGAAGCGTGAAGGGAAGAAAGACGTGCGATCGGTTCATGGAACACCTCTGGAAGGGAAAACGTTGAAGCCAGAGTAGCATGAGATCAGCGACGGGAAGCGCCCCAACGGCGGCACAGAGGTGCATCCCCGCTATCGCCCAATAGGCCAACATTTTTGCGACGGTTGGCGTCCCTGCGAATCTGATTCCAGATACGCCAATTGCACTGCGGGAGATCAGATGACAAAGGTCAACATTGCCGAAAAGTTTGCGCAGATTTCGGAGTACTGGAAGCCCTATATCGGCGCCGAATTAAACGGGCAAATGGTGAAGTTCGACAAACTCAAGGGAGAATTTGTCTTCCATCATCACGATCATGAAGACGAGTTGTTTCTGGTAGTGAAAGGCCGTTTTCGCATGGAATTCCGTGACGCCGAATTCTGCGACCGCCACGAATGGATTGAGGAAGGCGAATTCATCGTTGTGCCCCGCGGCGTGGAGCATCGTCCTGTGGCCGATGAGGAATGCTGGATCTTGTTGTTCGAACCCGCTTCCACGCTAAACACCGGCAATGTGGTCAACGAACGAACCATCGCCGAATTGCAGCGAGTGTAAGATGAATCGAGTCGGGTTTTTACCGATCCATTCATCCATGGACCTGATCGTATATTCCTCAGCCTGGTGTCCGGACTGCCGTGAAGCGAAACGCTTTCTGGCAAAACACAACATTCAATACAAAGACATCGACATTGAGACCACTCCGGGAGCCGCGGACGAGATTTTTAAACGAACCGGCAAACGCGCCATCCCGCAATTCGTCATCGACGGCGAATGGGTCCAACCATACGTCCCCGGCGAGGGCTTCTTGTACGACAAAATGGCAAAGCGGTTGGGGATCATGGGCAGCTAGCAGTTGGTAAAAGGCAAACTCTTCCTGGGCAGCCTCAGCATTCCTGCCCTGCCTTTTTCCTGCCAGGGTGAATCTCGCCGCACTCTCCTGTACATCATCTTCCGTACCGTGGAAAAGGCTTGTCCGGCGCGGGAACATAGCCAAAACCCGCTCTGACTCTGAAATCTGAACAGGATCGAATCGGGTGCGCGCCACGTGCGAACCAATGTCTGAACCGGAAAGTACTCAGGAATCGAGCCCTGTCACCGAAAGCTGGCAGCAGGTCGTGCAGGCGATTCTGGCCATCGCTCTGCTGGCTGGTGTCGCGGCAATGTTCCACTATTACGCCCCGACTGGACCCCAGGCGAGCCAACCCGAAGACTTGCAGAACCAATTGCACGTCCTCAAAGACGAAGTGGCGCAACTCCAGCGCGAGGAGTCAATGCCCGCTCTCGTCCTCAGCCGTTACAGAAATTCCATCGGCTACATTTACGGGGTCTACCAGGTGGGCTTCGCCAACCAAGCCGCATCAATAAGAGCTCGAGTTTCAGGTACGGGTTTTCTCGTGGGCGATGGCCTGCTTGCCACCAACCGCCATGTGGCCGAGCCATGGTATGGCGATAGCGAAGCACAAGCATTAATCGATCGCGGCGCCATCACCACGCTCGAGAGCATGATCGTATTCTTCCCCAACTCACCTACGCCCTTAACCCTGATGCCCGGGGCAGTTTCCTCCAGTGGCGACCTTGCGGTCCTGAGAATCCAAGACAAAGATGCTGTAAGAGGACTTCCCGCGCTGCCGCTCGCCAAAGGAACTGCTTCACCTGGAGAGCTAGTCACGGTGATCGGCTATCCCATGGGCGTGGCCGGCATGGTGGCCAAGTCGCCCACCGGAATTTATCAGCGGCTCGCCTACCGCCACGGTGACATTACAGCCGTGAACGAACTCGCAGCGCTATCTTTGATTCGTCCTTCTACAACCTGCGGGCATCTTGGCGATGTGGTTGGCGACAAGCTGATTTACGACGCTCCAACCGCGCACGGCGGAAGCGGAGGACCAGTATTCGATTCTCATGCGGAAGTGATCGGCGTGAACTCAGCCTACATCGATGGGTTTTCCGGCGGAACGCTGGGATTTTCTTCTGAGGCACTGCGGCCGCTGATTGCTGCGGCGCTCAAAAAGGCTGAATCGCGGAAGCAATAGTCGATTCCTGCAAACCTTCCGGGGTATGATGCAAAAACGTGTGCCGCCCCGGGTTGCGGCTTTAGCCGCTCAAGTCGATCCTCAATTGCTCCGCCGCGGCCCTCAGAACGCCCAACGCAGTGAAAACTGAATCAGGCGCGGAGTTCCCGTAGTGTTAACGATCCGGCCGAAGGGATCAGGCCCCACCTGCCCGGCAGATGCCCAAATCAGATATTGCTCGTAGTCGGTAACCAGAGGAGTCCCGAAATTGGGGTGATTCCAGAGGTTGAAGAAATCGGCGGCAAAACGAACGTCCTGCCGTTCCGTGATTCTGAAATGTTTGATCAGCGAGAAATCCCAGTTCTGCTGGAATGGTCCGCGATAGATGTTGCGCCCGAGATCGCCGAAGCCGGTCGTGCAAAAATTCGGATCGGAGGCACACTGACTTGGATACAGCAGCGGCGCGGTAGTAAACGCGGCCGGATTCAACCATCCATTCAATCGCTGAGTGACGCTCCCATGACTCTGGCCCTGGGCAATCGAGGCGCCCTGTGCCAGGCTGGCGGCCACCGGCGAAGTTCCGGCGCCCAGGAAAGCATTGCCGCCATTGGAATCGAGGATCGAAAACGGCAGCGACGATTGCAGGCTGGTAACGCCGCCGATCGACCATCCGCCCAACGCCGCGTGCGAGAATCCCGACCCGTGCTCAAATACAGGAAGGTCATAGACGTAGCTGACTTTGAACACCTGCGGACGATTGAAATCTGAGATTCCGCGGGATGCGCTGATCGTGCTTTCGTCATTGAAAGCCGTATTGTTCGCCGTATTTCCCGTGGAAGTGGCATCGATGTTTTTCGAAAACGTATAAGCTGCCTGAATATATCCACGTTCCCAGCGCCGCGAAAGTGTTCCCTGCAGCGAGTGGTAAATCGAAAAAGCATCGTTCGCGAAAATCTGGTAGCCGGAATAACCATTCAGCCCCGGCGTAGGCGTGCGCGCAATGGCATTATCGAATGTGTTAGCAGTGATCTGATAGCTATTTCCGGTGGTATCCGTAACCGTGAACGGATTCGATGGGCTCGCGTTCACGGATTGAATCGCGTCGCGAGTCTCCCGCAGGTGAATGCCCCGCGTGCCCACATATCCAAGTTCCATTACCCATTTGCGTCCAAGTTCGTGCTGAACCGTCAAGTTCCACTGTTGGGTGTTGGGCACCACAAAATGCCGTGGAACTTCGAGGACAAACAGGTTCTGGGTGGGGTTTACGCCCGGACCGGTGCAGCCGTTATAGGTTCCCACCTGTGTGGTGTTGTTGGTCGGATTTCCATTGCTGTCCACAAATCCGGTGAACTGCGAAAGGCACGGCAGCCACGCCGCCGAGAGCTGCCCGGCAACCGGAACAGCATTGGGGTTGATCGCCGGCGTACCGGTGAAGAAGTCTGACATGTTAAAACCGGCAGTTTGAGGAAAGAACACGATCGGAATAAACGGCGACTGGAAGCTAAGCTGATCAACGGCTCCCACGTCCTCCCGAACATAAAAGATTCCATATCCGCCGCGGATCGTGGTCGTATGCCGTCCCAGAAAATCGTAAGCAAAGCCAAATCGTGGGCCAATGCCGGTGGAGACGCTGTTCTTGAACGTTGATCCCGAAGCATTTCCGCTAAGCCCAGGAACGCCAAGCTTGTTCACGCATTTAGGATAAATGAACGGATACTTGCCGGATTTTGTGAGATCGGATTCGATGTTGCCGATGTGGCAGGCGTTGTCGGTCCATGCTCCGAAAAACTCCGTGCGTAGGCCGAGGTTCAGGGTCAGATTCGCCGTGGCTTTCCAATCGTCCTGCACGAAAACTGCCGAGTTTTTCTGTCGATAATTGTGGTTGTAGACGCCGCCGCCACCAAAACTGAATTCAGGCGCGCCCTGCAGAAAGTTCGCGAAGTCGGTTACGCTGCACGGAGAGCAACAGAGCAACCCGGACCAGTTGTCGAAGATGTCGCCGAAATAGAGCTGTCCGTTGAATACTTGCGGGAATTTCTTGTTCAACTCCACCGGAACGAACTCGCCTCCAAAACGCCAAGTGTGTTTGCCCTTCACCCAACCGAGGGTGTCGACGAAGTTGTAATTGTTCTGCGCCTGGTATTGATTCGCCTGCGGCGTCGGCCCGAACTGAAATCCGGAACTGACGAAGGTAAACTTGTAAATGTTGTCTGTCAGGTTATTGGTCGGACGGTCAATTCCCACCTGGTCGGCCGTAACCGGAGGAACATTGATATCGCCGTTGTTGATGCGAACAAATCCAAGCCGGAATTCGTTGACCAGCGTCGGCGAGAAAACATGGGTCTCCGTCAGCGAAAACACGCGATCATGCACCGGGCAGCTGATAAGGAAAGTTCAGATCGCCCGCTGCTGATGCTGCCCGCCAGCGAAGCCTGCAATCCGCCCGCTCCGAAGGGCACGTTCGACTGAAAGTTCTGAAAGAAGAAGCGCGCCGAAAGCTTGTCCCTCGAGTTGCGGAATTCGCGGTCCCACGTCGCGGTGAACTGATTGTCGGTGTAAGATTCCCGGCTCGCTGACCGTGAACGGAACAGGAGTACCCGCTGGGGTTCCTGCTGGCAACGTTCGGCAGAGGAAAAAGATATCCGTTGCGCCGCCGCGCCAAACTGATCGCTCTGAAAAGCAATCAGGGATGCGGCTACAGGATCGACGCTGCTATTGTCGGAAGTCCGATTCTAGATGCGCCATATCCGGACGGTACGCGATCGGCCGCGGGAACATATGGAATCAGCGTGCTGATAAATGTCCCCGGCGAATCGCCGCTGCGTTGCCGCGTGCCCGAATAATTCACAAAGAAGAATCCCAGCTTTCCGCCGTTCCCAATCGGCCCGCCCAAATCCCCGCCGAAAATGTTCTGCTGAATCACCGGCCGCGCTTCGCCTGCCTGATTCAGGAAGTAATCGTTGGCGTCGAGCACCGTGTTGCGGAAAAATTCGTAACCTTCGCCATGGAACGCATTCGTCCCCGTCTTCAGAATGGCGTTGATGTTGCCGCCGCCGTTGCGCCCCTGGCTGGCGTCGTAGAGCGAAGTTTGCACTTTGAATTCCTGGATCACCGCCGGATTGGGCAGCGGCGTAGTGTCAACTCCGCCACGTTGTAGTCGGTCGCGCTGATTCCTTCGA
The DNA here is from genome assembly GCA_963734675.1 of uncultured Acidobacteriaceae bacterium. Taxonomy (GTDB): domain Bacteria; phylum Acidobacteriota; class Terriglobia; order Terriglobales; family Acidobacteriaceae; genus Sulfotelmatobacter. Next base: position 626,380 of record CAVTHZ010000008.1, read on the forward strand.
TCAGATAGTTGTTGTTATCCTCGCGCTGGCCGTTCACTTCAATGCGCACATCGCCGCGCCCCAGCTGTGAAGCAGCATTCAGTTCGCTCTGCGCGCCGCTAGAAAGCGTAAGCAACTGCTGGAAATTCTGCGTCGCCAGCGGCAGAGCTGCGAATGGTCTCGGCTTCAATCGCCTGTCCGGTCGTGGCGTCGGTGGTATCGACCTGCTGCACGACGGCCTGCACTTCGACTTGTCTGTTGCACGGCTGCGCGGCGCGCAGCTTCGCAATCAGGCGCGTCGTCTCCGTAACCCGCACAACGATGTCGTGAAAGTCGGCGTCGCGCGAATCCTGAGCTTCGCACGTGACGGTGTAATGTCCGGCACGGGCAGAAGAGGCGCAGTAAAAGATCCATCGGCTGCCTGTTTTGACACGTGCGCTCCACACGCCTTCGTGTCCTGGTTGGTGATGCGCACCTCCGCACTGGCGACGACGGCGCCGCTGGGATCTTGCACCGTTCCAGTAATCGCGCCCGTCGCCCCGCCTTGCGCGAAGACAATCGGGTAAACAGTCATGACACCGTTAGAAAACTAATCAGAATCACCTGATCTGGAATGGCTTTGGCATAGTGCTTCTCCCGGATTTCTGAACTCGAAAAATAAGACGTGAATGGATTACCGGAGAGACAGGACGAGATAATGGACCGGAGGAACCATGGGGCAAGGTTACGGGAGCACACGCGCTGCGACTGCAAACGTAATAACGAGCGATCGCAGCGAGCTCACTATAGCAAGGGATTGCATATTAGTCATAGTTATCCCCAGGGCTAACGGAATGTCGATACGGATACGTTGGGTTTAAGGAATACCGGATAAGCTAAAAGAAGACAGTGCGGACTTTTCAATATGTGGATGGTTACTAGACTTGCAGTGCCCGCATTAGGTGTCGCAGATGTGTCGAGAGACTAGCCAGTGCTCAGTCGGAGACTAAGCTTATGATTTCCTGTCACTTTGGCGCCTTCGTGCAGACGTTGGTCGCCGGACGCGGAAGCGTCGCCGGAAGCGGCGTAGGCGACGGCGGCTCCGATAAGAGCGGGAACAATAAAGGCGTGCCCGCCAGTGGCTTCCGCCACGAAATACCACGGCAGCCAGCGGAGTCTTATAGCCGGCGGAGATGAATGAGGCCATACCGACCGCGGCATAGAGCCCGAGGTCAGGGCTGTGAACAATCGATTGCCCAAAAGCGGTGCCAATACATGCCGCCAACAAGGAACAGCGGGACAAACATGGCGCTGACGCCGCCGCGGCCAGGGTGAAAGAGTCGCGCCAGTTTGAGCCCGCTGAAGACAAGCAGTTGCCGAAGTGCCGTGATGCTCGCTGAGAATTTCTCCTACCGCCTCGTAGTTCGGGCCGAGTCGGCACAAGATTTCCTGGGATAGATGTGGAGAAAGAGCACGCCGCACAGCCGGTCAGCAGGCCCCCGATGCGCGAGCTTGAGCCAATGCGGCACGACTCACACTCGACAAAAAATTACGCGACTCGGCGGAAAAGTGATGACGAATACCATCGCGATCAGTCCAACGCCAGGCCAAGCAGCGCGCTCCAGTAGAGATCGCGGCGAGTGAACGATGTGCAGCCGGAAAAATCGAACAGGGGCGTCGGCGCCCAGAAAAGATGCTGAGCGTCACGAACGACACCACCGAGGCGATCAGCGATGGCACGAGCGCTTCGTGGGCCAGGTCGTCGCGGTAAGGCATCTCCAGCGCGAAGACAATGCCGGTGAGCGGCGCGCGGAACACAGCCGACATACCTGCTGCCGCGCCCGCAGATCAACATGATGCGCCGGTCGCGATCGGTAAGGCGCAGATCGCCGAAGCTTGCGTCCACAGCCACGAACCGATCGCCGCCACCACCATAAATGCTGGGTCCTTCCAGCGCGGCGCTGCCGCCAAATCCCACAGTAGTAACCGCAGCCAGCCAGTTTGGTAAGAACGCGCGCATATCGACTTTACCCTCATGTTCGTGATAGGAGCGGATGATCTCCTCTGTGGAATGTCGTTGGGATCCGGCAGTGAAATATTGCATGATCAGTCCGGTGACAATAAAGCCCAAAACCAGCCCGGGCACAATGCGACCAGTGGTGGCGCAGATAGTAGCGCGAGCACCGCAGGCCACATCTTCCCCAGAATAATAACCACGACTCCTGTGATCACCAGACCGGCGACTAAGCCGATCACGGGGGAGATGATGAGCCACTTTGCGCAGATCGCGCGCGTAGACCTCGGTAATATCCGTATGAAGCGGCGAAAGATATTTTCGTGACCAGGATGATGTGCCAGAAAGCGGTTCGAGGGATTCTTTTCCGTCTGTTCCGCCTTGCCATGTTTTAGTTGCGCGTCCTTTGATGCTGGACTCCATTGCAGAGTCTCTGTCCCCGCATTAACCGGCGAAGTGTGGTTACCAACGCCGGAGCCGGCCGACTCCGAGTTTCGTGGTGGTGCAAGGCCAGTTCGGCCAGAACCTGTTCACCTTTCGCGGTGAGCGCTAGCAGAACTTCGCGGCGGTCGTCCTGGGCGCGCTCCCGGTGCACGTATCCGCCGGCTTCCAGCCGGTTAATCAGTTCCACCGCGCTGTGGTGGCGGATTTGCATCCGGCTTGCAAGTTCGCGAATGCGCGGGCGCACGCCCGCCGGCATGCCCTTAATGGCCAGCATGAGCTGATATTGGCCGCGCTCCAGCCCGGCATGCTTGACGCGCTTGCTCGCTGAAGTGCAGAAACTGGCGAATCTGGTAGCGGAACTCCGCCAGCGCTTGATAATCCGACAGAGTGAGCTTCTTCATGCCGCGATTATTTCGTTCTCTGATCCAGCGAGACCGCACCATTATATCGTAAACCGATATAACAGAAAATAACGTCATTCTCGGGAAGGGACGCTTACGTGGTTAACGGTGCCGCCTCCGGCTGACGCCTCTTTACCCCTCTATCCATTTAGAATGTTTAGTCCATTTTCCATGGGTTTAAATCCCAGCTCTCCATGGGTATCCCCGGAGGAGCGGCCGCTTGATCCCGCGCTACACCCGCCCGGATATGGCCCGCATCTGGAGCGATGAAAACCGCTTCCGCACCTGGCTGGCGGTGGAAGTCGCCGCCACCGAAACTCTGGCGGAAGCCGGAATGGTCCCGAAAGACGCCGCCAAAGCTATCCGCGAGCGCGCCGACTTCAGCGTCGAGCGCATTCAGGAAATCGAAGCGGAAGTCCGCCACGATGTGATTGCCTTCACCACCGCGGTCGCCGAAATCGTGGGCCCGCACGCGCGCTGGTTTCATTACGGCCTCACCTCCAACGACGTGGTCGATACCGCTCAGGCCCTGTTGATCAAGCAGGCTTCGCAAGTCATCGCGCAGGATCTGCAGCGGCTGGCCGACGTCCTCGAACGCCGAGCCTGGGAGTTCAAAGACACGCCCATGGTGGGACGCACCCACGGCATTCACGCCGAGCCGATCACCTTTGGCTTCAAGCTGGCGAACTGGTATTCGGAGACCCAGCGCAATATCTCGCGTTTCGCCGCCGCGGCCGAAGAGATGCGAGTCGGAAAGTTTTCGGGGCGGTCGGAATCTTCGCGCATCTCACACCCGAACTGGAAGAGAAAATCTGCGCGCGGCTGGGGCTGAAAGCGGCCGCAGTGTCATCGCAGGTAATTCAGCGCGACCGCCATGCCTATTATCTTGCGACGCTGGCTGTCGTTGCGTCGACACTGGACAAGATTGCGACCGAAATCCGGCATTTGCAGCGCACCGAAGTGCGCGAGGCGGAGGAATATTTCAGCGAGAAGCAAAAGGGCTCCTCGGCCATGCCGCACAAACGAAATCCAGTGACTTGCTGAGCAAATCAGCGGCTTGGCGCGCGTGGTGCGCAGCAACGCTCAGGCGGGATTTGAAAACGTCGCGTTATGGCACGAGCGCGACATCTCTCATTCTTCCGTCGAACGCGTGATCCTGCCGGACTCGACCACCCTTGTCGATTACCTCCTGACACAAAACAACGAACTTGATCGAGACTATGTTCGTGTACCCCGAGCGCATGCGAGCGAACCTCGAGAGCACCCGGCGGGTTGATATTCAGCGGCCAGTTATTACTCGATCTCGTCGAGCACGGCGTATCGCGCGAGGATGCCTACCGGCTGTTCAGGCGCACGCGATGCGCGCCTGGAAAGAAGGACTTGATTTTCACCAGCTTGTTCTCGCTGATAAAGAAATCACGGCCAAAGTACCCCGAAAGCAGCTTGAGTACGCGTTCGATCTCTCGCGCCAGCTCAAGAATGTAGATAAGATTTTCTCCCGGGTCTTCGGCGTCAAAGGAAAACGCACAGGAAGCGCGGTGAAAACTTTGCCTTCGAAGCCACGATCGACGCGCAAAACTAAACCCTCGCCCGCCAGATAAACAACGGGTCTCGTGCATACTCTGGAGTTTTTCGCGATCACGACCTCATGACGTCGCCTCGAACCCACAAGCTCGGAATTATCTTTTTAGTGGCTGCTCTGCTGGGAATCGCGATTGTTCTCGCCACAAAAGCTGGAGGCTTCCTGATCGTCGATCAGCCTCATCCTTCCGATGTCATTCTGGTTCTGGCGGGCGAAACCGACCACCGTCCTCAGCTCGCTCTCGAACTCCTGAACAAGCACCTTGCCAGGCGCATCATTGTTGATGTTCCCGCAAAGGCCACTATCTACGAATTCACGGAGATTCAACTCGCGGAGCGCTACATACAAGACCTGCCCCAACCTGAACTCGTTAGCGTTTGCGCGATCGACGGTCTCTCTACGAAAGAAGAATCCAGAGACGCGGAGAAATGTTTACAACGCGAAGGCGCCAGGAGCGTCCTGATCGTCACCTCGGATTTCCACACGCGCCGCGCACTGGCTATCTTCCGCCACGAATTGCCCACATATCGCTTCTCCATCGCCGGGGCACACGATGAAGAAGGCTTCGGAGCCAGATGGTGGACCCACCGGCAATGGGCGAAAACGTTTTTCGATGAGTGGGTGCGCCTGCTCTGGTGGGAGGCGATCGACCGATGGCGTTAGTACACAATTAATTAACGTGTCATATTTATGGACGACATCCTCCCGCTGACTGCCTTCATCCTGGGGACGGGCGCAACACTTGACGTTGGATACCTGCTCCGGCAAACGTCTGCTACAACTATTTTTTCCACGCCACAGCCAGCCCATCTCGAATCGGCAGAATCGTCGTATAAAACTCGGGCGAGTTATACAACTGACGGTTGAATTCAAGAATTGCTTTCGTGTGGCCGTCCTTTGGATTCTTCTGCGCAACTCTCCCGCTCCACAACACGTTGTCGGTAATAAATAAGCCGCCCTTGCGCAACCGCGCCGAAACCATGCGCAGCACGCGCGGATAATCCTCTTTATCCACGTCGTTAAAAATGACGTCGAACTGCTGCTTCTGTTCGCTTAGGACTTCCAGAGCGTCGCCAGTGTGAACCTCGATACGGCTCGAAACTCCGGCGCGGCTGAAGTATCCGCGGGCGCGTTCAGCATTCTTCCGGTCGCCGTCGGTATAAATCACGCGGCCACTCTCGCCGACTGCCTGCGCCCACCAGATTGTCGAATAACCAATGGCCGATCCCAACTCAAAAACCGTCCTCGCATTGATCGTCAACGCCAATTGCTGGAGCACTCGTGCCACCGCCGGGCCGACGATCGGAATGCTGTGCGCGGTCGCATAATCTTCCATCTCGGTGAGTACTTCATCTCGCTTGGGGAGCAGCGAATAAAGATAATCGTCAACCGGTCCAGCAGTTACGAAATTAAAATGCCGCCAGCCTGGCTTGCTACTTTTCTTCGGCTTTTCTGTTGGCAATCGTTTGCCCTCAACTTTGTTTGGAAATTTTCAATCGTGCACTGTCACGCCTGGCTTCATCGAAAAAATCTCGATGCCACTCACCAGCTTCTTCAATTCAGCCGGACTCCCCGTGAGCACGGGAAAAGTCCCAAAATGCATGGGAATCACAGTCTTAGGTTTAAGCAGATTGCATGCGTATGCCGCCTCACGCGGACCCATGGTGAAGTGATCCCCAACCGGCAGCATAACAATCTCAGGCGCGTACAACTCCCGGATGATCGCCATGTCCCCAAACACGTTCGTGTCCCCGGCGTGGTAAATTTTGACGCCGTTCTCGAACTCGATCACGTATCCCACCGCCTCGCCGCCATAGATTAGCTGATCGCCATCCTGAATCCCGCAGGAATGATCGGCGTGCACCATGGTGACTTTGATATCGCCAACTTTCTGCGTGCCGCCTTTATTCATCATCGAAGTCTTCTGCGCACCCTTCTTCTCCAGCCACCCGCACATCTCCGGAATCGCAATCACCTGCGGGTTGTGGTCCTTGATAATTTCAACCGCATCCCCAATGTGATCGCCGTGGCCGTGCGTTACCAGCAGCGTATCGACCTTCTTAACCCGCTTCTCTGACGGCGGACATGCCGGATTATTCATGATCCACGGATCGATAATGATGGTTTGCCCGCCGGGGGTCTCGACGCGAAAGGTCGCATGGCCGAGCCATGTGAGATGGATGCCCTTCAGATTCATGGATGTTTTTCCTCCCAGTATTGTCGTGCAGGCTTTCGGGCAAGAACCCTACGTGGGCTGCAGCAGAAGTTTTAGTTTAATATGAAACGCCATGATGGAACTCAAGGTGCTCATCTCGCATGAACAAATCACGAAGCGGGTTGGGGAATTGGGCGCAGAGATCACGCGCGATTTCAGCGGGCAACCGGTAATCCTGGTTGGAGTTTTGAAGGGTTCGGCCATCTTTCTCGCCGACCTGGCGCGCCAAATCAAACTCGACGCGACGTTCGACTTCGTCGGCGTCACCAGCTACGGCAACCGGCCGACTCCTACACAGGAATTGAAAAGCGGCTGGGACTCCACCGGCGAGGTGAAGCTGACGAAGGATGTCGACCAATCCATGAAGGATAAGAACGTGATCGTGGTCGAAGACATTCTCGATACTGGCCTGACCCTGACGGTTTTGAAGAAGCTGCTTCTAGCTCACCAGCCGCGCACGCTCAAAATTGCCGCCCTGCTCGATAAGCCATCCCGCCGCAAGCTGCCGCTGCAGGGTGATTACGTCGGCTTCACCATCCCCGACGAATTCGTGGTCGGATACGGGCTCGACTATGCCGAACGCTATCGCAATTTAGCCGATATTTGTGTAATTCCGCGCGAGTAGCACGATTGTCAATACTTCGTCCGGGCGCCCGCCGCCTGTGCAATCACGACTGCTATCATAGAAAACGATGGGCTCGGCTCTGAGCAATCTGGACAATTTACGTGTTGAATCGCTGTTGCTGGAAGTGTCGGACATTCTGGCAACTTCTCTCGATCTCGATACCACTCTGCGCCGCGTTGCCGAGGTTGTGCGCAGCGTAATCGACTACGAGATTTTTGCCATTCTCCTGTTGAACGAGAAAACGCAAGAATTGCGCTTCCGCTTCCAGGTCGGCTATCCGCCCGAATTCGCCGAGAAATCTCGTATAAAAGTGGGCGACGGGGTAACCGGGCAGGCGGCGCAATTACGGCGCGCGATTCGCGTCGATGATGTCACGCAAGATTCAACCTACATCGCCGCCGTTCCCAACGTGCGCTCCGAGCTGGCGGTTCCGCTGATCGTGAAAAACCGGGTGATCGGCGTGATTGACATCGAAGCGCGCGATCCCGGTTACTTCAACGAAGAACACAGCCGGTTGCTTACTCTGGTGGCCTCGCGAATCGCGGGCGGAATCGAGAATGCCCAGCTCTATACCCGCACTACGCGGCAGGCACGCATTCTGGTACTGCTCAACGAAATTGCGCGCGAGCTCTCATCGATTCTTAATGTCGATGAATTGCTGAACCGCGTCGCGGAGCTCCTCCGAAAGCTCATCGATTACCAGATGTTCAGCATCCTGCTGCTCGATTCTTCCGGCGAAAAACTGCAGCATCGATTTTCCTTGCGCTTCAACGAAAACATTCACCTCAAGCATGAGGTTCCGCTCGGCCGGGGAATCGTCGGAATTGCGGCGCAAACCTGCAAGGCGGTTCTGGTGCCTGATGTCAGCAAAGATCCGCGCTATGTTGAGGCCAATCCAGAAACGCGCTCGGAGCTGGCTGTTCCGCTCATTTACAAAGATAAAGTCATCGGAGTTCTCGATCTCGAGCACACGCGCCGCGGCTTTTTTACCGACGACCATCGCCGCACCATGATGACGCTTGCCGCGCAGGTCGCAATTGCCATCGAAAACGCCCGCCTGTATCAGGAAATCGCCCGGCAGGAGCGCCGTTTAGAACGCGACTTGGCGCTGGCACGAGAGCTGCAGATGCGCCTTCTCCCGCAGTCCCTTCCTAAACTGCCTCACCTGGAACTGGCAGCCAAATTCGTTCCCGCGCGCGCCATCGGAGGCGATCTCTATGACTTCATTCCCTACTCGCTTTCCCGCCTGGGAATCGTCATCGGCGACGTCAGCGGAAAGGGCGCTCCGGCTGCGATTTACGCCGCGCTTGTTAGCGGGATTCTGCGCTCGCATGCCCCCATTGAGCCTGGCCCGGCCGAAATGCTGCGCGCGGTAAATTTGTCGCTGGCGGAGCGGCGAATCGAAGCCCAATTCGTCTCGCTCATCTTCGCCGTCTGGGATGACGAGAGACGAACCCTTCTGGTAGCCAACTCGGGCTTGCCGCGCCCCATTTATGTGCGCGCCGGAAAAAATGAGGTGATCGAAGCTACCGGCTTGCCCCTGGGACTTTTTGACGATGCCAACTACGACGAACTGCGATTCAAAACCAAGCCCGGCGACATGTTCGTTTTCTTCAGTGACGGCATTCTCGACGCCCGCAACCGTGATGGGCATTTGTTTGGCCGCGGGCGAGTAGAGGCGCTCATCGCGAAATGCTCCGGGAAATCGGTAGGTTGCGTGGTCGATTTGATTTTCAAGGCGGTCGCAGAGCACTCCGCCGGAGTCGAAGCTTTCGATGACCAGACCGTGGTCGCCATCAAAGTGAAAGATGGCCACGCCAGCGGCAAGCGCAAATGACGCCTCGCAGCGGTACTAATAGGACGGATAGCCCATCCCACTTCGTCTTTCATCCATTAAAGGCCTGGAATAACGCGAGTGCTTGTCAAGTTCTGCACTGCGAGCAATTGCCGCTCACTAAGCTTGCACAGCAGTATGGAACTCCCCTTTACGTTTATTCGGCGAGCGCTATTCTCGAACGTGTCATCGCTTTCGAATCCGTGTTCAGTGCCGTTCCGCACACAATCTGCTATTCCGTGAAAGCAAATTCCAATCTGAGCATCCTACGACTTCTGGCGCGCGCTGGATGTGGTTTCGATGTGGTCTCCGGTGGGGAACTTGAACGCGTAACTGTCGCCGATAAGCTTGCCTCCAGGCGCGCGGTCTTTTCGGGCGTAGGCAAAACGTCGAAAGAAATGACCTCTGCACTGAAAGCTGGAATTCTGCTGTTTAACCTGGAAAGTGAATCTGAGTTCTCAGCGCTAGCCAAGTGTGCGAGCAAACTGAAAACGTCCGCGAGAATTGCTCTCCGCGTAAACCCCGACGTAGCGGCCAAAACTCATCCCTACATTTCAACTGGATTGCATCAACACAAATTCGGAGTGCCAATTCGCCAGGCCCGTGAACTCTACAAAAAAGCGGCAGAAACGCCCTATCTGAAGGTAGCCGGGGTCAGCGTACACATAGGCTCCCAGATCGTCGATACCGTGCCCTTCAAGGATGCGGTCGAGCGCGTCGCGGACGTCGTCTTGCAGTTGCGGGCCGATGGACATGAAATCGTCTACGTCGATGTAGGTGGAGGACTGGGAATCGATTATGAGCAATCCCAGGCCGCGTTTGCTGACCGCCTTTCGCGTTATGCTCGTGCCGTGATCGATCCGCTGCGCAAATTGAACATACATCTGCTCCTCGAGCCCGGACGGTCGATCGTCGCTCCTGCCGGTTTGTTGCTCACATCGGTGATTTACAAGAAATCTAACAACGGCAAGCGTTTCCTCGTGGTCGATGCCGCGATGAATGACCTTATCCGGCCGGCGCTGTACGGGGCTTACCATCAGATCGTCCCTGTTGTTCAGCCGAAGGATAGATCATCGAAAAAACAAGTTGTCGACGTGGTCGGGCCGGTTTGCGAATCGGGAGATTTTCTAGCTCGCGACCGCGAGTTGCCGTCCGTTGAAGAAGGCGAGTTGTTAGCTATTCTCGATGCCGGCGCCTATGGAATGGCGCTCGCGTCAAACTACAATTCACGCCCACGGCCGGCAGAAGTCTTGGTGCGCGGAAGATGGGCCAAAATCATTCGGCGTCGCGAAACCATCCACGATCTTTATCGGGCGGAATTGTAGCCGCGAGATTCAGCCGAGACTCCGAGTTTCCTCGGATCTTATCGTTCTCCCCATTTCAACTTGCTGCGCAGCACGTGGAAAAAATCATGCTCAGTGCGGAACAAGCTCACCCGATGCTGCGAGCGCCGGCAGCGAACCCGGTCTCCGTCCCGCAGATCCATCCCGGGTTGCCCGTCGAGGCTGAGATATGCCACTTCTTCATTGCTACGCAACAAAATCTCAATAACCGTTGAATCCGGCACCACTAATGGCCGGTGCGTAAGCGAATGCGGTGAAACCGGTGTAATCACAAAGGCGTTTACCGTTGGCATCAAGACCGGACCACCCGCGGAAAGCGAATAAGCCGTCGAGCCCGTCGGAGTCGACACGATCATTCCATCCGCGCGATAGCTGGATACGAATACCCTGTCGACGAAAAGTTCGTAGTTGTTCAACCGCGCCAGCGCAGTCTTGTTCACGACCGCGTCGTTGAACACCAGATAGCTTTCCCGCGTTTCGTCCCCTCGCAGCAAATCGACCTGCATCAGCGAGCGCTGCTCAATCGCCGCACTTCCCTGAGCAATTTTATCGAGCATCGAAAACAACGAGGGCAAAGGAACGTCGGTAAGGAAACCGAGCGAACCCAGGTTCACGCCCAGCAGCGGCACATCAATCGGAGCCGTAGCTCGCGCCGCCGACAGTAAAGTTCCATCACCGCCGAGCACGATTACAAGGTCGATTGCCCTCGACGACATCTGCGAGCGCTCTACCTCTTCTTCCTTTCCGTCCGAATATTTGGCCGTCTCCCGATCAACGATGACCCGGTAGCCATGCGCGTGCAGCCACTTGAGAAGTTCGGGGAGGGTGCGGGCAACCTCGGCCCGCGCCGGACGGGAGATAATCGCCGCTATTTTTGAAGACCCACCCGATCTAGGCATGATGTGCGAGAAGTAAAGATTGTACAGAATTCAGAGCAATACATCGCACCGCTCGAGTCAAAAAACCGCTCGCAACAGGAATTCTTTATTCCCTTCGGCGCCAAGAATCGGCGAATCGATAACATCCAGTTCAGCGCACCCGAGATCCCTCAGAGTCTGGTTTACCTTCTCAACGGAGGCCAACTGCGCCGTTTCGTCCCGCACGATCCCTCCCTTGCCAACAAACTCTCTGCCCGCCTCAAACTGCGGCTTCACAAGTACGATCACCTGCCGCCCAGTGCGCTCTTCTGCAGCCGAAGGAAAAGCTGCACCCATCACAGCCGGCAGCACCAGACTCGCCGAAATAAACGAAACATCAACCACGATCAGGTCGGCGGTCTCGCTGATAATTTCCTTCGTCAGATACCGCGCATTGGTTTTTTCCAAAAGCCGCACGCGAGGGTCTTGCCGCAACTTGAAATCCATCTGCCCATAACCCGTATCTACGGCAATCACGCGGGCAGCGCCATGCTGTAGGAGGCAATCCGTAAAGCCGCCGGTCGAGGCCCCAACATCGAGACAAAGCTTATTCCTCACATCGATCTGCCAGTAATCCAGGGCTCGCTCAAGCTTCAATCCGCCGCGACTGACGTATCTGAGATCTTCGCCAAGCAACCGAACCACAGCATCATCGACAACCTGTTCTCCGGCCTTCTCGATTTTCTGTTCGTTCACCAGCACCTTACCGGCGAGAATCAGCGCCTGCGCGCGTTCTCGGGAAGGAACCAGACGGCGGTCTACGAGGAGTTTGTCTAGTCTCAGTTTCAATGTTGCCGCTCAGTCAAAACTGGCGTGCGCTCGATTTTCTTATAGCCGAAAAGTGCCAGCACCCGCTGCGGTGCAAAATGCTGAAGCATCCTGTGTTGAATTACTTACAACGATACAACCGCAGTTTTCCACAGAATTTTCCACGGAGGTGTTGAAAACTTTTGTCCGGTGCGAAAGCAAGCCGACCGCAAGAAGAAAAGCCGCCTCCGTAGGGCGGCTTCCAAACCAAATTTTTTACGCCATTATCCCGCGACTTCTTCCAGCAATTTCTGATCGATGTCGAAGTTGGAGTGCACGTTCTGCACATCATCGTGTTCCTCCAGGGCTTCCATCAGCCGAATCATCGTGCCGGCGGCCTGACCTTCGATCTTGATGTAGTTTTGCGGAATCATGGCAACGCTGGAAGAGGCTGGCTCGATCCCCGCTTTCTTCACCGCCTCAAGCACGGTCTCATACGCGGAAGGTTCGGTGAGAATTTCCCAGTTCTCTCCATCATCGCTAAGATCTTCGCCGCCCGCTTCAAGAACGATGTTCATCAAATCGTCTTCTTTCGCGGCGGTCTTGGGAATGACAATGTCACCTTTCTTGTGAAACATCCACGAAACCGCGCCTGCCTCGGCCATATTGCCGCCGTTTTTTCCGAAGACATGTCGAATCTCACTGACAGTGCGGTTGCGGTTGTCGGTGTTGATATCGAGAAGAATCGCAACCCCACCGGGTCCGTACCCCTCGAGAGAAAACTCCTCGTAGGTTGCTCCCGGCAATTCGCCCGTGCCGCGCTGGATGGCGCGTTTGATATTATCCGCCGGCATGTTCTCCGCCTTGGCAGCTACAATGGCACCGCGAAGGCGCGGATTGGAATCGGGATCGCCGCCGCCATTCTTAGCGGCGATGCTGATTTCCTTAATAAGGCGGGTAAAAATCTTGCCGCGCTTGGCGTCGAGCGCGCCCTTTTTGTGCTTGATTGTGGCCCATTTTGAATGGCCAGACATGGTTAGACCTCGTGTTTAGGAATCTTGATTGGCGCGGGATACGCCCGTAGAGGGTCACAGGCAGCCTCGGCAAATCTGCAGGCGAACCGAAACTCCAACGCGACCATAAGCGTCCGCCCGACTTATTGATAATAAACAGCCTAGCGCAACAGAGCAAGCTCCCCTTTTTACGCCTTCAGCGCTCATTTTCCCACTCCATTGTTGACTACTGCAGATAGTACCCCTAACATGCCAGCGAGACTTTAGCGCATGAATGGGCGTGTCATAGGACATTACAAAGTCCTCGAGCAAATCGGGGCCGGGGCCATGGGCGAGGTTTACCGGGCACGCGACGAACGCCTCGGCCGCGATGTTGCCCTGAAACTCATCCGCGCAGCTTCCAGCGATAATCCCGATCATGTCCGCCGTTTCGAACTCGAAGCGCGCGCCGCAGCCGCGTTAAACCATCCCAACATCGTCGCCATTTATGACGTTGGCCTCGAAGGCGGAACGCCCTACATCGTCTGCGAATTGCTGGAAGGCAAAACCTTGCGCCAGCGACTGCGCTCTGGCGCGCTGCCGGCCGGTCTGGCCGTCGACTACGCCCACCAGATCGTGCAAGGTCTCATTGCCGCTCATGAGCGCCACATCATTCACCGCGATCTCAAGCCCGAAAATCTTTTCGTGACTACCGATGGCCGAGTCAAGATTCTGGATTTCGGAGTTGCCAAGCTGCAATCGCCCTCCGACGAGTCAGTGCGCACCGTAGAAGAGATGACGACCGTCACAAAGACGGGTTCGATCATCGGCACCATTGCCTACATGTCTCCGGAACAACTCCGCGGCAAACCGGTCGACCATCGCAGTGACATCTTCAGTCTGGGCGGAATCTTCTATGAAATGCTCACCGGACGCCGTCCCTTCCGCGGCGAAACCGAAGTAGATACCATCACCGCCGTCCTTCGCGAAGATCCTCCGGAACTCGATCTGGATCAAGCACGCATACCTTTGCCGCTTCGGCAGATTCTGCTTCACTGCCTCGAAAAGGAACCGGAGAATCGCTTCCAAACAGCCCGAGACCTTGCCTTTGGTCTCGAAACTCTCTCCGACCTCGCACCGGGGCGCGCCAGATTAGGTGGCACGGCTCGACGCACCAGTTTCGTGCCATGGATTATTGCCGGTCTACTGCTCATTGCGACCGTACTGCTGGCAGCCAAACTCGCTCAGCCCAGGCCGGATGCAATTACCTACCATCGCGTCACCTTTGAACAGGGCACTCTTTACTCAGCCCGTTTCGCTCCAGGCTTTCACTCGGTCGTCTACGGTGCAGCGTGGGGTGGTAGAGAACTTCAACTGTTCTCGACCGTGGGAGACTCCCTTTTAGCCCAGCCCCTGAACGTTACGAATGCAAACTTGCTCGCGATCTCTAAAACAGGCGAGATGGCACTGACTCTTAACGGCGTGCACATGCAGCACTTGGTGGTTGAGCATGGCACGCTCGCTCGCGCGCCCCTTGCCGGAGGCTCGCCCAGAGAGATCCTTGAAGATGTTCGCTGGGCGGACTGGGACCCGAAGGGGGAGTTGGCAGTCGTTCACCACGTTCAGGACCGCGATCGAATCGAATACCCCATCGGGCACGTTTTGTATCAAAGCAGCGGCTGGATCAGCCACATGCGTCTTTCCCCGGATGGCGACTCTATCGCCTTCATCGACCATTCCTCGCTCTGGGATGATCGTGGCCTTGTTTGTCGAATGGATCTGGTCGGACATGTAACCCCTCTTACGCAAGAATGGGATTCAGCCGATGGGCTGGCGTGGAGCGCCAATGGAAAAGATATCTGGTTTACCGCGGCGGAAAACGGATACACCCGCGCCCTCCTTGCCGTAGAGAGCCCGCAACATGTTCGTACGATCCTGCGGATTCCGGCAGGATTGACCTTGCAGGATATCGCTCCTGATGGCCGCGTTCTGATCAGTCTCGACTCCGAGCGTCTGGCCATGGCGACGGAAGCGCGGAATGGAAAAGCGCAAGACATTTCCTGGCATGACTGGGACGTTGCCAAGGAAATCTCACCTGATGGGCAGTCTGTGTTATTCGAAGACGCCAGCGAGGCTGCCTCGGAAAACTACTGGGTAGCAATTCGCAGGATCGATGGCGCTCCGCCAATTCAGTTAGGTGAAGGTGCTGCTGGAGGTCTTTCGCCGGATGGCAAGTGGGCGATCGGAATCATCGACGGTAAACCCGGACGAATCATGCTTTACCCAATCGGGCCCGGCCAGCCACGGAACATTCCCGTAGAAGGGCTGGAACACATTGTTACCGGCTCATCGCATTTCGCACCTGATGGCAAGCGCATTACCATCAACGCCAACGAAGCCGGGCACGGGGTGCGTGGCTATTTCGTAAACCTTGATGGAGGCAAGCCGATTCCCGTCACCCCCGAGGGAGTCGCCGGCGGCTTCGTTTCTCCTGATGGAAAACAGTTGCTGGCTTACAACGGCACCACGATCGATCTGACTCGAGGTTCGCTTGGTGCTTCGCGCAAGATCCCCGGCCTTGGAACAGATTTCACGCCGCTGCAGTGGTCCAAAGACGGAACCGCAATCTATGGTTATCGCCCGGGACATATTCCCGCCAGACTATCGAGAGTCGAGGTCGCGACCGGCCGGGAAACATTTGTGCAGGATATTCAGCCGGAAACAACCACTGGCCTGGTCTTGATCGCCCCCCTGGTCACCAATCGCGACGCAACCCGCTTCGCCTTCAGCTACTATCAGGTCTTCTCTGTGCTCTACGTCCTCTCTGGATTGCGATAGGCCAAGGGAAAATTAATCGAGGTCCCCCTGGAAATTCTCCGGAACATAATGGAAAAAGATCGAAGTCGAAGTGTATCCCTCGCGCAACAGGCTGCGGTAATGGGGAATTCGCGTTCCCCGATAAATCAACCCATCGCCAGGCGTCTGATACACGGTAACAATACGCTCGGCGGTCTCGAGAAAAATTGGCCATGAAGTCGCCTGCTCGGGATCGGGTGAGAAATCCAGGCAAAGAGTAACGCTGAACTCGCATTGTTCACGGTCGGTATGTTTTTTCAATTCAGCGCCACCCAGATAAGAAGCCACGTACACATAAGAAGGCTTGACCGGTTCACCGACGGTGGCGCTGACAACATTCGAAATCTGATGATGAAAGTAGCGCGCCACAGGCTCGTTGTGGGCGACGTACCGGCGGGAACTCTGCCCATCGCCAAGATGGATCTTCCCTGTCCGGATCAGGTTCCGGTAGTAGCGACGCAAAGCGGCCAGATTGAACGGATGGATCAGATCACTCAGTACCCCATAGTTCCGCTCTCGGAAAAAACCTGCGGCAAGCTTCACTTCCTTCGACCACTTTGCAGACTTTTGTTCGCCCTGACCTGCCGTTGTCAGAATCCCGGCCGTTCTCAGTAGCAGCTTGTCTTGATGGGACAGCGGGCTCGTGACACGATTTCTTACCCGAAGTTCTGAAATCGCCATTTCCAGTCGTGGACCCAGCCAAAATGGATAAATCGAATTGGCAAACGGCTCGCGCACCCACGCTATGGTGCGATCTAAACAAAAACCATCCAATAAATCCCTCCGGGTTTGGAGCTCCGTTGGAACCTTGCCTGCAGGAAGCACTGAACAATCGGGATTCAGAAAAAGGGGCTCCGGGCTGGAATCCGAAGGAAAATCCCTTTTGCTCTTTAAGGGCCACGCACACTTCGGGATCAAGTGCAGCGGCAACTCCTCCAGCAGACAATGAAACTTCTGCATGGGCAGCGTCGCGGTATCCCGCTGCCGCGACGCTATGCCCATCAGTCTTGCCATCCACTCAATCCATACCGGGTCGCTTAGTGATGCAGCCATCCGTTCACCGTAAAGCGGCTATCCGCGAACGCGCGCGACTCACAACCCACCGGAGTTATCTCGTGCAGTGTCGAGCACGGGAAAAACACAACCTGGTTCTGTTGCGGAACGATCGTTTCATATCTTCCCGTTGCGCCGTGGTCGTTGTTCCGTGGTGAGTCGTGCAGACGCAGCTCTCCGCCAGTGAACGCCGCCGGTTCGCGATGGAAGAAATAGACGAAAGTTAGCCTCCGGCTCGCGATCAACTGCTGCGCATCATCGCAGTGAGCCCTGAAAAAATCTCCATCGTTGCTCGCAGTAATTTGCATTTCGGTCCTCGTGATCGGAAACTCGTCCATCTCCAGTTCCTCGAGCACCCATGGCAATACATGCCGGATTCGTTTCACAATCAGCTCTTCGTGTGTTCTCAACTCCATCAGCACACGCGAACGCCGGTGGCTGTAATCCTGCACTCCGGCCTCCCCACTCGGGGAGATGACCTCGCTGTTCCTGAACTCCTCCTCATGCAATAACGTATACCGCATCAACTCTTCCATTTCCGGTGGCGCCAGGAACTCATCCAGCACGACGCATCGAGCCCGTTTGACCTTTGTTGCCTCCAAAACCCCTGCTCCGTTGCGCCTTCTTGCCGACCCCTTTCCGCCAGACAGGTCCCACCTTGACATATCAATCGTCGGCGGTTGCGGACCTTGCGGCACCGGTCCCGGCTCTTTCGACGGCTCTGTCGGTTTCGCCGGTGAAGGCACGGTAGGCGGTTGCGGACCCGAAGCAATCCATGGCTCCGATCGTGCAGCCTGCTCACCAGGCGTCGCTCCTGCTCCATGGGATACGATCTGCTCCACGATGCTGCCGCCGAGTATCGTCAATGCTCGCTGTGCAACCGTTTCCCCAATGGATCGCTGGATAGCCTCCATCACCGCATTTTGAACCTCGTGGTTGCCGCTGGACACCGCTTTGGCATTCTGCAGCAAGCTCATCACTAATTCGCGTTCGCGATAACTCAGGATGCGTTCGTCCCCTATCAATGTCTCGGAGAATGCATCAAGAATTTGTTTCGATGTCATTGGACACACTCCTCCCTTGGCGTTACAAGGTGATTTTTAGAATTGATAGGGGAAGTGCTTTCGCCGAGACACTAACAGGTAACGTGGCGATTATCAAACAGAATTTAGAGGAGAGTTTTGGAGCAGACCTACTTGCCCGCCATGGCGCCGACCATGGAATGAAAAATTTTTACGCCGTCCGTGCAGCCCAGCTCAGCTTCAGCGGAGCGTTCAGGATGCGGCATCATTCCCACTACATTTCCGCCCGCGCTGCAAATGCCGGCGATATTATCGAGAGATCCGTTCGGATTGGCTTCCGGCACAATTTCTCCCGATGGAGTCGAGTAACGAAACACGATGCGATTTTCCCGCCGCAACTCATCCAGCGTTGCCTCGTCACAGAAATAATTTCCTTCCATGTGGCCGATCGGGATGGTCAAAACTTCGCCCTGCGCGCATGAATTTGTAAACGGAGTCGCCGCATTTTCTACCCGCACCTGCACCGGTTCGCACACATACTTCAAACCGACGTTGCGCATCAGAGCGCCGGGAAGAAGTCCCGATTCGCACAGAATCTGGAATCCGTTGCAAATCCCCAGGACCAATCCACCGGAATTCGCAAAACGCCGTACCGACTCCATTACCGGAGAAAATTTTGCAATCGCTCCGGTGCGCAAATAATCGCCATACGCGAAACCACCCGGCACAATGATTGCATCACAATTTTCCAGATCATGCGATTCGTGCCACAGAAAAACTGCCGGCTGCTGGATGACGTTTCGAATCGTCCAATAAGCATCCTGGTCGCAATTAGAACCTGGAAAGATGATGACTCCAAATTTCATCGGTTGTCCTTATTGTCGGGATTTGCCCTCAGTCTAACATGCGCACTTGCGGCAACTCAGCAACCAGTTGAAGGCGGGCAACGATGGCCAGATCAGCGTTTGGAAGCCGGACTCTGAACAGCAATCGGGACAAGAGGATCAGTTCGAGGGCTGGCTGGAACAACATCGGAAGACTGTTTCGCCGCAGGTTCTACTGCTGCCTGTGAGTTAGGAAGCTGCGCTGTTGCGGGCGGCATCACTGCGGGTTGAGCAATCTCTATCGGTGGCGGCGAAGGAGGCACGCCCTTTGCCTTAATGATCGCCCAATGCCATTCCTGGTCGGGAAACAGGGCAAAGTTCAATTGCGTACGGAAGAGCGCCGTCGCCGAGGGCATTGCCGATCCCTTCACATGCAAGAGTATTGTCGTATCCTGAAGCTTCTGCGCCGGATCTTGCGCCGTCTGAGGAGTGGCAACCGCTGGCAGAATTCGCGCCGGGCCGTAGTACGAAGTCGCGCCGAGCGCGTCCGGAGTCCGCACGATCGTTAAGCCAATCACGACCTCCCGCAAATCCCAGGCGCTTCCATTGTGAATTGACAACTGCAGCGAATCTCCATCGATCGTTGCCGGCCCGTCCAGCTTGGCCATTTCATCCTTGGGCAACTCATCGAGCATGATCGGGTCGGACACCAAAGCGCTGGCCTTCGCCGTGAAAGAAAGCGTGCAACTGGCATCGGGAGTAGAAACGTGAAAGTTCTTGGCTCCAGGATCGAGGGTAAAAGTCATCGTTGTGCCCGCAGCCCGGTGGCTCTCGGCCTCTGCGACGACTTTCGAGAAATTATCGTTGTCGATTACAACCTCGGGGGGACCAAGTTTCTTTCGGAAGCCCCTGGCAACGTCTCCCGGGGATATCGTTAGGGTCCTCCTGAGCGCGAGCGCGCGGTAAAAGGACCATGAAGCACCCCACGGCAAGTACGGCGAGCATCACTCGACTTGATATCAGCTTTAGCATCAAAGCGCCGCGCTCGCCGGCCGTAACCAGGTAACCTGTTACCTCCGCTCAAGCTATCAAGATTGTAGTGACAACAAGAGGCCGAAGCCGAGATAACCCCGGCACACTATCGGGCTAGACCTTTAGTTTGGGACAGGTTCGGCGAATATTTCGAGGAGTTTCGACTGAAGGGAAAAAAGGGCGCGCGCTGACGAAATGGTAGCGCAACGGGGCGCACGCCCGAACCACAGTGAAGTTTTACAACAAGCCAGAAGATCGCAAACGAACCACTGGATCCGCCACCGGCTCTCTGTGAAAGATCCACCGAGCCACCGCAAATCCTACTGCCGCATAACAAAGATGCATGAACCTCATAACACCCCCAGATCCCAAGCTTGCCCATCACCTCAGGGGAGGATCAGCATCACTAGCGGCAAAATATCAGTGCATGATCGGTCGCACAAGGCCCAACCGTGCCACGAAAGTGGCACGGAAGTAATAGGAAGGAAATTGCAACTCGCTGGAACTCGGCGCCCAGAGCCTCGCGCAGAGCTGTGCTGCGGCCAGATGTTTAGTGCGTGTCGAGAGTCTCCGCTTCAGCCGCCCGTCCGGCAGGCGGCACAACCACCGTCGACAGGCTGCCTTCAGCCGTCAGCTTCTGGAACGCCGCCAGGTCGCGTCTCTGTAGATCGTCCCAACGGCTGAGTAATTCCCCATTCTGACGTTTGAGCTTTTCAAATTCTACCTGCTCCGCTTCCGTGGGAGCAGAATCTGCGCTGCCGACATCCATCGCCAGGAACGCCAGCTTCGCATCAATCTGCGGTGGATAAGCCAGCGAGTCTTCATTTGCGCTGATCGTGAGATTTATCATCTGATCGCGCACCCCAACCAACTTCTTCTCCAGTTCATCGGCTGAGGAAACGATCGGTTTCGTGCTGGCGTTCTCGGGCAACCTGCGCTTCAAACCGGCCAACTGAGCTCGCACGTCCTGAATCTGGTTTACCGCGTCATAAACATGGTTCAGTTCATCGTGAATCTGCGTCAATAGATGCAAACTGCTGCGCCAGATCCGCTGGGCTGACATTGACGCGCGGGTCGAGCTTCACCTCCAACGGCACAATCTGACTTTCCCCTCCAACCGTCAGCTTCACCTGATATTGGCCCGGCGCCGCCACAGGCCCTTTCGCGCCGCCGCCATATTCCCAGAGGTAATACCCGGGAACACGGTGCGATTCCTCGGACCGCAAATCCCACACAAACCGGTTCAAACCAGCTTCCGGCTTGATTTCCTTTTCCGGTTTTTTGTCGTCAGGTCCGGGCGGTTCGTCGAGCAGTTCCGTCTCCGCGCTGGAATATTTGCGAATCACCTTTCCCGAGCCATCCAGAATTTCCAGCATCGTCTCTGTTCCGGCCTTCGGCGCATCTTTCAAATAGAAATAAATCACCGCCCCTGCCGGCGGATTTTCACCGGTTCGCTTTGAGGGATGATGTTCGAAGCTTTCTCCCGCTTGAATTCGATAAGCAGGCGCAGGCGCGTAAAGATGCACATCCTTCTTTTCGATTTCATCGGAGAACTGGCGAAGCGGACTGATGTCGTCCAGAATCCAGAACGCCCGCCCATGTGTTGCGACCACCAAATCGTTATTCTTAACCACCAGATCGTGCACCGGAGTCGTGGGCAGGTTCAGTTTCAGCGGACGCCAGTTCGCACCATCATTGAACGAAACATAAACACCGTTTTCCGTGCCCGCGTAAAGCAATCCTCGTTTTGTCGGGTCCTCGCGTACAGCTCGCGTGAACGAACCTTCGGGAATTCCATTCGTCAGCTTCGTCCAACTCTGTCCGTAGTCGCTGGTCTTGTAGATGTAGGGTTTCAAATCATCGTTTTGATGCCGGTCCACAGCAACATAGGCGGTTCCCGCATCATGCGGGGAGGCTTCGATCAGGCTGATCCGGCTCCATTCCGGCAGATCCTTCGGCGTGATATTGCTCCAGTTCTTGCCGTCATCGCGCGTGATCTGAATCAGCCCGTCATCCGTGCCCACCCATATAAGGCCTTTGGTGATCGGCGATTCCGCAACCGTAAAGATCGTGTCGTAATATTCCGTTCCTGAATCATCCAGCGTGATCTCGCCGCCGGACACGCGCTGCTTGCTTTTATCATTGCGCGTTAGGTCGGGGCTGATCGCCTCCCAATGGACGCCGCCATCGGTGGTCTTGAAAAGCCTTTCGCCGCCGTGATAAAGCGTGTTCGGATCGTGTGGCGAGATCACCACCGGGGCCGTCCACTGAAAACGGTGCTCGAGATTCGCCGCGCCCCAGGCATCGGAAAGTTCCGGCTGCTCGGTGATCGACTTCACCTGTCCGATACGCTTGTCGAAACGCGTGATGTTTCCCTGATAGTCGGCCGCATAAACAATATTTGGATCCGGCGGGTATGGCGCAATATAACCCGCCTCGCCTCCACCCACGTCATACCAGTCGCTGCGATCAATCGCTCCATCGTCGCTGCGGCTGGCAATGGCTACAGTTCCGCTATCCTGCTGCGCGCCGTAAACGCGGTACGGCGTAGCGTTGTCCGTAATCACGTGATAGAACTGCGCCGTCGGCTGATTGTCTTCGCGAGTCCAGTTTTTCCCGCCATCCAGTGTCACCGTAACTCCGCCGTCGTTCGACGCAATCATCCGCCTCGTATCCTTGGGATCAATCCACAGCCCATGATTATCGCCATGCGGAACGTGAACTTTATTGAACAGGTGGCCGCCATCGGTCGACTTGTACGCCTCCACATCCATGATGTAGACAACGTTCTCGTCCACCGGATCGGCGATGATGTGCATGTAGTACCAGGGGCGCTGCCACAGACTATGGCTGGGATTGACGAACTCCCAACTCTCGCCGCCATCGTCGGAGCGATATAAGCCACCATCCGGATTGTGCGCCTCGATCAAGGCATAAACGCGATCGGAATTGGCCGCAACCGCTACACCGATTCGCCCATACGGCCCTTTCGGCAGGCCATGTTCTTCCAACCGCTTCCACGTCGCGCCGCCGTCGTTCGACCTATAGAGTCCGCTGCCGGGCCCGCCGCTGCTCAGGCTCCACGAAGTCCGGCGCGCCTGCCAAAGCGCTGCAAACAAAATGTTCGGATTATGTGGATCGAACGCTACGTCAACGCCGCCCGTGTTTTCATCTTTGTAAAGGACTTTGTCCCAGGTTTTCCCGCCATCCGTGGTGCGAAAGATTCCCCGCTCCGTATTCGGCCCATAGGGATGACCCAGTGCCGCCACAAAAACAATGTTTGGATTAGTCGGATTGATAATGACCTTGCCGATTGCACGGCTGTCGCGCAGGCCCACGTTTTTCCAGGTCTTGCCGCCGTCGAGCGACTTGTAAACTCCATCGCCCTGCGAAATATTCCCGCGAATGCAGGCCTCGCCTGTGCCCACATAAATCGTATTGGGATCGGAAGTGGACACCGCAATACTTCCGATCGATCCGGTTCCTTCTTTATCGAAAACGGACGACCACGTTGTCGCGCCATCCGTCGACTTCCAAACCCCGCCGCCCGTCGCACCGAAATAGTAAGTCGAGGGGTCGCCCGGAATGCCCGCGGCCGTCAACGAACGTCCACCGCGAAACGGTCCGATCAGCCGGTATTTCATGCCCTTGAACGGCTTGTCTTCCGGCCTTTCGGATTCTTTCTCCGCGCTCGGCTCCTTGGCGGAAGCATCCGGCGAAGCCGTGCTCGATTGCGTCGGCTTCGCCGCTTTCGATTGGCGTTCCGGCTTGGTTTGTGCAACCACAGTACCGAGCGAAAGCCCGGCAAGAGCGAGAATCGCACCCAATGCGATCGCCGTCGGCGCAAACTTATTCCCTGAATTTATTTTTTGACCAGACATGTTCGGTCCCCCACAACGAATGATGGTTTGCAAGGAGTGCTGATGGTGTTTCGGATGAACTTGATATGGTACTGCCGGCGCAGCCGAAAGCATAGAGCCGGATCGGAAAAAACTGCAAACCCGGTCGCTAGGCCAACATTTTGCGAGCGCTCTTGATTTCCTTCAGCTTGGCTGCGTCAACCTTTGGATAGGAAAGATTCAACTCCTCCAGCGTCTCCACAATCGCCGCTGCCACCACCAGGTGCGTGAACCATTTGTTATCCGCCGGCACCACATACCACGGAGCATGCTTCGTTGCCGTGTGCCGGATCATATCCTCGAATGCATCCTGGTAATCGTCCCAACATTCGCGCTCGCGTACATCGGCCTCGGAAAACTTCCAATGCTTTTCCGGCTCATCCAGCCTGGCCAGGAATCTCTGCTTCTGCTCTTTCTTTGAAAGGTGAAGAAAGAATTTGCGAATCACCGTCCCATTGCGCGCCATATGCCGCTCAAAGCCACGAATATCCTCGAATCGCTCCTTCCAGATGTGCTTGGTGATCAACGATGGCGGCACTTTTTCGTTCTCCAGCACGTTCCGATGCACCCGGACCACCAGCGTCTCCTCATAATAGGATCGATTAAAAATCCCAATATGCCCGCGCTCCGGCAGTTGGCATGAAGTTCGCCATAAAAAGTCGTGCTGCAATTCAACATCCGAAGGCTTCTTGTACGAGTACACCTGGCAGCCTTCCGGATTCACTCCCGACATGACGTGCTTGATCGTGCCATCTTTGCCGGCCGCATCCAGCGCCTGAAAAATCAAGAGCACCGCCCATTGATCCTGTGCGTAGAGCTTCGTCTGCAACTCCTCCATGCGGGCAATGTCCTTCTGCAACTGCTCCTTCGTGTCCTCCGCGGATTTCCAGCCCGTCGTATCGGCCGGATCATGATCCTTCAGCCGGAAATGATTGCCGTTCTCAATGCGGTAGTGGCTGGCTAGCCTAGCGGTCTTCACGTTTACCACCTTCCATATATGAAGTCTACTTGACCAAAACTC
Organism: uncultured Acidobacteriaceae bacterium; assembly: GCA_963734675.1. Classification (GTDB taxonomy): domain Bacteria; phylum Acidobacteriota; class Terriglobia; order Terriglobales; family Acidobacteriaceae; genus Sulfotelmatobacter. The sequence continues at coordinate 651,159 of CAVTHZ010000008.1, forward strand.
TATCTACGAAAACCCGCGCAGGCTCCGCCTCATGCCGCCCCGGCGGCCTCGCGAATTCTCGCGTAACCCGGCTTGATTACTGAATAGATGAATTCGATTCGCCGTCCGTACGGCAAAAAAGCGCTCTTCATCGCGTTGATCGTGATTTTTTCAAAATCATCCAGAGACAGGCCGAACGTCTCAGCGGCGGCGGCAAACTCTTTCGTCATGGTCGTATTGCTCATCAGCCGATTGTCGGTATTCAGCGTCACGCGGAATTTTTCCTTATACAGAACTTTGAACGGGTGTTCTGCCAGGCTGGGCGTGGCGCCGGTGTGAACATTACTCAAGAGGCAGATTTCGAGTGGAATGCGTTTATCCAGAACATACTGCGCGAGCCCACCCAGCTTCACTGTTTTGCCATCCACCACCGTAATATCGTCGATCAGCCGGGTGCCGTGTCCAATCCGGTGCGCCCCGCAGTACTGAATCGCCTGCCAGATCGATTCTTTCCCATAACCTTCGCCCGCATGGACCGTGATATTGAAATTCTCACGCTGAATGTAATGAAATGCATCCACGTGTTTTTTGGGCGGATAACCACCTTCCTCGCCGGCCAGATCGAATCCGACCACCCCGCGCTCCCTGAAATCGACCGCCAGTTCCGCCATTTCAAGAGAAGTGTTCATATTGCGCATGGCGCAAATGATCAAGCCGGAAGAAATTCCAAAGTCTTTCCTGCCTCGCTCCAATCCTTTCAGCACCGCCGACACGATTTGCTGATGAGTTAAGCCTTTCTGAGTATGAAAGACCGGGGCGAAGCGGGTCTCAAAATAAAGTACCCCGTCCCGGCTCAAGTCTTCCGCCTGCTCGTAAGCGACGCGCTGCAGCGCCTCTTCCGTCTGCATAACTGCAATTGTGTGTATAAAACCTTCCAGATATTTCCCCAGGCTCCCCTGATTCGCGCCGCGAAAAAACCACTCTCCAAGCGCCTGCACGTCAGTCGTCGGCAGATTTGTGTACCCCGCGTCTTTCGCCAGGTCGAGGATGGTTTGCGGTCGCAACACGCCATCCAGATGCTCGTGCAACAAAACCTTGGGCAAAGTCTGCAGTAATTTTGTATTCATCTTCATGCGACAAGTTTCCTCTCCTCTCAGTCAGCGCGCAAGCATGCAACTCGACAGCGAAAGGATTCACCCAGTTCCTGCAAGCCCGGAAGCCCCTAAAGTTCAACCTTAGTATGCCGATATAGAACTCGGCGGATGCAGCCAGGTCTGCAATTCCGCCAAGAAGAGGACGCGTAGAACCTCATGAACAGCATACGGGCTCTTATTGTCGACGATTCCTCAGTGATGCGGAAGATTGTGGAGCGGTCCCTGGTACAGGCGGGGCTCGAGTTGGTCGCAGTTTTTGGCGCTGGCAACGGCGCCGAGGCTCTGGGCATTCTCGCCTCAAATCAGGTCGATTTAATCCTCTGCGATATCAACATGCCGGTAATGGACGGATTAGAGTTTGTGAAACAGCTTCCCGCGGTGGCCAATGCAAAAGATGTGCCCGTTGTAATGATCACAACCGAGGGAAGTGAGGCTCATGTCGTACAAGCCTTGTCCGCTGGCGCTCGCGGGTATATCCGTAAGCCGTTTACCCCGGATCAGGTCAAGGAACACGTTATTCCCCTACTGGCGGTGAAAGCATGAACTCAACCAGCGAAGCCCTGGCGGGTGGCACCGCCCATCAAAACTGGATTCCTCTCCTGGAAGTCGCATCACAGGAAGTTTTTGAACTGATGCTGGGCTGCAAGTTAACTCCTCCCGACGGCGCAAATGAATTGCGTCCCGATATTACGGCGATGGTCGGCCTTGCCGGCCAATTGTGCGGAGTATTGAGCATTGGCTGCGATCACAAGTCCGTTGCACTGATGGCTTCCAAAATGCTCGGCATCGATGCCGATCAGGCTGGGCCTGAAATGTGCGACGCCTTCGGCGAGGTTTGCAATATGGTCGCAGGCAATTTCAAGAACAAAATCGCCGGACTCGGGGATGGCTGCATGCTCTCGGTCCCCACCGTAATCACGGGAACGGAATATGACCTACACTCCCTCACCAATACCGCTCGGCTCGAGGTCAAATTCCTCTTTGAAGGCCTGCCCATGACCATCTCGCTAGAGGTCAACAACTAGCAGGCGCACCCACTCGCCCAGCATTGACTCGCGAGCACCCAACCACACATGCACATGCCTCACCACACATGGCATGCGTTCTCTGGAGCCATCGGCTGGCCCGGCTTGCACCCGAAGGCTTTCTGGAACTCTGGCATGTTCTGCACCACGCCATCCACACGGTATTTGCCCGGAGAATGCGGATCTGTGAGGACGCGCACCCGCGCGACCTCCGGACGCCGCAATTCACACCACACTCGCCCAAACCCTAAGAAAAAGCGCTGCTCCGGCGTATAACCATCGATCGATTGGCCTTCCTTTCCGGTTTTGTCGGCCGCAATCATATGCTCCAGGGCCATCAACGCGATTCTTGCGCCGCCGTTATCGGCCGTGTTTTCGCCGAGCGTAAGCCTTCCGTTAAGGTGCAAATCGTCAACTGCCACGAAGCTCGAATACTCGTTGGCAACGCAACTGGCACGCTTTTCGAATTCCTTTCCATCCTGCTCCGTCCACCAGTCCCGCAGGTTCCCTTGCGGATCGTACTTTCGTCCCTGGTCATCGAAGCCATGTGTCAGCTCATGTCCGATCACAAGCCCGATGCCTCCGAAGTTCACTGCATCGTCCATCGACTTGTCGAAAAATGGCGGCTGCAGGATTCCGGCTGGAAACACAATCTCGTTAAACGGCGGGCTGTAATACGCGTTCACCGTTGGCGGCGTCATGCCCCACTCTTTGCGGTCGAGCGGCTTATCGATCTTGGCAATCTGGCGTTTCGACTCAAACTCGTTCGCGCGCGAAATGTTGCCCAGCAGATCATCGGGTTTGATCACCACCGAGCTGTAATCGCGGTATTTATCCGGATAGCCGATCTTATTGCGAATGGCCTCGAGCTTCACCATCGCCTGCTTCTTGGTTTCTTCACTCATCCAGGAAAGATCCTGAATATCCTCTCCCAGGGATTTCTCGAGCGCGTCTACCATCTTCAGCATTCGCGCCTTGCTCTCCGGGGGAAACGTGGCTGCCACATAACGCTGCCCCAGCGCCTCGCCTAACTCGTGATCGGTAAGATTCACACACCGCTTCCAGCGTGCCTGGATTTCTTTTTGCCCGGTCAGGTTCTGCTGAAACTTGAAGTTAGCGTCCACAAAGGGCTGCGAAAGCCACGGCGCAGCCGCACTGATCACGTGCCAGCTCACGTAGGTCTTCAGTGCATCCAGCGATTCGGAATCCAGTTCGCCGTTGACTTGCTTGAAGAAGTCCGGATTAGTCACATTCAGCTCAGTGAAATTCGGCGCACCCACCGCGGCGAAATATTCATTCAAATAAAAGTCGGGTCCAAGCGCGGCTGCTTGCTCGCGAGTCATTTTATGATCGCGATTTTTGGGATCACGGCGCGCCGTTCGATCCATCGAAGCTTTGGCCAGTGCCGTTTCAATGCGTAGCACTGTCTGCGCGGAATCCCCCGCCCGCTGCGGACTTTCGCCATCCAGAACGAACGACTGCGTAATGTATTCCACCAGGTGCTCCCGCATCGCCTTCATCTTGTCATCGTCTTTGATGTAGTAATCCCGGTCCGGCAGCGTCAGTCCTCCCTGGTCGATATACGCAATCACCTGGTTGGCATTGTGCAAGTCTGAATTGGAATAGAAATTGAATAGTGGACTCGGCCCGACAAGATGCACAAGCGCAATCTCGCCCATCAGCGCCTTCTTATCCTTCACGGCGGCGATGCGATCGAGTTCCGGCTTCAGCGGCGCGATCCCCTCCTCATTTACCGCCTTTTCGTTCATGCAGGAGCCGTACAGATCGCCGATTCTCTGATCGACTCCATCGCGGCTCGCTCCACCCGCCGCAGCTTTTTCCAATATTCCGTGCTCGATATCCAGATTGCGCTCATGCAGTTCCACAAAACTCACCCACTGCGATTGATCGGGAGGAATCTCTGATTTTTTCAGCCAGTTCCCGCAAGCATATTGGTAAAAATCCACGCACGGGTCGACGCTCTTGTCGATGTTGTCGACGCTGAAGCCTTGCGCTGGCTCGGAAGATGTGGTTTGCCCGAATGCACATAACGAAACCAAAGCAAACGGGAACGCAAAGAGAAAAAGAATGAGACGAAAGCATCGCATGAGCAGAAATTCTCCTTTGAAACAACGGTTGAGATTCTAAGCCCGGCTGTTCTGAATCTTCAAGAAGAGCGTTATTCTCAATGGCGTCATTCCAAAGGACCGCCCTTCCCACCAGCGGGATGAGGAATCTCTCGTTGAAAAACCTCGTCATTGAACCTGCAGCACTAACAACTCGTCCGCTAATCATACCCTCCAGCGGAACCTGCGCGTATAATCTTGGTCTATACAATTCCCATGAAAGCTGGCCTTATATGACGCCTACTAACGGCAACTCCGGCAACGGATACTCCGTCCCAAAGCCCCGCGCAGAGTGGCTGACCTCGCGCGCGCGGAACAGTAAGGACGGCAATTTTTCGCAGATGCACTACGCCCGCCAGGGCGTAATCACCGAGGAAATGTCGTTTATCGCACACAAAGAGAAGATCGCCCCCGAACTCGTGCGCGACGAAGTAGCCCGCGGCCGCATGATTATTCCCGCGAACATCAACCATCCCGAACTCGAGCCTATGGCCATCGGTGTGGCCTCGCTGTGCAAGATCAACGCCAACATCGGCAACTCTGCGGTCACCTCGGAAGTCAACGAAGAATTGAAGAAGTTGCACACCGCGGTACACTACGGCGCCGATACCGTCATGGATCTCTCCACCGGCGGCGACATTCACGAACATCCGCGAAGCCATCCTGCGCCACTCGCCCGTGCCCATCGGCACCGTGCCGATTTACGAAGCCATCTCGCGCGTGAAACGCGTGGAAGATCTGAACGCCGAAGTGATGCTCGAAGTAATCGAAGAGCAAGCCGCGCAGGGCGTCGATTACATGACGATCCACGCCGGCGTGCTGATCCAGTATCTGCCACTGATTTCCAAGCGCATCACCGGCATCGTGAGCCGCGGCGGCGCTATCCTGGCGCAATGGATGGCATACAATCACAAACAAAATTTTCTTTACGAGCACTTCGACGACATCTGCAAAATCTTCAAGAAGTACGACGTCAGCTTTTCGCTGGGCGACGGCCTCCGCCCCGGCTGCGTCGCCGATGCCAGCGACGAAGCCCAGTTCGCCGAACTGGAAACTCTAGGCGAACTGACGAAGAAAGCCTGGGAGCACGACGTGCAGGTCATGATCGAAGGCCCCGGCCACGTCCCCATGGACAAGATCAAAGAGCAGGTCGAGAAAGAAGTCGAACTCTGCTACGAAGCTCCGTTCTATACGCTGGGCCCGCTCGTCACCGACATCGCTCCCGGCTACGACCACATCACCAGCGCTATCGGCGCGGCCATGATCGGCTGGTACGGCGCGGCCATGCTCTGTTACGTCACGCCGAAAGAGCATCTCGGGCTGCCCAACGAAAAGGACGTGAAGGACGGCATCATCGCCTACAAGATCGCCGCCCACGCCGCCGACATCGCCCGCGGACGTCCCGGCGCCCGCGACCGCGACGACGCCCTCAGCTACGCCCGCTACAAATTCGATTGGGAGAAACAGTTCGCGCTCTCGCTCGATCCCGAAACCGCCCGCTCCATGCACGACGAAACCCTGCCCGACGACTACTACAAAGAAGCCGCCTTCTGCTCCATGTGCGGCCCCAAATTCTGCTCGATGAACTATTCGACCAAAGTGGACGAATACAACAAACAAGTCCACGGCCTCGAGAAGAAGGACTACTCGGAGTTGGTGGAGAAGTTGGTCTCGCTGAAATAGCTTCACTGGAAGTGGAAGATAGCGTGAAAGAGCGGCCCTTCAGGGCCGCGTCGGCGACGCATTGAAAAATGGAACAGCGCGACAGCCTGGCTGTCCCGACCCGGCCCGCGACTGCTACTCAGTGCTACCAGCCGAAGTAATTGAGGATTCTCAAAATCTCATGAAGCACGACCGAGAAAACGAGAACCACGAAGACCACGGTGGATCCGACTTCGACGACGGCGACTTTCACTCCGGCGCAACGCCCTTGCAACTCTTTCAATACCACGAGATGCCTTTTCCAGATCAGCCCAAGTAGCGGCCGTTTGTAATCGCCCTAAAATCGCCTTGCGGGTCCGAGCTGTTCCGCCCTGCCTCACCTGTCAAAATGTTTCGAGAGGAGGGCCCAGCACGGTGCTCGTCCGCAATCCATTAAAGCAAACTGCGTTGCTGAAAATGCGCGACACAATTGCGCCACAATCAGCAATCGCGAATCGGCAACTCAGTGCTGTGCCTACGCTTATTCGACAGCGCAACTGATTAAGAGTAGGCGAGTCTGATAGGGTCTTCCGCGTCTGAGCACCATTAAACATCAACAACTTACCGACAATCAGGCCCGCACGGAAGCAAACTGGTCTGGTATTGAAGAGAAGCGAGTTAGCGCATAAGGGATCGAATGGCATGGCACACTTATGGCACACCTGTGCGGCCACCGATTTCAGGCTTTTGATTCGAATTCGTGCTAAAGTTCTTGCCATGGTAGTCACCGTCAACATTCCCGATGAACTCGCTGCAGCAGCCAAGGCGCGCGGCCTGTCTCTAGAAGCCTATGTCCAAGAAATTTTGGCCCAACAGTTAGCGCGTCCTGCTAGACCTCGGCAGCCGCGCACGCAAGAAGAGGTTCGTGCCTGGCTCGACTCTCTGGCCCAGTTCTCGGATAAGATTCCGCCGTTGCCCGAGACCATTTCGCGTGAGTGGCTCTACCAGGATCACGACTAGATGGCGATTTCGTCGTGTCTCGTTGATACGAACATCCTGCTACGCATGACACGGCGGTCCGATCCTCAGCATCAGACTCGTCGACACGGCGCTTTCTCGGCTTGCCTCTGCAAGGCACAATCCTTCACTTATACACACCAGAACATTGCCGAACTTTGGAACGCAATGACGCGCCCTCTGGTAGCGCAATGGTCTAGGTTTGACCGTGGCCGAGGCCGAACGCGAAGTGCGCGCAATCGAAGCCGGCATGAGTCTCTTTACCAGATAGTGAAGCCGTTTATCGAGAGTGGAGGCAGGATTGTCGTACAGCAAGCGGTGATGGGCGTTCAGGTGCACGATGCGCGCTTGGCCGCAGCGATGTACGTTCATAGCGTGAGCCACATACTCACCTTGAATGTGCCGGATTTCAGCCGTTTCAGCGGGCTCTCCGCTGTACACCCGAGCGCTCTTTAGGCGATTTGTCGCATTGACTTCAGAGGACTCGACAGACGTGATACGCAGATTCAGTTCGGTCTGCGTTACCAAAGCCGATGCCGAACTGTAGTCTGCATTTCCCGCATAGGCGGCCGTCACCTGATCCGAGCCGGACGGCAAAGTCGTGGTAAGGCGTAGTCGCCTTCCCTCCCGTGATGGTCGCCGTTCCGAGCGTCGTGCCATTGTAGCTGAAAGTGACGGTCTGACCGTTGGGCAGAGCTACCAGTGCTGGTCAGAGTGGAGGTGAACTTCACCGATTGGCCGCTATTCGATGGATTCGGGGACGAAGTTAGCGTCATGCTCACAACCGCCTGATTCACCGTCTGAGCTAGCGACGCGGAAGTACTCTTGGCTGTTTCAGAATCGCCGTTGTACGCCGCAGTGATCGAGAGCGTTCCGGCAGGCAGGTTGGTCTTGGTCAGTGTCGCTAGCCCGCTCGGATTAAGAGCGGCGGTACCAACCGACGTCGTTCCGTTCTTGAAGGTCACGGTTCCGGTTGGCGCGGAAGGAGCCGTGGAAGTCACCGTTGCTGTGAGCGTCACCGACTGTCCGTAGACAGAAGGATTGAGGCTGGAAGTCGGTGCGGTCACCGAACTGGGGTAAAGTTGTACAACTTGCTTCACTGTTCCCGAGCTGCTCTTGAAGGTGGCGTCTCCGATGTATGTGGCTTTAATGGTGTGTGTTTTCGCCGAGAGGGTAGATGTCGTGAAGGAGGCCACCCCGCTCGTAGTGGGGACGGTTCCGATAGCTGTCGCGCCGTCGTAGAAAGTGACAGTTTCTCCATCGGGAATTGGGCCGTACGTCGAGGTTGTGGTGGATGTGAACGTTACGGACTGATTGATATAGGTTGGGCTGCCCGAAGTGACGACTTTCGTGATGGTCGCTGCGGGCAAGGCATTGACGACTTGCTTCAGCGCCGCGGAGGTGCTACCGAGGTTGTCATTGTCGCCAGAATAGACGGCGGTGATGAAGCGCGTTCCTGTCGTGGTGTACGTCGTGCTGTAGGGAATCGCATAGTCCAGAACCGCCAACGTGGTATTCCCCTGCTTGTACATCACCGTGCCTGCGACCGTCCCACCGTATTGCGAGACAACCACTGGCTGGAAGTATACCGTCTGATTTAGATAGGACGGGTTTGCGCTGGAGAACAGCTGAATCGTTGTTGTCGACTGATTCACCGTTTGACTCAGAGGCGCTGATTTGCTCGCGAGGAAATTGCCGTCGCCGTTGTAGCTTGCACTGATTGTGTGCGTTCCGCGGCCAGAGCAACTCCGTTCAGGCTGGCTACATTCCCGCTAACAGGGCTGTTACCTAGCGTTGTCGCGCCATCGTAAAACGTGACTGTACCGGTGGTGCTGCCACCATATTGCGGAGTCACAGCGGCGGAGAGGGAGATCGTTTAACCCCATACCGCTGGATTCAAGCTAGAGGAAACGCTGGTAACCGTAGTCGCCTGATTCACTACCTGAGAGATATTCGCCGAACTGGTGGTGAAGTTCGAGTCACCACTGTAGGTCGCCGTGATGGTGTGTGTTCCTGCAATTAAGGCCGAGGTGCTGAGTGCCGCACTTCCACTGACCAGGGGAACCGTCCCAGAGAGGTAGCGCCGTCTGTGAACGAAACAGTTCCGGTGGGCGTGCCGCTCGCGCTGGTCACGCTGGCGGTGAAAGTGACCGACTGTGCGTAGACGGATGTGGGCATCGACGAGATCAGGTTCGTCGTGGTCACCGTTGTATTGATGGTTTCGGTCAAGATCGCGGACGTGCTCGGAAGGTAGTTTGTGTCCCCAGTGTAGCTAGCCGTAATCGAGTGCGAACCCAGGGCCAGCGAAGACGTCGAGAACTGCGCCTGCCCACTGCTGATTGCGACCGTGGACAGCGGGTTCACGCCGTCGTAGAAAGTAACGCTGCCCGTGAGCGGCCCGGCATTGTAAGCGGGAGCCACCGTCGCGGTGAAGGTCACGGAGTTGCCCGCGTTGGCCGGATTCGCCGAGGAAGAAACGGCCGTGGTGGTCGCATAGTGGAATCCAGTGGCGATGTTGAGCAGAACAGTGACGCCGCCGACCGCCAAGTCGGGCTTGCCGTCGCCGTTGAAATCCCCGACCGCGGCGCCCGGTCCGCCGACACCGAGATTGAGGGGCGCCTGGAAGGTGCCGTCACCATTTCCCAGAAGCAGAACCGACCCGCTCCCAATCGCTGCGTCGAGCTTGGCGTCGCCGTTGAAATCGGAAACAGCAATCTGGCCAGTACTGAGCTCTGATGGAGTGAGAGTGATTTGAGCCGCTTGAAAGGTACTGTCGCCATTGCCCAGCAACACACCCAGCGCGCCGCCGTTACTGCAAGTGCTGGTGCTGGCACACTCGTTGGCCACCAGCAGGTCGGGTTTTCCATCGCCATTCACATCCGCCACTGCAACCGAATACGCATACGCGCCGCCGGAGTTGTAGCTGACCGGCGCTTGAAAGGTGCCATCGCCGTTGCCCAGGAGAACACTGACAGCGCTGTTCGAGCAGTTGCTGCTGCTCACGCACAAGTTGGCCACCAGCAGGTCGGGCTTGCCATCGCCATTCACATCCGCCACCGCAACCGAAATCAGTATCGACCCGCCCGAGCCGTAGGTGCACCGCCGTCTGGAAGGTGCCGTCGCCGTTGCCCAACAGCACACCCACTGTGCCGTTGGTACAGGAGTTCTGTGTAACCACCCAAAATTCGCCACCAGCAGGTCGGGCTTTCCATCGCCATTCACATCTGCCACTGCGACCGAAACAGCAACATTCCCGCCGGAGTCGTAGGTCACCGCTGTTTGAAAGGTCCCGTCGCCATTGCCCAACAGCACACCCACGACGCCGTTGTTCGACAGTTGTGCGCTCGCGCACTCGTTCGCTACCAGCAGGTCGGGCTTGCCATCGCCGTTCACGTCCGCCACCGCGACCGAATATGCGTACCTCCCACCCGAGCCGTAGGTCACCGCTGTTTGGAAAGTGCCGTCGCCGTTACCCAAGAGACGCTCACGTGCCACCGTTCGGACAGTTGCTGCTGCTGCTGGCGCACAAGTTCGCTACCAGCAGGTCGGGCTTGCCATCCCCATTCACATCCGCCACCGCAACCGACGATGCGACCCATCCGCCCGAGCCGTGTGTCACCGCTGCTTGGAAAGTGCCGTCGCCATTACCCAATAGCACACTTACGCCCCCGCTCGAGCAAATTGCCGTTGCCCACAGCTCTCGGCACACTAATTGGCCACCAGCAGGTCGGGCTGTCCGTCGCCATTTACATCCGCCACCACAACCGAAGAGGCATTAGCTCCGCCCGAGCCGTAGGTCACTGCTGTTTGAAAAGTGCCGTCCCCATTGCCCAACAGACACACTGACAGCGCCGTTCGTCGCAATTGCCCCCGTCTGGCACAATGGTTGGTCACCAGCAGGTCGGGCTTTCCATCGCCATTCACATCCGCCACCGCAACCGAATATGCATCCTGCCGCCCGAGCCGTAGCTCACCGCTGTTTGAAAAGTGCCATCGCCGTTGCCCAACAACACATCTACAGCTCCGCCCGTGCAATTGCTGCGGTTGGCGCACAGGCTGGCCACCAGCAGGTCGGGATATCCGTCGCCATTCACGTCCGCCACCGCAACCGACTTCGCATACAGGTCGCCGGAGTTGTAGCTGACCGCCGCTTGAAAGGTGCCATCGCCGTTGCCCAACAACACACTGAGAGTGCCGTTCGAGCAATTGCTGCTGCTGGCACAGTCGTTGGCCACCAGCAGGTCGGGATGTCCGTCGCCATTCACATCCGCCACTGCAACCGAAAATGCATACTCGCCGCCCGAGTTGTAGGTGACCGCCGCTTGAAACGTGCCATCGCCGTTGCCCAGCAGCACGCTCGCGCCGCCGTTTAAGCAATTGCTGCTGTTGGCACACTGATTGGCCACCAGCAGGTCGGGATATCCATCGCCATTCACATCTGCCGCGGCAATCGAATACGCATACTCGCCGCCGGAGTTGTAACTGACCGCCGTTTGAAAGGTACCGTCGCCATTACCCAAGAGCACACTTACGGTGCCCCCGTTATCGCAACTGCTGCTGCTGGCACACTGGTTGACCACCAGCAGGTCGAGATGTCCGTCGCCATTCACATCTGCCACCGCAACCGAATACGCATACTCGCCGCCGGAGTTGTAGATGACCGCTGGTTGAAAGGTGCCGTCGCCGTTGCCCAACAGCACGCCTACAGTGCCACCGTTGCTACAGGTGTTGCTGTCGGCGCACTGGTTGGCCACCAGCAAGTCCGGATGTCCGTCGCCATTCACATCCGCGACTGCAACCGAATACGCCAATCCGCAGGAACTGTAGTTGTTGCTTCCAGAAAAATTGAACTGGCATCTGCGCTGCCAGGCGCAAACGGAGCCTGGCGCGAGGACGCGCGGGATATCCCCTGACCGCCAGCCAACAGACCAAGCGGATCGGCCGGCACACCTAGCCCCGGAAGACCCGGCCCCGGCAAAGGATTCGCACCTCGCGGTCGGGAGGGCGGAATCGTCTGTAAGGTCCAGTCGGGAGACCCAGAGGCTGCTGCGAGGCTGCGGCGAAGCGGCCGAAAGCGGCCGCCCAGCTCCGCCATCGCTCTGGGCCAAAGCGGCCAGAACTATGGCGAATAGGACGATTAAGAATACGGCGGGCGACGATAGGGCGCGACGAAGTGACATGGCTTCCTCGTGAAGCTTGATTCTGGATGCATGGTTGCACTCAAGTGCACAAACACAAACTCGTGGCTACGTTACCGTGAAGCTCGTGGCGCTGGACGCAGTGCCGCCCGGCGTCGTAATCACGATCTTTCCCGTCTTCGCCCCCGTAGGCACGGTCGCAGTCACTTGCGTGTCCGAGTTCACGGTGAAGCTGGTCGCCGCCACGCCGCCGAAGGTCACCTTCGTGGCCTGCGTCAGGCTCACGCCTGTGATCGTCACGACTGTCCCTACCGGTCCGCTTGGCGGACTGAAGGTCTTAAGTTGTGGCGTCACTCGGAATGTTTTGCTGCTGGTCAGCGTCCCGCTGCTTGTCGTGACCGTCACCGGACCTGTAGTCGCCCCACTCGGAACTGTGGCAGTGAGGAACGTCGTGCCGCTCAACGTAACGGTCGTCGCGGGCACGGCGCCGAAGGTCACCGCCCGAGGATCTGCTGAAATTCTGGCCGAGGATTTCAATCTTTTCTCTCACCTTGCCCAGAGGTCGAAACGAGGGCGGCAAACGGTTTCGCTCCGATGTTGAGACTGTAAAGCACTCCGCAGTTTCCCGGCGCCACAGGAAGAGTCAACGTTTCCAGTGCCACCAAGCTCGGTCGTGCCGTAGATTATGCCATTCGTGTGCTGCATCATGGTCGTATAAGGGAGGAACTGGCCGGTGGTCTGATCGAAGTCGTATACAGGGGAGAAAACTCCCGCCTTCGTGACCTTGAAGATGGTGCCGCAAACCGTCGGGGCAGTCAGAACCACTGCCCGCGCCGCCGTTTGGATTCGCGCCGTAGAAGTTGCCATCCGTGGCTTGCACGAGGCCGGCATGGGATTTGCCCCATCCGTTGTAAAGTTCATAACGTGGAGGACAGTCAGCTTGCCGGTAGGTGTGATCTTGAATACCTCGCCGTATCCGGTGCTACCGCTAACCGTTGTGCCGTAGAAGTTTCCGTCTGTGCCCTGGATCAATGGGCCGATCGGATAGGCTCCATGCGTGGTGTCAAAGCTGTAGAGGACAGTAGAAACTACACGGCAGAAGTGAGATCTGGCCGAATCGTTC